>NZ_JBFTNS010000003.1:0-333832 GCF_056397605.1 Arthrobacter sp. 05L44 | reverse complement strand
CCTACCGGCAGACCTTCACCAGCAGCAACCACCGCCAAGCCGCCCTTGCGCCCTGGCTCAAGCACTACAACACTGAACGCATCCACACCGGCATCGGCACCACACCCATCAACCGAGTGTCACCAACCTTGTGGCCCAGTACACCTAGGTCCGGCGGACGCCCCGGCATAGGCTGGGACGCATGACTGTTCAGCCAGCACTTCACCGTCAGCACTGCGCCGTGGCCGCCCCCACCCAAGTGTGGCTTGATGCCGACGGACGGCTGACCGGGGGCGCACCGGGCTCCGAAGCCGCGGGAGCTGCCACCGGCACGGGACCTGAGACCGGCGCCGGCGAGTGGTTCACCGGGCTGCTGCACGGGGACACCCGGATGCTGTGCCGCGCCGAGGTGACCGTTAACGGATTCGCCCCGGAGCCCGCCACGGTCGAGTCCGCGCCCGGCGGGGTGCTCCGGGTCCGAGGCCTGGTCCGCGGCATCGAAGGTCCCACCGAGGATCCCGCCGTCGAACTCCTGCAGACCTGGACGGTCACCCCCGGAACCGTCCGTGTGGCCCTCCGCCTGAGCACCTCGCTGGAAGCCCTCGACGCCGAGATCAGCGTCCGCCTCGCCGCGGACTTCACCGACATGGCCGCCATCCGGCTGGGCCGCTACCGCGAACCCCTGCAGCCCGCCGCGGCAGACGAATCCACCCTCCGCTGGACCGAGGACGGCAAAACCCTGACGGTGTCCGCGGCCGGCAAGGTGGCCTCCGGCGAACGGCTGGTCTGGCGGGGAACGGCCGGCCGCGGCCGGCCCCTGGAGGCCGAATGGCAAGCAGCCCTGAGCGACACCGAAGACGCCGTAACGGCTGCCCCACCGGCCACCCGCCGGGTCCGCGCGCAGCCGGACGGACCGCTGGGCCGGCTCCTGGACAACGCCCTCGATGAGCTCGACGGGCTCCGCCTCGCGACCCGCAAGGCCCCCGAGGCCCCCTTCCTGGCCGCCGGCGCCCCCTGGTACTTCACCCTTTTCGGCCGGGACTCGCTCTGGGCGGCCCGGCTGCTCCTGCCCTTCGACTCAGCGCTGGCCGCCGGAACCCTGCACGCCCTGGCCGCCCACCAGGGCACCGCCACGGATCCCGCCGCGGCCGAGGAACCGGGCAAGATCCTGCACGAACTGCGCGCCAAGGAACTCATCCTGGAGAGCCAGGCCCTGCGGCTGCCCCCGGTGTACTTCGGCGCCGTCGACTCGACCCCGCTCTGGCTCTGCCTGCTGGGCGAACTGGGCCGGGCGGGCACCGACGACTCCGCGGTCCGTTCCCTGCTGCCCAACGCCGGCCGCGCGGCGCAGTGGCTGCTGGCTGCCGGGGCCGCCGGAAACACGGCCAACGCCGGATTCCTCAGCTATCAGGACACCTCCGGCCACGGCCTGAGCAACCAGGGCTGGAAAGACTCCCGCGACGCCATGCAGTTCCGCGACGGCCGGCAGGCTGACGGTCCCATCGCCCTCTCCGAGGTCCAGGGGTACGCCTACCAGGCGGCAGTGGCCACGGCGGACCTCTTCGATTCCTACGGGGAACCCGGGGCCGCGGAACTGCGCGACTTCGCCGCGGCGCTGAAACAGGACTTCCGCGAGCGCTTCTGGGTGGAGGACGACGCCGGCTGGTTCCCCGCCATGGCCCTGGACGGCCACGGCACTCCGCTGGATATCCCGGGTTCAAACATGGGACACCTGCTGGGCACGGGCATCCTGGATCCCGGCGAGGCGCGGCTGGTCGCGGACCGGCTGTTGAGCCCGGAACTCTTCTCCGGCTACGGCCTGCACACCCTCTCCAGCCGCGCCGCGGGTTTCTGGCCGTTCAGCTACCACTGCGGCTCGGTCTGGAGCCACGACACAGCCATCGCCATCCGGGGCCTGCTCAGCGACGGTTTCACCGCCGAGGCCCGGGTGCTCGCAGAGGGACTGCTGGCGGCAGCGGGGTCGTTCGGCCACCGGCTGCCCGAGCTCTTCGCCGGCGTCACCGCGGCGGAGTCGGGGCACGCCGTCCCGTACCCGGCCTCCTGCCACCCGCAGGCCTGGTCCTCGGCCTCGGCCGTGGTGCTGGCGCAGGCGCTCGGCGTAGCTTTCTAGGCGGCCGGGAGCCCGGACGCGGGGGCCGCCTTCCGGGCGGCCCTCAGGCCGTCCACCAGGACCACGATCCCGGTCACGGCAACCGCGAGCCCCAGCGAGGCGACAACGTCGGTGAGCCAGTGATAGCCCAGATAGAGCCGGCTGAAGGCCACCAGCAGCGTGCCCAGGACCGCCCCCGCGAAGGCCAGGACCGCCGTCGGACGCCGGACCGCCCGCGCTCCGGCGCTGGCGAGCAGCAGGTAGATGAGCACCAGCAGGAACACGCCTGCCCCGAGCGTGTGGCTGGAGGGGAAGGAAAAGGCGTCGTCCGGGCCGGTGAGGAAGCCCGCGGCCGAGGGCCTGCCGCGCGAAATCTGGTGTTTGAGGAAAGTGGAAACGCCCAGCGCGGCGGCCACGGAACCGATCAGCAGCGCCGGCCGCCAGATCTCACGTTTCCAGCCCGCCCAGCCCAGCGCCAGCACCCCCGCAACGGCGCCCAGCCACGGCGGGGCGGTCACGGCACTGACCGCAGCCATAATGACTGTCACGGCCGGTGAGCGGGCCTCGATGAGCGCGTCGTGGACGCCGCCGTCGAGCAGAGCGAGTCCCGAGTCCGTCTGGACGGCGGCCAGCATGAGCCAGAACACTGCCTCCCCGGCCACCAGCAGGCCCGCGGCCGCAAAGAACAGCGCGCGCTGCGAAAGCTGGACGGGCAGGGCTGCACCTGGCTTCCCGGTCTGGGTAATGGGCATTGGATAACTATGCCAGCTTGGGCTGCCGGAATCCCGGACGGTTACTGGGAAGCCGCTGGAGACCCCGGGGACGGACGCTTCTTTTGCGGGTACGGCGTCTCATGCCGTGCCAGCATCTCCACGAACCCGGCGATCTTCCGTTCCCGGGTGGCGGCCTGCTTGACCGAGTTCGTCCGGTAGATCAGCGCGTACCGGTTCACGGATGTCAGGACCTCGAACATCGCCTGCGCCCGGGGGTTAGCCGCGATGGCGGCGGCAAGGTCGTCCGGAACCTCCGCGGTGGCGGCCCCGGAGTACGCTGCCTCCCAGCGGCCGTCGGCCTTGGCGCCCTCGACGGCGGCCCGTCCCGCGGGCGTCATCCGGCCGTCCGCCTCGAGGCGCCCGATGCGCTCCACGTTCCGCGCCGACCACACGCTTTTCGGGCCGCGCCGGGTCATCCGCTGGAACGAGGTCTCCTCGTCCCGGCGCCTGCCCTGGCCGTCGATCCAGCCAAAACACAGCGCCTCCTGCACGGCGGCCTCGTAGTCCAGCTCGGTGACGGAGCCGCCCTTCTTGTGCAGCACCAGCCACACCCCGGGGCTGTCCCCGTGGTGTTGTTCCAACCAGGAGCGCCACTCGGCGGCGTCCTTGACCAGCAGTTCCGTAAGCTCAGCAGCCATGGCACCATTGTGCTCCCAGCCCCAACCCAGCAGGGAGTACCAATGCTGCGTGTCCGCCCCATCCACTTCACCTCCCGCCTCGACCAGTGGGAGCGCCTGCTGACGGACCTGGGCGTGGCCAAGACGGTCGCCGGGCCCACCTGGCGGGAGTTCGACGCCGGCGCGGGGCGGCTCGCGCTGCACGTCGCCGAACCGGGATCGGCGGAGGACGGCACCACGTCGTTCGGCGTCGAGGCCGGGGACCTCGCGGAGTTCGCCCGCCGGACCAACGACGCCGGCGCGGGCACCGCGGGCGGGGGCGGCACCGCCGCGGAGGTCATCGCGGCAGACCACGGCTCAACGTGCCGCGTTACCTCGCCGGACGGATTCAGCTTCCTCGCCGACGCCGCAGCCCGTGCCTCCGACGGCTCCTGGGCCACCGCCGCGGACGCGGATCCGGACCTGGCCGTCGTCGGCGTGTGGTTCGCGGCGGACATCGCGGCGGCGGCCCGGACGCTGCGCGACATCGGCGCCCGCCCCCGCCCGGCAGGCGCGCCGGGGGACGGGGATGGGGCCGGGGACGCCGTGGCGGAGGCGTTTACGGCGAAGAACGGCGGCGTGCTGATGGTCGGTCCTGCGGACGGGAATGTAGCCGGCGGGGCGGCGGCCGTGGCCGGCGGCGCCGGACTGGGTTTCGAATACGCCGGGGACCTGGCCGCACTGCGCGGGCGGCTCGCGGACGCCGGGCAGGACGTTGCCCTCCTGGGCGACGCCGCCGTGCCGCTGCTGCACGTCGGCAGCCCCGATGCGGACACCGGCCGCCCCCACTCCCTGTGGATCGCCGCGGCCCCGGCGGTTGGCCTGCCCCGGACCCGCTGACCCGGGGGCTGACCACGCCCGGGCAACGCGGATGGGGTAGAACTTAACCATGAACGTTCGCACTCCCGACCCCAATCCCGGCTGGCTCTCCGACGACGATCTTTTCGAGGCCCGCGGCCGGCTGCCCATGGTCTACGTTGAGGCCGTGCCGGTCCGGCTGGACCCGCTCGGGTTTGTGAATGAGGTCGGCACCCTGCTGCAGGCCGACGAGGACGGCACCATGGTCCGGTCCCTGGTCTCCGGCCGGGTGCTGTACCGCGAGACCATCCGGGCGGCCCTGCTGCGGCACATGGAAAAGGATCTCGGCCCGCTCGCGTTCCCGCAGCTGCCGATCAGCCCGGTCCCCTTCACGGTGGCCGAATACTTCCCGTCCCCGTCGCACACCGGGTTCACCGACGACCGGCAGCACGCCGTCGCCCTGGCGTACATCATCCCCGTCACGGGTGACTGCTCGCCGCGGCAGGACGCCCTGGAACTGACCTGGATGACGCCGGAAGAGGTCATGAGCTCGGATGTGCAGCTGGAGTTCAGCGGGGGCCGCGGAGCATTGATCCGGCAGGCGTTGGCGTTCGCGGGCGTCGGCCACTAGGAGCCCCGGTCTTTGTAGACTGTTGAGCGGACCGAAAGAGAATTTAAGGACTCCCGATGACCCACCCCACAGCCTCCCTGAACTACAGCGAACGGCAGGCGGGATCTCTGCGGACCGGGGACCTGCTGCTCCTGCCCGACGCCGAGCGCACGGCGGAGATCCTGCGCGTCGACGTCGATAACGACGACTTCGGCACCCCCGCCATCGTGCGGGCCACCCTCACCGGCGGCGGAATGCTGCGGATCGCCGCAGGCTCCGTCGTCTTCGTCCGGGAGGCCGACGCACTGCCTCCGGAGGCCGTCACCGCGGACGGCTCCGCTGCCACTGACGCCGCCTCCGGCGAGGCCGCCGCGGACGCGGCCTCCGGCGAGGCCGCCCCGGCCTTCCCCGCGGACAGCGACGGGCCGGAACTGCAACTGGTCCCGGCGCACGCGGAGGACGCCAGCACGACGGCGGCTCCCGCCGTCGTCGTCCCTCCCCCGCCGGCGGCCCCGCCCGCCGCCAGCGGACCCAGCGACGCGGACCTGGCCCTGATCCCCCTCACCGACGGGACGCCGGAGTCTGTGGTGGAGGCCGCCGCCGAGGCGCACCAGGATGCGCTGGGTGTGCTGCTCCTGAGCGACCGGCTGACCAAGGGCATCAACACCAAGTCCGGCAGCTGCCTCAAGGACCTCAGCGACCTGGCCCACGAACTGTTTGTGGTGCTCAAGGACGCCGACAACGCCCTGGCCGTCGCAGACCTGCTCAACGTGCTGCCGTTCGACGGAAACCCCGGCCGCTGGTCGTCGGTGGAGGCCTCACTCGCCCTGTCCAGCTACATCTGCCGGCAGCAGGGTCAGGACGAACGGGCGGCGGTGTACGAAAAGTTCCTGCGGGCACCGGATGCAACGGAAACGGATCCCTTCAAGGCCCGCATCAACGCCAAGGTGCGCCAGCGCTCACTCAACGAGCCGAACCTGTACGACGAGGAAATTTTCCGCGCCATCGACAACTCCAACACCGACGCGGAACGGGAATGGCGCCTCCTGCGGCTGGAGGCGCTCCTTTTCCTGCGCGCCCACGGCGGCTCACAGACCATCGGCGGCCCCGAACTCGAGCGCCGGATCGGCAACGAACTGGAGTCCGTGCGGGCCTGAGCTGCGGCGCCGGTTTAGCCCTACCCCGGCACGGCCGGGAGCGGTAGATTCACCCCATGACTAACAATCTCAGCGTGGTGATCAACTCCGACGCGCCGCAGGTCTGGACGATGCTGCGCGAACCCGCCAAGGTGGCCCAGTGGCACGGCTGGGAGGCCGACGACCAGGCCGCCGAGGTCAACGCGATCTATTTCGGCCCGAACGTGGTGGAGGGCGCGGACCACACCTCGCTGGTGGTCGACGGCGGCGATGTGTTCACCCTCAAACCCGTCGCCGCCGGTACGGAAGTCAGTGTGACGCGGGCTGCGATCGACCACAACTCCGAGTGGGCGGCCTGGGATGAGGACATCACCCAGGGCTGGCTGACGTTCCTCCACCAGCTCCGGTTCGCCCTGGAACACCACCCGCACGGCAGCCGCCGGACGTTTTTCTTCTCGGTGCCCGGCACCGGGGGCTCGGCGATCGACAAGCTCGGCCTGGCCGAGGTACCGGCCCCGGGTGAACCGTATTCGCTGACCCTCGCCACGGGGGAAGAGATCTCCGGGAAGGTCTGGTTCCGGAGCAACCACCAGGTGGGCCTGACCGTTCAGAGCTACGCCGAGCACGGGGACGGCCTGGTGATTGTGGCGGACCAGCCGTCCATCCCGGGGGTCCGGCCCGACGGCGGCTCCCTGGCCATCGTCTCGACCTACGATCTGGGCGGCCACCAGCGCGACGCCATCCGCAACCACTGGGACACCTGGCGGGCTGAGAACTACCCCACATCGGACCCGCTGCACTGAGGCAACGGCTGCGTTAGCTGGCACACTTGAACGGTGCCAGCGAATCCTGAAGCCGTCCCATCGTCCCCGCAGCCAGCCCGGCAGTCCGAGTTCTCCTTCCGCGTGGGCAAACGCCTGGCCGACACGTGCGCGCCGTCGGCCGCGCAGGTGGCGGAGAACGGCGGGGAGTTCCTCGGCCGCACCGGCACCATCGCCACCCCGCACGGGGAGATCCAGACCCCTGCCTTCATCGCCGTCGGCACCAAGGCGACAGTGAAGTCGGTGCTGCCCGAGTCGGTCGCGGAACTTGGGGCTCAGGCCGTGCTGGCCAACGCCTACCACCTGTACCTGCAGCCCGGTGCCGACGTGCTGGACGAAGCCGGCGGCCTCGGCGCGTTTATGAACTGGCGCGGGCCCACGTTCACCGATTCGGGCGGCTTCCAGGTGATGAGCCTGGGCTCCGGGTTCAAGAAGGTCATCGACATGAAGACTGTGCCGGTCGCGGAGACCGCCGTCCCCGACGACGCCGTCGCCCCCGGCAAAGAGCGCCTCGCCCACGTGGACGAGGAAGGCGTGTGGTTCAAAAGCCACCTCAACGGCGACCGGCACCGCTTCAGCCCCGAGATCTCCATGAACGTCCAGCACCAGCTCGGCGCCGACATCATGTTCGCCTTCGATGAGCTGACCACCCTGCAGAACTCGCGCGGCTACCAGGAAGAGTCCCTGGAACGGACCCGCCGCTGGGCCGAGCGCTGCATCACCGAGCACTTCCGGCTCACGTCTTCCCGGGCCGGGAAGCCGTACCAGGCGCTCTTCGGCGTCATCCAGGGCGCCCAGTACGAGGACCTGCGCCGCAAGGCCTGCCGGGATCTTGGCGCGATGAACTTCGACGGTTTCGGGATCGGCGGGGCGCTGGAGAAGGAGAACCTCGGCACCATCGTGCGCTGGTGCAACGAGGAACTGCCGGAGGATAAGCCGCGGCACCTCCTGGGCATCTCCGAGCCGGACGACATCTTCACCGCGATCGAGAACGGCGCGGACACCTTTGACTGCGTCTCCCCCACCAGGGTGGCCCGCAACTCGGCGTTCTACCACCCCACGGGCCGCTACAACCTGTCCGGCGCCAAGTACAAGCGCGACTTCGGCCCGCTGCAGGACGGCTGCGACTGCTACGCCTGCACGAATTACTCCCGCGCCTACATCCACCACCTGTTCAAGGCCAAGGAGATGGTCTCCGCCACGCTGATCTCGATCCACAACGAGCGCTTCGTAGTGAAGATGGTGGACGACGCGCGCCTGGCGATCGAGAACGGCACGTTCTTCGAATTCAAGGCCGAAACCCTGGGCCGGTACTACTCCTAGCCCGGCCCCCGCGCGCCCGTGCGCCCGTGCGCCAGTTCGACGGTTCCCTGCCCGCTCGACGCCTCTGAACATCGAGTGCGCACGGAACCGTCGAAGCGGCGTCGGATAGGCTGGCCGGATGCTCATTGAGATCCCTGCCGCCGCCGGTACCGCCGAAGCCCTGATCGCCCGCCCCACCACCGGTGAGGGCCCGTTCCCCGGCGTCATCCTGTACATGGACGCCTTCGGCCTGCGCCCGCGCATCCAGGACATGGCCCAGCGCATCGCGGACTGGGGCTACGTGGTCCTGGCCCCGAATGTCTTTTACCGTGAAGGCACAGCAGCCAGCCTCGCCCTGGCAACGGACATGACGACGACGGCGGGCCGCGAGGAGGCGGGCGCGGCAGCCTTCCCGCGGGTGGGGCGGCTCACCTCTGACAAGGCCGTCCCGGACATCGACGCCTGGCTCGGCGCACTGCGCGGGCTCGACGGCGTCGCGCCCGGCCCCATCGGCGTCACCGGCTACTGCATGGGCGCCCGGCTTGCCGTGCGCACCGCCACCGCCCACCCGGACGAGGTCGCGGCCTGCGGCGGATTCCACGGCGGCGGCCTTGCAACTGACGCACCGGACAGCCCGCACCTGGGACTCGGCAACGCCCGTGCACGGTTCGTCTTTGGGCACGCTGACCACGACCAGAGCATGGCGCCCGACGCGGTGGCCCGGCTGGGCGAGGCCCTGGACGCCGCCGGCCTGACCGCCAGCAACGAGGTCTACGCAGGCGCACCGCACGGCTACTCCATGGCGGACACGTCCGCGTTCCACCCGGAGGCCACCGAACGGCACTTCCGCGAGCTCCGGGACCTCCTCGACGGCACTCTCCAGGCCTGACGCCCCCGCCGTTTCGACGGTTCCCTGCGCACACGGCGCCTTGCCGCGTCGAACGGGCACGGAACCGTCGAACCGGCGTTGTCCACATACCTGAACCGGCTCCTGGGCGCGCGTTGGCTGGTGGTCGAGGCTGGTCCCATGCCTCGACCACTCCCCGCCTCCGCTGACCTGTGGCGCACCGACCAACTCCTGGCCGCCGGGCTCACCTCCCGCGCCATTGCCGAGCTGGTGCGGGGCGCGGCTCTGGTCAGGCTCCGCCGCGGCTGTTACGCCCGCGGCGACTGGTGGCGGCAACTGAGCGCACCCGACCGCCGTCGTCAGCTCATCACCGCGCATGCGCTGGGAACGCTGACGACGTCGGCGGGCGGCTTCGCCTACAGCCACGCCTCGGGGGCCAGCCTGCACCGCCTCCAGTTGTGGAAAGTCGATAACCGGGTACACCTGACCCAGGAGACGTGCCCGTCAGGGATCTCGCACGGCCGGGAAGTGGTGGCCCACACCCGCCGCCTGGGCAGCCGGGAGGTGTGCTTTGTGGACGGGCTGCCCTGCACGTCCCTGGAGCGCACCGTGGTGGACTGCTGCCTGACGTTCACCGTTCCGCAGGCCGTCGTCCTGATGGATCACGCGGTCCGGATGGGCGCGGATGTGGCCTACCTCCGGGACAGTTGCACAGGCCTGGCCGGCCGCAACGGCGTCGTCGCGCTGAGGCGTGCGCTGGAGTTGGTGGACCCACTGTCCGAATCTGCCGGCGAGAGCCTTACCAGGGAGCTCCTGTACCGGCTGAAGATCGCGCCGCCGCGACTGCAGTACGTCGTCCGGACACCACTCGGCGAGCACCGGCTGGACTTTGCCTGGCCCGAGCGCCGGGTCGCGCTCGAGTTCGACGGCAAGGCCAAATACTTCGACTACAACCCCACCGGCGACGTCCTGTTCGCCGAGCGGCGGCGCGAAAAGGTCCTGATGGAACAGGGCTGGACGTTCCTCCGCATCGAGTGGAAGGACCTGTTCAACGAGGTGGAGTTCAAGTACCGGGTGCTGCGGGCATTGAACGACGGCGCTGCGGCCAACCGGCCGCCATTTCGACGGTTCCGTGCCGGCTAGACGCTACGGGGCGTCGAGTCGGCAGGGAACCGGCGAAACGGCGGATTACCGCCGAGGGGTGTCCAGCACGCCGTCGTCGTCCCGCTCCGGCGAGGCCGAGGGAGAGGCGGCAACGCCGGCGCCCACGGCCACAGGCTGGTCCCACGCGTGGCCCTGCTCGTGGTCCAGGTGCGTGGACTTCTTGTTCTTCAGCGCGAAGATGTAGACCAGCAGCGAGATGGCGATGGCCACTGTGACGTAGGTGAAGAACAACTCCTCCTGCCCGGCCTTCTGCAGTGCGGCGCCGATCAGCGGCACCGTCCCGCCGAAGAGCGAGTTGGCGATCGCGTAGCCCAGCCCGACGCCGAGAGCACGGATGGAGGCCGGAAACAGCTCGGCCTTCACCAGGGCGTTGATCGAGGTGTATCCGCCGACAATCAGCAGGCCGCCCATCATCAGCAGGAACGCCGTGAACGGATCCTTGGTGCCGGCCAGGGTGGAGAGCAGCGGCCAGGTGAAGAGCACGCCGGTGATGCCGAACCACAGCAGGAGCGGCTTGCGGCCCACCTTGTCCGAGATGATGCCGTAGACCGGCTGGAGCAGCATAAAGATGAACAGCGCCCAGAAGTTGATCACGGAGGTGTCGGTCTTGGCGATGCCCGAGGTGTCGTTCATGAACTTCAGGATGAAGTTTGTGTAGGTGTAGAACGCCACGGTGCCGCCGAGGGTGATGCCGATGCAGATCAGCAGCGGCTTCCAGTAACTGGTGAACAGCAGTTTCATGGTGCCGGGCTGGGCCTGGCCCGCGACGGCCGGGGCCTTGGCGGCCTCGATCTGCTCGGCGGAGACGGTTTCCTCCATGGAGCGCCGCAGCCACAGGACCACCAGGGCAGCAACGCCGCCGATCGCGAACGGGATGCGCCAGCCCCAATCGGTCAGCTCGGCCTTGGGCATCACGTTCTGCAGGATGACCAGGACCAACAGCGCGAGCATCTGGCCGCCGATCAGGGTGACGTACTGGAAGCTCGAGAAGAACCCTCGGCGCTTGGTGGTGGCGGCTTCGGACATGTAGGTGGCGCTGGTGCCGTACTCGCCGCCGACGGAGAAGCCCTGGATCACGCGGATCAGGACCAGCAGAATCATGGCCCAGAGGCCGATCTGCTGCTGGGTGGGCAGTACCGCGATGGCGAACGAACCGGCGGACATCATCGTCACGCTCAGGGTCAACGCGGCTTTGCGTCCCTTCCGGTCGGCGTAACGGCCGAAGAACCAGGCGCCGATGGGGCGCATCAGGAACGACGTCGAGAACACAGCCATGGCCTCGAGGCCGGCCTGCAGGTCGTCCTTGGAATTGAAGAAGTGCGACTGGAAGTAGGCCGCGAACACTGTGTAGACGTAGAGGTCGTACCACTCCACGAGGTTGCCGGCCGAGCCTTTGAGGATGTTGCCGACGGCTTTTCTGGTCTGTGCTGCTTCGGACAGTTGGGTGCTCATCAATGAACCTTCCTGGATCCGGCGCCGCATGTGAGCAACACCGTCCGCCACCTTAGTTGCCGTGATCCGGAACACTTTGCTTTTGGTCATATTGGTCACACGCACAGTGCGGCGGGATTTCCGGCAGTGGCAGGATAGGCCCATGACTTCTTACGCCGTGGACAACGTGACCTCCGACGCCAGCGCCTACCCCGCCGTCGCCCTGACAATTGCCGGCTCCGAGGCCACCGGTGGCGCCGGTGCGCAAGCGGACCTGAAGACCTTCCAGGAACTCGGCGTCTTCGGCATCGTGAACCTGACCTGCATCGTCTCCTTCGACCCGAAGGACAACTGGAACCACCGCTTCGTTCCCGTGGACCAGCAGGTGATTGCCGACCAGTTGGAGGCGACGACGGCGGCCTACGGTCCCGCGTCCGGCGCACCGTCCGCTCTGAGCACCGTGAAGATCGGCATGCTGGGCAGCCCGGCGACGATCTCCACGGTGGCGGCCGCCCTGTCCGACTCCGCGCTTACGAACGTGGTGCTGGACCCGGTGCTGATCTGCAAGGGCCAGGAGCCCGGCCACGCCCTGGACACCGACCAGGCCCTGAAGGCCCAGATCCTGCCGCTGGCCACGTTCGTGACGCCGAACCACTTCGAGGCCGAGTCGCTCTCCGGGCTGGAGATCACCGACGTCGAATCCCTGAAGGCGGCGGCTGTCCGTATCCACGAACTCAGCGGAGCGGCGGTGCTGGCCAAGGGCGGCGTGCGCCTGGCCGGGCCGGACGCCGTCGACGTCTTCTACGACGGCGAGACCCTGGAGGTCCTTTCCGCTCCGAAGGTGGGCGAAGTGGCCGTCTCCGGTGCCGGCTGCTCACTGGCCGCCGCGGTGACCGCTGAGCTGGCCAAGGGCGCGACGCCGCTGGACGCCGCGCGAACAGCCAAGGATTTCGTCACCGCGGGGATCCGGAACCGTGTGGCCTCGGGCGCGCCCTTCGACGCGCTGTGGCAGGGCGGCCCGCGCTAACTGGATGCAATGATCGCCGGAGGGAACCGGAATGGCACAGCACTTCGAGTCGGTCGAGGAATACATCGCGTCGTTTCCGGCTGACGTGCAGGAGGCGCTCCAGGAGATCCGGCGGCGCTGCCATGCCGCGGTACCGGACTCGGGCGAGACGATCAGCTACGGCATCCCGGCCCTCACGCTTGGGGGCAAATACGTCGTATATTTCGCGGCCTGGACGCACCACATCTCCGTCTACCCGGTGCCCGACGGCGACCAGGCGTTTCGCGAGTCCATCGCACCGTACCGCGCGGCGAAGGGGACGCTGAGATTTCCCCTGGCGAAACCGGTTCCGTACGAGCTGATCGAGCGGGCGGCGGCGCTGCTGGCGGCGGAACGCCGGGGCCAAACGCCCTAAGCCACCCGGCCGGGGTCCCGCGCCCGCCCCGGCCGTTTCGACGGTTCCCTGCCCACTCGACGCTCAGCAGCATCGAACCGGCAGGGAACCGTCGAACTGGGCGCAAGGCCCCGCCTAACGCGGCGGGCTCAGGAACCTGCGGCGCCGGGGTTTGCCACCCTGCCCGTGAAGAGCGGAATCCCGGTCTCGGCGTGGATGATCTCGAAGAGGAACGGCCGGTCGAAGCGGATCTCATTGATCATGGCTCCGGCGCTCCCGGGCCGGGCGTTGATCTGGGTGGCAGCAGCGGCGACTGTGCCCTTCTCCGCCACGGTGATGCTGGCGGACTGTCCTGCCGCCTGGATTGTGAGGCGGCGTTGAATCGAGTTGAAGTCCGTCTCGGTCTGCAGCATGGTCCGAAGGCCAAGGTCAGTGAAGACCTGCCGGAGGTCGAAACTGCTCTTTTGATCCCATCGCGGCAAGTAGAGCTGCGTGGGCGACGGGGTTGCTGCATCCAGGGCCGTAGCCGCGCCGGCCAGATACTGCGATCCGGTGCCGGGAGTCCCGGCGTCCGGCAACACCAGCCGCAGCACAAACCCGTCCGCGTAGGGAAGATCGGCGGCCTGCCAGCCCCGGTCGCGGGCCGACGGGACATCCTGCACGCCGGACAGTGTGGGCACGGTGACCTGACCGCCATCCGCCGTCGTGAACGGCCGATCGGCGGTCTCGGACGGGTCGAAGGGGACCTTCCAGGCCGCGGCGAAGTAGACCGCGTCGAGAACGCTGAACGCGTCCCTGCGGTCATACGTCGCGGGCGCCTTTTTGATCCGTCCGCCGGTGTTCTTGTTCACCCAGGCGTCGATCGCCGGCCTGGTGGCGGCCTCATCCTGGAAGTCCACCGGGTACACGCCGGTACCGTAGTGCCGGGCCAAAGACTGCAGATAGGCCTCACCGGTTGGCTCGCGCTTGTCCACGAACAAGGCGTTGGCGGTGTGCAGGACCGGCCGGCGCGGAGGGTTCTTTTCGTCGACGGAACCGGGGTCGCCGTCGAACGCCTCGAAGGAGGCGAGGAGCGCATTCAGGGCTTCGTCCCGGTTCTGCGTGGGCAGGCCCAGGACACGGTCCATCTCGGCCGCCGTCGCCCCGGACGCCCCGGCGCGGAGCATCGCGAGGGCAATCAATAGGCTGCCCGGCGAGCCCACCACGTTGCCGTTCCCGGCGTCGCCGCCGTTGGCGATCAGGGCGGCGCCCAGTTTCCGCGCGGACGCCCGCAGCTGGCCCAGTTCGGCCGGGTAGGCGGACTGGTTCGCCGCGACGCGTTCGACGCCGTCGGCCTTCAGCAGAGCGGGCGGCGAGGCCGCGCACGCCGTCAGGACCAGCGCCAAGCCGGTGACGGCCGCAAGCATACGTGCAGGAATCTTCTGTTTCATCGCGCCCCCAAGGCCCGCGTAGCCGCGCAAAACGACGGGGATCCGCCTTCCGTCAGTCAAGCATCGGCATCGCGCCAACGCGACCCCACCGTGGTCACGATTTGGCGCCGAATCCCGCGCTCGCCCCGGGCGTTTCGACGCTTCCCTGCCCGCTCGACGCTCCGCAGCATCGAACCGGCAGGGAACCGTCGAAACGGCACTAGGCGCCTACCGCCGCGGGATGTTCCGCAGGTTGCTGCGGGCCATGCTCACGGCCTCGCCGGCACCCCGGTTCAGCACCACCTTGGACATGGCCGTGGCGAAGCCCAGGATCTGCGCGCCCTTGATCTTCGGCGGGATCGAGAGTGCCTTCGGGTCCGTGATGAGCTCCACGAGGGACGGGCCGGGGTGCGCGAAGGCCTCCCGGTAGGCGGCCTCGATCCGGGCCGGGTCGGTGACGCGGACGGCGTGGAAGCCCAGCGCGCGGGCCACCTCGGCGTAGTTGGCGTCGGGCACGTCCACACCGAAATCGGGCAGCCCGTCCACCAGCATCTCCAGCTTGACCATCCCGAGCGTGGAGTTGTTGAAGACCACCACATTGACCGGCAGCCGGTGCGCCGCGACCGTGATCAGCTCCCCCAGCAGCATCGACAGGCCGCCGTCGCCGGAGACCGACACCACCTGCCGTCCGGGGTAGGCCAGCTGGGCGCCGATGGCGTGCGGCAGCGCGTTGGCCATGGAACCGTGCAGGTACGAGCCGATCAGCCGCCGGGTCCCCAGCGGGTTGATGTACCGGGCGGTCCACACGTTGCACATGCCTGTATCCGCGGTGAAGACCGCGTCCTCGGCGGCCACCTGGTCCAGCAGCGAGGCCGCGTATTCGGGGTGGATCGGCTGGGTCTTTTCGACCTTGCGGGTGTACGCCCCGACGGCCTTGTTCATCAGCCGGTCGTGCTTTTTGAGCATCGCGTCGAGGAAGCGGCGGCTCTTCTTCGGCTTCAGCAACGGCATCAGCGCGGTGAGCGTGGGCAGCACGTCGCCGTGCACCGCGACGTCGACGTCGGTCCGCCGGCCAAGGTTCTGCGCGGCCCGGTCCACCTGCGCCGTCCGGGTGCCGGGAAGGAACTGGTCGTACGGGAAGTCGGTGCCGAGCAGGATCAGCAGGTCCGCGTCCTCGATCCCCTCGGCCGCGGCGCCGTAACCCAGCAGGCCGGTCATGCCGATGTCGTACGGGTTGTCGTACTGCATAAAGTCCTTGCCGCGCAGCGAGTGCCCGATCGGCGCGGCCACCAGTTCGGCCAGCGCAATCACCTCATCGTGCGCGCCCTGGACGCCGGCCCCGGCAAAGATGGCCACCTTGCCGGCGTCGTTGATGGCATCCGCCAGTTCCTGCACGCTGGCCGGGTCGGGCACCAGGGCTGCGGGCCGGAAGGCAGCGGGGGCGGGGGTTTCGGCGGTTGCCTCCAGGCCGGCGATGTCCCCCGGCAATGTGACGACGGCGACGCCGCGAAGGGCGACGGCGTGCTGGATGGCGCTGTGCATCACGCGCGGGGCCTGTTCGGCCGTGCTGATGAGTTCGGAGTACACCGAGCACTCGTTGAAGAGCCGGTCCGGGTGGGTTTCCTGGAAGAAGCTGCTGCCGATCTGCTTGCTTGGGATGTGCGAGGCGATGGCCAGCACCGGGGCGCCGGAGCGGTTCGCGTCGTACAGGCCGTTGATCAGGTGCAGGTTGCCGGGCCCGCAGGAGCCGGCGCAGACCGCGAGTTTTCCGGTCAGCTGTGCCTCGGCCGCGGCGGCGAAGGCGGCGGCTTCCTCGTGCCGGACGTGGATCCAGTCGATTCCGCCCTTCGCGGCGCCGCCGGTTTTCCGGACGGCGTCCACGATCGGGTTGAGGCTGTCGCCCACAATCCCGTAAATCCGCTGCACGCCGGCAGCCTGGAGTTGTTCGACAAGCTGGGTGGCAAGTTCCTTGGCCATGAGTGCACGCTCCCGCGGGATGGATCGACGAGCTGACACTGGCCACAATAGTCGCCCCAGCTCCAGCCACGCCCGGAGAGTGCCCCGGAGGCACCGCCGGAGCTCCGGCGCCGGTCAGTGTCAGTTCCCGGAGTGGGCCTGCAGGAAGGAGTAGACCTCGGTCTCATCCACGCCGGGGAAGGCGCCCGGGGGCATCGCGGCGAGCAGGTGCGAGTGGGCGCGGGCCGAGGGCCAGGCGTTTCCCGCCCACTCGGTGGCTAGCGCGGCCGGCGGGCGTTTGCAGCAGCTCTCGTCCGGGCAGGTGGATTTGGACCGTTCGGTGGTTTCCCGGCCGCGGAACCACTTCACCTGCGCGTAGGGGACCCCCACGGAGAGGGAGAACTCCCCGTTCGCGGACCGTTCCGTGCGGGCCGTGCACCAGTAGGTTCCGGCCGGGGTGTCCGTGTACTGGTTGTAGGCGCTGAACTTATCCGGTACGTCGAACACCACCCGCGACGTCCAGTTCCGGCACGACGGCTGGCCCTCGATGGCGCCGGTGTGGTCCTGCGGGAACGTTACGCCGTCGTTCTCATAAGCCTTGTAGATGATCCCGCTTTTGTGCGTCTTCTGGAAGTGCGTGCGCAGGTCCAGGTGCTGCGTGGCGAGGTTGGTGAACCGGTGCGCCGCGGTCTCGTAGGACACGGCGAACGCGTCCCGAAGATCCTCCACTGCGATTTCCTTGGCCTGCTTGGCGCGCTGCAGGAATTCCACGGTGGCTTGTTCCGGGAGCAGGAGGGCCGCGGCAAAGTAGTTGGTGGCCACCCGCTGCATCAGGAAGTCGCCATAGTTGGTGGGCGTCTGGTGTCCCAGGACGTAGTGGCCCAGGGCCTGAAGGAGCACCGAACGGGGGTCGTGGTCGCTCCGGGCGTTCTGCGTGAGGTAAATCCGGCGGTTCTTCAGGTCCGTCACAGAGCGGGTGGAGTGCGGCAGGTCGCCGACGTGGTGCAGGCTGAACCCGAGGTGGCCGGCGATGTCCGCGATGACGTGATGGGACAGCGGCCCGCTGGTGTGGCCCACGGATGCCAGGACCTTCTGCGCCTCCGCCTCGTACTCCGGGAAGTAGTTATTCCGTTCCCGCATCATGGCCCGCAGCTCCCCGTTGGCCCGGCGGGCCTCCTCCGGGGTGGCCACCTGCTCATTCAGCCGGCGCTCCAGCTCATGCTGCAGCCCCACCATGGACTCCAGCACATCCATGGGGAGCCGCGAGCTGATGCGGATTTTCGGCAGGTTCAAGGACTCGTACAGCGGGCTGCGCTGGTAGCGTTCCAGCTCGATCTCAAGGGCCGCCCGTCGGTTCGGCGGCTCCGCGCCCAGCAGCTCGTCGATGGTGACCCCCAAGGCGGCCGCGAGCTGCTGAAGCAGGCCCAGCTTGGGTTCACGCCTGCCGTTTTCGATCAGGCTCAGCTGGCTCGGGGCGGTCCCGACGGCGGCGCTGAGGTCATCGAGCGTGAGCCCGGCCGCTTTGCGCAGGTGCCGGACGCGGCGGCCCATGCTGATGACATCGACCTCCGGATCGGCGGGGTGGGACGCGGGCACGGCCTGTCGGCTCCAGCTGCTGGGATGCATTTTTTGAGAATACGGGAAGAAGTGCGTTTCTTTCCAGACTTTCCCACTAGAAAGCCCCTTGAAAGTGCAGAAAAGTAGATCTCACGGAAAGATTCACCGCCCGGATCAACCGGCAGGAACCCGCAGAGACGCGGCCCTGCCGGCCGGACCCACCAAGGAGACAAAGATGACTGCAGCATTTGAGCCCACCCAGCAGACGCCCGAAGAGCAGGCCGCCGCCCTGGAGCTCGAGTGGGCCGCCAACCCGCGCTGGGAAGGTGTCACCCGGGATTACTCAGCCTCCGACGTCGTCCGCCTCCGCGGCCGTGTCTCCGAGGAACACACCTTGGCCCGCCGCGGCTCCGAGAAACTGTGGAAGCAGCTCACCGAGGAGCAGAAGGACGGCCGGTACACCAACGCCCTTGGCGCCCTGACCGGAAACCAGGCCGTGCAGCAGGTAAAGGCCGGCCTCCGCGCCATCTACCTCTCCGGCTGGCAGGTCGCCGCGGACGCCAACAACTCCGGCCACACCTACCCGGACCAGTCGCTCTACCCGGCCAACTCGGTCCCCACCGTGGTCCGCCGCATCAACAACGCCCTGCTCCGCGCGGACCAGATCGAGTTCTCTGAGGGTATCCAGACGGTCGAGGACTGGATGGTGCCGATCGTTGCCGACGCCGAGGCCGGCTTCGGCGGCCCGCTGAACGCCTACGAGCTGATGAAGTCCATGATCCAGGCCGGCGCCTCGGGCGTGCACTGGGAGGACCAGCTCGCCTCGGAAAAGAAGTGCGGCCACCTCGGCGGCAAGGTCCTGATCCCCACCCAGCAGCACATCCGGACGCTGAATGCCGCCCGGCTGGCGGCCGACGTCGCCGGCACCCCGTCGGTCATCATCGCCCGCACCGACGCCGAGGCAGCCACCCTGATTACCTCCGATGTCGACGAGCGCGACCAGGAATTCATCACGGGTGAACGCACCCCTGAGGGCTTCTACAAGGTCCGCAACGGGATTGAACCCTGCATCGCCCGGGCCAAGGCCTACGCCCCGTATTCGGACCTCATCTGGATGGAAACCGGGACCCCGGACCTGGAACTGGCCCGGAAGTTTGCCGAATCGGTCAAGGCCGAGTTCCCGGACCAGATGCTCTCCTACAACTGCTCGCCGTCGTTCAACTGGCGCAAGCACCTCGACGACGCGACCATCGCGAAGTTCCAGCGCGAACTCGGCGCCATGGGCTTCACGTTCCAGTTCATCACCCTGGCCGGCTTCCACGCCCTGAACTACTCAATGTTCGACCTCGCCCACAGTTACGCCCGGGAAGGCATGAGCGCCTATGTTGAGTTGCAGGAAAAGGAATTCGCCTCCGAAGCCCGCGGCTACACCGCCACCAAGCACCAGCGCGAAGTCGGCACCGGCTACTTCGACGACATCGCCACCGCGCTCAACCCGAACGCATCCACCTTGGCCCTCGTGGGATCCACAGAAGAAGGCCAGTTCCACTAATCCCCGCCCACAGCCTTTCCCGCCAGTTGCCCTATCACTTTTGGTCCTCATCGGCCGCCTTTGGGGACCAAAAGTGATAGGGCAACGGCGGACTTTCAAGGAGCAACTCCCATGAACAGCTTCACTGACAACTTCACCATCAACGGGGTTACGTTGACCGCGCAGCCCATCTGCCGGCAGAACGAGGTCCTGACCCCGGACGCCCTGGCCTTTGTTGCCAAGCTTCACAAGGCGACGGCGGAGCGCCGGCAGGAGCTGCTGCTGGCCCGGCAGGAACGCCGCCAGCAGATCGGCAAGGGCCAGGACCCGCATTTCCTGCCCGAGACCGAGGCCATCCGCAACGACCCGCAGTGGCGCGTCGCTCCCCCGGCGCCCGGGCTGACGGACCGCCGCGTGGAAATCACCGGCCCGGTGGATAAGAAGATGACCATCAACGCGCTGAACTCCGGCGCCAAGGTGTGGCTCGCGGACATGGAGGACTCCTCCACCCCGTCGTGGCGCAACGTCATCCAGGGTCAGCTGAACCTGTCCGACGCGCTGGAACGCCGCATCGACTTCACCTCGCCCGAGGGCAAGGAGTACAAGCTGCGCGGCGCCGAGGAGCTGCCCACCATTGTTGTCCGTCCCCGCGGCTGGCACTTGCCGGAGAAGCACATGCTCATCGACGGGACCCCGGTGGCCGGCGGCATCGTGGACTTCGGCCTCTACTTCTTCCACAACGCCCGCCGCCTGATCGCCCAGGGCAAGGGCCCGTACTTCTACCTGCCGAAGATCGAGAACCACCTCGAGGCCCGGCTCTGGAACGACATCTTCGTCCTCGCTCAGGACCTGCTGGGCATCCCGCAGGGCACCATCCGTGCCACGGTGCTCATCGAGACCATCACCGCGGCGTTCGAGATGGAGGAGATCCTCTACGAACTGCGCGAGCACGCCGCAGGCCTGAACGCCGGCCGCTGGGACTACATCTTCTCGCTGATCAAGAACTTCCGGACCCGGGGACCCCGGTTCGTCCTCCCGGACCGCGGCCAGGTCACCATGACGCAGCCGTTTATGCGCGCCTACACCGAACAGCTGGTCCGGGCCTGCCACAAGCGCGGCGCCATGGCGATCGGCGGGATGGCCGCGGCCGTCCCCAACCGCAAGGACGAGGAAGCCAACGCCATTGCGTTCGAGAAGGTGCGTGCGGACAAGACCCGTGAGGCGGCCGACGGCTTCGACGGCTCCTGGGTGGCGCACCCGGACCTGGTGCCGGTGTGCCGTGAGGTGTTCGACGGCGTCCTCGGCGGCCGCCCGAACCAGCTGGACCGCCTCCGCGAGGAAGTCACCC
The DNA here is from genome assembly GCF_056397605.1 of Arthrobacter sp. 05L44. Taxonomy (NCBI): domain Bacteria; kingdom Bacillati; phylum Actinomycetota; class Actinomycetes; order Micrococcales; family Micrococcaceae; genus Arthrobacter; species Arthrobacter sp. 05L44. The sequence goes on along the minus strand of NZ_JBFTNS010000003.1, from coordinate 313,004 downwards.
CCGATGACCGTGCGCTGATCGACATCGCCTCCACCACCGGAACGATCACCGAGCAGGGCGTGCGGAACAACATCGAGGTGGGCATCCGCTACATCGAGTCGTGGCTGCGCGGCAACGGTGCGGTCGCCATCCACAACCTGATGGAGGACGCCGCCACCGCGGAGATCTCCCGTTCGCAGCTGTGGCAGTGGATCTTCTCCCGCGCCATCACCGACGCCGGCGATGTCATTACCCGCGAGTGGGTGGAGGACATGCTGGACGAGGAGTTCGTGAAGCTGGAACGCTTCGAAGGCGACCGTTTCGCCGATGCCAGGGACATCTTTGAGGAGGTCACGCTCGGCAACGAGTTCCCCGCCTTCCTGACCCTGCCGGCTTACGACCGCTTCCTGCACGAGGCCCGCGACGGCGCCGCCACCGCCATCAGCGGCGCGGACCTCGTAGCCGTCTAACCCCGGACAGGCCCGGAGACCGCCGCGCGGTATCCGGGTCCGCCGACCCCGGCTTCCGTCCGCCGGGCCGCCACGCCCTTCGCAACAGGCTCCCCGAGATCCGGGGCGGCGGCCCGGCAACGGAATACCTTCCCGAGCACCCGACAACGGCGTCGAACGGACACCTGAGGCCCATGTTTTCCAGGAAACATGGGCCTCAGGTGTTGTGCTGAAGCGGCGGGCGGCTGTCAGTGCGGCTTCGGGACGTGGCGCAGCGAGAGCGCGCAGCCAACAATGAACAGCGTCACCGAGCCCAGGATCATTAGCAGGGGCCCGGTCCACGAGTCCGAGATGCCGTGCACGTAACCGAGCAGGGTGGGCGCCACGGCGCCGACGCAGTAGCCCGCGCCCTGGACGACGGCGGACATCCGCCCCGCGGAGACCTGGTCCCGGGCCAGCCGGATGATGGCGATGAAGATCAAGGTGATGCCGCCGCCCTGGGCCACTCCGCCGAAGGAGGACCACAACCACCAGAGCCCGGGGGCCAGCAGGAGGCCCAGCGGCACGGTCAGCCAGAGCGCCCCCAGGGTGAGCCCCACCGTCGTCGTGCTGGCGAAGCGCGCCGCCAGGGGGACCCCCAGGCCGCCGGCGATTGCCAGGATCTGGAACAGCGAGGACCCGGCCCCGGCCGCCGAGGGCGCCAAGCCCAATTCGTCGGCCAGCAGGCTGGGCAGCCACGCGGTGACGCCGTAGTAGGAGAAGGCCTGGCCGGCGAAGCCAGCGGTCAGGGCCACGGTGATCCAGCGCGACGCCGGCGGCCGGGCCGCGCGGGTCGGGTCGGAGCCCGGGACGGCGCGGGGCCGGTAGGCGTCGGCGCCTGCCGCCGGGATCCACACAGCCGCGGCCGCGAGCGCGAACACGGCGCAGGCCGCGATGGCAGGACGCCACCCCAGCAGTTCCGCCAACGGTGCGGTGATCATGGACGTGGCAAAGGAACCAATGTTCAGGGTCGCCGTGTAGGTGCCCATGGCCGCGCCCTGTTTGGCCGGGCTGAAGTCCCGCCGGATGATCAGCGGGACCACGATGTTGCCGATGGTGATGGCGACGCCCAGGATCACGGTGCCGAGCATCACGAGCGCCCCGCCGCCCGAGGAGCGCACAATGACGCCGGCCAGCACACCCAGCAAGGTCAGGGTGATGGCGAACTCCGGGCCCAGCTTCCGGCCCGTCAGCGAGGCCAGCGGCGCCGCGAGCGCGAAGCAGAGCACCGGGATGCCGGTCAGGAAACCGATTTCGACCGGCGAGAACCCCAGGTCCCGCTGCATGTCGCCCACCACGGGGGCGACCGCCACAAACGGGCCGCGCATGTTCAGGGCGATCAGGCCGATCGCGATCATCAGGAGCCCGCCGCGCGGGATCCGCGCCAGGGCGCTCACCGGGCTAGCCCCGCGGCCCCGGCGGCCCGGCAGAAATATGTTTTCATCAGTCCCATTGCTATCACGGCCGGCCCGGGCCCCTGCCGCGGCCGCCGTATGTGACGCCCCCCGCAGATCCCCCGGCCGACGCCCCGGTAACCACCGTTAACCACCGGCCGGATCAGCCGGTTGCCTGCAGGGTCGCTTCGATAACGGCGGGCGAGAGCACATGCTGGGTGACCATCTGGCTGGCCCCCAGGATGGCTGCCCGGTCGCCGGCGACGGAAAGGCCGATGCGCAGGTGCGTGGTGGCCAGGGGCAGCGAGCGCCGGTACACCACCTCGCGGACGCCGGCCATAAGGTGCTCCCCGGCCTGGCCGAGGCTGCCGCCCAGGACGATCACTGACGGGTTCAGCAGGTTCACGACCGTTGCGAGGACGTCGCCCAGGTCCCGTCCGGCCTGCCGCAGCGCCTGGGTGGCCTGCAGGTTGCCGGCGGCCACCAGCCGCAGGACGTCGCCGCCGTCGTGCGCCTCAAGGCCTTGCTCCACGAGCGCGCGGGCCACCGCCGGGCCGGAGGCGAGCGCTTCGAGGCAGCCGTAATTGCCGCACCGGCATTGCACCTGGTCACCCCGCGGTACACGCACGTGGCCGAGGTCCCCGGCCGTTCCGTTGGCTCCGCGCTGGAGCTCCCCGCTGCTGATGATGCCGGCGCCGATGCCGGTGGCGACCTTGACGAACAGGAAGTTCTCATCGCCGGGCCAGTGGGCCGTTTGCTCGCCCAGCGCCATGATGTTCACGTCGTTATCGACAAGGACGGGGACGGGCAGGGAGCGCTGGACGTGGCTGACGACGTCGTGCCCGTCCCAGCCGGGCATGATCGGCGGTTTCACGGGTTTACCGGTGGCGTGTTCGACCGGTCCGGGCAGGCCGATCCCGACGCCGGCGAGGTCTTTTTTGCTCCGGCCGGCCCGGCCGAGCAGCTTGAGGCCCTCGTCGATGACCCGGTCGAGGACTACGGCGGGGCCGTCTGCGACGTCCTGCTTGAGCCGGCGTTCAGCCAGCACCGTCCCGTTCAGGTCCGTCACGGCAATGATCACGTGGGTGGCGCCGACGTCGACCGCAAGGACGGAGCGGGCGGCAGGGTTGAAGGCAAAGCGCGACGGCGGCCTGCCGCCGCTGGAGCTGGCCTCCCCGGCGGGGCCGACCAGTCCGGAGAGCATCAGTGCCTCGATCCGGGAGGCGATGGTGGACCGCGCCAGCCCCGTGGTGAGGGCCAGCTCGGCGCGGGTCCTGGCCTTGCCGTCGCGCAGGATCTGGAAAAGGTCACCGGCGCGGGACAGGCTTCCGCCGGCCTCCGGGGCTGCGGAGTCGGTGCCGGTAATCGTACTCATGAGTAAGTGATAGCACGAAGGCCTTCTTCATGTCACACCGAAATAAGATTGCAACGAAGTTTTCAACTTTTGCTTGACGTTCGACATAAGTCCCTCTAGCTTGAGTGTGAGCCAGGTCACCGGAGCTGCGGCGGGATGCCGCAGCCGGGCCTGGGATGACAAAGGGGTTATGAACGTGGCGAGCCAAGCACAGGCGGCAACAGAGCTGCTGGGCGTCGGGATCATCGGGGCCGGGCCCGTGACCCAGGCCATTCATCTGCCGTCCTTGGCGCGGCTGGAGGACATCCTCGCCGTCCGGCATGTGATGGACGTCGATCCCGCAGTGGCCGAATCCGTCGCAGCCCGGGTCGGCGCCCGCTTCAGCACCAGCACTGCGGAGCTCCTCGCCGATCCTGCCGTGGACGTCGTCGCCGTCTGCAGCCCGCACCAGTTTCACGCCCAGCAGGTCATCGACGCCTGCCGGGCCGGCAAGAAGGCCGTCCTCTGCGAAAAGCCCTTCGCCATGAGCGGGCAAGAGGCGGCGGCGATTCTCGCGGTGTCGGCCGAAACCGGAGTTCCGGTGATCGTTGGCGCCATGCACACCTTCGATCCGGCCTGGCTGGCAGCGGAAGCAGCCTGGGGTTCGCTCCCGGAACAGGTACACACCATCCGGTCCTCCATCGTCCTGCCGCCCAACCCCCGCTTCGAGGACTTCGCAACCGAGGTGGTGGGCCGCACTCCCCCGCCGGCCGCTCCCGCGCAAGCCGGCCCGGCGTCCGGCTCCGAGGCCGCGCTCGAGGCGGCGCAAGCGATGCTCTCCGGCGGGGTTATGGGCCTCGCCATCCACGATCTCCCCCTGGTCCGGCGCTTCAGCCCTCACTTCGCGGACGTCAAAGTCCTCCATGCCGAGACCCTGGCGCCCTTCGGCTACGTCATCTCCCTGCAAGCCGGCACCACCGTCATCGAACTGCGGGCGGCCATGAACCAGACCTGGGAGCCGGACTGGACCTTCGAGGCCATCGGCGATGACGCCGCCCTGAGCATCACGTTCACCCCGTCCTACGTCCACGCCGGATCCGCAACGGCCCGGATCCACACCCGGGCGGGGACCACCGTGCTCGGCCCCTACAGCCACAACGGTTACGAGGGCGAGTGGCGCCGGCTTGCCGCCATCGCCCGCGGCACCGCCCCGGCGCCCGAGCCGGGCAGCCTGCGCGATGATCTCGACTTCGCGCTCGCCATCGCGGATGCGGCCGCCGGCATGGCCTCCCCCGCAGCCACCGCCTACGCGGAGGCGCGGGCATGAGCGCCCGGCTCAGCGTCGGGCAGGAGCCCGGCGTCGCGGACACCGTGGCGGCCGCCCTCGCCTCCCTTCCCGTCTCCTTCGGCCCCGCCGCCGGGCCGGCCGACGTCGTTGCCGTTTCCGGCGACGCCGGGTGGACCAGCCGCGCCACGGCCGCGGTCCGCGGCGGAGCCCGCGGCGTCGTCGTCGTCGAACCAGCCGCCGAAGACCCCGCGGCGCTGGCCGCAGCCGCCGCCGACAGGGGCGCCGCCGTCGCCCTGGATCATGGCTGGGCGTCGAACCCGGTGCTTGCCGGTCCGGGCGCCGCCGCCGTCGGCGCCCTTTCCGGGGCCGTAGCCGACGCCGTGCTGTGCGACTCCGTGGCATACGCCGCCCCCGGAACAGCACCGGAGAACCTGCTGACCCGCCATTTGTGCGCCCTGGCCGCCTGCGGCGTGGAGCTGTCCGCCCACCGGGTCGTCCGGATGGACTCCCGCGGCTACCTGGTGATGGCCCGGCTCCCGGACGGCGCCCCGGCCGCGCTGCAAGGAACCACGACGTCGGCGCTGCCGCACACCGCCACGGTGTCGGTCCTCACCCGGACCGGCCGGACCGACGTCACCCTGCCGGACGCGGCCGCCGCGTGGCCCGCAGAGATCCGCGTGGTCACCCCGGACGGTGCCGCGACCCTTCCCACCCGCTTCGAATCGGCCCACCGCCGCAGCTGGATCCGGCTCCACGCCGCAGTTCAGACCGGCGCCGGGCTGGATGACCTGGAGCGCTTCGCCCCCGTGGCGGCGCTCATCAGGGACCTTCACGGCTGACCCGTTCTGCCCGCAGCACCCCGCACCACCAGCACCAGCACCAACTTCCGTATCAACTCACCGTCGAGAAGACCGGGCCCCGCGGCCCGGTCACGAAAGGAAATTATCGTGACGAACAAGTCCTCCCTAACCTCCTCAGCCTTCTCCCGCCGGGGCTTCCTGGGCTTCGCCGCAGCAGCGGCCAGCGCACCGCTCCTGGCAGCCTGCGGCGGCGGCTCCGCCTCCCAAGGCGCGGGTGGCGGCGGCGCCATCAAGTTCTGGGACATGCCGTGGGCAACCCCCGCCTACAACGATGCCGCCAAGAAACTCGCGGAGGGCTTCTCCGGGGCCAACAGCAAGGCCAGCTACCAGATCATCCAGTGGAACAACTTCTACCAAACCTTCTCCTCGGCCATCGCGTCCAAGACCGGACCGGCCGTCTCCACCGGCGGCGGCTTCCAGGCCTTCCAGTTCGAGCAGCAGGGACAGATCGCGTACGCCGACAAGGTCATCAGCACCCTCAAGAGCAACGGCACCTTCGATGATTTCCTGCCCGGGGTGCTGGATCCGTTCAAGACCGACAAGGGCTACGTCGCCGTCCCCTGGCAGCTGGACATGCGCGTCTTCTGGTACCGCAAGTCGCTGTTCGAGAAGGCCAACGTCGCACTGCCCACGGACTGGCCCTCCCTGCTGGAGGCCGGAAAGGCCCTCAAGAAGCTCGGCGCGTTTGGATTCACCACCGGTGCCGGTGCGGGTAACAACTACGGCAACCACTCGATGATCATGATGATGGTGAACAACGGCGGCGGCGTGTTCAATAAGGAAGGCCAGCTGGACCTCCTTAACGACCGCAACGTCGAGGCCATCGAATTCGTCCTGGAACTCGTCTCCAACGGCATCGTCGATCCCGCGGCCGTCAGCTACACCACAGACAACATGTCCGCCCAGTGGAAGGACGGCAAGGCCGGCTACGGCCTGTTCCAGGTCAACGTGCCGCAGCGCGTCGGCGATACCTCCGGGGACCTGCTGGTGGCGGACCCCATCACCGGCCCGCACGGGGACAAGGCCACCATCGTGTTCCCGAACAACATCATGATGTACAAGAACACTCCGTCCCAGGAGGCCTCCGAAGCGTTCCTCGTCTACTACCTGGGCCAGCTGAAGCAACTCTGGAGCCAGAAGCTGATGTCCGCGCTGCCGGTCTTCAAGTCGATCACGCAGATCCCCGAGTTTGCCAATGACCCCAACAACGTCAAGATCGTCAAGGACTGGCAGCCCATCGCCAAGACCTTCGCGTCCCAGGGCTCCACCCTCAACGCCAACCTCGCGGCCCTGGACGGCGGCCAGGCCCTGAACCAGTTCAGCCAGACCATCCTGACCGGCAAGTCGGACGCCAAGACCGCGCTGCAGACCTTCCAGTCCGGCCTCGAATCGGTCCTCAAGAAGTAGCGGCGCCGGCCATGACAACCACCACCACCGCCACCTCGGGCCTGGCCCGGGCCCGCCGGGGACTCGCCCCCAGCGGCTCGGGAGCCTCGCCCGGAAAGCGCAAGAGCAAGCTCACGGCGCAGACCACCCGGACCTTCTTCTGGCTGCTGATCCCCTCGGTGGTCCTGCTGGTCCTGATCCACGGCTATCCGCTGATCTACGCGGCCATCCAGGCCACCCACGACGGGGACCTGCTCCAGGCCGGAAACTTCGTCGGCACGGACAACTTCGCCACCGTGCTGTCCTCGCCCGCCTTCTGGAAAGCCGCACAGTTCACCCTGTGGTTCACCATCGTCGGAGTGTTCGGGTCGTGGCTGGTGGGACTGGGCCTGGCCCTGCTCCTGCGCACCAGGATCCCGGCCGGCGGTACTTTCAAGGTCCTGCTGCTGCTGCCGTGGGTGGTGCCGATCGTGGTCTCCTCCACAGCCTGGAACTGGCTCGTCGCCACCCCGGACAGCCTGCTTCCGAGCATGTTCCGCAACCTTGGCATGGGCACCCCGTTATTCCTGGCGGATCCCACGCTCGCTGCCGGGACGGTGATGGTCTTCAAGGTCTGGGTCAGCTTCCCGTTCATGATGATGATGACCTCCGCGGCGCTGGCCTCCGTCGATACGACCGTCTACGAGGCCGCCAGCATGGACGGCGCCTCGCGGTGGCAGCAGTTCACCCAGATCACGCTGCCGCTGATCGCCCGCTCCACGTACATCTCATGGATCCTCATGACGATCTTCTGTGTCAACGATTTCCCCACGATCTACCTGCTGACCGGCGGCGGACCGGTTAGCGCCACCACGTCGCTGGTGGTCCTGGCCTACCGCACCGTCTTCCAGGACTTCGCTACCGGACCCGGTGTGGCCATCGCCTTCCTGATGACCATGACCCTGGTGGTCATCTCCGTCCTCCTGTACCGCCAGATCCGAAAGTCGAGCGTCGAATAATGAGCGCAGTTCTCCACGCCCATCCCCAGACCGGCGCCATCAGCGGGTCCAGCGAAGCAGGCAAACCACGCGAGGCCCTCTCCGAGGCGGGGCAGCGCGGCCGGTGGTGGCGCTTCGTCCTGATCCTGATCATCACGGCCATAGTGCTGGTCCCCATCATGGTCACCGTGATCCTGGCCTTCACCCCGGGAGCGCACAGCACCGCCACCGGTCCCACCTTCGAGAACATCGCGAATGTTTTCTCCGGAACACTGGCCGCAACCTGGCTGCAGAACAGCCTGATCACCACCCTGTCCACCGTGGTGGTCTCCGTGGCCGTGGCAGCACCCGCCGGCTACGTCCTCTCCCGTGGCCGGAGCAGGGCCGTCTCCGGCTACTCACTCCTGTTGTTCGTGATGCAGTCCCTGCCGATCATCACCTCCGTGGTGCCGCTCTTCATCCTCTTCGCCGGGATGGGGCTGGTGGACAACCTGCTGGGCATCACCATCATCTACGTCGGGTCCACCATGACCGTGGCCACCTGGATGATGGCGGCCTACTTCGACTCGATCCCCGTCAGCCTCGAAGAAGCCTCCTGGATCGACGGCTGCTCGGTCTTCGGGTCGTTCACCAAGGTGGTGCTCCGCAACAGCCTGCCCGGCGTCCTGTCCACCGCGATCTTCGCCTTCCTGCTGGCCTGGAACGACTACCTTGTGGCCATCGTGTTCCTGCGGTCCAATGAGATCTTCACCCTGCCCATGGGCGTGCAGTCGTTCTTCCAGCAGAATGCCACCGACTGGACCTCCGTGATGGCGCTGGCCGTGATCATGATGCTCCCGCCGATCATCGTCTTCGCCACCCTGAACAAATACTTCAGTGTGGGCGGCATTGGCGGTTCCCTCGCAGGCCGCTAGCCGCCCCTCCAGACCACCCACCACCCCGCAAAGGAATCCCATGTCGTACTCCCTCCAGCTGTACACGCTCCGCAACGCCGTCGCCGAGGACCTGCCCGGCACCATCAGGAAGGTCAAGGAGGTCGGCTTCACCCAGGTCGAGCCCTACAACTTCGTGGCCACGGCGGCCGAACTCGGCGCCGCCCTGGCCGAGAACGGCCTGACGGCCCCGACCGGCCACGCGCCGCTGCTGAGCCAGGACCAGGACCAGATCTTCACCGCCGCCAAGGACCTGGGCATCGCCACCGTCATCGACCCGTACCTGCCCGCCGAGCACTGGCAGACCGCCGGGGACATCCAGTCCACCGCAGCCAAGCTCAACGCCGCGGCCAAAAAAGGCGCCAAGTACGGCATCCGGGTGGGCTACCACAACCACGCCTGGGAACTTGAATCCAGCGTGGAGGGCCAGACCGCACTTGAATACTTCGCCGGGCTGCTGGATCCCGAGGTTGTCCTGGAAGTGGACACCTACTGGGCGGCCGTCGGCGGCCAGGACCCCGCCGGGCTGCTCGAACGGCTCGGCGACCGGGTCAAGTTCATCCACATCAAGGACGGCCCGCTGACCACGGACACCAAGGCTCAGCTGCCGGCCGGCCAGGGCAAGATCGCCGTCTGGGACGTCATCGGCGCCGCGCAGTCACTGGAGGTCGGCGTCGTCGAATTCGACGACTACTCGGGGGACATCTTCGACGGAATAGCCCAGTCCCTGGCCTACCTCAAGGCCGGCTCGGCGAGCGCGCAGGGCGTGAACGCATGAGCGCGGCGTCCGGGACCGGCCGCGGACCGGTCGGCGTCGCCGTCATCGGCGCCGGCAACATCAGCAAGCAGTATCTGGACAACCTGACGGTCTTCCCCGACCTCAAGGTCCACGTCATTGCGGACCTCTTCGAGGACGCTGCCGCCGCCCGCGCCCAGGAATACGGCATTGCCCAGTCCGGCGGCGTCGATGCGGCCCTGAACCATCCCGACGTCGAGATCATCGTGAACCTGACCATCCCCGCCGCCCACGTGGAGGTCGCCACTGCCGCGGTCAACGCCGGCAAGCATGTCTGGACGGAGAAGCCGTTCTCGCTGGACCGCGAATCCGGGCTCGGGCTGCTGAAGGCGGCCGACGCCGCCGGCCTCCGTCTCGGCACCGCGCCGGACACGTTCCTCGGCGCCGGCCTGCAGACCGCACGCCGGCTCATCGAACGGGGCGACATCGGCACCCCGCTGACCGCCATGACCACCTTCCAGACCCCCGGTCCCGAATCCTGGCACCCGAATCCGGCCTTCCTGTTCCAGCACGGCGCAGGTCCCCTGTTCGACATGGGCCCCTACTACCTCACCGCGCTGGTTCAGACGTTCGGCTCTGTCCGGCGGGTTGCGGCGATTGGCTCCAAAGCCAAGGACGTCCGGGTGATCGGATCCGGGGCCAAAGCCGGGGAAGAGTTCACGGTCGAGGTTCCCACCCACGTGTCGGCCATGGCCCAGTTCGAAAGCGGAGCCTCCTCGCACAGCGTCTTTTCCTTCGAGTCCCCGCGGCAGCGCATGGGCTTCGTGGAGATCACCGGCACCGAGGCCACCCTCTCCCTGCCGGACCCGAACTACTTCGACGGCGATGTGCGGCTCTGGCGCGCCGGGGATGAGGACTGGACCGTTGTGCCCGCCACTGGCCCCGCCAACGGCCGCGGCATGGGCGTGCTGGACATGGCCCGCTCGATCCGCGCCGGGGTCCCGCACCGCGCCACCGGAGACCTCGCCTACCACGTCCTGGACACGATGGTCTCGATCTCCGAGTCGATCGGCTCCGGGGCCTTCGTCGACGTGGACAGCACCGCCCCCGTCTCCGCAGCCCTCCCCGAGGACTGGGACCCCACCGCCTCCACCCTCTAGGACACGCTATGACCTTCCAGGAAAACCCGGCCGGCCACGGGGCCGAGGACCCGGGCCACCCCACACCCCTCGGGGTGGCGATGATCGGCTACGCCTTTATGGGGAAAGCACATTCGAACGCCTGGCGGAATGTTGCCAGCTACTTCGACGTGCCGGCCTTCGAACGCCGGGTCCTGGTGGGCCGGGACCCGGCCGGGGTGGCTGCCGCGGCCGCCCAGTACGGGTGGGCCGAGTCCGCCACGGACTGGCGCGAGGTGATCGCGCGGGACGACATCCAGATCGTGGACATCTGCGCTCCGGGCTGGATGCACGCCGAAATCGCGATCGCAGCGCTGGCGGCCGGCAAGCACGTCCTGGTGGAGAAACCGCTGGCCAACACCCTCGCCGAGGCCGAAGCGATGGCGGAGGCGGCCCGGAGCGCCCGCGGCCGCGGGGTGCAGTCCATGATCGGCTTCAACTACCGCCGGGTCCCGGCGCTGGCCGTCGCCCGCGAGCTGATCGCCGAGGGCCGCCTCGGTACCGTCCGGCACGTCCGGGCAGCCTACCTTCAGGACTGGCTGGTGGACCCGGAGTCGCCCATGACGTGGCGGCTGAACAAGGAGACCGCCGGGTCGGGCGCCCTCGGGGACATCGCCTCCCACGCCATCGACCAGGTCCTGTTCCTGCTGGGCGACCAGGTCACCGAGGTCTCTGGCCGGCTGCACACCTTCACCACCTCCCGGCCGGGCCCGGACGGCCCGGAGGAAGTCACCGTCGACGACGCAGCCTGGGCCACCCTGGCCCTGGCCTCCGGGGCCATCGCCTCGGTGGAGGTCTCCCGGGTGGCCTCGGGCCAAAAGAACGCCCTCAAGCTGGAGATTTACGGCAGTAAAGGCTCCATCCTGTTCGACCTGGAAGCCCTGAACGAGCTCGGATTCCTGGACGCAACCCTTCCCGTCCGGGAGCAGGGTTTCCGCCGCATCCTGGTCAGCGAGCCCGAGCACCCCTACATTAGGGCATGGTGGCCGCAGGGACACACGATCGGCTGGGAACACTCCTTCACCAACGAAATCCGCGACTTCCTCGTGGCCGTCGACGGCGGCACCCCGCCGTCGCCGTCGTTCGAGGACGGACTCAGCGTCCAGCGCGTCCTGGCCGCCGTCGAGGAAAGCGCAGCCGCCAAAAGCTCCACCATCCAACTCACCACCCCGCCCGCCGTCACCACTACGCCCGCCGCCGCCCCCGAAGGAGCCTGATATGCCCCGCCCGTACACCCTGTTCACCGGCCAGTGGGCCGACCTTCCGTTCGAGGAAGTCGCCCGTCTGGCCTCCGGCTGGGGCTACGACGGTTTGGAAATCGCCGTCTCCGGGGACCACCTGGACGCCTGGCGCTGGGACGAACCGGGCTATGTGGACTCCAAACTCGCGGTCCTGGAGAAGTACAACCTCAAAGTCTGGGCCATCTCCAACCATCTCAAGGGCCAGGCGGTCTGCGATGACCCGATCGATTTCCGGCACGAGGCCATCGTGGGGGCCAAAGTGTGGGGCGACGGTGACCCCGAGGGCGTCAGGCAGCGCGCCGCCGAGGAGATGAAACACACCGCCCGGCTCGCCAAAGCGCTCGGCGTGGACACCGTGGTGGGTTTCACCGGCTCCTCCATCTGGCAATATGTCGCGATGTTCCCGCCGGTCCCGGAGAAGATGATCGACGCCGGCTACCAGGACTTCGCCGACCGGTGGAACCCCATCCTGGACGTCTTCGACGACTGCGGGGTCCGCTTCGCCCACGAGGTGCACCCCAGCGAAATCGCCTATGACTACTGGACCACCGTCCGCACCCTCGAGGCCATCGGACACCGCGAAGCATTTGGCCTCAACTGGGATCCCTCGCACTTTATGTGGCAGGGCATCGACCCCGTCTCCTTCATCTGGGATTTCAAGGACCGGATCTACCACGTGGACTGCAAGGACACGAAGCTGCGCCCCACCGGCCGGAACACCGTCCTGGGCTCGCACCTGCCCTGGGGCGACCCCCGCCGCGGCTGGGATTTCGTCTCCGCGGGCCGGGGCGACGTGCCCTGGGAATCCTCGTTCCGCGCCCTGGCCGCGATCGGCTACACCGGCCCCATCTCGATCGAGTGGGAGGACGCCGGCATGGACCGCCTGCATGGCGCACCGGAGGCTCTCGCCGCACTCAAGAGGTTCGACTTCCCGGCGTCGAGCACCTCCTTCGACGCCGCCTTCAAGCAGTAGCCCGGGCACGGCCGTGCCCCGCGAGCTGGTCCCGGGCCAACGCTGCGAGGTCTGGATCGCCTCCGCCCTCACCGGTGGCAGCGAGCTCGTCTTTACCAGTGACGGCCTGCTGCTGGAGGCCCCCAACTGGACTCCGGACGGCTCGGCGCTCATCCTCAACGGCGCCGGCAGGCTGTGGCGGCTGGAGCTGTCCGTCCGCTCGCTCGAGGCCATCCCGGTCACGGGGGTCCCGCCCGTCAACAACGACCACGTGCTCGCCCCGGACGGCGGCCACCTCTACCTCTCCGCCGAGGACGGCCACCTGTACCGGGTCGGCATCCGTGGCGGGGACGCCGTGCGACTATCCGCCGAGGACGGGTTCGCGCATTACCTGCACGGCGTGAGCCCCGACGGATCCGAGCTGGCTTTCGTGGCGGTGGAGGCCGGAGACTTTTCCCGGCCCGGGCGGCTGATGACCATGCCGGCGGCGGGCGGGCCCGCCACCGCTGTGCCCACTGGCCCGGGACACTGCGACGGTCCGGAGTATTCGCCGGACGGCGAGTGGATCTACCTGAACACGGAGGCCCTCACGGACCGGCCCGGTCACGCCCAGCTTGACCGGGTACGCCCCGACGGGTCGGCGCTCGAGCACCTGCTGCCAAGTCCCAGCGTCGACTGGTTCCCGCACCATTCCCCGGACGGCCTGCTGGCCAGCTACGTGCGGTTCCCGCCCGGCACCCTCGGCCACCCCGAAAATCTTCCCGTCGATGTGGTCGCGGTGGCGGTGGCGGACTGGACAGCGCCGCTGCACACGTGGCCCCTTTTCGGCGGGCAGGGAACCCTCAACGTCAACAGCTGGGCGCCCGATTCGGCACACTTCGCGTATGTCGCCTACCCGTCCCGAACATGACGGACTGCGCTTCACGAACGGCATCCCGGAGGCGGGCAGGACTAGGGTTTTGGGCATGACGCACCTTATCCGGCAAGCCACCGCCGACGACGCCGGCCGGCTGGCCGAGCTGGCCGCCGTCACCTTCCCGCTCGCCTGCCCGCCCGAATCCCGGCCCGAAGACATCGCCGCGCACCTGGCCAACACGCTGAGCGAAACCAGCTTCCGCGGCTCGGCGACCCGGATGTCACGGTGCTGGTCCTCGACGAGGACGGGGAGCTCCGCGGGTACAGCCTGCTGATCGACCGCCCCACCCGGGACGCCGATGTAGCGGCCGCCCTCAGCACCGGTTCCGCCGTAGAGCTAAGCAAGTGCTACGTCCACCCGGACCACCACGGCCTGGGCGCCGCCGCGGAGCTGATGCTGGCCAGCATCGCCGCGGTGCCGGACGGCCGCGGACTCTGGCTGGGGGTGAACAGCCAGAACGCCCGCGCCATCAGGTTCTACGAGAAGTCCGGCTTCCGGAAGGTCGGCACCAAGTCCTTCAGGCTGGGGACCACCGTGGAGCATGACTTCGTGATGGAACGGCCGCCTGTTTCGTCCCCCTGATGCGCGGCTTCCCGGGCAGCCGGGAATGGGCGCGGCGCCGGCGCGGTTGTCACCAGCATGAAGATTGAGATCTGGTCCGATGTGGCCTGCCCCTGGTGCTACATCGGTAAGCGCCGTTTTGAAACCGCCCTCGCGGCGTTCCCGCACCGCGACGCCGTGGAGGTGCAGTGGCGCAGTTTCCAGCTGGATCCGTCCCTCCCGGAACACTACGACGGCACCGAGCTCGATTACCTGAGCACCCGCAAGGGGATGGCTCCGGACCAGGTCGCGGGGATGTTCGACCACGTGGCGGCCCAGGCCAGGGCCGAGGGCCTCAACTACCGTTTCGACACCGTGGTGGTGGCCAACAGTTTCGCCGCCCACCGGCTGATCCACCTCGCTGCCGCCCACGGAAAGCAGGACGCCGCCAAGGAGCGCCTGCTCAGCGACCACTTCGAACACGGCCGCGACATCGGCAGCCGCGAGTACCTCACCTCACTCGGGACCGACCTGGGGATCGACGCCGGGGACCTCGAGGAACTGTTCACGTCCGACACGTACGCCGACGACGTCCGGGAGGACATCGCCGAGGCCCGCGCCCTGGGCGTCAGCGGCGTGCCGTTCTTCGTCATCGACCGCAAGTTCGGGCTCTCCGGCGCCCAGCCCGCCGAAACCTTCAGCGCGGCCCTCGACCAGGCGTGGCAGGAAAGCCACCCGCTGGTTATGGTCGACGCCGGCGCCGCCGATGCTGACAATGGAGCCTGCGGCCCGGACGGCTGCGCCGTCTAAGCCGCCCGGGCTAAGTCCGGGGCCTCCCGGGCCCGGACTTAGCCCGTCTGCGGCAGTCCCGCCGTCGAGCCGGTAGTCGTGTATTTACCGGGCAGCGCACCGGACGGGCACCGGAGAATGTCCAGTGCCTCCAGGTCCAGCAGCTTCCGGGCGCCGGTCCGGGCATCCAGGATCCAGAAGAGCTCCATCAGCGGGATGGTCTGGGTGACGCGTCCCCGGTGGAACAGCTTGCCGTTGTGCCACGCCTCGATCTCGTCCCCGGCGGCCAGCTCCGCGCATGTTCGGATCGGCGTCTCGCTCACGTCCATATCCTGTTCCCTCCCCAGCGGGCCCCGCCGTCGGGGCCCCGTTGGACCCAGCATGCCCGAACGAGGTTTCGGGAGCGTTTCCGGAACATGTTGTTCCTGCGACGTGGCCGGGCTTCCCCTGGAACTATCCCCGGGCGCCACCGGCGGGCACGGCGGCCGGCGACGGGTCGGCGTCGTCCGCGGTGATCAGGATGCTGCCTTCGGCAATCGATTCGGCGAGTACGTCGTGTTCGACGGCGGTGGCCAGCGGCTTCTCCTTGATGAAGCACATCAGCACGGCCGCGGCGAGGGCGAGCGGAACCATCCAGATGAAGATCGGGGTCAGGGCGTCGTTGTAGGAGGAAATGATGGCCTCCTTGAGCGGTGCCGGGAGATGGGCGACGACGGCGGGGGTCAGCGAGTTCGACCCGCCCGGCGTGGCACCGCGGGCCGCGGCGGGAAGCCGTTCGACCAGCAGCCCGGCCAGCCGGCTGGCAAACAGGCTGCCGACGACGGCGGAGCCCAGGGTGGCGCCGATCTGGCGGAAGAAGTTGTTCGACGCGGTAGCGGTGCCCACTTCGCGCAGCGGGAAAGAGTTCTGCACGATCAGCACCATGATCTGCATGCTCAGGCCCAGCCCCAGGCCCATCACGGCGAGGTAGGCGCAGATTTCCCAGAGCGGCGCCTCCGGCGTCAGGGTGGAGAGCAGCACCAGGGCGCCGGCAACCAGCACGCCGCCGGTGATCGGCATCCACTTGTAACGGCCGGTGCGGCTGACCAGCTGGCCGGAAACCACGGAGGCCACCAGCAGGGCGCCCATCATCGGAATCATCAGCAGCCCGGACTCCGTGGCGTTGACGCCGAAAGCCATCTGCAGGTAGGTCGGTAGGTAGCCGATCGCACCGAACATGGCCACACCGATCAGCAGGCCGGACACTGTGGCGAGGTTGAAGTTGAGGTCCTTGAACAGATGCAGCGGGATGATCGGCTCGGCGGTCCGGCTCTCGACCAGCACGAACGCGGCGGCGCTGACAACGGCGCCGGCGATCAGGCCCAGGATGATGGGGTCGGTCCAGTCGTACTTGCTGCCGCCCCAGGTCGCGAACAGCACCAGGCAGGTGGTGGCAATGGCGAGCAGGACCATGCCCCCGAGGTCCAACCGCGGCCGGCCGCTGTGCTTGGGCAGCTTGAGGAAGAAGACGGCTCCGGCCAGGGCAAGGAGGCCCAGCGGAATGTTGATCCAGAACACCCAGCGCCAGCCCGGGCCTTCGGTGAACCAGCCGCCCAGCAGCGGGCCGGCGACCGAGGCGATGGCAAAGACGCCGCCCATCATGCCCATGTACTTGCCGCGTTCGCGGGCCGGAATGACGTCCGCGATCACCGCCTGGGACAGGATCATCAGTCCGCCGCCGCCCAGCCCCTGAATGACGCGGGCAACAATGAGCATGCCCATGTCATTGGCCAGGCCGCCGACGACGGACCCGGCCATAAACAGCAGGATTGCGGCCATCAGCAGGGACTTGCGGCCCATAAGGTCGCCCAGCTTGCCGTAGATCGGCATGGTCACCGTGGAGGCGAGGATGAAGGCGGTGATGACCCAGAGCATGTCGTTGACGCCGTGGAGCTCGCCGACGATGGTGGGCAGCGCCGTGCTGAGCACGGTCTGGTTCAGCGACGCCAGGAGCATCGAGAGCATCAGGCCGACGAAAAGCAAGACAATGTGCTGCTTTTCCCCGGGCCGCCCCGGCGCGGGGGTTGCTGGAGTGGTCATGTCGTCATTCCTTTTTGAGCGGTGGAAGGCAAGAGCGGGAGCGCTGGGGCAGGTCAGGGGTCCCGGTATGGGAAGAATAATTGCACATTCCTTGCATCGATGCAAAATTGCATCGATGCACCGGGTGGTGTCGGTCGACACACGCCTTTTACTGACACATCGCGCTAAAGTGTCCGTATGCCCAGGATTTCGGCCGCGAGCAACGCCGCCCAACGAGCCGAGACCCAGCGCCGCATCCTGACTGCGTTCGGCGAACTGCTCTTCACCCACGGGCTGCCGGGGCTGACCATGACCGACGTCGCCCGGCACGCCCGGATCGGCCGCACGGCTGTCTACAACTACTACGCGGACATCGAAGAGCTCCTGATTGCCTACGCCCTCGACGAGACCGAGCGTTTCCTGGTCGAGCTGCGCGATTCGCTGGCATCGCTGGAGAATCCGGTGGAACGGCTGGCCCTCTACGTGCGGGCCCAGGTGGAGGACCTGAGCCGGCGCCACCTGCCGCCGGGACCGGCCATGGGCGCCGTCCTGTCGCCGGCCTCCTTCGCCAAGCTCGCGGACCACGTGGGCGAGCTCAGCCTCCTGCTGCAGGACATCCTGCGGGAGGGTATGGCCCAGGGGTACCTGCCGCAGACGGACATCACCCAACTGGCGCAGCTCATCCACGGGACCCTGTCCTCCAGCGCCGCCCGGGGTGACGGTGCCGGAGCGGAACCCGACGCCGAGGCCCGGCTGGCCCGGACCGTGCGGTTCGTCCAGTTGGGAGCCGGTGCCAGGTTCGACGGCGACGGCCGCCCGCTCCGCGTCAGCGGTTAAGCGGCACGCCGGGGCCGGTGGCTCAGCGGCATTCCAGCCCGGGCCGGCAGCCGATCAGGGCTTGGGCTGGTCAGGGTTTGGGGCTGGCCGGGACAATCGAGGGCACCACGGGCAGGGACGGGTCCTCGACCACGCGGCGGGTTTCGCGCGGGCAGCTGAGCTTGCCCGGCGTCTGGTCCACGAGCGAGGGCTTGGCCAGGTCCTTGAAGTCCCCGGTCAGGATCACGTCCACGCTCGGGTCGCTCCGGCCGTCCTGGACGTAGTCGGAGCCGGGGAGGTTGCGCTGGACGCTGAACGCCGCGGACTGGCCGGCCGCCCCGGAAACCACCAGCGCCACGCCGCGGTAGCCGGACTCGGTGTTGCCCACCGCACCCACCACAAACTTGCGGGCCGCGAACTGGTCCGCCACCGTGCGGGCCAGTCCCGGCCGGCTCGTGGAGTTGTAGACGTTCAGTTTGATCTTCCCGGGCGGCGTGTAGTTGTACGTCGCATCGGGGCACAGGGACGCGGCAGCCTGGCTGCGCTCCGCCGTAGGGATCTTGATCTGGCCGCTCATGATGGCCAACGCCACCACAATGGCGCCAGCCACCAGGCCGAGCAGGAGCACCAGCACCACGCCGTGCAGGATTCGCCGCCGCATCCGCACCGGGTTCTCCAGCTCGTCGCGCTCCGCAAACGTGGCGCGGAGGTCGGAACCGGTGATGACGTGGTGCCCGTGCAGGACCGAGGGGTCCTGCGGCTTCCTAGCCACTGATGACCAGAACGCGGGCGTGGATCGCGGTGCGCTGGTGCAGGGCCGTGCGGACAGCCCGGTGCAGACCGTCCTCCAGGTACAGCACGCCGCGGAACTCCACAACGTGCGGGAACAGGTCACCGAAGAAGGTGGAGTCCTCGGCCAGCAAGGCCTCGAGGTCAAGGGTACGTTTGGTGGTCACCAGTTCGTCCAGCCGGACCGGGCGCGGCGGCAGGGCGGCCCAGTCCTTGGGCGTGTTGAAACCATGGTCGGGGTACGGGCGTCCCTCGCCCACAGCTTTGAAGATCACCATGCAAGCCTAGGGAAGATCCTGGGCCAGGGGAATCACTGCGGCCACGGCGCCCGAGGTTGTGGCCAAACAGTGATCATCTGTCACGGGCGTCACGAAGCGGCCGCCCTGGGGTGAAGTCCTGCCCCGGCTGAGACAATGAGGGCATGACAGCACCCTCGACTTCCGCCCTGCCGCCGTCGGCCCCGCCGCTGGCCCTGCTGCTTGACGTGGACGGACCGGTGGCGAGCCCGGTGACCCGCACCGTCCAGCCGGGCATCATCGCGGACCTCGTGGCCCTCGCGGCCGCCGGCATTCCGGTCATCTTCAATACCGGCCGGTCGGACGCCTTCATCCGCGAGCAGGTCATGGAGCCGATGATCGCCGCCGGGATGCCGGCCGGCGTCGTTATCCACGCCATCTGCGAAAAGGGCGCCGTCTGGTTCAGCTACACGGCTGCCGGCCCCGGCCCGGTCCACGTGGACCGGGACCTCGCCATTCCGGAGGCGTTCGGGAACGACGTGCGGCGACTGGTGGCCGAGGACTACTCCACCCACATGTTCTTTGACGAGACCAAACGCGCCATGGTTTCCGTGGAGCAGCACATCGCCGTCGCCAATGACGACTACCGCGCGGAACAGGAACTGTTCGACGCCGAGGCCATGGAGCTGATGGGCCGGCACGGTTTGGGGGTGGTCCGGCTGGACCACCATGCGCCAAACAGCGATGACCGGATCGACTACCGCGTCGATCCCACCATCATCTCCACCGACATCGAATCGGTCCGGCTGGGCAAGGACCTCGGCGCCAGCCGGGCGGTGGAACTGCTCGCCGCCGCGGGCATCACCCCGGCCGCCTGGCGGACGGTGGGCGATTCCCGCACCGACTACGCGATGGCGGACTGGCTGCACCACAACGACCACCCTGTGAAGCATGTGGACGTCCGGCCCGCCGACGGCGTCCCGGTGAAGCCGTACGAGGTCCTGACAGCCGCCGACCTCGGGCTTGGGGCCGGGGTCATCCACGACGACGCCGGTGCGGCCTTCCTGCGTCACTGGCGGGATGCCGCGGCCGGCTGAGGTCCTCCCCCCGGGCCGTTTTGCGGCCCGCGATATCATGCAAGTAGGGATTCATCCACTTTTAACGGCACTCAAAACAGCTCGGAGACACGACATTACAGACGCATTGATCCAGGACGAGATTTACTACGGCAGCCAGGCGAGCGAGGACAACCACGCCCACGCCGAGGTCACGTCACCGGCCGCCGTCGCCAGGTTCCGCTCGCGCCCCGACGTGGTCCGCCGGCGCGGCCGGTACGCGCTGATCAATGAAAACCGCACCCCCTACCAGGCCATGGTAGAGGACCTGCTGTTCGTCCGGTCCGTGCTGGCCGGAGCGAACCTGGACTACCTGCTGGTCCGCGGCAACAACGACCGTCCGGTGATCGCGGTGGACTGGAAGAACCGCCGGGAACTGCGCGCCGCCCTGGTTGAGGCCTGCCGGGACGAGCCCTTCTACTCCATGACCGTGGACGCCAAGAAGAAGTCCTCCGTCCTCGTGGCCGACGGGGAACTTTCCCCCAACCGCCAGGCCCGGATTTTCCGGCTCTACCGGCCGCACGTGGAACCCGAAGGCGGGCTCGAGTTCGGCGCGTCGGCCGGCGTCCAGCTCGAACTCTGGAGCTTCGAGGGCGACCAGCTGATCCTGCCGATCGAAAACTCCCTGACCCGGCGGACCCTGCTGGCCCAGGACGCCGTCCGCGGCACTGTCGAGCGCTACGGGCACACCTGGCCCACCATCGAGAACATGTTCGCCGACCACGCCAGCGACATCAGCTTCGACGTCGACATTGTCTTTTCCTGGGTTGACGGCAGCTCCCCGGAGTACATCGCGGCCCGCCGGGCACGGATGGCCGGCGTTGTGGTGGGCGAGGGGGACGACCACGAGGCCCGCTTCCGCCAGATCGACGAGCTCAAATACGCCCTGCGCTCGGTTTACATGTTCGCGCCGTGGATCCGCCGGATCTTCATCGCCACGGACTCCCCCGCCCCGTCCTGGCTCGCGGACCATCCCAGCGTGACCATTGTGCGCAGTGAGGAGTTCTTCGCCGACCCGTCCGTGCTGCCGACGCACAATTCGCAGGCCGTCGAGAGCCAGCTGCACCACATCGAGGGACTGTCGGAGCACTACCTGTATTCCAATGACGACATGTTCTTTGGCCGGGCCGTCCGGCCGGACATGTTCTTCACCCCCGGCGGGATCACCAAGTTCATTGAGGCGGAGACGCGCATCGGCCTGGGCGACAACGACGCCGAGCGCAGCGGCTTCGAGAACGCGGCGCGGGTGAACCGGAAACTGCTGTGGGACCGGTTCGGCCGGATCACCACCCGGCACCTGGAACACACCGCCGCACCGCTCCGGCGCAGTGTGACCGCGAAAATGGAACAGGAATTTCCGGCGGAGTTCGCGAAAACGGCCGCCAGCCGGTTCCGGGCCGCGGACAACATCTCGGTGACCAACTCGTTCTACCATTACTACGCGCTGCTCACGGGCCGGGCCGTCACCCAGACGGCGGCCAAGGTGCGGTATGTGGACACCACGGCGCGGGCGGGCCTGAACTACCTGCCCAAACTGCTGTCCAAGCGGAACATGGACTTCTTCTGCCTCAACGACGGCAGTTTCCCCGAGGTGCAGGCCGAGGAACGCGCCGAGCTGGTCACGGATTTCCTGGAGAAGTACTTCCCGATCAAGGCGCCCTGGGAGCTCTGACCCCGGCGCCGGGCGCGGGCTAGCTGCGGGAGCCAACCCCGCGGCTGCCGGCGGACCTTGAAAGTTCTTCCAGCCGCGCCTGGCCCGGAATGCGGATCCCGGCGGCCGCAATCCGCCGCCGGGCCTCCTCGCCGGTGACGAACTCGCCCACCGGAGGCACGGTGTCGCCCAACTGGACCACGGAATGAACGATTGTGTGCTCGTAGACGTGGACCAGGTTGAACGACTGCCCGCTGTCACGGCCCCTCGTTCCACCCATGGGGACGTTCAGGTCCTGGGTGTAGCAGGTGGCCGACGCGACCGAAACCGGGATGCCGGCGAACGTCGCCGTCGTCGAATAATGCAAGTGGCCGCCGAGGACGGCGCGGACATCGGAGTTCCGCAGGACACCCGCGAGCGCGGCCTGGCCGCGCAGTTCAACCAGCACCGCCAGGTCCAGCACCGAGGGGACCGGCGGGTGGTGCAGCGCCAGGATGGTGCCGTCCGGCGCCGGCGTCGACAGTTCTTCGGCAAGCCATTCCAGCTGCGCGGCGCTCAGCTCGCCGTGGTGGAAGCCCGGTACCGAGGTGTCCAGGGTGATGATCCGCAGCCCGTTGATGAAATCAACGCGGTCCACCGGGGCGTCGTCGGCCGGCTGGTCCAGCAGCCCGGTCCGGAAGTTGGCCCGGTTGTCATGGTTCCCCATCGCCCAGATGATTTTCGCGCCCATGGCCTCGCACGCGGGCTCCACGATGCTGCGGATTTTCGCGTAGGCCTCCGCCTCGCCGCGGTCGGCCAGGTCGCCGGTGAAGACCACAGCCTCGGGGCGCGCGCCGGAGGCACGGACTTCGTCAAACAGTTCCCGCAGCCGGGCGTCGCTATCGACGACGCCGTGCAGCGGGTCCGTGCCGCCCAGCAGATGGGCGTCACTGAAGTGGAGTAGGAAATGACGCGGCCGGGGGTGTTCGGCCTCGATGAGTTCCATCGCTACCTTCTTGGTTGGGTGGAAGCGGTTGCCTCCAGCGTCCCTCTCACATCTATCCAACCAGAGATTCGGTCCGCGATGCGCAAACCCCAGTAGGCATGTTTCCGGCTGGCCGATATTCGGGTACTCCGGCGGACGCATACCTGCCCCGGCATGTGCCGGGTGCGCCCGCCGGAGGTAATTACCCGGCGTTCCCGGCCGTCAGTTCAGGTAGCCGTTCGGGTTGAGCACGTACTTCGTGGCGGCTCCGGCGTCGAACTCGGCGTAGCCCTTCGGGGCGTCCTCCAGGGAGATCGCCTTGGCGTTGACGTTCTTCGCGATGTGGACCTTATCGTGCAGGATCGCCATCATCAGGCCGCGGTTGTACTTCATCACCGGGCACTGTCCGGTGGTGAAGCTCAGCGACTTCGCCCAGCCGGTGCCCAGGCTCAGCGACAGGGCACCCTTCTTGGCGGCCTCGTCCACTCCGCCCGGATCGCCCGTGACGTAGAGCCCCGGAATGCCGAGCGCGCCGCCGGCCGCCGTGAGCTCCATCAGGGAGTTCAGGACCGTCGCCGGCGCCTCCTTGGCATCGTGGCCGTGCCCCTTGGCCTCGAAGCCCACGGCGTCGACGGCGCAGTCAACCTCGGGTACCCCCAGGATCTGCTCGATCTGTTCGGCCGGGCCGCCCTTGGAGAGGTCAACGGTCTCGCAGCCGAAGCTGCGGGCCTGCTTGAGCCGGTCCTCATTCATGTCGCCGACAATGACGACGGCGGCACCCAGCAGCTGGGCGCTGGTGGCCGCCGCGAGCCCGACGGGTCCGGCGCCGGCAACGTACACCGTGGAACCCACACCGACGCCGGCCGTGACGGCACCGTGGAAGCCCGTCGGGAAGATGTCCGAGAGCATGGTCAGGTCCATGATCTTCTCCAGGGCCTGGTCCTTGTCCGGGAACTTCAGCAGGTTCCAGTCCGCGTACGGGACCAGGACGTAGTTGGCCTGGCCGCCCACCCAGCCGCCCATGTCCACATACCCGTAGGCGCTGCCCGGGCGGTCGGGGTTGACGTTCAGGCAGATGCCGGTCTTCCGCTCCTTGCAGTTCCGGCACCGTCCACAGGCGATGTTGAAGGGCACCGAGCAGATGTCCCCCACCTTGATGAATTCGACGTCCGGGCCGACTTCCACCACTTCACCGGTGATTTCGTGGCCGAGGACCAGGTCCGCGGGGGCCGTGGTGCGCCCGCGGACCATGTGCTGGTCCGAGCCGCAGATGTTCGTGGCAACGGTTTTGAGGATTACGCCGTGGCGTACGGAGCGGCCCACGTTGGCGGGGTTAACCCCCGGGCCGTCCTTGAGCTCGAAAGTCGGGTAGTCAATGTCGATCAGCTCGACTTTTCCTGGACCCTTGTAGGCAACGGCTTTGTTTCCTGTCATCACTTTCCTCCTGGTTTCACGGACCCCAATGTTGAGTGCCCAGTTGTGATTCACGAAGCTTCCTGATGCACCCTCCGCAGGCCGTGGCCGGCTGCTCTGCCGGCGGGCAGGGGTGTTTACACCGCAGGTATGCCCGGAACGTCGGAGGGTTTGGCCAGTCTAGGACGTGGGCCTGCGCAGGGGTAGGGCCCCTTGTGCCCTTGCGCGCCCCGGAGCGTCCCCGCCGCCGCGCCCTCGCCGTCGCGCCCTCGCGCCGGCTCAGTCGAGCGCCCGGCGCACGGCCTCAATGATCTCCGGAGCATCCGGCTCTACGGTCGGCGCGAAACGGGCCACGACTTCGCCGTCGCGGTTCACCAGGAACTTCTCGAAGTTCCATTTCACGAGCCCGGGCAGCAGGCCCTTCTTGAATTTGGTCAGCTGCTCGTAAAGCGGGTGCTGGTTCTTGCCGCGAACGTCGGCCTTGGTGGTCAGCGGAAACGTCACGCCGAAGTTGCGTTCGCAGAACTCGGCAATTTCCGCGTCACCGGCTGGCTCCTGTCCGGCGAACTGGTTGCAGGGGATGCCGAGGACGGTGAAGCCTTCCGCCTCGAACTTGTTATGGAGGGCCTGCAGGCCGGTGTACTGGGGCGTGAACCCGCACTGGGAGGCAACGTTCACCACCAGCACCACCTGGCCCCGGAAGCGGTCGAAGTCGGTTTCCGTGCCGTCGTTAAGGGTCAGCGGGATGGAGTGCAGGGTGGTCATGGTGTGGTGTCCTCGCGGGGTTGGGGGCAGAAACAAGTCACAACTGTGCTTCGACACCACGCTACGCCGGTATGGGTCCGTGACGGGGTGGGGTGGGGTGGGTGCGGGCTTGGGCTACGGCGCCGGCGTCGCGGGGGCGGACGTGGCGGGGGCCAACCCGGCCGGCGGCTCCGTGGACGGCGTCTGCTGCAGGAGCGTCCCGGGGGCGGGCGTCGGAACCGGCGCCACCGGGGTGGCCGGGGTAGTCGCCGCCGGTGTCGGGGAAGGCGTGACGGAAGGCAGCGTGGGTGTCACCACCGGGAGGGTCGGCGACGGCGTCGGCGTGGGCGTCACGACCGGCGGGGTGGGGGCGGCTGTCGGCGTCGGCGTCGGCGTCACCGCGGGGGCCGAGGGCGTGGCCGGCGCGCTCGGGGTGGCGGCCGGCGTCGTCGCGGCCGGGGACGGCGTAGCGGTAGGTGAGGGCTTCGCCGTCGTCGTGGTCTCAACTGCGGGAACGTGTTTCTCCTGGACTCCGCCGGTGACTTCCCGGGGATGCTCAGCGGCCACCGGGATGGCCCAGTCAGTGCTCGAACTTCCGGCAGCCGGCTTGCCGGCGTCCGGGGCGTAACTGGTCATCTGGATGTCATCGAGCGGATCAACCTGCCGGGTGGGAAGGAATTTCCAGTCCAGCGGGTTGACGTGCGCGCCGTTGAGGATGGTCTCGAAATGGAGGTGGCACCCGGTGGATGACCCCGTGGTCCCCACCTTGGCGATGACCTCATCCACGCCCACGGACTCGCCCTTCTTTACGGCGATCCCCTGAAGGTGGTTGTAGGTGGTGATCAGGCCGTTGCCGTGGTCGATTTCCACCCGGTTCCCGCCGCCCCAGGGATGCCATCCCACGGCCCGCACCACACCGGCGTCGGCCGAATACACCCGGGTTCCGCACGCGGCCGCGAAATCCTGGCCCCAGTGGAATTCCCCGGCCGTTCCGGTGAGCGGACTGATGCGCAGGCCAAAGGGCGAGGATTCGGTCAAGGATTCGAGGGGGGCCATCAGGAAACCTTTGGGCGGCCGCTCCAAGCCCGCCGACGCGACGCGAAGTTCCACCTTGCCGTCCTTGGACCGGGTCTGGACCGTGGTCCGGTCGAAGGACACCAGGGCATGCCGGTCGGCGGTCAGGGCGGCGGTGCCCCGTCCGGCGCCGCCCGGGTCCCCCGTCACGGGAGCGACGGGGTCAAGGAGACCGGGGCCCACGGTGCCAGAGGCGGCGTCGGATATAGCCTCGGCCGATGAGGAGGCGGGCGCCGGCATCGAATAGTTATCGGGAGCCGGGGACCCAACGAGGAGCAGGACAAAGGCGACGCCGGCGGCTCCCGCAAGAGTGCGGGCAGCCACCCCCGAAGCCCTGGCCTGTCCACGCGTTTGGTTTCCCCAGTGTTTTCCCACGTTGTGACTCCTGCGAAGTTTTTCCGCCGGACCCCAATCTCGGCGGACTCACTCCCCTATGTGACCACAATCGATCCGGTCTGTGAACCTCCGCACGACCCCGGTTTATCGGGCTTCCGGGACCAATCCGCACCACCGCGCGGAAGAGGGGTGGCGCCCCAGTAGTGCCCGCCAAGGAAACACGTACCCGCCCGCGCCGGCCGGGTAAGAATAGGAGTATGCGCAATGTCCTCAGGGAATGGCAGGCGGAACTCAAGCAGACGTTCACCGGAACGCGGGACGCCGTGCCCGATTGGGTGGGACGGCTCGAGGAGGGCGGCGACCCCGGCTTCCACCGCCCCGGTTCCGCTGTCTGGGCCGTGCACGGGGCCATGCCGACCATTGTGGCCGGCATCCGCGCGCTGCTGATGCAGGCGCTGCACCCGGGCGCACTGGCCGGGGTGCACGACCACTCCCGCTTCCGCGAAGACCCCCTTGGCCGGCTGGCCGGGACCATCCGCTGGATCTTTACGGTCACCTACGGGTCGACGGAGGCCGCCCGTGCCGCCTCGGGCTGGGTGCTGCGGCTGCACGAATCTGTGCGCGGAACCTACACTGACGGCCACGGCGTGGAGCGGCCCTACGCGGCCAACGACCCCGAGCTCCTCCGCTGGGTCCACATCGCGTTCACCGACGCGTTCCTGTCCGCGCATAAGCTGTGGGGCCGGCCCATTCCCGGCGGCCCGGACGCGTACGTCCGCGAGTGGGCCCAGGCCGGAACGCTCATGGGGGTCGAATCGCCGCCGCTGGATGAGGCCGGGATGCGCCGGCAGCTGGACCGCTGGTACGACGACGGCGATCTCACCTCGGGGGCGAAAGTCGCCGAGACGGTCGCGTTCATCCGCGATCCCCCGCTGCACCCCGTCCTTCGGCCCGGCTACCGGGTGCTGTTCGCGGCCGCGGTGGCCAGCCTCGAGCCCAAGTACCGGGACATGCTGGGGCTGCGGACCGCGAGGCTGGGGCCTTTCCCGCTGCCGGTGAAGTTGGCAACGCGAGCCACGCTCAGGATCGTCCATCTCGCCCTGGGCCGGATGGGGCCGAGCGAACAGGCAGCACGGACGCGGCTGCGCCGGCTGGGTTACGCGGAGTAGTTGGGGCGGAGTGCCGACCGATCCAGGATGCAAAAAGGCCCCGGTTCAATGAACCGGGGCCAACCGCGGAGAATGGGGGATTTGAACCCCCGAGGGCGTTAACCCAACACGCGTTCCAGGCGTGCGCCATAGGCCGCTAGGCGAATTCTCCAGTTGCTTCTGAATCAAAAGCAGATACTAGACTACCTGAACTTCGCGGCTTCGCCCAATTGAGTCCGCACCCCCTCCGCAACCCACCCCCGGCCCCGCCGCGACGGACATGCCCATCGCCCGACTCCACCAATGGACATAGTCGGTATATGCCCACCCGGTGACCCTAAAAATGGGCATGTCCATCCCATAGCTCCCGGGGCACCGGACATGTTCATCATCCGACTCCACGGATGGACATATTCATCACTCGAGTCGGCGGATGGACATAGTTGGCATATGCCCACCCGCCGGCCCGAAAAATGGGCATGTTCATCCCTGGGCTCCGGAGGCAACGGGCATCTCCACCCGGCGGCCACACGACTGGGCATGTCCATCTCCGACCCCCGGTGCCACGCTTGCCCACTCCACGCCCCGAAAAATGGGCATGTCCATCGAGAAGAATCACCCCGCCCACCCCGATTCGGGGCACGCCCGATCGTCGGGTAAACTACTTGACGGCCCCTCATGTGGCGTCATCCTGTTGAACTCCCCCAGGACCGGAAGGTAGCAAGGGTAAATGGGCTCTGGCGGGTGCATGGGGGGTCTTTTATGTCTGAGCCGATTGGTAGGGTTTAGCTGTGACTGTTACTACCGCCCTTTACCGCAGATACCGGCCCGATTCGTTCGCGGACGTTATCGGGCAGGAACACGTCACCGAGCCGCTGATGACGGCGCTGCGGAAGAACCGCGTCAACCACGCCTACCTCTTTTCCGGCCCCCGAGGCTGCGGCAAAACCACCTCCGCCCGCATCCTGGCCCGCTGCCTGAACTGCGCGGAAGGCCCCACTGACACCCCCTGCGGCGTCTGCCCCAGCTGCATTGAGCTCGCCCGTGGCGGCGCCGGTTCGCTCGACGTCATTGAGATTGACGCCGCGAGCCACGGCGGTGTCGATGACGCTCGCGATCTTCGCGAACGGGCCACCTACGCCCCGGTCCGCGACCGCTACAAAATCTTCATCATCGACGAGGCCCACATGGTCACCTCGGCCGGCTTCAACGCGCTCCTGAAAATCGTTGAAGAGCCGCCGGAACACATCAAGTTCATCTTCGCCACCACGGAGCCGGACAAGGTCATCGGCACCATCCGCTCCCGCACCCACCACTACCCGTTCCGGCTGGTTCCGCCTGAGCCCCTGATGGCGTACCTGGAGCTGCTCTGCACACAGGAAAACGTCGCCGTGGCCCCGGGCGTCCTCTCGCTGGTAATCCGCGCCGGCGGCGGCTCGGTGCGCGACTCCCTGTCAGTGCTCGACCAGCTGATGGCCGGCGCCGGCCCCAACGGCCTGGACTACGAGCTCGCTGTGGCCCTGCTCGGGTACACCCACGCATCCCTGCTCGACGACGTCGTCGAGGCCGTCGCCGCCTCCGACGCCGCCACCGTCTTCCGCGCCGTCGACCGCGTTATCCAGACCGGGCACGATCCCCGCCGCTTCGTCGAGGACCTGCTGGAGCGCTTCCGCGACCTCATCATTGTCCAGGCCATGCCGGAGAGCGCCCAGTCGATCCTCCGCGGCATGCCCGCCGACCAAATCGCCCGGATGCAGAACCAAGCCCACAACCTTGGCGCTGCCGAGCTCTCCCGGGCCGCGGACGTGACCAACACGGCGCTGACGGAGATGACCGGTGCCACCTCCCCCAGGCTGCACCTTGAGCTGCTGTGCGCCCGCATCCTGCTGCCCAGCTCCGAGCAGACCGAGCGCGGCATCGCGGCCCGCATCGACCGTGTGGAGCGCCGCCTGAATTACGCCGGGAACGACGTCGGAGCTCCCGCCGCCACTCCCGCGCCGGCCGTCGGCCGCGCGCCCGCTGCCGCTCCGGCCGCTCCCGCGTCGAACCGCCCGGCTGAGACGGCGCCCGCCGCCGGCCCGGGGACGGCGGCAACACCCCCGGCCACCCCGCCTGCAGCCTCGCCGCAGGCACAGCCAGAAACTCAGCCCGACCGGCCGCCCCTCACGGCCCCCCGGGTCAGCACCAGCGACTGGCCCGTGGACGAACCTGCTGCCGCAAACGGCGCCGGCCGCCCGGCCACCGCCCCGGCGCCTGCCCAGGAGCGGGAGCCGGCGCCGGCCGTCCGTACCCAGGCACCTGAAACTGCCATACCGGCCCTGGCCGCCCCGGCAGCCCAGCCCCAACCGGATGCTCCGTCCCAACCGGCCAGTCCGTCCCAGACGGCGCGGTCGGATGCGCCGGAGCGACCGGCTGCGGGCGTCCCGGCCCCGGCCGCCGGCTCCGGATCCGGGCCCGACGTCGAGGTCCTCCGCCGCGCCTGGCCCGAAATCCTGCAGACCCTGACCAAGATCAAGCGCAGCACCTGGGCGCTCGTGGAACCCAACGCACAGGTAGGGCACTTCGAGGGCCAGGTCCTCACCCTGTCGTTCACGACGTCGGGGCTCGCCGGAGCCTTTGGCCGGGCGGACCACGCGGAGAACCTGCGCCAGGCAATCCACAAGACCATCGGGATCGACTGCCAGATCACGGCCGTGGCAGGCAGCGGCAACAGCTCAGCGAGCTCTGAGCCAAACCCAAAAGCACCCGCTAGCCGGGACACCCCGGCCACGGAAGCGACGGAAGCGGATGTCGCCTGGGGTCTGGCACCCGCCGCACCCGCCGCACCCGCTGCAGCACCCGCGTCCGGGTCGCCCTCCACTACAGGCACCAGCGCCACAGTCGCCGCAGGACCTGCGCCGGCGACCCCCGTTGAAACTAGCCGCGCCACCGCGTCCGCACCGGCGCCCGCCGCACCGGCCGAGGCAGCACCGGAGCGCGACGAAGCCCCGCAGGCCCCTGCCGAGTCCGCCACGCAGGCTCCCGCAGCTGCCGCCCAGCCTGGCCGCGAAGCCGTCCAGCCCGCCGGTCCGGCGGCGGAATCGGAAGGTTCCTACGCTTACTCGGACGACGACTGGGGTCCCCCTCGGGACGAGGACGCACCGCCCCTGGACGAGGAACCGCCCCTGGACTGGAGCCCGTCTGCCCCGGCAACCACCCGGCCTTTCCCTGCAGGGTCCGCCCCGACGCCGCCGCCTACACAGCGGCGCTCGGGCGGCAGCGCCTCCGCCTCGCCCGCGAGCGCCCCCACCGGCGGGCCGGCCTCAGCGCCGTACCAGACGCCCTCCAAGGATCCTGCGGCGGACCCGTGGGCCCACGCCGTCGAACAGTCACCGGGCGTTTGGACCGTCGGCACGGAACTGAACGTCGGACGCCACACGGGACCCGACGCCGTGGCCGTACCGGCGCAACCAGACCCCGAGCCGGAACCGCCGCGCTACGAACCCGCCGCCGCCCAGATTCCTGAGCCCGCCAGGGCTCCGGAAGGCGCGTCCGGCTACGGCCACCCGGTCGCGGAGCACGCCCCGGCACCCGAAGCCGTGCTTGTGCCGGCAGGCGGCGCCCCGGCTGTCATCGCGGCAGCGGCCTCCCCGGTGGCGGCCACGGCTCCGGCGGCCGCGCCTCCGGCGGCTGCCCGGCAGAGTCTGTACCAGCGGTTGTCCAACAGCCCGGAAGCGGAGGCCGGACGGGCCAAGGCACCGGCCAGAACCGCCGTCGACGCCCCCACCTACGTCCAGGACATTCCCAGCGCCGACGACGAAACGATCGAGGAGTCCGGCGTCTTCGGCCGCGCCGCCGTCGAGCGTATTCTGGGCGGGAAACTGCTCGAGGAGCGGTCCCTCGACGGAAGCCCACTGGCGCCGCGTTTCTAGTTTTCACGGCGGCCGAGCGGCGCGCTACTCCCCCCAACGAACGAGGACATTGTGTACGAAGGTGCAGTACAGGAGCTGATCGACGAGCTCGGCCGCCTCCCCGGCGTTGGGCCCAAATCCGCGCAGCGCCTGGCCTTCCACATCCTCGAAGCCGACCCGCAGGACATGAAACGCCTGGTCGAGGCCATCACCACGGTCAAGGAACGGGTCAAGTTCTGCACTGTGTGCGGCAACGTCACCGAGCAGGAACTGTGCAACATCTGCCGGGATCCGCGCCGGGACCCGTCAGTGATCTGCGTCGTGGAGGAATCCAAGGACGTGCTGGCCGTGGAGCGCACCCGGTCCTTCCGCGGCCGCTATCACGTGCTCGGCGGGGCCATCAATCCGATTGCGGGCGTCGGGCCGGAGCAGCTTCGGATCCGTGAACTGCTCACCCGGCTTAACGACGGCGCCATCCAGGAAATCATCATTGCGACCGACCCCAACCTCGAGGGCGAAGCCACTGCCACGTACCTCGCCCGGATGCTCAAGTCGATCGGCATCGCGGTCACGCGGCTCGCCTCGGGGCTCCCTGTGGGTGGAGACCTCGAATACGCTGACGAAGTCACGCTGGGCCGCGCCTTCGAAGGCCGCCGCAACGCGCTGAGCTGACCGTCCAGTGACCACCGCCGACGGCATTCCGGCCCCTCTTCACACGGAACGGCTGGTGCTGCGGCCCCTCGCTGCGGCCGACGACGGCGCCGTCCTGACCTTCCGCGGCGACCCGGAGGCCGTGCGGTACCTCTCCCACGCGGCCCTCACCCCGGCGGAGAACACGGCCCGGGTGCGCAAGATAGTCGCGGCAACTGACGCGTCCACCACCGAATGGTTCAACGTCGGCTGGGTTATCCAACTCCGGGCGACCGGCGACATCATTGGCGACGGCCGGACGTGGAACTCCGAGACCCCTCCCCTGCCCGGCCGGATTCCGTCCCACACGGCGAGCCTGGGCTACATCCTGCATCGGGATCACCACGGGCAGGGACTGGGCCGGGAAGCCGCGGCCGCACTGGTGCAGTGGCTGTTCGCCTCCCGCGGCAGCCGGACCGTGTTCGCCGGGGTGTACGAACCCAACCAGCCCTCGCGGCGGCTGCTGGAAAGCCTCGGTTTCCTGCCCGACCGCCATTTCACCGCGGCCGAGGATACTGCCGGAAAGAGCCTCCCCTCCTGGCGCTACCGGCTCGACCGCCCCGACTGACCTGTTGCCCCGGGTCGCCCGACCGCCGGCCGGCGCTTGGACTAGCGCTCGCTGCTGACTCCCCGCGGGGACAGGCGCGGCCCCGCCGGGACGCGGTTGGACATGCCCATCAGCACGGATCAGGAATGGACATAATGGCGATATGTCCACTCCTGACGCTCAAGGATGGGCATGTCCGTCGGTCCGATGCGCATATCCACTCCTCACGCTGAACGATGAGCATGTCCATCGGTCCGATGCGCATATCCACTCCTCACGCTGAACGATGGGCATGTCCGTCGGTCCGATGCACATGCCCACTCCCGCCACCCAACGATGGGCATGTCCGTCGGGGGCGGGTGCGGTTTCGGTCACAATTCCACGCCCGGACGCGAGCGGCGATAAACTTGGGCTGAGAAGTTGCCGTCGCGCCGTTTGGCCGCGCGGAGTGGTGCTTCGCCCAGACCCCGATGATCCAGTGAGGGTGCGCGCATGAGTTTGCCCACTACCGAAGTCCACCCCGGACCGCAGCCGCAGGAGCTGCCCGCGGTTCCTGCCGTCACCAAGCATCTCGTTGTGAAGAAGTTCGGCGGCTCCTCGGTCGCGGACGCGGAAGGCATCAAGCGGGTCGCCCGCCGGGTGGTGGACGCCCACAACGCCGGTGACGAGGTCGTCGTCGTGGTTTCCGCGATGGGCGACACCACCGACGAACTGCTCGACCTGGCCGGCCAGGTGACCGACTCGGCGCCCGCCCGCGAAATGGACATGCTCCTCTCGGCCGGGGAGCGCATTTCCATGGCCCTGCTCGCGATGGCGATCAACAAGTATGGCGCCTCCGCACAGTCGTTCACCGGTTCCCAGGCCGGCATGATCACCGACGGCATTCACGGCAAGGCCCGGATCATCGACGTCGACCCGCACCGGATCCGCACGGCCCTGGACAAGGGGCACATCGCCATTGTGGCCGGATTCCAGGGCATGAGCCGCACCACGAACGAGATCACCACCCTGGGCCGGGGCGGTTCGGACACGACAGCGGTGGCCCTCGCGGCGGCCCTCAGCGCCGATGTGTGTGAGATCTTCACCGATGTGGACGGGATCTACACCGCCGATCCTCGGGTGGTTCCGACGGCCCGGAAAGTGGACAGCATCTCCAGCGAGGAAATGCTGGAACTGGCGGCGTCCGGCGCCAAGATCCTGCACCTGCGCTGCGTGGAATACGCGCGCCGCTTCGGTGTACCGCTGCACGTCCGCTCCTCATTCAGCCAGCACGAAGGCACCTGGGTCCTGCCCAGCGCCGATGACAAGATCACGATTCAAGAGGGAGTTGCCTTGGAGCAGCCAATCATCTCCGGTGTTGCGCACGACCGTTCCGAAGCCAAGGTCACGGTGGTGGGTGTTCCGGATATCCCCGGCAAGGCTGCGGCGATCTTCCAGGTCATCGCAGACGCGCACTCCAACATCGACATGATCGTCCAGAACGTCTCCACCCACGGCACCGGCCGGACGGACATCTCCTTCACGCTGCCGATCGTCGAGGGCGCCGATGCCCTCGCCGCGCTCCGCGCCGCGCAGGCCGAGATCGGCTTCGAGAACATCGAATACAACGAGAAGATCGGCAAGCTGTCCCTCATCGGCGCCGGCATGCGTTCCCACCCCGGCGTCTCGGCACGGTTCTTCGCGGCACTGTCCGAAGCCGGGATCAATATCAACATGATTTCGACGTCGGAGATCCGGATCTCGGTGGTGACCCACGCCGACCTGCTGGACGACGCCGTGCGCGCCATCCACAAGGCCTTCGACCTGGACAGCGACGACGAGGCCACCGTTTACGGCGGCACCGGCCGCTAGCACTCGCAGCCGGCCGGGCCGTAAAGCATCGGAGCCAATACAAGAAGGGAGCGGCGAACGCCGTTCCCTTCTTGTATCTTCGCCCCGCAACGGCTCAGACCTGCTCCTTGGGGAGGTCCTCCCTGCGGACGGCGTAGTGGTGCCCCTGCGTATCGGTCTCGACCTCAAAACCCGCGAGGTCCGTTTCGGAGGCGTGCTCGAAGTCGTCGTGCCGGTGCACGATCGGTGCGGTGTAGTCCCCCCGCGAGGCGGGGCCAAACAGGAACCGCGCCCAGGACGAAGGGTGCAGGTGCCGGCTCAGTGCAGCCATCCTCAGTGCACGTGCCATATTTCCCACCCCCTTTCCTGCTGTCAGGCCAATTCCTGCTGACAGGCCTTCCGGAACAAAGGTGGCGCGGGCGGCGCCAGTGCCCCTATTTTACGCCCGACGGCGGCAAATGGCAGCGTGGGTGGCGGCGGCAAACCGCGCGCAGTCGGCCGCGCAGGCCAGCTCCGGCGCGGGCTCAGGTGGCCGGCCCCGGTGCGGCCTCAGCGCAAGGACTTGTCGCCCGGGTTGCGGGGCACCACGTAGGTGCTGCCGTCGGGCCGGTGGACGGTTTCCCACTGCTGGGTTTCGGCCTCGCGCTGGGCCAGCAGCAGCCGGTTCTGCTCCGTCATTTCGTGGCCGAGCGAGGTTCGACTGGCGGGACCGAAAATTGCCCGCAGTTTGCCCGTTGCCCGCATGAAACGCTCGGCACGGTTTTCCTTGGCCATCGCTACCTACTTCCTCGAACCGGATGTTCCATCCAGTGTACGCTAATGATTAGTGCACTAACCATTTGAAGGAGGCCTGCATGACCGACGACACCATCACCGTCGCCACCGCCACACCCGAAGACGAAGACCTGCTGCTGGAACACCAGCTCTGCTTTGCCCTGACGGTTGCCTCCCGCAGTGTGGTGGGCGCTTATAAGCCGGTGCTCGACAAGCTGGGCCTCACTCATCCCCAGTACTTGGTAATGCTCTGCCTCTGGGAATCCAGCCCGCGCTCAGTCCGGGACATCAGTGACGCCCTCGCGCAGGAACCCGCCACGATCTCACCGCTGCTGCGCCGGCTGGAAGCTGCGGGCTACCTCACCAGGCAGCGGGCCGAGGGCGACGAACGCAGCCTCGCCGTCCGCCTGACCCCCCGCGGCGCAGCGCTCCGGCAGCAGGCCACGGCGGTCCCCGGGACCATGATGGCCCGGCTGGGTCTGGACCGGGAGCAGGTCGGGGAACTGCACGCAGCCATGATGCGGCTCATCGCGGCCACCCAGTCTGCCGGGGCCCCGAGCGGGGGCTAAGGGTACTTCCGGCCCGGATGCCGGCCCACGCTCCGGCGCTAGAATGGGGCTGAGACCGAGGAGAAGAGCCAATGCGCAAGAACCTGATTCCTACAGCGCTCGTTGTGATGACCGCCCTCGCCCTGGCCGCCTGCTCCCCCGGCGGCGGACCCGCGCCGAGCCCGTCATCCACCGGCACGGCCTCCGCCTCCGCCTCCGCCACGTCCCCCGGCAGCACACCCTCGGCCGATACGGAGACCACCGTCCCCGCGCCGTCCCCGTCGGCCGAAGCACCCTCCGCCGGTCCCGGCCAGGGCAATGCCGAGCTGGCCATCATGATCAAGGCCTCCGCAAACGCCAATGCCGTCAATTACACCCTGGTCTGCCAGGACGGCGTCCCCGCCGCCGAGAGCAAGCACCCCACCGCCGCCGCGGCCTGTGCGGCGCTGAAGAAGAACGCGGCGCTCCTGAACACCGCCCCCCGGCCCACAGACCGGGCCTGCACCCAGCAGTACGGCGGCCCGGAGCAGGCCACGGTGACGGGTTCAGTTGACGGCAAAGCCGTCGAATCGAACTTCAGCCGCAAGGACGGCTGCGAGATCGCGGCCTGGAATGCCGCCAAGGAGATCCTCGGGTCAACCGGAGGGGCTGTCTAAACTGCTGCACCTTCCGCAGGACCAGTGGCTGGAGCGGGAAGCAGCCCACCACCAGCGCGTCCGGACCTACGCCGAGCCCTACCTGGCCCGGCGCTCCGCCGGACGGAAACACCCGGTGGAGGACTTCCTCTTCACCTACTACACGCAAAAGCCCGGACAGCTGATGCGCTGGCACCCGGGCGCCGGCGTCGTGCTCTCCGGGCCGGCCGCCAGGCAGCGCGCTGACTGGAAGTACTACCGCGCTCCCGACGACGGCGAGCTGGCAGCCGCCGGGCTGGCCCCGGGGACGGCCGCGGTGACGGCCGACGTCGGCCGGTTCCTCAGCGAACGCCGCGACGCCCTGCAGTTCGCCGGCATCATCCTCGCGGGCACCTCCGCGAGGCCCGCCCAGTTCGGCTGTTTCGGGCTGCACGAGTGGGCGATGGTCTACCGGCAGGACAAGTTCGAGCTGCGGCACGAGTACCTGCAGCTGCGGCTGGGGTCGGAGCAGACGGACCGGGTGGTCGAAGAGAACCGCATCCGCTGCTCGCATTTTGACGCGTTCCGCTTCTATACCCCGGACGCGGTCCCGCTGAACACCCTGGCACCGAGCCGCGAGAACCAGCGGACCCTCGAGCAGCCCGGCTGCCTGCACGCGAACATGGACCTGTACAAATGGGCCTACAAACTGGCACCGGCGCTGCCCAGCGAGCTGGTGATGGATTGCTTCGAGCTCTCGTGGCGGATCCGCGCCATGGACATGCAGGCCTCACCCTATGATCTGAGCGAGTGGGGCTACCCGCCTATCCGCATCGAAGTCCCGGAGGGCAAGGCTGAATACGTCGAGCACCAACGGACCTTTGCCGACGCCTCCCAGGAGCTTCGCCGGCGGCTTCTTGCCGAACTGGCCCCGCTGCTCACGGCCGCATCGGAGGCGGCCCCGCTGCCCGCACCCCAGGAAGGACGCCCATGACCGATCAGACCGGACCCGACAGCAGGCACGACGTCGACCTCACCATCACCCTGACGGAAGCCCCCGGCGGGCCGGAATACAGCTTCCGACTGATGGCCGACGGCGGCGGAGGCACCG
The DNA here is from genome assembly GCF_056397605.1 of Arthrobacter sp. 05L44. Classification (NCBI taxonomy): domain Bacteria; kingdom Bacillati; phylum Actinomycetota; class Actinomycetes; order Micrococcales; family Micrococcaceae; genus Arthrobacter; species Arthrobacter sp. 05L44. Next base: position 275,667 of record NZ_JBFTNS010000003.1, on the reverse strand, counting down.
TGGAGTCGTCCCTCCCGGATCCCGCTGCGGCCCTGGCAGCCCTGCGGGCGCACGGCGAGGAGATCTTCTTTCCCCAGCCGGGGCCGCCCAAAATGTGCACCCAGCAATACGGCGGCCCCCAGGTGGCTCAAGTGACCGGGCGCTATCTTGGCCGCGAGGTCCACGCGACCTTCAGCCGGACCGACGGCTGCGAAATCGGCCGCTGGCGCATGATGGCGCCGCTCCTCGGCGGCACCGCGGGATCAACCGGGGCCATTTGACCGTCACCTTAAACAGCGATGGCCGGCGGTGTGAACCGCCGGCCATCGCTGCTACTAGGTACTTATTTGGCTAGATGGCGTTGTTCGGAGCCTGCAGCAGATCCGCGTTCTGGATCTTGCCCTTCTCCTTCTTCACCTTCTTGCCCTTTTCCTTCTTGTCCTTCTTGTCCTTGCCGTTGTGGTTGCCCTGGTCGCCGTTGTCGCCCGGAAGGTCATTGCTGTCCTGGTCCTCGGACGTCGGCGGAACAACCACGGCGCCGTCCGCGGTTACCAGCACGCTGACAAACGTCGGATCGCTGGCGCCGGCGAACGTCACGCGGCCGATGTAGGAGCCAACTGCCAGGCCCTTCCAGTTCAGCATGACCTGGCCGGACTTTCCGTTGGGGAGGCGCAGCGGGTTGGGCGTCAGCGTAGCGTTGCCCACGTTGGCGCCCAGGACGGCCGCATCCACGCTGGCCTTCGTTGCCTGGCCGTTCGGGCTGGCGTAGAGGTTCACGAAGATCCGGTACGTTCCCGCGGCCGGGTTGGGGATGGACAGGGACTCACTGGCCGACGACGTCGCAACCTGGATCAGCTGGTTCGCCGGGTTCACCACGTACATGTCGAAGTCCGCGTTCGGATCCGAGGACAGGACCGAGAACTTGGCCAGCGGACTGCCGGCCGGAACCTGGACGGACTTGCCGAAGTTGGACGCATCGTTCGCGCCCAGGATGGCATCGCCCGGCACCAGCTCGGTTGCGGTGGAGTCGGCCTTGGAGAGCCCGTCAAGGGTCATGTTGATCGCGCTGTTGCTGCCCGAGACCACGTTGATCGCACCGGAGCCGGTCGCGCCGCCGGTGAAGGCGACGTCGCTGTTGGCCACAACCGCCTGCGGGCGGACCGCAACCGGGGAGGCAACGTTCTTGTTGGCACCCTGCCAGGTGAGCGTGCCCATGGCGAACTTGCCGAGGGCGGCACTCTGGTTCTCGAAGGAGACCTTGAAGGTCTTCTTCGTGCCGGCCGAGCCGAACGTCAGGATGGACGGCGTGACGGTGACCTTCACACCGGGAACGTCGACCTTGACCCGGTAGGTTCCCGGAGTCAGGGCGGTCAGCGTGCGGGTGACCTCGATCTTGCCGGTGAGGTTGCCCAGCGCGAAGGAAGGAACGTTCATGTCACGGGGCTTGGTGGTGCCGAGGCCCGGCATGCCGAGATCCGTACCGGTGCCCTGGATGAACTTCAGGTAATCCTCTTCGTTGGCGTCGTATACCAGGCCCGGATCCAGCACACGGGCCGGATCGACCTGGCCGGCGCCGGTAGCGAAGACGTCCATGTCCTTCCGGCCGTCGGCGAGCATAACGTCGCTGGCGGTGGTCATCATTGCGGACTTCACCATGGCCGGGGACCACTTCGGGTTCTTGCCCAGGATCAGCGCGCCGAAACCGGCAACGTGCGGGGAAGCCATGGAGGTTCCGGACATGAAGCCGAAGTTGTCACCGCCGGTGCCGATCGGGGAGACGCCTGCCAGCACGGCAACACCGGGAGCGGCAACGTCGGGCTTGAGCAGGTCGGATCCGGTGGCCAGGAGCGGGCCGCGGGAGGAGAAGCCGGCGATCTGCGGCTGGGCTTCCAGCGGCAGGCCGGTGGTGTCCTTGTTGACCAGGGACACGGTGATGGCCGGGTTGGCCGTCACCTTGGCCTTGATGGCCTCGGTAGCGGGCGGGTTCACGTGCACGGTCGGGACGGCGTGCTTGTCCGTGTCGAGGGAGGAGTTGCTCAGGTTCACCAGGATCATGCCGACGCCGCCGCCGCGCTTGACCTCTGCACTCTTGGCAACACGGTCAAAGACACCGCGGTCACACACAACAACCTTGCCGGAGACCTTCGCCGGATCCAGGGTGTCCGGACCGCAAAGAGCCGCGTTGGCGTCCCCGGCAGTCGCGGCAGCGTTGGCAGCCAGCACGACGCCGGCCCCCTTCACTTCCCGGTTCATGATGCTGGCGCCGCGGTACTTGGCGCCGTCGGCGAACTCGATGGTGCCCTGCAGTTCCTGGGAGAAGCTGCTGGCGGCAACCGTCGTCAGCCACGGGGCGCCGTGGTTGACGGTGCTGGCGGTCGGACCGGAGTTGCCGGCCGATGCAGCAACGAAAATGCCGGCGGATGCGGCGGACAGGAAGGCCATGGACACCGGGTCGGTGGTGGTGGTCGTCGAGCCGGAGATCGAGTAGTTCAGGACGTCAACGCCGTCCTGGATGGCCTGGTCGATGGCCGCCACGGATGCCGAGGAGTAGCAACCGCCGGTGTTCGGGTTGGTGTCTTCCCAGCAGACCTTGTAGATGGAGAGCTTGGCGGCAGGGGCCATGCCGCTGGTCAGGCCGAAGCTGCGGCCGTCAACGAACGTCTCGACGTTGGCGTTACCGGCGGCCGTGCTGGCCGTGTGCGTGCCGTGGCTGGCGACGTCGACCGGGGAGATCTTCTCGAGCGGTGACCTGTTCTCCGGCGTGACGTAGTTCAGGAAGTCATCGGCGAAGTAGTGCGCGGAGAGCACCTTGGAGTTGCAGGCGGAGCCGTCGAAGTCCGCGCCGGTTCCGACGCCCTTCTGGCACTCGCCGACGAAGGTATCGCCGTCGGACTTGAGCATGGCGATCTTGCCGTCATCGGTCCGGTAGGGGACGCCGACCACGGGGTCGCCGACGAGCGGCTTGACCTGGTCGCCGGCGAAGAAGGCACTGCCCGGGGTGTAGCCGGTGTCGATAACACCGACGACGACGCCCTTGCCGGCTGCGCTCTGGCCGCCGAACTTGGTGTTCCAGGTGCCGTTCGCGCCGCTGAGCTTAAGGAAGTCGGTGCTGGAGTAGTCCGGGGCGTTTTCCGTGTCCGGCGCAACCACCAGGACGTCCGGGCTCTTCGCGAGCTTGATGGCCTGGTCGGAGGTCAGGTTGGCGCTGAAGCCGTTGACCGCCGAGGTGAACTGCCGCTTCATCGAGACGTTCTGCTGGCCAGCGACCTCGGCCTGCTTCTTCTCCAGGTGGGCCTCGTACTGCCGGACCGCGGGCTTCTTGGTGTCCAGCTTCTTGCCCGCCTGCGGCTTAGTGGCCGCCAGTCCGGGCGTGCCGCCGTCGTACGTAGCTGCCGGCTTTTCGGCGAGGACCACGATGTAGCGGCCGTCGCGGTAGCTGGCGGGGTCGAGATTCTTCTGCGCGATCCCTGCGATGGTGGAACCTTGCGCCGGCGCCGCGGTGGCGGGCGCAATGGCAACTGTTGAAAGGAGAACCGGCAAGCCCAGGGTCAGTGCCGCGACCCTCCGGAGTCCCCCGCTTCGAAGGAAGCTCTTTCCTGGTGATTTCACGAGTGATTTGAACCTTTCAGAAGGAACGATCCCGGCGCCATGGCCGGGTACGACGGTCTGGTACGGGTAACGGGAACAGGAGTTGACTCTCGACCCCGGCGGACACCAGCCGATTCATACAGTACAGACTGAGAGCCCAATATGACATAGAACACAACAGTGCATTAAGAATTTGTCATGCCGCACGACAACCGGCGCCTCCCCGAGGGCGCGAAAAGCCGGGACGGCGGGGCCGCCCCGGCTTTTTACGGGTGATCTCTGCTACGGGCGGCCGCCCGGAAGGCGGCCGGGCGGGCTACCGCCGGGGCGTCCGGACCACCTCGCTGATCCACGCCTTGGTCTTCTCATCCAGGGGCCCGGCCACGTTGCTGCCCCGGGCCGCGCGGTCGGCCTTGATCTTCTGCAGCACCATCCGGCCGAGGCCCGCGAAGACGGCGGCGGCCATAACGGGAAGGAGCACGGACTTGGATTTCTCAGCCATGCGCACATCCTACTGAGCGCAACCTCCGGAGACCATAGCCGCCGGGGCCGGGGGCCTGCCGGTCACGAATGCGCCCGCACGCGGTGCGCCCGGTAGAATGGGCGTGCAAGCTCGCGGAGCGCCCGTACCACGTTGTCCCCACCACGTCGGATCGGCGTGAGACGGCACCACTCCGCTGCGCCCTTACCCAAGCTCACGCACAGGAGTTGCCGGATGCCCCGGATCGTTGTCGACGTCATGCCCAAGCCCGAGATTCTGGACCCGCAGGGGAAGGCCATTGTTGGCGCCCTGCCGCGCCTGGGCTTCACCGCTTTCAGCGCTGTCCGCCAGGGCAAGCGCTTTGAACTGACCGTCGACGGCGAGGTGACCGAGGAGATCCTCGCCCAGGCCCGGAACGCCGCGGAGACGCTCCTCTCCAACCCGGTCATCGAGGACGTCGTCAACGTCGAGGTCGTCGAGGCCTGAGATGACTGAACTTCCCCTGATCGGTGAGGCTGTCGCCATAGCAGCCCACGGCTCTGATGTTCGCAAGCTCGCCGGCGCGAAGATCGGCGTCGTGACCTTCCCCGGCACCCTCGATGACCGCGACGCCGCCCGGGCCGTGCGCCTGGCCGGCGCCACCCCGGTGGCGCTGTGGCACGCCGACACCACCCTCGGCGACGTCGACGCCGTCGTGATTCCCGGCGGATTCTCCTACGGCGACTACCTTCGCGCCGGGGCCATCTCCCGGTTCGCGCCGCTGATGGCCAAGGTCATTGACGCCGCCAACTCTGACGCCAAGCTGCCGGTCCTCGGTATCTGCAACGGCTTCCAGATCCTCACCGAGTCGCACCTGCTGCCCGGCTCGATGATCAAGAACGACCACCTGAAGTTCCTCTGCCGTGACCAGGTGCTGCGGGTCGAGAACAACACCACCGACTGGACCCGCGACTACGCGCCGGGCCAGGAAATTACGGTCCCGCTGAAAAACCAGGACGGCCAGTACATCGCCGACGAGAAGACCCTGGACGCGCTTGAGGCCGAGGGCCGCGTGGTGTTCCGCTACGTCGGCTGGAACCCGAACGGCTCCCGCCGCGACATCGCCGGCATCTCCAACGCCGCCGGGAACGTAGTCGGGCTCATGCCGCACCCCGAGCACGCCGTCGAAACCGGGTTCGGCCCGGAAACCGGCACCGGCACCGAGGGACTCGGCTTCTTCACCTCTGTCCTGAACAAGATCGTGGGAGACAACAAATGACGGAGACACCCGCAATGGCCCCCGCGGAGAACACCAAGAAGTTCAACATCGACACCGTGGAGCACGCCGCCCGGACACCGGACACCGAACTGCCCTGGGCCGAGCTTGGCCTGAAGCAGAACGAGTTCGACGAGGTGGTCAAGGTCCTGGGCCGCCGCCCAACCGGCGCCGAGCTCGCCATGTACTCCGTGATGTGGAGCGAGCACTGCTCCTACAAGTCCTCCAAAAACCACCTGCGCCAGTTCGGCGAAAAGGTGACCGAGGAGATGAAAAAGGACATGCTCGTGGGCATCGGCGAAAACGCCGGTGTGACCAACCTCGGCGACGGCTGGGCCGTGACCTTCAAAATCGAGTCGCACAACTCGCCGTCGTTCGTCGAGCCCTACCAGGGCGCGGCGACCGGCATCGGCGGCATCGTCCGCGACATCATCTCCATGGGCGCCCGTCCCGTGGCCGTAATGGATCCGCTGCGTTTCGGTGCGATCGACCACCCCGACACCGCCCGCGTCATGCACGGCGCCGTGGCCGGCATCGGCGGCTACGGCAACTCCCTGGGCCTGCCGAACATCGGCGGCGAAATGGTCTTTGACTCCGTCTACCAGGGCAACCCGCTGGTCAACGCCCTCGCCGTCGGCGTCATGCGGCACGAGGACATCCGCCTCGCCAACGCCTCCGGCAAGGGCAACAAGGTCGTCCTGTTCGGTGCCCGCACGGGCGGCGACGGGATCGGCGGCGCGTCGGTGCTGGCCTCGGAGTCCTTCGACGACACCAAACCCTCCAAGCGGCCCGCCGTGCAGGTGGGTGACCCGTTCGCCGAGAAGGTGCTCATCGAGTGCTGCCTCGAGCTGTTCAAGGGTTCCCTCGTGGAGGGCATCCAGGACCTCGGCGCGGCGGGCATCTCCTGCGCGACGTCCGAGCTCGCCTCCAACGGCGACGGCGGCATGGAGGTGGAGTTGACCTCAGTCCTGCTCCGCGACCCCACGCTGACCCCGGGCGAGATCCTGATGTCCGAGTCGCAGGAACGCATGATGGCCGTTGTCACCCCGGAGAACATTGCCGCGTTCGAGGCGGTCATGGACAAGTGGGCTGTGGAGTACTCCTGGCTGGGCGAGGTGACCGACACCGGCCGCCTCATCATCACCTGGGACGGCGAAGTGATCGTCGACGTCGATCCGCGCACCGTGGCCCACGACGGCCCGGTGTACGACCGCCCGTTCGCCCGCCCCGACTGGCAAGACTCCGTCCAGAAGGATTCGTTCAGCGGCTCCGTCCAGGACTCCGGCCGGCCGGCAGCACCGGCTGAGCTGGCCGCGGCGGTCACCGAACTCGTGGCCTCCCCCAACATGTGCTCCAAGTCCTGGATCACCAACCAGTACGACCGGTACGTCGGCGGCAACACCGCCATGTCGTTCCCGGACGACGCCGGTGTGGTCCGCGTGGATGAGGAGACCGGCCTCGGCGTCGCCCTGGCCACCGATGCCAACGGCCGCTACACCTACCTCGATCCGTACCACGGCGCGCAGCTGGCCCTGGCCGAGGCGTACCGCAACGTGGCCACCGCTGGCGCCATTCCGATGGCGGTCAGCGACTGCCTGAACTTCGGTTCGCCCGAGGACCCGGACGTTATGTGGCAGCTGGCCGAGGCCATCCGCGGCCTCTCCGACGCCTGCATGGAGCTGGGCATCCCGGTCACCGGCGGCAACGTCTCCCTCTACAACCAGACCGGCACCGTCCCGATCCACCCCTCCCCCGTGGTTGCGGTGCTGGGCAAGCTGGACGACGTCGAGCGCCGCACCCCCTCGGGCTGGCGCGAGGACGGCCAGGCGATCTACCTGTTGGGCACGACGGCGGCGGAACTGGACGGCTCCGAGTGGTCCAACCTGCGCGGACACCTCGGCGGACTGCCGCCCAAGGTGGACCTCGCCGCGGAGCGTGAACTCGGGGAAATCCTGATCAACGCTTCCCGCGACGGCATGGTGGACTCCGCCCACGACCTCTCCGAAGGCGGCCTCGCGGCGGCCCTCGTGGAGTCCTCGTTGCGCTACGGCGTCGGCGCCCGCATCTCCCTCCAGGACGTGATGGACCGCGACGGCGTGGACCTCTTCACCGCGCTGTTCTCCGAGTCGCAGGCCCGCGCTGTTGTCGCGGTCCCGCGGTCGGAGGAGATCCGGTTCAAGGACATGTGCACCGCCCGCGGGTTCGCGCACGTCCGGATCGGCGTCGTGGATGCCGAGAGCCGCGAGCTGCAGATCAACGGCGTCGACACCCTGGGTCTGGACGCCCTCCGCGAGGCCCACGAGGCGACCCTGCCGAAGTACTTCGGCTAGCCACCGCCTCACCACCATCGGTTGCTCCGTAACGGCCCTTTTGACCCGTCAAAACGGCCGTTACGGAGCACTCGACGGGGGCTTAGTCGTCACTGCGGAGTTCACGCTGCCGGGCACTAAGCAGGTCGAGCTCGGGCCGGGCGGCGACGAAGCGTTCGACGGCGGCCAGCACCTCGACCGCGTGCGCCCGGTCAGCCGAGACCAGGCCGGCGCCGAGCTGCGTGCGCCGGTACTGGTCGTGGTCGCCGACCTCGGCCACGGAAACATCAAAACGGCGCTTGAGCTCAGCCAGGAGCGGACGGACGACGGCGCGCTTCTCTTTGAGGCTGTGGACGTCGCCCAGCAGGATGTCGAATTCAATCCATCCGATCCACATGCCGCCAGCCTATCCATTGCTCCCCACCGACCCTCTCGCCTCGCAAGCTCGGCCAGGGAACCAGGCCGGCGTGGGCGGCGTAACTGCCCTTTTGACCCCTCAAAAGGGCAGTTACGGAGCAGTCGATCGACGTTAGATGGTGAGTTCGCCCATCCGGTCCCAGCCCTCGCCGTCGAACTGCCGGCTGATGATCCGGGGCGTTTCCTGCAGCGCCTGCGGCATGTCGGCCATGGCCTGCTTGAAGTGGGCGCTGTTGACGTGGTCGCCGGCGGCGTCGTCCTTGAAGGCCTCCACCAGGACGAATTCGTTCGGGTCCTCCACGCTGCGGGACCAGTCGAACCACAGGTTGCCGGGCTCCTGCCGGGTGGCCTGGGTGAAGTCGTCCACGAGGCCGAGCCAGCGCTCGGACCAGTCGGGCTTGACCTTGAATTTGACGACAATGAAGATCACGGCTGTGCCTTTCGGTGTGGGTACATCGGGGGTTTGTTCTTGCGGGGGAAGGGTCAGCAGGCGTCGATGGCTTCGCGGGCCAGTTCCTGCTGCCGCGGCGTGCCGACCCGTTCGGCCCACTGCTCGGCGAGCTGGAATTCGACCATCGCCTCCGTGCACCGGCCGGCGTCGTGCAGGGTCCAGCCGAGGTTGTTGTGCAGGGCCACCATCCAGCGTTTGGTCCGGGCATCGTGGACCGTGGACGCGTACTCCAGGGCGCTTCTTGTCCACGTCTCGGCGTGGGCGGAGTCCGCGATGGCGAGCATGTGCAGCCCGTCCACGGCCAGGAACTCCTCGCCCAGGTGGTCCGCGAGTTCCGCAGCCTGCTCGAACAGCGGGACGGCCATCTCGGGGTGGCCGCTGGAGTTGAGCACCCGGCCGCGTTCCAGCAGGACCCGCACGGCGACGGTGGGTTCGTCCCCGTCGACGGCGTCCAGGAGCGCATCGGCCTCCTCGAACCGGCCCTGCAGGCCGATGGCCCGGCCCAGCTGGGTGGCGAGTTCGGCCCGTTCGTCGGTGTCGTAGCGGTCATCGGCTGCGGCGGCCCGGAAGCGGGATTCGGAGCCGGCGGGGTCATCGAAGTCCCACAATTGGTCAAGGGTTGTCTGGTCCAGCATGTACGTTCTCCTGATCAGCTTTCACCTGCGGCGAGTTGACGTGCCTCTTCAATGTATCGGGAAGTGACGTGCCGCTGCGCCGCCCGGGCCAGGAGGCCGCCGGCGGCGTAGAACCAATTGGAGTGCCTGCTGAAGGCCGTGATGCTCAGCGATACCCGCCCGGCGGCGTCGATCCCGACCTCGAATGCTTCCTCGCCGCGCTCCGGATGGCCGGGCAGGGTGCCATACCCGAACCCCGCGCTTTGCGGGCCGCCGCCGGGTTCGGGCGGGTGCACCCACACGACCTCGCACGGCGCGTTGATCCGGAAGGGGCCGACGCCGAATCCGCTCACCACCCGCGCTCCGGGCACCACGGCGTCGGTCTCGGTACGGACGCGCCGCCCGGACCGTTTTTGCAGCTCCCAGGCGAGGATTCCCCGCGCCACCCGCTGGAAGGTGTCCGGCCCGTCGCCGAGGTGGGCCCAGGAGACCAGGCACGGGAAGCCTTCCGGAGCCTGGCCGTGCTCGGTGAGGCCTATGCCCGGATAGTTCAACGCTCCCCGCGCGATCCGGCCGGCGGACTCGCCGCTCACGCGCCGCCCCCGCGGGAGAGGCGGCCCCAGCCAAGCTGCTCCTGCTGGCGCCGGCTCAGGGTGGCCACCACGAGGTCGTAGGAGTCCTCCACCATGTCCCGGACCATCGAATCCGGCAGCGATCCGTCGAGCCGGACCCCATTCCAGTGGGTCTTGTTCATGTGCCAGGCGCCGGTGATCTCCGGGTGCGCGGCCCTCAGCTGTTCGGCCAGGGCAGGCTCGCATTTGAGGCTCACGGAGAACTCGTCCGGGTCCATGGTGGAGGCCGCGAACATCTTTGCCTCATGCCGGGCGCCGCCGGACACCGCGGCCCGCACCTTGAATACCGAGGTCTCGGGGCCGAAGGGGAAATCCTCAAAGGCGCCGGGAAACCCCAGACAGATCCCGCGGAGGGTGGCTACGTCCATACACCGAGCCTATCCGCCGGGTACGACCCTTACCCGCCGGACCCTGCCGTGCGGGCATCGCCGATGCTGTGCAGCCCCTCCGGAGTGGTGCCGTTGACCTCGTAGTCGCCCACCGTGCGGGCCTTGAACACGGCCGGGTTGTGGGTGGCGACGGTCCGGGCGTTGCGCCAGTGCCGGTCCAGCGACTTCGACCTCGACGTGGCGGAGGCTCCGGTCACGTCGAAGAGCTGCTGGGCCGCGGACTGGACCAGTTCGGGCACCAGCAGCTGGGCTTTCTCGACGGCGATTTCGCCGCGGACGTAGCGCTGGTCCGGGGTCAGCTCAAGCTCCGGATCGGCGCCGGCGTCGAGTTCCCGGGCTGCGGCCAGCACCACTGATTCGGCGGCGAAGACCTTGGCGGAGAGCTGTCCCACGAGCTGCAGGATCAGCGGGTCGCTGCGGAAGAGCTCTCCGGAGCCGGTATTGAACGTGCGTTTGCGGTCCCGGACCAGCGCTCGGGCGTCCGCCAGCGCCGCCCGGCCGATGCCGGCCATGACGGCGAGCAGGACAAGTTGGAAGAAGGCGGGCTCGTGGGTGGTGGATTCGGAGCGCCGGATGATGTTGGCGTCAGGAACGAGCGCGTCCCGGAAGATGGTGGTGCCGGTTCCGGTGAGCTGTTGGCCGAACCCGTCCCAGTCGTCCAGGATTTCGACGCCCGGCTGGGTGGTGCTGACTACGGCGTACTGCCGGCCCTCCACTCCTTCGGTGCTGGCCATCACGGCAATCCACTCGGCAAAAATGGTCCCCGTGGTGTAGAACTTCCGGCCGTTGAGCAGCCAGTCCCCGCCGTGCGGCGTCAGTGTGGTCCCGGTCGTCCCCAGGGCGTTTCCGGACTTTTCCGTGGCCGCGTTCCCGAAGATCTGGCCGGCCACCACTTTCGGGTACCAGCGCTCCCGGAACGCGGCCGACTCCAGGCCGACCGTCTCGACGAACGCGAAGTGGGAGCGGTACAGGTGGGCCACGGAGGAATCCGCTTCCGCCAATTCGATGAGCAACCGGAAGAACGGCTCAAAGCCGATCCCGTCGCCGCCGTGTTCAACCGGCACCCGCAGCCGCCCGAAGCCCTCGGCGTTCAGCCAGCGGACCTGCTCAAACGGCAGGACACGGTCCTGCTCCCGGGCCAGGGCGCCCTCTGCGATGCGGGCGAAGACGGGCCGGAAACGCTGCGCCAGCTTCTCGTATGCGGCCTCGGCAGAAACGCCTGCAAAGGTATCCGCCGAGGTGCCGGTGGTTGTCACTGCCTCGCTCATCGTGCGGCCTCCAGGGTCTGGGCCTGCTCGGCCGTTGCCGAGCTGGCCGTGAAGGCGCCGCGGTAGCTGCGGGCCGGGTGCCGGTCGTTGAGGGCGGCGCCGTTCCCCCCGGTACCGAACAGTTTTTCGCGGAGCGTGCCCTCGGCGTACTCCTCCTGGGCGAGGCCGCGGCGGCGCAGCTCCGGCATGACCTGTTCGATGAAGTCGGTGTAGGAGTCAGGAATCAGCTGGTTGATGATGTTGATCCCGTCCACCCCGGCGTCCTGCCACTCCTCGAGGCGGTCCACGATCTGTTCCGGGGTGCCGAGGACCCGGTGCGCCCGGCTGCGGAAATTCGCGACGTCCCGCAGCGTCGGGTTGCCGCCCGGAACGGACTTGCGCAGGCTGTCCAGGTGCCCCTGGGTGCCTTCCGTGTGGAATTCACCCAGCGGGGTGTCGAGGTCCAGGCCGCCGAGGTCCACGCCGGCCCCGCCGCCGATGTGGGCGATCAGCGCGCCGGAATCCAGGTACTCGTCCAGGTCCGCTGCCTTGCGCGCGGCTTCGGCCTCGGTGCTGCCGACGATGAAGTGCAGCCCTTGGAAGAACTTCACGTCCCCGGCGAGCCGGCCGGCGGCCACGGCCTGCTGCCGGACCGAGGCCGTGTACTCGGCCGCGGCGGCCGGGTTCGGGGAGAGCATAAACGTGGCTTCGGCGTGGGCGGCGCAGAACTGCTGCCCGCGGCCGGAGCTCCCGGCCTGGAACAGCACGGGCGTGCGCTGCGGCGACGGCGCGGACAGGTGCGGCCCGTCGATCGAGTACCGGTCGCCGCGGTGGTAGATCTTGTGGACCTTGTCCGGATCGGCGTGGATGCCGTTTTCCTTGTCCTGCACCAGCGCGCCGTCGTCCCAGGACCCTTCCCACAGTTTGTACGCGGCGGACACGTATTCGTCGGCCCAGGCGTAGCGGTCATCGTGCGCGACGAGGCCGTCGCCGAAGTTCCGGTGGGCGTTTTCGGCCGCGCTGGTCACGATGTTCCACGCCGCACGGCCCTGGGAAAGGTGGTCCAGGGTGGAGATCTGCCGGGCGAACTGGAACGGGTGGCTCTGGACCACCGACGACGTCGCGGCCAGGCCGAGGTGGCGTGTGGTCGCGGCGAGGGCGCCGAGGAGGATCAGGGGATCGTTCGCCGGGACCTGCATGCCGCGGCGCAAATGCCCGGCCCAGCCGCCGTCGTCGTTGCCGTAGAGCCCCACCACGTCCGCGAAGAACATCACGTCGAATTTGGCGTCCTCCAGCTGCCGGGCCAGGCCGGTCCACAGCTCCAGTTCGTTGAAGCGGTGCTGCTGCGCCGCCGGGTGCCGCCATTGGCCGCCCATAATGTGGCTGGTGGTGTTCATAACGAAGGCGCTCAGCAGCAGCCTTGGACGTCCCTCGGAGTGTGCGGTATCGACGGTGGCCATAGGGCCCCTTTCCGTGCAAAGTGAATCAGGCAATGTGGGTTCGCGGCGGCTGTCGTCAGCGCACGACGGCGGGTTCCCGGTCTGCGGGTACGGCGGCGGCGGGTGCCTCGGCCGGCAGTTCGGTCGCTCCGAGGGCGCGGTCCTTCGTTTCCGGGGATTTCAGGGTCGCGACGATGGTGATCGCGGAGACCGCCAGGAAGTAAACGACTACCCAGACCGGGTTTCCGCCGCCGGCCGCCAGCAGGGCCGTCGCCACCAGCGGCGCCAGGCCGCCGCCGAGCACGGAACCGATCTGGTAGCCGATGGAGACGCCGCTGAACCGGACGCGGGTGCTGAACAGCTCGGAGAAGAACGCCGCCTGCGGGCCGTACATGGCGTCGTGGCCGATGTTGAGGCCGACGACGACGCCGAGGATGATCAGCAGGATGTTGCCGGTGTCCAGGAGCCAGAAGAACGGGATGATCGCCGCAGCACTGGCCACGGCGCCGAAGAGATAGACCGAGCGGCGGCCGAACCGGTCGGACAGGGCGCCCCATAGCGGCACGGTGACAAGGCCCAGCGCGGAGGCGACCAGGACGGCGGTCAGGCCGGTGTTCCGGTCCGTGCCGGGCACCTGGGTCAGGTACGTCAGGATGAACACGGTGTACACGTAGTAGAACGCGTTCTGGGCGATGCGGAGGCCGGTGGTCAGCAGGATCTGGCGGGGGTGGGTTTTGAAGCTCTCCACCACGGGGCGGGCCGCGACGGTCTGGACCGTCTGGACGTGCTTGAACTCCGGGCTGTCCTCGACCGAGAGCCGGATGACCAGGCCCACGGCCACCAGCAGGAGGCTCGCGACGAACGGGACGCGCCAGCCCCACGCCAGGAACTGCTCGTCGCTCAGGGAGTTTTCCAGGACCAGCAGGACGCCGGTGGCCAGGAGCATCCCGGAGGTGGGGCCCAGCTGGGTGGCGCTGGAGGTCAGTCCGCGCTTCTTCGGCGCCGCGTGCTCGACGGTCATAAGGGCCGCGCCGGCCCATTCGGCCCCGTAGCCGATGCCCTGGACCACGCGCAGCAGGAGCAGGAGCGCCGGCGCCACCCAGCCGAGCTGGGCGTAGGTGGGCAGGAGCCCGATGGCCGTGGTCGCGAGCCCGGTCAGGAGCAGGGACGCCACGAGCACGCTCTTCCGGCCGATCCTGTCGCCGTAGTGCCCGCCCAGCACGCCGCCGATCGGCCGCGCGACGAAGCCGACGGCGTAGGTGGCGAAGGCTGCGATGGTGCCCACGAGCGGGGCGGCCGGGGCGAAGAACAGCGGGCCGAAGACGGTCGCTGCGGCCAGGCCGTACAGGACGAAGTCGTACCCCTCGATGGTGGTGCCGATGAAGCTGGCAACGGCCACCTTCCCGGTCATTTTCTGCGGGCGGGTTTCAGTACTCATATGCGGTCTCCTGGCGTATGCCGGGAAAGCGCTGCTTCCGGGATTCAAGCCGCGTGGGCCGCAAATCCGAGCGGAAGACGGCGCCTTCTCCATCGGTCCTGGCGGTAGCACCGTCCTCAATGAGGGGGTTGCTGCGGCGTCACAGAGCCAGATCTCTCAGCCGCTCGGGATGGTTACGAGTCCATCTCACACGGCAGGCGGCGAATACGGAAAAAGTCGGTCACATTTTGTAACCGACTCCCGTTGCGCCGTGCGGCAGGTGCTGGGTGCGCCGCTAGAGGCCTATCCGCCACCCCAGCCGGGCGGGGCACTCGTTGACCACGACGTCCAGTCCGGCGGCCGTGGCGCGTGAAACCGCGGCGTCATCGAAGACGCCCAGCTGCAGCCAGACGGCCTTGGCGCCGATGGCGATGGCCTCATCAATGACGGCGCCCACCTTCCCGGAGTTGACGAAGCAGTCCACGACGTCGATCGGGTGTTTCGCGGCGGGGATCTCCGCCAGGGACCGGTACCCAGTTTCCCCGTGGACGTCGTCGCCCGGGAGGTTGACGGGGATGATGTCCATGCCCATACGGTCGCGGACGTACAAGGAGACCTCAAAGGCCGACCGCCATTCATTGGTGGTCAGGCCCACCACCGCCCACGTGCCCTTGGTTCGCATAAGGCGCTCAATGACTGCCGGATCGTTAACGTGGACCATGCATTAACCCTACTCCTGCGCCCGGCGCGCACGATTGTCGAATAAATGACTGATTTTGATACCACATCAGGAGCGCCAGTGAATATTACAGCAACGTGTGGCTGGATTTTGCAGAATCGTGCATCTCGGTTCTAGTAGGTAGTGACCATCCCGAGCGGCTGAGGGACCTGGACCTATGAAGCCGCAGCAACCCCCGCCACGGCGAGGGTGCTACTGCCAGGACCGATGGAGTGCTGCACATGACCCCTGAAACCACGTCCACCCTGCCCGCTCCCGTCCGGGTCCCGGGCGCGGGCGCGGCGGCCACGCCCGAGCCGGATTCTGTGGCGTTCTGGGAAACCCAGGCGCTCCGTCTCGACTGGGCTCAGCCGGCCGCCGGCGAAACCAAACCCTGGCACACCGCCTACCGCCGGGTCCCGGCCGATCCCGCGGCCGGCCACGGCCCGGAGATCAGCTGGTTCGACGGCGGCAAGCTCAACGTCGCCTACAACTGCGTCGACCGCCATGTAGCGGCGGGACGCGGGGACAAGGTGGCCCTGTTCTTTGAGGGCGAGCCCGGCGACCGCCGCACTGTCACGTACGCCGAGTTGCAGCGCGAGGTGGCCAAGGCTGCCAATGCCCTGCTGGACCTCGGCATCGCCAAGGGCGACCGGGTGGTCATCTACCTGCCCGTGATCCCCGAGACCGTGATCATCACCCTGGCAGTGGCCCGCATCGGTGCCATCCATTCCCTGGTCTTCGGCGGGTTCTCCGCGGAGGCCCTGAGGTTCCGGGTGGAGGACACCGGCGCCAAGCTGCTGGTCACCACCGACGGCCAGTTCCGGCGGGGAGCTGCCGTCCCGGTTAAGGCCAACGCGGACGCCGCCGTCGCCGGCACGAACGCGATCGAACACGTCCTGGTGGTCAACCGGACCACCCCGGCCGGTGAGCTGGACACGGTCCCGATGACCGCGGGCCGCGACGTCTGGTGGCACGACGCCGTCGGCGCCGCGTCGGATGCCCACACCGCCGAGGCCTTCGACGCCGAGACGCCGCTGTTCATCATGTACACCTCGGGGACCACCGGGAAGCCGAAGGGCCTGGTCCACACCTCCGGGGGCTACCTCACCCAGGCGTCCTGGAGTTTCGAGCACCTCTTCAGCAACCCGGACCCTGCCCTCCGCGACCGGGATGTCCACTGGTGCACGGCGGACCTGGCCTGGGTTACGGCGCATACCTACGAGCTCTACGGCCCGCTCTCCAACGGCGCCACGCAGGTGATCTTCGAGGGCACCCCCAACACCCCGCACCCGGGCCGGCACTTTGAAATCATCGAACGCTACGGGGTGACGCAGTACTACACCGCGCCCACCCTGGTCCGGTCCCTGATGGGCTGGTTCCCCGAGGGTGTCCCGGACACGTACGACCTCTCCTCGATCCGCCTCCTCGGCACGGTGGGCGAGGCGATAAACCCCGAGGCTTGGCGCTGGTTCCGGGCCAACATCGGCGCCGGAACCGCCCCCGTGGTGGACACCTGGTGGCAGTCCGAGACCGGCGCCACCATCCTCTCGCCCGCCCCGACCGACTCCTCGTTCAAACCCGGCTGCGCGGCCCGCCCGCTGCCCGGCGTGAGCACCCGGATCGTCGACGACGCCGGCGCCACGGTTCCGCCGGGCGTGCAGGGCTTTATTGTGGTGGACTCCCCCGGCCCGGCGATCGCCCGGACCGTGTGGGGCAATCCGGCCCGCTACTACGACTCGTACTGGCGCCAGTACGCGCAGCAGGGCTGGTTCCTCGCCGGAGACGGTGCCAAGTACGACGACGACGGCGACATCTGGATCCTCGGGCGGGTGGACGACACCCTGAACGTTTCCGGCCATCTGCTCTCCACCATCGAAATCGAATCGGCCCTCGTGTCCCACCCGGACGTGGTGGAAGCCGGCGTCTGCCCGGTCGCCGACGCCAAAACCGGGCACGCCATCGTCGCATACGTGGTCCTCCGCGAGTCGGCAGCGATCCCCTCCCGCCGCTTAGCGTTCACGGAGGGAATCACCGCCGATTTGAAGGCGCATGTGGCGAAGGCGATCGGGCCGATCGCAAAGCCGCGAGACGTCGTCGTTGTGCCCGATGTCCCCAAGACCCGCAGCGGCAAGATCATGCGCCGGCTGCTGACGCAGCTCTTCGAGGGCACCGAGCTCGGCGACACCACGTCGCTGCAGAACGAACCGTCGATCGCCGGCATCCAGGCCGCCCTCCGTGACCGCAACAGCATCCCCGCCACACCCCAGAAGTTAGGAACCTCATGACTGACATCAGCAGCGTCGCCCGTCTCTCCGAACCGCTCAAGTTCGCCTACTGGGTCCCGAACGTGTCCGGCGGCCTGGTGGTCTCCACCATCGAACAACGCACCGGCTGGGACTTCGACTACAACAAGAAGCTCGCCCGGATCGCCGAGGACTCCGGCTTTGAATACGCCCTCACCCAGACGCGCTACGCAGCCTCCTACGGCGCGGACAAGCAGCATGAGGCGACCTCGTTCAGCCTCGCCCTGCTCGCCGCGACCGAACGGCTCAAGGTGATCTCGGCCGTGCACCCGGGCATGTGGCACCCCGGCGTCCTGGCGAAGTTCATCATCACCGCGGACCACATCTCCAACGGCCGTGCCGCCGTGAACATCGTCTCCGGTTGGCTGAAGGCCGAGTTCGAAAACTTTGGCCTCGAATGGCTCGAACACGATGAGCGCTACGTCCGCACCGAGGAATTCATTCGGGTGCTGCGCGGACTCTGGACCGAAGAGGCCTACAGCCAGAGTGGAAAGTACTACAACATCACCGATTTCACCCTGCAGCCGTCCCCGGTGGACGTGCCCGGCCGCGCGCACCCGGAGATTTTCTTCGGCGGCAATTCCACAGCGGCGCAGGCCACGGCCGGCCGCGTGGCGGACTGGTACTTCTCCAACGGCAAGGACCTGGAGGGGTTCAAGGACAACATCGCCGGAGTGGTGGCCGCAGCCGCGGAAACGCGCCGCGGCGCCGGCGGTGCCCTGCCCGCACCCAGGTTCGGCCTGAACGGCTTTGTCATCGCCCGGAATTCGGAAAAGGAGGCCCGGGACACCCTCCGCGAGATCGTCGCGAAGGCACACAAGGCCGCCGTCGAGGGGTTCCGCGCCGCGGTCCAGGAAGCCGGTGCGTCCACGAAGGACGGCAAGGGCATGTGGGCCGACTCCAGTTTCGAGGACCTGGTCCAGTACAACGACGGCTTCAAGACCCAGCTGATCGGCACGCCGGAGCAGATCGCGGAGCGGATCGTGGCGTACAAGAAGATCGGCGTGAACCTGTTCCTGACCGGCTACCTGCACTTCCAGGAGGAGGTGGCCGCGTTCGGCCGGGATGTCCTGCCGATCGTCCGGGAGCTCGAGGCGGACCTGGCCCGCAAGCACGGCACCGAACTGGTCCCCACCCGCCCCCTAGCCTCGCAAGCTCGGCCAGGGAACCCTGCGGGCGTGGGCCCATCCACTCCTGTCACCAAGATTGAGGTGAACGCGTAATGGCCGACCGCACCTTTGGTTTCCGCACCCGCGCCCTGCACGCCGGCGGGACGCCCGACGCCGAGCACGGCGCCCGCGCAGTGCCGATCTACCAGACCACGTCCTTCGTGTTCAAGGACACCCAGGACGCCGCGAACCTGTTCGCGCTGCAGAAGTACGGGAACATCTACTCCCGCATCGGCAACCCCACGGTGGCCGCGTTCGAGGAACGTATCGCCTCCCTCGAGGGCGGCATTGGCGCGGTCGCGACGTCGTCGGGCATGGCCGCGGAGTTCATCACCTTTGCCGCGCTCACCCAGGCCGGCGACCACATTGTCGCGGCCTCCCAGCTCTACGGCGGCACCGTGACCCAGCTGGATGTCACGCTGCGCCGTTTCGGCGTCGACACCACATTCGTGGCCGGCACCGACCCGGCAGACTACGCCGCGGCGGTCCGGGACAACACCAAGGCGATCTTCGTGGAGGTGGTGGCCAACCCGTCGTCGGAGGTCCAGGACCTGGCAGGCCTGGCGCAGGTGGCGCACGACGCCGGTATTCCGCTGGTGGTCGACGCCACCTTGAGCACCCCGTACCTCGTGCGGCCGATCGAGCACGGGGCGGACATTGTGATCCACTCCGCCACGAAGTTCCTTGGCGGCCACGGCACCACCCTGGGCGGCGTGATCGTCGAGAGCGGCCGCTTCGACTGGGGCAACGGCAAGTTCCCCACCATGACCGAGCCGGTGGCCTCCTACGGCAACGTCTCCTGGTGGGGCAACTTCGGCGAGTACGGGTTCCTCACCAAGCTGCGCTGCGAACAGCTGCGCGACATCGGCCCCGCCCTGTCCCCGCAGTCCGCCTTCCAGTTGCTGCAGGGCGTGGAGACGCTCCCCCAGCGTCTGGATGAACACCTCCGGAACGCCCAGGCCGTGGCCGAATGGCTGGAAGCCGACGAGCGCGTGGCTTATGTGAACTTCTCCGGGCTGCCCTCCCACCCGCATTTCGAGCGCGCCAAGAAGTACCTGCCGCTGGGCCCGGGCTCCGTGTTCTCCTTCGGCGTCAAGGGCGGCCGGGCCGCGGGCCGGAAGTTCATCGAATCCCTGCAGTTGGCTTCGCACCTGGCCAACGTGGGCGACTCGCGGACGCTGGTGATCCACCCCGGCTCCACCACCCACCAGCAGCTCAGCCCGGAACAGCTCGAATCAGCCGGCGTCCCGGAGGACCTGGTCCGGATCTCCGTGGGCCTCGAGGACATTGAGGACATCCTGTGGGACCTGGACCAGGCCCTGGACGCGGCGTCTGACATGGCGGCCGACGGTGTATCCGCGGAAGCGGCGCATCGCGCCGCCGAGGAACGAGGCGGTGTGTCTAAGCCGTGTGCGGATGCACTGTCGGCCGAAGCGTGCACGATTGGAGCGAACTGATGACTGAAGCAACCCGCACCTGGACGGGACCGTCCGCGCCGGAACGCCTGGCCCTGCTGCGCCAGGCGAAGTCGATCGCCATAGTGGGCGCCTCGGACAAGCCCTCCCGCGCGAGCTACTTCGTGGCGACGTACCTGCAGTCCTCCACTCGGTACAAGGTCTATTTCGTGAACCCGGTGGTCAAGGAGATCCTGGGCGAACCGACGTACGCATCGCTTGCGGACCTGCCCGAGAGCCCGGACATTGTGGACGTTTTCCGCAAACACGACGACCTTCCCGGGGTGCTGGACGAGGCCGTCGCGGCAGGCGCCAAGACCCTGTGGCTGCAGCTCGGCTCGTGGCATGAGGATGTGGCGAAGGAAGCCGAAGCGGCCGGGCTGGACGTGGTGATGGACCGCTGCGTGAAGATTGAGCATGCCCGTTTCCACGGCGGCCTGCACCTGGCCGGCTTTGATACCGGGGTCATTTCCTCCCGGCGCCAGGTCCTGGCCTAGGCCGCCAGGCCCCGGGCGAAGGTCGCCCGCGCCGCCCGGCGCTCCGCCCAGGCTGAGCGTCCGGCCTGCCGGCGGACCCTGCGGCCCCGCACTACAGCCGGGCTACGGCTTGGTGGTGGGGAAGGCAGTCGGGACGGCCGGCAGTGTCGGCAACGGTGCCGGATTCAGGCCGCGGCCGTTGTGGCCCGGAACGCCCGGCGTCACAGGCCGGTGTGGGGGCGTAGGCAGGACCCCGCCGCGGCCGACAGCAGGTGCCGTGGGCGCCGCGCCCTGCCGCTTCGGCGCGTGCGCTGTGGCCTCGGTGGCCGGGGTTCCCGGGGCCGTGGCGGCCGGGGATGTGCCCGCCGGGACCGGCGCCGGGACGGCCGGGACCTCGGAGGGTGCGGATGTTACGGGCGCCGGTGTCCGGGTCGGGGCGGCGGGCTGGAAGATGATGCCCAGCGTGTGGCCCACGTTGGCCCGGAAGTCATGGCTGGACGCGGCCACCGCGCCGGCCCCGAGGCTCATGGCACCCACCACGGCTCCGCCGATCAGCGCCATCCGTCGTTTGCTCACACGGCGCCGGGCAGCCAGGCTGCTCACACCCGCCGGGAGGGACTCAGCGCCGGTGTCCGGAACGGACCCGGCGCCGGTTGCACCTGCGCCCGACGAACCGCCAGCCAGCAGGGCGGCGAGGTCGGCCCGGGGCGCCGGAGCCGGTTCAGCGGCCAGCGACTGGAGCTGCTCGAGGGTGCTGCGGAGTTCGGTGGCAGATTCAAGGCCGGAGTCGCGGAGCATCGCCTGGATGCTGCCATCCTGCTGGGGGTTGCGCGTGCCGGTCATGATGCTGCGTGGTCCTTTTCGGTTACCAGTTCGCGCAGGGCAGTGAGCCCGCGCCGCTGAAGCTGTTTGATGGCACCCGGGGTTTTGCCCATGATGCCGGCCACCTGTTCGATGGAGAGGTCCGCGACAATCCGCAGGACCAGAACTTCCCGTTGCTCCTCGTTGAGCCGGGAAAGAATGTGGGACAGGCCGCCCAGCGATCCGAGTGCCACGTCCTCCGCTGAAGCCGAGAGCCGCGCGTCGTTCAGCGGATCGTATTCGGCCAGGTGCGGGGTCCGTTCGGAGCGCCGGTAGTGGTCAACCAGCCGTGCGTGCGCGACCGAGAAGATGAAGGTCCGGAGTCCGGCGCGGCCGCCGGTGACGTTTTCGAGTTTGGGCAGAACGTCCACAAACACGTCTTGGGTGAGGGCCTCGGCGTCGTCGACGCCCTTGGCCCGGAAGTACCCCAGTACGGCCGGGGACATTACGGTGTAGACAGCGCTGAATCCTGACGGGTCGCCAGCCAAAGCGGCTGACAGTTCGTCGTCGCTCAGCTGGTCTGCCAAGAGGCTGTCCTTCCGTTACTGCAAGGGGGGTGCGGCCCCCGATAGTCTAGCGGCCGCACCCCGTTGCCTCCGAAAGGAGGCGCTTTCGTGCTACTTGTTGAGCTTCGGCTGCTCAGCAGACGGAACAGCGGGCACGGCCGGGGTGGCCGGGACGCCCTTGGCACCGGGAACAGCCGGGGTAGCGACGGTCACGCCGGCGTGGGCCTTGGCCTCAGCAGCGCCCTTGGCGTTGGCGGCACCGTCAACGGTGACGCCGTCCTTGTCAGCGGAGACAGAGCCTTCAGCGGCACCGTCGGTACCCTCGACGTCGGCGTCGCCCTTGGCGGAGCCGTCAGCGTTCGGGGTGGCCGGCACTGCGGGAACCGCAGGAACAGCAGGGGTGGCCGGGGCCGACGGCAGCGCGGGGGTTGCCGGAACAGCCGGAACGGCCGGGGTGGCGGGCGTAGCGTGGTTCACTTCAGCCTGCTGGGTGCTGGACATCTGGGCGGCGTTGGCCAGCCCGATTCCGGAGAAGCCTCCGACCGCGAGAATAGCGGCGCCGACAGCAATCTTGGTGGTCTTGCTAACACTCTTCATGAAAAACGTACATCCTTTGGTTGGTTGAAGGCCGGCCGGCACCTGATGGGGGCAGGCGCCGGCCGGCGCTTACAGTCGAAGTCCAGTCGGCACCTGATGGGGGCAGGCGCCCGTCGGATCTTTCACTCGAAGTCCCGGGCGCCTGATGGGGGCAGGCGCTCCTCGGATCTTTCGCTACAAGGCCGGCCGGACCTGATGGGGGGACCAGGGCTCCGGGCGGCGCTTACAAAGAGGTAATCGCCGGGAGGGTCCAAAAGGTTACGCAGGATTCAAAATTCTTTTTTGGGCCCCGCCGGCCGGCCGCAGGGCGGGGCGGAGGGCCGTACTATGGACGGCCGCAATGCCGGGAATTCCCGGGCTCCGCGGCTTAACCCCGACGGCGGCGGACCACCGTGGGGTGGGCCGCCGCCGTCGTCTGGCCGCCGGAGTCCGGCTGCCGGAGCGCCGGGGATCCTGTCGAGCCGCTAGTCGTTGATGAGGTCGTTGACCACGATCGTCTGGTCGCGGTCCGGTCCGACGCCGATCGCCGAGAAGCGGGTGCCGGAGAGCTTCTCAAGGGCCAGCACGTAGTTCCGGGCGTTCTCCGGCAGGTCGTCCAGGGTGCGGGCGCCGGTGATGTCCTCGGTCCAGCCCTCGAAGTACTCGAAGATCGGCTTGGCGTGGTGGAACTCGGTCTGGGTCATCGGCATCTCATCGTGCCGGACGCCGTCGACGTCGTACGCCACGCAGACCGGGATCTGCTCGATGCCGGTCAGCACGTCCAGCTTGGTGACGAAGTAGTCGGTGAAGCCGTTGACGCGGGAGGCGTGGCGGGCCAGGACGGCGTCGTACCAGCCACAGCGGCGCGGACGGCCGGTGTTGACACCGAATTCGCCGCCGGTCTTCTGCAGGTACACGCCCATGTCGTCGAACAGCTCCGTCGGGAACGGTCCGGCGCCCACCCGGGTGGTGTACGCCTTGATGATGCCGATGGAGCGGGAAATCCGGGTGGGGCCGATGCCGGAGCCCACGGAGGCGCCGCCGGCGGTCGGGTTCGAGGAGGTCACGAACGGGTAGGTGCCGTGGTCGACGTCGAGGAACGTGGCCTGGCCGCCCTCCATCAGGACCACCTTGCCCTCGTCCAGCGCCTTGTTCAGCACGAAGGTGCTGTCGATGACCAGGGGGCGGAGGCGGTCCGCGTAGGACAGGAAGTACTCCACGATCTCGTCGACTTCGATGTCGCGGCGGTTGTAAACCTTGACCAGGAGCTCGTTCTTCTGCCGGAGCGAGCCTTCGACCTTCTGGCGCAGGATGGACGCGTCAAAAACGTCCTGGACCCGGATGCCGAGGCGGGCCACCTTGTCCATGTAGGCCGGGCCGATGCCGCGGCCGGTGGTGCCGATGGCGCGGCTGCCGAGGAACCGTTCGGTGACCTTGTCCAGGACCTGGTGGTAGGGCGCCACCAGGTGGGCGTTGGCGGAGACGCGGAGCTTGGAGGTGTCCGCGCCGCGGGCTTCGAGGCCGTCGATCTCCTGGAACAGGGCTTCAAGGTTCACCACGCAGCCGTTGCCGATCACCGGGACCGCATTCGGGCTCAGGATGCCGGCCGGAAGGAGCTTCAGCTCGTACTTCTCACCGCCCACGACAACCGTGTGCCCGGCGTTGTTGCCGCCGTTGGGCTTGACGACGTAGTCGACCCGCCCGCCGAGCAGGTCAGTGGCCTTACCTTTGCCTTCGTCGCCCCACTGGGCTCCGACGATCACGATTGCTGGCATGGGATCCTCCCCCATTCGTTCGGGCCGCTCTGCAGGTGATGCACCAGGTGGTCACCGCAGCTCAGCGCCGTTCATGAGAATGCCCCGAATCTACCGCTGTGCGCAGTACCACTACGATCTGTACATCAACGCCAGAGTCCGGGGCTCTTACCACCCAAGTTTAGCCGAAAACGGCGGCCGGCACCGTTTTGTCTCCCTGCGTGGACGCGGCGTCCGGCCGGCAGGGCACCGGCGGGGAAAGCCGGGCGGCACCTTCGCCCGCGGCGGTACCGACACATTGTGGGCACGACTTGCGGCGGGGCGCGGCGTGGATTTGAGTGGGAGGGACCATCCCGAGCGGCCGAGGGACCTGGACCGTTGACGCCGCAGCAACCCTGCCGGCCGCACGCCCGTGCGGCGCCCGAGAGGCGCCGCCGTGACGCCCGCCCGGCCACGGTGCTACCGCCAGGACCGATGGAAAGGATTCCCTGCCGTGTCCCAGAACGCACTGACCCCGAATACCGACCACATCCGGGTTACCCATGCCGGCTCGCTGCCGCGCACTCCGGAGCTGATCGCCGCCAATGAGGCGAAGGAGGCCGACGGTGTCACCCCCGAGTTCCTGGACCTGCTGGAGACCTCCGTGGTGGATGTTGTGCAGCGCCAGAAGGACCTGGGGATCGATATCCCGAACGACGGCGAGTACGGGCACACCATGTCCAGCACCGTGGACTACGGCGCGTGGTGGAACTACTCGTTCTCCCGGCTCGGCGGCCTGGAACCGACTGAGGTGGACCGCTGGGCCGATGCCAAGGTGCACCGGTCCTCGCCGGGACACATCGTCCTGACTTCCTTCCCGGACCGCCGCGACCGGCAGGCGTTCAACGACGCCTACAACGATCCGTCGTCGGGCATCCTGGCCCACCGCAAGAGCGTCACGCAGCCCAAGATCGCGGGGCCGCTGACCTACACCGGGCAGGCCCTCGTGGCCTCGGACATCACCAACCTCAAGACCGGGCTGGCCGCGGCCGGCCTCACCGACGGGTTCGTCGCCTCCCTCTCCCCCGGTTCCTGCGCCCGGGTCGCCAACGAGTACTACACCAGCGACGAGGAGCTCCTGCACGCCTGCGCGGATGCGATGCGGGAGGAATACAAGGCCATCATCGATGCCGGGCTGACGGTCCAGCTGGACGATCCGTCCCTGGCCGAGAGCTGGGACCAGATCAATCCGGAGCCGAGCCTCGAGGACTACCTGAAGTTCATCCAGCTCCGGGTCGAGGCCACCAACTGGGCKCTGCGGGACCTTCCCCAGGACAAGATCCGGCTGCACGTCTGCTGGGGGTCCTGGCACGGGCCGCACACCACGGACATCCCGTTCGCGGACATCGTCGGATCGGTCCTCCAGGTCAACGCCGGCGCCTACTCTTTCGAGGCCGCCAATGCGCGGCACGAACACGAGTGGCGGGTCTGGGAGGACACCAGGCTCCCCGAGGGGAAGTCGATCATTCCCGGCGTCGTCTCGCACGCCACCAACGTCGTGGAGCACCCGGACCTGGTGGCAGACCGGATCATCCGCTTCGCCGATCTGGTGGGCCGCGAAAACGTCATTGCTTCCACGGATTGCGGACTCGGCGGCCGCGTGCATCCGCAGATCGCCTTCGCCAAGCTCGAGGCCCTGGGCGAGGGCGCACGGCGGGCCAGCCGGCGGCTCTGGTAGGTCGACCCTGCTAGCCCACCCGCCGGCGGCCGCCGGAGGTGCCCGGCGGCCGCCGGATTGGCGGGCGACACGCCGGGCATCACCCGGGGCTTGCTAGACTGGTGAGGACCGATCAGGAATCGGTCCACACCACATTTTCACACCACACCGGCCCCGCGCGCCCTCCCTTTGGCGTGCCCGCAGCCGGTGTGGCGGCTTTACCAATCCCGCAGGAGACCCAGCAATACATGACAGCCCTGGCCACTGAAAATTTCCGCGAACAGCTCCTCAGCCGGCGCTACGACGCTAATGTCGCGCCGGTCAACGAATTGTGCGACGCACTGCAGACCGCCAAAGCTGGCACCACCGTCCCCTACGTGGATCCCGCGCACGACATCGACGAGTGCCGCATCATCAGCCTGTACTCGAACATCGGCACCGCTGACCCGTCCGGCTTCATCACCCCCGGTGACGAGGAAGCGGGCACCCGCATGCTGGGTGTCCAGTGGAAGCTGGGCCTGCGCCCGGAGTACGTGATGCCCTGGAACGTGCACCCCTGGCACGTCGGCGGCGAACCCAACGGCAAGTTCACCCCGGACCAGATCTCGGCCGGCCTGAAGCCGCTGCTGAAGTTCCTGGCCCTGGTCCCGCGTGCGTCCGTGATCGTTGCGCACGGCACCGAGGCCAACCGTTTGGCCAACCTGCTGCTCAAGACCGAGGTGCCCATGATCTGGCGCCGCGGCCTAAAGACCTACAAGGTCCGTTCCCTCAGCGGCCGCGCGTTCGCCGGCACCCCGGCCCGCCAGGAACAGTACCTCGAGGACATGCGTGTGGCTTACGCCGACGCCATGGCCCGGACCGGCCTGGCCAAAGCCAGCTAGTCCCCACCCGCACCCTCGCCTCGCAAGCTCGGCCAGGGGACCCGGCGGGCGTGGGCCTACCCCACGAACGACGGCGGGCGCCCACCCTAAGGTGGACGCCCGCCGTCGTTCGTTAAACCGTCAGCCCTGCGCCTCGATGGCTGCTTTGGCGGTGGGATCGGAGTCCTTGAGGAACTTTTCGATCCGTTCGGGTTCCTCCGCCTCGCCGATGGCGGCCGAGGCCCGGCCCAGCGAGTACAGGGCGCGCAGGAACCCGCGGTTGGGTTCGTGCTCCCACGGGATGGGGCCGGCGCCGCGCCAGCCGTTGCGGCGCAGCGCGTCCAGACCACGGTGGTAGCCGACGCGGGCGTAGGCGTAGGAGTCGATGGTCCGGCCCTCTTTCCACGCCTCCTCGGCCAGCACGGCCCAGAGCAGCGACGACGTCGGGTGCTGCTCCACCAGGTCCAGGGCCTCGTGGCCCGCATCCAGGCCGGCGTTGACCTCGGTCTCGGCCGGCAGGAGCGTGGGCTCGGGGCCCATCAGGTTCTTGCGGAACTCGTCAGACACGGCTAGAACGTCTTGCCGGTGGAGCCGAGCTGCTGGGCAGCCTCGACCACGCGGGCGGCCAGGCCTGCCTCAGCGGACGCGCCCCAGACGCGGGGATCGTAGAGCTTCTTGCTGCCGACCTCGCCGTCAACCTTCAGGACGCCGTCGTAGTTGCGGAACATGTGGTCCACCACCGGACGGGTGTAGGCGTACTGGGTGTCGGTGTCGATGTTCATCTTGATGACGCCGTAGGACACCGCGTCCGCGATTTCCTTGTCCGAGGAGCCGGAGCCGCCGTGGAAGACGAGGTCGAACGGGTTGGCTTTGCCGATCTTGGCGCCCACCTGCTCCTGGATGTCCTTGAGGATCTCCGGGCGCAGCTTGACCCCGCCCGGCTTGTACACGCCGTGCACGTTGCCGAAGGTCAGGGCCGTGATGTAGCGGCCGTTCTCGCCCGAGCCGAGGGCGTCGATGGTCGCCAGGGCGTCCTCGACCGTGGTGTAGAGCTTGTCGTTGATGGCGTTCTCGACGCCGTCTTCCTCGCCGCCGACCGTGCCGATCTCGACCTCGAGGATCATCTTGGCGGCGGCGGTGCGCTGGAGGAGTTCACGGGCGATGCGGAGGTTCTCCTGCAGGGTTTCGGCGGAGCCGTCCCACATGTGCGAGTTGAAGAGCGGGTTACGTCCGGCCTTCACCTCGGCCTCGGAGGCGGCGAGCAGCGGCAGGACGAAGCCGTCCAGCTTGTCCTTGGGGCAGTGGTCAGTGTGCAGGGCGATGTTCACGCCGTAGTTCTTGGCAACCTCGCGGGCGAACGCGGCGAAGCCCAGGGAGCCGGCCACCATGTCCTTGGTGGTGGCGCCGGACCAGTAGGCCGCACCGCCGGTGGAGACCTGGACGATGCCGTCGGACTCGGCCTCGGCGAAGCCGCGCAGTGCGGCGTTCAGGGTCTGGGAGGAGGTGACGTTGACGGCGGGGAACGCGAAGCCACCCGTCTTTGCGCGGTCGATCATCTCGGAGTAGATCTCTGGGGTTGCAATGGGCATGCTGACTCCTCGTCGAAAGCAGTGGTAGCTACATGGCTATCTACATCCTAGCCACGAGTGCCCCGGAGCCGAATACGTGAAGCCGGGCCCGGGAAATGTTCCCGGGCCCGGCACCAGACGCTTCCTCACTGTGTGCTGGCGCCCCACATCGGGGTTCGCCGCGGGGCCGTGCGGCTACCCTCCGGCGATGCTCATCGCGAAGCGGACATTCATGCTGCCCACGCCGGTCACGTCGTCATATCCCGGCGCGGTCTCCAGCGACGTGTCGTGGTCCGTGCCGATCAGGTAGCTGTTGCCACTGATCGGGCTGGAAAAGACCATGGCCCGCGGGGTTGACTGGGGAGCCACGTCCCGCACTCCGGAGCTGCCGGTCTTCGCCGCCGCGTAGATGGCCGGGTTGGCGAAGCCAACGGTCCTGCCGGTGGCGGCCTGCGCGATTGCCATCTGCGCCGCCGTCAGCGGGCAGGCCAGCGAGGTTCCGCCGTATCCCGTCGTTTCATAGGCGCCGGTCTTCAGGACGTGGTCGTTGGTGATGGGGCTGAGGCCCACCTGGTAGCCGGTATAGGGATCGGCCAGCGAGGCGACATCCGGTGAGACCCGGTAGCCGTTGGCCAGGCCGGCCGGGACCGTGCCCTGCTGGTAGCCGGGCTGGGCGAACTGCGCACTGGTTCCCCCGCCGGCGCCGAAGCGGAATACTCCCGGCAACCCGCCGGCGTAGCCGAGGGTGCCGTCGGCGTTCGGGACGATCCTGTTCCGCGTGGTTCCCCAGCCCGTTTCGAACAGGTAGCCGTTGTCCTTGTCGACCGCCAGGCTGGTCCCGCCGACCGCCGTGACGAACGGGGAGCTGGCCGGGAAGTCCGGTGAAGCGTAGCCCAGGCTCGCCTTCTCGTCGCCGTTGTCGCCGCTGGAGAAGTAGAGCCCGATTCCCTCCCCGGCTGCCTGGAGGTGGATGTTCTGCATGCCCAGCAGCGCGTTTTGCGAGACCGCCTCCCCGACGTAGCCGTAGCTGTTGCTGACGATGGTGCTGAGCTTCTGGTCCAGGATGGTGGACATCGCCACGTCGATTCCGGCGCCGCAGTTGTTGCCGCCGACGTAGAGGATGTTAGCGGCCGGGGCGAGTCCGTGGACGGCCTCGACGTCGAGGGTCTGTTCGCCCTGCCAGCCGCTGGGCTGTCCGCACAGGGCCTGGTCCATGAACATACGGGAGTCCGGCACGATTTGCCGGTACTGCCCGGCCTTGAAGGCCGGGAGCCCGTTCTTCTGCGAGTACGTGTTCGCGTCCGATTCGATGCTTGGCGAAGCGTAGGCGTCGATGATCGCCACCGTCTGGCCCGCGCCGGCGTCGGACGGGGACGTTACCCCGTAAGCGCCCTGCAGCTGGGCCGGCGTGTAGCCGCAGATGGCGGTGCCGAACCTCGTGGAGCCGTACGCTGCCGGAACCGTGACTTTGTTCTGCTCCCAGTAGTTCGAGCACGGCGCGTCAACCGGCGGCGCGCCGACCGGTTTGCCGGAGGCCTGGGCCTGGTCCGACGCCCCGGGCGTCGCCAGCGAGGGGCGGGTCAGCAGCCGGCCCTGGTCGATGGAGATCCCCAGGACCTTGGCCGAGAGCGCCGCGGGCAGGGAGGGCGCGGTGGACGGGCCGATCAGGCTCTGGCCCTGGAAGGTGTAGGTCTGCTCGGTGGTGCTGAAGGCCGCATTGATCTGGGCAACCGTGCCACGGAAAACCACGTAGAGACCACTCGCGGGGACCGAAGTGACCACCATGCCCTGGCCCTTCAGGTAGTCAACGAGCGCCGCGACGTCGGCTTTGGCCGGCCCGTATTTGGCGATCCAGTCCGGAGCCGAAAGGTACTGCTGGTACTGCGGGTTCCCCGGCGTGGACACGGCCGTCGCGAACGCCTTGGCCGCTCCGGCGTCGGGCAGGTTCAGGTAGATCTCGCCCTCGACCGTGGTGTTGCTCAGCGGGGTGCCGGTCTTGGTGCGGGAACCGGCCCAGGGCGGCACTGACCCCGGGGAGTTATTCGACGGCGGGGGCGTCGGCGGGGCGGCCACGGCCGCCGTGGCGGTCAGGCCGATGGCAAAGGCAAGGGATGTACCAAGCGCCAGGAACCGGGTGGCGCGCCGGGATTGCGAAGTAGAGAAGTAGAGACCGTCTTCATGAGATGTCTTCCCCTAGGCGGGCGCCCTTTGCGCCCACACACGCCAGAGCCTAAACGGCAAAACCCGTTCTGACTATAGGTGCCTCAGGAAACTATCTGGCCGAACACGTGCCGGCGGATCCAGGCGTGCATCGCGATGGCGGCAGCGGAGGCGGCGTTGATGGAGCGGGTGGATCCAAACTGCTCGATCGAGAGGGTCGCCACCGCGGCCTCGTGCACTTCCGGCGTCAGGCCCGGGCCCTCCTGGCCGAACACCAGGACGCAGTCCCGGGGAAGCTCGTAAGTTTCGAGCGGGACGGAGTCGGGGAAGATGTCGATCCCGATCACGGCCAGCCCCTCGTCCTGCGCCCAGGCGACGAAATCCTCCACGGTGGGGTGGTGACGGACGTGCTGGTAGCGGTCGGTGACCATGGCACCGCGGCGGTTCCACCGGCGTCGTCCGATGATGTGGACTTCCTTGGCCAGGAACGCGTTGGCGGTGCGGACCACGGTGCCGATGTTCATGTCGTGCTGCCAGTTTTCAATGGCGATGTGGAAGTTGTGCCGGCGGGAATCGAGCTCGGCAACGATCGCCTCGTGCTTCCAGTACCGGTATTTATCCACCACGTTGCGGCGGTCCCCGTCGGCGAGCAGGTCCGGGTCCCAGTGTTCGCCCTCCGGCCACTGCCCCTGCCAGGGTCCGACGCCGACCTCCGCTTTGGGCTCCTGATCGCCGTCCGGAGCGGCCTCGGTACCGGCGGGGGCTTCGCTGGGGGTCTCGGGTTCAGTCACCACTCAACATTAGACTGGGACCGGAAGCGGCACACTATCGGCGGAGGGCACCATGGCGGACCAGTACGAAGACCACGGGACAGACCAGCGTTCGGACGCCGACGACGTGCGGTCCACGTTTTCGGTGTACCGCAGCGGCCAGGAGATCGAGTGCTGGCTGACCGATATGGACGGCGTCCTGGTCCACGAGAACCAGCCGATCCCCGGCGCCTCCGAGCTCATCCAGCGCTGGGTGGACACCTCCAAGCGCTTCCTGGTCCTGACCAACAACTCGATCTTCACGCCCCGGGACCTCGCCGCACGGCTGAAGAGTTCCGGCCTGGAAATCCCGGAAGAGAACATCTGGACGTCAGCCCTGGCGACGGCCCAGTTCCTCAAGGATCAGGTGCGCGGCTCCGAATCCGGTAACCGCGCCTACACGATCGGCGAGGCAGGGCTTACGACGGCGCTGCATGAGGCCGGCTTTATCCTCACCGACCAGGACCCGGACTTCGTGGTGCTGGGCGAGACCCGGACCTATTCCTTCGAGGCCATCACCACCGCGATCCGGCTGATCCTGGGCGGCGCCCGGTTCATCGCCACAAACCCGGACGCCACCGGCCCGTCCAAGGACGGCCCCATGCCGGCGACCGGGGCGATCGCGGCGCTCATCACCAAGGCCACCGGGCGTGAACCCTACATCGTCGGCAAGCCCAACCCGATGATGTTCCGCTCGGCCATGAACCAGATCGACGCGCACTCCGAGACCACGGCCATGATCGGCGACCGGATGGACACGGACATCATTGCCGGTATGGAAGCCGGGCTGCACACCGTCCTGGTGCTCAGCGGCATCACGCACCGGGACGACATCGCGGCCTACCCGTTCCGGCCCAACCAGGTCCTTAACTCCGTCGCGGACCTGAAGAACCAGATCTAAGCGCGGCCGACGCCGGCGGGCCGCCAACCGGCGGCGGCCGGCGCCGCCTCCCGCTAGAACGCGGTCTTCTTGCCGCCGCCCGACGGCAACGGCAGGAACTCGTCCTCGAGTTTGTCGATGAGCGGCCGGTAGACGGCCGGGCTCCACTGCGGGCTGGCATGGGCCGGGATGGCCCCGTCCGTCCGCAGGGAGTCGGAGACCATGTTGGCCTTGAACCGCAGCATCCACGTGTCGCGGGCCGTCTCGTAGCTGACCGTCTGGTCCTTGGGGTTGCCGATGAACGCCATCTTCGCGTCACCCAGTTT
Organism: Arthrobacter sp. 05L44; assembly: GCF_056397605.1. Lineage (NCBI taxonomy): Bacteria > Bacillati > Actinomycetota > Actinomycetes > Micrococcales > Micrococcaceae > Arthrobacter > Arthrobacter sp. 05L44. Next base: position 243,330 of record NZ_JBFTNS010000003.1, on the reverse strand, counting down.
GCCGACGAAGCGGTTCAGGTCGAAGTGGTAGATATACGCGGATTCGGTCTGGATCAGCACGCTGGACGGAGCGATCGGTGAAAGCTGCTCCAGGGTCTGGTCCAGGATCTGGCCCCAGCTGCGTTCGTGTTTGTTCAGCACCCGCTCCCCGAGTTCGTAGCTGCCGCGCAGCACGGTGGGGAACCGGAAACCGCTCTCGTAGAGGAAGACCACGCCCTCGAACCAGCTCTGGTCCAGGACGTCGGACCTGCTGGCGGGGCTCGAGTCGAGCAGGATGAAGGACACCTGGACGCCGTGCAGTTCCAGCAACCGGGCCGCGACCTGCACCGCCACCATCCCGCCGAAGCTGTGGCCGTAGAAGTAAACGGTGTCGAGGTGGCGGGCGCGGATGTGTTCGATGACCGCGATCACGATCTGGTCGATGTCGAGGCCCACGTTGGAGTAGCCGACGGCGGCCAGTTGCCCCCGTTTGTTCAGCGAGCCGCGCAGAGAGTTTAGGATCCACTGGGCTTCTTCCCAGCTGGTCTTGTAGCCCGGGAAGAGGAACCAGCTGGCGTGCGGATAGTACAGCTCGGCCTCGTCGTCCGGGACCATCAGGATCTTGTTGACGCGCCGTTCTGTCTGCACGCGGCGGGTGAACAGCATGTCAGCGGCCAGGACGGACGACGCCCCGGCGCCCAAAAGGAAGTTCCGCCGCGAAAAGCGCTCGAGGTCGGCGGCATGCCGGAGGACGCGGGCCTCGGCCTCGCCGAGTCCCCGCCCGTCGGTCTCTTCCGTCTCACCCGGCACACTCCTACCGTAGCCACTGTTCCGGCGCAGCAAAAACGGCGGGATCAGCCCACAAAACGGTTACTTCGCCGCACAGTACACCGGCCCCGGTGCGGCCGGAACCGATCAAGGGGCGGGGCTGCCGGCTTAGACCGGCTCGGGCTCACGGCCTGCTTCGCGCCGGTTCAGCTCCACGCCGATGTCGTCATAACGGGCCAGCAGGGCCGCCTGTCCCCCGTTCCAGGGCTCGTCAAGCTTCCCGAAGACGCAGTCGCTCGCGGCGAGGAGTTCGTCACTGGTGTAGCGGGTCAGCGGACCGGTACCGGAGCGGTCAATGGAGGCCAGCATGTCGCCGGAAAGATCCACCGGCTGGAAAACCCTGTTGAAGTCGTCGCCGAAGAGTTGCAGTTCGAGCGATACGCCGGTCCGGACCGGCACGATGGCCGTACCGACGTCGAGCCGGTCGGGGCCGGCATCAATGGCGTGGAGGTCGACGTCGTTCAGATCGATGCGCAGGCCCGCAAGGGCTGACGATTCCACGTACTCGGCGTGGGCGAGGTCAACGCGGATGTGGGAGGTGAAACCCATGCGGCGGATGCGCTGGATCAACAGCATCAGGGCCGGGCGTGATTTCTGGTTGAGGCTGCCGCGGACATCAATCCGGATGACGTCTGAGTCGACGTCGAGCTTGACTTGGGCGTTAAGAGACTGGTCCATAGGTACTCCAAATAAAGTGTCTATGGCCGACGGCTCAACCGTCCTCAGACTAACTGCAGGCCGGAGCGGGCACAAGTCCCGGCTAGCCGGCGGCTTGTTTCCCGGGTTCCTGGAAATGGGTCCGTGTGGCCACGCCGCCCACGGACTCCACCAGCGAGGTGGCGATGTCGCGAAGCTTGACGTTGCCGTGGCTCGACGCGTCGGTGAGGATACGGACAGCGGTCTCCTGGTCGCAGCGGTTCTGCGCCATAACAATGCCGATGGCCATGTCGATCACAGTCCGCGATTCGAGGGTGGCCCGCAGGTTGGTGGCACTGTCCGTGTGCAGGGAGAACCGGACGGCCATCCGCAGCGCCTGGGAGATCTGCCGGGTGTAGTCACGGGCGCGCTCGGCGACGTTGCCGTCGAATTTGCGCGGCACATCCGAGTACAGGTTCAGGGCGGCCTGGGCTTCGCCCTGCAGGTGGAAAGGCACCGAAAGGACCGAGCGGAGCCCGTGCGAGGCCACGGCGGTGGCGTAGTCCGGTCCCCAGCGGTCTTCCTCGAAAAGGTCAGGAACGTAAACTTCCCGTTCCTCCTGCGCGGCGGTCAGGCACGGGCCCTGCGCGAGCCGGTACTGGATTTCGTCGACCTCCCGGGCGGACTCGCTGCTCCAGCCGATGGTTGCCGCTTTGCGGTCGCGCAGCAACGTGATGCCGCAGAGCGCGTCATCGCCTTCGCCGGCCACCTGGTGCGCCGAGAACCGTGCGAGATCGTTGAGGAACTCCTCGAAGTCCGTGCTGTCGAGGATAAGGTTCTGGACCTGGTCCGCGGTGCTGACGGAGAGGGGGCCCGGGTATTCCTGGGGCGGAAGCATAGAGCAGTTCTCCAGCTGAGGGTACAGATGTACCGAGTGAGGTTTTGAAGAAATGATAAGTCACCGCGGAAATACCGTCCACATATGTACGCGGAAGGCGAACTGCTAGTTCAGGCCCAACTCATCCTTGCCGAACGCGAAGAGGTAGGGGACGCCGGCTTCGGTTTCGATTTTCTCCTTGGCACCGGTGTCGCGGTCCACAATCACTGCGACGGCGACGACGTTGCCGCCCGCCTTGCGGACGCCCTCGACGGCGGTCAGCGCGGAGCCGCCCGTGGTGGACGTGTCTTCCAGGACCAGGACGTTGCGCCCCTCGACGGAGGGGCCCTCCACCTGGCGGCCCATGCCGTACGACTTCTGGGCCTTGCGGACCACGAAGGCGTCCACGGTGCGGCCGGCGTCGACGGCGGCGTGCATCACGGCGGTGCCCACGGGGTCCGCCCCCATGGTGAGTCCGCCGGCGCACTCGAAGTCGATGCCGGCGTCGGCCATCAGGGACAGCATGACCTGGCCCACCAGCTTGGAGGCCTCGTGGTGCAGGGTGATGCGCCGCAGGTCGATGTAGTAATCGGCCTCGGCGCCGCTGGAGAGGGTGACCTTGCCGCGGACGACGGCCAGCTCCTTGATCAGTTCCAGGAGGCGGGCGCGGGCGGCAGCGGCGTCGGCCGCGAAGTCACTGGTGGTCATGGGGAACAGTTTAGTAGGAGGCCGGGGGCGGATTCCCAGCCGGAACCCTCTATGTCGCCGGGCTCCGGTCAGGAGGCCGACCGGCTTCCCGTCCGCCCCCGGCGGAAGCGGCCGACGGCGGGGGCGTGCGTCGCCAGGGCCGGGCCCGGCGCGTCCGGGCCCGGGCGTTGGGTCGGGTACGGCCCCGGTTCCGTGGGCGCTTCCCGTACGCCCTGCAGACCCGGGGTACCCGTGGCGACCGGGCGTTGCGGTGCGCGCCGGGCGAACGCCGGCGCGTGTTCGGGCCGTGGCCCGAACGCGATGAACCGGGGAATGATGGTGCGGACCGCCGGCACGTGCCGGGCGACGAACAGCGCCGCCGCCGGGACCGTGGACCGTTTCCCGGTAATGATCGGGCCGAAGACGGCGCGGTGCAGCAGGCGCTGGACGCCCTGCACGACGACGGTGGGCAGCCGCCGCCTCTGCTCCACTTTCTTCAGCTCCCCGGCAGTCACCCTGCCGCGGAGGAGGGCCGGGGCCAGGATGTCCGCCGCCGCCACGGCATCCTGGATGGCGAGGTTGATGCCCACCCCGCCGGCCGGGGACATGGCGTGGGCGGCATCGCCGATGCAAAGCAGCCCGTTGATGTGCCACGATTGCAGCCGGTCGAGACGGACGTCCAGCCAGTGCAGGTCGTCAAGGGACGCAATGGTGTCTAGCCGGCCGGCGAGGTCCGGACGCAGCCTGGCGATCCGGCGTCGGAAGCCCTCGACACCCTCGGCGCGGATCCGGGCATCCGCGGCCTTCGGCGCGAGGTAGCCCAGCTGGTAGTAATCGTTGCGGGTCAGCGCCACCAGCGCCTCACCCGGCCCGAACGCCGGGACCAGGCCGGCCACCACGCCTTCTTCGGCGGGATAGCGCGGAAGCCGGAACCACCAGGTATCAAACGGCACCGGGAACTGTTTGGTGGCCAGGCCGGCGGCGTCACGCAGCACAGAATGCCGGCCGTCCGTGGCAACCACCAGGTCGGCCCGGAGTTCGTCCTGCGTGCCGTCGGGCCCGCGGAACCGGACGCCGCGGACCCGGCCACCGTCACGGATCAGGCCCGTGGCCGTGTGGCTCATGAGCAGCTTGAACCCGGGTTCCTCTGCGGCCGCCGCGGCAAGGAAGTTCAGGAAATCCCACTGCGGCATCATGGCCACATAGTTGTACGGCGCCCGCAGGGACCCGAAGTCGCCCATCGTTACCGGCCGCCCGCCGGCGACGGGGAACACCACACTGTTCAGCCGGCTCTGCGGCAGCCGCCGGAACTCCTCGCCCAGGCCAAGTTCGTCGATCAGCCTGATGGTTGACGGGTGCACTGTGTCGCCGCGGAAGTCGCGCAGGAAATCCGCGTGCTTCTCCAGGACGGTTACCTGCACGCCGGCCCGGGCCAGGAGCAGGCCCAGCATCATTCCGGCCGGGCCGCCGCCGGCCACCACGCATCCCGTCGTCTCCATGCCCATACGGTACGCCTGCCGCGGTGCCCGCGGGAGGGGTACGGGCCTGCAACAGTTGAGCGTTGTTGACACCGCTGGCTAGGCTGAGGTTCATGCGCGAACTCCAGGCGAAAATCATCGAGGAAATGGGCGTCCAGCCCCGGATCGACCCCGCCGGGGAGGTGCGCAAACGCGTGGCCTTCCTCAAGGAGTACCTCAAGGCGAGCCACACCAAGGGCTTTGTCCTGGGCATCTCCGGCGGCCTCGATTCCTCACTGGCTGGCCGGCTTGCCCAGCTGGCCGTCGAGGAGCTCGATGCCGAGGGCATGGAGGCCAACTTTGTGGCTGTGCGGCTTCCCTACGGCGTGCAGCATGACGAGGATGACGCCCAGGCGGCCCTGGACTTTATCCAGGCCAAAACGGAGTGGACGTTCAACATCTCGGCCGCCGTCGACGGCTTCGAGGACGAATTCGAAAAGACCGTGGGCAACGGGATTTCCGACTTCCACAAGGGCAACACCAAAGCGCGCACCCGCATGATCGCGCAGTACGCCCTGGCCGGGGAACACAACTACCTGGTGATCGGCACCGACCATGGCGCCGAATCCGTCACCGGCTTCTTCACCAAATACGGCGACGGCGGCGCGGATATCCTGCCGCTGTTCGGCCTGAACAAGCGCCAGAACCGGGCCCTCCTGGCCGAACTCGGCGCCCCTGCACGCATCTGGGAAAAAGTCCCGACGGCAGACCTCCTCGACGGCCAGCCCGGCCGGACCGACGAGGACGAACTTGGCCTGAGCTATGACACCATCGACGACTACCTCGAGGGCCGCGAGATCCCGGACGCCGCGGCGGAGCTGATCGAGCAGAAGTACCTGCGGACCCGGCACAAGCGCACCGTCCCGGTCACGATCTTCGACACGTGGTGGAAGCAGTAGGCAGTCCGCAGGCATCCCGCCCGGTCAGTGCCCGGTGCCGTCACTGACCGGTTGCTGCCGTCAGTCACGGACCTCCACGGTGCCCACCATGCCCATAAAGTCGTGCAGGCCGCAGATGTAGTCGAACTCCCCGGCTTTGGTGAAGGTCACGGTGAACTTGCTGTGCGGCGGCAGGATCCCGGAGTTCAGGTCACCGCCGCCGAACCTGGCGGGGTTGCCCCGCGGGACGGCCACGTTCGCGGGTTCCTTGCCGAACGTCACGGTATGCGGGGCGCCCATGCCGTTGTTCACGAACGTCACCTTCTCACCCACCCGGATTTCGATCCGGGGCTGGATGAAGCGCATCACCATGGACGTGCCATTGTCCGTCCCGGCGATCACAGTGTGCTTGCCCGCCTGGTCCCGCGCGGCGTCCCAGGCCTCGCGTCCGTCCCGCAGGATGGCCCGGGCCCGTTTGTCCGCCTGGTGGTCATATGCCGACTGGTCGAACGGATAGTCGGTACCGGCTGCCCGGACATGCACGGTCCCCTTCATGGCCATCCCGTGGACCAGGCAGTAATAGGTGAAATTGCCTTTGCGCGGGAAGCCGAGGCTGTATTCCGTGACCGCCTTGAAACCGCTGTCTGAGACGTTGGACATCACACCCGAGTTGAAATACGAGTGCCCGTCATAGGACTTCCCGCCGCGCTGATAGATATTCTGCGGCAGCGAGGGGTTGAACGGTTGGGTCGAGCGCAGGGACTGGCCCTTCGCAAGGAAGGTCACGGTGTGGATCTCTGCGGAGTTGGCCTCCCAGGTGACCGTGTCGCCGGCGTTGATGTAGATGTTTGAGGGCAGGAAAGCCATGCCCTGAATGGCCTGGCTTGAGGATTCAGACCCGACCTGGACCGTCCACGTCTCGGGGGAATCGTCGTCGCCGGCGACGGCGGCGCCGCTGACTGCCAGCGGCAGCACGAGGGCGGCCGTGAAAGCGATAAGGAGGCGCACCAGCCGCGGCATGCCGCGCAGTTCTGGGCGCAATTTTGCTGGGAGAGCCATGGGACTCATTCCTTGGTAGCTGGGAGCTTGCGGCCGGGGATCCGGCCCTTTGGGCGCTTCGGCGCGGCCTACTGCGGCGCCGGTTCGCTCCGGCGTGGACTGCGTCCGCCGCGCTCTTCTCCTGCTCCCGGTCCCCAGCACCACGGCGGGGAAGTAGTTTTTTGGGTCAGACACGCCACCCGGACAGGGGTAATGGGTGAGGTCTTTGTGTGCAGCTACGGCTGCATTTTCCATCGTGCTCCGCAGCCGCCCGTTTGTCGAGACGGCCGTACACGCCGACGTGTCGAGGCGCCGAGGCCCGGCGTTGACGCGGGTGGTCCGCGCCGCTCAGGAGCCCTGCAATTGCACCGAAATCCGGTGCGCCTCCTCCATCAGCAGCCGGCCCAGATGCGCGCGCCGGTCCGCACGGAACCGCGGTTCAATGCCGGTCAGGGACAGGGCCCATGCCGGACGCCCGCGCTGGTCAAACACGGCAGCACCCATCCCCCAACTGCCCTCCAGCACCAGGCCCGGGTTCACCGAGTAACCCGCCTGCCGCGTTGATTCCAGGTTGGCCCGGACCAGTGCCGGGCTGTGGGCAGCGGCGAACGCCCCGGCGTGGGCGGCCCAGCCGGCCAGCAACTCCTCCTGCTCCTCCGGCGGCAGGAACGCCATGATGGCGGTCCCGGCGGAGGCCACGCCCAGCGGAAAACGCACGCCCTCGTGCAGTACGAAGGAGCGCACCGGAAAACTGCCCTCTTCCCGGAGGAGGCACACGGTCTCGGCGCCGCGGCGGATGGAGAAGAACGCGCTCTCGCCCGTTTCCTCCGCCAGCCGGCGCAGGCTGGGGCGGGCAATGTCCTCGAGCGGGAAGCGGGCCGAGGCCACCGAGCCCATCAGCAGGATTTCCGGGCCAAGGACCCAGTTGCCGCTGTGCTGGTCCTGGTCCAGCAGGCCCTCGGCGGCGAGCGAGGTCAGCAGCCGGTGGGCGGTGGGCCGGGTGAGCCCCGATTCGCGGACCAGCTCTACCAATGGAGCCCCCTCCGGTTTCCGGCCGACGATCCTCAACAGCGCCGCGGCCCGGCTTACCACCTGGGCGCCCTGCACGGGGGCGGAGTTCATTTTGGCCTTCCAGTTCGGCGACACCGGCTAATCATCCATATTGTGGACACTGCCCAGCGTAGCGTCCACACTGTAGAAATGCAGCAAAAATGCACCAATTGCCCGGGTTTCTCGGCGTTGACAGTGCTCCACGCCACACCATAGGCTCCTTCTTCAGACGAACAGTCCACAAAGTGGATTAGGGCAGCGCACCCCGCCGCCCACCCGGAGCTCAATGAGGAGATGACTATGTCAAAGGTGAAATCCAGCCCGGCGGCCGCACTGCAGGACGTGCTGCGGGACGGCATGACACTGGCGGTGGGCGGGTTCGGCCTTAGCGGGATCCCGGCTGACCTGATCGAGGCGGTTCGCGATTCGGGCGTCAAGGACCTCACCGTCGTCTCCAACAACATGGGCGTGGACGGAAAGGGCCTCGGCGTGCTCATTGAGGCCGGCCAGGTCCGGAAGGTGATCGCCTCCTACGTCGGGGAGAACAAGCTCTTCGCCGAGCAATACCTCGCCGGCAAGCTGGAGGTGGAGTTCACGCCGCAGGGAACCCTCGCCGAGCGGCTCCGTGCCGGCGGCGCCGGCATCCCGGCGTTCTACACCAAAACCGGCGTCGGCACCCTTGTCGCCGAAGGCAAACCGCTGGCAGAGTTCGACGGCGAGACGTACGTCCAGGAACGAGCCATCAAGGCCGACGTCGCCCTGGTCCACGCCCACACGGCCGACACCGACGGCAACCTCATCTACCGCTACACCGCACAGAACTTCAACCCGGTGGTGGCCACCGCCGGAACCGTCACCGTCGCTGAAGCCGAGGTGATCGTCGAGCCCGGCCAGCTGGACCCGAACCACATCGTCACCCCCGGCGTGTTCATCCAGCGGCTGGTGCAGGCCAGCGGCCGGGTCAAAGACATCGAACAGCGCACCGTCCGGCCCCGCGCCGAGGCAGCGGCCGTCTAGCCCTGCCAGGCGCCACCAACCACCACTTTTTCAGGAGAATCACCATGGCTTGGAATCGGAACGAAATGGCTGCCATCGCGGCCGAAGAACTCAACGACGGCGACTACGTCAACCTCGGCATCGGCATCCCCACGCTCGTAGCCAACAACCTGCGCGAAGGCGTCCGGGTGGTGCTGCAGAGCGAGAACGGCCTGCTCGGCATGGGCCCGTTCCCTTACGAGGGCGATGAGGATGCCGACCTGATCAACGCCGGCAAGCAGACCGTCACGGTCCTGCCCGGCGGCAGCATCTTCGACTCCGCCACCTCCTTCGGCATGATCCGCGGCGGCCACGTCAAGGTCGCCATCCTGGGCGCCATGCAGGTCTCCGGCGCCGGGGACCTCGCCAACTGGACCATCCCCGGCAAGATGGTCAAGGGCATGGGCGGCGCGATGGACCTCGTCGCCGGCACCCCGCGTGTTGTAGTCCTCACCGAACACAACGCCAAGGACGGCACCGCCAAGATCGTCAAGGAATGCACCCTGCCGCTGACCGGCCTGAGCTGCGTGGACCGCATCATCAGTGACCTGGCCGTCTTCGACCTCGCGAGGCCCAAGGAAGCCGACGGCAGCCGCCGGCTCGTGCTGACCCGGCTCGCCCCCGGCGTCACCGTGGAGGAGATCCGCGAAAAGACCGAGGCGGAGTTCGACGTCGATCCTTCCCTGGAAGACACCGCGGACGCGCTGGAAGGGGCCCGGGCATGAGCCTCAAGGACCAGTTCGGCAAGGACGTCCTGCTCACCGGCTGGGGCCACAGCCGGTTCGGCAAGCTCACCGAGGAGACCCTCGAGTCCCTGATTGTGCAGGTCTCCACCGAGGCGATCGCCAACGCGGGGATCGAACCCGGCCAAATCGACGAAATCTACCTGGGCCAGTTCAACTCCGGCATGATGCCGCTGGCGTTCCCGGCCTCGCTGGCGCTGCAGGTCTCCGAGCAGCTGGCGAATGTGCCTTCCACGCGGGTGGAGAACGCCTGCGCCTCCGGTTCGGCCGCGTTCCAACAGGGCACGAAGTCGCTGCTGGCCGGCACCGCGAAGACCGTCCTGGTGATCGGTGCGGAGAAGATGACGCAGGCCGGGGCCGACGTCGTGGGCGCGGCCTTGCTGGGCGCGGACTACGACATGGCCGGTAAGCCCTCCACCACGGGCTTCACCGGCCTGTTCGCGGAGGTCGCCAAGCACTACGAGAAGCGCTACGGCGCCGGGACGGGAAACCTGTCCGACGTGCTCGGCTCGATCGCCGCGAAGAACCACCGCAACGGCGTTGACAACCCCTACGCCCAGCTCCGCAAGGACCTCGGCGAGGAGTTCTGCCGGACGGTGTCGGATAAGAACCCGATGGTCGCCGATCCGCTGCGCCGCACCGACTGCTCCCCCGTCTCCGATGGTGCCGCCGCCCTCGTGCTCTCCGTCGCCCCCACCGACGGGGCCACCGACCCGGTCCGTTTGGCCGGCTTCGGCCAGGCCAACGACTTCTTCCCCGCCGACCGCCGCGACCCGACGGCGTTCGCCGCGACGCGCGCCTCCTGGGAGCGCGCTCTAGGGATGGCCGGCGTCGGACTGGAGGACCTGGACTTCGCCGAGGTGCACGACTGCTTCACCATCGCCGAACTGCTGATGTACGAGGCCATGGGCCTGACCGAACCGGGCCAGGGGGCCCGTGCCATCGAGGAAGGCTGGGTCTTCAAGGACGGGAAGCTCCCCGTCAACGTCTCCGGCGGGCTGAAGGCCAAGGGCCACCCGGTGGGCGCCACCGGCGTATCGCAGCACGTCATCGCCGCAATGCAGCTGACAGGCACGGCCGGGGACATGCAGCTGGCCGCACCGCGCCGCGCCGCCGTGCAGAACATGGGCGGCGTGGGTATCGCCAACTACGTCAGCGTGCTCGAGGCCGTGTAGGACACCACCCGGGGACACGGCGGGGCGCGCACGGATAGACTCGATTCCACCCCATTCACCACCACAAGGCGAGGAAACCCATGCGCGCCACCATCATCCACGGTCCCGGCGATATCCGAGTCGAAGACCGCGAATACCCCACCGTCCAGCAGCCCACCGACGCCGTCGTCAAGGTCACCGCCGCCTGCGTCTGCGGCTCCGACCTCTGGCCCTACCGCGGCGTGAAGCCCACCCACAAGCCGTCCGCGATCGGCCACGAGTTCATCGGCCTCGTGGAGAGCATCGGCGATGACGTCACCGGCCTGGCCGTGGGCGACCTCGTCATCGCCCCGTTTGTGGTCAGCTGCGGCAAGTGCCCGCAGTGCCTCAACGGTGTCACTGTCGCCTGCGACCACCTCGCCGGCTGGGGCGGCACCGACGACGCCGGCCTGGCGATCGACGGCGGCCAGGGCCAGGCGGTCCGGGTACCGCTGGCCGACGCCACCCTCGTCAAGGTGCCGGGCATCACCGAGCCCGACGACGCGCTGCGCGCCAGCCTGCTGACCCTCTCCGATGTGATGGCCACCGGCCACCACGCCGCCCTCGCCGCGAAGGCCGGCCCCGGCAGGACCGTTGTGGTGGTCGGCGACGGTGCCGTGGGTCTGTGCGGGGTCCTCGCCGCCAAGCGGCTGGGCGCCGAACGGATCATCGCGATGTCCCGGCACGCCGACCGGCAGGCCATCGCCAAGGAATTCGGCGCCACCGACATCGTGGCCGAACGCGGCGACGAGGGCGTGGCCAAGGTCCGCGAACTGCTCGGCGGGGTCCTGGCGGACTCGGTCCTCGAATGCGTGGGCACCAAGGAATCGATGGAGCAGGCGCTGCACAGCGTCCGCCCGGGCGGTGCCATGGGCTTTGTAGGCGTGCCCACCGGCGGCGCCGAGATCCCGGTGCGCTACCTCTTCGACACCAACATTTCAATCGGCGGCGGCATGGCCCCGGCCCGCACCTACATCCCGGAACTGCTCGCCGATGTCCTGAACGGCAGCATCAACCCGGGCCGGGTGTTCGACGTCGTAATGCCGCTGGAGGAGGCCCCGGAGGCCTACCGGGCGATGGACGAACGGCGGGCCATCAAGGTCCTGCTGGCCCCGTAGCCGGGAGCGGGGCGGCACTCTTGCACTGCCGCGGCCGCGGGTCTAGCGTGAAGCGCATCAGCACCCGCAGCCGTCAAGGAGCCGTTATGGCCAGGTTTGTGCAGATTATCGAGTTCACGTCGTCCCGCATCGAGGAGATCGAGGCGCTCGGCCGGCCTTCCCGGACCGGCGGCGACACCGCCCCGTCCTTCCGCCGGATCCTGAACACCGCGGACCGCGACCGGCCGGGCACCTACCTCACCATCGTCGAATTCGATTCCTACGAATCCGCGATGGAGAATTCCGGCCGGCCGGAGACCTCCGAGTTCGCGGCCCAGATGGCCGCCCTGTGCGACTCCCCGCCGGTGTTCCGGAACCTGGATGTCCAATGGGAGGACACCGGCGACGCTGCGGCCCCCTAGGCGCGTTGTATGTGTCCCGAACCTGGTGGCGTCGGGCCGGCGGGCGCGGGCCCGGAAGAGGGCGGGGTGGTCCTGGATCTCCGCCGCGCGGCGACCGCTTCCCTGGATCTGGTGGGCGGCAAGGCCCGGAACCTTGGGGTACTTGCCGCCGCCGGTTTTCCGGTACCCGACGGCTTCTGCCTGACCACCGATGCCTACGCCCTGGCGGCGCCGCCGGAGCTGAACGCCCTGGCCGCCCGGCTCGATGATGCGGCCGGCGGCGACGGACCCGCCGGTCCCGCCGGCCGCGACGGGCTGGCGGCCCGTGCCCGGGAGCTGATTATGGCCGCCGACGTGCCGCCCGGGATCAGCGCCGCGGTGCTGACGGCCTACACGGCCCTCGGCGCCTGGGCGCCAGTGGCTGTCCGGTCCTCGGCCACTGCGGAGGACCTGCCTTTCGCCAGCTTCGCCGGCCAGCAGGACTCCTTTCTGAACGTGCGGGGGCCCGACGCAGTAATCGATGCCGTCCGGCGCTGCTGGGCCTCCTTGTGGAGCGACCGTGCGGTGGCCTACCGGTCCGCCAACGGGATCAGCCACCGCGGGGTGCGTCTCGCCGTCGTCGTGCAGGTGATGGTCGACGCCGCCACGGCGGGCGTGATGTTCACGGCGAATCCGCTGACCGGAACCCGTACCGAAACGGTCATCAACGCCAGCACCGGGACCGGCGAAGGCGTAGTTTCCGGCGCGGTCAACCCGGACCAGTTCACACTGACCACCGCCACCGCGCGGCTCCTGCGGCGGGTACCCGGCACCCCGGGTCCCCAGCCGGCCTGGAGCCTGGCTGAGCCCGCCCTCACCGCGCTGACCAGGCTTGGTGACGCTGTCCAGGAACTCTTCGGCGCGCCGCAGGATATCGAGTGGGCGTTCGACGCCGCCGGCAAGGCGTGGCTGACGCAGTCCCGGCCGATCACCACCCTGTATCCGCTGGAGGACCCGCTTTCCGCCGACCCGTCGGCGCTGAACCCCGACCCCGCGGCCGGGCCGCGGATCTACCTCTGCGGAACCCTCCTGCAGGGACTCACCCGGCCGATTACCCCGATCGGACTCGCGGCGCTTGGACTGATGCGGGGAACCGAGGGGCCATGGCGGTACGTGAACCCGGGCCTGCGGATGTATGTGGACCTGACCGCTTTGCTGCAGAACAAGTGGGGCCGCCGGTACCTGGCCCGGATCCTCCCGCTGGCGGACGGCCGCTCCGCGGCGGTCCTTCCCGCGGTGCTTGCCGATCCGCGCTTCGCGGCCACCAAACCCCGCCGGCCACGGCCACGCCGGCGGCCCAGGCCGGCAGGCGGCACCCGGGCCCGCGGATCGTCGCCCGGCGCGGGGATGATCCTCGGCCTGTTCCCCGCGCTGGTCGGTGCCGCGCTCCGGCCGGGAGCCGAACTGCGCCGGGTCCAGGCGTACGGCAAGGACCTCGATGCGCAGCTGGTGCTGGCCGAACCCGCGACCGCCGTGCAACGGCTGGACTTCGCCGAGCAGATCACCGGCCGGACCATCGACGGGCTGATCCGCGCCACACTTCCCGGCCCCTCGGTCGGCTACATCATGCTGGCGGTCGCCCGCCGGCTGCTGCGCGGCATCGCCGAACCCCGCGAACTGGAAGCCGTCCTGCGCGGTCTCCCGCACAACGTGACCACCGAGATGGACCTGGAGCTCTGGCAGCTGGCGGTGGAGCTCGGCGCCGACGCGCCGTCGCGGGAGGCGTTCCTGGTCCGGCAGCCCGCAGCCCTGGCCGAGGCCTTCCGCGCCGGTTCACTGCCCGCCGCAGCTCAGGCCGGGGTGCGGAACTTCCTGTCCCGCTATGGCCACCGGGCCGTGGCGGAGATCGACCTCGGTATGCCCCGCTGGTCCGACCAGCCCGACCACATCCTCGGGATGATCTCCAACTACCTGCGCGTCGAGGACCCGGAGCAGGCACCGGACCGGCAGTTCCGCCGGGCCGCCGGGCATGCGGACGACCGGATCCGGGACCTGGTTGCCCGGGCGGCGGCCCACGGAAGGTGGCGCGCACGGGTCCTGGCGCTGTCCCTGCGGCGGGTCCGGGAACTGTCGGGGCTGCGCGAGCTGCCCAAGTTCTACATCGTGAAGGTCCTCGGCGAGATGCACCGGCAGCTCCTGCTGCTCGGCGATTCGCTGGTGCGCGCCGGCGTCGTGGCCGCCGCCGACGACGTGTTCTTCCTCGACTTCGACGAACTGCGCGTGAGCCTGCGCGGCGCCCGTATGCAGGACGTCGTCACCAGGCGCCGCCAGCTGTACGACGTCGAACTGCGCCGCCGCCGGATCCCCCGGGTGCTGCTTTCCGACGGGACGGACGTGGAGGCCGCCACGATGGCCGCGGCCCCCGCGCCTGGCGCCCTGTCCGGGACGCCGGCTTCGGCCGGCACGGCCACCGGGACGGTGCGGGTGATCCTTGACCCGGTGGGCGCCCGGCTGGAGCCCGGCGAGATCCTCGTGGCGCCCTCAACGGACCCGGGCTGGACTCCGCTGTTCCTGACAGCCGGTGCCCTGGTCATGGAGATGGGCGGCGTCATTTCGCACGGCGCCGTCGTCGCCAGGGAATACGGGATTCCCGCCGTGGTGGGCGTGCCGGACGCCACCACCCGGCTGCACACCGGCCAGCGCGTCACCGTGGACGGCGCGGCCGGGACGGTCCTGGAAGTCCCGGACTGAGCTCCGGCCGAAGGCAGCACACGGGGCAGCACACGCCACGGTTTTCCTGCCGCCCGGTCAGGCTTCCGGGATGACCATCGCGAACCGCTCGGCACGGGACACGTCCGGGTCCGGTCCGTTGCGCTTCCCGGTGTCGAGCGCGTCGATCTCCGCGAGCTCCGCGGCACTTAGCTCAAAGTCGAAGACGTCGAAGTTCTCGGCGATGCGTGCCGGGTTCGTGGACTTGGGGATGGCCGACCGGCCGTGCTGCAGGTGCCAGCGCAGCATGATCTGGGCGGCGCTTTTGCTGTGACTGTCGGCGATGGTGGCGATCGCCGGGTCTTCCATAACGTTCCTGCGGTCCTCACCCCAGCCGGGGTAGAAGGTGATCCCGCCGATGGGCGACCACGCCTGGGTCAGGATGCCATTGGCGGCGTCCGCAGCCTGGACATCGGGCTGGGTGAAGTAGGGATGCAGTTCAACCTGGTTGACGGCGGGTACAACGTCGGTCGCGGCCAGGAGCTCTTCGAGGTGGTGCGGCATGAAGTTGCTGACCCCGATCGCGCGTACCCGGCCGTCGGCGAGGAGGGTCTCCAGTGCCTTGTAGGCGGCGATCGTCCGCTCGAACCTGTCCGGGGCGGGCTGGTGCAGGATCAGCAGGTCAAGGTAGTCCACGCCGAGTTTGCCGGCGGCTTTCTGCCAGGCGTGCAGCGCCTGGTCGTAGCCGTAGTCACTGACCCAGACCTTGGTTTCGACAAACACCTCCGAACGCTTGAGGCCGGACCGGCGGATGCCCGCACCGACTTCGCGTTCGTTCCCGTAGGCCGCGGCGGTATCGATGTGCCGGTAACCGGCCGCGAGCGCGGCCTCGACGGCCGCGGTGGTTTCCTCCGGCGGGCTCTGGAAGACGCCCAGGCCGAGGGCAGGCATGGTGACGCCGTTGTTGAGGGTAAGTTCCATAGTCATGCCTTCCACGGTATTGGGGTGCAGGAGTTTGCGGGAGGGAACGTCAGTACCCCTCTTGCCCCTGCCCCGGCGGCGCCCCGCGGCGTAGCGTTGGGGCCATGACACACAGCGACGACGTGCGGAAGTTCCTGACCTCCCGCCGGGCCCGGATCACGCCGGAAGAAGCCGGCCTGCCCCTCTACGGCGGGAACCGGCGTGTCACCGGCCTGCGCCGGGAGGAAGTCGCGATGCTCGCCGGCGTGAGCGTTGACTACTACATCCGGCTGGAGCGCGGAAACCTCTCCGGCGCCTCGGACAGTGTCCTGGAAGCCCTCGCCCGCGCGCTCCACCTCGACGACGCCGAAACGGCGCACCTATTCGACCTCGCACGGGCGGCCGCCGCTCCGCCCAGGGCGCGGCGCAAGCGCAGCCCGCAGACTGTGCGTCCCAGCGTGCAGCGCGTCCTCGACGCCATCACGGCCGCTCCGGCGTGGGTCCGCAACGACCGGGGCGACGTCCTGGCCGCCAACGAACTCGGCGGCGCCCTGTACCAGGACCTGATGGCCGAGACGGTCACCCCGCCGAACAGCGGTCGCTTCACCTTCCTAAACCCGAAGGCGCGGGAGTTCTTTACCGACTGGGAGCGCGCCGCGGACGACATCGTCGCCATCCTGCGCTCCACGGCAGGCAAGAACCCCTACGACAAGGACCTCACCGACCTGATCGGGGAGCTCTCCACCCGCAGCGAGGAATTCCGCGTCCGCTGGGCCCGGCACGACGTCAAGCACCACCGCACCGGCCGGAAGCGGCTCCACCACCCGGTGGTCGGGGACCTTGACCTCAGCTTCGAGGCGCTCGAGCTTCCCGGCGACCCGGGGCTGCGCATCAACGTCTACACGGCAGAGCCCGGGACGCCCTCCGAAGACGCCCTGAAAGTCCTCGCGAGCTGGGTTGCCACCCAGCGGAACACTGCGCCGGTCCCCCTCCGCGGGATCCAATGACCGCCAGCGCCGGGGGCTATCTTTAGTCCATGGTGTCAACTGGCCGGAGCGTTCCGGGCGTACCTGATCCCGATCCCGGGGTCTTCGGCTCAGGGCTGGTTGATGAGGCCGCCCGGCTTGACGCTGCGCTGCCCGACGGCGATTGGTCCGTTCCGCCGCCGGGCGCCGTCCGCGGCGAATTCCTGGCCCCCAGCGGCGCGCTGGCGACGCTGTCCATGGGCGACCCGGGCAATCCGCCGGTCCTGCTGGTTCCGGGGGCCACGGGCTCCAAAGAAGACTTTGCTTTGATGCTCCCGGAGCTCGCCGCCGCCGGCTACTTTGTGCTCAGCTGCGATATCGCCGGCCAGTACGAGTCGGCCGCCGCCGGCCCCGAGCACCTGCACCCGCCCCGGGCGCACTATGACTACCCGCTGTTCACCGACGACCTGATCGCCCTGCTTGACGCCGGGCACGGCGCCGCGCACGTCGTCGGATATTCCTTCTCCGCAATCGTCGCACAAGTGGCCTTCACGCAGCGGCCCGAGCTGTTCCGCAGCCTGACCCTGCTCAGTTGCCCGCCGGAAGCGGGAAACAGTTTCCGCGGGATCCAGCGGATCGGCCGCCTCAGCGGCCGGGCGGGGGCCAGGGTGGGCGCGGCGCTGATGATCTGGGGCATCCGCAGCAACGTGGTCCGGGTGGCACCGAACCGGATCCGCTTTGTCCGGTCCCGCTTCCGGCTCACCCGCCGGGCGGCCGTGCGGGACATTTTCCTGCTGATGCAGCACGTCCCGGACCTCAGGGCGGACCTGGCGGCGGCAACACTGCCGAAGCTGGTCGCCGTCGGCGAGCACGATCTCTGGCCGCTGGCGCTGCACCGCCGCTTCGCCCAGGCCATCGGGGCGAAGATTGCCGTTTACCGGGGTGGCCACAGCCCCAGCGAGACCTCGCCGCACCAGATGAGCCGCGACCTGATTGCCCTCTTCGCCGACGCCGGTTAGCCCGGCCCGGCCCGTTTGCGGCGCGGTTCCGGGCTTAAGTCCCGCACTCAGCCTCTTGCACCTCGGCCCCGCGCCCCGTACGTTGGGGACAGCGGACGAATGTCTCCGCAGCCGTTGGCCTCCGTGGCCGCCGGAGATCAGCAGCGTTTCAGAAGGATAAAGGCATGGCTACAGGCACAGTTAAATGGTTCAACGCCGAAAAGGGTTTTGGCTTCATTGCCCCGGATGACGGGTCGGCCGACGTTTTCGCCCACTACTCGGCAATCGCTTCCAGCGGCTACCGCTCGCTGGACGAGAACCAGAAGGTCGAGTTCGACGTCACCCAGGGCCCGAAGGGCCCGCAGGCTGAGAACATCCGCCCGCTCTAAGCTTTCAGGAAGACCCGGCCTGCCGGAACACTTCTCCTAGAAGTCCGCAGCAGCCCCTCCGGAGTAATTCTCCGGTGGGGCTGCTGTCTTTCGTCTGCACGCTTGCACCAGCCGCCGCTACACTTTGATGGCACCAACCCCCACCGGAGGCACCCCCTTGATGGTCGAACAACTGATGGCCTTCGCGCTGACCTGCCTCGTGGTGGTCCTGGTTCCCGGACCGGACTTCGCCCTGGTCCTGAAGAACGCCCACCGCGGCCCCGGGTCGGCCGCATCGACTGCCGCGGGCATCATGGTCGGCAACACCATCCTTGCCCTCCTCGCCGTCCTCGGCGTCACGGCCCTTCTGTCGGCGTCCGAAGTGCTCGGCACCATCATCCGGATTGCCGGCGCGGCGTACCTTCTTTACCTCGGCGTTGGCGCCCTGTGGGAAGCCTTCGGCCATGGCCGCCGTGCTCCGGAGCCGGAAGCGGCCCCGGCCGCCGCTGCCGGGCTCCGGTTCCGGGGTGACTCGCCCTTCCTGCAGGGAGTGGTGAGCAACCTGCTCAACCCCAAAGTTGCCGTCTTCTACCTGTCGCTGTTCCCACAGTTCAACCTGGGAGCGCTCCCGCCGCTGGAACAGCACGCGTTGATGGCCGGCATCTTCCTGGCCATCGCCCTGGTCTGGTACGTCGTGCTGGTCCATGCCCTCAAGCGGGTCTCCACCGTCCTGGCCCGGCCCCGCGTGAAGCGGGCCGTCACCGCCGGATCCGGCGCCGTGCTGGCCGGCGTCGGCGGAACGATCCTGACCAAATCCTTGGTCTCTGCCTAGGCCTACCCCACGTGGACCCAGGGCCGCCTGGTGACATCGGGTTCGGCCTCACGCAGCACCTCGCGGGTGACCGGCGCAATTTCCCCCTCCCCGAACGCGAGGAAGCGCAGCAGGTTGGTCAGCGGGTTTCCCTCGGTCCAGCGGAAGTAGATGTGCGGCATCAGGCCGGTCACGTCCCGGATGTGCAGCAGCGCCGACGCGATCGTGTTTGCGACCGCCGGGCCATGCACTTCCAGGATCCGGTAGCCGTGCCTGGTGATGCCGCGGACCTCCAATTCGGTTTCGAAGTCCGAGGAATCGTCGACGACGACTTCCAGGAACACGGCCCGGTAGTCCAGGGGCAGGTGGCTGACCTCAATCGCGGACTCCAGCTTCTGCCGGTATGCCTCCGCGCTGAGCCGCAGCGGCTCGTGGGCCACAATCCGGAGCGGGCCGTCCAGTTCGTCGGACATAAACTCAAGCGCCTGCCGGTCCAGGTGGACGTGGGTGGCGTGCAGCTCGAAGGAGCGGCGGGCACGCGAGAGCAGTGAGATCACGATGATGCCGAGGATGAAGATCGACGCGATCCGGAGGCCCTCCGGGCGTTCGATGATGTTGGCCACCGTGGTGTAGATGAAGACGACGGCGATAACGCCGAAGCCGATGGTGCGTTTGCGCTGCCGCTGGCGGCGCGCGGACAGGGTCACGGCGACCGCCGCGGAGGTCATCAGCACCAGCACGCCGGTGGCGTAGGCGCCGCCCTGGGCGTCGACGTCGGCGTTGAACAGCCAGGTGATCAAAAACCCGATCAGGGTGAACACCAGGACCAGCGGGCGCACGGCCCGGGCCCAGCCGGGGGCCATCCCGTACCGGGGCAGGTAGCGCGGCACGAGGTTCAGCAGCCCGGCCATGGCGGAGGCGCCGGCGAACCAGAGGATGGCGATCGTGGACAGGTCATAGACGGTGCCGAAGCCTACGCCCAGGTGTTCGTGGGCCAGGAACGCCAGTGCCCGTCCGTTGGCCTGGCCGCCGGGCTGGAACTCCTGCGCCGGGATCAGCACCACGGTGGTGAAACTGCTGACGATCAGGAACGTGCTCATGATCAGCGCGGCCGTGGTCAGCAGCTTCCGTGCGCCCTGGATCCGTCCCGCGGGGTGGTCCTCGGTGTCGTCAGCGTGGCCCTTGATCTGGGGCATCACGGCAACGCCGGTCTCGAACCCGGACAGTCCAAGTGCGAGTTTCGGGAACACCAGCAGGGCGAAGCCGACTGCCAGCAGCGGGTTGCCGTGCGAAGTGGAGATGGCCTGCCACCAGTTGTCCACCGCCACGGGATGGGTCAGGACCTCCCAGAGGGACGCCGCGACCACCACCACGTTCAGTCCCAGATACAGCCCGACGATGACGACGGCGACGCCGATGGCTTCCTTGAAACCGCGCAGGAAGACGGCCGCCAGCAGTGCCAGCAGGATCAGGGTGATGGTCACGTTCTGGCCCTGCAGCCACCCCGGCGCCATCGGGTTCTGGACCAGGTGCGCGGTGGCGTCGGCGGCCGAGAGCGTCATGGTGATCATAAAGTCGGTTGCGGCGAAGCCAAGCAGGACCAGCACAAAGAGCTTCCCGCCCCAGCGCGGCATCAGCCGTTCCAGCATGGCGATGGAGCCTTCGCCGCGGTGGCTCTCCCCGGCCACGCGCCGGTAGACGGGCAGGGCGCCCAGCAGGGTGATCGCCACGAGGACCAGGGTGGCCAGCGGCGAAATGACGCCGGCGGCGAGCGCGGCGATGGCGGGCTGATAGCCGAGGGTGGAGAAGTAGTCCACACCGGTCAGGCACATCACCTGCCACCAGGTGTGCTTCTTCTCCTCGGCCGCGGGGACTCCGCCGGGGCCCTGGTGCGAGCCCTTGCTGTCCTGCAGCCCCACCAGCAGCCATTTCCGCAATGCGGTCTTCCGGCCGGGACGCGGCGCCGACGGGTCAGCCGGCGGCCTGCTCAGGGTTGTCATGATCTTCCTTTCCTCGCGGCGCCCCTCACGGGCGGACGCCGCACTGTGGCTCTCAATTGCGAAGCTAGCAGCGGCCCGGCCCGCAACCACCACCCCGGGACGGATCTTGATAATTCCTTGACGCCGCACCCCGGCGCCGGACCAGGGCCGGAATGGAAGAATGACTGCATGGCACGTGGAACGCTGCGCATTTTCCTGGGATACGCCCCGGGCGTCGGCAAGACGTTCGCCATGCTCCGCGAAGGCCACCGGCTCCGCAGCGCCGGCGAGGACGTGGTGGTTGGCATCGCCCGCGACCGCGGCCGCCGCGATACCCGGGACCTGCTGGCGGGCCTTGAGCTGATCGATCCGCGGCGTGTTCCCGCCGGCGGGATCGAGGTCGAGGAACTGGACCTCGACGCCGTCCTGCACCGGGCACCGGCCACCGCCATCGTGGACGAGTACGCCCACTCAAACGCCCCCGGCAGCCGGAACGCGCACCGCTGGGAAGACATCAACGAGCTGCTGGCCGCCGGGACCAACGTCCTGACCACCCTGGACGTCCACCAGCTGGCCTCCCTGGCCGACGTCGTCAGCGGGATCACCCGGGGCCGGCGGCCGGAGACGGTACCCGACGGGATCGTCCGGCGTGCCGACCAGCTCCAGCTGGTGGATCTCTCCCCGGACCTGCTCCGGCAACGGCTCGCTGCGGGAAAGATTGTGCCGGCCGACCGGATCGACTCTGCCCTGTCCAACTACTTCCGTCCCGGGAACCTGGCCGCGCTCCGCGAACTGGCGCTCCTGTGGCTCGCGGACCGCGTGGACGAGGGCCTGGCAGCCTACCGGGAAGGGAACCGGATCGACGCCGGCTGGCCCACCCGCGAGCGGGTGGTGGTGGGACTGGCCGGCGGAGCCGACGGCGAATCCCTGGTCCTGCGCGGTGCCCGGCTGCTGAGCCGGGTCACCGGCAACGACCTGCTGGCCGTCCACGTCCGGGCCGCCGGGACGGTGGCCGCCGAGTCGCCGCAGGCCCTCGATGCCCAGCGCCAGCTGGTCCAGGACCTGGGCGGCAGCTACCACGTGGTGGTCGGTGAAGACCCGGCCGAGGCCCTTCTTGATTTCGCCCGGAGCGTCAACGCCTCCCAGCTGGTGCTGGGATCGGCCCCCAAGAGCGCCTGGCACCGTGTGGTGACCGGCCTGCGCGGCGGCGCCCTCGCGGGACGGGTGCTCCGCGGGGCCGGCGGGATCGACGTGCACCTGGTGCCGCTGGACAGCCCGCAACGGGGCCGCCGGCCTGGCCGGCAGGGCGACCTGGGCAGGCTCCGGGTCACTGTCGGTTTTGGCCTGGCGGTGCTGCTGCCCGTGCTGCTCCAGCTGTTCCTGGAAATCAACCCGGACAAGAACCTGGCCACATCCATGCTGCTCCAGCTCACCGGGTCCGTCGCAGTGGCGCTGGTCGGCGGGCTGTGGCCGGCGATCCTCGCGGCGTTGTGGAGCAGCCTGCTGGTCAACTATTTCTCCACCCCGCCGGTGGGCAATTTCGCCATCAGCGACGCCCAGAACGTCCTCGCCCTGGTGGTGTTCGTCGGGGTGTCTGCGGCCGTCGCCGTGGTGGTGGACATCGCTGCCCGGCGCTCCAAGGAGGCCGCCCGGGCGCGGGCGGAAGCAACCACCCTGGCCGAGCTGTCGCGCGGTGCCGCCGGATCGGAGGACACTGTCACCGGCCTACTGGAACAGGCCTTGGACGTTTTCCAGGTCCGCGGCGCGGCCTTGTACGGCCTCGCCGGCGCTGAGTCCGACGACGGCCCGGCGGCGGCGACGGGGCCGCGGTGGCGGCTGCTCGCCGGCGTCGGGGACGTTCCGCCCGTAACCGCCGACGACGCCGCTGCCGCCTCCGACCATGCCGCTGCCGCTGCCGGTCCGCACGGGGACACCGCCGTTGCCGGCCCGCACGGGGACAACGTCGAGCAGATCAACCCGGCCACGCGGCTGGTCCTCTCCGGCCGCGTGCTCCCCGCCAGTGACCGCCGACTGCTGGGCGCCTTCGGTTTGCACCTGCTGGCCCAGCTCGAGAACCAGCAACTGCTGGCCAGCCGCAGCCAGCTCCGGCGGCTGGCCGAGAGCAACTCCATCCGGACCTCACTGCTCCGCGCGGTCTCCCACGACCTCCGGACCCCGCTGGCCGGCATCAAGCTCGCTGTGGGCGGGCTGCGCCAGACCGGCGTCCGCTACACCCGGGAAGAGGAACAGGAACTGCTCGAAACCATCGATGAGTGCTCGGACCGGCTCGATGCCCTGGTGGGCAACCTGCTGGACATGTCCCGGATCACCTCCGACACGGTCACCCCGCTGCTCCGCCCGACGCGCTGGTACGAGGTGGTCAGCGGCGCCCTGCACGGGATTGACGCCGGCCGGGTCCGGGTGGAACTGCCCGCCAACATGCCCGAGGTGGATGCCGACCCCGGGATGCTCGAACGCGTCATCGCGAACATCGTCGAGAACGCCGTCAAATACGCCCCGCACTCGGACATCGTCCTGACGGGCACCGCGGGCGGTCTGGGCGCCGGCGCAGTCGCGGGCCGCCCCGCCGGAGAAATGCGGATCATCGACCACGGCACGGGGGTCCCCGCGGAGCAGGTGGTGGAGATGTTCCGTCCCTTCCAGCGGCTGGACGACGCGAACCGGGCCACCGGCGTCGGCCTCGGGCTGGCCGTCGCGAAGGGGTTCACCGAGGCGATGGGCGGCCGGCTGACCGCGGAAACCACCCCCGGCGGCGGCCTGACGATGGTGGTCAGCCTGCCGCTGTCCGAGGGTGCGCCTGTCGCTGAGCGGCCCGAGCAGGCACCGTTGGAGCCGCAATCCGCCCTGCTGGGACGCCACCACGCGCCGCCGATCCTTTCCTCCCCCACGGACATGCCATGACCGCCGTCCTGGTGGTCGACGACGACCCGTACCTGCTGCGGGCCCTGCGGATCACGCTGCGCGCCCACGGCTACGACGTCACGGCGGCCGAGGACGGGCAGTCCGCGCTGGCGGCCGCGGCCCGGACCCCGCCGTCGCTGGTCATCCTGGACCTGGGCCTGCCGGACATGGACGGCGCCGCCGTCCTGGCGAAACTCCGGGGCTGGAGCCAGGTCCCGGTGCTGGTCCTGTCGGCCCGCCACGGCTCCACGGACAAAGTGCAGGCCCTGGACGCCGGCGCGGATGACTACATCACCAAACCGTTCGGGCTGGACGAACTCCTGGCCCGGCTGCGGGCCCTGCTGCGGCGCAGCGCCGACAGCAAGGAACCGTCCGTCGTCGCCACGGACGCGTTCACCGTGGATCTCGGCAAGCACCGCGTCACACGCGGCGGCGAAGACATCCGGCTCACCCCGACGGAGTGGAAAATGCTGGAGGTCCTGGTGCGGAACCCCGAGAAACTCGTCACCCAGCAGCAGCTCCTGTCCGAGGTCTGGGGTCCGGCCTACGCGAAGGAAACCAACTACCTTCGGGTGTACATGGCCCAGCTCCGCCGCAAGCTCGAACCCGACGCCGCCGCTCCCCGGCACCTCCTGACCGAGGCCGGGATCGGCTATCGGTTCCTGCCCTGAGCACGGGTAGGATGCCGGGCATGGACCAAAAAGCGATACTGCGCCGCTACCTGCGCCTGCGCCGGGAAGAACTGCTGGCCAAGCTGGACGGACTGGACGAATACAGCATCCGCCGCCCGCTGACCCCCACCGGAACCAACCTCCTGGGCCTGGTCAAGCACGTGGCCAGCGTCGAGATCGGCTACTTCGGCGAGGTGTTCGGCCGTCCCCACGGCCAGCCCCTGCCCTGGCTGGACGACGACGCCGACCCGGACGCGGACCTCTGGGTCACCGCCGATGAAACCCGGGACCAGATTGTGGAACTGCACCGCACCTCTGCGGCCCACAGCGACGCCACCATCGAAGCACTTCCCCTCGACGCCCCGGGCGAGGTGCCGTGGTGGCCCGAGGAACGCCGGAACGTGACCCTGCAGCAGATCCTGGTGCACATGTGCGTCGAAACGGCCCAGCACCTGGGCCACGCGGACATCCTGCGCGAACTCATCGACGGGACCGCCGGGAAGGGCCCGGGCGACCCGAACCTCACCCCGCGCACTGCCGGGGACTGGGCCGAACACACCGCCAGGATCGATGCTGCCGCGCAGGCCGCTTCCTCGGTTTCCGGAAGCGCAGCGCCGCAATAGATACTTGGGCAATGAATATTCACAGCGCTCTCGCCCGGGAGAACGCTCGGCAGCCGCCGCTGCCCGAGGTCCCCGCGCAGATGCGGGCCGTTTTGAACGGCATCCCGGCGATGGTCGGCTACTGGGACCTCGACCTGCGCAACCGGCTGGCGAACGACGCCTACCGCGAGTGGTTCGGCGTTTCCCCCGAAGAATTGCACGGCATCCACATCCGGGATCTGCTCAGCGACACCGTGTACGAGGCCAACCAGGGCTACATCCAAAAGGTGCTCGACGGCGAACCCCAGCTCTTCACGCGCACGCTCACGGACGCCTCCGGCACGGCCCGTTTCACCGAGGTCTCCTACATCCCGGACC
Organism: Arthrobacter sp. 05L44; assembly: GCF_056397605.1. NCBI lineage: Bacteria > Bacillati > Actinomycetota > Actinomycetes > Micrococcales > Micrococcaceae > Arthrobacter > Arthrobacter sp. 05L44. The sequence goes on along the minus strand of NZ_JBFTNS010000003.1, from coordinate 218,029 downwards.
TGCGCGAAGGCGGCAACGGCGGGGTGCAGGGCTTCTTCGTGATGGTCACGGACATCACCGAGCGGGTCCTCGCCGAGCGCCGGCAACAGCGCGACACCGACCGGTACCGCGCACTGGCGCGCAGCGTCCCCGGCGTTTTTGTGCTGCTCTTCGATTCGGACCTGCGCTACCTGATCGCCGAAGGCCAGGAGCTGGAGTCCTTTGGCTACCGTTCCGACGAGCTCGAAGGCAGGCTCATCCACGAGGTCCTCGACGGATCCCTCGCCAGGGAACTGGAGCCCCGCTACCGTGCCGCCCTGGCCGGCCAGGAGGTCTCCTGGAACCGGAAAATCGGGCCCCGCACCTACCGGCTCAAAGCCGGCCCCGTGTATTCGGACAACGACGCCACCGCGGGCATGGTGGTGGCGGTCGACATCACGGACCGGCTCCGGCAGGAACACATGTGGTCCGGCCTGCACGAGATCGCCACCGCCGTCGCCCGCAACGCCGCCCCCGCGGCCATCTCGGAGCGGGTCGCCTTTATTGTCCGGGACCTCTTCAGCGTGGATTCGGCCGCCGTCGTCCGCTTCACCGGTCCGCTGGCGGCCGAAATCGTGGCGATGGCGCCGGCGCTGCCGCCAACGCTGAGCCGCACCCATGTCTTTTCGCCGACCGACATCTCGGCCACTGTCCGGGTGGCCGTGACCGGCAAACCCGCCCTGGTGGTCTACAGCCCGGAAGGCGGACCGGCCGCGGAGCAGATGCGGGCGGGCGGTTTCCAGTCCGGGGCCGGGGCGCCCATCCGGGTCCACGGCAGCCTCTGGGGTGTGTTGAGCCTGACCTCGAAGTCCAGCGCCGGCGTCACCGAGGCCATGCTCGAACGGCTCGCGCAGTTCGCCGAGCTGGTGGAGATCGCGATCGGCAACACCGAGGCCCGCGCCAGCCTGGAGCTGCAGGCCACCACGGACGAACTCAGCGGCCTGCCCAACCGGCGCGCGCTGGAACAGCACCTCTCGCACGAAATCGAACTGGCGGCGTCGCGCGGAACCAGCCTCAGCGCCGTCGTCATCGACATCGACCACTTCAAAACAGTCAACGACACCCACGGCCACCTGATGGGCGACGTCGTCCTCGCCGCCGTCGCGGACCGGCTGCGCGGCGTCGCCCGCCAGGACGAGATCGTGGCCCGCTTCGGCGGGGAGGAGTTCGTTTGGCTGATGCCCGGGACGGACGGCGCGGAGGCCCTCATCGCGGCCGAACGGGCCCGTGCCGCCATCGAAACGGAACCGTTCGGGGAGGTCGGATCCATCACGGTCTCGGCCGGGGTGTGCGAACTCCGCGACGCCGGCAGCCACAGCCTGCTGGCCTGCGCGGACCGGGCGCTGTACGCGGCCAAGCACGCCGGACGGAACCGCAGCGAGCGCTACGGTGCGACCGGCCAGGCCTCCTAGACGAAGGCCGACTTCCCGGTCACGGCGCGGGCCACGATCAGCGAATTGATCTCGTAGCTGCCCTCGTACGTGTACAGGATCTCGGCGTCACCGAAGAGTTTGCCCATCTCGAAGTCGCTGCTGATCCCGTTCCCGCCCATCAGCGAGCGCCCCATCGCGACGGAGGCCCGGGCCAGCCGGGTGGTGGTGGACTTCGCCATGGCCGCCTGCACCATTTCCAGCTTGCCCTCCTGCTGGATCCGGGCCAGCTGGGCCATCAGGGCCAACGAGACGCTCGCGTTGCCCAGGATCTCGGCCAGCTGCTGCTGGACCAGCTGGAAGCGGGCCAGTTCCTTGCCGAACTGCTTACGCTCCAGCGCGTAGGCCCGGGCGACGTCGAACGCGGCCAGCTGGATACCGGCGCCCTGCCATCCCACCCAGGCGCGCGAGTCGCGGAGCAGTTCGTTGGCGCGGGAAAAATCAGTGGCGCCGGGCAGCAGGTTCGACTCCGGGATCCGGACCTCGTCCAGCACGATGTCCGCGTTCTGCATGATCCGCAGCCCGATCTTGTTCGCGATCTTGGTGGCGGTGTACCCGGGGCGGTCCGTCTCGACGATGAAACCCTTGATCTGCTGGTCGGCGACGTCACGGGCCCAGACCAGGGCGAAGTCGGCGATGGTTCCGGCGCCGATCCAGCGCTTGGCGCCACTGATCACCCATTCGCCGCCCTCCAGCCGCGCAGTCGTGGACAGGCCGCCGGCGATGTCCGAGCCGTGATCGGGTTCCGTGAGGGCAAACGCGCCCAGCTGGCTGAAGGCGGTCAGTCCGGGGAGCCAGCGGGCCTTCTGCTCCGCCGAGCCGAGTTCGTCGATCATTCCAACGATCAGTTCGTTGTGGATCCCCACGAGGGCGGACAGGGAGACGTCCGCCCGGGCCACCTCCACGTACATCAGGCCCTTGAAGAGCTTGGACGTCCCGTCCGTCTGCAGGCCGCCGAGGCCGTACTTGCCCAGCTCCGCCAGCAGCCCGAAGGGGAACTCTTCACGGTTCCAGTAGTCGATGGAAGCCGCCCGGATCCTGCTCTGCAGGAACTCGCGGATCTCCTGGTACCGTGCCCGCTCGTCGGCCGGCAACAGGTCCACGATGTACATCAGGTCCGCGTCCGGGAACGGGGGTGCTGCGGGCGGTGCGGCGGGCGGTGCGGCCGGTGCCGGCGCCTGCGCCGTCGCCGTGGCCGGACGTTCGGCGGAACGCTCCCCTGTACGCTCCCCGGCGCTGCTGCGGCCGGGGGCCGCCGGGACGGCGGTCTGTCCGCTGACACTTCCTTGTGACTGCACGGGCACGTATCCCTTCGTAATGTGCGGCGCATTGGCAGCAACATCGACTCTTCCAAACCCTTGGATGTCCTAGTATATTGCACAGTGACATTGATCACTAGGGATGTGAATCACAAGGCCAGCGGCGGCCGTCACCGGACCGCCCGGCTGAGACCGGCTGCGAAAGGTGCACCCATGACCGTCACCGAGGAATTCCGCGCTGCGAGGGACCGGCTGCTGGCCCTGCGCGGGGACTACACCGCCGCCCGCGAGGAGTTCCAGTGGCCGCGCTTCCGGGAGTTCAACTTCGCACTCGACTGGTTCGACACGATCGCCGCCGACCCGGCCAAAGCCGACCGTCCGGCCCTCGTGATCGTGGAGCAGGACGGCACGGCCACCCGGCGGAGCTTCGCGGACCTCGCCGCCCGCTCCGCCCAGGTGGCCAACTGGCTCCGCAGCCAGGGCGTGCGCCGCGGGGACCGGATGATCATYATGCTCGGCAACCAGGTGGARCTCTGGGAGCTSATGCTGGCCGGCATCAARCTSGGSATCGTGATGATCCCGACCACCACGTTGATGGGCCCGGACGACCTGAAGGACCGGGTGGAACGCGGCGGAGCCAATTGGGCCGCCGTCGGAAGCACCAACATCGACAAGTTCGCCGGCGTCCCCGGCGACTACACGCTGATCGAGATCGGCGGGAACGACGCCGGCGGGACGGCGCAGGCCCTGCAGTACAGCGGGGCCGGCGGCGCGGCGACGGACTTCGTCCCGGACGCGCCGACACTGGCCGACGAAACCCTGCTGCTCTACTTCACCTCGGGCACCACATCCAAGGCCAAACTCGTGGAGCACACGCACACGTCCTACCCGGTGGGCCACCTCTCCACCATGTTCTGGATCGGGATGGAACCGGGTGACGTGCACCTGAACGTAGCCTCCCCCGGCTGGGCGAAGCACGCCTGGTCGAACGTCTTTACGCCCTGGATCGCCGAGGCCTGCGTTTTCATCTACAACTACGGCCGCTTCGACGCGAAGGCCCTGATGGAGCAGATGGACCGCGAAGGGGTCACCAGTTTCTGCGCCCCGCCCACTGTCTGGCGGATGCTGATCCAGGCCGACCTCACCCTGCTGAAGAACCCGCCCACCAAGGTGGTCTCCGCCGGCGAGCCGCTCAACGCCGAGGTGATCGACCAGGTCAACCGTGCCTGGGGCCAGACCATCCGGGACGGTTTCGGCCAGACCGAGTCCACAGTCCAGATTGCCAATACCCCGGGCCAGCCCATCAAGATCGGCGCCATGGGGAAGCCGCTGCCCGGCTATGACGTTGTGCTGGTGGACCCGGCCACCGGCGCGGAGGCCGACGACGGCGAGCTCTGCCTGCGCCTGGACCCGCGCCCCGTGGGGCTGATGAAGGCCTACTACGGCGACCCGGAGAAGACCGCGGAGGCCTTCCGGGACGGTTACTACCACACGGGTGACATGGCGAGCCGGGACGAACGCGGGATCATCACCTACGTGGGCCGGGGCGACGACGTCTTCAAGTCCTCCGACTATCGGCTCTCCCCCTTTGAACTGGAGAGTGTGCTGATCGAGCACCCGGCGGTGGCGGAAGCCGCCGTCGTCCCCTCCCCCGACCCGCTGAAACTCTCCGTCCCCAAGGCCTTCGTGGTCCTCGCCGCCGGCCACGAGCCCGGACCGGAGCTCGCCGAGGACATCCTGCGCTACTGCCGCGAGCGCCTGGCGCCGTTCAAACGGATCCGCCGGCTGGAGTTCGCGGAACTGCCCAAGACGATTTCCGGCAAAATCCGGCGCGTGGAACTGCGGCACAGCGAGGAACTGCGCCACGGGCCCGGCGGCCTGTCCACCGGCCTCGGCGTCGAATACTCGGAGGCGGATTTCCCCGCGCTGAAGGGACAGGGCTAGGCGTGGGCACGCCGCTGCCGCGGGATCCGATCGCCGACGCCCAACGGAACTGGGAACGGCACGGGTGGGCCGACGTCGCCGCCCCGATGGCGGCGATCACGGCGATCATGCGGACCCAGCAGATCCTGCTGGCCCGGATCGAGGCCGCGCTGAAGCCGTTCGGGCTGACGTTCGCGCGCTACGAACTGCTGGCCCTGCTCAGCTTCGCCCGCAGCGGCGCGCTGCCCATGAACAAGGCAAGTGCCCTGCTCCAGGTCCATCCCACCTCGGTGACCAACGCCGTCGACCGCCTGCAGGACGCCGGCCTGGTCCTGCGGTCCCCGCACCCCACCGACGGCCGGACCACCCTGATCGAACTTACTTCGGAGGGCCGCACCCTCGCCAAACGGGCGACGGCGGTGCTCAACGCGGAGGTCTTCGGCCAGTCGGGGTTCGCGGACCCGGACGTGGAGCAGCTGATCCGCATCCTGGGCCGCTTTCGGAGCAATGCCGGGGACTTCAGCGGCTAGGCCATACACTTCCCTTGCGGGGCCCGTCGGCCGGATGGACCCGGAGCTGAGGAGAACGCAATGATTCCCGAGATCAACATCTGGGCGGTACTGCTGGCAACCTTGTCCAGCATGGTGGTCGGGTCCGTCTGGTACACGCCCAAGGTGTTTGGCAACTACTGGATGCGCGTCGCCAAGGTCACGCCCAGCGGAGAGGCCCGGGACGCCGTCAAGCCCATCCTCATCACGCTGCTGGTGAGCCTGGTCAGCGCCTGGGTGCTGGCCGGATCGGCGGCCATTTCGCAGAACTTCTACGGCGGCAATTTCCTGGCCAACACCCTGGTGACCGCCCTGATCCTCTGGGCCGGGTTCACGGCGGCCCGCTTCATCACGCACGACGCCTTCGAGGGGCGCCCCGTGGGCCTGACGGTGCTCAACTGCGCCCACGAATTCGTGACCCTGATGGTGATGGCCCTGATCATCGGCCTGTTCGGAATTTCCGCCACGTAGGTACCCGGACTGGCGGGCTGGTCGCCGGGGGCCGTCGCCGGGGCAATTGCGCGTCGGCGATACGCATCCGACCCAGCGACGCTCAAATAACCCGGCGCTACGGGTATTACCGCCGCGTGGGGTCTTTTCCGCGTCGCGAAGGGGTTTGCTGGTCGCCGGGGCAAGTGCGCGTCGCGGCGGCGCGGGTGCCCGCCTAGACTGGGTTGGCGGCCGGAGCGGCAGGCGCCCGGCAGTGTGGGACGGCGCCCGGAGGAGAGCTGCACATGGAATTCGACGAATCGTTCTGGGACGAACGGTACCGCGAGCACGGCCGTCACGGGTCAGTGTGGAGCGGGCAACCGAACGCCCAGCTGGTGGCCGAGGCCTCGGATCTCCGGCCGGGTTCCGCGCTCGACGTCGGGGCCGGAGAAGGCGCCGACGCCGCGTGGCTGGCCCGCCGCGGCTGGCGGGTGACGGCGGTCGATATCTCGTCAGTGGCCCTGGCCCGGGCATCCGCCGCGCTCGACGACGAACCGGAGACCGCCGCCCGGATCACCTGGCTGCACGAGGACCTGACGGCGTCGCCGCCGCCGGCCGGTACTTTCGACCTCGTCTCGGCGCAGTATCTGCATTTGCCGGCACCCCAGCGGGAGGGCGTGTACAGCCGGCTGGCCGCGTCCGTCGCTCCGGGCGGGACACTGCTGATCGTGGGCCACCACCCCGCGGACCTGGAAACGTCAGTGCGCCGGCCCTCCACCCCCGGGTTGCTCTTCACCGCCGAACAGATCGCGGCGGACCTCGACCCGGTGGAGTGGGAAATCCTCACCTGCACGGCACGGCCGCGCGCCACCAGCGATGCCGACGGCGCCCCGGTGACGGTCCAGGACTCGGTTCTCCGCGCCCGCCGCCGGGCATAACGCCGCCACCCGCCCGCGGGCTGGCCAACCCGGGCGGCTACCGGCCCGTGCCCAGCCGCTCCCGCAGGCCGGCCGCGAGCCCGGCGATGGTCAGGAGATCGAACAGGCCGCCGCCGACTTCCACCAGTCGGCGGCGCTTGACCCCGGCGAGCCGGAGCCTCAGGTGAACCCGCGTCCCGGCCACCGCGCCAGCGCTCTTAGCCGCCCCAACCGCGCCCTCCGCCCCATTCTGGAGCGGCACCGGCCGCAGCACAATTGCCCAGCTGATCCGCAGCGCCCCGCGCTGCGACCGGTGGACCAGGGCACGCGGCGGATCCACCGTGACGATTTCAAACGTGGCGCCGGGGCCGCCCCAGTCGGGAATGACGTCGCCGGGCCGGAGCCCCTGCAGCACCGGGTCAATGGTGCGGAGCGCCCGGCGGCCAGCCGGGAGGACGGCTTCGACCCACCGGGGCAGGTACCACCCGGACCGCTGCTTACCCAGCTGCACCATCCACGGCCAGACGGTCCCGGGCGGCGCCGGCAGGTCGAACCCCCGGTCCATCACCACATCGGCGTCGGGCACCAGCGCGTCCCCGGGGAGCAGGGCATGGGTCTCGTCCGCTGAGGCCCCGACGCCAAGAAACCCGGTGTTCACGGCAACCTACCGGTGGTTGAATTCGGGCTGCCGCTTCTCGCTGAACGCGGCCATGCCTTCCTTCTGGTCCTCGGTGGCGAACAGCGAGTGGAACACACGGCGTTCGAACAGCACACCCTGCGCCAGTCCGGTTTCGAAGGCTGCGTTGACCGCTTCCTTGGCCACCATCGCAACGGGTTTGGACTTGGACGCGATGACCTCGGCGGCCTTTACGCCTTCCTCTACGACGTCCGCGGCCGGCACCACGCGGGACACCAGGCCGGCGCGCTCGGCCTCCTCGGCGTCCATAAAACGGCCCGTGAGGATCATGTCCATCGCCTTGGCCTTGCCGACGGCGCGGGTGAGCCGCTGCGACCCGCCCATCCCGGGGAGGACCCCCAGGTTGATTTCGGGCTGGCCGAACTTGGCGTTGTCCCCGGCAATGATGAAGTCGCACATCATGGCCAGTTCGCAGCCGCCGCCCAGGGCGAACCCGGAGACGGCAGCGACCACGGGGATGCGCAGCCGGGTGAAGTCCTCCCAGCCACGGAACCAGTCCGCCGCGTACATCTCCATGTAGCCCTTGGACTGCATCTCCTTGATGTCGGCGCCGGCGGCGAAAGCCTTGGCCGAACCGGTCAGCACTACGGCCCCGATGCCGGGATCGGTGTCCATCGCGGACACTGCGGCCACGAGCTCGTCCATGGTGTCCTTGTTCAGGGCGTTCAGCGCCTGGGGCCGGTTGAGCGTCACGACGCCCACGCGGCCGCGGCGCTCCACCAGGATGTTTGTGTACTCGGTCATGCCTGTCCCCTCGACTGCTGGTCGGTTTTGTCCCGGATGTCGGTGATGATGCCGGAGAAGTCCCGCCCGGCACCGCCTTCCGCGGCAAACGTATCGTAAATTTCCGAGGCCAGGGGTCCCAGCCGGGCGGCGACGCCGGTGCTTTCGAGCGCGTTGAGCGCCAGCTTCAGGTCTTTGGCCATCAGCGCCCCGGCGAAGCCCGGCTGGTAGTCGCGGTTCGCCGGGCTGGTCGGCACCGGTCCGGGGACGGGGCAGTTGGTGGTCAGCGCCCAGCACTGGCCCGAGGCCGCGGAGGCGACGTCGAAAAGGGCCTGGTGCGTCAGGCCAAGCTTCTCGCCGAGGACAAAGGCCTCGCTGACCGCGATCATCGAGACGCCCAGGATCATGTTGTTGCAGATCTTAGCGGCCTGGCCGGCGCCGTGGCTGCCGCAGTGGACCACGCGTTTACCCATGACTTCGAGCATCGGCTTTACCGCGGCGAAGTCCTCCTCAAGCGCGCCGACCATAAACGTCAGGGTCCCCGCTTCGGCGCCCACCACGCCGCCCGACACCGGAGCGTCGACGGCCCGGTGGCCGGCCTCGACGGCCAGGGCGGAGGCCTCGCGGGCCTCGTCCACGTTGATGGTGGAGCAGTCCAGGAACATGGTTCCGGGTTCCGCCGCGGCCAGCAGCCCGGGCTGGCTTGGATGTCCCGGCTCGCCGGGGGTGCCGCGGTAGGCGTCGAGCAGGTGTTTGCCGCTGGGCAGCATGGTCAGCACGACGGCGGCGCCAGCCACGGCCTCCGCGGCGGTGTCCGCGGTGGTGATCCCGTGGGCACGCGCGGCTTCCAGCGCTGCGGGCACCACGTCAAAGCCGGTAACGGTGTAGCCGGCCTTGACCAGGTTGACGGCCATCGGCCCGCCCATGTGGCCCAGACCAAGGAAGGCGACGGTTCCTGCCACGGGCGCGGGGGTCTCCGGCGCTGCGGTCTCAGACATTGTTTTTCTCCTTCGGAGCGAGCTGCAGTTCACGGTCACCGAGCGGGGCGAAGTAGGCCTCGACGTCGTCCTGGCGTACCTCGGCGAGGCTGGCCGGCGTCCAGCGCGGGGTGCGGTCCTTATCCACCACCTGCGCGCGGATGCCTTCGCGGAAGTCGGCGCCGGCCAGGAAGCGCAGGCCCACGCGGTACTCCTGTGCCAGGGCGTCCGCCAGGCTCAGGCCCCGCGCGCGCCGCAGCGATGCGAGGGCCACTTTGACCGCCGTCGGGGACTTTGCCTCGATTGTGTCGGCCACGTCCGCGGCCTCCCCGCCGACGGTGCGCAGCCGGCGGAGGATTTCCCCGGCGTCGTCGGCCGAATAGCAGGCGTCGATCCACTCCTGCTGCGCGGCCAGGACCGACGGCGGGGCGTCCTCGGCGAACCGGGCGACGGCGGCGTCCACCGGTTCGGTTTCGAGCGCTTCGGCCAGATCCGCGAGTTGCGCGGCGGGGACAAAGGTGTCCGCGAGTCCCAGGAACAGGGCCTCGGAGCCGCTAAGGTGGGCGCCGGTCAGGGCCGCGTGCGTGCCGGTTTCGCCGGGCGAGCGGGAGAGCAGCAGGGTCCCGCCGACGTCGGGCACAAAACCAATGGTGGTTTCCGGCATGCCCATCCGGGTGCGTTCGGTGACGATCCGGACCGAGCCGTGCGCGGAGATCCCCACCCCGCCGCCGAGGACCAGCCCGTCCATAAAGGCCACGTAGGGTTTGGGGTATTCGGAAATCAGCAGGTTCAGCCGGTATTCGACCGCCCAGAAGTCCGCGGTGGCATCCCCGTCGCCGTCCACCATGTCCCGGTAGATGGCCACGATATCCCCGCCGGCGCACAGGCCGCGCTCACCGGCCCCGCGGACCAGGACGGCGGCGACGGCGTCGTCGTCCGCCCAGAGGGTGAGCTGGTCCAGCATTGCCGCAGCCATCCCGGCGGTCAGCGCGTTGACCGCTTTGGGCCGGTTCAGGGTGACGACGCCGAGCCGGCCGCGGCGCTCGAACAGGACTTCTGCGCCGTCGGCCGCCTGCTCCGTCATCAGCTGCCTTCCGGCATCACGAAGCTGGCGCCCTGGCGGATCCCGGAGGGCCAGCGGGTGGTGACGGTCTTGGTCTTCGTGTAGAAGCGGAACGCGTCGGCGCCGTGCTGGTTGAGGTCACCGAAGCCCGAGGCCTTCCAGCCGCCGAAGGTGTAGTATGCGATGGGCACCGGGATGGGGACGTTGATGCCCACCATGCCCACCTGGACGCGGCTGGCGAAGTCGCGGGCGGCGTCGCCGTCGCGGGTGAAGATGGCGACGCCGTTGCCGAACTCGTGCTCGCTGCAGAGCCGGAGCGCCTCGTCGTAGTCCTCGGCGCGGAGCACGCTGAGGACCGGGCCGAAGATTTCCTCCTGGTAGATCGTCATGTCCTTGGTGACGTTGTCGAAGAGCGTCGGCCCCACCCAGAAGCCGCCGTCGTAGCCGTCGACCTTCAGGCCGCGGCCGTCTTCGAGCAGGGTGGCGCCCTCCTCGACGCCGGCGGCGATGTAGCCCTCGATCCGTTCCTTGGCGGACGCGGCGACCACCGGGCCGAAGTCCGAGTCCTTGGCCAGGCTGTGGCCGACCTTCAGGTCCGCGATGCGTTCCTGCAGCTTGGCCACGAGCGCGTCGCCGGTCTTTTTGCCGACGGGGACGGCGACGGAGATGGCCATGCAGCGTTCCCCGGCGGATCCGAAGCCGGCGCCGATCAGGGCGTCCGCGGCCATGTCCAGATCGGCGTCCGGCATGATGACCATGTGGTTCTTGGCGCCGCCAAAGCACTGGGCGCGCTTGCCGTTCGCGGCGGCCGTGGCGTAGATGTACTGCGCGATCGGGGTGGACCCGACGAAGCCGATGGCCTGCACGCGGGGGTCTTCCAGCAGCGCATCCACGGCTTCCTTGTCGCCGTTGACCACGTTGAACACACCGTCCGGCAGCCCGGCCTCGGTGAACAGCTCGGCCAGCCGCAGCGGCACCGACGGGTCCCGTTCGGAGGGCTTGAGGACAAATGAGTTGCCGGCGGCCAGGGCCGGCCCGGCCTTCCAGAGCGGGATCATGGCCGGAAAGTTGAACGGTGTGATGCCAGCGACGACGCCGAGCGGCTGGCGCATGGAGTGGACGTCGATGCCGGTGCCGGCGCTGTCGGAGAACTCTCCCTTGAGCAGGTGCGGTGCGCCGGCGGCGAATTCCACCACCTCGATGCCGCGCTGGATGTCACCCTTGGCGTCCAGGAAGGTCTTGCCGTGCTCGGAGGAGAGCAGGGTGGCCAGTTCGTCCATGTTCTGGTTGACCAGGTCCACGAACTTGAGCAGGATCCGGCCGCGGCGCTGCGGGTTCATCGCGGCCCACTCCAGCTGGCCCTTCTCCGCGTTCGAGACCACGTTGCGGACCTCTTCGGCGCTGGCCAGCGGCAGCCGGGCCTGGACCTCGCCGGTGCAGGGATCGTAGACGTCGCTGAAGCGCCCCGAGGTGCCCTCGATGTGCTGTCCGCCGACGTAATGGGAAAGCTCACGAACCATGATGGAATGCTCCTTTGCATGTGACCTAGATCATCTCTGCACCCGAATATACTCGGACTTCCTACTAATTTCCAGAGTGCTCCGCCGCCGCGGACAGCCGCCCCCGCCGGTCCCGGCAGCGCCGCCCCGCGGCCAAGTTCGGTAAGTTAGGACCTGTGAAGATTGCTACCTGGAATGTGAACTCGCTCCGTGCCCGTGCCGACCGCGTGGAGGCATGGCTGCAGCGCACCGACTGTGACGTCCTGGCCATCCAGGAAACCAAGTGCAAGGACGAGAACTTTCCCTGGGAACTCTTCGAGAGCATGGGCTACGAGGTGGCCCACTTCGGCCTGAGCCAGTGGAACGGGGTGGCCATCGCGTCCCGGGTGGGACTCGAGGATGTTGAGCGCACCTTTATGGACCAGCCCTCCTTCGGCAAGGGCGGCAAGGACGAGGTCCAGGAGGCCCGTGCCATCGGGGCCACCTGCGGCGGCATCCGGGTCTGGAGCCTCTACGTCCCGAACGGCCGGGCGCTCGATGATGAACACATGCCCTACAAGCTGAGCTGGCTGGACATGCTCCGGGAACACGCCGAGGGCTGGGTCCGGTCCGACCCGGCGGCCCAGATCGCCCTCATGGGTGACTGGAACATCGCCCCGCGCGACGAGGACGTCTGGGACATCGACTACTTCCGCTCCGCGGGCCTGACCCATGTGAGCGAACCCGAACGCGCCGCCTTCCACGCCTTCGAGGCCGCCGGCTTCACCGACGTCGTCCGCCCCCACACTCCGGGCCCCGGGGTCTACACCTACTGGGACTACACCCAGCTGCGCTTCCCGAAGAAGGAAGGCATGCGGATCGACTTCGTCCTGGCCTCCCCCGCCCTCGCCGACCGGGTGACCGGCGCCTCGATTGACCGCGAGGAGCGCAAGGGCAAGGGCGCCTCGGACCACGCCCCGGTGATTGTAGAGCTGGCCGGCTGATGACCGCCCGCCCGGCAAGCGCAGGCCCGCAATGACGGGCAACCTCTACCGGGGCCAGGCCGGGCTGCCGTTTTCCTCCACGCTCCGGGTCTACGAACCACTCGAGGCCTTCCCCGCCGAGCAGCAGCGTGCCCTGCGGGACGCCGGCGCCCGGTCGGAATCACGCGCGGCGGTCGAAAACGCGGAGCTGCTGGCCTCCCTGGGCCGCATCACCCGCCCGGGCGGCGACCCTTTCCCCACCGGGCAGACCGACCTGGTGCGGATCCTCGCTGTCAGCGGCGCCACCGGTTCCGGCGCCACCGGGAACCCCGGCTCCTGTAACGACGACGGCGGCTCCCATAAGGACGACGACGGCGTGGTGCCCGCCGCGCTGCTGTATTGCCCCAGCCAGCTGGTGCTCCGGGCCGGACTGGCCGCCAACGCCCTGATGGAAGGCATCCACGGCCCGCTGGCCCAGCTGCTGATCCCCGAAGAGCAGCGCGACCGCCACCAGGAGCGCATTGACCAGGTCAAGGCCCGGGAAGGGACCGGGCGGGTCCACACCCGTGCCTCCACCTGGGGGATCCCGTTCAGCTGGTTCTGCCTCTTCCAGGAATCGGACCCCACGGATGTGGTGGAGGCGGGCGGCCGGATTCTCACGGTGCGCATCCGGGCCACCCTCGGCGCCGCCCTGCAGCGGGTCCGGCACGCCGTCGCGCACCTGGCCCTCGCGGCGCCGGACCTGGACATGCTGGAGGACCTGACCCAGCTCACGGAGTGGCTGGAACTCTTCCACCCCGGGTCGGTGGTCGAACTCGACTACGGCGCCGTGGCGGACAAGGTCTACCCGGACGATTCGCCGCTGGATGTCAGGCTGGGGATCGAGTGCCTGGCCGAGGGTGACATGACCGGAGCTGCGGCCGCCTACCGCCGGCTGGCCTCCCGCTGGATTCCGATCCGTCAGTTGGCCCGCGCCTCCTGAGCATGGCGTGAGGGCAGCGGCGGGGCCGCCGTCGTATCCCGGACAATCAGCCGGTGCGGCGCCACGGTGGAGTGCACCGACCCGGCGATCCCGTCGAGCTCATCAAGCAGCATCTTGGTGCCGAGCTCGGCTTGTTCATCCGGGCGCTGGCCGACCGTGGTGAGGCCGATGGCGGCGGAGAATTCGTGGTCGTCGATGCCCACCACGGAGAGATCCTCCGGCACACGCACCCCGGCGCGGCGGGCTTCGAAGAGCACGCCCATGGCCATCTCGTCCGAGGCGCAGAAGATCGCCGTCGGCTTGGGCCCGGGCTGGTCCCACAGCCGCTGGAAGGCGTCCTGGCCGCTGCGGACGGTGAAGTCCCCCCACTCGTCCCACTCCGGCCGGACGTCCAGGGCTGCCTCGGCCATCACGTCCTGGAAGGCTTTGATGCGCACCCGTGGAACGTCGAAGTTCAGGTCTGTTTCGTCGTCGCCGTGCAGCAGCGCGATCTCGGTGTGACCCAGGCCGATGAGGTGCCGGACCGCCGTGGCGGCGGCCTCGTAATCGTCGATCCCGATGTAGGCGCAGCCCTCGACGTGGCCGCCCACCACAACCAGCGGGATGTCGATCTTCTGCAGGTGCTCGAGTTCCTCGCTGCTGAGAGCCATACAGAGGACCAGGAGGGCGTCGATCTGCTTGTAGACCATGGTCTTGCTGAACAGGCGTTCGCGGTGGCTGCCGTGGCCGCCGAGGTTGAAGAGCGAGAGGTTGTACTGGCGGCCGTGCAGTTCCCGGTCGGCGCCCTCAATAGCCTTGGAGAAGAACCAGCGGCTGACGAACGGGGCCAGCACGCCGATGGTCCGGGTCCGGCCGGTGGCCAGCCCGGATGCCGAGGAGGAGGCCACATAGCCCAGGGCCTCGGCCACGGCCAGGATTTTCTCCCGGGTGGCGGGTGAGACCCGGGGCAGTCCACGGACGGCGCGGGAGACGGTGGCGGTGGAAACGCCGGCCGCGGCTGCGACGTCCTCGATACTGACGCCGGAGTGTCCGCCGCGTTGCGCCCTGTCAGTTGTCCGTGCCACCGTGTCCCCTTGTCGACCGGCAGCAGGTGCGCTGCCGGCGTGCCGCCCCCACGGCGCCCATCGTTCCTAGTCGAGTGCCGCCGCCCTCACCGCCGCCGGGATCCGGTGCGGCCGGGCAAACGCCGCCGCAGCCGGACCATCCCATAGAGGGCCAGCAGGGTTGCGAGCAGTCCCAGCGCCCAGCCGAGGGCCGGCTGGGCGGTCACCTCCATCCAGACGGTGACCGCCAGCAGGACCACGGCCCAGAAGCCCAGGAACCCGATAATGATGTCGAAGTCCTCGCCCGAACGCACCCTGCGGTGCGTCGGGTGGATTTCGCCCTGGCCCTGTCCGTGTGCCATCAAGCTGCCGCCACAGCCATCACTTGACGGCGCCGGCGGTCAGGCCCGCGACGATCTTGCGCTGGAAGACCAGCACCAGGATCACGAGCGGGATGGTCACGATGGTGCCGGCCGCCATGATCGCGGTGTACGGGATCTGGTTGGGCTGCGCGCCGGCGAAGCTCGCGATCGCGACGGTGACCGGCTGGGTCGCGTCGGACGAGAGCTGGCTGGCGATCAGGAATTCATTCCACGAGGAAATGAACGCCAGGATGGCCGTGGTGAAGATGGCCGGCGCCGCGAGCGGCATGATCACCTTGCGGAATGCCTGCCCCTGCGTGCAGCCGTCCACCCGGGCCGATTCCTCGAGCTCCCACGGCATTTCGCGGAAGAAGGAGGTCATGGTGTAGACGGTCAGCGGCAGCACGAACGAGATATTCGGGATGATCAGGGCCTGGTAGGTGCCCATCCAGCCGATGTTGGTGAACAGCTGGAACAGCGGGGTGATGAGGGCGACGCCGGGGAACATGGATGCGCCCAGGATGAAGCCGAGCACCAGGTACTTGAACCGGAAGTTCAGCCGTGCCAGCGCGTAGGCCGCGAAGACGCCGATGAGCAGCGACACCACGGTGACGACGACGCCGATGAACACGCTGTTGAGCAGCGCCTGGCCGAAGTGGTTGCCGAACGACGTGTCGAACGCGGTCTTGAAGTTGTCCAGGGTCACGTGCGACGGCAATACCGAGGTGTCGTAGGTGAACCCCACGTCGCGGAACGCCGTCACCACCATCCAGTAGGCCGGCGCCAGGCACCAGATCAGGATGACAACCGCACTGATGTAGGTGCGGCCCTGGGCCCATTTCTCCCGGTTCTGGGCCGTCTTGCGCCCCCGGTCCTGCTGCGCGCGCAGCTCGGTCGCGGCGGTGGTCATTTCTTCCCCTTACTAGCGCCGGTCTGCTGCTCCACAACATTCGCGCCAAGGAAGCGCACGAAGATGAAGGCGACAAGGAAAATGATGATGAACGTGATGGTCGATAGCGCCGCCGCCACGTTGAAGCCTTGCCTGATCTGGTTAATCACCAGG
The DNA here is from genome assembly GCF_056397605.1 of Arthrobacter sp. 05L44. Classification (NCBI taxonomy): domain Bacteria; kingdom Bacillati; phylum Actinomycetota; class Actinomycetes; order Micrococcales; family Micrococcaceae; genus Arthrobacter; species Arthrobacter sp. 05L44. The sequence goes on along the minus strand of NZ_JBFTNS010000003.1, from coordinate 202,134 downwards.
ATCGAGAGCGTGGTGGTGTTGTTGGCCCCGCCGGTGAGGATGTACGGGAGGTCGAACATACGCAGCGCATCCAGGGTGCGGAAAAGGATGGCCACCATCAGCGCCGGCTTCACCAGCGGCAGGGTGATCATCCGGAACCGCTGCCAGGCCGATGCGCCGTCAACCTTGGCTGCCTCGTACACCTCAGCGGGAATCATCTGCAGGCCGGCCAGGATGAGCAGCGCCATAAACGGCGTGGTCTTCCAGACGTCGGCAATGATGACCGCCCACTTGGCCGGCCACTCACTGCCGGTCCACAGAATGGAGGTGTTGAAGAGCTTGTTGGCGATGCCCTCGAAGGCGAAGATGAACAGCCACAGCTTGGCCGTCACGGCGGTGGGGATGGCCCACGGCACCAGCACGGCCGCGCGGACCATGCTGCGGCCCTTGAAGGTGCGCGCCATGATGATGGCCATCCAGAAACCGAGCACGGTTTCCAGGGTGACCGTGACGATGGTGAAGAAGAAGGTGGTGGCGGTCGCGGACCAGAACTGGGAGCCGAGGGTGCCCGGCGGGCAGGCCACGCTGCCGCCGTTGGGCGACGTACACTGCTGGCCGAGCCAGTTGACGTAGTTCTTGAAACCGGCCGGGCCGCCTTCGGCGAAGAGGCCGGTGGCCGGGTCCAGCCCGGCGTCGGCCTGGAAGGACATGATGATGGCGCTGACGATCGGGTAAACAATGACGACGGCCAGCGCGATGATGGTGGGGGCGAGCAGCCACGAAGCCCACTTACCCTGGCTCGCGATGGCGTTGTCCTCCCCCACCCCCTTCGGTGCGTGGTGGGGTTCGACCCCGCCCGACGCCGGCTTCTTTACCGGCGTCGGGCCCAATTCGGTTGCCATGAGTGACTACTTTGTCTGGGTTTCGATGGACTTCTGCATATCGGACAGCGCTGCGTCCACTGCCTTCTCACCCTTGATGGCCGAGTATGCGTTGTCCTGGATGGCCTTGGTAACGGCCGGGTAGAACGGGGTCACCGGACGCGGGACGGCGTTCTCAATGGAGGTCTTCAGCACGGGCAGGTACGGCAGCTTGGCGACCAGTTCCTTGTCGTCGTAGAGCTTGCTGAGCACCGGGGCGAGGGAGCCCTGCGTGGCGAAGAACTTCTGCGTTTCTTCGGTGGTGAGGAACTTCAGGAAGTCCAGCGCGGTGGCCTTGTTCTTGGAGTAGACGCTCATGCCGGCGCTGTGGCCGCCCAGGGAGGAGGCGCCGGGGCCGTCCTTGCCCGGGAGGGCGGTCATGCCGAGGACGTCCTTGACCTTGGACGAGCCTTCGGTGGTGGCCAGGTTGTAGACGTACGGCCAGTTGCGCAGGAACAGCAGCTTGCCGTCCTGGAACGCCTGGCGCGATTCCTCTTCCTTGTAGGTGATGGCTTCCTTGGGGATGTTGCCGTCCGCGTAGGCCTTGGCGAGGTTACCCAGGCCGGTCTTGGCTTCCTCGGTGTTCAGGCTCGGCTTGCCGTCCTTGTCGAGCACGGACCCGCCGAAGGAGTTGATCGCCTCGGAGGCGTTCACGGTGAGGCCCTCATACTTCGAGAACTGGCCGGAGTAGCATCCGATGTTCTTGGCCTTGGCGATTGAGCACATGCCCATCATTTCGTCCCACGTCTTGGGCGCGGTGGGGACGAGGTCCTTGCGGTAGTAGAGGATGCCGCCGTCGGAAGACTCGGGTGCGGCGTAGAGGGTGCCCTTGTAGGAGGCGGCCTCGAGCGTCGGCTTGAGCATGCCGGCGGTGTCGAGGGCCATCTTGTCCTTGAGCGGCTGGAGCCAGCCCTTGGCCGCAAACTCGGCGGTCCAGACGACGTCCACGCTGACAACGTCGTAGTTGGCGTTCTTGGCCTGGAAGTTCTGGACCAGGTCATCGTGCTGCTGGTCGGCCTGGTCGGTCTGTTCCTTGAACGTGACCTTCTCGTTCGGGTGCGCCGCGTTCCACTTTTCGATCAGCGGCCGCACAACGTTGCTGTTGTCCTTGCCCTGTACGTAGGTGATGGGGCCCCGGCCGTCCAGGTTTGCTGCCGCGTCGCCGCCGCCCGCGGAGTTACCACCGCCGCCTCCACCGCCTGCACAGGCCGAGAGGGAGAGGGCCAAAACACCGGCCGCGGCTACGGGAAGTAGGTATTTACGGGTTTTCATGCAGGTGCTCCTCGCTGAGTACCGGTTCGTACCGGTGGTGCAGTTGGTGTGGTGGCAATCACACTAGCGACACGATGGTGAGGAATGCAAGCGTTTACATTAAACCTTTACGCAACGGAGACCGGTGCAGGCCGGTCCGGTGCTGGTGTTCCGGGTGGGGCACATGTTTCCGGCGGCTAACCGCACGTGCCAGCGGATGCGTTTAGCGGACGCGCTCGGCGCGCCCGAACCGGGACCGGGCGCCGGCCCCGAGGTGGATCAGCACGGGGGTTCGTTTGCCCACGACGGCGTCGAGGGCCTCGACCAGCGCCGACACCTCGGCGGCGAGGGCGTGCGGCGCGACACCCTGGCGGGGCTGCACCCGGATCCGGAGAGCCGGCTCGCCGTCGAACTCGTAGGTCCCGACAGTGGCGCCGGCCAGGTCCGGCCGGTCGGCAAGGGCGGCCCGGAGGGCCTGCGCCGCCACACCGCCGCCGATCCGGACGTTGCCGGGCACATCCCCGGCATCGTCCTCGGCGACCAGCAGGTTGGCGCGGCCTTTGCCCTGTTGGGCAAGCCAGGCGACCATGGCCACGATCACGGCCAGCAACAGGACCACGATGAGGATCCACAGCCAGCTTTCGGGGCGGCCGGGGAGCCGGGTGCGGTCCACGAGTCCGCGGACCCCGCTCCATGCCCCTGCCGACCAGCCCTGCCACCAGCGGCCGACCGCCGGCACCGTCGCCAGCAGGATCAGTAGCCCTCCGATCGCCAGCAGCTTGGCGCCAAGGATGGCGAGCAGAATCCGGTTGAGGATCCGGGGTGTGCTGTTCACGCGCCGATCACCCCCGACGAGGCCAGATTGACCCGCACCTCAGGCCGGGGCGTGAGCGCCATGTCCGTGAGCTCTGCCTCTACGGCGGCCTGGATGTCTGCCGCGCGAAGGGGCACGCCGGAGGTCGGCCGGACGTTCACCAGCACCTGCCGCCTGGAGACCACCACCATCACCTGTTCCTGGGTGACGTTGGCGGCGAGCCGTGCACGCCGCGCCAGGGCGGAGGCGATCACCTCATCGTCGACCACGACGCCGGCCCTCGGATCGGCCAGCACGTGGCGGGCACGCCGGCCCGGCAGCACGGCGTTGAGGAAGAAGAACAGTCCCGCGGCCAGCAGCACGGCCCCGGTGACGCCCAGCAGCAGCGGCGGGACGCCGGCGGGGAGCTCGATGATGCGCTCGGCCGCGGCCTGCGGGTCAATCAGCCACGGCGGCTGCCCGACCGCACGGACGGCGGTCTCGAGCAGGGCGTAAACACACAGCCCGATCACCAGGATGGCCGCAATGACGGAGGCGGCAGCCCTGGAAGAGCTGGTTTCCCGGGCCAGGACCTTGGCCATCCCGGGGGCACTCGTTCCGGTGTCCGGTCCGGACGTGGGATCCGACGCCGGGGCGGCCGGCCTGCTCCCTGTTTCGCCATACTGGCGCTCGGCTGCCTGGCTCACCGGACCCGCCCTCCCTCTGTGATGCTTGCTCCGCTGATGCGGATGTCCACCCGACTAAGCTGCGCGCCGCTCAGTTCGGTGACCCGCCGCAGGATCTCCGCTTTGGCTGCCACGGCACGGTCCCAGATGGGGCCACCGAAGGCCGTGACGCGGGCCGGATCACGGAGCACCGAGGAGAGCGACGGGACGGCGATCGGGGTGACCAGCGAAAGGGCCAGCAGGCCGTCGTCGTCCGTCCAGTCAGCCCTTACGTCGGGGGCGGGGACGCCCAGCGCTTCGGCGGCCGCGGCGCGTGCCACGCTGGTCAGCGCCTGGGTGCTGATCCGGTTGTGTCCGGCCAGGCTCCGTCCGGTGCCGTCAGTCATGAGGAGGAACGCCTGCCCGTGATGGCGTCGACGACGCCGCGCAGGTCCAGTTTCCCTTCCGCCGCGCGGCCCAGCAGGGCTCCGATAGCCATAAAGAGCAGGGATCCGAGGAAGCCCCAGACCCCAAACGCGAAGGACATAAAGGCAAGGAAAGCGCCGGCTGCGATGCCCGCCACGGTCAGGTTCACTGCAGGGCCTCCCTCACGGGCCGCACGTCTCCGGCGGCCGCCGGCTTGGGCGGTCCGGGGACGAAGACGTCGTGGATTTCGATGTTCACTTCAATGACCTGCAGTCCCACGAGCTCCTCCACAGCGGCGTACACGGCGGCGCGGATCTGGTCCGCGAGGGGGTGCAGCGGGGTGCCGTAGAGGGCCACGAGGTCAATGTCGACGGCCACCTGGGTCTCGCCCACCTCGGCCCGGACGCCGGCGGCGTGATCCGGACTGCCCACGGCGTCGCGGATCGCACCCAGAGCGCGGGACGGTCCAGTGCCCAGGGAGTACACGCCCGGAACCGAGCGGGCGGCGATGCCGGCCACCTTTGCGACGGCGGCTTCGGAAATCACGGTGCGGCCGGTCGCGGCGGACGCCGCGAAGGGCAGCCCTGCCTCCGGCAACCGCGTCTCCGGCAGGCGGGTCTCCGGCAGGCGGGTCTCCGGCAGTCCTGCCGCCGGACCGGCAGCCGGGTTGGTGGATTCAGGATTCTGGTACTCCATGAGGCACTCCCCCTTCTCTTTGACACCACCCTAGCCCTTGGGGCCCACCGCGGGGCCACATCACCGGGATTTCCGGAGCGGGCCTGCGGCGGGAGCGCCCTACTTGCAGTTAGCGGCGATCCAGCCGGTCACAGGAGCCATGGCGTCCTGGAACTTGCCGCTGGAGAAGACGGTCTGGTCGCTCAGGCCGGCCACGGCCACCTGGTTGAGCCTCGCGAAGGCGGCCTTGAGGCTGTCCGGAACCCGCTCCGCCGTGCGGCTCAGTTCGGCCTTGTGCTGCTCGAGTTCGGCGGTCTTGCCCTGCGCGGCGGAGAGCGGGAGCAAGGACGCCCCCGTGGCCTGCTCGGAGATGGTCTTGCAGGCTTCGGCCGCGGTCGCAAAGTCACCGAAGGGTCCGGAGGTCTTGGTGGGGCTGGGGGTGGGAGTCGCCGTCTGCGCAGGGGCCGACGACGGCGGGGCCGCAGCTTCCGGCGCCGAGCACGCGGTCAGTGCCAGGGCGGCGAGGAGGGCGGTAACGGTCAGCTGGTGTGCAGTTTTCTTCACAATCACTTTTCTGGTCGAGATTGCGCCGCAGGCCGCCAGGGGGCGGTCCGCAGCGATGGCGTTCTTCCCCAGCGTGCGAGTCTAGCCGTGGCGGCCGGCGTGTCCCCAACCCGGGCGCCGTCGCCGACGCATCAACATGCGATGCCCGGTCAGGGCTGCGGGAGCCCGGCGGGCGGAGAAAGGCGTGCGGCGAGTCCGGTCAGCAGGATGGTGATTCCCTCGTCCAGTTCGCCGGCGCCGTCGTACTCGGCCAGGACCGGGGCCAGCGCGCGCAATCGGGGGAACTCCTTTGCGGGCAGCCGGTGCAGGCCCAGGCGGAGCACGGCCTCGTTTTCATCGGGATCCACAATGAATTCCTGCAGTTCGTTGAGGATGTGCCCGTAAAGGTAGCCGTAATAGGCGCGGTAGACGTGCAGCGCGTCCGCTGGGGCAAATCCGGCGTGGATCAGCAGCGCCAAAATCTGTTCGAGCGGCCGCAGGGTTCCCAGCGGCCGCAGCCCCAGCGGCGTCGACAGCGGCCGGGTCACCAGCAGGGGCACCACGTTGGGGTGGCGGAGTGCCAGCAGGCGGAAGTCGTGGGCGGTGCTGCGCAACTGCGCCTGCCAGTCGGCGGCGCCGGCATCGATCACCAGCTCATTCAGGACCAGCTCCGTCACACCGTCCAGTAGTGCGGCCCGGTTTTCCGCGTACCGGTACAGGCTCATCGGGTCCCGGCCCAGCCGCTGTCCCAGCCGGCGCATCGTGAGTGCCTCCAGCCCCTCGGCGTCCACCAGGGCCAAGGCTGCGGAGATAACGAGTTCGCGGCTAAGCGGCTTCCGCTCGCCGGGTGCCTGGTTCTCGTCGCGCGTCATGGGATTCCGTTTCGGGTGGGTGCGGCAATTCGCCGAATGGCAGGAACCGCATTGCTTAATGCCTAGTCTGCGCCTAGAGTCTACAACGTAGGGTTGTTGTTTCGGCCGGTCTCCCCCGGACCGGATGGCAACGCCCACCCCGGGAATCAGCTGCACAGTCAGCGCACCGGGAGCACCACGCCTCAGCGCCGCGTGCACGAAGTTGAGGCTCCCGCTGCTATAGCCACATGGCGGCGCCCAATGCACTCCGAGGAAATGAGCCGATCATGGCAACTTCTCACTACGACCAATTCCTGCAGGAAGCCATCACCCGCGATCCTGCATCCAACCACGCCATGGGCCGGGACCGCCTCTACGGCCTGTACACGAGCTGGTGCGTCCTTGGCGAGACCACCCCGGGCCCCGAAAATGCCTTCTGGGCCGCAATGAAGAAAAAGCGCATCCACCCCACCCGGACAGGCCTGCGGATGACTGGCACGGCCGCGGCCGATTACATCCTCACCAGCTACCCGGACATGGTCTAACCCCACAGTCCGCCCGCGAATCGGGTCCATAGGCCGTTACCTCAGGCAACCGGACCGACTATGATCCGGTCATGCTCAATCCTGCAGGTGGCCGCGGTACGCCTGAAAACCTGACTTCCGGCACCGGCCCCGTTGGCGCGGATGCCGGCCAGGGAGGCCCCGGCCACGGCTTCCGGCGCCTCTACGACGTTCCGGAGCGGTTGACGCCGCCCCAACGCTTCGAGCACTGGCGCCACTGGTACAGCCAGGCGGTGGAAACGCCCGTGCGGCTGGAAGCTACCGGCCCCGTTTCGCCGCATTTTGCCCCCACCGCCACCAGCTTCAGCGGGCCTGGATTCAGCTTGATTGAGCTCCGGAACGGGCCTGCCGCGGGTGCGTGGGAGGCCAACGGCGACCTGGATGATCTGCGGCTTGCGTATTTCGTGAAGGCACCTTCCGGGACCTACAACTTCTCGGGCGAACCGGTCTCCATCCAGTCGCCGCGGGTCCGGTTCCTTGACCTCACCCACGGCGGCAAGTTCCGCGCCCCGGCGGGAATGCACGTTATTCAGCTCAACCTTGCTAAATCCGGCCTGGGCGTGGACGGGGTGAGGGCCACGAGGCTGGCCGAGGTGGAGAACCTCATTCAGCATCCTGTGCTGCGCTCCCTCCTGATGCCCCTGCTCTTGAACTGCAGGGCCGCGGGGATGGAGGCGCATGCGGAGGCCGCCAGCGCCGTCCTGCGCTCCGCGGTGACCGCGCTGACCTCGTCCTTGCTCGGCGTCCCAGCCGCACCGGAATCGCTGGCGCCCTCGCAGCGGCTGGCGGTCAAGAACTACCTGCACAGGAACTATGCCTCGGAAAACATGGGTTCGGAAGCAATAGCGGACCACTTTCACGTGTCCCGGCGCACCCTGTTTACCCTGTTCGAAGGCGAGGACTTGGGGATCGCCGCACGGGTCCGGCTCCTGCGGACCGCACGGGCCCTGGAGTTGCTTCGTGACCCGGAGTGGCGGCTCCAGACGGTGGACCGGATTGCCGCTACGGCAGGTTTCGCCAACACGCAGGCCCTGCGACGGGCGCTCAAGGATGTCACGGGCCTTGGGGTGCGGGAATTGCGGGATGACCACTCAGCGCTCGAGGAGCGGCTTGCCGCGCTCCGGCGAACGCTCGGCGCCTGAAGGCGGCAGCGACCCCGGTCCCCCCAATGACGACCGGGGGCACTCCCTACCCCGCTGTTGGAAGCCTAAATCAGCCTTCGGGCCGCCGTCCCGGACAGGGCACAAGGCCGCACGAAGTGATCGAAATTCGGGCAGAAACGCATTATCTGAGCCATCGGGCGTTCAGCGACGACGACGGCGGTGCGCAGGCCGGAACGCGGCCGCACCCGCCGCCTTTGGAAGTTTTTAGGGCGCGAGATGTCGCACCGCTGATCGCCGACATGGCCCGGGAGGGGAACAGGTGGTCGGGCGACTGCATTGGGGGGTCAATCGCCCGACACATTTTGGATTATTCGCCGTCGCGGCCGGTTTGTCCACGGTGTTTTTCTTCCCACACTTTCGGACCCAGAGTGGCCCTGCCAAGGGTGGTACTGACGGAGACTCCCTCAGCGCCGAATGCGGCCGTAGCGTGGGTGGGACGTTGCAATTCCCCGGATAGTGAGAGCAGGCCCGCATGAACATCGAACCCACCAAACCCACCGGCAAGAACCCGCCCGAGCAGTTCGTCGGTGATGTCTGGCTGGATCCCATCGCGCTGCCGCACGAAACCGACCAGCGCATGGTGGTCGCCACGGTCCGCTTCGCTCCCGGCGCCCGGACTGCGTGGCACTCCCACGCCCGCGGGCAGTTCCTCCGTGTCACCCAGGGCATTGCCCGGTTCGGCGGACGCGACGGCAAGATCATCGAGGTCCACCCCGGGCAGACGCTGTACACCCCGCCGGGCGAGGAGCACTGGCACGCCGCGGCACCTGGCTGCTATATGGAGCACATCGCCATGCTGGAGAACGGCGATGACCCCGCCAAGACCACCACCTGGCTTGAGCACATCACGGACGACCAGTACAACGGCACCCGCCCCTGATACCGACCGACCTGCAAGGAGACCAATCATGCACACACGTACCCTCGGACAAGGCCTGACCGTCTCGGCCGTCGGCCTGGGCTGTATGGGCATGTCGCAAAGCTACGGGCCCAACCCGGGCAGCCGTGAGGACATGATCGGCGTCATCCGCTCCGCCGTCGACCTCGGGGTGACCTTCTTCGACACGGCCGAGGTGTACGGACCCTACGTGAACGAAGAACTCGTGGGCGAGGCCCTGGAGCCGATCCGCAGCCACGTCCAGGTGGCCACCAAGTTCGGCTGGCGTATCGAGGGCGGCAAAAGCGTGGGCCTCGACAGCCGGCCGGAACAAATCCGCCGGGTCGCCGAGGCCTCGCTGCAGCGGCTGCGCACCGACGTCATCGACCTCTTCTACCAGCACCGCGTCGACCCCGCCGTGCCCATCGAGGAGGTCGCCGGCACCGTCGGTGAGCTAATCGCGGAAGGCAAAGTCCGGCACTTCGGGCTCTCAGAGGCGTCGGCAGGAACCATCCGCCGGGCGCACGCGGTGCAGCCGGTGACGGCGGTGCAGAGCGAATACTCGCTCTGGACCCGCGACCCGGAGGCCGAGGTGCTGCCAACGCTCGCCGAGCTGGGTATCGGGTTCGTGCCGTTCAGTCCGCTGGGCAAGGGCTTCCTGACGGGGACGGTGGGCACGGCCACCACCTTCGCCGAGGGCGACGTCCGCGCCACCATTCCCCGCTTCACCGAGGAGAACCGGTCCGCCAACGCCGCACTCGTCGGGCACGTCACCGGCCTCGCCAGCAGCAAGGGAACGACGCCGGCGCAGATCGCCCTGGCATGGCTGCTCGCCCAGCACCCATGGATCGTGCCGATTCCGGGCACCCGCAGCACCGCCAGGATCGAGGAAAACGCCGGCGCCACGGCGGTGGCCCTGTCCGCGGACGACGTCGCCGACCTCGACGCCCTCGCCCGGCGGATCGGTGTGCAGGGCGCCCGCTACAACAGCCAGCACCTGGGCTACGTCAACCGCTGACGCCAACAGGTCCGCACCTACCCAGAAACCCCATGACCCAAACACACCCCAGCCCCGCCCGCTCCACCGCCCCCGCCCGTGGCCGCGGCTTCATCGCGGCCACCGTGTCATTTGTTTCCGTGTTCGCTGCGGGGGCCTCGCCAATACCTCTGTACGACGCCTACCGGAAAGCCGACGGCCTGACGAACGACCAGTTCTCGCTGGCCGCCGTCGCCTATTTCGTCTGCGCCGTATTCGCCCTGGTGTTCCTGGGCCGGCTCTCGAACCACTTCGGCCGCCGTCCGGTGTCCCTCGCCGCCCTGCTGATTGCCGTCGCCGGCTGCCTCACGTTGCTGGCGGTCCACAGCTTCCTGCCGCTTCTCGCCGGCCGCGCCCTTCAGGGACTCGCGGCCGGCCTGGCATCCAGTGCCATCGGCGCGTACGTCGTCGACACCGCACCGCGTCGCCCACCGTGGCTGGTCGCGGCCGTCACCACCGCCGCTGCGACTATCGGGCTCGCCCTCGGCGTCTTCCTCTCCGGACTGCTCGTCGAGTTCGCAGCGGTTCCGCGTGCACTCACCTATTGTGTGTTTGCGGCGCTGCTGCTCGCCTGCGCCGCAGCCCTTGCCACCCGCCCCGAAACCGTTCCCCGCGCCCCCGGCGCCTGGTCCTCGCTGAAGCCGCACCTGGCGGTGCCGGCCGCGTCCCGCCCCTACCTGCCCCTGGCGTCGGCCATCTTCGTCGCCACCTGGGCCTTCGGCGGCTACTTCACGTCCTTCGGGCCCTCCATCGCCGCGGACAACCTCGGCTCGCACAGCCCCCTGGCCGCAGCCGCCGTGTTCGCCTCCTACATGGCGCCCGGTTTCCTCGGCGGTTTCATCGCCGGCCGCTTCACCCCGGCGGCCGCCCAGCGGACCGGGATGACGCTGGTCGCCGTCGCCGGCGTCGGCCTGACGGTGGCCAGCACCGCCGGAATCCTCGGACTGTTCATCGGGGCAGGCGTCGCCGGCGGCATCGGGATGGGCATCGCCACCTCGGGCAGCATCAACACCCTCCTGCCCGAGGCGCTCCCCCGGGAACGCGCGGGCCTACTCGCCGTGATCTACTCCATTTCGTACACCGGATCGGCAGTCCCCAGCCTCATCGCCGGGCAGGCCAGCCGGGTGATCAGCCTCCCGGTCATCACCGCCGGCTACGCCGTCCTCGCCCTGGTGGTTTGGATCGGAACGCTTGTTGCTGCCCGAAGCCCCCGGGCAATCCCATCCCACAGCAGCTAGGCGGCCGGTCCCTGCACCTGCAGGGAGATTGCCGCCCTTGGACTAGCGTGGGAAAAAGTTCGCCGCCGCCTGTCGTTTTGACGGTGTCCCGGGCGTCGTACTGGTGTAGCGACCGCCAAGAAGGAGAGAAATGAAACACCTGCTCTTGATCCCGAACAATGCCGACACCTGGAACGCGCTCCCGGAGGCCCGGATCAACGCGATTATGCAGGCCCACACCTCGCTGCAGCAGGAACTCAGGGCCTCGGGCGAATTCGTGACGGCCCATGAGCTGAGCGAGGAGGCGAAGTTTGTCTCCTCGGACGGCGGCCGGCCCACAGTCACCGACGGGCCCTTTGTGGAGACCAAGGAATTCCTGGCCGGGTACTACATCGTGGACTGCGTGGACATGGACCGGGCGGGGGAAATCGCGGCCAAGCTCGGGGAGGCAGAACTGTGGCCGATCGAAATCCGCCGGATCGACGCATAACCACGGCGCCGCCGGCTGACCACACTTTCGCCTGCTGTCAGGTGGCTTCGAGGACGAAGAAGATGAAGGACAGGAATGCCGACTTCTCACCGCTCAGGATGCGCGGCGGAAGGAGCTCTTTGGGCGTGTCCGGAACCGGCTCTGGTTCGCTGACGGCGGCCACGCGGTAGCCGGCCGCCGTGAACGCGCTGAACATCGCGTGCAGCGGGCGGTGCCAGAAGGTCAGGACCGCCGGTTCGCCGTCGAACTCGTAGTCCTCGGAGTACTGCCGGATGGCGAAATAGTCTTCGGCCGGTTGGGTGACGACGGTGACCGTGGGGTGGTTGACCGACAGGATCAGGCGGCCGCCGGGCTTCAGCACACGCCGGAGGTCTTCGAGGGGCGCCGACCAGTCCTCGAGGTAATGCAGCACCAGGGAACAGACGACGTCGTCGAAAGAGTTATCGGGGAACGGAAGCGGCCCGCCGAGGTCGGCCACGTGGAGGTCCGCGGCCGCCCCCAACCGCTGCCGCGCAAGCTCGAGCATCGCCGGGCTGGCGTCGAAGCCGGTGACGGCCGCGCCCCTGGCACTGAGGGCAGCCGAGAGGGGCCCGGAGCCGCACCCGGCGTCCAGGATCCGGCGGCCGTCGACGTCGCCGGCGAGGGCCAGCATCGCCGGCCGCTCGTAGTAGGCGTTCAGGAGGCTGGAGTCATTCTCGGCCGCGTAGCGCTCGGCGAAGTTGTCGTAGTGGTTGGCCTTCACGGAAACCCGCTCTCAGGAGAACACTGCTGGTCGTTACGGTCAGCCCGATCGTAACAACACGGCCGGCGGCGGCTGACCCAGGGTGAACGACGTGGCCGCCTTGAAGCACGGGGGCATGCCCGGGCAGCCGGGCCTAAAATACGCACGGCACGGATTGGCGGGGCATCAGACCCGCTGAGGAGTCGTACCCTTAGCCTCAGGCGGGACTCTTCACCGGGGCCAGCCGTTGCGTGCCAAATTCCTGGCGCGGCCAGCTTCCCCGCTGGGTTTCACTGTGAAGAGATCGGACCATTTGCTGTGGCATGGACTCCGGACCGGAGGTCATTCATTTTGACCGCCGCCGCCCTGGCACTGACCGGCTGCGCCCCTGATCGCCAAGGAACCGGGACGGCCGGACCGGACGTACCCCGCCGGGCGGGACCGCCGCGGGTTGATACCCCGGGCAAGAGAGCCGCGGCCGCGGCCCACATCGGCACTCCCTCCGCAACCGCTTCACCGTCGGATCAGCATCCGTTGGACCTCCCCGCGCTGCCGGGACCGATGTTGACCCGGAACCAGGTGACGGCGGCGTTCGCCCGACGCCCCGCGACGTACTGGGGAGTGGAAGCGCCCGGGGTGCTGACCCGGCTGCCCCCGGCAACCGCCGGGGTGGCGCTGACGTTCGATTTTTGCGGCGGGATAAATGGCACTGGAGCGGACCTGGCCCTCCTGTCCGTCCTGCGGCAGCAGGAGATCCCGGCCACCTTGTTCCTGAACTCCCGGTGGATCACCGCCAACCAGGCGCTGGCCCAGGACCTGGCCGCTGACCCGCTCTTCGAACTCGCCAACCACGGAACCGCCCACCGCCCCCTGTCCGTCACAGCTAGGAGCGCATACGGGATCCGGGGCACCAGGAACCCCGGCGAGGTCTACGACGAGATCATGACCAACGACGCTCGCCTCGCCGACCTCACCGGGGCCCGTCCACGCTACTTCAGGCCCGGAACCGCGCATCTGGACGAGGTCTCCGCCTCAATCGTCCGTTCCCTGGGTTGTCGTCCCGGTCGGATTCAGCATCAACGGCGACGCCGGCGCCACATTTCCCGCCGCGACGGTCACTCGCGAGATATCCCGGGCACGGGCGGGTGACATTGTCATCGCCCACGGCAACCACCCCGCCGGTGGCACCGCCGCCGGGCTCACGCACGCCCTGGCCCTCATGAAGGACCGAGGCGAGACCTTCCTCCCGCTCCCCCGGACAAGTAGCACCTGATTTCACCGGGGGTTTGTGCGGGAGACAGGACGCGAGACAACGAAAAAACCCCGCCGTTCCCGTGTAGACACTGGGAACTGCGGGGTTCTAGCTGGTGGCTCCGACCGGCGTCGATCCGGTGACCTTTCGATTTTCAGTCGAACGCTCTACCAACTGAGCTACAGAGCCTAGGTGACATGTCACCTTGACGGCCGGAATTTCTTCTGGCAATCAGAGCGACCCTGACGGGACTTGAACCCGCGACCTCCGCCGTGACAGGGCGGCGCGCTAACCAACTGCGCTACAGGGCCTTACTTTTACTACGTTTTCCTGCTGTTTCTTGCATCTTGCGGAATCGCTTCCGCAATTTTTCAAGGCCTTTAGCCTACCAGACTTTTTCATCCGGCTTGACCAGTTTCCTTGCGTACCCCCAACGGGATTCGAACCCGTGCCGCCGCCGTGAAAGGGCGGTGTCCTAGGCCGCTAGACGATGGGGGCCAGGACGCCATCCGGTAAAACCGCGTGAACGAGGGCAAAAATGTAGGGCCGAAGCCTGCCGTTTTTGTTCCCTTCGGGTTCCTCCGAACTGGACCTATAAAACTATAGGGCCAAGTTCCGGAATCTCCAAAATCCCTCCCTCCTCCCGGGAATAGGCTCTGGACACAGCCACTGTGGCTGTGCAATTGATGGTCGGATGGACGCCACTGCTGCCCTCAACGAGATCGCCTTCTGGCTCGAACGTGAACGCGCCACCACCTTCAAAGTGCAGGCATTCCGGAAGGCGGCCGAACTCATCGGCGGCCTGGCGCCCGCCGAGTTGGCGGCCCGCACGGCCGACGGCCGGCTGAAGCGGACGAAGGGCATCGGCGACAGGACGTTCGCGGTCATTGCCCAGGCGGTCGACGGCGGCGTCCCCGACTATCTGGCGGACCTGCGCGAGCGCGGCGCCGCTCCCCTGGCCGAGGGCGGCCAGGAGCTGCTGGCGAACCTGCGCGGGGACCTGCATATGCACAGCAACTGGTCCGACGGCGGCTCGCCGGTCGAGGCCATGCTGGACGGGGCCCGGATGTTGGGCCGCGAATACGTGGCCCTGACCGATCATTCCCCCACGCTCCGGATCGCCAACGGCCTGAGCGAAGAGCGGCTCGCCGCGCAATTGGAGCTGATCGCCACCATCGAGGAGCACCGCCAGGCAGCGCCGGCCGGGAGCAAGGCTGCGCCTGCCGGTCCGGCGCAGCCCCGCCTGCTGGCCGGGATCGAGGTGGACATCCTCGAAGACGGGACGCTCGACCAGGCTCCGGAACTACTGGACAGGCTGGACGTGGTGGTGGCCAGCGTCCACTCAAAGCTCCGCTCGGACCGGAAAACCATGACCCGCCGGATGCTGGCCGGGATCGAGAACCCGCACACCAAGGTGCTGGGACACTGCACGGGCCGGCTCCTGAACGGGAGCCGCGGAACCCGGCCGCCGTCGGAGTTCGACGCGAAGCGGGTGTTTGCCGCGTGCGCGGAGCACCACGTGGCCGTGGAGATCAACGCACGGCCGGAGCGGCAGGATCCTCCCGATGAGCTGATCCAGCTGGCCCTCGACGCCGGCTGCCTGTTCAGCATCGACAGCGACGCGCATGCTCCGGGCCAACTGGACTTTCTGCAATACGGGGCGGAGCGGGCCGCCCGGAACGGCGTCCCGGCGGAGCGGATCATTACCACCTGGCCCGTCGACCGGCTCCTCCAGTGGACCCGCGGGGAGCACTGACCCGCCGGCCCGCGGCGGCAGCGGCGCTCAGGTCAGCAGCAGGACGGCGAGGGTAACCATCACCACGGCGATGCCGGCGTCGAGCACCCGCCATGCCGTGCGGCGCCGGAACAGGGCCGTCAGGAACCGCGCCCCCACACCGAGCGCGGTGAACCAGGCGATGCTGCCCAGCCCGGCCCCGGCGGCGAACCACCAGCGCCCCGTCTCGCCCTGCGCGGCCGCGAGGGAACCGAGCAGCAATACGGTGTCGAGGTAGACGTGCGGGTTCAGCCATGTGAAAGCCAGGCAGGTGCCCAGCACGGCGCCCCGGCTGAGGATCTTGTTCCCTTTCTCCGGATCCAGCTGTTCGCCGCGGACCGCGCGCCGTGCCGCCAGCAGCCCGTAGGCCAGCAGGAAGGCCGCGCCGGCCCACCGGATGACCACCAGGGCCGCCGGCGCCCGGTCCAGCAGGACTCCTATCCCGGCGACGCCGAGGACGATCAGCACGAGGTCGGACACGGCGCAGACCGCCACCACCAGGGCCACATGGGAACGCTGGATCCCCTGGCGGAGGACGAAAGCGTTCTGCGCGCCGATGGCAACAATGAGGGACAGGCCGGCGGAGAGGCCGGACAGCAGGGGAACGATCACCAGTCCACGGTAGGTCCCGCACCAAAATGAAACCAGTTAAAGTTTCTCCACATACATAAGATGAGCTAATGATCGATATCGCCCCCGAGCAGGCCCGGACATTGGCGGCCATCGTCGCGCTCGGTAGTTTCGACGCCGCGGCCGAGCACCTCTCCGTCACCCCGTCGGCCGTCAGCCAGCGGATCCGCGCCCTTGAGGCCGCCGTCGGCCGCCCGGTGCTGACGCGG
Organism: Arthrobacter sp. 05L44; assembly: GCF_056397605.1. Classification (NCBI taxonomy): domain Bacteria; kingdom Bacillati; phylum Actinomycetota; class Actinomycetes; order Micrococcales; family Micrococcaceae; genus Arthrobacter; species Arthrobacter sp. 05L44. Next base: position 186,099 of record NZ_JBFTNS010000003.1, on the reverse strand, counting down.
GCGCGTCCGCCCGGCCCCACGGAGTCCGGGAAGGCCGTGGTCCGGTTCGCCCGGCAACTGGAGCTGCTGTCTGCCGACCTCGCCGAGGAGCTGCGGCCGGGCGCCGGGTCACAGCTGGTCCGCCTGACACTGGTCATCAACAGCGACTCCCTGCATACCTGGGCGCTTCCGGGGCTCGCGGCCGTCGCGGGACGGGTCCAGCTCGAAATCCTCCGCGAGGACCAGGATTACTCCCTGGAACTCCTCCGCAGCGGCGCCGCGGCAGCCGCTGTCACGACCACCGCCAAGGCAGCACCCGGCTGTTCCTCCCGGCGGCTCGGCGTGATGCGCTACCTGCCGGTCTGCACGCCGGACTTCGCCGCCCGGTGGTTTCCCGACGGGGTTTCCCCGCACACCCTGGCCGTGGCTCCGGTGATGGTCTTTGACCGCAGGGACGGTCTCCAGGACCGGTACCTGCGGTCGGTGGGCACTCCGGTCCCCCGGCCGCCCCGGCACTTCGTCCCGGCGGCCCATGAGTTTGCCGAAGCCATCCGCTGGGGGATGGGGTGGGGGCTGCTCCCCGAGATTGAAGCCGCCGAGGAACTGCGGGACGGCGCCCTTGTGTCGCTGGATCCTGCAGCCCATGTGGACGTGCCGCTGCATTGGCAGCAGTGGCGGCACGGCTCGGCCGCACTCGACGAAGTCGCGGCGGCGATCCAGGCCGCCGCACGTCCGCTCCGCTGAGCCGGAGACCCGGCGCCGCGGTTTGGCAGGAACTCGACTAGACCTGACCGATTTCCGCCAGCCCCGGTGTCCGTCCACCGGCTAGATTGGCACCATGGCAACAACCGCCGAGACAGGCACCCCCCACCCGGACCACCCCCAGCCGGACAGCACCCACGAAGCAGCCTCACATGCGGCACCCCCGGCCACACCCCCGGCCCCGATCAAGACCGGACAGATCAGCCGGCTCGGCATCGCAGCCGTTGTGGTGACGGTGGTGCTCTGGGCGTCGGCCTTCGTCGGCATCCGGGCAGTCGGACCCAGCTTCTCCCCCGGGTCCTTGACCCTCGGGCGGCTCGCAGTCGCCGCCGTCATCCTGGGCCTGGTGGTGCTGCCCCAGTTCCGGAAGTCCGCCGTGCTGCCCCGGGGGCGCGAGTGGTGGCCCATCCTGGCCTACGGTGTGATGTGGTTCGGGGGCTACAACCTGGCCCTCAACGCCGCCGAGCACATGCTCGACGCGGGCACGGCAGCCCTCCTGATCAACGTCAACCCCATCCTCGTCGCCGTGATGGCCGGGATCATCCTGAAGGAAGGCTTCCCGCGCTGGCTGATCATCGGCAGCCTGGTGGCCTTCGGCGGAGTGGCGGTTATTGCCCTGGGATCCGGCCAGCGTTCGACAGCGGATGTCGCCGGAGTGCTGCTGTGCCTGCTCGCCGCAGCCCTCGCGGCGGTCAGCGTAATCGTGCAGAAGCCGGTCCTGCGCAAGTTCCCCGCCGCCCAGGCCACCTGGTTCGGGATTATGGTGGGCGCCGTCTGCTGCCTGCCCTTCAGCGGACAGCTCGTCACCGAAGTGCAGGCCGCACCCCTGTCGGCAACGTTGGGGCTGGTCTATTTGGGCGTCTTCCCCACCGCCATCGCCTTCACCACGTGGGCCTACGCCCTCTCGCTGATCGACGCCGGCCGGCTGGCCGCCACCACCTATCTGGTCCCGGGCACCACCATCCTGATCTCCTGGCTGGTGCTCGGCGAAATTCCCACTGTCTGGGGCCTGGTGGGCGGCGTGATCTGCCTCGCCGGCGTCGCCCTGACCCGGCGCCGCTCCCGGCCCGCCGCGGGCTCGCGGAGCAGGGCCTAAAGTGAGGGGATGACCGGCTCCCTGCCTCCCGGCCTGCCCATTGTGCCCGAGGGCGGCGGCCCCACGGACGACGGCGGCGGCCCGTTCCCGATGTCCGAGGACGAGTTCGAGACCGCGGTGGGCGAGGCCCTGGACCGGATTCCGCACGAACTGGCCCGGACCATGACCAACGTGGCCGTCTTCATCGAGGATGACTACACCCCGCAGCCCGGGGAGGATCCGGACACGGTGCTGCTGGGGCTCTATGAGGGGGTGCCCCTGACCGAGCGGGACTCCTGGTGGGACGCCGGCTCGCTGCCGGACCGGATCACCATCTACCGCCGGCCCATCCTGGAGCTCTGCGCCTCCCGCGAGGACGTGGTCGAGGAGGTGACGGTGACCGTGGTCCACGAAGTCGCCCACCATTTCGGCATCAGCGACGAGCGCCTGCACGAACTCGGCTGGGGCTAGCCCCCGGGCTCCTTCTGCAGCCGGATCAGGCGACACGCCCGCCGCAAATCCGGCCAAATGACATTCTTGTTGTTTATGTTACTGATGTGACCTTTGTTGCCAAAGTTGCATTTGGCACGTAGCCTCGTGCCTGCTGGGCGATCCGCAGAGGTGGCATTTTTATGTGCCAATTTCAGACCTCGCTCGTTCCAGCCTGACTGCAGCGAGGTTTTCCATGGCTTGGACCCGACCCGGCGGCAGGGCTGCGGCCCTAGGCACCGCCGTCGTACTGCTTGGTACGCTGGCGCTCCCCGCACAAGCCTCGCCGGCGACGTCCGTTTCCGCCATCCGGGTGCCGGCTACCGAGGATCTCCCCACGCCGGGCGACATCGCTGCCGCGAAATCCAATGAACACGCCACGGCGGACCAGGTGACCCGCATCGACCGCATCCTGGCCGAAGCCTCCGCCGCCAAGGAGACGGGCCTAGCGACCTCGCTCGCTGCCAACAACGCCTACGCGGATGCCCTCGTTGAGCTCGGCATCCGCCGGGACGCCGCGGCGCTGGCCGAGGCAAAAGCCACCGCCGCCGAAGCCGCGCAGGCCAAGGCACGCAAACTGGTCGGCCAACTGGCCGGGGACCTCTACCGCAACGGCGGTATGACGCCTGCACTGGACAGCCTGGTCGGCGGGGACGGCAGGGCCCTCCAGCAGGCCGCGACCCTGGAAGCCCTGGCAGCCAACCGGAGCCGCGCTTTCCAGGAGTCGGAGACGGCTGCGGCCGCGGCACAGTCCGCGAAAGATGCCGCGGCCGACGCTGACCGGGCCGCCGACGACGCCGCCCGTACGGCGGAATCACGCAAGGCCGACGCCGAACGCGCCGACGCGGACCGGCTGAAGGCGGTCTCCGACGCTGCGGCGCAGCGGACGGTCCTGGTCAGCCAACTGGCGACGCTCCGCAACACCACGGTGGCCCTGGAGTCGGCACGGGTGGACGCCCTGGACCGGCAGCGCCAGCAGGCCCAACTGGCCGCGCTGACGGCCGCGCCCGCGTCCGGCGGGCAATCCGCCCCGGACGCACCCCCGGCACAGGCCGGTTCCTCGCCGGCAGCCCCGGACCGGCCGGCCGCCCCCGCGCCGCAGCCGCCCGCAGCAAATACCCCGGCCCCCGTGGCGCCCGTGGCCCCCGAGCCCGCGCCTGCACCCGCTCCCGCGCCCGCTCCTGCTCCTGCACCTGCTCCTGCACCTGCACCTGTTCCCGCTCCTGCCCCCGCCCCCGCTCCCGCGCCTTCGCCGGGCGGCTCTAACGAGGTGGCCATTTCGTCCGCCCTCGGCAAGGTGGGCGCACCGTACTTCTACCTCTACGGCGGGACCGGCGCCCGTGGTTTTGACTGCTCCGGCCTGGTCCAGAACGCCTTCGCGGCCGCCGGGAAGAGCCTGCCACGCACCGCTGCCGAGCAGTTCGCGCAGGCGCCCGTGAAAGTACCCCTGGCTGCGGCCCAACGCGGGGACCTCCTGGTCTGGGGCTCGGCGCCGGGCTTCTACCACGTCGCCATCTACCTTGGCGGGGGCCGGGTGGTCCAGGCGCTGAATCCGGAGAGCGGGATTACCGTGACGGACCTGGCGTCCATGGCCGGGATGCAGCTGTACCCGTACGCCGCCCGGTACTGACCAGCGCGCCGGGACGTCTCCGACGGCCGTCCTAACCGTGGGCGGGCAGTGCGTCTACGAGAGCACGTCCTTCGTCGCGAAGCGGGCGTAAGCGAGGGAGCCGAACACGGCCAGATATGCCCCCTGCAGCAGTGCGTTGGCCCCGAACGAGTCCCACACGACCGGCAGGCGCAGCAGGTCGCCGAAGTCCAGCCAGCGGTGGCTGAAGAGCCACGGATGCAGCCAGTCCAGCTGCGGCAGGGCGTCCGCGACCTGGGACACAACGGCCAGCACCACCGTGGCGGCCATCGCCCCGACGGGCACGTCGGTGAGGGTGGACATAAACAGGCCGATCGCTGAGAGCCCCACGAGGGACACGGCCAGGTAGGCGGCGATCAGGAGCAGCCGCACGAAGGCGTCGGCGGCGCCGATGGTGTCCCCCGACAGCAGGGTCACAGGCCCCACCGGGAACAGTGCGGCCCCGATCCCGGCTCCGACCAGGGCCACGGTCAACGGCGCCACGACGGCGAACACGACGGCGCCCGCATACTTGACCACCAGCAGCCGGACCCGCCCGGCCGGGGCAGCCAGCAGGTACCTGAGGGTCCCGAGCCCAGCCTCGCCGGCCAGGGTGTCGCCCGCCACCACTCCGATGGTGAGGGGCAGGAACAACGGAACAGCCACCAGCATGGCGGTGACGCCGACAAACAGGCCGTTCTGGCTGATCCGGTCCAGGAAAGCCGGGCCTCGTCCGGGCGGCACGGCCGAGGAAAGCCGGACGGCCAGGGCAATCAGCACGGGGATGGCAGCCAGGGCGAGCAGCATGGCCCAGGTCCGGCGCCGGCGGAACAGCACGGCCAGCTCGGAGCCGAGCAGCCGCAGCCCCGGCGTGCGGCGGCCAGCCGGTGCCGCTGCTGGCACTGCTGCAGGCGCGGGTGCCGGTAGCGGTTCCGGCAACGGTTCACTGGGCAACGTCGAACCCCTCCCCCGTCAGCTCCACGAAGCGGTCCTCCAGACTGCCCTGTTCCACGGTGAAGCCGCGCACCCGGACGCCGGCCGCCACGAGGGCGGCCACCATTTCCTCAGGCGCGGGCTGGCCCGCACCGGGCCCGGCCGGCAGCGGCGCCGTCAGCACCTCGCCGACCGCCCCGGAACCCCCGCCGTCGGGATTCCAACCGTCAGCGGTCAGTCCCAGGCCGGCCAGCACCCCGGCAGCAGCGCCGGGGTCGGGGGTGAGCAGGCGGATCCTGGCCCGCCCGGCACGCCGGAGTTCCGGGAGCGGGCCCTGGGCGACCAGCCGGCCGGCGCTCATGATCGCGGCGTGGGTGCAGATCTGTTCCACCTCGGCTAGCAGGTGGCTGGAGACAAAGACAGTGGCCCCGTCCGCGGCGAGGGAACGCACCAGGTGGCGCACCTCGCGAGTGCCCTGCGGGTCCAGGCCGTTGGTTGGCTCGTCCAGCACCAGCAGCTCCCGCGGCGCCAGCAGGGCGTTGGCAATCCCCAGCCGCTGCTTCATGCCCAGCGAATATGCCCGGACTTTTTTGTCCGCCGCGTGGGCCAGGCCCACCCGTTCCAGCGCCGACCGCACCCGGGCCCGGCGCGTCCCCGCCGCGGTTTCCGGGTCAGCGGCGTCGAACCGGGCGAGGTTGGCGGCCCCGGAGAGGAAAGGGTAGAAGGCAGGACCTTCCACCAGCGCCCCGACCCGGGGCAGGACGCTGCGGAGCTGCCGCGGCATGTCCTCGCCCAGGACACGCACTGAGCCGCCCGACGCCGCGGCCAGGCCCAGCATGATCCGGATGGTGGTGGTTTTCCCCGAGCCGTTGGGGCCCAGGAAACCAAAGACGGAACCTTTGGGGACGGCGAGGTCCACGCCGTCGACGGCCAGTTGCCGGCCGAAGCGTTTGCTCAGGCCGCGGGTTTCAATGCTCAGCTCGGTGGATGGCGCGACGGCGGTCACCGGGCGGCGGCCGCGGCCTGGAGCCGATCCAGCGGGACGGACCCGGCGAACACCCGGCCGTCGTCGAGGATCAGCAAGTTCACCAGTGCACTGGAGAGAAGCCGGCCGCCGGCTACTGGGACCGCCGCCCTGGCCAGCAGGGATGCAGCCGCGCCCGGTCCGCTGGTTTCCGGGGCGCCCGTCTCAGGACCGCCGGATCCGGGGGCGCCCGCCGGCAGTTCGACGACGGATTCCCACCCGGTGCCGGTGACTTTGGCCCGGTTCTTCATCAGTTTGGCGGGCTCTTTGGACATCTTGTTATGGTCCTTCGCGGCCGCGCCGGACCGGTCCTTCGCAGCTCCCGGCTTGTGGTCCGGGACCGGGATCTCCTTGACGGTGGCGCCGGCGGGCGGGCTGAACCGGAAGAGCGCCGGGTCCGGGGTATCCAGGGACAATTTGGTGAAGGCTACGCTGAACGCCGGTTCCGACTGCCCGCGGGAGGTCACCTCGACGCCCAGCGGCATACCGTTTTGGCCGTCCACCGAGATCTCGACGGATTCCAGCAACGTGACCTGTGACCGGGGTTTGAGCACCAGCTGGTACGCCGCGCGCCCGGCCACCTCGGTGTCCGGCCCGACCGTCAACTCGCTGCTGCGGTCCAGTTTGGCAAGCAGCTTGGCCGCCAGCGCATCGGGGGTGGGCATTGCGTCCTTCCCCGGCGCGTGCCGGGTCCCGGCTCCGGCCGGAAGGACCGCGTGCTCGGCGGTGTTGTCCTTGGAGTTGTAGAACCAGACGTCGTTCCCGTGCCGGACGAGGTCGCGCTCGGCGAGCCGGTCCATCACCTGGATGCGGGCGTTGTCCGCCCCGTCCCGGTAGACCCGTGCGGTGTGCGGTGCGGTCAGCAGCTCCAGCCACGCGGTGTCTGCAGTTGCCGTGCCCGGCCCGGATTGGGGAAGTGCCGGGAGCCCCAGGCTGGAGGTCTGTTCCAGGGTTCCCGAGTAGGACGCATCCCGGTGCTGCGCGATCAGGGCGAGCACCTGCTCCGGCGTCTTGGCGGGCAACGGATCCCCGGCGCTGGCGGGCAGGGACCCGGCGAGCGCTCCGGCGGCGATCACGGCAGGAACGGTTGCGGCCGGCAGCCAGCGCAACCAGGTGCGGGTCATAACGACCGCGCTCCAACATGGCAGCTCATAAATCAACAGTACGCCCGGAACGGACGGCTGCGACCGTCAGCGGACAGATTCCTCCGGCGGCCCCGCAGCGGGCCGGCCGGCGGCCGGCGGCGGCTCCGGGACCACGGTTCCGGCGGCGCCGTCGACCGTGACGCGTTGCCCGGTTGTGATCAGCGAGGTGGCGTCGGGGACGCCGACCACGGCCGGGATGCCGTACTCCCGGGCGACGACGGCGCCGTGTGAGTTGGGGCCGCCCATTTCCATCACGAGTCCGCCGGCCGTGAGGAACAACGGGGTCCAGCCCGGGTCGGTGGAGGGTGCCACGAGGATCTCGCCGGGCTCCAGCCGCGCCCCGAGAGGCTCCAGGATCACGCGGGCGGCGCCGCTTACCGTGCCGGCCGAGGCAGGACTGCCCGTCAGCACACCGGGTACTCCTGCCCCTCCCCCGGCAGCGCCGGACTGCACGGCCTCGGGTTCGGTCCCGTCCGAAAGAAGGACCCGGGGGATGTGCCGCCGGCCAAGTTCGTGGTCGTAGGCCTCACGGCGCCGGGCCACCAGCTGGTGCAGCACCTCTCCGGCGAGTGCTGCCCGGACCTCCACCAGGTCGAGGAAAAAGACGTCGTCCGCGGCCCCGATACGGCCCGCCGCCGCCAGGTCGCTGCCGATGGCCTGCAATTGCGCCCGCACCGCCGCGAGCGCTTCAACAATGTGGTACTTCGGGAGTTCGCGCAGGCCGGCGAACATCCGGACGCGCCGGAGCGCAGCGCGCACCAGTGCACCCCGCAGCCTGCTCCGCTGTCCCGCAGCCGCGCTCAGGCGGTCCACCTGCGCCTCGGCCTCGCGCGCAGCCTTGCGGAACTGCCGGTCCGGGGCCTGGTCCGGGTCCTCCAGCCGCAGGTAGTTGGCCAGGACGCCGAGGATGTGCGCCGGGTCGTCGGACCAGCGGGGCATCCCCAGGTCTATCTCGGCCACGGCCCGGTGCCCGTAACGGCCCAGGAAACCGGCCAGCCCGGACTGCACGACGGCGGGCAGGGCGTGTTCGCGGTAGCGCCGGGCGAGCTCCTGCACCCCGGCGCCGGGAGAAGCCTCGGCGAACACGGCGGCCCCGGCGGCATCCTCCCGGATGGCCATGGCGAGGTGCCAGAGGGCCAGGTCCATCTCCGTGGTGACGTTGTCCGGGAGCCCGCGCAGGACCGGCTGCAGCGCCCCCGGCCCGGCGGCGGAGCCCAGCAGCTTCCCGGCGGCGGCCAGCAGGGCAAAGCCCAGCGCCGGCACCGGCAGGATATTGGGCACCACCGGGAACAATTCACGGCCGAGGATGCGCTCCACGTGGTCCAGCCGCTGCTCCGCCGTCGAACCGGCCTGAACCACCAGGGCGGCGCGGAAGCGTTCACCGAACGCCTCCACCCGGCGCAGCGCGGCATTCGGCCGGAACAGCGCCCGGAGCAGGGACGCCGGGACCCGGGCCCGCGCCGCCACGGGGACCACGTGCCTCAGCAGCCGCCACGGGGACCTGCTGGTCACCGAGAACCGCGGGTCATCGAACAAGCCGCGCAGCACCGTGGCGGAACGGGCCTCCATGACGTCAAAGACCCGCGGAACAATAGCCCGCCCGACGCCGCTGCGCGCCACCGCGGTCAGGTCAAAGAACAGCCGCTGCCCGGCCTGGACGTAGGGTGGCGGACCGTCGTGGGGTACCGGCACCTCAAAGTGCGCGGCCCGTGCCACCGACGCGGCGATCAGCCGGAAGCCCGCCAGTCCCATGGGGGTCAGCGGCCGGGTCAGGCCCTGCGCCAGGCTGAAGCACAAGTAGACGCGGGTTCCGTTGTGGACGGCGGCCCGCTCGGGCAGCGGATACAGGGTGGTGATCGGCCGTGACTGCGTCAGCCACACCCCGCCCGCGTCATCGATTGCCCATTCGATGTCCTGCGGGGCACCGAAGTGCAGTTCCGCACGGCGGCCCAGCAGCTCGAGCGCCAGCAGTCCGGCGTCGTCAATGCACGGTTCCGCGCCGGCGGCCGGCTGGACGATCCGCTCGGTGCCGCCGCCCGGCAGCGCCCGGATCGCCACGCCCTTGCTGCCGATGCGGCGCTCCAGGATCCTGCGGGTCGCGCTGTCGACGACGAAGTGGTCCGGGTTGACGGCCCCGGACACCACCGACTCGCCGAGGCCCGGACTGGCATCGATCACCGCCTCGTGCCGGCGGCCGGTGACAGGGTTGGCTGTGAACAGGACGCCGGCCACGGTGGCGTCCACCATCGTCTGGACCACCACGGCCAGCGACACCGTGTCCGGGCTGATCCGGTGGGTGGCGCGGTAGCTCACGGCGCGGTCGGTCCAGAGGGAGGCCCAGCACCGCCGCACGGCGGCCAGGACGTCGTCGGCCCCGACAACGTTCAGGAAGGTGTCCTGCTGCCCGGCGAAGCTGGCGAAGGGAAGGTCTTCGGCGGTGGCCGAGGACCGGACTGCGACGGCGGCGCCCGGTCCCAGCGCGGCGTAGGCGTCGCGGACGGCCCCGGCAATATCGGCCGGCATCTCCGCGGCCAGGACCAGGGCGCGGGCGTCGGCGGCCAGTGCGGCGAGCGCCGGGAGGTCGTCCGGGGCGGCCGCGGCCAGTGCGGCGTGGACGGCGTCCAGGCCGGCGGACGACGTCGCCTGCCGGTACGCCCGGGTGGTCAGGCAGAAGCCCGCCGGGACCGGGAGCCCGGCACGGATCATTTCCCCGAGGTTGGCGCCCTTGCCGCCGACCTCCGGCAGCAGTGCGGCCTGCTCCAGGCCGAGGACCAGCCGGGGCTCCGGCCGCGGCCCGCCGGGAACGGGTGACTGGCCCATCTGCCGCTCCTTCCTTCGCTGCGAAAGCGCCTGTCCCGGGGTGCGGGGCTGTTAGTCCCCGAGCATGGGTCCGAAGCTGGGCCTGTCGGCCAGCCGCGGGTCCTCCCGGTCCGGGACCACCATCACGGGGCCCTTGGCGTGGTGCAGGATGCCGTCGGAGGTGGATCCCAGGAGCATCCCGGCGAATCCGCCGCGGCCGCGGGTGCCCACGACAACCAGCTCGGCGTGCCGGCTGGCCTCGACCAGGATGTCGATCGGGGACCCGTCGACCAGCTGGGTGGTGACCTCCAGCCGCGGGTAGTGGCTCTTGAGCCAGGCGACACCCGCGTCGAGCTGGACCCGGATATCGGCGAACAGGGCTTCGCGGTCCATCGGGGCCGGAACCCAGGCCAGAGAGCCGCTGTACTGCGGGACGGCGCACACCAGGCGCAGCGGCGCGCTGAGGCGTTCGGCCTGGGCCGCGGCCTCGAGGACCGCCACCCGGGCCTGTTCGGAGCCGTCGACGCCCGCCACCACCACGTTTTCAACGAGCTGCCGGCCGGACTTCTCCCGCTCGGCCCGGACGTGTTTGTCGTCAGTGGTCTCGCCCAGCCGGTCACCGCATATCAGCGGCACGGTCACCGTGGGGCATTTGGCGTGGGCGGGCAGTGCGCTGGAGACCGAACCGAGCAGCCGGCCCACAAAACCGCCCCGGCCGCGGGTGCCGAAGACCAGCAGCTCGGCGGTTTCGGTCATCTCCAGCAGGACCCCGGAGGCGTCGCCGTTTTCCACCGAGGCGTCGACTTCAATGTTGTAGCGGGCCACCTTGTCGAGTGCCTGCTTCAGGATGGCTTCTGCGCCCTCGCGGATCACCGAGTCGTCCACCGTGGCGTAGCCGCCGTCCAGGCCGGATGCCGCGAAGACCGGGACGGAGTATGCGGTGACAATATGCAGCGGCCGCTGGCGACGCTCGGCTTCGCGGGCAGCCCACACCAGGGCGCAGTGGCTGTGGTCCGAGCCGTCCACGCCGACCACGATTCCCCGGGGCGCGGGGCGCTCGCCGGGGGCATCGCCCACCGGATCCGGATGCACCTGTTCTCGGGCCATGGGGTCCGCCTCCTCGCGTTACGTGGCTGTGTTGCGGCTATTCTGCCAGATCAGTCCTGCCGCGGGCGCCATCGGGGGCACGGGCAAGGTTTACCCAGTGTTTACACGGCCGGCCGCCGGCACACATACGCGGGGATTCGGGGCCGGAGGGGCTCCGCCGCCCGGCGCGAGGCCGCAAAATCCGCGCGGTTCCGGGGCAAACAAGCACGTCTGATGACCCCCTAGGCACGGCCGACAATCTTGGGTATTCTCTGAGGCATTGCCGAACCGAGATTCGTCTTTCAGATCGCCGACTTCCCTGGGAGCGCGACCGGACGGATTGGCGGAGAGGCGTTCCGGGCACTGGCCCGGGATGACCCATTTTTCGAGGAGGACCCCGGAGTGTCGAGCATGCCTGTGTGCGGCGGAATCGAGCGGACCAACACTGTGGTCATCGGTACGGGTCTGTCCGGTCTGGCGGTCGCCAGTGAGCTGCAGCGCCGCGGCGTCGGCGCCATTGTGGTGGACGGGCTGGACCTGCTCGGGGCCGGGAATCCGGCCAACACCTCATCGCTGCAGCGGTGCGACGCCGCGGACGCCGCGTCCCTGCGCGAGCGCAACGAGATCCTCCGGCACCTGCGCAACTACGCTGCCAGCCACAACCTCGATATCCGCAGCAACGTCCGCGCCCTGCAGCTGGACCACCTGGAGGCCGACGGCGGATTCGCCGCGGACGGATTCAGCGGGTTCCAGGGCGCCGGTTTCGACGCGCCCGGGCTGCCGGGCCCGGCCCAGCAGTGGGCCGTGAGCACCCCCAATGGCGTCCTGTACGCGGACCATCTGGTCCTCACACGCTGCGCGCACAGCCAGTTGCGCCGCATGCTGGCCGAGCTCGGGGTCGCCGCGGGACAAAACCTGATGGCCGCCATGCACGCGCTGGGCATGTACCTCGTGGGGGTCGGCGAGCTGATTACGCCGACGCCGAAGGAAGTCCTGCGTCAGGCCAAGCTGGTGGGGCAGGCGATTTCGGCGAAGGTCCACCCGGAGGGGATGCCGGCGCTGCTGTCCGGCGGGCTGGCCCTGCCGGCCTGAGAGCCCGACTCTTCCGACGCCGGTCGCCGCCCGCTGGCGCCAGCTGCTGCTATCGGCGTCCCTGCGCCTCCGTCAGCTTTTGCTGCTAACGTCCGTCCCGCCGTCGTCGCCGGCAGCGTCAGCCTCGCCGTCGTCGCCGTCCTTCAGGCGCCGCTTCGCCATCAGCCCCAGCGTCACCAGGATGCCGACCGCCACGGCGACGAACAGCACGATGCTCCAGGGGAAGGGTTGGGAGGCGTCGGGCACTTGCGTGGGCGCGATGGTGGTGCCCGGGGGCGCGGTGCCCAGGGTCGGAACCGACCCGCCCGCGGTTCCGGCTCCCGCCGTCGAACCTCCGGCCGCTGCGGTGGCCGTAAACGTGAAGGTACCGTCGATCGGGTGCCCGTCCGAGCTGGCCACCCGCCACTGCACGGTGTAGGCGCCGGCCGGAGCGCCCGACTTGAGCTTCTGCGAGACCACGTTGTCCACGATCTCCGCCGCGCCGTCGGCCCAGTTGGTTCCGCCGGCGTCGTTGACCTTGATCTGGGTGCCGAGCGCCAGGGGATGGTTGCTGAGGGTTAGCGATACCGCGGCCGGCGGAACGGGAACTGTCGCGTTCGCAGCCGGGCTGGTCGACTCAACGGCGTCGTGGGCCGACGCCGGACCGGCACCCAGCAGGGCGGTGCCCAGCAGGACCACCGCCACCGTAAGGAGGCCCAGCAGGGCGCCCGGAAGTTTTCGGATGAAACGCATGGCAGGCCCGCTCCTCGTGTTGGCTTCCTTACAGACTAGGCGAGTTTGGCGGGTGGGCGCCGTCACGCCTAATAGGATTTAGCTAACACCCCTTTTCCCTCCCGGAGGACCAATGCTTAAGCAGGGCTCTGCACTCGACCGGTATTTCAAGATTTCCGAGCGGGGGTCGAACTTCTCCCGCGAGATCCGCGGCGGGTTCGCCACCTTCTTCGCCATGAGCTACATCGTGGTGCTGAACCCGTTGATCCTCTCCGGCCCGGACTCGTCCGGCGGAACCCTGGGCTTCGCGGCCGTGGCCGCCGTGACCGCCTTTGTGGCCGGCATCCTGACCATCCTCATGGGGGCCTGGGCCAAGCACCCCTTCGCGCTGGCCACCGGCCTGGGCGTCAACGCGTTCGTGGCCGTCACGGTCGCCACCAACCCGGGCCTGACCTGGCCGGACATGATGGGCCTGGTGGTCCTCTCCGGCGTCACCATGCTGATCCTGGTGCTGACCGGTTTCCGGACCGCCGTGTTCAAGGCCGTCCCGGAGGGGCTGAAAACGGCGATCGTGGTGGGCATCGGCCTGTTCATCGCCCTGATCGGCCTGGTCAACGCCGGCTTCGTCCGCCGCATCCCCGACGTCGCGGGCACCACCGTCCCGGTGGGCCTCGGCTTTGACGGCAAGCTCCTGGGCTGGCCCACGCTGGTGTTTGTGGTGGGCCTGATCCTGACCATCGCCCTGGTGGTCCGCAAGGTCAAGGGCGCCATCCTGATCGGCATCATCACCTCCACCATCCTGTCCGTGATCCTGGAATTCACCCTGCACATCGGCCCCAGCTTCGACGGCAAGAACTTCAACCCGCAGGGCTGGTCCCTGGTGGCGCCCAAGTTCACCGAGTGGGCCGCCCCGGACCTCTCCCTGATCGGCAAGGCCAACCCGTTCGGCGCCTTCGAGCACCTCGGTGTGGTGGCCGCGACCCTGCTGGCCTTCGTGATCCTGCTGAGCATCTTCTTCGACGCCATGGGCACCATGGTCGGCCTGGCCACCGAGGCCGGGACCATCGACAAGGACGGCAACATCCCCAACGTGGACCGGGTCCTGCAGATCGATGCCCTCGGCGCGATCGTAGGCGGCGGCGCGTCCGTTTCGTCCAACCAGATCTACGTTGAGTCAGGCGCCGGCATCGGCGAAGGCGCCCGCACCGGCCTGGCTTCGATCGTCACAGGCCTGCTGTTCCTGGTTGCCATGTTCTTCACCCCGCTGATCAACCTCGTGCCGTTCGAGGCCGTGGCCCCGGCGCTCGTCGTCGTCGGTTTTATGATGGTCTCCCAGGTCGGCAAGATCGACTGGCAGGACTGGGGCATCGCGATCCCGGCCTTCCTGACCTTCACCCTGATGCCGTTCACCTACTCGATCGCCAACGGCCTCGGCGCCGGGTTCATCTCCTTCGTCGTCATCCGCCTGGTCCAGGGCCGTGCCCGCGAAGTGCACCCGCTGATGTGGGCCGTGGCCGCCGCCTTCCTGCTGTTCTTCGGCATCGGCACCATCGAGGCTGCGCTCGGTATCCACTAGGACCCGGCTTCCGCCTTCCCGCCCGCCGAGTTGGTACTTCGCGGCAGTGTTTCGCCAAAACATCGCTGCGAAGTGCCGACTCGGCGGCGTTTAAGCGTGGTTTCCGGGATTTCGGACACCCCGACGGCGGCGCTGCTGGCTTTCCGGGCCCGGCTGCGGTGAGCTTGGAGCATGCTTTCCGCCGCCCCCCTCACCGATGTCCCGCCGCAGCCCTGGACAGGCAGGTTCGACGGCGACGGCGCTGAACACCGCCGCTGGTGGCAGGCGGTGTCGCCCTGCACCGCGGACCGACTCGCCGCGGCGCGGCCGGCCGTCATCCTCGGCTTCGGCAGCGACGCCGGGGTGCGCCGGAACAAGGGCCGGACCGGGGCGGCGGCCGCGCCGGCCGCCATCCGCGCCGCCCTCGGCCCGCTGGCCTTCCACCTGGACCGGGACGTCCTCGACGCCGGCGACGTCACCGTGGACGGGGACGCCCTGGAGGCCGGGCAGGAGCGGGCGGGCCGCGCCATCACGGGGCTGCTCGACGCCGGTGCACTGCCCGTGGTCCTGGGCGGCGGGCACGAGACCGCGTTCGCCAGCTACCTCGGCGTCGCCGGTTCCGCGGCCGTCCGCGGCGGCGTCCGGTTGGGCGTGCTCAACATGGACGCCCACTTCGACCTCCGCGACGAACCGGTGCCCAGCTCGGGAACCCCGTTCCTCCAGATGGCCCGGGCGGAAGCCGCCGCGGGCAGGGAACTGCAGTACGCCGTCGTCGGAATTTCCGAGCCCAACAACACCCCTGCGCTGTTCCGGACGGCCGCGGAACTCGGGGTGGACTACCTGCTGGACGAGGACTGCGCACCGGACGCTGTGCAGGACTTCGTGGCGGGTTTCCTGGACCGGGTGGACGCCCTGTACCTGACCATCGACCTGGACGTGCTCCCGGCATCCGTGGCGCCCGGCGTCAGCGCCCCGGCCGCGTACGGTGTCCCGCTGCCGGTGATCAGCGCCGTCTGCCGGCAGGTCGCCGCGAGCGGGAAGCTGCTGCACCTTGACGTCGCGGAACTGAACCCGGAGTTCGACGTCGATGGCCGCACCGCCAAGGTCGCAGCCCGGCTGATCAACACCCTCCTGCGCTAACCGCCAGCCCGGGCCAGGCCCGAGAGATCAGGGGATCAGATGGCCGTGTGCGGCGCCTGGCCCTCGTCGCCGTGCTGTTCGACGGCCCGGCGCTGCCGCAGGCGGTCGAGCCGGTTCATCACGGGCGCGGTCGTGGCGCCGTGCAGCACAATCGACAGGGCCACCACCAGCCCCACGAACGCCCAGAGCTGTTCGGCCTGCGCGCTGAAGTTCCCGTGGCCGAGGGCGAAGGCGAGGTAGTAGAGCGAGCCGATGCCGCGGATGCCGAAGAAGGAAATGGCGGTCCGTTCCCGCGGGCCGGTCTTGCCCCGCGCGAGCCCGGCCCAGCCGGCCAGCGGGCGCACCAGCAGCAGGAAGGCCAGCGCCACGAGCACCTCGGCCCAGCCGATGCCGGCCAGCAGGCCGCGGGCGATCGACCCGCCCAGGAGCACCAGGATCACCACGGTCATCAGCCGCTCGAGCTGCTCGACGTAGGAGTGCATCACCCGGTGGAACCCGTGGGTGCGCTCGGCGGCCCGGATGGTGACGGCGCAGACGAAGACCGCCACGAACCCGTAGCCCTCCAGCATCTGCGTCACGCCGTAGGCCAGGAACGTCGCCGCCAGCGCCACGAACCCCTCGGAGTGGTCGGAGAGCCGCACGCTCTCGTGCCGGGCCCCGAAGAAGAGGCGCCCCAGGAGTTTCCCGGTTCCCAGACCCAGCACCACGCCGATCCCGATCCGCCAGAGCACGTCCATGGCGAACCAGTGCCCCAGCCAGTCCGTCGTCCCGGCGCCGGCCAGGCTGATCGCGATGGCCAGGTAGACGAACGGGAACGCCAGGCCGTCGTTCAGGCCGGCCTCGGAGGTCAGACCGAACCGGATCTCGTCCTCGCGCTCGGTTTCCCCTTCCTCGTCGGCCGGCTCCCCCACCTGCACCTCGGAGGCGAGGACCGGGTCGGTCGGGGCGAGCGCGGCGGCCACCAGGAGTGCCGCGCCCAGGCCGAAGCCCAGGAACCAGAGCCCCAGCAGCGTCAGGCCGACGATGCACAGCGGCATGGCCAGGCCGAGCATCCGCCAGGTGGTGGACCACGCCCGGCGGCCGAGCGGACGGTCGAGCGCCAGCCCGGCGCCCATAAGGGAGATGATGACGCACACTTCTGTCAGGTGGGTGACGAATTCCCCGTGTTGCAGCGGGTCGGGGTCCGGCAGTGACGGAATTACGGTGAAGGCCAGCATGCCGGCGCCCAGGAACACCATGGGCATCGAGAGGGGCGCGTTGCGCAGCAGTTTGGGCAGGACAGCCGCGATGAACACGGCAACACCGGCCGCGGCGAAGACAATACTGGGAGCATCGAACATGCGTGCGTTCTCCTTCCGATCCCGGGCGCCGGCCCGGAATGGGTCGGGGCGCCGTTCCAACGGAACGGCGCCCCTCGCCTCAAAACATATACCGCCTTCTGCACACTATCTGCTCAGGGCGGGGACGCCACGCCGGACAGACTAGAATGTAGGGTGGCCAACCGGCCTGATTCTAGGAAAGACCAGTTAATGAACACACACACCATGCAGACCCAGGCCTCTGACGCCACGTCGATCAAGCTCTCGTTTGCCAGCGCCCACGAGGTCCACCACGGCCTCGAGAAGGCCGTCAACACCCTTATCGCGTCGGCCGTCCAGGACCGCCGCTGCGGGATCCGGGTTACCCGCCACGAGCCGGGCGCCTACACGGTAGCGCTCGACGAAACGGTTCCTTTCGGTGAAACCCACGAGGACATCGCCGCCTAGTCTGGCGGCACACGCGAACCAGTTTGGCGGCACACACGAAGGGCCGGTGGGGATACTCCCCCACCGGCCCTTCGTTTTTGCCCGGCCGCGCTGAGCCGCGCTGCTTCGCCGCAGATACCTGCAGGTACCTAGCTGCGCCGCACCTGCACGCCGTCGGACTTCAAAAACAGCTGCGCCTCGGACGGGGTGCCCGGCACCAGCCACAGCACGTTGCCGCTGGATGACACTTCTTCGACTTCCCCGGCCGACAGCACCTGGGCGTGCTTCAGGATTTCCACCCGGTCACCCGCCTTCAGGCTTTTCCAGTCGGAAACCGTGGCGGCGAACGCCGTGCGCCTGGACAGGACAGTCCCGCGTGCTTTCATGAACTTCTACCCCTTTGTAGGTTCCTGCCACAACATCTTTGGTGTGGGCTTACTCATATTTTTACTACACTTCCCGGGCCCCCGCCGACCGTGTCGCCGAACATTTCGGGGGCGCCGGGAAATCCCCGCATGCCGCGTATTTTCTTTGCCGTCAGGCCAGATTTCCGACGGCGGATTCGGCGGCCGCCCGGACCTTCCCGGAGGCGACCAGCACGTCCGCCGCTTCCAGTTCGGGTGACAGGAACCGGTCCGTGCCCGGGCCCTCCACCACGGAGCGCAGCACGTCGATGACGGCGGCGCCGGCCGGGCCCGGGGTGAGCTCCCCGCCGGAGAGCTGTGTCCGGATGTCCAGCGCGCGGGCCGAGGTCACCAGTTCGATCGCGAGGACCCGGCGCAGGTTCTCCACCGCGCGGCGGAGCTTGCGGGCCGCGTGCCAGCCCATGGAGACGTGGTCCTCCTGCATCGCCGAGCTCGGGATCGAGTCCACTGACGCCGGTACGGCCAGCCGCTTGTTGTCCGAGACCAGCCCGGCCTGCGTGTACTGGGCGATCATCAGGCCGGAATCGACGCCGGGATCGGCGGCGAGGAATGCCGGGAGGCCGTGTGAGCGGGCCGGGTCCAGCATCCGGTCGGTGCGGCGCTCGGCGATGGAGCTCAGGTCCGCGACGGCGATGGCCAGGTAGTCCAGGACATAGGCCACCGGGGCGCCGTGGAAGTTGCCGTTGGAGCTGACCCGGCCGTCCGGGAGCACCACGGGGTTGTCGATGGCGGCGGCGAGCTCGCGGGAGGCCACCAGGGCCGCGTGGTCCACGGTGTCGCGGACTGCGCCGGCCACCTGGGGTGCACAGCGGAGCGAGTAGGCGTCCTGGACCTTGGTGTCGTTGATGCGGTGCGAGGCCACAATCGGAGAGTTGGACAGGACCCGCAGCATGTTATCCGCCGAGGCGGCCTGCCCCGGATGCGGCCGGAGCGCGGCGTGCAGCTCGGGCAGGAACACCTGGTCCGTGCCGAGCAGCGCCTCGACGCTGAGCGCGGCGGTGATGTCCGCCGTCGTCAGCAGCTGGCGGAGATCGGCGATGGCCATCAGCAGCATGCCGAGCATGCCCTCGGTGCCGTTAACCAGCGCCAGGCCTTCCTTCTCGGCCAGGGTGACCGGTTCGATCCCGTGCGCGGCGAGGAGCTCGGCGACCGGGCGGGCACCCTTTACGCCGTACAGTTCCCCGTCCGGGCCAGTGGCTTCGCCTTCACCCATAAGGACCAGCGCGCAGTGCGAGAGCGGGGCGAGGTCGCCGGAGCAGCCGAGGGAGCCGAATTCGCGGACCACGGGGGTGATGCCGGCGTTCAGGACGTCCACCATGGTCTGCAGCACCACGGGACGGACCCCGGTGCGGCCGGAGGCGAGGGTCTTGGCGCGCAGGAACATGATGCCGCGGACCACTTCGCGTTCCACGGCCGGGCCCATACCGGCGGCGTGGCTGCGGATGAGCGACTTTTGCAGCTGGGTGCGCAGTTCGCCGGGGATGTGCCGGTTGGCCAGCGCCCCGAAGCCCGTGGAGATGCCGTAGGCGGGGACGTCGCTGTGGGCGAGGTCGTCGATGTGGGCGCGGACCTTCGCGACGGCGTCGAGGGCGTCCTGGGCGATGGTTACGTGCGCGTCGAGGCGGGCGACGGCGACGACGTCCTCGGGGGTCACGCCGCTGGAGCCGAGGGTGACGGTGAGCGGTGAGTGGGTGGTGAGGGTCATTGCGACCTTCCTAAATTTGAGGGTGGGGGCTGGGTTAGCGGGTTTCCAACATGGGGATGCGGACGCCGCGTTCGTTGGCGACCTCGACGGCGCGGTCGTAGCCGGCGTCGGCGTGGCGGATAACGCCCATGCCGGGGTCGTTGGTGAGGAGGCGTTCGAGCTTCTGCGCGGCGAGGTCGGTGCCGTCGGCGACGGAGACCTGGCCGGCGTGGATGGAGCGGCCGATGCCGACGCCGCCGCCATGGTGCAGGGAGACCCAGGTGGCGCCCGAGGCGGTGTTGAGCAGGGCGTTGAGCAACGGCCAGTCGGCGATCGCGTCGGAGCCGTCGGCCATCGCCTCGGTCTCGCGGTACGGGGAGGCGACGGAGCCGGAGTCCAGGTGGTCGCGGCCGATCACGATAGGGGCCTTGACCTTGCCTTCCTTGACCAGCTGGTTGAACAGCAGGCCGGCCTTGGCGCGTTCGCCGTAGCCGAGCCAGCAGATGCGGGCCGGCAGGCCCTCGAATTCAACGCGCTCGCCGGCGGCGTCGATCCAGCGGTGCAGGTGCTTGTTCTCGGGGAAGAGTTCCTTGATGGCCTTGTCCGTGACGGCGATGTCCTCCGGGTCGCCGGAGAGTGCCACCCAGCGGAACGGGCCGAGCCCCTCGCAGAACAGCGGCCGGATGTAGGCCGGGACGAAGCCGGGGAACTCGAATGCACGGTTGTAGCCCCCCTTGCGGGCCTCGTCGCGGATGGAGTTGCCGTAGTCGAAGACCTCGGCCCCGGCGTCCTGGAATTCGACCATGGCCTGGACGTGCTTGGCCATGGACGCCTGGGCCTTCTTGGTGAAGCCCTCGGGATCGGCGGCGGCCTCGCGGTGCCATTCCTCGACGGTGATGCCCTCCGGCAGGTAGCTCAGGGGGTCATGCGCGGAGGTCTGGTCCGTCACGATGTCCACGGTGAGCTCGCTGGCGTTGTGGCGGCGCAGGATTTCGGGGAAGACCTCGGCGGCGTTGCCGACGTAGCCCACGGACCAGCCGCGGCGTTCTTCCTTGGCTTTGAGGACCTTGGCGATCGCGGTGTCGAGGTCGGTCTCGACCTCGTCGAGGTAGCGCTTGCCGGCCCGGCGGCGCAGGCGGGTCTCATCGACGTCGACGATCAGGCAGGCGCCGTCGTTGAGGGTGACGGCGAGCGGCTGGGCGCCGCCCATGCCGCCGCAGCCGCCGGTGAGGGTCAGGGTGCCCGCGAGCGTGCCGTTCTCGTCCCCGGTGAGTTTCCGGGCGATCGCGGCGAAGGTTTCGAAAGTGCCCTGCAGGATGCCCTGGGTGCCGATGTAGATCCAGGAGCCCGCGGTCATCTGGCCGTACATCATGAGGCCCTCGGCCTCGAGGCGGCGGAATTCGGGCCAGTTGGCCCAGTCGCCGACCAGATTGGAGTTGGCCAGCAGTACGCGGGGCGCCCATTCGTTGGTCCGGAAGACACCGACGGGTTTGCCGGACTGGACCAGCAGGGTCTCGTCCTTCTCCAAGGTTTCCAGGGTGCGGGTGATCGCGTCGAACGCCGCCCACGAGCGGACGGCCCGGCCGGTGCCGCCGTAGACCACGAGGTCGTCCGGGCGTTCTGCCACCTCGGGGTCCAGGTTGTTCATCAGCATCCGCAGCGGGGCCTCGGTCTGCCAGCTCTTGGCGCTGAGCGTGGTGCCGCGGGCTGCTTTGACCGGGCGGGCACCGGTGGTGAAATCGGCGGGTGCCATGGTGGCTCCTTCGTATCTGGTGTTCGGGAAGAGGTTCTGTATCAACTAAAGCCTGTCGGCCGCACCGGAAACAGGGGGTTCAAACGGGTACTGTCCGGAATGCCAGACCCGACCGGCCGCGCTAAAGCGCCGGTTCCCGGACCCGGAACGGAGCCTAGTGCGCGCTGGTGGGGCTGGGGCGGCCGTGGATCCGGACGGAGAGGTCATCGGCGACTTTTTTGACCCGCGCGGCGAGGACCGGCCACTGTTCGGCGGGCAGTTTGTCCTCCAGGAATGTGACGGCGACGGCGGCGGTCGGCCAGCCGGTGTGGTCGGTGACGGCGGCTGCGATCGATCCGAATCCCGGGGTCACCTCGCCGTGCTCGGTGGCGTAGCCCCGCTGCCGGACCTGGTCCAGGTGGGAGGACAGCACCGAGTACTTGGTAATGGGCGTTTCCGTCTCATGCCGGGCACTGAAGGCCGCGGCGTTCGGGTACAGCGCCCGGACCTGGGACTTCGGCAGCGCGGCCAGGATGGCCCGGCCGCTGGCGGTGAGGTGGCTGGGCAGCCGGACGCCGACGTCGGTCACGAGGGAGGGCCGGTTCTTGGCCCGCTCCTCCACGATGTAGAGCACGTCCCGGCCGTGCAGCACCGCCAGGTGGGCGCTCTCGCCGATGACATCCACGAGTGTCGCGAGCATCGGCCGGCCCAGCCGCGAGAGCGGTTCCTGCCGGGAGTACGCGGAGCTGAGCTCGAAGGCGCTGATGCCGAGCCCGTAGCGCTGCTCCTCGTGCAGGTGCAGCACAAAACCGTTGGCCTCCATCACCCCCAGCAGGTGGTAGACGCTGGAGCGCGGCAGCCCCAGGGACGTGGCAATGTTCGACGCCGCCATCGGCCCGCGCTTGGAGGCCAGCAGTTTCAGGATGCGCAGCGTGTTCTCGGCCGCTGGCACCTTGGAGGCGGGCCTGGCGGCTGCCGCCTTAGGCTCGACGGCGGGTGCCTCCGCGGGCAGGGTGGTGGTGGTCATGTGGTCCTCTTCAGCATCGGCCGGTGTCCGGTATCCCGTACTTAAGCATGCCTCCGGATGGTGCCAGCCGGGAGGATCCCGTTCGCACGCGTGTCTGGAATCCCAGACAATCCTGCTGCCTGCTGGGCGGAAGGAAGCTCCGCGGCCGGAGCCTCCGGAGCGGGCGCAGCGTCCAAGTATCCCGCGCCGCCGCCCAAGTGGTGCCGGGCAGGGAAGGGGTAAACGTTACTCGTGTGACTGGTGGGACCGGAGCCTAGGGTGGCTGCACGGGGGCACCGGAACGGCGGCGGTCAGGCTGGGGAGCCCGCATCACCCGGGCCGGGCCCCCGCGAAGGATGTCGGTTCGCGGGCAAGGAGCACTCCCATGGGTCATTCACAGACGGCAGGCACGCGGTCTGCGGGACGGCTCGGCCGGGTCCTTGGCCGCGCCGCACACACTCTTCGCGGCGAGCGGGTCCCGTTCCGGATCGGCCAGGTGGTGGTGGGCGACGACCCCTTCAATGGCCGCCGGCAGGGGACCGTGGTGGCGGTCAGGGCACCGTTCGTGGGGCTGCGCATCCCCGGGACACCGGCCGGAACCCTGATGTTCTTCGATTACCGGGACGTGCGGTCCGCCGAATAGGCGGGCAGGCGGGCCCGCCGGGAGGACCGCAAGGCCACCCGGCCACTCCGGCCGCCCCGGCCTTAAGACGGAAGACCCGCCCGGGCAGGAATGCCCGGGCGGGTCTGCAGCCGATCCCTGTTGCGCAGGGTTAGCGGGCGGACCAGCCGCCGTCCATCGTGTAGCTGGCGCCGGTGACCATACCGGCGTCGTTCGAGGCCAGCCACGCCACCAGGGAGGCGACCTCCTCCGGCTCCACCAGGCGCTTGACGGCGGCCTCGGTAAGCATGATCTTGGTCAGCACCTCGGACTCGGGAATGCCGTGTACCTTGGCCTGGTCGGCGATCTGCGACTCCACCAGCGGGGTGCGGACGTAGCCGGGGTTGATGCAGTTCGAGGTGACCCCGTGGGCGCCGCCTTCCAGGGCCGTGACCTTGCTGAGCCCCTCGAGGCCGTGCTTGGCGGACACGTAGGCCCCCTTGAACGGCGAGGCCCGGAGCCCGTGGACCGAGGAGAGGTTGATGATCCGGCCGAACCCGTTGGCGTACATGTGCGGCAGCGCGGCGCGGATCAGCAGGAACGGCGCTTCCAGCATGAGGGTGATGATGCGGCGGAAGTCGGCCGGATCGAACTCCTCGATCGGGCTGATGCGCTGGATCCCGGCATTGTTGACCAGGATGTCGCAGTCCAGGCTGAGCGTCTGCAGGGCCTCGACGTCGAGCAGGTTGACGGCCCAGGCGGTGCCGCCCACCTCGTCGGCGAGGGCGGTAGCGGCGGCCTCGTCGACGTCGGCGACCACCACCTTCGCTCCCCTTGCCGCGAGGGCGCGGACGCTGGCCGCGCCGATCCCGCCTGCACCGCCGGTGACCAAGGCCTTGCGGCCGTTGAGCGTATTTTCCATTACCCAGCCTTCCAGTTCAGAGATTCAGCGTGATCAGAGTCAAGCACGTCGGGGTGATGCGGGTCAGCGGCTGGCCGCGACGGCCAGGCCTTCGCGTTCGGCGTCGGCCCGGTCAACGTCCTCGAGGGCGACGCCCTTGGTTTCCTTGAGGCTGAGCACGGCCACCGTGGTGATGGCGCACGCGACAACGAGGTAGATGGCGGTGGGCAGCCAGGATCCGGTGTCCTTCAGCCACGCCGTGGCCAGGAGCGGCGCCAGCGAGCCGGCGAAGATCGAGGTGACCTGCGAGCCGAGGGAGACGCCGGCGTAGCGCATCCGGGTGGGGAACAGCTCGGACATCAGGGCGGGCTGGCCGGCGTACATAAAGGCGTGCAGGCACAGGCCGATCGTCACCGCGAGCACGATGATCACCGGGTTGCGGGTGTCGAACATCGGGAACGCGAAGAACGGCCAGGTGGCCCCGGTGATGGCGCCGACCAGGTAGACCGGCTTCCGGCCCCAGCTGTCCACCAGCCGGCCCACCTGCGGGATTACGAGGAAGTGGATAACGTGGGCGATCAGCAGGGCCAGCAGCAGCGAGGAGGTGTCGTACTTGTGGACGGACTTCAGGTAGACGATCGCGAAGCTGACCACGAGGTAGTACATGATGTTCTCGGCGAAGCGGAGGCCCATGGCCTGCAGGATGCCCTTGGGGTACTTGCGGATCACTTCGCGGACCCCGAAGCTCACGGCCTGCTCCTGCTCGAGCTGCGCCTTGGCCTCAAGGAAAATCGGCGACTCGGAGACGTGGGTTCGGATGTAGTAGCCGACGAACACGATCACCGCGGAGAGCCAGAACGCCACGCGCCAGCCCCAGCCGAGGAAGTCGGCGGCGCTCAGGACGTTGGACATGATGAACAGGACCAGGGTGGCCAGCAGGTTGCCGACAGGGACGGCGGCCTGGGGCCAGCTGGACCAGAAACCGCGGGACTCGTTGGGGCTGTGTTCGGCCACGAGCAGCACGGCGCCGCCCCATTCACCGCCGAGCGCAAAGCCCTGGATGAAGCGCAGCGCAACCAGCAGCGCCGGGGCGAGGTAGCCGATGTCGACGAAACCCGGCAGGCAGCCCATCAGGAAGGTGGAGACGCCAATGATGACAATGGTCAGCTGCAGGGTGGGCTTGCGGCCCAGCTTGTCGCCGATCTGGCCGAAGACGACGCCGCCGAGCGGGCGGGCCACGAAACCGACGGCGTAGGTCAGGAAGGCCTGGATGATGCCGTCGAGCTCGTTGCCGGAGGCGGGGAAGAAGTACTTGCCGAACACCAGGGTGGCGGCGGTGGCGTAGAGGAAGAATTCGTACCATTCCACGACGGTGCCAACCATGGATGCGGCGACGATTTTCTTGAGGCCTGCACCCTTGGGGGCTGCGGCGGGGGGTGTTGCGGAGCGTTGGTCTACGCTCATGTCGATCTCCTTAGTGTCCACGATGACACGCGCTGTGATGCACGGCACTGAAAATGGGCTTCATCGAGTATTGCCGCAGATTTAGAGCGGTTCAATGGCCAAAGCGGCACCATGTATGTGCAGAATTGCAGATATGAACGCTAACCCGGATGACCTGCTGGTCCTGCTGGCCGTCTCCCGTTCGGCAAAATTCACGACGGCGGCCCAGGCCCTGGGCCTGAACCACACCACCGTCTCCCGCCGGATCGCGACCCTTGAGAAGGCCCTTGGCGGCCGGGTGCTGTCCCGGGCCGCCGGCGGCTGGGAGCTGACCGAGCTCGGCGCCGCCGCCGTCGCCGTCGCGGAACAGGTGGAGGGCGCGGTGCGGTCGCTCGAGCAGCCCGGAACGACGCCGGACCCGGTCACCGGCGTCGTCCGCATGACGGCCACCGACGGCTTCAGCGCCTATATCGCCGCCCCGGCGGTGGCCCGGCTCCGCCGGCACCACCCCGGGCTCAGCGTCGAAATCATCACGGTGACGCGGCGGGCGTTGCAGCAGCGCTCCGGGCTGGACATCGAGGTGGTGGTCGGCGAGCCACAAGTGCACCGGGCGGAGGCGGCCCGGCTGGGCGAGTACATGCTGGGCATGTACGCCTCGCGCAGCTACCTGGCCGAGTACGGAACCCCGGCCTCGGTGGAGGAGTTGAAGGCGCACCCCCTGGTGTATTTCGTGGACTCCATGCTGCAGGTTGATGACCTCGATGCGCCGCGGCGGCTGGTGCCGACCATGCGGGACGGGCTGAGCTCCACCAACGTGTTTGTCCACGTTGAAGCGACCCGCGCCGGGGCCGGAATCGGCTTCCTGCCGTGCTTCGCCGCGGACCTGCACCCGGACCTGGTCAGACTGCTGCCGGACGAGTTCGCGGAGCGGCTCCCCTACTGGATGGTGCTGCGGCCGGACTCAATGCGCCGGCCGGCAGTGGCCGCCGTCGTCCAGGCCCTGCGTGAGCAGACGGACGCCCACCGCGAAGCGCTCATGGGGCGCGGCGGCTACGCATCGATTGCTCCGTAGGCGCCGTTTTGGGGCGTAAAAAGGGCAGTTACGGAGCAGTCGGCGACGACGGCGTCGGGCCGGGTGCCGCCGGTGCCGTCGCCGGGGACGCCGGGGCTTCGGGGTCGTGGCGGACGGCGGCACCACCGGCGAAGGCCCGGACCTTGGCGTCGTTCCAGATGTGGGCGGGCACAGCGCCGCCCAGCAGGCGCCGGGCCAGGCCCGGGTCCTCGTCGAACGGCAGGTCGCTGCCGGCGATGATCATGTTGCCGTAGCGCCGGCCTTTGAGCATGGCGGGGTCGGCGATGATCATGGTGTGCGCAAAGGCCGCGGCAATGGTGGCGGCGTCCTCGCGGGCGTTGCTCAGGGCCGGGGCGTCGCCGGAGTTCACCACGTAGATCCCGCCCGGGGCCAGGACGTGCCGGGCGTGGGCGGTGAACTCGCTGGTGGTCAGGGGCCGCGGGGTGACGGAGCCGGCGAAGACGTCCCGGATGATGAGGTCCCGCGTTTGTGGCGTGAGGGCCTCGGTCACTTCCCGCGCCTCGCCCACCCGCAGGCGCAGGAGCGGGGCCTTGGGGAGGTCGAACCAGCCGCGGACGTACTCGGCGAGCTTGCCGTCCAGCTCCACCACCACCTGGCGGGCCTCCGGATAGGCAGCATGGAAGTAGCGTGCCAGCGAGCACGCCCCGCCGCCCAGGTGCAGGCCGCGCAGCTTGGGCCGTCCCGCCGGCGGCCAGCGAGATTCCACCAGGGCCGCGATCCAGCGCATGTATTCGAAGTCGAGGAACAGCGGATCGGCGAGGTCGATGTGGGAGCTCATCACGCCGTTGATCCGCAGCAGCCACCCGGTGGAATTGTCCTGGTCCGGGATCAGCTCGCAGTCGCCGGTGTCGATGTAGTAGACGCCCGCGGCGGGACCGTCCGGGCGGGTGCCCTTGGGCGCATCCACCACTCCCGGCGTCGAGGTTCCGGCGTTGCGGCCGGCCGCCCTGCCCCGCTTTGCCATCAGGCGCCCGCCGTTCCGTCCATGCTTCAACCCTAACCGGCGGGAACCCAGCAATTTCAAAATGGACCTTGCAACCAGATGCCAAGCATGCTTACCATCTAAAGGTAATCATGCTTACTATTCGCGTTCGGCGCTGCCGGTGCTCCTCCCCGGCGGCAGATCTACAAGGAAAGAGAGCGACGATGACAGAGAACCAGTGGCCCCAGGACAGCGGCTACGGCACCCCGGGAGCGCCAGCGGGTACCCAGTTCGGCGCGGAGCCGGAGCTGCGGCCAAGCACAACTTTCCCGTCGGCCGCAGGGTCGGCCTCCAAGACGGACACCGCCAAGGACGAGGCCGGCGAAGTGAAGCGGCAGGCCGCCGATTCGGCGCAAAACGTGACCGAGACGGCGAAGGCCGAGGCCGCGAATGTGGCCGGCGAAGTCAAGAGCAACGCCAAGGACCTCCTTAACCAGGCCCGGAGCGATCTCACCGCGCAGGCCGGGACCCAGCAGCAGAAAGCCGCCGAGGGCCTGCGCTCCATCTCCAACGAACTCCACACGATGGCCGCAGCCTCGGACCAGCCCGGCGTCGCCACCGACCTCATCCGCCAGGCCGCGGAGCAGTCCTCCTCAGTGGCCTCATGGCTGGACAACCGTGACCCTGGGTCGCTGCTGAACGAAGTGAAATCCTTCGCCCGCCAGCGTCCGGGCACCTTCCTGCTGGCCGCCGCCGGCGCCGGCATCCTCGCCGGCCGCCTGAGCCGCAGCCTCAGCGCGGGAGCTCCGGACACGGCCGCGACGGCCTCGTCCCCGTCAACCCGGCCGGCCGCCCCCATCACCCGGGTTCCCGATGCCGGCGTCGCGGTCCCCCCGCCGCCGGTTAGCTACCCGGAAACGACGACGGCGGGCGCCGCCGGAACGTACCCGGAGACCACGACGGCGGGCGCCGAGACCTACCCGCCCAGCCCGCTCGAGGGTTCCGGCACGCAGGCGGACCCGTGGGCCAACGACCCGCTGGCCGCCGATCCCTACCGTATTGACCCGGCCATTGATCCCGACCGTAAGGATCCGTTCGACGGAGGCCGTCGATGAGCAGCGAGATGCCTACGGGCGCCCCGATGCCTCCAACGGAGGCCCACGTCAAAGCCGAAACCAACTCCCTGGGCGATCTGCTCGGTGACGTTACGCGGGACATGTCCACCCTGATGCGTCAGGAAGTGGAACTCGCGAAAGCCGAGCTGAAGCAGACCGCCGGCCGGGCCGGCAAGGGCAGCGGCATGTTTGCCGGTGCCGGCATTGCCGGCCACTTCGTCCTGCTGTTCCTCTCCCTTGCCCTGTGGTGGGGACTCGGAACGCTGATGGGGCTGGGATGGTCCGGCGTCATCGTCGCAGTTCTCTGGGGCATCATCGGCGCCGTCCTGGCCTCGGTGGGGCGCAAGGAACTGAAGGCCATCAAGGGTATGCCGCAGACGGCGGAGACCCTCCAGGAGATCCCCCCGACCCTCAAGCCCAGCCACTAGAGCGAGGAAAACACCATGAGTGAAAACCCGGATGCCATCCGCGCAGACATCGAAGCAACCCGCGCCCGGCTCGGCACCAACGTCGATGCCGTCGCGGACAAAGTGACCCCGTCCCACATCGTCCAGCGCCAGACGGACAAGGTAAAGGACGCAGTCTTCGGAGTGAAGGAGAAAGTCATGGGAGCAACCGACCACACGGCCGGCAACGTGCACTCCGCCGGCGGCAGCGCCGCCGCGCACCTGAGCGATGCCGGCTCTGCCGTCGCCGACGCGCCGCACCAGGTAAAGGTAAAGGCCCAAGGCAATCCCCTCGCCGCCGGTCTTATTGCCTTCGGCGCTGGCCTGCTCGTGTCCTCGCTGGTCCCTGCCAGCCAAAAGGAACGCGAAGCGGCCGACGCGCTGAAGACGGCCGCCGAGCCGCTCACCAACGAGCTGACCGAAGCCGCGAAGCACGTGGCCGAGGGCCTCAAGGAGCCTGCCCAGGACGCCATGGAGAACGTCAAGGCCACGGCCTCCGACGCCGCCCAGAACGTCAAGGGCGAGGGCCAGGTTGCCGTCGCCGACGTGAAGGACCGCGCGGCCGACGCCAAGGACAACGTCCAGCAGGCCTAGCCAGACCCGGCAGACGGCCGGCTGCCCCGCTGACGCGTGTGGGCAGCCGGCCGCTGCGCTTAACCACGAAAGAAGATTCCGATGGCCAAGAACCACACTCCGGCTCAAACCGGCTCCATGGACGACGCCGAAACCGCCGAGAGCAGCACCGCCAAAGCCCGCACTGCGCCCGCACCGGATGACTCCCGCAAGCCGGAGCGCCCCACGGATGTCAGCAAGCCCTCCTGGAAGTACATCGCCAAGAAGACCCTCCGCGAGTTCACCAAAGACCAGTGCCCCGACCTGGCCGCATCGCTGACCTACTACTCGGTGCTCTCGATCTTCCCGGCCCTGTTGGCGCTGGTTTCCCTGCTGGGCCTCTTCGGAGACGCCCAGAAAACCACATCGGCGCTGCTGGACATCGTTCAGGGAATCGCGCCGGGCGAGACGGTCAAGACGCTCCGCCCGGTGGTGGAGGAGCTGGCCGGCTCACCGGCTGCGGGCCTCACGTTCATCCTCGGCCTCCTCACCGCACTCTGGTCCGCCTCCGGCTATGTCGGGGCGTTCGGCCGGGCCATGAACCGCGTGTACGAGATCGACGAGGGCCGGCCCTTCCTCAAGCTGCGCGGCACCATGCTCGGCGTCACGGTCGTCAACCTGCTGATCGTCGTAGTGCTGGCCGCGATGCTCGTGCTCAGCGGGCCCGTGGCGGAGTCCGTCGGGAACATCATCGGCCTGGGCGCGGCCTTCCTTGCCGTCTGGAACATCGCCAAGTGGCCGGTGATGCTGGTGCTGGTCATTGTGGCGATTGCCATCCTCTACTACGCCACCCCCAACGTGAAGCAGCCGAAATTCCGCTGGATGAGCATGGGATCAGCCATTGCCCTCGTGGTCTTCCTGGTGGCTTCCGTGGCCTTCGGGTTCTACGTGGCCTACTCCAACAGCTACAACAAGACCTACGGGGCCATCGGCGGAGTGATCATCGCGCTGCTCTGGCTGTGGATCCTGAACATGTCGCTGCTGTTCGGCGCCGAGTTCGACGCCGAAACCGAGCGGGGCCGCCAGCTCCAGGCCGGCATCGAGGCCGAGGAGACCATCCAGCTCCCGCCGCGGGACACCAAGCAGAGCGACAAGCTGCAGGCCAAGGAGGAAGAGGACATCAGCCGCGGACGGGAGCTGCGGGAAGAACACAGCGGCCGCGGTCCGCGGGACCAAAGCCCCTAGCCGCCGGGGGCCGCGCCGGTTGTAATAGGCACACGCACCGCTGGGGGTGCTACGTCCGCCTAATCGGGAGGATCCATGCCGGCGCCCGCAGCAGGTTCAGGTAGAGCCGCCGTCGCCGTGGGCTATGACGGCTCCGAATCCTCGCAGCTGGCCGTCCGCTGGGCCGCCGAGTACGCCGCCGCCCATGATCTTCCGGTCCGTGTGGTGCACGTCTGGGTCTGGCCGATGTTCACCAAGGACCTGGGCCCGGTCAAGGGTGTTGCCGGCAGCGGCCTCCGCCACTCGGCGGAAGCCATCCTCGCCGAAGGTGTCGGCCTGGCCTACGGCGTGGACCCGGGGCTCGCCGTCGAGGGCGTGATGGAGGCTGGACTGCCGTCGAAAGTCCTGCGGGAGGCGGCCGACGGCGCGGCCCTTCTGGTGGTGGGCAGCCGCGGGATGGGCGGGGTCCTCGGCCACCTGGCCGGATCGGTGTGCCTGGAGCTCGCCGGCGCCGCGCCGTGCCCGCTGATGGTGGTCCGCCGGCCGCACCTGCCCGGCCGGCCCGTCTTCGCCGGCATCGACGCCGAACCCGGCAGCTCGGCGGTGCTGGCTGCCGCCGCCGGGTTGGCCGCCGCCACCGGCGCCGAACTCAGGCTTATCCACGTGGACCCGGGCCGCGGCGGGGAGGGCACGGACCATGGCCGGCACGCCCCGCTGCACGGCCAGGAGCTGTTGGATTACGCGCTGGGGGCGGCCGAAAAACTTGCCCCGGCCCTGCCCGTCACCGGAACCCTGAAAGAGGGCCACGCCGCGGCCCGGGAACTGGTGGACGCCGCCGAGGACGCGGATGTGCTGGTGCTCGGCACCCACCACCGCGGGCGGGGCATAGGCAACACAGTTTCTGCAGTGCTGCACAAGGCGGCCTGCAATGTCATGATTACCCGCTGATTCCGGGCTCCGGGACACGCGGCCGCCGCACCCGGGATCTGGAGTCGGGCCAGAAAGGGAGGCTCCGTGCGAGCCTGGTGGGTTGCGCAGCCGGGACCGATCGACACTGGTCCGCTGCTGGCCGGCGAGCGCCCCGACCCCGTCCCCGGCCGCGGGGAGGTCCTGGTGCGTGTCCGGGTCTGCGGGGTGTGCCGCACCGACCTGCACTTGGCCGAGGGTGACCTGGCGCCGCGGCGTCCCGGAGTTATCCCCGGGCACGAGGTGGTCGGGGAGGTCATTGGCAACGGCGCGGGCGCCACCCGGTTCCGTCACGGCGAGCGGGTCGGCGTGGCGTGGCTCGGCGGGACGTGCCGTTCCTGCCGTTTTTGCCTGCGGGGCCAGGAAAACCTGTGCTTGTCCCCCACGTTCACCGGCTGGGACCGGGACGGCGGCTACGCCGAGCTCATCACGGTCGCCGAAGACTTCGCCTACCGGGTGCCCGATTCTTTCCGTGATGAGGAGGCGGCGCCGCTGCTGTGCGCCGGCATCATCGGCTACCGGGCCCTGCTCCGTGCCGAGCTGCCCATCGGCGGGCGGCTGGGCATTTACGGCTTCGGCGCCTCCGCCCACCTGGCCGCGCAGCTTGCGCTGAACCAGGGGGCCAGGGTGTACGTGATGACGCGGTCGCCCGCGGCGCAGCGCCTGGCCCTGCAGCTCGGGGCCACCTTCGCCGGCGGCGCCGACGACGACCCCCCGGACCCGCTCGACGCGGCCATCCTGTTCGCCCCGGCCGGCAGCCTGGTGCCGCCCGCGCTGCGGGCCCTGGACCGGGGCGGAACCCTCGCCGTCGCCGGCATCCACCTCAGCGAGATCCCGCCACTGGACTACGCCGCGGACCTGTTCCAGGAGCGGCAGCTGCGCAGCGTCACGGCCAACACCCGGGCCGACGGTGAGGAGTTCTTCCGCCTCGCCGCGGAGATCCCGCTCCGGCCCACCACCGTGGTCTACCCCTTCGACGCCGCCGACCTTGCCCTGCAGGACCTGGCCGGCGACCGGGTGACCGGCGCCGCAGTCATCCGCGTTGCCCCGTGACCGGCTGCGGGAATTCGTGCTGCTCCCCGGCCCGGAGCAGGATCTCGCGGTTCCCCACCCGGACCAGGACGGGGGCCGCGTCCCCCGGGGCGGCGGCCACCAGCAGCCGCCCGGTGTCCAAGTGCACAGCCAACAGCTGGTCGCGGTAACGGACGCTGAAGTCGACGCGGCGGAGCTCGGCCGGGAGCCGCGGCGTGAAGCCGAGGGCGTCGCGGGTGATCCGCAGCCCCGCGAAGCTGCGCTGGACAACGTCGATCGTGCCGGCCATGGCGCCCAGGTGGATGCCCGAGCTGGTGGTGCCGCCCTGGGTGTCGTCCAGGTCCGCGTCCAGGGCCTCCCGGAAGGTGGCCCAGGCGCGTTCCGGATCGCGCTGCGCGAGGACCGAGGCGTGGGCCACCCGGCTCAGGGTGGAGCCGTGCGCCGTGCGGGCAAGGTAGAAGTCCACGGTCGCGGCCATCTGCTGCGGGGTGACCGGGTACCCCAGCCGCCCCAGGAACCCCACCAGCTGGTCCTCGCCCAGGAGGTAGAACAGCATCAGGACGTCCGCCTGTTTGGCCAGCCGGTAGTGGTTAGTGCTGTCCCCCTCCGCCTCCAGGATCAGGTCCAGCCGCTCAATGTTGCGGTACCGGCGGCGGTAGCCGGCCCAGTCCAGTTCCCGGAGCCCGCCGTAGCCGGCGAACTGGCTGATGATGCCCCCGCCGTGGAACGGCACGAACATGCGCCGGCTCAGGGTCGCCCAGTGCGCAATCTCGGCCGCGGTGATGCCCAGCCGCGCCCGGAGGTCCGCCATGTCAAAGCCCTGGACCGACCGCATGATCCACTCCGCCTGGTCGAAGACCCAGGCGGCCATGACGTTGGTGTACGCGTTGTCGTCCAGGCCGCCGCCCGGACGGTCCGGCGCACCGGTGTGGTACTCGTCGGGGCCCATAACGCCGCGGAGGTGGAACCTGTCGCCGGCGGCGTCGTAGTCCGCCATGGAGGCGAACAGGCGTGCGACCTCGACAATCAGTTCCGCCCCGTGCCGGGTCAGCCAGCCGCGGTCCTGGGTGGCTTCGAAGTATTGCCATGCGTTGTAGGCCACTGCCAGGCCCACGTGCCGCTGCAGGTGCGAGTAGTCCGGCAGCCAGTGCCCGGAGAGTTTGTTAAAGAGCAGCCGGGGTGTCTGCTCGGTGCCGTCGCTGCCGCTTTGCCACGGGAAGAGCGCGCCGCGCAGCCCGGCCGCCCTGGCCGCGTCGCGGGCTGTACCGAGCCGGCGCCAGCGGTAGTCGATCAGTTCACGGGCAACGGCGGGAAGCCGGGAGTTCAGCACCGGCAGGACGAACAGCTCGTCCCAGAACACGTGGCCGCGGTACCCCTCGCCGTGCAGCCCGCGGGCGGGCACCCCCGCGTCCAGCTCGGCGGTGTGCGTGGTCAGCGTCTGGAGCAGGTGGAAGACGTGCAGGTTCAGGATCAGCTGGGCCTGGGCCGGGGCATCCGATTCGATGACGAACGGTGCCAGGAGCAGGGACCAGGCCTTTTCGTGCTCCGCGAGGAGCGTCTCGAAGCCGCCCGCGCGCGCCAGCACGGCCTGCGCCCCGGTGAGTGGCGAGGATACGGCGTGGTCCCGCGAAGTGGCGATCCCCACCGTCTTGGTGACCGTCACCGGGGTTCCGTCCGCCACCGGGATCTCGAAGCGGTGCGCGTACAGTCCGCCCTGCCGTTCAAAGGTGCCGTTGGCCGGGCCGGAGACTTCGGTGCGCAGGGCCAGGGCGACGCCGATCCCGCTTTGGCTCGTCTGCACCTGGACGCAGAGTCCGACGGCGCCGCGTCCGGCGTCGCTGTCCGCCGCCTGCACGTCCGTCAGGTGCCGTTTGGACAGCTGCGCATCCTCCGGGACGTTGGCATTGGTGACGTCTGTATCGCAGCCGCTGCGGACGCTGATGCTTCCGCTCCACCCGTCGGCGGTGAGCACGGTCTGCAGGGCGGCGAGGTGGGGGTCGGCCATCGAGACGATCCGGCGCTGCACCAGCTGAAGCCGCCGCCCGGCGTCGTCCTCCAGTTCCGCTTCCCGGGTGAGCAGTGCGCGCGTGAGGTCCAGCGTGCGGCGCTCCCGGCGGAGCGCCAGGCCGCCCTCGGACCACCAGCCGCCGTCGCCGATCCGCACGTCCAGGTGCAGCCAGTCGGGGATGTTGACCACGTGTTCGTCCACGGTTTTTTGGCCCTGCACCACACTGTCCAGCCGGTTGTAGACCCCCGCCAGGTAGGTGCCGGGATAGTGGATGGCGCCGCCGCGGTGTTCCGGGGCGGCGCCGCGGGTGGCCAGGTATCCGTTGCCGAGGGTGGTGAGGGCCTCGCGGTGGCCCTCGTGGGCCGGGTCGAAGCCCTCATAGACCAGCTTCCACGGGTGGGTGATGACCAGGCCGATGTCGAGTTCACCGACGTCCTCCACCACGATGTCCGCGCCGGCGGCCTCCAGGGCGGCCCGCCGCCCGGCCCGGTCGATGCCGACCACCAGGCCGAAGCCCGCCGCCATGCCCGCTGCCACGCCGGCCGCTGTTGCTTCCACCGCCATGGCCCGGTGCGGCGCGATGTCCAGGCGGCGGACCGCTGCCAGGGCGGGCGGGACCGCGCCGGGGTCGTCCCGCCCCGGCCCGCGTCCCTGTCCGCTGACGACGACGTCGAAGACGCTGTCCAACCCGGCGGCCGCGAGCAGCGCGCCGGCGTCGGGGGCGGAGGTGGCCAGCAGCACCGGGACCCCGCCGGCGCGGAGCCGGTCGAGGAGCGCCACGGTGCCCGGGTATGCCCGCTGAACGGTGTCCAGGACCACCTCGAGGGCAAAGACCACCCCGTCGACGGGCGCCAGTGCGGCTGCGGCTGTGGGCGACTCCGTCATGCGCTATTCGTACCAGTCATCGCGGCTGCGTGACAGTGGCGGGCGGCCCGGGGATTGGGCCGGTCCGCGCAGTAGGATGCAGGTATTCGCAGATGCCGGGTCTTGGACGAGGGTCTTGTACGAGGGACGAGGCGGGACAGCCGTGAAAATTGCGCTCCGGTATCCGCTGGTTGCGGGTACGGTCGCCGCCCTGCTGGCGGTGGTGCTGCTGCTGGCTTCCGGGCAGGAGCCCATCGCGCGGATCGCGGCGAGCATTTACGCCCTTGCCGTCGCCGCCTATCTCGGGGTGGGTATGGTCCGCAGGCTGGTCCGCGGCCAATGGGGCATCGACATCCTGGCCGTCACCGCGATCGTCAGCACCGTCCTGGTGGGCGAATTCGTGGCTTCAATGATCATTGTGCTCATGATGGCCGGCGGAACGGCCCTGGAGGACTACGCGGCGGGCCGGGCCAAGGGTGAGCTGACGGCCCTGCTGGAGCGGGCGCCGCAGACGGCCCACCGGGAACGCGCCCCGGACCAGGACCCGGCAGCCACTGCCGGAGAAACCGCCCCCACCACGGACGGCCAGCATGAGGACGTGGCGGCCACCGACGTCGCGGTCGGCGACATCCTGCTGGTGCGGCCCGGCGAGGTGGTGCCCCTGGACGGGGTGCTGCTCTCCGGATCCGGGACATTCGATGAGTCTTCGCTGACGGGCGAGAGCCTGCCGGTGGAGCGGGCCGCCGGCGACGGACTCATGAGCGGGTCGGTGAACGGCGAGGCGGCCATCCGGATGCGGGTGACGGCGCGGATGGAGGACTCCCAGTACAGCCGCATCATCGCCCTGGTGAAGGAGGCCGCGGAGAGCAAAGCGCCCATGGTCCGGCTGGCCGACCGGTATGCGGTCCCGTTCACTGCGCTCGCCTACGTGCTGGGCGCCGTCGGGTGGATCATCAGCGGCAGCCCGGCCCGTTTCGCGGAAGTACTGGTGGTCGCGACGCCGTGCCCGCTCCTGATCGCCGCGCCGGTAGCGTTCCTGGGCGGCATGAGCCGGGCGGCCCGCGGCGGAATCATCGTCAAATACGCCGGGGTCCTGGAGCTGCTGGGCCGGATCCGGACCGCTGCGTTCGATAAAACGGGAACCCTCACGTACGGCCGGCCCGCGCTGGTCGAGATCCGGACCGCCGGCTCCTTTTCCGAGGACGAGGTCCTGCGCCTGGCCGCCTCCGCCGAGCAATATTCCTCCCACGTGCTCGCCGCATCCGTTATGGACGCCGCCCGGTCACGGACCCTGGCCTTCGAAAGCGGCTCCGGGGCCACCGAATACGCCACGCACGGGGTGCGGGCCAGGTTTGGCGGCCAGGAGGTCGCCGTGGGCAAGCCTCAGTTTGTGGCGGAGTCGGCCGCCGGAGTGGAGGAAACGGACCTGGCCAGCGGGCAGCTCGCCATCTACGTCGGTGTGGGCGGGGAATTCGCCGGCTGCCTGGTGATGAGCGACCCGATCCGCGGCGAGGCCCGCCGCACGCTGGCCGAGCTCCTCGCCCTGGGCGTCACCGAAACGGTCATGCTCACCGGCGATGCCCGGCCCACCGCCGAACACATCGCCCAGGCAGCCGGGCTCACCGACGTCCGGGCGGAGTGCCTGCCGCCGGACAAGGTGGAGGCGGTGCGGACGCTCCCCCGCAGGCCGGTCATGATGGTGGGCGACGGCGTCAATGACGCACCGGTCCTGGCAGTCGCCGACGTCGGGATCGCCATGGGCGCGCGCGGCTCGACGGCGGCCGGTGAGTCCGCCGACGTCGTGATCATCCTGGACGACCTGTCCAAGGTGGCCTCGGCGGTGCGGATCGGGCAGCGGACGGTGAAGGTGGCGTTGCAGAGCATCTGGATCGGCATCGCGTTGAGCGTTGCGCTGATGATCGCCGCGGCGGCGGGCTACGTTCCGGCGATTGCCGGCGCCCTGTCCCAGGAGCTGGTGGACCTCGCCACCATCCTGAACGCGCTGCGGGCCCTCAGTTCCGGGCAGCCGCGGGGCCCGGGTGGGACCCGCCACGAGATGCCCACCAGCAGCGAGAGGACAAAGAAAAAGCGCCCCAATGCCCAGGGCCACGGCGGCAACAATCCGGACGATCCGCTGCAGTTCCAGTGCCAGGGGGCTCGGCGGACCGTGACTATGGCGGGGAGGAGTTCACGGAGTTTGGCAGCGGCATGTTGGGCCCGCTCCTGCTGGATCTAGGCGAACACCCCGTTGACCACGATCACCACCACGATCGCGACTCCCAGCTGCGGCATCCCGGCGAAGAAATGTGTCAGCTCCGCGAGCAACTTCCGCCAGGCGGGCACCGCACGGACCTGGGGCAGCCGGTTGGGCCCGGTACGCCCTGCAGGATTGGGATTTGGGGGCACTTGGTTCCCCGTCTCCGAATACGACACTGAAGTCGACCGTGCCAGCTCGTGGCTGATGAAGGGCCTACCGCCGGAGGACGCAGCCGCCCGGACCGTTCGCTATCTTGAGCGGGACTGGGGTGTCCAGATTCTGGCCGGCAAGTTGGAACTACTTGCTCAAGGCCTCGGCGGCGTCGACCTGTCCGAATAGTACGCAGGCAGCTAAGGGTCAGGGCGCCGAGGCTGCCAGGAATCCCCATCGAATTCGGGAGCGCCTTCCAGGCCACCGGCGTACACCACCCGGTACTCTTCAATTCATGACGCCAGCGATCGCCCTAGCTTTCTGTGCCTTGCTCGGACTTCTTGCCGTGTTTCAGCTTCTGCTCATCATCGGCCTCCCGTTCGGCCGGTTCGCGTGGGGCGGCCAAAACCCGGTGCTTCCGGCGAGGCAACGGATCGGAAGTGCAGTCGCAATCGTGGTCTACGCGGCCTTTGCGGTGGTCGCGCTCGAGCGGGCGGCGCTGGTTTCGATCCTGCCGGAACCCCTCATAGCTGTTGTCGCAATGTGGGTAATTGCGGCCTATCTCTTGGTTAGCGTGCTGCCGAACCTTGCATCAAAGAGTAAGTACGAAAGGCGCACGATGGCGCCCGTGTCACTTGCGCTTGCTGGTCTCGCATTCCTGGTCGCCGTGAGTTGAGCTGGCCGCGAGCGCTTGCGCCGGTACGGAGTTTTCGAATTCTCGTTACATTTTTCTGTCTGCCGGACATTAACTGGGCATGAGCCTGCAAACTATGGGGGAAGGCGTGGATCTGGAGAGGGAACAACGGTTCCTGGCCGCTCACGCGGAGACTCATGACCGTATCTATCGCTATTTTCGTCGAAGGACGGACAGCGCCGCCACCTCCGAGGACCTGTCTGCAGAGGTCTTCAGGATTGTCTGGGAGAAGTCCGGACATGGGGATGACCTCGCGGCCATCGTCATCTTCGGCGTGGCCAAGAACGTGCTCCGAAACCATGACCGGTCGATGTCCCGGTCCGCCGGACTCATCGGGGCTTTACGGCTGGAGCGCATGGACGGAACATCCGCGGAAGGATCTGACGTCCTGGACGGCATCGGCCTCTTGGACCCGAAGGAGCGGGAGGTGTTGCTGCTGACGTACTGGGACGGACTGACCGCTGTGGAAGTATCCCTGCTCCTGAACATCTCAGCGGCTGCGGTGCGCATGCGCTTGCACCGTGCCCGAAAGGAACTCGCCCGAATACTTCCGAAACAGACGGTGCCAAAGGGAGCAGCAGAATGAAACAAGACCAAACTGTCGCCGAGCTGCTCTCAGCTGCCGATCCTGCCCTCGCGGTCACCGAAGACGAACTGGTTCACAGCCGCCAGCGGTCACTAGCCTTCGCGGATTCCGAGGTGACCCACATCGCCGTCGGCGGTTCCGTCCACGATTTCCACCGCGCGCCCGCCAAACGACGTTGGGGCCGGTTGGTCGCGGCCGGACTTGCGGCTGCGGCAGTCGCTTCCTTGATACTCGTCGCCTCGAACCTCGCCTTGCACTCCGACGACACGGCGGCCGGTCCGGCTGTCGCCGATGCCACGGCCACGGCCACCACGGCTGCTACACCGGCCAGCACGGGGAAATCGTCCCTGACCGGGGCAACGGTCGCAGATTCGTTCGGGAATGTGGACTACTACACCACCGTCCGTGGTGACACGGCAGCGGACGTTGCTACGTCCTTTCGCATATCCGAAGAGAAGCTCGATGAATTCAACGGGCTTCTACCCGGGAACGTGCTCGCACCGAACACTAAGCTTCGACTGATCCCGCCGCCGGGGCCGATGACGGGCGCAAAAGGGACGGCCGCCGTCGACGGCAACGGCATCCCCACGAGTTACACCATCGAACCCGACGACACCCTTGGCGGGATCACGTACCGGTTCGGCATAACCGAGGAGCAACTGGCCGAGGCGAACAAAGTCCCGTACGTGTACGAGAAGGGCAACAGATACTTTGTCGTTGCCGGCAAACACATCCGGCTGCAGAAGAATCCCGTTGACAGCCGATCCGGCACGGGACCAACCGTCAACAACTCATTCGGACTGGCCGTCTTCTACAGCACCGTTGACGGCGACTCCCCCGACAGCCTGGGCTACAAGTTCCGCGTCACCACCGGCCAGCTGCTGCAGTACAACCCGTTCCTGGCCGCGGACCGGCCCATCCCTCCGGGGACCAGGGTGAGGCTTATACCCGGTGAGCTAAAGATCGACGGCGCGCAGGGCACGTTCACGGCCGACGCCAACGGGATTCCCCAGACCTACACCACCGCGCCCGGGGACACCGAACGCCAGATAACCTTCCGGTTCGGGCTCTCGGAGGTGGCTAACTTGGATTCGGCGAACCGCCCGCTCACCGGCCCCGGCCGGGTCTGGTACGAGTTCAGCGACCTGCCCTCCGGGGAGGTGGCCCCGGGCCAGACCATCAGCCTCAACCTGACCAGGCCCCTTCACAAATGACCCACGGAATCCACGGACCATGCCGTTGCCGCGTATAGGCTCTGCTTGTTGTAGCCCGCCAGGGCTGTAGCGGTCCGTGTCCCGCCCGTGAGAAGGAAGCGCCTACCCGCATGAGCTACGAACAGCCGTCCCCCTACCAGCAACCGTGGCCGGCTCAGCACCCGGGGCCGCTGAGTCCTGCCGGGTTGCTCTCCCCGCGGGACGCCCAAAAGTCCCAAAGGTGGAGGCTCATCCTGGGTTGCACTTCGTTGGTCCTCACCTTGTTCTCTGGCTTCTATGCCTACACGAACATCGCCTCAGTCATCCGTGCGAAGAACGCCATCGAGGCTTCTGGCGGCTTCGTCTCGGAGAGCGCCATGGCCCTGGCCGTTGCGATCATCGGGATCTTCTGTGTCCTTGCCATCGCGTACACGGGCATCGGTGCTTGGAACATCGCCGCCCGGCACTCTACAGCTAAGCCTCCCCTCATCGCCGCGATTATCCTGGCCGCCGCGGCCTGCGTCCTCATTGTCGTCTACATTGCGGCCAAGCCGGCCGGGGGATTCCAGATCGGCGGTCTCAGCCTGAATGCGCTCATCGTTGCCCGCGCTGCTATTGTCCTGCGGCTGAAGCCGACCGCCGCCCATACCCCGGCGCCCGATTGGGCCAACTGGCCGGCCGCCCGACGAACCTTGGGGGATTGATGCGGCAGGAACTTTTGGATCTCCGTCCGGCACCTCAGGCAAATAGGCCGCCTGCGCTACCCATCGTTTACCTCGTTCTCAGTATCTGCGCCCTGGCAACAACAAGCACCGCCGCCCTCCTGTGGTCTCCCATCGACACGGACTTTATTTCCCGCGCCGACGACGCCGGGTGGGATACAACCATGCTCCTGCCCCACCAAATGGAACTCTCCATCGTCGTGGACGCGTCAGTGCTCCTTGCACTTGCCCTGGTAGTAACCGCGACCTATGGAGTCTGGGCCTCCCGCCGACGGGTGAAATCGCCACGCTAGCCGAGGAGAATCATCATGAATCTTTTCCGGGCTGGCGGCGATGGAGAGTCGGGGAATGATCAGCGCAGCGGATGGTGAGGGTTTCGTGGTTCGTGTGGGGGGCCGGCCGCGGGATGAGGTCATGCAGTTGCTGCGCCGAGCCGACGTCCTGCTCAATGTTCACGCCGAAACGCTGCTGGCGCACCCCGCGTTCGACGCCCCGGAGGGTCAAAGCCTCCGAATCGTGGAGCGAACGGTGGAGCAACTCGGCTTCACGCATGGCGCGGTTCAGTCCGATGTCTTCAGCGCTGCAGAAAGTCAAGGCCTCGCGCTCTGCCCCCTGGTGACGGGCCCCCATCTCCGGTTGGCGATGATGGGCCAGTCGAACGCGCCGGACTCCAACTTGTCTGCGGGCCGCGCACCGGCAGGAGCAATCCACGTCGCTTCCGAACCGCCTAGCGAGGACGTGGAGTACCCCAAGGGTTTTTACCTCCGTGTCGTGGACGGCCGGCCCTGGTTGCGGGGTTACCGGTGCGATGACGCGTACACGTGGACACCAGACCAACGCCTTGCCTTTGTCATGCCAGGCGGCGCCTAAAGGCCGACGCCTTCTCTGATTTCTGGGAGACAGTCCGACGTGTGGTCTGGCTCCATGCCGGACTGTGGACAACTGCTGACTAGGTGTGTAGCTATTGAAGGGCCGCACGCCCGTGAGTCCCAGCCTGCGGCCCACAGCCGTAGTCACATCCACTATTCAAGCCGCGACCCTGGAGGCACAGTGAAGCTCCTGCTCACCTCGGGCGGTGTGACAAATCCGAGCATCCGGTCGGCGCTCGTCCAGCTTCTCGACAAGCCGATCAACGACCGCCCGATCGCCGGCGACCAGCGCTACGGCGGTCCCGGCTACTCGAAGGCGGAGATCGACGCCGCCCGCAGCCTTGACCGCTTGGCACGGGGCTGGGCACCCATTGAGCCGCCACAGTCCGGACGGATAGCCTCAGTTGCCGGCGGCGGCAGGCCTCTGGCGGCCCAGCGAGCGCAGGTACGCGCCGAATCCCTGCGGCGCCCGCGCCTGGGTCCGGCCGGAGGTCACCACCCGCATGGTGTCTGTGGCGAGGACGGTAAACGCGAGGCCGCGCAGGCTCTGGACCAGGGTGCGGTCCTCGTGGGATTCCAGCGGGGAGAAACCGCCCGCGGCGAGGTAGGCCGAGGCGCGGACACCGAAGTTTGCCCCGTAGATGTGCGGGTGGTTTTCCTCGAAGGGGTGCCGGTCGAGCCAGCGGCGCAGCAGCTCGGGATCCATCCCGGCTGGATCGGGTTCCACGGATCCCAGCACGGCGTCGGCGCCGGCTTCGGCGAACTCGAGTTGACGCAGCAGCCAGTTGGCCGGGACCTGCGAATCGGCGTCGGTGTTGGCCAGCCACGTCCGCCCGGGCCACGGCAGCGGTGTGGTGCGCTGGCCTGGGGTGCGCCGCGGGGGTTTTAGCACGGCCGCGCGAACACCGGCGGCCCGGCTCGCCCCGGCGCTCCCCAGCCGGACTTCAAGGGCGCTGAAGCGCGGATCGGCGTCGACGTACCGTGCGGCGATATCCGCGGACCCGTCGGTACAGCTGTCCAGGACCACGGTTACCCGGACGGCGACGTCGGGGCGCCGGCGCTGCAGCCCGTCGGCGGCGCACTGCACCGCCGCAAGCGCGCGCTCAAGATGCTGGTCCTCGTTGTGGGCGGGCATCACCACGGCGATGGCGTCGATGCCGGGCCGGCGTTGCGGGGCCAGGGCGGAGGCCGCCTGGCCGCTCACGGGAGCGCCCCCGGGGCCCGAAAGACCTCCAGCACGAAGTCGCGCTCCCGGTACTGCCCGGCGTCGGCCCACCCAAGCTGCTGGCGGGCAGCGGCGTGGACCGAATCGCCGTCGAGCTCCCAGCCGTCAATCGGGTGCCGCCAGTGGCACAGCGCCAGGGTGCCACCGGGCAGCAACGCCGCATCGATCCGCGCGAACAGTCCGGACAGTTCCTCCGGCGAGAGGTAATAGCCCACCTCGGAGACCACAATCAGGTCAAAGTTGCCCTCCGGCCAGTCGTCCGGCACGGTAAGGTGGCGGGTCCGGGCGTCCGGCAGGTGCGCCAGCCGCCGCGCCGCGTGCGCCAACGCCGCGCTGCTCGCGTCGACGGCCACGAAGCTGCCGCAGCGTTCCGCGAGCTCCACGCTCAGGGTTCCGATCGAGCAGCCGATTTCCAGCCCCGCAGAGTAGTTACGGCCCGGCAGCGCCGCGAGCGTCAGGGCCCTTTTGCGGTGTTCGTACCAGCTGGTGGTGTACTCCCAAGGGTCCTCGGCGCGGGCGTGGACCGCATCAAATAAGCCCTCCGCGTCCGCTGCGGCGTAGCCCCGGCCGGCTCCTGCGGGCGCCTGCGGGCGCTGCCAGGCGAAGGTCTCCCAAGTCCGGGAGAAGTGCTCCAGGAACGGCGCCGGGAGCAGCACCTCATCTCCCGGCTGCCCGGAGAGCGGCAGAACCTGGGAGGTGTGCGCCGCCATGGCCTGCGCCTTGGCGTGCTGCTCCGCCGGAGTCAGCGGGAGCCGCAGCCAGGTCTGCCAGGCCGGGTCCTGGGCGCCCGCCCACAGCCAGTACCAGACGGGGTACTCCAGCAGCCCGTGGCCCGCGGCGGCGGCCGCTTCCGCCGCGGCCGATCCCAGGGCGTCGTGGTCCGTGTGCCCGTCGTTCCGGTAGGGCGCCACGAGCACGATCCGGTCCGCGGGCAGGCCGGTGGCGGCGGCAGCCTCCCGGACCGCGGCCAGGACCGCCGCCCGGTGGTTGGCGAGTTCCCCGTCCGGAAGCCCGAGGTACCGCCAGCCGGCATCCGGGACAAGGACCCCGAGCGCCCCGGCGAATTCGCGCAGCCGCAGCTGGGCCAGCTCCGCCGGAGTGGTGCTGGGCGAATCGGGGTGCGAGGCTTCCCCGGCCGTGCAGAGCACCACCCGTACGTCCGCGCCGAGCCTTTTCAGCCGGGCCATGAGACCGCCGGCGCCGAGGGATTCGTCATCCGGATGGGCGGCCAGGACAATAAAGGCCCTGCTGGCCAGGCCGGCGTCGTCCAGCGGAAGCTCGGGCAAAGCGGTGAGACCGCTCTGCGCCCACTCGGCCTCGCTGGTTCCGGCGTCCTGGTGCGAAAAGGTCACCATGCGTGGTCCCCCTTGAACGTCAGGGCACCCAGCTGGGCGTCGTCGCGCATCGCGTGGTGCTGCCGGATGTAGAGCGCGAGGTCGGCCATCCGTTTGCCGTAGCGCCGGTCGAACGCCAGCGGCCCCGGCCCGAGGTTCTGGCTGACCAGCGCCTGGATGCGTTCGACGGCGGTGGCCACACTGCCGCGGATGCGCAGCGCCTCACTCCAGGCGCCCGGTCCGGAAAGTTCACCCGCGTCGATCCGGGCCGCCGTCCGGGCGAGGTACTGGGTGAGGCCGGCCAGGGTGCGGTCGATCTCGCCGAGGTGCGCGAGGGCCAGCTGGTCCGGTTCGCGGCCGGCGTCAGCGGACTTCTGCAACGCGTCCAGGTAGCCGCGGGCCACGGCGACGGCGCCGCCCAGCCAGCAGGCGGCGACCCCCATCCCGCCCCAGGCGAAGCCCGGACGCCGGTAGTACCAGCCGTCGCCCCCCAGCGGGACGGCCGGGACTGAAGCAAAGTGCACCGTGCCGCTGGGGATTTCGCGCAGCCCCAGGCTGGTCCATTCGGG
This sequence comes from Arthrobacter sp. 05L44, assembly GCF_056397605.1. Classification (NCBI taxonomy): domain Bacteria; kingdom Bacillati; phylum Actinomycetota; class Actinomycetes; order Micrococcales; family Micrococcaceae; genus Arthrobacter; species Arthrobacter sp. 05L44. Next base: position 141,324 of record NZ_JBFTNS010000003.1, on the reverse strand, counting down.
GTCCGCGAAGCTGACGCCTGCGTCGTGCAGGTCCACGGCGAAGGCAGCACGGCCGCCGCCGTCCAGGTGCGCGGTCACCACGGCGTGGTCGAGTTGCGCGGCGATGGAGCACCACGGTTTGGAGCCGGTCAGCACGACGCCTGCGGCGTGGTCCTCGGCGTTCAGGGCCAGCCCGGGCCCTTCAGCGGCGAAAACCCCCCAGGTGCCCTCGAATCCGACGACGGCGCATCCGGCGCCTGGTTGTTGTTCGCCCGGCGGGGCAGCCGCCTGGGCGAGGATTGCCCCGGCGTCCAGGTGGGGTTCGAGGATGCGGCCGGCGGCAACGTCGACGGCGGTCACTGAGGCCAGGAGCTCCCAGAGGAAGGCGGTCCGGCCGCCGCCGGGCCGGGGCGCGGCCGCTCCCGCATCCGTGGCAAGGGCCAGAAGGGCAGGCACGTCCCCGACGGCGGCCTCGGCGGCGGCCAGCAGCGGCCCGAGTGCGGCCAGCTCGTCCGGCGCGGAACTGATCCGCACAGGCCCGGGGTGGGGGGCATTCTGGGTCGGGCTCATTCTCTGGCCTGCTCCTTTGCGACGATGGTCCGTGCGGTAAGTGCTGTCAGTGCCGGAACGGCTGCCGCAGCAGTCCGCCGGCGAACTCTAAGCATACTTACCATTGTGCAGGGCCGTGTCGCGGGGAACCTACCGGACCAGGGCGAGGGCAAACCCGTCCCAGCCCTTGGAGCCCACGGTCTGGATGACCGTGGCATCCAGCCGGGGGTCCGAGCCCATCATCTCCAGCGAGGCAACAATCCCCGGGGCGTTGACGGGGTCCAGGGCCGGCTCGAGGACAGCGCCCTCCCACACCACGTTGTCCATGACCACCGTGGTGCCCGGCCGGCCCAGCCGGATGGCCCACTCCAAATACTGCGGGTTGTTTTCCTTGTCCGCGTCGATGAACACAAAATCAAAGGGCCCGGCCCCCTCTTTTTCCAGCGCGGGCAGCGTGTCCAGGGCCGCGCCCACCCGGATGTCAACGAGGTGCCCCAGCCCGGCGTTCTCGAGGTTGGCGCGGGCCACCTCGGCGTGCCTGGGCTCGTATTCGCAGGTGACCAGGCGGCCGCCGTCGGGCAGGCCCTCCGCCATCCAGAGGGTGCTGAACCCCGCCAGCGTTCCGATCTCCAGCACCCGGCGGGCGCCCGAGAGCTGGACCAGCAGCTTCAGCAGCTTGCCGGCGTTCGGGGCGACTTCGATGGGCGGCAATCCGGCGTCGAGGGCCGCCGCGGCGGCATGCCGCAGCGAGTCGTCGGGGCGGATTACGGCACCGGAGAGGTAGTCCTCGACGGCGATCCAGCGGGACGTGGGCTGATGCTCGATCATGCGGCCAGTCTTCCAGCTGGGTCCGCCGGTGGGTAGGCCCCAAAACCACGGGTCGGCCCCATCTGTATAGTTGTATACAAGTATATTTTTTAGCGGGACAGCACAATGTCAGAGGCACAGGCACGCAACACCGGAGCCCACTACGTATATGGGGAGCTGAAGCGCCGCATCCTGGACCTGGAACTCAAACCCGGGGAGCGCCTGTACGAGCCAGCCATGGCTGCCGCCCTCCGGGTCAGCCGCACACCGCTGCGTGAAGCCATCCGGCGGCTCATCTCGGAAAGCCTCCTTGAGCAGCAGCCCACCGGCGGCGTGGTGGTGCCCGCCCTCGACGAGACGGTCATTTCGGAGCTCTACTCAGTCCGCGCCGCCCTGGAATCCCTGATGGCCCGCGAGGCCTGCGCGAAGGCCACAAAGGCGGACATCGAGGCGCTGGAGGGAATCGTCGAGCGGAACGCCGCCCTGGTGCACTTCGCCGATGAAACCATGAAGCACGGCACGGCCCTCCACGCCAAGATCGCCAGCATCGCGGGCAACTCCTGGGCGCGGCGCTTCCACGACCAGATCAGCAGCCAGATGGAGCGTTACCGGTACTTCACGAACAATGCCCAGCAGCGCAGGGACGTGGCGCTGGCCGAGCATCGCGTCCTGTTGGACGCGATCGCCGGCGGCGACCCTGAGGAAGCCGCCCGGATCGCGTTCAGCCACGTGATCGGCGCGAAGGACGAAGCCCTGCGCGCCATCTCCGGCCGCGACCTCTCATGATCGACAACCTCGGCCGCGGCTCGGCGACTGCACTCCTGATTCATTCGGCCCTGATCCAGGCGGTGACCTTCCTGGTCCGCCCCGCCGCGACATACCGGGCGCTGGAGCTGGACGTTCCGGGTTTTGCCTTGGGCCTGCTAGCGGCCAGTTATGCGGTGTTCCCCCTGCTCCTTGCCGTCCCGACCGGCGGTCTGGTGGACCGGCTGGGCGAGCGACGGCTCATGGCCATTGGCTCCGCCGTCGTCTTGTCCTCGTCCGTGTTTCTGGTGCTCTGGGGTACCTCGGTCCCGGCGCTGGTGGCCGGGACCTCCCTGCTCGGCGCGGGCCAGCTGGCCTGCGTGGTGGGCCAGCAGGCCGTGGTGGCCAACAATGCGTCACCGGCTCGGATGGATTCCGCGTTCGGCTTCCTCACATTCGCCGCCTCGCTGGGGCAGGCGCTTGGTCCCTTGGCCATCTCGCTAGTGGGCGGCGCGTCCATCCGGCCCGACACGCAGGCGATTTTCCTGCTCGCCGCGGGCATGAGCCTGGTGATGTTCGTGACGACGTTTGGTGTGTCCGCGAAGGTCAGCAGCGGAAACCGCAGGGTCAGGGCGGCCGACGGCGGCCCGGGCGGTGTGCGGTCCCTGCTGCGGACCCCCGGGGTGGTCCAGGCGCTGGCGACGAGCGCCGCCGTCCTCGCCGTCGTTGACCTGACCGTGGTGTACCTGCCTGCGCTGGGTACCGAACGCGGCCTCACGGCCGCCACCGTGGGGCTTCTGCTCACGGTCCGGGCCTGCTTCTCCATGGTCTCCCGGCTGGGGCTGGGCGCGGTCTCCCGGGCGCTGGGGCGGACCCGCCTGCTGGTGCTGAGCCTGGTCCTTTCAACGGCAGCCCTCGCGGTCGCCGCCATACCGATGCCCGAATGGCTGCTGTTTGCGGTCATGGCGGCGCTTGGCCTGGGCCTGGGCATCGGCCAGCCCCTGACCATGTCCTGGCTCTCGTCGCGGGCCCCGGACGGGCAGCGCGGACGTGCCCTGGCGCTCCGGCTTGCCGGGAACCGGGTGGGGCAGGTGATCCTGCCCAGCGCCGTTGGTGCCGTCGCGGCGGGGCTGGGCGCGGGCGGGGTGTTCCTGGCGTCGGCCGCCGTGATCGGCGGGACGCTGCCCCTGGTCCGCAGTGTCAGGCTCGACGGCGAGCCGGACTAGGGACTCGCGGCTACTCCCCCAGCGCCTGTTCGAGCCGGTCGAGCTTTCCGGTCAGTTCGCCGGTGTAGCCGGGCCGGATGTCGGCCTTGATCACCAGGGAGACGCGGCTGCCGAAGCGGCCCACGGCCTCGGTGGCCCGCTTCACGACGTCGAACACCTCATCCCAGTCCCCCTCGATGGTGGTGAACATGGAATCGGTGCGGTTCGGCAGCCCGGATTCCCGGACAATCCGCACGGCCTCGGCGACGGCTTCGTGGACCGAGGCGTCATCCGCCCCGGAGCCGGCGGGCGCGTTCGCGGGGAGGCCGGAGGGTGCGACAGAAAATGCAAGCAACATGGCTTTAGTCTGCCACGCAGAACGCGGCGGGCAGGCTCCGAACGGGGACCAGCCCGGCCCGCGACACGTCACAAAGCGCGGTACCGGCCGGTAACAGGTTTCCTCAACCTTTGCGTTGCTAACCTGAGCAAATGAACCGGGGAGTAGACCGCAGGCCGCTCCGAGCGGACGCTGCACGCAACGTGAACAAGATTATTGCCGCGGCCCGCCAGTGTTTCCGCGAGCATGGCCCCGAGGTGCCGTTGCAGACCATCGCCGTCACGGCGGGCGTAGGCCCGGCCACGCTGTTCCGCAATTTCGCGGACAAGGAAGAACTCGTCCTCGCGGCCCTGCACCAGCAACTGAAACTGGTGGTCAACCCGGTGATCGACCAGGCCCTGGCCGGCCCGGATGCCGCCGAGGGCCTGTTCCGGGTGGTCGAGGCGCTGATGGGTGTTGCCAGCAACGAGGCCAACCTGCTGGGCGCGGTGGCCGGCCGGCGCGGTGTGCTCACCGGGATCACCGGCGACCTGATCGAGTCCGTGGCCGTGCTGCTGGGCCGCGGCCAGGGCCAGGGAACGCTGCGCAGCGACATTTCGATGACGGACATGATCCGGCTGATGGCCATGCTGATCGGGGTGGTGGACACCATGGAAGCCGGATCGGATGCGTGGCGCCGTCCGGTGGCCCTGGTGGAGGACGCCATCCGCGCCGAGCGGCCCGACCGTCCGCTGCCGGCCCAGTCGCTGGTGCCCGGCACCACGTACGGGACGGCTTTCGGCGTCGGATTCGGGGCAACCTACGGGACCACGTACCGTTGACCCCATGACGTGGGAAACCGCTGCCGGCGTGCTGGGCGGCCTATTGCTGGTGTATGCCGTGCTGTTGCTGCTGCTGTGGGGGTATGCCCGCCGGCACCCCGAGACGGTCACCATGAAGGATGCCCTGCGGCTCCTCCCGGACCTGCTGCGCCTGATCCGGCGGCTGCTGGCCGATGGCACGGTGGCGGTGGGAGTCCGCGTCCGGCTGGCCCTGCTGCTGGTGTACCTGCTGTCCCCGATCGACCTGGTGCCCGATTTCCTGCCCGTGATCGGCTACGCGGACGACGTCATTATTGTTGCCCTGGTGCTGCGCTCGGTCATTGCCCGGGCCGGCGTGGACGCCGTGGAACAGCACTGGCCCGGCACCCCGGAGGGCCTGCAGCTGATTCTCAAGCTGGCGGGGCTTGGCACGGCCCGGTAGCCGGCCCGGCTAGCCCCGGAAGTCCGCGGGACCGGGCCCGGAGTCGAACCGGTGCAGGATTTCCTCGGCGACGTCGCGCAGTTTGATGTTTCGGTTGTTGGAGGCACGGGTCAGGAGGGCAAAGGCTTCGGCCTGGGAGCACCGGCTTTGGCCCATCAGGATCCCGGACGCGAGGCTGATGATCGAGCGCGACTGCATGGCCTGCAGCAGGTCCCGGTTGGCGGCCTGGGTGGCGGCGATCCGCACCGCGAGGCGCGTCGCCCGCCCGGCCATCTCGGCGAACGCGGTGCAGCGGCTGGCGATGCCGGCGTCGAAAACGCCGGACCCTGCCGCATAAAAGCCCAGGGACGCCTTGGCGTTCTTCTCCAGCCCCAGGCCGATGCCCAGCAGGCTGTGATGGCCCCGCAGTGCCGCCGCCCGGAGGTACTTACTCCACCGCCCGTCCGCGGCGGCGTCCCGGACCACCGCCGAACCGCCGTGTTCCAGCACTTCCAGCCCGGGGCCCTGCAGGAGACGGTCCTGGAGCTGTTCGAGCACCAGCGCCTCGGGGCAGGAGCCGGCCAGGATGGTCGCGTTCCTGGGCCGCCGCAGCCGGACCGAACACCGCACGGGGCCTCCGACAATCTCCTCCGCGAAGTCCGCAGCGGCACCGGACAGGCGCTCGGCGGAGGCCTGGAGGTCGGCGCTTTCCAGCACCAGGTCCTGCAGGCGGTCCGAAAACTGAGGCTGCATCAATCCTCCGCGGGTTTGTCCTTGGCCTCGTGCTGCTGATGGGCCTCCTGGAGGTGCTGCTGCAGTTTCTCCTCGGCGTCGCGGCGTCGGCGGGCCATCTCCCGCAATTCCCGGGTGGATTCGGTGCCGGGGGAAACGAAGTGTTCATGCGGCTTCGAGTGCTGCTCCTTGCCGGAGGCGGCCGCGTCGGCGGGGTCCGGGCCGGGGGCAGCCGGGGTCGGAGCGTCGTTGTCAGTCATCATCAGATGCTCCCACCGGGCATCCGGTCCAGCTAGGGACTAAAGACCGTTGAGGAAATGGATCCGCGTCAGGGCCAGCCGAGCAACCGGAGTCCGGCCGCGGCGCCGGCACCGGCCAGGACCACCACCAGGAACGGGGCACGGAACCAGAGGGCGATCGCCGCGGCGGCGAGGGCACCCAGCCGGGCATCCAGGGCCAGGGACTGTCCTGACGCGACCGTGTTGACCACCGTCAGGGACGCCAGCAGCCCGATTGTCATGGTGCCCGCGACCCGTGACATCCGCGGATTGCGCAGCAGGCTGGCGGGCACAAGGTAGCCCACCAGCTTCCAGGCGTACGCCAGCACGCAGGAGAGCAGGAGCCAGAGCCAGAGCGTCATGACGCCTCCCCCCGGCGGCCGTGGAGGCGCCGGTCAGCCTCGTGCTGCTCGGCGTAGGGGTCGACGTCGGGCTCCAGCCCTTCGTCGCTGCGGCCGTGGCTGAACCAGCCAACCAGTGCCGCGACGAACGCGGCGACCAGGATCGGCACGCCGGCCGGCACGAACGGGACGGCCAGGACGGTGGCGAGGGCACAGACGACGGCGATCGCGACGGGTTCACGGCCTTTGAGCCGCGGCCACAGGAGGCCAAGGAACGCCGCAACGGCGGCGCCGTCGAGCCCCCACTGTTTCGGGTCCCCGAGCGCACTCCCGGCCAGCGCTCCGATGGCGGTGAACAGATTCCAGAGAACGAAGATGCCGATACCCGCGGTCCAGAAACCGCGGCGCTGCTCCACGGGGTCGGTCTGGCCGGTGCTGGTGGCGGTGGATTCGTCGATGGTGACGTGGGCGGCGGCGAACCGGCGCCAGCCGCGCGGCTGCAGCAGGGCGTTGAGCTGCATACCGTAGATGCCGTTGCGCATCCCCAGCAGGGTGGCCGCGCTCATGGCCGCGACCCCGGAGCCGCCGCCTGCCACGACGCCGATGAACGCGAACTGCGAGCCACCGCTGAAGAGCAGCAGGCTCAGGGCCATGGTCTGCCAGAAATCCAGGCCGGACGTGACCGACAGCGCCCCGAAAGACACCCCGTAGAGTCCGGTGGCGATGCTGATGGAAAGTCCCACGCGCACCGCCGGGGACTGCGTGAACTTCACCGGAGCCGCTTCGGCGCCGGTTTTGTCAGGCTCCAGGCCCAGGCGATGAGGGGTGCCTGCAGCGGTAGGCGGATGCTGTGCACCCGCCGTTGCGTCGGGGTTCCCGCCGGGCCGAAGGCCGTACGGAGCGCCTCGAGGTGCCCGGCGAGGAAGGCCGTAAACATTACGGCCACACCGGAGGCCGCAACGCGGCGGGTCTGCGGGACCAGGAGTCCGGCCGCGGCGCCCGCTTCCGCGAACCCGCTGACGGCCACCCACTCCTCGCGGGACAGCACGGCAAGGGGGCCGTTGGACCGGGTGCCGGAGTCGTCGCGGCAGAGGTACCCGGGAACCACCTGCGCAAAGAACCCCGGGTCGCGGAAGTGTTTTGCCGCACTGGCAAGCAGCAGTCCGCTGAGGGCGGCCGCGGAAAGTGTCTGGGTGGCCCGGGGTGACCAGCGGAAAGGCATGGAACCATGCAACCACAGCCGCGGCGCACCGGGTAACCGGGCCTGTAACCTGCCCGCCGGCGGGTCACCCGCCGCCGGACGGCAGGCGCTGTGACCTGCGAAAACGGGACTTTGCGCAGGGGTCCGCCGGGCCTCAGCCGGAGTACCTTGTTGACTATGAGCAGTGTGGTGGAGCTGACCGGCGTCGTGAAGCGGTTCGGGGCCGTGACGGCTCTGAATGGACTGGACTTCGAGGTGGCTGCCGGGGAGGTGCACGGCTTCCTGGGCCCCAACGGTGCCGGCAAATCCACCACGCTGCGCCTGCTGCTGGGAATGCTGCGCGCCAGCGCCGGATCCATCCGGGTGCTGGGGCTCGATCCCTGGCGCGACGTGGCCACGCTGCACCGGCGCCTCGCCTACGTTCCCGGCGATGTCGCGCTGTGGCCCAACCTCACCGGCGGTGAGGTCATCGAGCTCCTCGGCCGGCTGCAGGGCGGGCAGGACCGGGCCCGGCGCGACCAGCTGCTGGAGTTGTTCGAGCTGGACCCCACGAAGAAAGCCCGGACCTACTCGAAGGGCAACCGGCAGAAAGTGGCCCTGGTGGCCGCACTGGCCACGGACGCCGAATTGTTCCTGCTGGATGAACCCACCAGTGGCCTGGACCCGCTGATGGAGGACGCCTTCCGCGGGTGCGTCCGCGAGCTCAGGGCGCAGGGCCGGACCGTCCTGCTCAGCAGCCATATCCTCAGCGAGGCCGAGGCGCTCTCCGACAGGGTCAGTATTATCCGGGCCGGCCGGGTGGTGGAATCCGGTCCCCTTGAACAGCTCCGGCACCTGACCCGCACCTCGGTCACGGCCGACGTCGCCGCGGTGCCGCCGGAACTGGACCGTTTGGCGGGGGTGCACGACGTCGTCGTGGCCAACCACCGGATCAGCGCCCAGGTGGATCCGGTCGGCCTGGGGCCGTTCCTGCAGGCCCTGACCGGCGCCGGGCTGCAGGCCCTCACCAGCCGGCCGCCGACGCTCGAGGACCTGTTCCTGCGGCATTACGGCTCGGGAAACGGTGCGGACGTGCCGGGTTCCGGGAACGACGCCGAGCACTCCGCCGCCGCCGGTTCCGGCCGCGCGGCCGCCCGCGGACGGGGAAGCGGAGGGACGGGGGCCGGGGATGCCTGAGACGTTGGCCGGCACCGGGATGCTGGTGCGGCTGGGGCTGCGGCGGGACCGCTGGCTGCTTCCCGTGTGGGTGTTCGGGTTTGCCCTGGTGGCGTTCTCCACCTCGGTGGCCGGCGCGGACCTCTACCCGGACGTGCGCAGCCGGACTGAGGCCGCCAACGCCCTGAACGCCACCGCCTCCATGGTCGCGATGTTCGGACGGATCTACGATCCCGCCTCGCTGGGCGCCCTCTCGCTGATCAAGTACACCGCGTTTATGACCGCCATCCTCGCGGCCCTGATGGTCATCCTCATCATCCGCCACACCCGCGCCGACGAGGAGAGCGGCAGGCTGGAACTGCTCGGGGGCGGCCGGCTGGGACGCGACGCCGCCCTCACCGCGGCGCTTGTCATCGGCCTCGTCGCGAGCCTCGGCGTCGGGTTGCTGTCGGCCGCGGCACTGGCCGCCGGCGGGCTGCCCGCCGCGGGGTCCCTGGCGTTCGGCCTGGGCTGGGCCGCCACCGGGATGGCGTTCAGCGCCGTCGCCGGGGTCGCGGCGCAACTGACCGCGAGCGCACATGCCGCCACCGGCCTGAGCGTAGGCGTCATCGCCGTCACTTACGGCCTGCGCGCCGTCGGCGACCTCGCAGAACCCGGCCCATCAGTGTTCTCCTGGCTCTCCCCGATCGGCTGGAACCAGCAGATCCGGGCTTTCGCGGGCGACCAGTGGTGGGTGCTTATCCTGCCGGTCGCGCTCTGCGTCCTGCTGATTCCGGCGGCTTTCGCCCTGCGGGCGCGCCGGGACCTGGGCGCCGGGCTGCGGGACGAGCGCCCGGGGCCGGCCGTCGGCTCATTGACCGGCGTCTGGGCCCTGGCTGTGCGTCTGCAGTACCGGGTGTGGCTGGCGTGGGCCGTCGCGTTCGCCGTGTTCGGGGTGGTGATCGGGTCCCTGGTGGGAAACGTCGAGCAGATGCTGAGCTCCCCGAATGCCCGCGACCTGATCGCGCTGCTCGGGGGCGCCTCGGCGCTCCGCGACGCCTTCCTTGCCGCGGAAATCAGCATCATGGGCCTGCTCGCCGCGGCCTATGGCGTGTCGGCGGCGAACCACCTGCGCGGCGAGGAGTCCGCGGGCCACACCGAGGCGTTGCTCGGCACGGCCGCCACCCGCATCCGCTGGGCGGGCAGCCACTTAGTGTTCGCGCTGGCCGGGGTGGCCGTGCTGATGGCGCTGGCGGGGGTCTGCATCGGTGCGGGCGCGGCGGCCGCCGTCCAGGACTCCGGGCTGGTGGGCCGCTCCGTCGTCGCCTCGCTGGCCCAAATACCGGCGGCGTGGGTGCTGACCGGCGTGGCGCTGGCGGTGTTCGGCTGGGCGCCCCGGTTGGCCGGCGCGGTCTGGGGAGTGCTTCTGGGCTTTGTGGCGCTGGGAGAGTTCGGGGTGCTCTGGAACGCCCCGGGCTGGCTGATGGACCTCTCGCCGTTCCGGCATTCTCCGCTGCTGCCGGTCGGTGCCGATGCGCTGCCGGCCCTGGCGGCCCTGACCGTCACGGCCGCCGGCCTGGCCGCGCTGGGGTTCCTGGGCTGGCGCCGGCGTGACCTGGCCGCCTAGCTGTAAGTGCCGGTGCCGCGACGTCTGCACAGCCACATGGCGACTTTTGGCCGGGAAATACGCCGTCAGGGGTACCTTTGAGGAGTTGCAGAAGGTCTCGACGACTGATGGGGATGGGATGTGGTCATGGCACCGGTGACTGTCGACGGCGGAAAAGGCAGTGTCGAACTGAGCGACGGCGGCTTCGTCCACCTGCGCTGGCTGCCCAAGGTCGACATCCTCGTTGAGGATGCGCGGGCCGCCATGGCGACAGTCAACGAGGTCTGCCAGGGCCGGGAGTACCCGATGCTTGTGGACATGGAAGCGGTGGCGTCGGTGAGCCGGGAGGCCCGCGCCGTGTGGTCCATCCCCTGCAGCGCCTCGCGCATCGCGTTGCTGGGCCGCTCCCCTGTGGACCGCGTCCTGGCGAACTTCTTCCTCGGGGTGCACATTCCGCCGTGCCCCACGCGGTTTTTCACCTCCCGCAGCGAGGCATTGGATTGGCTCCATGTCGACCGCTGACCGGCCGGCCGCGCCCGCTACGGGGCGCACGACGGCGGACCGGACCGCCGCCGTCGAACGCTCCTTTCGAAGACGCGACCACTCGCATGGGAGTTGATGACCCGCGGCTTGAGCAGCTGGTCGATGGCATCGTCCGGCTCGCCGCGGGCGAACTGGCCGCACGCATCGAGCCGTCCGAGCTGGGCGACGCGATTGACGCCGTCATCACCGGTATCAACCTCCTGGCCGAGGAGCTCGGCCATATCCACGCGGAGCTGGAAGATAGGGTGGCCGCCCGCACGGCCATGTTGCGCAGGACCCAGGTAAAACTGGAGTTGATGGCCAAGACGGACGCGTTGACCGGGCTCGCCAACCGGCACCTGCTCAGCGAGCGCATCCACGAGGCGATCGTCGGCGCCGACGACGGCGTCAGCGTTCCGGCGGTGCTGGTCCTGGACCTGGACACCTTCAAGGCCATCAACGACGCCCTGGGACACAGTGCCGGGGACGCGGTGCTGACCGAAGTGGCCAGCCGCCTCAACTCGGTGGTGCGGATCTCCGACACCGTTTCGCGCCTGGGCGGCGACGAATTCGCCGTCCTCATCAAAGCTGCCAGCGAGGAGGAAGTCCTCCACATCGCGCACCGCGCCCGGGACGCGCTGCGGGAGAGCATCAGGATCGGCGCCGAAACCGTGTGGACGTCGGCCAGCATCGGCGTTTGCGTCTTCCGGCCCGGTAATTCACCGGAAGAACTGATCCGCAACGCGGACATCGCCATGTACCAGGCCAAGGCCGCCGGCCGGAACAAGGTCATGCTGTTCCATCCCGACATGCTTAACGCCGTCCAGGAACGGTCCCGGATCACGGCCGAGCTCCGGAGCGCCGCGGCCGGCGGGGAGCTGGCGCTGCTCTATCAGCCGGTGATTGAGCTGGCCACGGGCAAAGTCGCCGGCGTCGAGGCCCTGGTCCGGTGGCATCACCCCGTGCACGGGACCATCATGCCGGACCGTTTTATCGGCATCGCTGAAGAAACCGGCCTGATCCTTGAGCTGGGCCGGTGGGTCCTGAACGAGGGAATCGCTCAGCTTGGCCGCTGGCGGGACGCCGCGCCGGACCTGCCGGACTTTGGCGTGCACATCAACCTGTCCGCCGCCGAGCTCCTGCGCAGCGACCTGGTGGACGACGTCCGGGAAACGCTGGCCAAGTACAGCCTGGACCCGAGCCGGCTGGTCCTGGAGATCACCGAGACCGTGCTGATGTCCCGGGGCGCCGGCGAGGAACAGGTCCTGGACCGGCTGCGGGCCCTGGGCGTGGGCCTGCAGATCGATGACTTCGGAACCGGCTACTCATCCATCAGCTACCTCAGGTCGCTGCCGGCAGACACCGTGAAAGTCGACCAGTCGCTGATCAAGAACCTGGAGTCCGATCCGCAGCAGCAAAAGTTTGTGGCCGCCGTCCTGCAGCTGATCTCCTCCGTTGAGCTCAAAGCCATCGTGGAAGGCATCGAAACGGCCGGCCAGGCTGCCCAGCTGCAGGCCATGGGCTGCCTCTACGGCCAGGGCTACTACTTCGGCCGCCCCATGGCGGCCGACCAGATCCTGGACTTGCTCCGCGGCCCGGGACTGCGCCGATAGAGTTAGGCCATGTCCAAGTTCTGGCACCACGTGCTGATGGTCCCCACCGTGGTGCGCCTCGCCTCGAAGGCACCGAAAGACCCGAACACCGCGTGGGACCGCTACTGGACCGGCATCAGCAGCACCGGCCGCACCGGGGACGTTCTCTGGGACTCCGGTTCGGCGCTCGAGCACAACCAGTACAGCGCCCTGGTCCTTGACCACTTCGACCCGGCCCTGGCGGTGATCGACGTCGGCTGCGGCAACGGCACCCACACCCGCTGGCTGGCCGGGCTCTTCCCCGGCACCCGGGTCCTCGGGATCGACGTGTCGCCGTGCGCCATCGACCGGGCGGTCATGGAGGCCCGGGACGTGCCCAACGCCGAGTTCCTCGTGCTGGACGCCACCGAACCGGGCGCCGGCGAGGCCCTGCTCGAACGGCTGGGACCCGCCAACGTCTTTGTCCGCGGCGTCTTCCACGTCCTGAAAACCGATAAACAGGCGGCCCTGGCCGCCAACCTGCGGACCGCGGTGGGAACCCGGGGGCGGGCGTTCCTGACCGAGACCAACTTCCTGGGCAGCAGCCTCGACTACCTCTCCGAGCTGGGCGCGACACACCACAACGTGCCCCGGCAGCTCCGGCGGGCGCTCGAGAACCTCCCCCGGCCGGGACGTTTCGGCGCGCCGGAGCGGCAGGGTGTGTTCCCGGCGTCGGACTGGCAGCTGATCACGGACGGCCCGGTGAGCATCGACGTCGTCCCGATGAATCCGGGCGGACTGCCGCAACAGGTCCCCGGCTATTTCGCGCTGCTCTCAGGCGCCTGACCAGCGCGGATGCTCCGCCATTGGTTAGCGGCTTCGCGCCTAGTCGGGCGAGCGGTGCAGGACGAAAATCCCGCCGTAGGCGGGCTGGTCCGGCCTCTGCCGGTCGCTGTCCATGTACTCGCTGAGCACGGCGTGGATCCGCGTGGCCACGTCCTCGGCGTCGGCGTCGGAGAGGTGCAGGACAAACCGCGACAGGCTGGCCAGGGCATCCGGGCCAGCCTCGGCCAGCTCCTCCCGGAACGCTTCGAGCGGAGCCAGCGGGCCGTCCGGGCCGGCATCGCGCAGTGCAGTGTCCAGGTTCCAGGACCGCCCGGTGGACCGGTAAGGCTTCTCCAGCGCACCGCTCTCCCCCGTGCGGACCTCGGCCGGCTCAAGGAATCCGGCCGACAGCAACTGCCTAACGTGGTAGAGCATGGTCCCCGGGTCCTGGCCCAGCCGGTCCGCGAGCTGCTTATTGGTCAGCTCATGCAGCCCGCAGAGGCGCAGGACGCGCAGGCGCAGCGGGTGGGCGAGGGCTTTGATTTCGCGGGCGTTCGCGGTGGGATTCTTAGAGTCCGCTCCCGTTGGCTTGGCGTCCGTCATGGCTCGATCCTACAACTGATGTACTGAATTCAACCCCCTTGAATTTTCTCAATCAATAGGGGAGGGTTCAGCTATGACAACCGACGCCGTACAGGTCACGACCCGGGACCGGGCACCGCTCGGCGCCTCTTACTGGAAGCTGTGGACTTCCTCCGGCCTGTCCAACCTGGCCGACGGCGTCTTCAAGATCGCCCTACCCCTGCTGGCCATCCAGCTGACGCAGTCGCCCACCCTGATTGCCGGATTGAGCGTCGCCGCCACCCTCCCGTGGCTCCTCTTCGCGCTCACCGCCGGTGCCTTGGCCGACCGGCTCGACCGCCGCAAGCTGATGCTGTGGGCCAACCTCAGCCGCGCCGTCCTTCCGGCCCTGCTGATCGCCGCGCTGCTCCTGGGCTTCGGGTCCATCTGGGCGCTGTACGCCGTCGCGTTGCTGGTGGGTGTTGCCGAGACGCTGTACGACACCTCGGCGCAGTCGATCATGCCGCAACTGGTGGGCCGGGATCAGCTCTCGCGCGCCAATGGCCGGCTTTACGCCGTCGAGCTCACCACCAACCAGTTCGTCGGCCCGCCGCTGGGCGGGCTCCTGGTGGGCCTTGGCGTGGCCGCTGGATTCGCCGTGCCGGCCGCTCTATGGCTCGCCGCCGTCGGAGGCCTGTTCCTGGTCCGGGGGACATTCCGGGTTGAACGGGAGCAGAAGACCACCCTGCGGTTCGACATTGCCGAGGGCCTGCGGTTTCTGTGGCACCAGAAAATTCTCCGCACCCTCGCAATTATGACCGGGGTGTTCAACTTCGCCTCCAGCGCGGCGTTCGCGGTCCTCGTGCTGTTCGCCGTGGGGCCGGCGTCGGCCATGCGGCTGTCCGAGGCCGGCTTCGGCCTACTCCTGACCGCCTCCGCCGTGGGTGCCCTCATCGGCTCGCTCGTTGCCGAGCGGGCCGAGGCCAGGCTCGGCCGGCCGATGTCCCTGGCCCTCACGATCGTCGGCGGCGCGCTCTTCGTGGGCGCCCCCGCCATCACGGACAACCCCTACATCCTGGCCGTTTTCCTCTTCGTCGGCGGCATGCTGGTGGTGCTCTGGAACGTCATCACCGTCTCCCTGCGCCAGCGCATCACCCCGAACCGCCTCCTCGGCCGGATGAACAGCGCCTACCGGCTGCTCGCCTGGGGCACCATGCCGCTCGGGGCGGGGGCCGGCGGCCTGCTCGCGCAATGGCTGGGCCTGCAGGCCATGTTCGGCATCATGGGTGCCCTGACCCTGGCTCTCCTTGTCATGATGCCCGTACTCACGGAGAAGGCCATCGCCGCGGCGGAAAGTCCCGCGTGACCGGCATGCTAACGGCCCCTGCAGCTAGGCTCTAGGCCTATGGGGTGAGGGGGAATCATGGGCACCGCTGACGACGGATCGCCGGCAAAGGAGGCGAAGCTGCGCCACTATCCGGCGTTTGTCCGGTTCTGGCTGGCCTCCACCGTGTCCGACTTCGGCACCTACATCACCACCGTCGCCCTCTCCGTTCTGATTCTGGTGACGATGAACGGCACGCCGCTGGACCAGGGCCTGGTGAATGCGGCGCGATGGGCCCCCTACCTTCTCTTCGGCCTGGTCGCCGGCGTCTGGATTGACCGGTTTCCGCGCCGGACGGTCCTGATCGGCGGAGACCTCGGCCGCGGCCTGATCCTCGCCACGGCGTGCGGGGCAGCGCTGACCGGGATCCTCACCATCCCCGCGCTGGTGGTCCTGATGTTCGTTTTCGGAACCCTCGCGCTGACCGGCGATGCCGCGTTCCAGAGCTTCATTCCCCAGCTGGTCCCCCGGCCGCTGTTGGTCCGGGCGAATGCCCGGCTGCAGCAAAGCGACACCGTGGCACAGACCACCGGAAGCGCGGTGGCCGGCGGCCTGGTGGCCCTGATCACCGCCCCTCTGGCCCTCCTGGTGGATGCGGTCTCCTATGTCTTCTCCGCCGCGGCGCTCTTCACCCTGGAGCAGCCGGCAGGCCGGCTTCCGCCCCGCAGCGGCGAACGGCTCCGGCACAAGATTGCGGAGGGCCTGCGGTGGGTCTGCCGCCATCCGCACCTGACGCCCCTGGTGTGGAGCACCCACATCTGGTTCATCGGGTCGGCCATCCTCGGAACCGTCCTGCCCACCCTGGTCCTGCATGACCTCGGGCTGGGGGCACTCGGGCTGGGACTGGTGATGGGCTGCGCCGGGGTCGGCGCCGTCGTGGGGACGACGCTTTCCACCCGCCTCGGGGACCGCTGGGGTACGGGCCGGGCCATCGTGGCCTCGCGCCTGGTCGAGCCGCTGGCTGTTGCTGTGGTGGCCCTTTCGCCGCTCGTCGCGGGCGCCGCCCCCGCCGGCGGGGCCACCACGCCACCGCTGGACTGGCCCGGAGAACTGTGGGCCGCATTTGTCCTGGCCGGCGCCGGGCAGCTGCTGTTCGGCCTGGCCATGGGGGTCGAAGGGCCGTTGGAGATGGGCTACCAGCAGGCGGTCACCCCGGACCGGCTCATCGCCCGGATGAGTGCAACCAGGCGGTCGGTGAACCGCGGAATGATCGTCGTCGGAGCCCCGCTGGGCGGCCTCATCGCCGCGCGCGCCGGGACGGATGCCGCACTCTGGGTATCTGTAGCGTTCCTGCTGGCGGCGTTGCTGGTCCTGCTGTTCTCGCCCTTCAGGGATGCCCGGATCGAGGCGCAGCAGCTCACCGACGAGGAAGCCGTGGCACCCTAGCGGCGCGCCATGGCTCTAACCCGCCCGGCGGACCATCTCGGTAATCCAGACGGGGGCGAACGGCGAGGTGCAGCCCGGCGCCGTCGGATAGTCCTTGAGTACTTCCAGGCGTTCGCCGATCCCGATGGCACGGCTCCGCTGCCCGGCGTGCTCGATGCCGATCTGCGCCAGGCAGTGGTTCATGGCCCACTGCAGGCGGTCCGGGGCATCCTTCATCTGCGCCTCGATGATGTCCAGAAGCCCGTCCAGGTCGAGGCCGGCAGGGTCCTTCGCGACCCGCTCGGTGGTCAGCGCCCAGCCGCCACTGGCGACCACCGGGTCCGGATCGGAGAACCAGCGCTGCCGCAGCTCCTCGGCGTGCGGGTTCTTCTTCACCACATAGTTCACCAGCCAATCGTGCACCTTCGGGGCGATCGCGTCCCGCAACATGGCGTCCAGATCGTCGGGACCGAACGACGCCGGGCGGCAAACCAGGATTGCCAGGAGCCGGGCGGGCGTTCCTCCGGTTTCCCATAACCGGACGGCGAGTTCCTGCTGCGTCTTCAGCCGCTTGGCGATGGCGCGCAGTTCACTGAGTTTCACGCCGTGATCGTCGCCGTGTTTTTCGTTCACCCGCCGGACCTTCGGGTCCTCGAGCAAAGCCAGCTCGGCCAGCACCGCGTGCACGGACGCCGGGTCCGCTGCTGCCTTGGTCATGCCCGTCTCCTGTCCGGCAGCGGGCGTCGCCCGCCGCCAAAATCCGCCGCCTCTAGACCCCAGCCTAATCTCGCCCGGCTAGAGCGGCGCCAGCACCCGGGCGAGGACGTCGGCGGGCCGGTTGGTGGTGATCTCCTGGATGCCCAGCTCCCGGCACAGGTCGACGTCGGCCGCCGAGTCCACTGTCCAGACCCGGAACCGGCGCCCGGACTCGAGCCAGCGCTTGACGGTGCGGGCATGCCCGCGCACGTAGCTGATGCCGGGCCCGGCCAGTCCCACGCGGCATTCGTCGAGGATCTGTTCGCCCTGGGTCTGCGCAGCCTTGAGGACGTTGGCCACGGCGCCGCCGGTGAGCGCTCCGAGGCCCAGTTCCTCCCGGAGCTCCTCTACGTTTACGTCGTCGATGAGCTGGCAGACGGCCTCGGCCGGAACGGACTGCAGCAGGTGGTTCACCGAGTCGGGGCTGAAACTCATAAAGGACACCCGGATGTTGTCCAGCCGCGAGGTACTGCGGTCCCAGCCCTCGGCCTCGAGGATCTCCAGCACCCGGTCCTCGAGCTTGAGCTGGTAGGGGCTGGGGTGCTTGAGTTCGATCGCCAGCCCGATCTCCCGGCCGGCCAGGCGCAGGATGTCCAGCAGCTCCGGGAGCGTCAGGAACTGCTCGGACCGGGCACCGTACTCCTCCGGAATGCGGGCGCCCTTCCATGAACTGAAGTCCAGCAGCCGCAGTTCGGCCAGGGTCCGGTCCGCGACAGGGCCGGTGCCGTCCGAGGTGCGGTCGAGGTTGGCGTCGTGGAGCAGCACGGCGTGCTGGTCGCGAGTGAGGTGGACGTCGCATTCGACGCCGTCGGCGCCGTCGGCGATTGCCTGCAGATATGCGGCCCTGGTGTGCTCGGCGAAGGCGCCGCTGGAGCCCCGGTGGGCATAGATCAACGGGCGGGCGGCGGCGGAGTCCTCGGTGCTCATGCTGACACGTTAGCGGACGCCGGTGGCCGGTGCCGGGCTAGGCTGGGCACATGCAGGTGAACACTGAGCGACCCGTCCGCCCCGCTGCCGCCGAAGCGGGCGTCGAACACACGCTGTCCGCCGCGGATGCCGGCAAAGCCGCGGCGCTGCGGAAGATGAAGCTGGTGGCCGTCTCCCTGCTGATCGGCATGGCTGTGATCTTTGTTGTCGCGTTCGCCTTGCAGAAGCAGTACCCGTGGCTTGAGTACGTCCGGGCCGCGGCCGAGGGCGGCATGGTGGGCGCCCTGGCCGACTGGTTCGCCGTCACGGCCCTGTTCAAATACCCGCTGGGCCTGAAGATCCCGCACACCGCCATCATCCCGCGCCGCAAGGACCAGATCGGGGCGTCGCTGGGCGAATTCGTCGAGACCAACTTCCTCTCCGAACAGGTGGTGAAGGAAAAGCTCGCCAGCGTGGACATCGCAAGGAAAGTGGGCGGCTGGCTGTCCGGGCCGGGCGGCCCGGAGCGGGTGGCCAAGGAGGGCGCCGCCGTGATCCGCGGTGCGTTCACGGTCCTGAACGACGACGACGTCCAAGCAGTCATCGAGGGCATGGTCCGCAAGCACCTGCTGGCTCCGCCGTGGGGGCCGCCGGTGGGCCGGCTCGCCGAGCGGGTGTTCGACGACGGCCACCACCACGCGCTGGTGGACCTGCTGGTGGACCGCACGGTGGACTGGGTGCGGGACAACCACGAGACAGTCAACCGGCTGGTCACGGACCGCTCCCCCACCTGGGTGCCCAACTTCGTCGACGGGCTGGTGGGCGACAAGGTGTATCTGGAGATCCTGAAGTTCACCCGGGCGGTGCAGTCGGACCCGCAGCACCAAGTCCGGGTCTCCATCGACAAGTACCTCAAGGAACTTGCCCGGGACCTGCAGCACGATCCGGTCATGATCGCCCGCGCCGAAGGGATCAAGGCGCAAGTGCTGGGCGATCCTGAGGTCCGCGAACTGGCCTCGCGCACGTGGGGCACGGTCAAGGCAGCGCTGCTGGCCGCCGTCGACGATCCGCACAGCGAGCTGACCGTCAAGTTCAAGGCCGCAGTGCACGACTTCGGCACCCGCCTGGTGGTCGACCCCGAGCTGGCCGGCAAGGTCAACACGTGGATCGGTGACGCCGCCGGGTATCTCGTAAACAACTACCGCGCGGACATCGCAGGCGTCATCACCGACACCGTCGCCCGCTGGGATGCCGAGGAAACCTCGCAGAAAATCGAACTGCAGGTGGGCAAGGACCTGCAGTTCATCCGGATCAACGGCACCGTGGTGGGCGCCCTGGCCGGGCTCGCCATTTTCACCGTGGCGCACCTGCTCTTCGGCTAGGGTCCGGCACGGGCCAGAAATATTTGGGTGTCTCCTCGCCTTAGCAGCGCAACTGCCGCACCCCTTCGTCTCGAAACCCTAGGGATTCGAGCCACTGAAGTTATGAGACACATGGATCCAGGCGCCCAGGTATGCAAAGGGGCGCCGTTTCGGGCTGAAAGCCTCGGGACATGAGGAAAGCCCCTCGGGAGGGGCTTTCAATGGGAATGGACGTGCTTGCGTGGATTGGTCAGCGGTGACGCGCTCCTAGGACTCATGTCGTTTGCGGCGGAAGGTGTGCCGCCGCCAATTTGTAGCAAAGCTTTCCGTCCAGTTCCCGCGGTCGGATCCACACTTGGTAGCCTTCCGCTGCGGCGAAAAGTTCTCGTCCGTTCCTGCTGTCGGGAGCCAGCCACAGGGCGGAAGAATCGGGCATGACGTCCTCAACAATCCCTGCCCGGACGACCGAGAAGTCCTTGCGGATTTCCACCGGTGTACCGACCAGCCGACTCCAGTCATGGTAGGGGTATGGGTTAGCAGTCATCTTCGAACCTCGTTTCTCGGGCCTGGCGCCGGGATTTTCGTCGTACGCCCGGATAGACGTAGCGGGGACCGGGCACCACTCCCCTGAGGGCTTGAGGGTTCTTGAAGTCGTGTCCCCCGGCCCTGCAGGCGCAGGGACTTCGTTAGTGGAGGTGGCTCCCACCGTTGATGTCGATAGTGGTGCCGGTGAGATATGCGGAATCCTCGGAGGACAGGAAGGTGATGACTGCGGCCACTTCGTCGGTGGTGGCGTTTCGGCCAAGGGGGATGCCGGCATTGATGGCGGCTTCCTGTTCCTCAGTGCTGCCGACGCGGATGTTGGTGTCCACAGCCCCGGGGGTGATGGCGTTGATGGTGACGCCGGTGGTGCCGAGTTCGCGGGCGAGTGCCTTGGTGAAGCCAAGGATGGCGGCCTTCGCGGCGGAGTAGGGAACCTTGCCGAACACGCCCCCTCCACGCTGGGCAGAGACAGAGGACATGTTCACGATCCGGCCCCAGCGGTTGGCGATCATGTCCGGGAGGAACGCCTTGGTCACCAGGTAGGTGCCGGTGGCGTTGACATCCATGATCTTGTGCCAGAGCTCCAGAGTGGTTTCGAGGAACGGGACCGGGGAGGTAATGCCGGCGATGTTGGCCAGGGCGCCCACCGGGGGAAGATTGCCCTGCTTGACCTCGGCCGCTACTGCGGCCTGGGCGGTGATGACGGAGGCTTCGCTTGCTACGTCGATTTCGTGCCCGAAAGCGGGGACGTCGAATTCGTTGCCGATCTCGGTTGCGACTTTGGCAGACTTCTCGCCATCGAGATCCAAGATCACGACCGCCCACCCCTGACTGGCGTAGCGGCGGGCAGTGGTGATGCCGATGCCGCGCTCAGAGGTGGCCCCGGTCAGGACTGCGGTGCGCTGGTTGGTGTGGCTCATTGGTGCTCCTTGAAAACCTAGGGGGTATTGCGTTCGGCAGACAGAGCGACCCGCCGGTGTTACTCGTCGGCGAGACCGCCCTAATTTGCAGGGTGATGTGAATCACTGTAAGCCGACCGACTGTCAACAGTCAACTCTAGACATTGACTGTTGACACTGTTCATGACCTGCGTCACTATTGTTCGTGTCAGGTTTGTTAACAGTCGACAGCGTCGGAGCCCCGGGCCCCTCGCTCATCGAAAGGGACGAAACTCCATGAGCAATGAAGCTCTGAAAATGCGGGGCCATGTACACGGCACCAAGGACGCCAAAAGGGTCGCCATTGGCTCCAGCGTCGGCGCAGTGATTGAGACGTATGACTTCATCGGTTTCGGCACCGCAGCGGCGCTGTATTTCGGAACGGCCTTCTTCCCCGGCAGTGACCCGGTGACCGGGACGCTGGCCGCATTCGCCACCCTCGGCGTCGGCTTTGCTGCCCGTCCGATCGGCGGCATCATCGGCGGCCATCTCGGCGACAAGCTCGGCCGCAAGCCGGTGCTGGTCTCCTCCCTTATTCTCATGGGAATTGCCACCTTCGTCATTGGACTGCTCCCCACCTACAGCCAGGTCGGCCTGCTGGCCCCCGCCCTGCTGGTGTTCGTCCGCATCGTCCAGGGCTTGGCCTTCGGCGCGGAATGGGGTGGCGCCATCCTGATGAGCTACGAACACGCGCCTTGGAAGTCGAAGGGCAAGTTCACAGGCATGGTCCAGGCCGGCTTCCCGGTCGGGCTTCTGCTGGCCAACCTGGTTTTCCTCTCGAGCGCACAGCTCGGCGGCGAGCTGACCTGGCGCATCCCGTTCCTCGCCAGCATCGTGCTGGTGATCGTAGGCCTGATCATCCGTTCCAAGGTCCCCGAGTCCCCGGTCTTCGATGAGGTCAAGGACTCCGGCACCATCGTGAAGTCCCCCATCGTGGAGGTCATCAAGACCGACTGGCGGAACATCGTCAAGGGCATCGGGCTGCGCATTGCAGAGACCGCCGGCTACGCCGTGTCCATCACCTACATGATTTCCTACCTGAACGCCCAGCACCTGGCGGACAAGACCCAGACCCTGCTGGCCCTGTGCATCGCCTCGGCAATCGGCATCTTCGCCACCCAGGCCTGGGGAGCGCTAACCGACCGGATCGGCCGGCGGCCCCTCTATGTGTGGTCCTGCGCCTTCGCCCTACTGTTCGCGATTCCGATGTTCCTCTTGGTCAACACGGGAATGTTCTTCTTCATTATCGCCACCCTCGTGATCTCCTACGCCGTCTGCCAGAACTCACTCGCCGGCGCCCAGGGCGCGTGGTTCCCCGAGCTGTTCCGGGCCAACACCCGCTCCTCCGGGGCTTCGCTGGCCTACCAGATTTCGGCCACCGTCTCCGGTTTCACCCCGTTCATCACCACACTGCTGTTCGTGAGCTTCGGCTGGATGGGCCCGGCGCTGCTGTTCGCCTTCTACGCAGCCATCGGCCTCTTGGCCGCCATCAACACCAAGGAAACCTGGGGCAAGCGTGAGCGCGAGTTCGCTGACGAAGCCACCAAAAGCACCCCCAACATGGTGAACGTTTGATCACCGCAACGACCCAAACGAAATCGGAGCTAACAATGCCAACACTTACCGCCGAGCGCGTGGACCAGGACCGCGTGACGAAGATCAGCGCCGCGGCCTACCGGATACGGCACCACGCCCTCAACATGGGGGAGGTGCAGGGACAGGGCTACGTGGGCCAGGCACTCGGCGCAGCGGACATGCTCGCCACCGTCTACGCGGACCAACTGAACTTCCGCGCCGAGGACCCGCACTGGGAAGCCCGCGACCGGTTCCTGCTCTCCACCGGCCACTACGCCATCGGCCACTACGCCGCGTTGGCCGAGGCCGGAATCGTGCCCGTGGAGGAACTGGAGACCTACGGCTCCGATGACTCACGCCTGCCCATGTCCGGGATGTCCACCTACACCCCCGGCATGGAAATCTCCGGCGGCTCCCTGGGTCACGGCCTGACCATCGCCGTCGGCATGGCCCTGGGACTGCGCTACCAGGGCTCAAACGCCCGAGTGTTCAACTTCCTTTCCGACGGGGAACTGGACGAAGGCTCCACATGGGAGGCCGCCATGGGGGCCCACCACCACGAGCTCGGCAACCTCACCGCGATGGTGGACATCAACGCCCTGCAGGCGGACGGCAAAACAGATACCGTGCTGCGGACCGAACCAGTGACGGAAAAATGGGAAGCGTTCGGCTGGTACACCCAGCGGGTAGACGGGAACGACGTCAGCGCGCTGCTGGCGGCATTCGACAACGCCGCCGCCCAGGCCGCCGCCGTCGGACGCCCCTCAGTAATCCTGTGCGATACGAAGGTCGGCCGCGGCGTTCCGCTGCTCGAGAACCGCGAAAAGGCGCACTTCATGCGCATCGAAGAACACGAATGGCAGACCTGCCGCGAACAACTCACCGCCGGCTACGAAGGAAAGGCTTCAGCATGAACACCACCACCGAGGCCCCCGACACCAGCACAGCCGCCAAGCCGAAGCTGAAGACCTCGGCGATGATCGCGTCCTTCGCGGACGCCGGCCAGAAGACCGACTCCGCACCGTTCGGGCACGCCCTGGTCAAGGCCGCGCAGGAAAACGACAAGATCGTGGGCCTCACCGCCGACCTGGGCAAGTACACCGACATGCACATCTTCGCCCAGGCCTTCCCGGAGCGGTTCTTCCAAATGGGCATGGCCGAACAGCTCCTCTTCGGCGCAGCCGCCGGCTTCGCCGAAACCGGGCTTGTCCCCTTCGCCTCCACCTACTCGGTGTTCGCCGCCCGGCGTGCCTACGACTTCCTCTGCTTGGACAGCGCCGAACCGAACCTGAACGTAAACATCGTAGGCGGCCTCCCCGGACTGACCACAGGGTACGGGCCCAGCCACCAGGCCACCGAGGACATGGCTATCTTCCGTGGTATGCCCAACCTGACCATCGTGGACCCCTGCGACTCGATCGACATTGAACAAGCCGTCCCCCAACTGGCGGCCAGCGACGGCCCGACCTACCTGCGCCTGCTGCGCGGCAACGTCCCTACCGTCCTCGACGAGTACGGCTACACCTTCGAACTTGGCAAGGCCAAGGTTCTGCGTGGCGGCAACGACGTCGTGTTCATCTCCTCCGGCCTGATGACCATGCGCGCCCTTCAGGCCGCCAAGGCACTTGCAGCCCACAACGTTGACGTCGCGGTCGTCCACACCCCGACCATCAAGCCGTTCGACGCCGAAACGGTCCTCGCCGAGATCAACACCGACCGCCTCGCCGTCACGCTGGAAAACCACTCTGTTATCGGCGGCCTGTTCGAAACGGTGGCCTCCGCCGTCGTCACCGCAGGGGTGGGCAAGCGCGTGGTTCCCGTGGCGCTGCCGGACCAGTTCCTCGACGCCGGCGCCCTACCCACCCTGCATGACCGCTACGGCCTCGCCGTGGACCGCATCGTCGCCAAAGTCCTCGCCGAACTCAGCTGACCGCCCGGGATTGGCTGCTCAGAACTCAGAAAGCACGGCCCCGGCGCCCGCCGGAGCCGTGCTTTCTGCCGTATCATCAAACAACCAACTGTAAACAGTCGACGTATAACACTGAGGACGGGCCATGGCCGGAACGACAGCCCCGCTGCTGGGATTGCAGAAGCAGAACCTGCGCGAGCAGGCGGTTTCAGCACTGCGCACCGCCATCACCAGCGGAGAGCTGGAGCCCGGACGGCACCTGGTCGAAACCGAACTTTCGGAAATGCTGCAAATCAGCCGAGGAACGCTGCGTGAGGCGCTCCGCCAGTTGGAACAGGAAGGTCTGCTGTCCTCGGGCCCGCGCGGCCGACTCTCGGTACGGCACCTGGACGGAAAAGAGATCCGCGACATTTTCGCCGTCCGGGCCGCCCTCGAATCTCTGGCCGCACGCACCCTGTGTGAGCTCGCTGACCGCGAAGCTGCGATCGCCTCCCTGCACCTGACAGTTGACGCAATGGAGGCGGCTCAGAACGCGTCATTGGAAGAGCGGATCGAATCCGACATGGAATTCCACCGGACCCTGTGCCGGCTGACCGGAAATGAAACACTGCTCCACTCCTGGGAATCACTGGAGGGATCCATCCGGATGTCCATCATGTTCGCTGGGCGGGAAAAAGGAGTCAGGAACATGGGCGTGGATCGGCACCGCGAGATCGTCGCGGCCATCGAAACCGGTGACGCCACCTTGGCCCGCAAAACGATCCGCGAGCACATGGACGGAGCCGCGGACAACCTCGTCGCCTAGGTGTACGCAGAGGGCAGTCCCTTCCACCTTCATACGGCGAGCAATGCCGCTACAACCAGCTCTTCACGGTAACGCGGCCACGAATTGCTGTGGGTTGCACCGCGCAATCAGAGGCGCTTCAATCTCCGTGCGCCGATCCCCCAGCAGCCGTCCGTCATGCGACTTTCGGCGGTATCGCGGTCTGTTTGCGACCCTATTTGGCGCCGACGCCAAGAATCTAAGGACCCGCTGCCTAGCGGCGCGTGGCGTGTAGCTGAGGCCCGCCAGGCTCCGTGACATGCCTTCCTCCCGGACTGTTTTGATCTCTCTACTCGCCATAGCCGCCGGCTACGCGGTGATCTTCGGAGCCGTGAACCTGCAGCGCCAGACCGAAGGCGGCAGCTTTCATAGGACTGTGGGTCGAATCTGGGTTGTTGCTATGTACGTCGCGGTTCTGACCTCGTTCGGACTCAGGACCATCGAAGGCGGGTCAATTGGCTCCACGCACTCTCGGCGCTGACCGTCTGAACACTGACGGCCAGGACTGCGGGCCATCTCAAAGAAAACATCAAGGCCACCGAAGTTTCATGACCGGAAGCTACTCCGGCCTAATCGGCGCCTTTGTGGGCCTTCTGGCAGTGGCATCGCGCCGCATTTCCCAGCTCGCCATCTATGATCTACCCCTCAGTGGGCTGCTGATCGTGGCCCTCCTCGGCACGGCCGCAATGACACTCTTTGGTATCGCCCAATTCGGCAAGACACAGACGTTCTCAAGCGCTTGAAAAGGGATCCCTAAACGAACGCAAGGGGGACCGCCGGGCCAGATCCGGGTAATACACTCGATGCAAGAAGTCAGCTGAAAGGAAACACGAAATGACCGGAGTTGGTTCGGTATTTAGTCGGGAACCTGGTATCAAGACGTTCTACCTTATTGACGATGCATCTGCCGCAGGGTCCTATGATCTGTTGCAAGATGAAAGGTATTCGACAGTCGTTGATGAACTAATAGCGGGTCGGGATATAAAGGCGATTGAGGTTTACTGCGAGGTTACCGGCGGAAATATCGCCGAGGGCAAGGCTGCGGTAGACGAATTCCGCTACTTACTCAGCGGGAAGTAGTTGGATTGATTCGAGCCCGGGCGCTTTTCGACAGGCGGCCCGCGACCAACATCACGGCAAACGACGGCGCTGTGCTCAAGCCCCGAGACACGGCCGTCGCCTACCTAGTGGCGGTGCCAGGTAGCCGTGCCGCAAGCCGGTCGTCGAAAGCGCAGCCTGGCAGAAATTCTTCCTTCGGCGCTGTTGCTCGCCTTTAAAGGCACGTTTACCCTGCGCTATGAGATGCACGGTGAAGGTGCCCTAACCGCTACCCTCCGGACCGTCTTTCGTCGGAATTTCTTGGGATCCTCCCGACGGGGCGATTCTCATAACTACGTCTCGAAACCTTTTGGCTGAATCGTTGTATCCGACGTCGGTTATGAGACAGCCATCGGGCAGCCATGACAAAACTCATCCGCATGCACGCGTTTCAACGCGGCAGCAGTCGACCGAGCGGCAGCAGGCAGTTCTTCTGGCCTGAGGAGCACTGCCGGCTGGCCCCCTCCGTTGATCGCGGCGCATCCACCCGCCCCTGCCCATCGGCCGGTCGCGGCAAAGGCATGGGGGCAGCCCGGCGGCTGTCAGACTGGCGGCGCGGCTCAGGCGGGCGCGACCGTGGCCCGGGGCCGGCCGTGCAGGGCGAAGACCGTGAAGGCCAGCGCCGCGAGCGCCGTGACCACCAGCAGGAAGAGCCCGATGGAGTAGCTGTGGGTCGCGGCGTCGTACGTGGCCCCCATGACCAGCGGCGGGAAGTACCCGCCCAGGCCGCCGGCGGCGCTGACCACCCCGCTGATGCTGCCCACCTTCCCGGCCGGGGCCAGCACCCCCACCCAGGCGAACACGCCGCCGGTGCCCAGGCCCAGGGCCGCCGCCATGGCCACGAACGTCAGGCCGGCGGGCACATCGCCGTCGGGCTGCAGGTTCACCACCCAGGCCAGCAGGGCGACGCCGGCCAGGGAAAGCACCACCACGGGCTTGGGGCCGAACCTGTCCGCCAGCACCCCGCCGACCGGCCGCGCCAGCACGGCGGCAAGGGCGAACCCCGCCGTCCGGGCACCGGCGGCGCTCGGATCGAAGCTGTACACGTCCCGCAGGTAGGTGGGCAGATACGTCGCAAAGGACACGAAGCCGCCGAAGACCACGGCGTAGAGGAAACACATCTTCCAGGTGACCGGTGTCTTCGCGGCGTCGAGGAGTTTGGGCAGCACCGGGGCGTAGTTCCGGCTCCAGCCCGGCGCCTCCCGCATCAGGAACCATACGAGCGCCGCCATAACGGCCAGGACCCCGGCGATCAGCAGGTGCGTGGGAAAGTAGCCGATCCAGGCCACAAGCCGCGGGTTCAGGAACGCGGCCAGGGCCGTGCCTCCCATCCCGGCACCGAAAACTCCGGTCGCGAAGCCGCGCCGGGAAGGTTCGTACCAGGCGCTGACGAAGGGGATGCCGACGGCGAACACCGTCCCGGCGATGCCGAGGACCAGGCCCGCGCCGAGCACCAGCGCGAAGGAGCGGATGGTGCCGCCGACGGCCACCAGCAGGATCGGGACAATGGCCGCCAGCAGGACGAAGCTGAACAGGACCCGGCCTCCGTACCGGTCCGTCAGGGCCCCGACGACGATCCGCCCGAGCGAGCCGACGAAGACCGGCATCGCGACCAGGATGCCGGTGGTGGCCGGGTTGAGCTGGAGGTTTTGGGTGTAGAAAGCCCCGAGGGTGGCCACGGAGTTCCACGCCCAGAAGCCGGCCACGGAGGCCGCGGTGGCGAGCACGAGGTTGAGCATCCGGCCGTGCGGGACGGCCGCGGCGGGGTTCGCTGTTCCGGCCACGGGGGCCTCCTTTCGGTGGGGCGGGGACTCGGGCGGGTCCGGTTACCGGTTCCTGGTATCCCGGTCCCGGGTTCCGACGGCGGACCAGCCGCGCCGGGCGGCGGTGCCGGAGGGCCGCGGGGCCCCGGCGCTGTTCCGGCCCCGGGTGCCGCCGGCCGCAACTGGGGCGCGGTCCCGGGACCGGTACACGATGTAGGGGCGGAAGAGGTAGTGGAACGGCGCGGTGAAGGCGTGGACCAAGCGGGTGAACGGCCAGATCACAAAGAGCGCCATGCCCACCAGGGTGTGCAGGTGGAAGGAAAACGGGGCTGCCGCCATCGCCCCAATGTCCGGCTGGAAGATGAACAGCGACCGGAACCACGGGGCCACGGTCTCACGGTAGTTGTGGCCGTGCTCGCCCTCGAACACGCTCGCCAAAGTGGTCCACAGCCCGAACACCAGGGCCGCCGTAAGGACGACGTACATGGTTTTGTCGTTGGTGGTGGTGGCCATAAAAACTGGGCCGGTGGTGCGGCGGCGGTAGATCAGCAGGAGGATGCCGCCCAGTGTGCCCACCCCGGCGATGCCGCCCACCAACAGGGCATTCAAGTGGTAGAACTCCTGGCTCATTCCCACGGCCTGGGTCCACGCCATGGGGATGACCAGGCCGAAGAAGTGCCCGGCGATGACGGCGAGCAGGCCGAAGTGGAACAGCGGCGAGGCGATCCGCAGCAGCCGGGATTCGTAGAGTTGCGAGGAGCGGGTGGTCCAGCCGAACTGGTCGTACTTGTAGCGCCAAACCAGGCCTCCCACCAAAACCACCACCATCACGTACGGCAGGACGCCCCAGAGCACAATGTCCAGGGTGGAAAGTGCGGCTGCCGGGTCGGTCCCGGTCTCGGCTGCGAGCATGGTCAGGCCCCTTTCACGGGCAGCAGGCGCGGGTCGTAAGGGTCCAGGCCCACCGACTCGGCGGGGGGTCCGTAGCCGGCCATCCGCATCACAGCCTGTTCATCCGCGGGCGATTTCCCGGGCAGGGTGGCGCAGATGGCCTGCAGGATCCGGGCGTGCGGGAGCTTGTCACGGAGCAGCCCGAGCCGCAGCATCTCCAGGCTGGCCCGGAACCGGCCCAGCAGGCCGCGGCCGGCGTCGAGGTCCACCAGTGCGGCGAACTCGAGCACCATGGGCAGGTAGTCCGGGAGTTCCCCGTGGGTGTCCACCAGGATGTCGCTTTGCCGGTAGGTCTGCTTGAAGTTCCCCAGCACCTCGCCGCGGTGCCGGGTGTCGCCGTCGGTCCAGTAGGACAGGTGCAGGGCGTGCCGCTTGCCGAGGTCGAACTCGCGGACGTAGTGGGCCTGCACCTCCATCAAGGGCCTCGTTTCCAGCAGGTCCAGCACCTCGGCGAAGTCGGCCACCGCCCCGGGAAACTCGGCGAGTGCGGCCCGCATCAGCGGCACCTTCCCGGTCAGGTCCTCGTCCGGGTAGGACAGGCACCAGGCGGCCGCCAGGTAGACCACCTGCTCGCGGCGGCTCATGGCTGGTCCTCCGCCGCTGCCAGGGTGTCCGGCTCCGGTTCCGGGCCTTTCGGCGGGAAAAGCCCCTGAGGTGCACCCGTCCCGTCCCAGTTCAGCAGGTTAACCCGCCCCCGCAGCGTGGTCTCTCCGGGGGCCGCCCCGGAGGTCTGCCGGTCCCGCAGGGCGTGGAAGGTCTCCACCGCGACGGGCACGGGACGGCCGCTGGCTTCCCCGAAGGGCGAGGAGTCCTGCATGCCGGGGCCGCCGTCGAAGTCCAGCGAGCACCCCATTTCCTCAAGGTCGTGGGCCTGTTCCACGTGCGCCTTGGGAATCACGTACCGCTCGTCGTACTTGGCGATCGCCATCAGCCTGTACATCTCGTACATGCTCTGGCTGTCCATCCCCACGGTTTCGGGGATGGCGTCGTCGGGGTCGTTGCCGAGGCTGATGCCACGCATAAAGGAGCGCATCGCCGCGAGTCTCCGGAGTACCGCGGTGACCCGGTCCGTGTCCCCGGCGGTGAACAGCTCGGCAAGGTATTCCACCGGGATGCGCAGGGCGTCGATGGCGCCGAAGAGGTTGCCGGCGTCCTCACCGTCGTGCCCCTGGTCCCGGAGCAGGTCCACCACCGGCGACAGCGGCGGCACGTACCAGACCATGGGCATGGTCCGGTATTCCGGGTGCAGCGGCAGCGCCACCTTGTAGACCTTCGCGAGGGCGTAGACCGGCGAGCGCCGCGCGGCGTCGATCCAGTCCTCGGGGATGCCCTGCGCCCGCGCCTCGGCCTGCACCGCGGGGTCCTCCGGGTCCAGCAGCACGTCCATCTGGGCGTCGTAGAGTTCCTGCGGGTCGGTGACGGCGGCCGCGGCGGTGACGGCGTCGGCGTCGTACAAAAACAGCCCCAAATACCGCAGCCGGCCCACGCAGGTCTCCGAGCACACCGTCGGCAGCCCCACCTCGACCCGCGGGTAGCAGAAGGTGCACTTCTCGGCTTTCCCGGTCTTGTGGTTGAAGTAGATCTTCTTGTACGGGCAGCCGGTGATGCACTGCCGCCAGCCGCGGCACCGGTCCTGGTCCACCAGCACGATCCCGTCCTCGACGCGTTTGTAGATGGCCCCGGACGGGCAGGAGGCCATGCAGGACGGGTTCAGGCAGTGCTCGCAGATCCGCGGCAGGTAGAACATAAACGTCTGCTCGTAGGCGAACTTGATCTTGTCCTCGGACTCGCGCCGGACCTTTTCCACGATGGGGTCCAGGTGGCCGTGCTCGGCGGAGCCGCCGAGGTCGTCATCCCAGTTCGCGGACCAGGTGATCTTGGTATCCTCGCCGGTGATCAGGGACTTCGGCCGGGCCACGGGGAAGTCGTCCCCCAGCGGGGCGTCCACGAGGGTTTTGTAATCGTAGGTCCACGGCTCGTAGTAGTCCTTGAGCTCCGGCTGGACCGGGCTGGCGAAGATCCCGAGCATTTTCTTGACCCGGCCGCCGGCTTTGAGCACCAGTTTGCCGCGTTTGTTCAGCACCCAGCCGCCGTGCCACCGCTCCTGGTCCTCGTAGCGGCGCGGATACCCCTGGCCGGGGCGGGTTTCGACGTTGTTGAACCAGACGTACTCGGTGCCGGCCCGGTTGGTCCAGGCCTGTTTGCAGGTCACGGAGCAGGTGTGGCAGCCAATGCACTTGTCCAGGTTCATGACCATGCCCATCTGGGCCATTACACGCATCAGTACTGCACCTCCTGGGACCGGCGCCGGACGGTGGCCACCATGTCCCGCTGGTTTCCGGTGGGGCCAAGGTAGTTGAACGCGTACGCCAGCTGGGCGTAGCCGCCGATCAGGTGCGAGGGTTTGACCAGCAGCCGGGTGACGGAGTTGTGGATGCCGCCGCGCCGTCCGGTGGCCTCGGATTTGGGGACGTCGATGGTGCGTTCCTGCGCGTGGTGGACGTAAACCACCCCGGCGGGCATCCGGTGGCTGACGATCGCCCGGGCCACGAGGACGCCGTTGATGTTCAGGCACTCCACCCAGTCGTTGTCCTTGACCTCGATCGCGGCGGCGTCGGCCGGGCTCATCCAGACCGTGGGTCCGCCGCGGGAGAGCGAGAGCATCAGCAGGTTGTCCTGGTATTCGGAGTGGATGGACCATTTGGAGTGCGGCGTCAGGTAGCGGACCACCACTTCCATGGACCCGTCGCGGCCCAGTTTGGGTTCGCCGAAGAGCCGGTGCATGTCCAGCGGGGGCCGGTAGATCGGCAGGGCCTCGCCGATATCCCGGATCCAGTCGTGGTCCAGGAAGAAGTGCATCCGCCCGGTCAGGGTGTGGAAGGGCTTGAGCCGCTCGATGTTGATGGTGAAGGGCGCGTAGCGCCGGCCGCCGGTCTCCGAGCCCGACCATTCCGGCGAGGTGATGACCGGGACCGGGCCGGCCTGGGTCTGGGCGAAGGTGATGAACTTTTCCTCGGAGCCTTCGGACAGGTCCGCCAGTTTCCGGCCGGTCCGGACTTCCAGATCCTTGAACCCCTGGACGGACAGGGCACCGTTGGTGGTGCCGGAAAAGGCCAGGATGGCTTCGGCCAGCTTCGCGTCGGTGTCCAGCGCCGGCCGGCCGTCGGCGGCGCCGCCGAGCATCACGCCGTTGGCTCGCCGGAGCCGCTCCAACGGGCCGGCGAGTTTGTAGGTGACGTTCTTGACTGTGAAGCCCAGTTTGTCGGCCAGCGGCCCGACGGCGGCCAGCTTGTCCGCGACGGCGGTGTAGTCCCGCTCCACCACGGAGAAAATGGGCATGTTCTGTCCCGGGACCGCCGGGATGGACCTGTCCCGCCAGTCCCGGACCGTCCCGCCGGGCTGGGCGAGCTGGCCGGGGGTATCGTGCTGCAGGGGCACGCTGACCAGGTCTTTGCGGACGCCCAGGTGGGTTTTGGCCTGCCGGGAGAATTCCTCCGCGAGCAGGTGGAAGGTGTCGAAATCCGTTTTGGTTTCCCACGGCGGGTCGATCGCGGGGGTAAAGGCGTGCACAAACGGGTGCATGTCGGTGGAGGAGAGGTCGTTCTTCTCGTACCAGGTGGCCGCGGGGAAAACGACGTCGGAGAGCAGCGTGGTGGAGGTCATCCGGAAATCGGCGGAGACCAGGAGGTCCAGTTTCCCCTCCGGGGCGTGGGCGTGCCATTTCACGTCGCGGGGTTTAAGGACCTCGGCGTTGTCCTCCCCCAGGACGTTGTGGTGGGTGCCCAGCAGGTTCCGCAGGAAGTATTCGTTGCCTTTGGCGGAGGAGCCGAACAGGTTGGAGCGCCACAGCACCAGGGTCCGGGGCCAGTTTTCCGGGGCGTCCACGTCCTCGATCGCGGGGTTCAGGGTGCGGTTCTTGAGGGCCTCCGCGATGTACCCGGGGGTGTCCGCCGCGGTCCCGGCGGCGACGGCGGCCTCGGCCTCGTCCGCGAGGTCCAGCGGGTTCCGGTCGAACTGCGGGTAGAACGGCATCCAGCCGAGCCGGGCGGACTGGGCCATGGCGTCCGCGGTGTGCATGCCGTCCAGGGCGCCGGTGGAGAGCGGGGACTTCAGCGCATCGGCCGAGTAGCCGTCCTGCCGCCACTGGCCGGTGTGCATGTACCAGTAGCCGGTGCCGATCATGGTCCGCGGCGGCCGGGACCAGTCCAGCGCGTTGGCCAGCGAGACCCAGCCGGTGGCGGGGCGGGCCTTTTCCTGCCCGACGTAGTGCGCCCAGCCGCCGCCGTTGCGGCCCAGGCAGCCGGTCAGCATCACGAGCGCCAGGACGGCCCGGTAGGTGGTGTCGCCGTGGAACCACTGGCAGATGCCGGCGCCCATGATGATCATGGACCGGCCCTTGGATTCCTCGGCGTTGCGGGCGAACTCGCGGGCCACCCGGATGCAGGCCTGCGCGGGGACGGAGGTGATCTCCTCCTGCCACGCCGGCGTGTAGGGGGTCCCGGCGTCGTCGTACCCGGCAGCCCAGTCCCCCGGCAGCCCCTCCCGGCCGACGCCGTACTGCGCCAGCATCAGATCGAAGACGGTGGTGGCCAGTTCCCCTTCGAGTTCGACGACGGGTACCCCGCGGCGGAGGACGCTGCCGTTGCCGCCGGCGTCCTCGAAACAGGGCAGCAGGATCTCGGCGCTTTCCCCGGATACCTCGCGGAGGGACAGTGCCGGTTCGATGCCCTCAAGGTCCAGGTTCCATTTGCCCTCGCCGCTGCCGGAGTAGCGGAACCCCATGGAACCGTTGGGGACGGCGGGGCGTCCGGAGGCTTTGTCGAACACAACGGTGCGGAAGGCCGCGTCCTCGGCAAGCGACTCGGCCGGCAGGTCCTGTGCGGTGAGGAACTTGGCCGGGGTGAGGGTGCCGTCCCCGCGCCGTTCCAGCCGGACCAGGAACGGCAGGTCGGTGTACTGCCGGACGTAATCGGTGAAGAAGGGGACCTCGCGGTCGACGAAGAATTCCTTGAGCATCACGTGCCCCATCGCCATGGCCAGCGCGGCGTCGGTTCCGGCCTGGGCGGGCAGCCACTCGTCGGCGAACTTGGTGTTGTCGGCGTAGTCGGGACTGACCGTCACCACCTTGGTGCCGCGGTACCGCACCTCGGCCATCCAGTGCGCGTCGGGGGTGCGGGTGACCGGGACGTTTGAGCCCCACATCATCAGGTACCGCGCGTCCCACCAGTCCCCGGATTCGGGGACGTCGGTCTGGTCCCCGAACACCTGCGGGCTGGCCACCGGAAGGTCGGCGTACCAGTCGTAGAAGGATGTCATCACCCCGCCGATCAGCTGGATGAAGCGGGTGCCCACTGCGTGCGACACCATGGACATCGCCGGGATGGGCGAGAACCCGGCGCAGCGGTCCGGGCCGTAGGTCTTGATGGTGTTGACGTGGGCTGCGGCGGCGATTTCCACGGCTTCCCGCCAGGAGACGCGGACCAGGCCGCCCTTGCCGCGGGCCTGCTGGTAGCGGCGGCGTTTCTCCGGGTCCCCGGCGACGTCCGCGAAGGCGAGCACGGGGTCGCCCAGCCGGGCTTTGGCCTCCCGGTACATTTCGACGAGCACGCCGCGGGCGTAGGGGAAGCGGACCCGGGTGGGTGAGTAGGTGTACCAGGAGAAGGCCGCCCCTCGAGGGCAACCCCGGGGCTCGTATTCGGGACTGTCTGGGCCGACGGAGGGGTAGTCGGTCTGCTGGGATTCCCAGGTGATGATGCCGTCCTTGACGTACACCTTCCAGGAGCAGGAGCCGGTGCAGTTCACCCCGTGTGTGGAGCGGACCACCTTGTCGTGGCTCCAGCGGTCCCGGTAGAAGATGTCGCCCTTGCGGCCGCCTTCCCGGAACACCGCCCTGCCGTCCGCGGTCTGGTCCCACTTCGTGAAGAAACGGCCCAGCTTCAACATTGCATCCGAGGCGGGTCCGTCCAACCCCGCGGCGCCTTCGGCAGTCATGCCCCCAAGCTAGGGGCCACCTATCGGCTTCGATAGGGCCTTACGGCACTGGGGGTCCCGGGGCGTGCGGGCCGCATGAGACCCGCTGCGAGGGCCTAGGCGAAGGGTTCGAGTTCGACGCCGGCCTTCTCCAGGGCGGCGCGGATCGCGGCGGCCACCTCGACCGACCCGGGGGTGTCCCCGTGCAGGCAGATAGAGTGCGGCGTGCGGGTGACCACGGTGCCGTCGACCGCGAGGACTTCGCCCTTGAGGGCCAGCCGGAGCGCCCGTTCGACGATCTCGTCGGGATCCTCAATGACGGATTCCTCCTCCTGGCGCGGCACGAGGCTGCCGTCCGGGAGGTACGCGCGGTCGGCGAAGGCCTCATGGAACACCGGGTTCCCGGCGTCCCGGGCGATGCCCAGCAGCGCCGAGCCTTCCAGGCCGAGGATGGGCAGTCCCGGGTCGTAGGCCTGGATGGCGGCGACGACGGCGGATGCCTGTTCGGTGTCGTGCGCCGTGCGGTCGTAGAGGCCGCCGTGCACCTTGACGTAGTCCACCGAGGCACCCACGGCATGGGCCACGCCGTCGAGCGCGCCCAGCTGGTAGAGCACGGCGCCGAAGAGGTCGTCGAAAGTCATGTCCAGGGAGCGCATGCCGAAGCCGGCGAGGTCGGGGTAGCCCAGGTGGGCGCCGACCCGAACATCGAGTTCGTAGGCGGAGCGGCAGGTGTCCAGCATCGTCACGGGGTCCCCGGCGTGCAGGCCGCACGCGACGCTGGCGCTGGTGACCAGCCGGAACATCGCGGCGTCGTCGCCCATGGTCCAGGAGCCGAAGGACTCCCCAAGGTCAGCGTTAAGATCCAAGGGTTTCGCCTTCCACTACTGGCCCGGCGTCGGCTGTCCCGGTGCCGGGTTTCAGCTCTCCGGGGATGGTCTCCGGCATGGGGCCGAAGGCTTCCTTGGCGTTCTCGACGACGGCGCGCCCCATCATCCGGTTGCCGACGCCGCCCACCACTGCGCCGACGCCAAAGGGCAGCGCCCGGCCCAGCAGCGCGGTGCCCTGGCGCTTGAGCAGGTTCTGCAGGAAGGCCCGCTGGATCCGCTCCCGGACCGACCCGAACCCGATCATCGGCGCACGGCGGGCGAAGAGGGTTCCCCAGGCCTGGGTGGGTCCGCGGCCCTGGCCGGCAGCCTGCCCGCTGAGCGAACTCAGCAGCGCCGTGCCTTCTTCGCCGAGCATGATGGCCATCACCACGGTGCTGGCCTTTTCCGGGTCGACCATCCGCACCCCGTGCAGCTCGGCCAGCGAGGTGGCGAACAGGGCGGTGGCTTCGAGGAATCCGACGGTGGCGGCAGCGGAGAGGCCAAGGGCGGCCACGGTGCCGACGCCGGGGATCACGGCAGAGCCGCCCACGAGGGCGCCGCCGCCGGTGACGGCGGTCAGGTAGTTGCGTTCCAGGATGGCGGCGAGCTGCGCCGCGGTGGCGTGCGGGTGTTTCCGCTGCAGCCGGCGCAGGTTCGCCAGCACCAGCGGCCGCTGGATTTCTACGGCGCGCAGGAGCATGTTGTGGACGCCGGGCTTGGGCTTGCCGTCGGCGTCGAACATGGCGCTGTGGGCGGTCTTCTGGGCAATTTTCATTGCCGGGTTGCTGCGCTTGGCCATCATCGCCTCTCGTGAACCATAAGGGTGCTGAACATTGTCCAGCATTAACTCTAGGCCACACACCATCCGGCCGCTCCGGGACGGCGGCCCCGGGCCCCCGCCGTCGGGCTACGCCGCTAAAGCACCCAGGATTCGGCGAGGGCCAGGAACGCCGAGGACGACGGGCCCAGCGGGCCCGGGCAGACCGCCGGGGCGCCCGGCCATTCCACCCCGAATTCCACGAGCCGGCCGGTGCTGCAGGGCAGGTAGACGTTGCTGAGGGCGGCGCTGCCGGCCCCGAGCTGGAAGTCCGGCGCCGCGAACTTCCTCCGGTCAAGGACGCCGGTGATGGCCAGTTCCGCCTTGGCCCCTGTGGCGCGGAAGCCGGTGGCGGGATCCACCACCACGGTGAACTCGTCGTGGGTGTGGCTGATCCCGGTCAGCGGAAAGCGGGCCGCCTCCGGGAAGAAGCGGGTGAGCTCGGTGGCCAGGGTTTCCGCGAGGGCTGCGTTGGGGCCGTAGCTGCGCCAGCCCTGCAGGGTGGCCACCAGCAGGGCGTTGCCGGCACCCCAGCGCGACCAGTCGGCCTGCCAGAATGTCGCGAAGCAGCTGGCGGCCTCCCCCGGAAGCTGGGCGCCGCCGGCATCCGCCGGGTGCAGCGCCAGCCCGGCGTTGATCCCCACAAAGGCAAGGCTGCGCCGCGCCGGTGCGGTGGCCGTGTTCTCCATGAGAGGAGCCTAACGGGACGGCGCCGCTCCCACCCGCTGGACACGGACGGCGCCGCCGCGGCGGCTAGTTGACGGCGCGCACCACCGGGATGGACGCCGTCGCCGGCCCCGGGAACACTGTGGGTTCGGGGCTCGCGACGGCGTGCAGGGGCACCGTCACGGGGTCGCTGCCCACCGTGAACCGTTCGCCGCGCACCTCGATCTCGAGCGGGGCACCCTCGCGGGTGGTCAGCCGGATTGCGGCGTGGTCCAGTTCGACCCGCAGCAGGCCGCCGCGGAGCTTGAGGTGGAAGGCTAACCCGTCCCATTCGGCGGGCAGCCTCGGATCGAAGTACGGCACCTCACCCTGGTCTCGCAGGCCCGCGAACCCGCTGACCAGCGAGCTCCAGACCCCGCCGGTGGAGGCGATGTGGACGCCGTCGATCGTGTTGCCGTGGGTGTCGTCCAGGTCGATGAACACGGCGTGGGTGAAGTGGTCCAGCGCGGCCTGGCCGTAGCCGACCTCGGCCGCCATGATGCCCTGCACGCAGGCAGACAGGGTGGAGTCTCCGGTGGTGATGGGGTCGTAGAAGTCGAAGGCTCGGCGCTTCTCCTCGGCCGTGAAGTCCTGCCACTGCAGGAACATCGCCAGGACCGTGTCCGCCTGCTTGAGGACCTGGTGCCGGTAGATCACCAGCGGGTGGAAATGCAGCAGCAGCGGGTACTTGGACCGCGGCGTGTCCCAGTCCCACGGCTCCAGGGTCATGAAGTCGTTGTCCTGGGAGTGGACCTGGAGGTCCTCGTCGAACGGGACGTGCATCCGGTTCGCGGCCTGTTCCCAGAGCTCCCGTTCGGCCGGGTCGATCCCCGGGTGGTCCAGCGCCGCGGCCGTGCGCAGGTTAAAGCGGGCCATAACGTTGGTGTACAGGTTGTCGTTGACGACGGCGGTGTATTCGTCCGGGCCCGTGACGCCATGGATGTGGAACAGCCCGTCCTTGCCAAAGAAGCCCAGGGAGGCCCACATCCGGGCCGTCTCGATCAGCAGGTCGGCGCCGAGGGTTTCCTTGAACTCCGCGTCCCCGCTGGCCCAGATGAAGCGGTTGGTGGCGAAGGCGATGGCGGCAGCGATATGGAACTGTGCCGTGCCGGCGGCGTAGTAGGCGCTGGCTTCCAGGCCGTTGATGGTGCGCCAGGGGAACAGGGCGCCGTCCACACTGAGCTCCTTGGCGCGGACCCTCGCTTCGGGCAGCAGCTCGTGGCGGAACTCAAGGACCTGCCGGGCGTTGCCCGGGTTGGTGTAGGTCAGGTAGGGCAGCAGGTACACCTCCTGGTCCCAGAAGTAGTGCCCGTCATAGCCGGAGCCGGACACGCCCTTGGCCGGGATGCCGGCCACGTCGGCGCACGCCGTGGCCTGGGCCAGCTGGAAGAGGTTCCAGCGGATGGCCTGCTGGAGTTCGTCCTGGCCGCCCACCACAATGTCGCTGGTGGTCCAGTAGTCGCGGTAGTGCGCCGCGCTTTCGGCGAAGATCTCGGCCACCGGCAGCAGGGACCGTTCGGCGGTGTCGGCCAGGTCCTCGTCCGCTGAGCGTCCCACCGCGTAGCTGACGCTCTTCTCCAGGAGGAACGGCACCTCCGGGCTGACGGCCAGGACGTAGCGGACACTGCTGTCGTCCTGGTCCGTCTGGGTGTCGAAGGGCTGCACGCCGGCGGAGGTCCAGTGATCCACGGCCATGCCGAGCCGCTGCTTGGACTCGGCCGCTTCCCAGGCGAGGCGGAGCGAGCCGTCGGAGCCGTCCAGCCGCAGCGGAAGCAGCACGCGGCCGGCGTGGCGGCCTGCGCGGCGGGGATCGTGCGCGGAGTGGTCCTCCACCGGCTGGTCCTGCCGGTTGACCACGGCCGAGGTCACATCCGCGGAGATGTCCCGGTCGGCGGCGACCTCAAGGGAGATGCCCAGGGCGCCGCGGGCCTGATAGCTCACCGCACGCCGTTCCGTGGTGGTCACCGTGGCG
Organism: Arthrobacter sp. 05L44; assembly: GCF_056397605.1. Taxonomy (NCBI): domain Bacteria; kingdom Bacillati; phylum Actinomycetota; class Actinomycetes; order Micrococcales; family Micrococcaceae; genus Arthrobacter; species Arthrobacter sp. 05L44. The sequence continues at coordinate 102,009 of NZ_JBFTNS010000003.1, read as the reverse complement.
CCGGAGCGGCACTGCCAGACGATCCGGCATTCGTAGACGCCGGTGGCAAAGTCCACGCTGCGCCGGTAGTCCAGCACGGTTGATTCCTCGAGGCTGAGCATCTCGCCGTCGATGACCACCACAAAGTTGTTGGCGTCCGGGACGTAGAGGATGCGCTGGCCGGTGCGGGCAAATCCGTACGCGTTTTCCGCGTGCTTGATGTCCCAGATCTCGTGGAAGCCGTTGATGAAGCTGCCCGGAAGTTCGGCGTCGGCGGCGGCCCAGTGGGCGCCGCGGATGCCGAGGTGGCCGTTGCCCAGGCTGAACAGGGTCTCCAGCGTTCCGGCGTTGCCCGGCAGGTGGACGGTTTCCACGAGCTGCCAGGGGTCATTGGGGAACCTGGCGCGGTCCGAGGTGATGAGAGCCATGGTTGGGGTCCTTTGGCGGTGACGGTTGTGCGGGTAGGTGCGGGTGGGTGTTGCCGGTGATCTGGCGGGCTAGAGCAGCTCGGCCAGGTCGTTGACCACGAGGGTGGCGCCGGCGTCGAGCAGGGTCTTCCGCCCGGCTCCGCGGTCCACGCCGATGACCGAGTGGAAGCTCCCCGCGCTTCCAGCCTGGACACCGGAGACGGCATCTTCGACGACGACGCATTCCTCGCTGGGAAGCCCCAGCAGCCGCGCCGCGTACTGGTAGGTGTCCGGGTTCGGCTTGCCGGGCAGGCCTTCGGATACCGCGACGACGCCGTCCACCACCACCGGGAAGTAGTCCGACAGGCCGGCGGCCTTGAGCACCGGGACGGCATTCCGGGAGGAGGAGACGACGGCGAGTTTCAGGCCGCGCTGGAGCGCCGCTTCAATGAAGCGCAGCGAGCCCTCGTAGGGCTGCACTCCGCCGGCGGCAACGATGTCGTTGAAGACCTTGTTCTTGCGGTTGCCAAGGCCGTGCACGGTGTCGTGCGCGGGGTCGTCATCCGTCGGGCCCTCGGGCAGCACAATGCCGCGCGAGGCCAGGAAGTCACGGACGCCGTCGAAACGCGGTTTGCCGTCGATGTGGTCGAAGTAGTCGCTCTCGCGGTAGCCCTGCGCTTCCGGGACGGTGGCGAGGAAGCCGTCGAAGAGTTCCTGCCAGGCGCGTTCGTGCACCACCGCGGTGGGGGTCAGGACGCCGTCGAGGTCGAACAGGATGGCGGTGGCGCCGGCCAGCACGTCGGCCGTGCCGGGGGCGCTGTTGGAAATCTCAGTCATGGGGCGGAGGTCCTTTCAGACGGTCGCATGGATCGTGTGTGGGAAATGATGGGCGGGGCCGCCGGGGCGGGGCGGCCGGTGGCCGGTGGAGGCTGCGTTGCCGGGCTTGCGGGTTTCTGCCGGGACCGGCTGCGGACGACGGCGGTCCTGCTGCCGGGCCGGGGTCCCGGCCCGGGTCACGGCCGGGAGTCCGGGATGCCGGAGCGGGCCGGCGGTCCGGGCTGGCGGAGATCAGCGTCGGCGTCGGGTACTCCTGCGCTCGATCAGCTTGGTCTCCAGCAGGTGCGTGGCCGGCGGATTCGGCAGCCCGGACCGGTGGAGCCGTTCGATCAGCAGGTTGGCTGCGAAGGCCCCCTGGTCGGCCACCGGCTGCGCGATGGTCGTCAGCCCGAGGAACCAGCTCATTTGATGGTCGTCTATACCAATGATGGAGACGTTTTTCGGTGCTGACAAACCGAGATCCCGCAGGGCCATGAGCGCGCCAAACGCGGTTTCGTCGCAGCCGGCGAACACCGCGGAGGGCATCCGGCGGTTTTCGATCAATTCCGTCATGGCCCGACGCCCGCCCTCGATGCTGGATTCGGCGTCGAGCACCAGGTCCGGATCCACGGTGAGCTCGTGCTCCGCCAGGGCCCGCTCGAATCCGCGCCGCCGGGCATCGGCCGTGTCCACGGACCGCTCCCCCGGTTCCCGTCCGGCCAGCATTGCCAGGTCCCAGTGACCCAGGCCGAGCAGGTGCCCGGTGGCCCGGCGCGCCGCTTCTTCGTTGTCGATTCCCACGTTGTCCCACGGGACGCGGTTCATGCCGACGCTCGCGACGGCGAGGCCGGAGGCTTCCAGCGCGGCGATCTCATCGGCGTCGAGGGCCACATTGAGCAGCAGAACCCCGTCGACGCGCTGGGCGAGCCCGGCCAGGTCGCCGAAGATCTTGCGCTGCACACTGGGCCGGTTGCGGAGGCTGATGAGCACGGTGTCGAAGCCGCTGTCCGCGAACACTTCCTCGGCGGCCTCGACGGCCTGCGCGAAGAACCACGCGGTGGCGGTAGGGGCGATGATGGCCACGGCACCGGTGGTTCCCCCGGCGAGCCTTGCAGCGGCGGAGGATGCCTTGTAGCCGAGCTTGGCGGCGGCGTCGGCGACCTTGGCCTGTGCCTGTTCGGACACGTTGGGCAAGTCCCGGAGGGCGCGGGAGACGGTGCAGATGGAAAGCCCGGAGAGGGCGGCGACGTCCTGGATTGTCACGCGTGGAGCCTTAGCCATGCGACACGGGCCTGGACCTTTCTTCCCCCTGGAGTAGTGGGCCGGATCAAAATGGCCAAAGTAAACTGTAAACGCTTATAAATTCGCTTCGCAAGTGGTGGCGGCCGTTCCCGGGGTGAATTCTTTTGGGGCCAGCGGGCCCGGGTTCGCGCGGCCCGCCGGCCCGACTGCTGGGGCGGCGCGGGAGCTCAGACTGCTGGGACGGAGCGGGAGCTCAGCCCAGTACGTAGTGGCGCAGGAACGCGCCGACGTCCACGAGTTCGGCACGGGAGATCGAATGCCCCATCCCGGGGTAGCTGCGGGCCGTGAGCTGGGTGTTCAGGTCCAGCCACTCCTTGGTGTGCGCGGTGGCGTCGTCGTTAATCACCGGATCGTTCTTGTCCCGGCCCCAAAAGAACGGCGGCCGCGTGCTGAACGATTCGCTCATCGCCAGCAGCTCGTTGTCCAGCACAAAGCCGGACAGCCCGACGACGGCGCGGAATCCCTCCGGCCTGAGCCGCAGCAGGGTGCTCGCCATGGCCATGCCCTGGGAATAGCCGAGCAGGGTCACGCTGCTGTGCCGGGCCTTGACGCCGTCGATCCAGCTGAAGACGGAGTTCGTCGCAGTGATGACGTCGGCAAAGTCGTGGGTGAGAAAGTAGTCCAGCAGGAACCAGCCGTAGTCGTCGCCGATCACCTTGGGTCCGCGCAGGGCCGCGCAGGTGAACTGCGGCGGGAGGCTGGGGAAGAGCTCCGCCATCCGGGTTTCGTCCGTGCCGTAACCGTGCAGCATCACCAGCAGCGGGGTCCCCGCCCGTTCGGGCTCCGGCTTCGACCAGATGACAGTGTCCATGCGGCAAGCCTAGCCAGCGGCAGGACCGGGCGCCGGAATGCCGGAGCCGGCGGGCCGCCGGGGCTCGAAGCACCCCGTCCCCGTCGCGCCGGCACCCCGATTACGCCCGGTTTTCCGGCGAGGCGGGGCCAAAATCGTTGAAACGACACGTACCGGGCTGTAGCGTGACGCTCGTCAGCATGCTTAGCACCACCTATCGGTCCTGACCGGACATCAAGGAGCAAGTCATGAGAATCGGTTCCTCCATCTTCCTCATCGCCATCGGCGCCATCCTCGCCTGGGCCATCTCGCCAGGATTGATTCCCAATGTGGACCAGACCATGATCGGCTACATCCTTATGGTGGTCGGCGTCATCGGGCTTGTCGCGTCGCTGATCCTCGCTTCGCCGGGCCGCAGCCGCACCCGCCGCGTGAGCGAAACCCGCTCCGTCGTCGACCCCAACACCGGCGAGACCATCACCCGCAACGAGAGCCGCGACGCCGGCATCTGATCCGCCGCGCTTTCACGCCAGGCTGGCGGCTCCGGCCGCAAACACACCTCGAACTGACCCGCACGCCGGGCCGGACCAGCAAGGTCCGGCCCGGCGTCCGGCGCTTAACGGACCCCGCGAAACCAACCAGCACCTTCCCGCGGCATCGCGAGCTCACGGGCCCGATCCCGGGATGGACATGCCCATCTCCCGGCACAAAGGCTGGACATAACCCATATATGTCCACCCCCTAGGCCAACCAATGGACATGCCCATCCCGGCCGGCCTCTAGAAACGGACATGTCCATCCGGCTGTCCCAAGGAACCGACATGTCCATCGGGCGGCGCGGAGATTGAGCATGTTCATTGCTGCGGGCCGGGAATGCGCATGTCCGCAGGCCAGGGATGCGTATGCCCGAGGAGTGCGCCGAAGGATGGACATGCCCATCTCTCGTCACGACGGTTGGACATAGCCCGTATATGCCCACTCCTCGGGCCAAACAATGGGCATGTCCATCCCGGTTCGCCCCGAGGAATCGACATGTCCATCGGTCGGCGCGGAGAACGGGCATGTCCATTGCTGCGGGCCGAAGAATGGGCATGTCCGCAGCCCAGGATGTGCATGCCCAAGGGGTGGGCCGAACGATGGGCATGTCCATCCCGGCACCCCACGGATGGGCATGTCCGTCCGGCGCGGAGGGGCCCGTTCTGTGTTCCTGTTGTTTTTCATTGACAAAGCCACAAGAACACAGATAAAGTCAATCAATTCCACTTAGCTGTGATGGGGGTCACCGAAGCCGGGCGGAAGGAGCAGCATCCGAACCAGCATTCGCAGTAACCGTCGCAATGGAGGGCACGTGTTCGCCGAGGAACGCCAGCAATTGATCGTGGAGCTCGTCGCTGCCAGCGGCCGGGCCAGCGTCACGGACCTCGCCGAGCGTTTTAGCATCACCACGGAGACGGTCCGCCGCGACCTGGCCGCCCTTGAGATCGCCGGCACTGTCCGCCGGGTCCATGGCGGCGCGGTGTCACCCGAGCGGATCAGCACCACCGAGGAAAGCATCACCGAGCGCACCATCCAGCGGCCGTCCGAGAAGACCCGGATCGCCCAGGCCGCCCTCGCGCTTATCCCGCAGGGCCGCTCCGGCAGCATCCTCATCGACGCCGGCTCCACCACCGAAGTCCTCGCGGAACTCCTTGCGGCCCGCACGGCCGGCGGCCGCTCGACAACAGGCACGGCAGCAGCCGCCGGAACCACGGCGCCCGCATCAACCCAGTCCCCCGGCGACGGCGAGCTCGTGGTCATCACCCACGCCCTGCCCATCGCGGGGAAGCTTTCCGGCGAGGCGGGGATCGGGCTGCACCTGTTGGGCGGGAAGGTCCGCGGGCTGACCCAGGCCGCCGTTGGGCAGTCCACCGTGGAAGCCGCCCGCCGGATCCGGCCCGACATCGCCTTCGTCGGCACCAACGGCATCTCCGCAACCTTTGGACTCAGCACACCCGATCCTGAAGAAGCAGCCGTCAAGGCCGCCTTCGTCCAATCAGCCCGCCGCATTGTGGTGCTGGCCGATTCCACCAAGCTGGACGCTGAAACGCTGGTCCAGTTCGCCTCCCTGAAAGATCTGGACACCGTGATTACAGACTCCCAACCGAGCCCGGACCTCGCCGCGGCACTCGCGGACGCCGGAGTGGAGGTGGTGGTCGTATGATCGTCACCTTTACGGCCAACCCCAGCCTGGACCGCACCGTGGCCCTGCCCGGACCGCTGCTCCGGGGCGAAGTCCAGCGCGCCGTTTCCGTCCGGCAGGAGTCCGGCGGCAAGGGCGTCAACGTCTCCCGCGCCCTGGTCGCCTCCGGCCTGAAAACCATCGCCGTGCTTCCGGGCGCGGAGGCGGACCCGGTGCTGGCCGGGCTGCGGGACACAGAGGTACCGTTCGCGGCCCTGCCCATCGGGGAGCCGCTGCGCAGCAACGTGGCCCTCACCGAGCCGGGCGGCGTGACCACCAAGGTCAACGAGCCCGGGCCGGTGCTGAGCGGGGAACAGCAGGAGGCCCTGATCGGGCTGTTGCTGGATTCCTCCCGCGGCGCCAGCTGGGTTGTCCTGGCCGGTTCCCTCCCGCCGGGTGTTCCGGCCGACTTTTACGCCACCGTGACCCGGCGGCTGCGTTCCCTGCACGACGGCTCAGAGGCACCCCTCGTCGCCGTCGACTCCTCCGGCGAACCCCTCGCCGCCGCGGTCTCCGGGGACGCCCCGGGGAAACCGGACCTGCTCAAGCCCAATGCCGAGGAACTGGTGGAACTGGCTGCCGCAGCCGGCTTCGCCACCAATAAGTCCGCCGAGGAACTCGAGGCTGACCCGGAGGCTGCCGCGGCGGCCGCCGGCGCCCTCGTCCGTTCCGGAGTGGGCGCCGTACTCGCAACCCTTGGTTCCAAGGGTGCGGTGCTTGTGACGGCCGACGGTGCGTGGCTCGCCACGCACCCGCCGGTCAAGGCGGTCAGCACGGTCGGCGCCGGCGATTCGTCGCTTGCCGGCTACCTGCTCGCCGCCAGCCAGGGCGCCGCCCCGGCCGATTGCCTGCGTCAGGCGGTGGCCCATGGTGCCGCCGCTGCTTCCCTGCCCGGGTCCACCGTCCCGGCAGTGCACCAAACAAACCCCGCCGCCGTAACCATCACGGCCCTGAAGAAGGATTGACAGTGACCCAGCTCATTACTACCGAACTGGTCGAGCTCGACCAGAATCTGGGCAATACGCCCGAGGACGTGATCCGGCACCTGGCAGGCAGAGTTGCGGCCACCGGACGCGCCACCGAAGTCGAGGGGCTTTTTGCCGACGCCTTCGCCCGCGAGTCCAAGACCGCCACCGGCGTGCCCGGCGGCATCGCAATCCCGCACTGCCGTTCGACGGCGGTCTCCGAGGCCACGCTGGCCATGGCCCGGCTGTCCCGGCCCGTTGATTTCGGCGCCAAGGACGGCCCCGCCGACCTCGTCTTCTTCATCGCGGCCCCGGAAGGCGCGGACCAGGAGCACCTGAAGCTCCTCTCCAAGCTGGCCCGTTCGCTGATCAAGAAGGACTTCACCGGCGCCCTGCGCGCCGCCGGCACGCAGGCCGAGGTGGTGGAACTGGTCGAGGGCGCCCTGGCGGACAAGCCGGCCAGCCACGCCGCCGATGTCCCGGCCGACGCCGCACCCGCCGCCGGTGCAGCAGCCACCGCCGGGGCCTCCGGCACGGCCGCCGCCTCCGGCACTGCTCCGCGTGCCAAGCGCCTGGTCGCCGTCACGGCCTGCCCCACCGGCATCGCGCACACCTACATGGCCGCCGACTCGCTGGTGGCCGCGGCCCGGGAAGCCGGCGTGGACCTGCAGGTCGAAACCCAGGGGTCCTCCGGGGCCAAGGCACTCGACCCCGCCGTCATCGCCGCTGCCGACGCCGTGATCTTCGCCGTCGACGTCGACGTCCGCGGCAAGGAGCGCTTCGCCGGCAAGCCCGTCATCAACGCCCCGGTCAAGCGCGGCATCGACGAGCCCGACAAGATGGTCCAGGAGGCCCTCGCCGCCGCGGACAACCCGCACGCCCGCCGCGTCCCGCACTTCGGCGCGGAGGAACAGGCCGAGCATGAGGCCGAGGAAAAGGGCGAGCACATCGGCCAGAAGCTGAAGAAAGCCCTGCTCACCGGCGTCAGCTACATGATCCCGTTCGTCGCAGGCGGCGGTCTGCTGATCGCCCTCGGCTTCCTGATGGGCGGCTACCTGATCACGAAGTACGCGGACACGATCGTTGTCCAGAACAGCCTCTTCAACCTCCCCACCGAGTTCCCGGACAACGCGTGGGGACCGCTCGGCGCCTACCTCGGCGCCGTGCTGTTCAAGATCGGCGCACTGTCCCTGGGCTTCCTGGTGCCGGCACTGGCCGGCTACATCGCCTACGCGATCGCTGACCGTCCCGGCATTGCTCCCGGCTTCGTCGCCGGTGCGGTCGCAGGGTTCATGGGCGCCGGCTTCCTCGGCGGCATCGTCGGCGGCCTGCTCGCCGGTTACATCGCCCTCGTGATCGGCCGCCTGCAGGTCCCCCGCTGGCTGCGTGGCCTGATGCCTGTCGTCATCATCCCGCTGCTCGCCTCGCTCGTGGCCTCGGGCCTGATGTTCCTGATCCTTGGCGGCCCGATCGTCGCCATCACCAAGGGCCTGAACGCCTGGCTGTCCGGCCTCACCGGCGCCGGCGCGATCGCCCTCGGCGTGATCCTGGGCCTCATGATGTGCTTCGACCTCGGCGGACCCGTCAACAAGGTCGCCTACTCCTTCGCCGTCGCCGGCCTGGGCGCGGCGTCCCTGGACAACCAGGCACCGTGGCAGATCATGGCGGCCGTTATGGCCTCCGGCATGGTGCCGCCGCTGGCCATGGCCCTCGCCTCCACCGTCCTGAACAAGAAGCTCTTCAGCCTCGCCGAACAGGAAAACGGCAAGGCGGCCTGGCTGCTCGGGGCATCGTTCATCTCCGAAGGCGCCATCCCGTTCGCCGCGGCCGACCCGCTGCGCGTTATCCCGGCCAGCATGGTGGGCGGCGCCGTCACCGGGGCCATCTCGATGGCCGCGGGGGTCGGATCCAAGGCCCCGCACGGCGGCATCTTCGTCTTCTTCGCGATCGATAACTTCCTGATGTTCGTCGTCTCGATCGCGGTGGGCACTGTGATCACCGCCCTGTCCGTGATCGCCCTCAAGCGCTGGGCAGTCAAGAAGACCGTTGATACGGTTGAACCGGTTCCAGTAACCGTCTGAGCCGGTCCGCGACAGACCTTCCCAAGCTGATAATCCCAAGCTGAACCCAAGGAGCAACAATGACCGAACGTAACGCCACCATTGCCAGCCGCGTGGGGCTGCACGCCCGCCCGGCCGCCATCTTTGCCGAGGCTGCAGGCGAGTTCGATCTCGACATCACCATCGCCCGGCTCGGCGAGCCGGAAGATGAGGCCATGGACGCCGCCAGCATCCTGTCCCTGATGAGCCTGGGCGCATCGCACGGCGAAGTTGTGGTGTTGCGTGCCGAGGGCGACGGCGCGGACGCCGCCCTGGACCGCCTCGTCCAGATTCTCGAGACGGACCACGACGCCGAATAGCAGCACCGTCCGGCGCCAGCGCCCGGACACCTAACGGTGCACGAAGGCCCGGCCACCCCCGACGAGGGATGGCCGGGCTTTTGCGTTGCTTGTCAGTACCCGGTGGCCCGGCTAGTTTGGAAACGCGCGGCGGCACCGTCCGCCGGCCGTCCAGATGGTCCCCGGCCGAAGGAGATGACAGCAATGCCCACGAAGAAGGGTGAGCCCCAGGGTTCTGAAAGCCCGAGCATCAAGGACCCGGAAGTCTACGAAGCCCTGCTGACGGACGGCGCATCGAAGCAGAAGGCGGCCCGCATTTCCAATGCCGCCGCTAAACGTGGCCGTTCATCGGTCGGCCGCAAGGGCGGGAAGTCAGGCGACTACGAGGACTGGACGGTCCCGCAGCTGCGGGACAAGGCCAAGGAGATCGGGCTCAAAGGCTACTCGGCCAAGAACAAGAGCGACCTCATCTCCGCCCTGCGGAACTCCTGAGCCGATGACGGCGCGGCCGCGGGCGGACCCGGGTTCAAGCCCCCTTGCGCGCCTCCCCCTTGGCGGTGCTGCTCTTGGCTGCGGCGCCCGCCTTGGCCGTGCTGGTCTTGGTGGCGCTGCTCCTGGCCGTGCCGCTCTTGGCGGCGGCGGTCTTGGTGGCCGGCTTGGCTCCCGCTTCCTTCGGGGCAGCCTTCGCCGTGGCCTTCACGGCGGCCCGCGGGGCAGCCTTGGCCCGGGTCGCTTTAGCCGGCGCAGCCTTCGCCCCGCCGTCGTCCGCAGCGCCAGCAGCGCCGCCGTCGGCGTCGTCGGCAGTCCGGGTGCCGGCGCCCGCCGCACCCCGCTTCCGCTCGATGCTGCGCTTCAGCGCGTCCATCAGGTCGATCACCTCGCCGGATCCGGCCTCCGCGGCCGGTGCGCCGAAGGTCTCCTCGGTGTCCAGCGATTCGCCCTGGTCGATCTTGGCGTCGATCAGCTGCCGCAGCTGCAGCTGGTAGTCGTCGGTGAACTGCTCGGGCTCGAAGTCGGCGGCCATCGAGTCCACCAGCGCTGCGGACATCTCCCGTTCCTGGGCCGAGATCCGCACGCTGGTTTCCAGCGCCGGGAAGTTCGCCTCACGCACCTCGTCGGCCCAGAGCAGGCCCTGCAGCACCAGGACATCGCCGCGGATCCGCAGCGCGCCCAGCCGGGTCTTCTCCCGGAGCGCGAACTGCACGATCGCCACCCGGTCGGTGTCCTCCAGCGCCCGGCGCAGCAGCACGTAGGCCTTGGGCGACTTCGCGTCCGGCTCGAGGTAGTAGCTCTTTTCGAAGGTCATGGGGTCCAGCTGCTCGGCCGGCACGAACTGCACCACCTCGATCTCGTGGCTGTTCTCCGCGGGGATCGATTTGAGCTCCTCGCGGCTGAGGATCACGGTCCGGCCTTCGTCCTCGTAGGCCTTGTCGATGTCCTCGTAGTCAATGATCTTGCTGCAGACCTCGCAGCGCCGCTGGTAACGGATCCGCCCGCCGTCGGCGTTGTGAACCTGATGGAGGCTGATGTCATGGTCCTCGGTGGCGCTGTAGACCTTCACCGGCACGTTGACCAGGCCGAACGCGATGGCGCCTTTCCAGATGGCTCTCATGGCTCAAGTGAACACCAGAGCCGCCCGGAGGTGAAGTCTTTTGGCTGAGGGCAAGCAGCGCGTACGGGTCGAAGGCAGGGAACTGGTCCTCACCAACCTGGACAAGGTGATGTATCCGGAGACCGGAACCACCAAGGCCGATGTGCTCGCGTACTACGCCGCCGTGGCGCCGGTGCTGATTCCGGCCGCGGCAAACCGGCCGGCCACCCGGAAGCGCTGGGTCCACGGCGTGGGAACCGCGGCGGCGCCGGGCGAGATGTTCTTCCAGAAGAATCTGGATCACTCCGCGCCGGGGTGGGTGCCGCGCGCCTCCATCACGCACAAGGAGCGGACCATCCAGTACCCGCTGGTCAACGACGCCGCCACGCTCACCTGGCTGGCCCAGATCGCGGCGCTGGAAATCCATGTTCCGCAATGGCGGGTGGATTCGCACGGCAACGCCATGCCGCCGGACCGGTTGGTGCTGGACCTGGACCCCGGCGACGGCGCCGGCCTGGCCGAATGCGTGGAAGTGGCCGTCCTGGCCCGGAGCATCCTGCAGGACGTCGGCCTGGATCCGGTCCCTGTCACCAGCGGCAGCAAGGGCATCCACCTCTACGCCGCGCTGGACGGGGCCCAGAGTTCGGATCAGGTCTCGGACTTCGCCCACGAGCTCGCCCGCGCCCTGGAAGCGGACCACCCGGACCTCGCCGTGAGCGACATGAAGAAGACCCTGCGCACCGGAAAGGTGCTGGTCGACTGGAGCCAGAACAACGCGGCGAAAACCACCATCGTGCCGTACTCGCTGCGCGGCAGGCTCCGGCCCACGGTCGCCGCGCCCCGGACCTGGCGGGAGCTCCGCTCACCGTCCCTGCACCACCTCGACTACCAGGAGGTGATGAAGCGGCTCAAGGCCGGCAAGGACCCCTTCGCAGCCATCTCGGGCGCCCCGCACGGCCCTTCCCCGACCTCCCCGACGGCGGCCGGCGGCTACCAGGGCATCCCCGCCGGCACCCCCGGCGACGCCAGCGGCGGTGACACCGACCCCCGCCTGGAAACGTACCGCGCCAAGCGGAACGCATCCGCCACCCCGGAACCGTTCACGGCAGAGCAGCACCGCGGCAATGGCGACGGCGACGGCAACGGCGGGACGTTGCGGGAGAGCTTCGTTATCCAAGAACACCACGCCAGCCGCCTGCACTTCGACTTCCGGCTGGAGCGCGACGGCGTACTGGTCTCCTGGGCGCTGCCCAAGGGGGTCCCCACCACCAAAGCCAAGAACCACCTGGCCGTCCAGACCGAGGACCACCCGATGGACTACGCCGCCTTCGAGGGGACCATCCCGAAGGGCCAATACGGCGCGGGCACGGTCAGCATCTGGGACAGCGGGTACTACGAGTGCGAGAAATGGATCGCCGGCAAAGAGGTCATCGCCACCCTCACCGGCCGGGAGGACGGCCCGCTGGGCGGCACCCGGCGTTTCGCCCTGATCCACACCGGCCAGGCCAACGACCAATGGCTCATCCATCTCATGGACGCCCCCGGGCACGACCAGCACCCGGCCCCGGCCCGCCCGCAGTCAACGACGGCCCATGCCCAGCCGGCGAGCGCCGCACCGGACCCCGCCGGGCTGGCACCGATGCTGGCCAGCGCCGGAACCCGCGCCGACCTGCCCGGCAAGGACTGGCAGTTTGAACTGAAGTGGGACGGCATCCGGGCGCTGGTCCTGGGCGACTCGGAGCGGATCCGGCTGATCAGCCGCAACGGCAACGACATGACCGCCAGCTACCCGGAACTCACGGACCGTTCCTGCTGGCCGCCGCAGGACTTCGCCGCCGACGGCGAGATCATCGCCGTCGGGCCCGCCGGCAGACCGGACTTCGGACTGCTTCAAGGCCGGATGAAGCTGACCAAGGCCGCCGACGTCGCCAAAGCCCGGGCCGCAACACCGGTGCGCCTGATGCTGTTCGACCTGCTGACCGACGGCGGCAAGGACCTCCGCCGCCTCCCCCTCCGGGACCGGCGGACACACCTCGAGGCTTTCCATACCGGCGTCGGCGGTTCCGGGGACGGCGGAGTCCGGGCCTTCCCGGTGGAGCTGTCCGCGGTGATCGACGCCGACGTCGGGCACCTGCTGGAAAGCGCCGAGGAACTCGGCCTGGAAGGCGTGATGGCCAAGCGCGTCGATGGCCGCTACGTCGGGCAGCGGAGCCGGTCCTGGTTGAAACTGAAGTTTGAAAAGACCCAGGAGGTGGTGGTGGGCGGCTGGCGGCCAGGCAACGGCGGCCGCAGCAATTCGGTCGGGTCGCTGCTGCTGGGCGTGCCCGAGGGCAAGTCGCTGCGCTACGTGGGCCGGGTGGGCAGCGGCTTCAGCACCCGTGAACTCAAGGAACTGCGGCAGCAACTGGACGCGATCCCGCGTAAGACCTCACCCTTCGCCGAGGTTCCCGCGGAAGACGCCGCGGACGCCCGCTGGGTGTCGGCCCGGCTGGTCGGAGAGGTCACCTTCGGCGACTGGACCGGCGGTGGGAAGCTTCGGCACCCGGTCTGGCGCGGCTGGCGCCTCGACAAGGCGCCGGAGGACGTGGTTGTTGAGGAAGCCGCCGCCGAACACGACTGAGGGCCCGCCGTAACGGGCCCTCGCGTCCTAGTTGTGGTGCGGGCTCTGCCTAGTTGTGGTGCGGGATCTGCGGCCGGCTTTGCCGGTGCATGGCCGCGTCGGCCACCTGCTGGCCCTGCTGCCCGCGGGAAACGTCCCGGTCCTTCGGATGGCGGTGCTCGCCGCTGCCGTCCGGCCATTCGTGGCCGTCAGCCGCCGACGGCGGCTCCGGGCGCCTGGACTCGGGCCCGGGTGCCTCGTCCATGGATTCCGCAAGATGACTGGCTACGTCCGGCTCGATCTCTTTCGAGTGATGATCCGCCATGGGCCTTCCTTTCTGCGATGAAATGAAGCGTCCCCCAATCGTAGGTCTGCGCCCGTGAGATGTCTCTAGGCTAGGGGCATGGAATACAGGACCCGCCAGGCCACCCCCGATGACGCCGACGCCCTGGTCCGGATGCACACCGCCGTGCACGAGGAGTGCTACGGGCACCAGCTGCCGGCCCGCTTCTTCGAAGACCGCCGGGCCACCATCGACCTCCGGGTGGAACGCCGCCGCCCCTACCTGGCCAGCGCAGAGCCGCGCATCATCGCCCTGGATGAGAACGACGAGATTGTTGGGTTCGCCGACGCCGGCCCCGGCCGGGACGAAGACCGGCCCGGGCAACTGGAGCTGTACTCCTTCTACACTTTCCGCCGGACCTACGGCTCCGGGCTCGGCTCTGCCCTGCTGGCAGCCGCCATCGGCACCTCCCCTGCGTACCTGTGGGTGCTCGAGGACAACCCCCGGGCGCGGGCGTTTTACGCCAAGCACGGGTTCCGGCCCGACGGCGAACGGAAACTGTTGCCGGCCGAGTGGTCGGCTCTGCCCGAGATGCGCCTGGCCCGGCCTGCCCTGGAGAACTGAAGCGGCGCCCGCACGGCCCCAAAACCGGGCTGGTAGGGGACCGCGGAGGGGCACAAACGGGCCCAAACCGGACCACAAACTGGCCGCGCCGGAAAAAATTTGCGGGGAAACTAAGCGAACTGCCTACTTCCCAAGAACCACGCGGATAAATCGGCCATTGGCGTGCCCCGAATAGCACCCTCCGGAGCCCCGAAAACGGAGGATCATACGGCACCAAAATCGGAAACTCCAGAGGAATCCCGTAAAATTGAGAGCCTGCCCGGAGCGGGGCAGCTACAAGTCGCAAGCAAATGATCTCCCTAGGAGCTTTCCAAATGCCCACAGACCGAAGCAGGACCGACTCTTCCGCAGGCGTTGTTAACGCCGGCGGGACTAACCAAGGCGCACCACAGGGCGTCAAGAAACCGAAGCTGCGCCGACGTCGGCTCCGCGAGTCCGACGTCAACGTCGTCGACCGCCCGATGCTCAAAAAGGCACTCGGCGGCACCATCGTCGGTAACACCATGGAGTGGTACGACGTCGGTGTGTTCGGTTACCTGATCACCACCATGGGCCCGGTATTCCTGCCGGAGGCGGACAAGTCCGTCCAGACCCTCTTCCTTCTCGGCACCTTCGCCGCCACCTTCATTGCCCGCCCCCTCGGCGGCGTTGTGTTCGGCTGGCTCGGCGACAAGATCGGCCGGCAGAAGGTCCTCGCCGCGACCCTGATGATCATGGCCGCCAGCACCTTCGCCGTCGGTCTCCTGCCCGGCTACGCCCAGATCGGTATCTGGGCCGCCGTCCTGCTGGTTCTCTTCAAGCTCATCCAGGGCTTCTCCACCGGCGGCGAGTACGCCGGTGCCACCACGTTCGTGAGCGAATACGCCCCGGACAAGCGCCGCGGATTCTTCGCCAGCTTCCTGGACATGGGCAGCTACCTCGGCTTCGCCCTCGGCGCCGCCCTGGTGTCGGTCCTGCAGCTGACCCTCGGCCAGGACACCATGGAGCAGTGGGGCTGGAGGATTCCGTTCCTCCTCGCCGGCCCGCTCGGCCTGATCGCCGTCTACTTCCGTAGCAAGATCGAGGAATCGCCGCAGTTCCAAGCCACCCTGGACGCCCAGGAAAGCCTCGCCAAGGACGCCACCGCGTCCGACGCCGCAGCCTCCAAGGGCCCGGTCGGCATCGTCAAGGCCTACTGGCGCTCCATCATCGTCGCGATGATCCTGGTGGCCGCAGCCAACACTGCCGGTTACGCCCTGACCTCCTACATGCCGACCTACCTCACCGAGTCCAAGGGCTACGACGAGGTCCACGGCACCCTGCTGACCATCCCCGTGCTGGTCATCATGAGCCTGTGCATTCCGCTGACCGGTAAGCTCTCGGACCGGATCGGCCGCCGCCCCGTGCTGTGGATCGGCGCCATCAGCACCATCGTGCTGGCCACCCCCGCCTTCCTGCTGATCGGCATCGGCGAAATCTGGTCCACCCTGGCCGGCCTCGCCCTGATCGCCTTCCCGGTGACGTTCTACGTCGCAAACCTGGCCTCGGCCCTGCCGGCCCAGTTCCCGACCGCCAGCCGTTACGGCGCGATGGGTATTGCGTACAACTTCTCCGTGGCGATCTTCGGCGGCACCACCCCGTTCATCGTCGCCGCGCTGATCAACGCGACCGGCAACGACATGATGCCGGCCTACTACCTGATGGCCACCTCGGCGATCGGCACTGTGGCGATCTACTTCCTGAAGGAATCGGCCCAGATGCCGCTGCCGGGCTCGATGCCCAGCGTGGACACGCAGGCGGAGGCCCGCGAACTGGTCAAGACCCAGGACGAGAACCCGCTGATCGACCTGGAGCACATGGACATGCCGCTCAGCACGCCTGAGGGACACAACGGCGACGCCGGAAGGGTCCCGGCGCCGGCCTAATTTCCGGCCTGCCGGTCCCGAACGTGTAGTCCGAGCCCCGCCCACAAAGGTCCGTCCGTACGCTTTCCCCTGGGAAGCGCGCGGGCGGGCCTTTTGGCGTTGGGAGCCCCGCTGGCCTACTTCGCCCGCCGCGGGGGGCCGGCGACCAGCCGGGCCGGCAGGAGGCGGGTCGCCGCGACGAGCACCTTGTAGCGTTTGCTCGGAATGGAGACGGCTTTGCCCTTGTCGTTATCGGCGAGGCCCTCGCGGACCACCTGTTCTGCCTGCAGCCACATCCAGGACGGGGCCACGGTCTTGTCCATACCCATCCGGTCGTGGAATTCGGTGTGCGTGAAGCCGGGGCAGACGGCCGTGACTTTGACCCCGTGCCCGGCGTAGGCCAGATTGGCCCAGCGGCTGAAGCTCAGCAGCCACGCCTTGGCGGCCGAGTATGTTTCGCGCGGCAGGAACGCGGCCACGCTGGCGACGTTGATGACGCGGCCCGACTGACGCTGCAGCATCCCCTGCAAGGCGGCGTGGGTCAGCTCCAGGGCTGTCTCGACGTGCAGCCGGAGGTGCCGCTTCTCCTCGCTCACGTCGTTATCGGCAAAGGAACGCAGCAGGCCCATGCCGGCGTTGTTGACGAGGATTTCGACCGGACGTGCCGGATCGCTCAACCGGGCGACGACAGCGGCCACGCCGCCGTCGTCCACCAGGTCGGCGGCGAGCGCCTCCGCCCGGATCCCGTAGCGGTTCTCCAGCTCGGCGGCGCTGGCCTGCAGCCGGGCGGCGTCGCGGGCCACAAGGACCACGTTGTGTCCCTGCTCGGCGAGCTGGCGGGCAAACTCGGCCCCCAACCCCGCCGTCGCGCCGGTGATCAGGGCGGTGGTTGCCGTGGCGGACGGGCTCGGAGCTGGTGTGTTCATGGCCACAGCCTAGCCCCGCGCCTCCGGGGTGTCAGGCCAGTGCCGGTCCCGCCGCGAGTTCGCCTTCAGCTGGGCCTTCGGGTGCGGCCTCGACGACGGCTTCGAAGGCCGCTACGGGCTCGGCGGACCCGACGGAGCCGTCCGGGTCGACGGAGCCGTCCGCATCGGCCGTCCGGTAGCGCTGCTGCAGCTCTTCGGAGGCAAGTTCATACCAGGTATGCGCGCCGAAGCTGGGGCTCGGGGTGTCCAGGTGCTGGTAGAGGGCGTCGGCGAGCTGCCCGAGGGCCGTATCGGACAGCGCCGCCACAGTGGCAGCCGGGTCCAGCGTCCCCTCGAAGTAGTCGGAGAGCTCCAGGCCGTCGATGAGGCCGGAGGCCGCGGCCGGAAGGGCATCCGCGGGCCCCTGCTCGACGCCATCAAGGCCGTCCACCTCGGTCGGGAGCTGGCCGTGCACGGTCCCGCCGATGTCGCTGTCCAGGCCCGCCAGGACCTCGCCGCCGGAGCCCACATGCAGCAGGCAGATCGGCAGGTCGGCCGGCTCGTTGAGGCTCAGGCGGAAAGATTCGGCGCCGCTCGGCGCAATCCCGACGGCCGCGGCCACGGGGTCACCGCCGGGCACGGGATCCTGGGCGGCGGCGAGCTGCCGGAGGTACAGCAGGATTTCGGGGTCAAGGTGGGAGGCGCCATGCAGATCGATGCAGACGTCCGCTCCGGCGGCCAGGCGGCTGGCACGGCGAACAATGTGCAGCAGGGCGGGGTAGCTTGCCTGGGTCAGGCATCCGGTGACTTCGAGGGTCACTTGTCCGGGATCAACATCCACACGGACAAGCACACGCAGTTTGTGGTTCACGGGGTTCTCCAATGATACGTCCATGAGCCAGCTGCATAACTCAACCCCCACACTACGAGGTTGTCGCTCCGGTCACAAGCTATGCCCCGGCGGGCGCCTGCTCGGGCCAGTCAATGCACTGCTCGTAGGCATCGTGGTGGCGCAGGTACCGGTAGATGTAGGGGCAGTGCGGGATGATCCGCTTCCCGGACGCAACAACGTCGTCCAGGGCGAAGTGTGCCAACACCCTCGCCAGGCCCTGGCCCGCAAATTTCTCGGCCGTCTCGGTGTGGATGAAGTCCACGTGTCCCGGCCTGTCGATGTAGCGCACCTGGACCGCGAGCTCCCCGCCCACATGCAGCTCATAGCGGTGCAGGGCATCATTTCGGGTGGTGGTGACGTCCGGACTGAACGTGTCTTGCGTTTCTGCCGAGTTCTCCGTCATGGTTCGAGATTGGCACTTAAAGGCGGGTGTGGCAATGGCCGTCCGGCGTCGGAAGCGCCCGCTCCGTGCGCTGTCCGGTCCGGGATGCGGCCCAGCAGCAGGGCTGCCAGGGCGAAGCATGCCGCGCCGCCGCCAAGGAGCCCCAGCGTGAGGCCGTTCAGTGCCGCGTCGGCCACCGGAATGAAGACGACGACGGCGGCAGTCACCACGGCCGCCGCCGGCCGGGCCCGGGCGTGGTCCGACGTCGGAAGTTCCTCGAGCCGCCCGAACAGCACCACCACCGGCAGCAGCAAACTGATAACGGCGGCCAGCGCCAGCGGCCGGGTCCACCACCAGGCCGCCGTTCCGCCGGCCGGCTGCCGAAGGTCCGTGAGCAGGAACAGGCCTGACATACCGGCGAGCAACGGCAGGTGCCACAGGTAGACGGTCATGGAGCGCCGTCCCGCCCGGGCAAGGACCATCCGGACCGCGTCCAACGTCCCGACCCGGGTGATCAGCGGCCGCGCCAGTTGCAGGCAGGCGGCCTGTGAGACGCCGAGAAGGAACAGCGTCAGGTTGGGCGGGTTGAGGTTCACCAGCATGTTTCCGGGGTAGAGCCGCAGTAAGACCAGGACGGCGAGGACCAGGTTGCTTCCCACCGCAAGGGCGACCAACCGCGACGTCGCCAGCCCCTGGAGCGAGCCGTCGGCGACCACAAAGCCCAGTTGCTGCACGGCGCACCAGAGGAACACCATGTTGGCGTAGGCCAGCCCGGGCAGGGCTGCGCGGAGGCAGTCCACGGCCACCACCAGGGAAACGAGGGCGGCCAGGGTCAGCCACGGCGCCCGGGCGTGGAGTGCCGAGAGCCAGGGCAGGTTCAGTTGCGCGGCGAGGTAGGCGGCCAGAAACCACAGCGGCATACCCGCGCCGGCGGCGAGCAGCTGGATCACTTGCGGGTCCACGCCGCTGAGCCGCGCCGCCCAGAGGGCCGTAAACATGGCCGCCAGCAGCACAGCGGCCGGGCGGATCAGCCTGAGCAGGCGGCCCTGGACGAACTCGAGGGCGCTGCCCCCGCGGGCGCGTAGCCGCCGCCAGGAATACAGGCCCGTGACGCCGCCGGCCACGAAGAACAGCGGCATCACCTGCAGCACCCAGACGACCGGCTCGAACCAGGGCTGCTCCCCGAGGGTGTTGGCCGAGGTCACGGTGCCGTCGGGATGCAGCACAGGGCTGACCATCAAGGTGTGCCCCGCGACCACCAGGGCGAGGCAGAAGAACCGGACCAGGTCCAGGACCGGGTCCCGCTCCCGGCTGGCCGTGGCCGGGGCGCCTGCGGGCTGCTGCATGGCCCTCCTTGCCGGTGGGGCGCGGTTGCCGCCGGGTCAACCGGCCGCTCTCCCTCCATTTTCTGCCTCGTCGGGGGGAACACAAGGGGCCGGGATCAGCAGATCCCGTACGGGCTCAGGCGAGCGAGAGGAAGAGCTTTTCCAGTTCGGCGCGGTCCAGGCTGGGGTCTTCCTGTTGCATGCACTGCTGCAGGCCGGTCGCGATAATCGAGAAACCGGCCTTGTCCAGGGCGCTGGAGACGGCGGCCAGCTGGGTCACGACGCTCTTGCAGTCGCGGCCCTCTTCGATCATGCGCGTGACCGCCGCGAGCTGTCCCTGAGCGCGGCGCAACCGGTTGATAACCGGCTTCATGTCGGCGGGATCGAGTTCCATGGGTGCCTCCGGACGTTGAGTGGATTCATTCCATGATATACCCCCCTTGGTATCCGCCATACCCGGGTGGGTATCGAATGGCGTCCTCCAAGGCCCCGCTTGGGCGCGGGATCACCGCTTTTCGGGCCCTAAGTACCTAGTAGTAACAAGCCGGCGGGTGTCATGCTGGGGACGTGAACGCGGCCAGCTTCGGGAATCCGGTGATGGCTCGAAAAGGCGCCTCCGGCGCCCACCCGGGCCCCTGGAAACGCTACGTCGCCCTGGGAGACTCGTTCACCGCCGGCCTCGGCGATCCCGAGCCGCAGAGCCCGGGCGGGATGCGTGGCTGGGCGGATCGGATCGCCGAAGAATTCAGCACCGTGCGGCGCGACTTCTCCTACGCCAACCTGGCGGTCAACGGCCTTGTCCTGCAGCAGATCATCGACCAGCAACTGGCACCGGCGATCGCCCTGAAACCGGACCTCGTCACCCTCTCAGCGGGCGGCAACGACCTCGTCTTCCACCGGCGGGATCCCGATCGGCTCGCCGTGAGCCTGGACGCTGCGGTGGCGGCGCTGGCGTCCACCGGCGCTACCGTGGTCCTGTTCACCGGGCCGGACTGGGGGGACACTCCGGTCTTCGGCCACATCCGGGGCAAAGTGGCCGTCTTCAACGAGAACATCCGGACCATCGCCGCCCGCCACCACGGCGTGATCGCCGATCTCTGGTCCCTCCGGCAGTTGAGCGACCCGCAGATGTGGGATCCGGACCGCCTGCACTTCTCCCCCCTCGGCCACCACACCATCGCCGGAATGGTCCTTGACTCGCTGCAGGTGCCCCACAGCCTCAAGCCCCTGCAGCCCAAACCGCTGCCCGCCGGCACCTGGCGCGAGACGCGGGCCGGGGACCTCGCCTGGGCCACGCACTATCTCTTGCCCTGGATGATCCGGCGGGTCCGGCCCCGTGACGGCGAGACTCCGCCGGCCGCCAAACGCCCCGAGCCGGGGCCGGTTTTTGGTTCCCCCGCCAGCACCGCACGCCCCTAGTCCGGCCGCGCCGCGTCAGCTAGTCTGCAGGAACGGCCCGGCCACGGGGCGGAGACCCAGACCAATGACGATCACGAGGAGCCACGTTGCCTAACCACACCTACAGCATTTCTGAAATTGTCGGGACCTCAACCGAGGGCGTCGATGACGCGGTGCGCAACGGCATCGCCGAGGCCGCTAAGACACTCCGCAACCTGGACTGGTTCGAGGTCAAGGAAATCCGCGGGCACCTGGACAACGGGCAGGTGGCCGACTGGCAGGTCACCATCAAGCTCGGGTTCCGCCTGGAGCGCTAAGGTCCGGGAGGGCCGGGATGCAGTACACCCCGCTGGGCCGGTCCGGCCTGAAGGTTTCGCGCCTCTGTTTGGGCACCATGAATTTCGGTCCGCAGACCGCGGAGCAGGACGCACACGCGATCCTGGACGCCGCGCAGGATGCCGGAATCAACTTCGTCGACACCGCCAACGTCTACGGCGGGTCCAAGCGCCGCGGCTGGACCGAGGAGATCCTGGGCCGCTGGTTCGCCCGGGGCGGCGGCCGGCGGGAGCGGACCGTACTGGCCACCAAGGTTTTCGGCACCATGGCGGACCGGCCCAACGAATCCCGGCTCTCGGCCCTGCACATCCGCCACGCCCTCGACGCCAGCCTTCGCCGGCTCCAGACGGACCACATCGACCTCTACCAGTTCCACCACGTGGACCGGACCACGCCCTGGGAGGAGATCTGGCAGGCAGTCGACGTCGCAGTGCAGCAGGGCAAGATTGTGTACTCCGGCAGCAGCAACTTCGCCGGCTGGCACCTGACGCAGGCCCAGGAAGCCGCTGCGCGGCGGCACTCCAACGGGCTGGTCAGCGAGCAGTCCATCTACAACCTGCTCACCCGCAACGCCGAGCTCGAGGTGATACCCGCCGCGCAGCATTACGGCCTTGGGCTCCTGCCATGGTCCCCGCTGCACGGCGGCCTGCTGGGCGGGGTCCTCAAGAAGGAACAAGAAGGCGTCCGCCGGACCGAGGGCCGCGCCGTTGAGGCCCTCGGGAAACACCGGAACCAGATCCGCCGCTACGAGGACTTCGCGGACGGGCTCGGCTGCGGGCCCGGCGAGCTGGCCCTGGCGTGGCTGCTGCACCAGCCGGCGGTCACGGCCCCGGTGATCGGCCCGCGCACCCGGGAGCAGCTGGACGCCGCCCTCGGTTCGCTGGCGCTGGAACTCGACGCCGGCGCCCTGGAGCGGCTCGATGCCATTTTCCCTGGGCACCGGACCGCCCCGGAGGACTACGCCTGGTGAGCTGCGCCGGCAGACCAACGCAGCCCTCCGACGTCACCCTCCGGACCCTGCCGGGGGGTGTCAGCCGCGGAAACTTCCTGTGAATAGCGGGATTTTGCGGATTTTTCCCCGTTCCGAGTGGCGTTTTGATAGTAAGCATGATTAGTATTTACTCAGAAGGATGAAGCGCACCCGGCAACCCGGGTGTCTCCTCAATGAAAGAGAAGGGCCAATAAAATGGGTTTTTTCGCATTTCTAATTCTGGGTCTTATTGCCGGAGCAATCGCTAAGGCTATCCTGCCGGGTCGTCAGGGTGGTGGATGGCTCATCACGCTGGTCCTCGGTGTAGTAGGCGCTTTCTTGGGCGGCTGGCTCGGCGGCCTGATTTTCAATCGCCCGCTGGGCGGGTTCTTCGATCTTTACACGTGGATCCTCGCAATCGTCGGCGCGCTGATCGTGCTTGTTGTTTACGGCATGATCAGCAGGCGTTCGCACCGCTAAAGCGGTGAGACCGGAAAACCGGTCCCGGGATTAATTCCTGGGGCCGGTTTTTTGGTACTTGGCACGGTTTCAAGAGCAGCAAAAGCACCGATCTCAAGAGCATCAGGAGCAGGAGTACAGCATGAAAGCCAAACTTCTTTTCGGTACCGGCCTCGCGGCCGGGTTCGTCCTCGGATCCCGTTCGGGGCGGGCGGCCTACGAAAAACTCAAGGCCCGGGCCGCAGGCCTGTGGGAAAGCAAACCAGTCCAGGACAAGGTGGCCGCCGCCACGGAAGCAGTCAAGGAGAAGGCCCCCGAGGTTTCCGGCCAGCTCACCGAGGCCGCCCGCCGCGCCGGCACGGTGATCAGCTCCGCCGTCCACCGCGACGATTCGTCCGCAGACGACGGGAACGCCACACCGGCAACCGGCTCGGGCAGCGCGATCCCGGCTCACAGCACCCACCCGGGAACGCCTAACCTGGGCAGCTCCGGCGGCGTCCAAGCCGCCGGCGACCTCAAGGCCGACGACTCCGGGTCCGACACGCCCGCGGAGCCAGGCAAGCACTAAAGGTTTCGCCGAGAGCCCCGGCCCGGGCAGCACCGTCCGGGCCGGGGCTTTGGCATGCTATCCCGCGGATCCCGCCACCACCGTCGCGTCCCTCCGCCTGGAACTGTAGGCGCGGCCCGTGAGCCCACAGGCGGCAAATATTTCCAGCGTTAGCGGCGCCTGGCGGCGGCTGGTCTCGACCAGGACATGGCCGCCGGGGGCCAGCCATTCCGGCGCCCCTTCCGCGACCCGCCGCTGCAAGTCCAGGCCGTCGGGGCCGCCATCCAGGGAAGCCCGAGGTTCGTGCAGGCGCGCCTCGGGCGGCATGGCCCCGATCATCCCCGAGGGAACGTAAGGCGCATTCACCGCCAGGAGCTCCACCCGGCCGCGGAGGCGGCCCGGCAGGGCACCGTATAGGTCACCCTCGTGGACCTCACCGCCCAGCGGAAGGACATTCCGCCGCGCGCAGGCAACAGCGGCGGGGTCGACGTCGGCCGCGTGCAAGTCCAGGGGCCCCGCCATAGCCGCGAGCGCCGCCCCGACGGCGCCGGAGCCGCAGCAGAGATCCACCACCACCGGGGCCCCGCTCCCCCGGCGCCCACCCAGGATCCTGGCGGCCCGCCGGACCAGATACTCGGTCCGGCGGCGGGGTACAAAAACCTGCGGATCCACAGCGATACGGAGGCCACAGAACTCCGCCCAGCCCAGGACATGCTCCAGGGGCAGCCCGGCCACCCGCCGACTGACCAGCGCCTCAAGATCGCCGGGAGTCGCCGCGGCCGCCTCCAGCAGGGCCGCCTCGTCCTCGGCGAAGACGCAGCCGGCAGCGCGCAGCCGCAGAACCACCTGCGCCTGCGGGACCACGTCCGGCACCGACCTCACCACCCTTCGACGCGGCAGCCGCCGCCGTCTTCGTGGGCCCATCCTCATGGGCCCACCTCCGTGGGCCCATGCTATCCAAGGGGCTGCAGCAGCCGGGAGTCCTTCTCCCGCGGCGCGGCGACCCTGCCGGCCGGACCGGCGGCCGGACAGGCGGGAAAACAGCGGGGCCGGCACACGCAGTCTGCGTATGCCGGCCCCGCTGTTTCGGAGGGGTTTTGGGTCAGCCCGCAAGTTTCAGGGACGGTCCCGGGCGGGTAAGCCTGATGGCCAGCTTGAGCGCGGCCGCCGCGGCAGGCCGGCCGGCGGGGTCCATGGCAGTCATGGCAGTCAGCAGGGACTTCCAGCCGGAGCCCAGGCTGGCCGGGATCTCCGGAGCCCGCAGCGTGCGCGCCACCAGCGATTCCACGGGCGTCCCCGGGTAGGCCTTTACACCGGTGAGGCACTCGAGCAGCACCAGCCCCAGCGCGTAGATATCCGTGGCGGCGTGGACGGGTTTTCCGGCCGCCTGTTCCGGGCTCATGTAATGCACGGTTCCTGACGAGTCGCCGGGTTCCGGGGCCGCGCCTGCCGGGGTTGCGATCCCGAAGTCGGCGATTCGTACCGAACACCTCCGGAGCGCACTGAGCAGGATATTGGCGGGTTTGATGTCCCGGTGGACCATGCCCCTTGCGTGGACGTGCACCAGCCCGGACAACGCGGCGGCGGCCCAACCGGCCACCTCCGCCGGGTCCGAGGGGCCATTACGGAGCCGTTCGGCGAGGCTGCCGCCGTAGGCGAATTCCTCGACCAGGAACGGCCGGCCGGCCCATGGGTCGCCCGCCGGCACGGTGCCGGCGGCAACAAAGCCGACGACGGCGGGGTGGTCCAGGGACGCCAGGATGCGCGCTTCAGCGTGGATCCGGTTGGCATGCTTCTCCGCGGGCCCTTCGGCCACCTTGATGGCGACCGTGCGGTTACTGCTGAGGTCCGTGCCGCGGAAGACGGTGGCTGTCGCGCCGCGGCCCAGGAGTTCATGGACCAGGAATCGGCCGGCCGGAGCGCCTGGCATCGGCAGGACCTTGGCATCGAGCCCGGCTCCGGACGCGACGGGGACCGGGACGGGGTGGAGTTCAGCCGGGACGGGGACGGCGAGGATGCTCATGAAAGGGCTGCCAGCGCATTGGGCGTGTGGATGACGCCGTCGAGCTGGAAGCCGCAGGAGCAGCGCCAAACGGGCGGCAGCTGAGCGGTTCCGGCGTCGAACGAATACGCGGACGCGGCGACCAGCGCCGGCTCCGTCCATTCCATCGCCGTCCCGCAGTGGCTGGGCGCATTGTCCGCCGGATTGGCGGGCCCAACGGCGGCCGGTGCGAGCGGTTCTGCCGGGAAGTGCGGCGCGGAGAACGGGGCCGCACCGGCCTCCGGACCGCCGTCGATCGTCAACAACTCAGTCACGACTCCTCCACGCAAACGAATATCTGACACAAGTAGTAAGCATACATATAACTAGCTCAACTAACTAGTTAAGGTGGCTAGCTATTTTGTCAGCGTCCTGCGGCAGGGTCAGTGGCTGGCTGTGTGCTCGTCGAGGGCTTCCGTCATCCGCCGGAGGAAGCCCACCACAATGCGGCTTTCGTCCGGGGTGAGCTCCTCGGCCACAGCCAGCATCCTGCGGTGCATTTCGCCCAGTGTGGCCCGAACCTCGGAGTCCGTTGCCGAGGTGGGGACGATCACCAGGGAGCGGCGGTCGGTGGGGTGCGGTTCGCGGCGCACGTGGCCGCTGCTGACGAGCCGGTCGATCAGGGAGGTGGTGGACGCCGTCGTAATCCCCAGGGTGCGGCTGAGATCCTTGGGGCCGACCCGCTCCCCGGCCGACTGGGCGCGCAACAGGTAGCGCAGGGCCAGCAGGTCGGTCTCGCCCATACCCATGGAGTCGCGGGTGGAGCGCCGGGTCGCAACCTCGGCGGCCCGGTAGCCGCGCAGCGCCTGGAGGACGGCGGTGGGCGGGTCGAGCCGCTCATCCGGCCCATACCAGTACCCTGAGGCTGCAACGCTGTCCGAAGTCATCCTATAATCCTAGCCGAACTTATAACTAGACAGACGTACTTCATCGCGGCCACCTTCCGGCCCGGGACGCAAAAAACCCCCGGCTTCCTGTCGCCAGGATGCCGGGGGTTTTTCCACTCTTCGCTAAAAGAGTGGGCCCTGTGGGGATCGAACCCACGACCCACGGATTAAAAGTCCGATGCTCTACCAGCTGAGCTAAAGGCCCCAGCCGGCAACCCCGACGGCGGGAATTCCTGCCGTCGGCGGGCACGCCGGCCCAGTCCATTTCTGGACGTTAACACTGTACCCCAGAGATCCGTTCGCTTTGTCACCCTGCGCCGCGCGCCGTCGTCGTCCGCTCCCGGCCCTTTGCCCCGGGGGTAGGGGCATGCTCGATTCCCGGAATGCACAGGAGTAGCGTGGTGGCCATGAGCGAGCAAGCAGGAGCCAGCAGCCCGGGACCGCACCGCCACCACAAGCCCAAGCCCTTCGCGCCGATCGATTTCGAGCCGTTCGCCGGCGGCGCCGATCCGGCCCGGGTTTCAGAGGCGGCCCACCTCGCAGCCCAGGCCCTCGTCCGCCGCGGGCGGGACAGCGACGATCCCAAGGTGACGCGGCGGCTGGTCAAACTGGCCGACGAACAAGGCCTCGATTCCATCGCCGAGATGTGGGCGGAAAGTCCTGCACGGTCCCTTCCGGGCGCCCTGTGGCGGCTCTACGCCCTGCGCGCCGCCACCATCCGGGATCCCGAGCGGATCTCCGTTTACTTCAAGGCCGGCAAGGACACCGCCCAGGTGTCCCATGTGGTGGCCGGTGCCGCAGAACCTCCGGGGGCCGATGAAATGAAGTCGATGGCGGACGCCATCCTCTCCGGCGCCTTCGACGGCGAATTCGACGTGGCCCTGGAACGCTCCGCCGCTTTCTGCCGGGTGGTGGCACTGGGCCAGGCCACGCTCGCGGACGGCGCCGAGCACAGCAACGCGAACCACGCGAGCAAGCTCACACGCAATTCGCACCTGCTGGTCAAGACCGCCGAGGACCTTGAGCACGCCGCCAACGCCTGGCGCCTGGGCGAGCTGGACTAGTCCCCGGCCGCACCGGCGCGGCGCCGTTTTCCGCGGCTTCGCACTGCTTTGTGCCCGCTTCTACGCCCGCCCAGGATCGGCTGTCAAGACGCACGACGGAGCCCGGCTGTCAATGTTGACTTGGTCCCGCTGACGTAGAAAACTAAAGGCGGTGCCGAGCCGCGAAACCCCCGGGCTTCAACATTTAGCCGCCTAGAGCGGCCTACCGCCGAGAGGCGTATCCGGTTCGGCACCATTTTCATGCCCTCCCCCGGGGCAAGCGGTTCCCGTAGTGCGATTTGCTGGCAGTAAAGTATTTCCCATGCGCGGGTCACGTTCCACGGCCGGCAGTCCATACCCGTGTAAGCGTCGTCCGGAGACCGGTACCCCCACGTGAAGCTGCGCCTTTTCCCCCAGGAGCCCGCCGGGCTGAACCTGCTGTCCCAGATGGCCCACCAGATCGCCGTGGCCACCGGGACCCTCTCGGAGATCCTCGGCGCCCCCGCCACGGAGCACTCCCGCCTCGTAGAGGACATGCACGATCACGAGGCGAAGTCGGCGGAGCTGCACTTTGCCCTCCTGACGCACATGCGGACCAGCTTCCTGAACCCGCTCCCCCGCGAAGACATGTACGCGCTCTCCCGCTACCTCAACGAGGCCATGGAGAAGCTGGACGCCGCGGCGGACCTCGTATTCCTCTACAAACTCGAGCGGTTGCCCAAGCGCGCGGCCGACCAGCTGGAGATCATCAGCCGGCAGGCCGAGCTCACCGTCGAGGCCATGCGCCAGCTGAACAACCTGGACGACCTCGAGGACTACTGGATCGAAGTCCTCCGGCTCACCAAACGCGCGGAGCGGACCCACCGGGTCTGGGTGGCGGACATGCTCAAGGACATGAAGTCGGCCCAGTACGCCCGCAACCGGGATATCGCTGACCAGCTGGTGGAGGTCACCAAGGACATGCGCCGGATCGCCACCCAGGTTGGCAGCATCATCGTCAAGGAATCCTAGAGTGGCGGTGGCCTTCTTTGCCCTGGTGGTTCTCTTCGCCGGGGCATTCGCCTTTCTGAACGGCTTCCGCGACGCCTCGTCCTCGGTTGCCCTTGCCGTCCGGACCCGGGCCCTGACCCCCACCGTCGCCGTGCTCCTGGCCGGGCTGTTCAACTTCATCGGCGCCGGGCTCAGCGCCGCCCTGGCGCTGGAGGTCAGCCGGACATGGGTGGTCCTCCCTTCGGGCGGGAACGGCCTCACCATCCTCATTGCCGGGCTGCTCAGCGCCGTCCTGTGGGGCATCTACACCTGGTGGCGGGGCATCCCGTCCTCGTCCACGCACGCCCTGGTGGGCGGCCTGGCCGGGGCCGGCGTCGCCAGCGTTGCCGTGGGCGGACATTCGGTGCTGGGGGTGGACCAGTCGCTGCTCGTCCAGGTTGTCCTGCCCCTGCTGCTCTCCCCCGTCATCGCCTTCGCCGGAGCATACCTCCTGGTCTGGCCTGCCACCTGGGCGGCCCGCTACACCCCGCCGAGCGTGGTGAACAGCCGATCCCGCCGCGCCCAGGCCATCGCCGCGGGCGCCGTAGCCTTTGGCCACGGGCTGCAGGACGGCCAGCGCACCAGCGCCGTGCTGATCCTCGGAATGCTGGGCGCAGGCTTCCCCGTGGGCGACTCCACGCCTGTCTGGGTGGCCCTGGTGACCGCGGGCATGCTGACGGCAGGGACCCTGGCCGGGGGCTGGCGGATCTCGTACACCATCGGCTACCGGCTGGTCCGGGTTGACCCCCTGCACGGCTTCGTGGCGCAGTTCTTCAGCAGCGTCATCCTCCTGGTGGGCGCGATCGGCCTGCACTGGCCGATCTCCACCACCCACACGGTCACCTCGGCCGCGCTGGGGTCGGGGACCAACCAGGGATACACGGCCACTAACCGGCGGCTGGTGCTCCGGATCCTCGCGTTCTGGGGGCTCACGCCGGTGCTCACCGCCGCGGTGGCCTTCGTCCTGGAACTGGCCCTCTCACCCCTCGCGGGGTTCTAGGGACCCCTCCGGCCCCGCGGGACCCGTTGATTGGCCGGGCGGGGTTTATCCGAAGCGGCCGGAAACGTAATCCTCGGTGGCTTTTTCGGTCGGGTTGCTGAAGATGGTGTGCGTGTCGCCGTACTCGATCAGCTTGCCAGGCTTGCCGGTGCCGGCGATGTTGAAGAACGCGGTCTTGTCCGAGACGCGGGCGGCCTGCTGCATGTTGTGGGTCACGATCACCACGGTGTATTCGTCCTTGAGCTCGTTGATGAGATCCTCAATGGCGAGCGTGGAGATCGGGTCCAGCGCGGAGCAGGGCTCGTCCATCAGGATCACCTGCGGCTCCACAGCAATGGCGCGGGCGATGCAGAGGCGCTGCTGCTGCCCGCCGGAGAGGCCGGAGCCCGGCTTGGCCAGGCGGTCCTTGACCTCGTTCCAGAGGTTGGCGCCGCGCAGGGACCGCTCCACCAGGGAGTCAGCCTCGCCCTTGGAGATCTTCTGGTTGTTCAGCTTCACGCCGGCCAGGACGTTGTCCCGGATGGACATGGTCGGGAACGGGTTGGGCCGCTGGAAGACCATGCCGATCTGCGAGCGGACCGTCACGGGGTCCACGCCGGGGCCGTAGAGGTTGTCGCCGTCGAGCAGTACTTCGCCCTCCACCCTCGCGCCGGGGATGACTTCGTGCATCCGGTTCAGGGTGCGCAGGAAGGTGGACTTGCCGCAGCCCGAGGGGCCGATGAAGGCGGTGACGGACTTGGCGTCGATGTTGATGTTCACGTCTTCTACGGCCAGGAATTTGCTGTAGTAGACATTCAGGTCTTTGACGTCGATGCGCTTAGACATGCTGTTCCTTCACTTGTGGAGATAGGGACCGGGTGCCGGCCGTGGCCTAGCGGCCGGCCTTCGGGGCGAAGATGCGGGCGACCAAGCGGGCGGCCAGGTTGAGCAGCATCACGAGGATAATGAGGACCAGGGCCGCGCCCCAGGCGCGCTGGTCGGAGGGACCCGGGTTGGACGGCGACGTCGGGTTGAGGATCTGGGTGTAGATAAAGGTCGGCAGCGAGGCCATCCAGCCGCCAAAGACGTTGTTGTTGATGGACGTCGCGAAACCGGCGGTGACCAGGATCGGAGCTGTCTCGCCGATCACCCGGGCAATCGCCAGGGTGACGCCGGAGGCGATACCGGAGATCGCCGTCGGGATGACCACCTTGAGGATGGTCCGCCACTTGCGGACGCCGAGGGCGTAGGCGGCCTCGCGCAGTTCGTTCGGGACGATCTTGAGCATTTCCTCGCTGGAGCGGACCACCACCGGGATCATGAGGACGGAGAGCGCGACGGCGGCGACGGCGCCGGTTTTGGTGCCGGGGCCGACGACGACGAAGAAGAACGCTGCGGCGAAGAGGCCGGCCACGATCGAGGGGATGCCGGTCATCACGTCGACGAAGAAGGTGATGGCCCGGGCCAGTGCTCGGTCCTCACCATATTCGACCAGGTAGATCGCGGTCAGCAGGCCCACCGGCACGGAGATGACCGTGGCCAGCAGGGTGATCTGCACGGTGCCGATCAGCGCGTGGTAGATGCCGCCCAGGACCGGGGCGCCTTCTTCGGCGGCCTTGTTGTCGAAGGCGCCGGTGACGCCGTTCATCGACGTGCCCAGGAAGCCGGGGTCGACCAGGCCGGGCAAGCCCTTGACCAGCACGGTCCAGATCACGGAGATCAGCGGGAGCAGGGCGATCAGGAAGGCGCCGACCACCAGGCAGGTGGCCAGCTTGTCCTTGGCCCTGCGGGAGCCTTCGACGACGGCGCTCCAGCCGACGAGGCCGGCGGCGAAGAGCAGCGCTGAGACGATGCCCCAGCCGAAGGCGTTAAAGCCGACCAGTGCCAGGATGGCGGCGCCGATGACCAGGGCGAGGGCCAGGACAATGTAGGGCGCGGCCTTGGGAAGCTGGCCCTTGGTCAGGGCGGAGCGTTTGCGGACCGGAGTCAGGGTGGAGGTCATCTAGTTGGCTCCCGAGAATTCTTTGTGCCGGGTGATGATCCACCGGGCAATCATGTTCACGCCGAGCGTGATGACGAACAGCACCAGGCCGGCGGCGATCAGCGTGCTCACCTTCAGGCCGCTGGCTTCGGGGAAGTTCAGCGCGATTTCGGCGGCGATGGTCTGGTTGCCGGACTGGATCAGGCTTGCGGTCAGCGCACCGGAGGACAGGACCAGGGCGACGGCCATGGTCTCGCCCAGGGCGCGGCCCAGGCCCAGCATCACGGCGCTGACGATTCCGGGGCGGCCGAACGGCAGTACGGCCATTCGGATCATTTCCCAGCGGGTGGCGCCGAGCGCGAGGGCGGCTTCCTCGTGCAGCTTGGGGGTCTGCAGGAAGATTTCGCGTGAGAGCGAGGTGATGATCGGCAGGACCATAACCGCCAGGACGATGCCTGCGGTCAGGATGGTTTTGCCGGTGGCGGAGGCCGGCCCCTGGAAGATGGGCAGCCAGCCGAGGTTCTTGGCGAGCCAGTCGTAGGCGGGCGCGATTTCCTTGGCGAGGAACGCCGCACCCCAGGCGCCGTAGACGACGGAGGGGATGGCGGCCAGAAGGTCCACCACGTAGCCGAGGCCGGAGGCCAGCCGGCGCGGGGCGTAGTGCGAGATGAAGAGCGCGACGCCGATGGATACCGGGGTGGCGATGACCAGGGCGATGACGGCCGCGATGAGCGTGCCGATGACGATCGGCCAGATGTAGGCGAAGAATCCGTTGCCGCCCTGGATGTCGGCGGCGGGTGCGGTGAACGCCGGGATGGCCTGGACGACCAGGAAGAGCGCAACGCCGAACAGCACAGCGAGGATCAGGCAGCCTGCTGCGAGGGTGGCCCCTGAGAAGACTTTGTCCCCGGCACGTCCTGCGCCCTGGGGTTTGGTCAGGGAGGTGGAGGTCATACCCGGCCCTTCGGTGTTGGTGTTGCGGAAGTGCGAAAACTGGAAAACTGCGGGAACGCGGCTAAGTTCCCCGTCCCGCCGGGCGGCGGGGCGGGGAACTCAGCGGTTCAGTTCAAACCTTACGACTTGACCTTGATGGATTCGACAGCCTTCACAGCCTTTTCGGCCAGGGTGGAGGAGATCGGAGCCGACTTGGCGGACTCGGCGGCAGCCTTCTGGCCCTCGGAGGAGAGCACGTACTTCTCGAAGGACTTGACCAGGTCTACGGTCTCCTGCTTGTCGTAGGTGCTGCAGAGCACGTGGTAGGAAACCAGGACAACCGGGTAGGCGCCGGATTCGGTGGTGGTGCGGTTGAGCTTGATGGCGAGGTCGTTGGCGCCACGGCCTTCGACGGGCTTGCCCAGGTCCACGGCCTTGGAAGCGGCTTCCGGGGAGATCTTGACGAACTCGGAGCCGACCTTGATCTCGGCGGTACCCAGCTTGCCGCTGACGGCAGAGTCGTCGGCGTAGGTGACCGCACCCGGGGTGTCGGTGACCGTCTTGACGACGCCGGAGGTGCCCTTGGCGTTCTCGCCCTTCAGCGAGGATGGCCACACACCATCGGCCTTGTCCTTCCAGACATCGGGAGCCGCGGCGGAGAGGTAGTCGGTGAAGTTCTTGGTGGTGCCGGAGTCATCGGAGCGGTTGACCGGGGTCACCTTGAGGTCCGGGAGCTTGGCGTCCGGGTTCAGGGCGACGATGGCGGGGTCGTTCCACTTGGCGATTTCGCCGCGGAAGATCTTGGCCGCGGTGGGGGCATCGAGCTTGATGTCCTTGACGTCCGGGATGTTGAAGGCGATGGCGATCGGCGAGATGTAGACCGGAACCTCGACGGCGCCGTCGGGGCCGCACTTGTCCTTGGCCTTGGCGAGCTCTTCGTCCTTCAGGTAGGCATCGGAGCCGGCGAACTGGGCCGAGCCGTCGAGGATGGCCTTGCGGCCTGCGCCGGAACCGTCCGGGGAGTACTGCACGTTGACGCCCTGGTTCGCGGAGGCGAAGTTGGTCTTCCACACGTCCATGGCCGCGCCCTGAGCGGAGGAACCAATGCCGGTCAGCGTGCCGGTAACCTTCGGGCCCGACGCCGCAGCGGTGCCTGCCGCGGTGTTGGTTGCGTTGTCCGAACCGCAAGCGGTGAGCGCGAGTGCGCCGGCTGCGATAACAGCGATGGCCGCGTTGCGGCCGAAGCGTGATGCCTTCACTAGATGTACCCCTTCCAGGGTTATTCAGATGCGTGCCGGACCGGAGACGTCCGGGCGATAAAGACGGTGGGTACGGTTTGTACCTCTATCGAAGTTAAGGGCCCCAGGTGAAGGGAAATGTGGCCCAAAGTGAACGACAGGTTAACGACGTCGGACCATTGGTCGACAACTGACGGTTCGCAGTTGCGTTGGCTGCGTCACAGTCGTAGGGGCCGGTGGTGCGCAACCCGGCGGTCCCCGGACTGCAAATAGACTGGGGGCATGGCCGCCGCTACTGGATTCACCGCAAGCGCACGATTCCTGCGCGGCCGGGTCCGCACCGGGTTCATCCGGAGCCGGAAGTCGCTGGTACCGGCCGTCCAAATGACGGCCTGCGCGGTGGGGGCCTACGCCTTCGCCGAGTACGTCCTGGGCCACACCGGGCCGCTGTTCGCCGCCACCTCCTCCCTGATCGCACTGGGCTTCTCCCGCGATCCGCGGCTGCGGCGGGTCGTGGAAGTGGGCCTGGGCTGCACCATTGGCATTGTGGTGGGGGACCTGCTCCTGCACTGGCTGGGCGCCGGGATCTGGCAGGCCGCCGTCGTGCTCCTGTTCTCCATCCTGCTGGCCCGGTTCCTGGACAGCGGGACCATTTTCACCACCCAGCTGGGCCTGCAGTCCCTGCTGGTGGTGCTGCTGCCGGCGCCGGCCGGCGGGCCGTTTACCCGGAGTATCGACGCGGTGGTGGGCGGCGGTTTCGCGCTCCTGGTGACCTTCCTTATCCCCAAGGACCCCCGCCGCGAACCCCGCAACGACGTCAAGAAGCTGCTGCACGAACTGGCGGAGGTGCTCCGAGAGTGCTCCGCCGCCCTCACCAACAGCGATTCCACCCAGGCGTGGCACGCGCTGATCCGGGGCCGGAACTGCCAGCCCATGGTCGACGCGATGCGCCAGACGCTGCGTTCCTCCGGGGAGGTCGCCACACTGGCCCCCGCCTACCGCCGGTACCGGGACGAGTTGGACCGGCTGGCGCAGTCGGTGGACTTTATCGATTTGGCCCTCCGTAACAGCAGGGTTTTCGCGCGTCGGCTGACCAGCGCCATCAACCACGCCGCGCTCTCCGACGAGGCCACGGAGAACATTGCCGAGGTCCTGCAGGAGACGGCGGCGGCGATCGATGAACTGGGACTGGGCCTGGCAGAGGTCAACGACAGTGTCCGCCGGGCCCACCTGCGCACGGCCCGGGTGGAACTGAGCGAAACCGCGGGCCGGCTGCACCCCCGGCTGCTGGACGTGCAGCGGCTCGAGGGGGAAACCGTGGTGATGCTGTTCCGCCCCCTGATGGTGGACCTGCTCGAGGCCTCCGGCCTGGACCCGGACGACGCCCGGGACCTGCTTCCCGCCCTCTAGGACCGCACCGTGCGGCCGCCCGGAACCGCACCGGAATGTCAGCGCCCGCGGCTAGGGTGGAGCAATGGCAACAAAGACTTCCCGGGCCGCCAAGGCACCGGGCTATAAATGCGCGGAATGCGGCTGGACCACAGCCAAGTGGGTTGGCCGCTGCGGCGAGTGCCAGGCCTGGGGCACGGTGGAAGAGACAGGCGCCGCGGTGGCGCGGACGACGGCGGCCACCACCGTTCTGGAGCCGGCCCGCCGGATCGCCGAGGTGGACGCGACGACGGCGGCATTCCTTCCCACCGGGGTGGATGAACTGGACCGGGTGCTGGGCGGTGGCCTGGTTCCCGGTGCCGTGATCCTGCTGGCCGGCGAGCCCGGCGTGGGCAAGTCCACGCTGCTGCTGGACGTCGCGGCCAAGTTCGCCCGGACCGCGCAGGACGTCCTGTATGTCACGGGCGAGGAGTCCGCGGCGCAGGTGAAGCTGCGGGCGGACCGGATCGACGCCGTCGCCGAGTCCTTGTACCTCTCCGCCGAAACG
Organism: Arthrobacter sp. 05L44; assembly: GCF_056397605.1. Lineage (NCBI taxonomy): Bacteria > Bacillati > Actinomycetota > Actinomycetes > Micrococcales > Micrococcaceae > Arthrobacter > Arthrobacter sp. 05L44. The sequence continues at coordinate 66,873 of NZ_JBFTNS010000003.1, read as the reverse complement.
GACCTCGGGCAGGCGCTGGGGCAGGTGGAAAAACTCGAACCCCGGCTGCTGATTGTGGATTCGGTCCAGACACTCAGCAGCGCCGACGTCGAGGGCAGCGCCGGCGGCGTCTCCCAGGTCCGGGAGGTCACGGCCTCGCTGATTGCCGCCGCCAAACGCCGCAATATGACCACCCTGCTCGTGGGGCACGTGACCAAGGACGGTTCGATCGCCGGGCCCCGGCTGCTGGAACATCTGGTGGATGTTGTCTGCCAGTTCGAGGGTGAGCGGCACTCCCGGCTGCGGCTGCTGCGTGCCGTGAAAAACCGGTACGGCCCCACTGACGACGTCGGCTGCTTCGACCTGAACGAGGACGGCATTGTGGGGCTGGCGGATCCCAGCGGCCTGTTCGTCTCGCGCACGAAGGATCCCGTCTCCGGAACGTGCATCACGGTGACGCTGGAGGGCCGCCGGCCGCTGCTGGCCGAGGTCCAGTCCCTGCTCGCCGAAAGCGCCAACGCGCAGCCGCGCCGGGCCACCAGCGGCCTGGACAGCTCCCGGGTGGCGATGCTCCTGGCCGTGCTGCAACAGCGTGCCGGCTGCCTGCTGCATAAGGATGACTCCTACGTCGCGACCGTCGGCGGTGTAAAGCTCAGCGAGCCCGCCACCGATCTTGCCGTGGCCCTGGCGGTGGCGTCCGCGAAGGCCAAGAAACCGCTTCCCCAGCGGCTCATCGCGTTCGGCGAGGTGGGCCTGGCCGGTGAGGTTCGTCCGGTGCCCGGTATCAACCAGCGCATCCAGGAGGCCCACCGGCTGGGGTTCACCCACGCCGTGGTGCCTGCCAGCCCGAACGGCCCCGGCCCCGTCCCGGCCGGGTTCTCCGTCCGCGAGGTGGGCCACCTCGCCGAGGCCCTGGGGTTGCTCATCAGCTGACGGCAACGGACCGCCGGGCCGCTCAACGACGGCGGCGGCCCCTCGCGTGCCGCGGGACGACTTAGGACCCTAGCGCCCACCCCCGCTCCGGCGCACCATGGGAGCAACAGCTTCTCGGAGCGGAGGGACCGGACATGATGTGGGGTTACGGGCAGAACCTGTGGTGGATGTGGCTCTGGGGCATGATGCTCCTGGTCGGAATCGCTGTGCTTGTGCTGCTGGCGGTGCGGGTGTTCGGCGGGACGGGGCACGGCCTGCCTCCGGGCCTGGGGCATCCGGGAGTCCTGGGCCAGCCCGGACACCCCGGCGTGGCCGCCCACCCGGGCCAGCCCGGCCCGGGCCAACCCGGACCGGGTCCGGGGTTCCCCGCCGGCAAGAGCCAGGCCCGGCTGATCCTCGACGAACGCTTCGCACGGGGTGAGCTCACCGTGGAACAATACCGGGACCACGTGAAGGAACTCGGCGAGGGCCCGTAGTGTTCCCGACGGTCCAGCCGCACGGACATCACGGGCATGATGCGGAGCAGGCGGGCGGCGACGATGACCATCTGGTCCACAGCCACGGACAGCACGCGGGCCACAGTGTGGCGATGTTTAGGAACAGGTTCTGGCTGACCCTGGCGCTGTCCGTCCCAGTGGTGCTGTTCAGTCCCATGTTCGGTGACCTGCTGGGCTACCGGCCGCCGGAGTTTCCCGGCTCGGCCTGGGTTCCGCCGCTGCTGGGCACCGTGGTGTTCCTCTACGGCGGCCAGCCGTTCCTGAAGGGCGGCTTCACCGAACTGACGTCCCGCCGGCCGGGCATGATGCTGCTGATCGGCATGGCCATCACCGTCGCCTTTGCCGCCTCGTGGGCCACCAGCGTGGGCGTTGGCGGCTTTGACCTGGACTTCTGGTGGGAACTGGCGCTGCTGGTGACGATCATGCTGCTGGGGCACTGGCTCGAGATGCGTGCGCTCGGCTCGGCGCAGGGTGCGCTGGACGCCCTGGCCGCGCTCCTTCCTGACGAGGCGGAGCGGGTCACGGACACCGGCACGGAGACAGTCAAAGTTTCCGAGTTGGCCGGCGGCGATACGATCCTGGTCCGGCCCGGCGGCAGGATGCCGGCCGACGGCACAGTCCTTGATGGCCGTGCCGACTTCGACGAATCCATGATCACCGGTGAATCCAGGACCGCCCTCCGCTCCCCCGGCGACGCCGTGGTGGCGGGAACCGTCGCCACGGATAACAGCGTCCGGGTCCGGGTCTCGGCCATCGGGGCGGACACCGCGCTGGCCGGAATCCAGCGCCTCGTGGCCGAAGCCCAGGCGTCCTCGTCGCGGGCGCAGGCCCTGGCGGACCGGGCCGCGGCCTTCCTGTTCTACTTCGCCGCCGGTGCCGGTGTGGTGACGTTCGCGGTCTGGACCCTGCTGGGCAGCGTGGCCGACGCCGTTGAACGCACCGTGACCGTCCTGGTGATCGCCTGCCCGCACGCCCTCGGCCTGGCCATCCCGCTGGTCATCGCGATCTCCACGGAACGGGCGGCCCGCGCCGGGGTGCTGATCAAGAACCGGATGGCGCTGGAACGGATGCGCACGGTCGACGTCGTGCTGTTCGACAAGACCGGAACGCTGACGCAGGGCGCCCCGGAGGTCCGCGCTGTGACCGTCCCCGCAGGGGAGAAAGAGGACCATATCCTGGCCCTCGCCGCCGCCGTGGAAGCGGACAGTGAGCATCCCGCGGCCCGGGCGATCGTCCGAGCAGCCCGCGGACGCGGCCTTGGAATCCCCGCCGCCACGGACTTCACTTCGCTGACCGGCCGGGGTGTCAGCGCCCTAGTGGAAGGCAGGCGGCTCCACGTGGGCGGCCCGGCGCTGCTGCGGGAACTCGGCGCCGCCGAACCCGCCGAGCTGGCCACCACCACTGCCGGCTGGGCGGACCGGGGTGCGGCCGTGCTGCACGTCATCGAGGGACGCAGTGTGCTCGGAGCCCTGGGCCTGGAGGACGCGGTCCGTCCGGAGTCCGCGCAGGCCGTGGCCGCGCTGCAGCAGCGCGGCATCAAGGTTGCCATGATCACCGGTGACGCCCGGCAGGTGGCGGCGGCCGTCGCGGCGGAGCTGAACATTGACGAGGTCTTCGCCGAGGTCCTCCCAGCGGACAAGGACCAGAAAGTCGCCGAGCTGCAGGGCCGCGGCCTGAAGGTGGCGATGGTGGGCGATGGCGTCAACGACTCCCCCGCCCTGGCAAGGGCCGAGGTAGGCATGGCCATCGGCGGCGGTACGGATGTGGCCGTGGAGTCCGCGGGGGTGGTCCTGGCCGGCAACGACCCCCGTGCGGTGTTGTCCATGGTGGACCTGTCCCGGGCCAGCTACCGCAAGATGTGGCAAAACCTGGTCTGGGCCACGGGCTACAACGTCATCGCCGTGCCCCTGGCCGCCGGGGCCCTGGCCTTCGCCGGAATTGTGCTCTCCCCCGCGGCCGGCGCCGTCCTGATGTCCGCCTCGACCATTGTGGTGGCCCTCAACGCCCAGCTCCTGCGGCGCCTGCACCTCAATCCGGCCCGGGTCGGCTAGGCGCCCGCCATGGCTGCCGCCGACCCCACGCCGTCGTTCGGACGGAACTTCGCCCGGCTGGGCCCGCGGATGGACGCGCGCGGGGCCGCGGCCCACCGGCGGCGCCTCGTAGCGGGTGCGCACGGCGCCGTCGTCGAAATCGGGGCAGGCTACGGCGCCACTTTCCCGCACTATCCGCCCGCGGTCACCGGAGTCATAGCGCTGGAACCGGACCCGACGCTCCGGGCGCTGGCAGTCACGGCCGCGGGGGCCGCGCCGGTGCCGGTGACAGTGCTCGACGGCGTCGCGGAGGCACTTCCGGCGGCGGACGCGTCAGTGGACGTCGTCGTCGCCAGCCTGGTGCTGTGCAGCGTGGCCGAACCGGCGGCCGTCCTGGCCGAGGCCGTCCGGATCCTCAAGCCCGGCGGGCGGTTGCTGTTCTACGAGCATGTCCGCTCCACGCACCGCCTGGCAGCCCTGGCGGAGGACCTGCTGACACCGCTCTGGAGCCGGCTGGCCGGGGGTTGCCATCCGAACCGGGACACCACGGCCGCCATAGTGCGGGCCGGGCTGGCCGTGGAGGACCTGGAACGGTTCGGGTTCGCGGCGCTGCCCGGCAACCCGCCGCTGGCGCACGTGCTCGGCTCGGCCGTCAAAGGCTGAGCGGCCCCGGGACCGCAGGCACCGGGGCCGCTGGTACCGCCTAGGCCTTCTTCGGCGGCAGGGCGAGCTTGAAGATCTTCGCCCAGGTGGACCCGACCTGCTTCCAGATGGGGCCGGTGGTGTAAGGCAGGCCGTAGCGCTGGCAGATTTCCCGCACCCTGGGCGCCACTTCGGCGTAGCGGTTCGAGGGCAGGTCCGGGAAGAGATGGTGCTCGATCTGGTGCGAGAGGTTGCCGGTCATCAGGTGCATGAACTTGGACCCGGAGATGTTAGCGGAGCCGATCATCTGGCGCACGTACCAGTCGCCGCGCGTCTCGCCGTCGACCATTTCCTCGGTGAACGTGTCCGTGCCGTCCGGGAAGTGCCCGCAGAAGATCACCGCGTGCGCCCAGACGTTGCGGACCGCGTTGGCGGTCAGGGTGCCGTACAGCGCCTGCTTGCCCGATCCGCTGAGCATGGCGACGGCGGGGGTGGCGGCATAATCCTTGGTGAACTGCTTGAGGGCCTTGCGGCCCAGCGCCTTGAGGTCCTTAGTGAGGGCCTCCTTGGACTTCCTGCCCTCGCGGTAGTCGACGAGCTCGAGGTCGTAGATGGCGATGCCCCACTCGAAGACCGGCGCGAGCAGCGCGTTGTAGAGCGGGTTGCCCAGGTTGAAGGGCTTCCATTCCTGCTGCGGGTCCATCCGCAGGAGGTTGTAGCCGATGTCGTTGTCCTTGCCCACCACGTTGGTCCAGCGGTGGTGCAGGTCGTTGTGGGTGTGCTGCCAGGAGCGGGCCGGTGTGACGAAGTCCCATTCCCAGGTGGTGGAGTGGATGTCCGGGTCGCGCATCCAGTCCCACTGGCCGTGCAGGATGTTGTGGCCCAGTTCCATGTTTTCCAGGATCTTGGCGAAGCTCAGCAAGGCCGTTCCAGTGGCCCAGGCGGCCTTGTTCTTGCTGACCAGCAGCGCGGCGCGGCCGGAGATCTCGAGTCCGCGCTGGATCTTGATCATCCGGCGGATGTAGGCGGCGTCATCGGAGCCGCGCTTGGCGAGGATCTCGTCCTTGATGGCATCGAGTTCGCGGCCGAGTTCAGCGACCTGCTCGTCGGACAGGTGCGCGGCGGCGGGCGGCCGCAGCAGCGGGCTGCCGGTCTCGGCCAGGGCCCCGGGCCGCTTCTTTACGACGGCGGCGCCTGCAGTTTCAGTGTCCGGCTTGTCAGCAAGTGTGGTCATAGGGTGGTTCTCCTCAGAGGTCGAGGTTAACGGGTCCGGCGGCTGCCGAAACACACGTCTGGATTAGTTGGCCCGGCTCGCCGTGGACTTCGCCGGTGCGCAGGTCCCGGACCTGGCCGGCCCGCAGCGGGATCAGGCAGCTGTGGCAGATACCCATCCGGCAGCCGCTGGGCATCAGCACCCCGGCGTCCTCGCCGACGTCGAGCAGCGGTGTGCTGCCGTCGGCGTCGACTTCGCGGTCCGAGGCCTCGAAGGTGACCAGTCCGCCGTCGTGCCCCGCACCGCCGGCCAGGCTGGTGCTGAAGCGTTCGATCGTCAGGGTTGCGGAAGGGTCGCTGCCGGGCTCGGCCGGGAGTTCCCAGAGGGCCTCGGCGTCGTCCAGGAAGCCCTCCGGGCCGCAGGCGTAGGCGGCACGCTCACGCCAGTCCGGGCACAGGGTGTCCAGTCCGGCAGGGGTGGTGAAGTCCAGCCGCCCCTGTTCGCCGGTAAACCAGTGGATGACCTTGAAGTTCGGGAACTGGTCCGCGAGCTCGGAGAGTTCCTCACGGAAGATGGCATCGGAGGCCGTCCGTGCCGTGTGGATGAGCACGACGTCGGCGTCCGGACGGCGCGGGACCAGGGTCCGGACCATCGACATCACCGGAGTGATGCCGCTGCCGGCCGTCAGCATCAGCAGCGGGCGGGGGTGCTCGGGGAGGACGAAATCGCCCTGCGGCGGCGCCAGGAAGAGGATGTCGCCGGGCTTAGTAGTGCGCACCAGCGTGCCGGAGACGGCACCCATGTCCGTCACGGTGATGGCAGGGTCCTCGCCTGCGGGGGCGCTCAGCGAGTACGAGCGCCAGTGCCTGACGCCGTTAAGCTCGACGCCGATGCGGGCCCACTGGCCTGCGCGGTGCGCTTGCCAGCCTCGGCCGGGACGGAAGAAAATGGTGGCGGAATCGACCGTTTCTGGAACCACCCGGGTGACTACGCCGCGCAACTGGCGGGCAGAGAACACGGGGTTGAACAGCGACAGAATGTCTTCTGGAGCTAGTGGGGTGGTCAGTAGAGATGCGGCGCGCGCCAGCTTACGGAGCCGGATCATTTATTAACCATATGTCAGTCTAAGTCATAATTCTTCACCCAAGGCATACGATCGACTCAGAGAAACTGTTTCCACGCAACAATTTTTGGATTTCCGCCATGGATGCTACGCCCGCCGCCCACCCCGCTTACCCCGCCTATGACCCGCCGTGGCTGGCGCTGCCGCGGGAGGTCAGCGACATGCTGCGCCCGCGAGTTCCCTTCATTGTGGAGGCCATCATCGAGGCGGTCCCCCAGCTGGTTCCCGCTTACGCCAGGCCCATCGAGGGCCGTTTTGGCCGGGGCCTGCGCCGCGGGGTCGCGACGGCGCTGGATCGGTTCCTGCAGCTTCCGGGCACCACCTTGCCGGCGCTGTCCGAGTCGAGCCGGCAGCTGGTGGCCGGACTGGGCAGCGGCGAGTTCCGGCAGGGCCGGAGCATGGATGCGCTGCTGAGCGCCTATCGGATGGGCGCGAGGGTGACGTTCCGCGAAATGTCGAAGGTCTCCGTGGACAAACACCTGGGCCAGAACGTGGTGGTGGACCTCGGGGAGTCGATCCTCGCCTACATCGACGAGCTCTCCGCGGTCAGCGCCGAGGCGTACGCCTTTGAACAGTCCGAACGCGCCGGGGCGGTGGACCGGCGCCGCACCGAACTGCTGGACCTGCTGCTGCTGGGGCAGGCGGACGAGGCGGCGCTGCGGCAGACGGCGGCGATGGCCGACTGGTCCCTTCCCGCCCGGATGGTAGTGGTGACGCTGCCGGTAGACCGCGCGGGCGGCCTGCGGCTCCGGCTCGGTCCCGGAACCCTGGTGATCGAACGCGAGACCGACGCCGTGGCGCTGGTTCCGGCGCGCACCTCCAAGGCCGCCCGGGCTGACCTGGCGAAGGCGCTCCGGGGCCGTGGCGCCGCCGTGGGGCCGGCCGGCGGCTGGGAAAAGGCTCCGGAGTCCCTGCGGCTGGCCGTGCTGGCGGCATCGGTCTTACCGCACCGCGAGGGCCCGGAGGACCCGCCGATCTGGGCGGACGAGCATCTCGCGGCGGTGGTCCTGGGCGCCGAACCCTCCGCCATCACCGAGTTGGCCAACCGACGCCTGGCACCGCTGGAGGGGCTCCGCCCGGCGCAGCGTGAACGGCTGGCCGAAACGCTGCTGTCCTGGCTCCGCCACTGGGGCCAGCGGGCGCCGGTGGCCGCCGAGCTGGGCATCCATCCGCAGACCGTTGGCTACCGGGCGGCGCAGCTGCGTGAGCTGTTCGGCGATGCGCTGGAGGATCCGGTGGCGCGGTTCGAGCTGCAACTCGCGCTGCACGCCGGGAAGCGCTGACCGGCAGACGGGGTCCGAGAAGGCCGTGCACGCGGACGCGGCGGTTGCGGTTAGCTGGCGGTCACCTCGCGGCTCTGCAGCCGCAGGTCGAGGTCGTTCATAACGATCGCGGCCAAGTCCTCGAGGGTGCGCGTGTCCTCCGCGGTGAACTTCCGCGGCTCCCGGTCCAGGATGCAGAACGTGCCGAGGTTGAAGCCGTCCGGGGTGCGCAGCGGCACCCCGGCGTAGAACTGCAGCCCGAAATCCCCGGCAACGAGCGGGTTGGACAGCGTCCGCACATCCCTCGCTGCGTCCTCGACGATCCAGGGGCCGTCCTGCAGGATCGCCGAGGCGCAAAGCCCCGGGTCCCGGCCGATCTCGGTGACCTCCGTTCCGTGGTGGGCCTTGAACCAGATCCGGTCGTGGTCCACAACGCTCACGATGGCGACCGGCACCGAGAACAGCCGGGCCGCGAGCGCCGCTATCCGGTCGAACGCGCCGTCCTGGGGGGTGTCGAGGATCCGGTACCGCTCGACGGCGCGCATCCGGCCCTCCTCGTCGTGCTCCACGGCCGCGCGCTGCTGCCGGTGCCGGCCGGCACCGTTGATGACTTCCTGGCGCAGGGCAAGGGAGACCTCCCTCGCGTGCGGCCGGGCTGCAGGGTCGCGGGACAGCATGGAGGAGAGCAGTGCCACCCACATCGGGGCTAGCTCCTCCGGGATCTGCGGGTCGTGGAGGAGCCGGGCCACCGCGGATTGGATCGGCGCGCCAGGGTACGCCATCTTGCCGGTCAGCCCCTCGAGCAGCACGAGTCCGAGCGAGTAGATGTCGCTGGCCGGGCCGGCCGGGCCGCCGCCGGCCTGCTCCGGACTCAGGTAAGCGGGAGTCCCCGAGGTGCCGCCGTCGTCGTCGGTGCGGTTGTGTCCCAGCATGGCCGCCACACCGAAGTCCGTCAGCTTTGCCCGGGGGCGGCGGTCGTCGTTGCTGTAGTCGACCAGCAGGATATTCGCCGGTTTGATGTCACGGTGCACGATCCCGCGGTGGTGGATGTAGGAGAGACCGTCGGCGAGGTCATAGCCGATGTGGGCCATATGGGCGGCGGAGAGCGGCCCCTGCAGGGACCGGTGGCGCAGGTCCTGGCCGCGGACGAGTTCCATCACGAGGTACGTGAGCCGGGCGTCGGGATTGCTGAGGTCGGCCCCTGCGTCGTACAGCGTCACCAGGGCGTGATGGCTTATCCCCGCGAGGATCCGCACTTCCTGACCCTGGCGGCGGGTGTGTTCGAGGTCGTCCGCACCGTTGCGGAAAAGCTTGACCGCCACCTCGCGCTGCAACAGTTCGTCGTGGGCCCGGTAGACGGTTGATTGGCTTCCCCTGCCAAGGAGGGCTTCGATCCGGTACCGCCCACTGAGCAGAGAGCCGGATTCCATAGTTGCTGTCAACGAGTTTTCTTGTTCCCTCGATACGGGTCCGCACATGGAATCGGACGGTGCAGTTCTTGAAGCCGACAGGATCGCCAGGCGCCCGCGAAATTAGCAAGGTTACTTATGATACCGCGGAATCCATATTCAGGAAGACCTAACCGCGGAAAAGTTTGGGCGCCCCGGCGGCAGTCCGACGGCGCCCTGCCGGTTATTTGGCCGGGTTGTGCGTGCCGATCGGCACAAGCGTCAGGTCGGGAAGGTTCTTCTCGATCCGGCGCAGCGCCCAGACGTCGTTGAAGAGGGCCAGGTATTCGCCGTCGGAACGCAGCAGCACCTCTGCGCCCTGGACGTTGGCCAGTGCGGGCATGGCGTCCGCCGTCGTGATCCGCGCCAGCGAGTAGGGCAGCCGCTCCAGCCGCATCGGGGCGCTGAAGTCGTGCGCCATCCGGTCCTCGACCACTTCGAACTGCATGGGGCCGACGGCGGCCAGCACGGGCGCCTGGTCACCGCGGATGTCCGACCGGAGTACCTGGATCACGCCCTCGTGCTCCAGCTGTTCGATGCCACGGCGGAACTGCTTGAAACGGCTGGGGTCCTTGGAGCGGGCCACCTGGAAGTGCTCCGGGGCGAACAGCGGGATGGCCGGGAACTCCACGGGCTGTTCCAGGAACAGGCTGTCCCCGACGCGCAGCGACGAGGCGTTCACCAGGCCCACGACATCACCGGGGAAGGCCTCGTCAATCACTTCGCGTTCCCGGCCGAACACCTGCTGGGCGTATTTTGTGGCGAACGATTTTCCGGTGCGGCCCTGGGTGACCACCATGCCGCGCTCAAAGACGCCTGAGCAGACCCGGATGAAGGCCACGTGGTCACGGTGCGCCTTGTTCATACCGGCCTGGACCTTGAAGACGAACCCGGCGAACGGGGCGTCCACCGGCCGGGCGGCGCCGTCGACGTCGGGCCGGGGTGCTGCCGGCGGTGCGAAGTCCACCAGGGCGTCGAGGATTTCCTTCACGCCGAAGTTCAGGGCGGCGGAGCTGAACAGAATCGGCGTCGCCTTGCCCGCATGGAAGGCGTCGACGTCGAACGCGAGGTTGGACTCGATCACCAGGCCGGCGTCGTCGAGGGCGTTGGACCAGTCGCCGCCCTGGCTCTCTGCCGCCTCCTCCGGGGTGAAGTACTCGGTGAGGGCAATGTTGGCGCCGGCGTTGTTGCGCTTGAACTGGGCAAACCGGTCGTTGCGCAGGTCCCAGACGCCGCGGAAGTCACCGGAGATGCCGACGGCCCACGTCAGCGGCATGGGCTGCAGTCCGGTGCGTTCGGTGATCTCGTCCATGAGGGCCAGGGCATCGAGTCCGGGCCGGTCCCACTTGTTGATCACGGTGATGATGGGCAGGTTCCGCTGCTTGCAGACCTCGAAAAGCTTCATGGTCTGGGTTTCCAGGCCTTTGGCGGCGTCCACCAGCATCACTGCGCAGTCGACGGCGGCCAGCACGCGGTAGGTGTCTTCGGAGAAGTCAGCGTGTCCGGGAGTGTCCAGGAGGTTGATGACGGTGTCGCGGTAGGCGAACTGCAGGGCCGCCGAGCTGATCGAGATGCCGCGGTCCTTTTCCATCTGCATCCAGTCGGAGACGGTTTCCTTGCGGTTGGCCTTGCCGCTGGAGGCGCCGGCGGTGCCGATCACCTTGGCGTGCAGGGCCAAGGCTTCGGTCAGGGTGGACTTGCCGGCGTCAGGGTGGGAAATGACTGCGAAGGTCCGTCGCCGGGCTGCCTGCTTGTGAATCTCCTGGACTCGGGCGGGGCTGTGGACTTCTTGAGACACGGTGCTACTTTCGCTGCGGCTGTGGACGGGTCACGGCGCGGAGAGCCCGCGGTACACCCAAGGCTCCAAGTTTATCGCAGGCGGCGGCTGGCCCGGGCTGGCCGGCGAAAATGCGGTTTCCGGCGCCGCCCGGAGAGACAGTTCCGCGGCACCTCCGGACGGACCGTGATGGGCCACTTTGGGGCTTGTCCGTGCGGAAACCGGGCCGGGTTGCCCCTATGATGGTCCATACGGGAAACCGGGCATTTTTGTTCTTGCCGGCCTATGATCGAAAACCGATAAAAACCGGCGCACTAGCGGACTGCGTTCCGCACCTTTGAAGGGAAAACCTATGGCTCGGAGTCCCGAAGATGCACTGAAGGCGACGCTGGCCAGGGTTGCACCGGGGACGGCCCTGCGGGATGGCCTGGAGCGTATCCTCCGCGGACGGACCGGAGCCCTGATCGTGCTGGGCATGGATAAGACCATCGAGTCCATCTGCTCCGGCGGCTTCGAAATCGGCATCGATTTCTCCCCCACCCGGTTGCGTGAACTGGCGAAAATGGACGGCGCCATCGTCTGTGACAAGGATGCCGGGAACATCCTGCGCGCCGGTGTCCAGCTGGTGCCGGACTCAAGCATCGAAACCCAGGAAACGGGCACCCGGCACCGGACCGCGGAACGTGTGGCCATCCAGTCCGGTGTCCCGGTGGTTTCGGTGAGCCAGTCGATGCAGATCATCGCGCTCTACGTCAACGGCCTGCGGCACGTCCTGGAGGGCTCCGAAAAGGTCCTGGCCCGCGCCAACCAGGCCCTCGCCACCCTGGAACGGTACCGCTCACGTTTGGACCAGGTGACCAGCTCCCTTTCGGCGCTGGAGATCGAGGCGATGGTGACGGTCCGGGACGTCGCTGTGACCCTGCAGCGCCAGGAAATGGTCCGGCGCATTTCCGAGGAGATCTCCCAGTACGTCCTGGAACTCGGCGAGGACGGCCGCCTGCTCTCGCTCCAGCTGGACGAACTGACGGTGGGCCGCGGCCCCGGCAGCGACGTCATCATCCGTGACTACTCCAGCCCCAGCGCCTCCGCCGCGGACATTGAGGACGCCGTCAAGTCCCTGGTGAACCTGGGCCCCACCGAACTTATCGACCTCGGCAGGATCGCGGGCATCGTCGGTTTCGCCGGCGGCGAGGCCAACCTCGACGCCGTGGTGCAGCCGCGCGGCTACCGTCTGCTCTCGGGCCTGAAGGCCGTGCCGAAGGCTGTGGCCGACCGCCTGGTGGACCACTTCGGCGGACTGCAGTTCCTGATGGCGGCCACAATCGATGATCTGATGACAGTTGACGGCATCGGCGACCAGCGCGCCCGGACGGTCCGTGAAGGGCTGAGCCGGATGGCCGAGGCCAGCCTGCTGGACCGGTTCCTCTAAGGCATTCGGCGTCCGGGGCCTAGCCGAGCTGGAAGACGGCCTTGGGGCTGGTCTTGTTGCCGAGCCGTGCTGTGAAGACGTAGTAGGCGCCGCCGCCGCCGGGCTGGGCGTCGACCACCTTGCAGCCCTCGGTGGAGCGTTTGCGGTTCCACGGGAAGTTCGCAGTCTCGGTCCGGCCGGCGGGGATTTTCTTGACCAGGTCATCGCTCTCCGCCTGGCAGTCCCGGGAGGAGAAAATCCGGTCCGACCCGCTGGTGACCAGATACTCCATCTGTGAAGTGCCGATGTTGACCTCGCACGCCACCCGGTTCTTGTTGGTGACCTTCAAGGTCAGCAGCGGGCTCTCGTCGGGGCCGTAGGCGGCCTTGTCAGTTGACGCGGTGACAGTCAGGAGCTTTTCGTCGCAGCCCGCGCCCGAGGTGGACGTGGGGGTGGCGGACGGGTCGGGGCCGCCAGTAGCGCCCGGGGTCTGCGGGGAATCGGAGGCCGTGGCCGCCGGCGCCGGTCCCTTGAGGGCGGCCGAAATCGCCGCGAAACCTCCAACGGCGAGCGCGATGACCAGCAGCAGGACGGCCCCCACAACCAGCCTGCGCCGGCGGTAGACGGGGCTGAGGGGTTTCCGGGCCGGCCGGCGGCCGGCCCCGGCCTTTGCGCCGGAGGAACCCTTCGGTCCCGAGCCGCGCGTTCCTGAGTTGCCTTGCCTGACCATGCTTCTAGGCTAGAGAACGCTGCGGGTAATGCTGCCCCACCACGCCGCCGGCCGCCTTATGGTGCGCGTCTCTATTAAGCTGGGTCGATCAAAGCATTAGCCGAACCCCCAGCCCTTCCAGCAACCGCGCCCGTGCCGGTCCCGCCTGCCCCGGCCGCGCCAGCCCCACTCATTCCGTTGGCCGAACTGCACACCGCCCTGGCGTCCTGGTTCGCCGGGACGGCCCGGGACCTCCCGTGGCGCGACGCCGGCTGCTCCGCCTGGGGCGTGCTGGTCAGCGAGGTCATGCTTCAGCAAACCCCGGTGGTCCGGGTGCTGCCCGTGTGGGAAGAGTGGCTTCGGCGCTGGCCGGCTCCGGCCGATCTTGCCCGGGAAGCTGCCGGCGAGGCCGTCCGGTCCTGGGGCCGGCTGGGCTATCCGCGGCGTGCCCTCCGGCTGCATGCTGCCGCCACCGCCATCGTGGAAAACCACGGCGGCGAGGTTCCCGGGAATTACCCGGAGCTGCTGGAGCTGCCGGGGGTGGGCAGCTACACGGCGGCCGCCGTCGCCGCGTTCGCGTTTGGCCGCCGGGCGACGGTGGTGGACACCAACATCCGCCGGGTCCACGCACGGCTGTTCGCCGGATCCGCGCTGCCGGCGCCGGCCCTGACGGCCGCTGAAATGCGGCTGGCCGAGCAACTGCTGCCCCACGACGGCGCAGAGTCCGTGCGCTGGAACGCCGCGGTGATGGAGCTGGGTGCGCTGGTCTGCACCGCCCGGGCGCCCAAGTGCGGCAGCTGCCCGGTCCGAGGAGCCTGCGCCTGGCTCGCGGCCGGCGAACCGGCGCCCACCTACACTCCCAAGGGGCAGGCCTGGCATGGCACGGACCGGCAGGTCCGCGGGGCGGTGATGGCGGTCCTGCGGCTGGCCGAGTCCCCCGTTGCCCGCGAACTGTTCTCGGATGCCCCGGCGGACCTGGGCTTCGAAGCGGACGGGATCGGCGTACCGCTCGCAGCGCTGCACCGGCTGAATCCGGCGCCCGAACAGCTGGACCGGGCCATTGCGGGGCTGCTCAGCGACGGCCTCGCCGAACTGCAGCCCGCGGGTTTGCGGCTTCCGGGCTGAGGACGCCCTAGGGTTCGCCGAAGCCGGCCTTGATCAGCCCGCCGAGGTAGTCCACGGCCCGGGCAGCGTCCGCGCCGCTCGCCTCGATGTGCAGCACCGTCCCCTTGCCGGCGCCAAGCATCATCAGCTCCGTCATGGAGGCGCCGTCGACGCCGTTGACGGTCACCTCCGCGTCCATCCCGGCAAGGCCGCCGGCGATTTTCGCAGCGGGCCGGGCGTGCATGCCCGCCTGGTTGATCAGTTCGAAGTCGCCTTGGGCGTCCGGCGGTTGCTGGTGCGGGTGCCCGGCTGCATGCGGATGCGCCGGTGGACGGTAGACAGCTTCAGCCGCCTCCTTGACCGTCGCGGCGTCGGCGCCGGCCTGGGCCGATACCGCGGCCGCCACCAGTCCCTCGATCAGCGGGGCCTCGGCCAGGTGGATCGAGCCCGGGTCGGCGGCGAACTCCACCGCGGACTCCGCCGTCATCACCGCGGAGCCGAGGTCAGTAAGCACCACAACGCCGCTGTCCCCGGCGGCCCGTTCGAGGGCGTCCATGACCTTTTCCAGGCTGGTGCCGATCCGCCCGTCGTCGGTGCCGCCCGCCGCCAGGATCGTCACGTCGGGCGCCATTTGGGCGGCGAGTTCGACGGCGCCGTCGGCGATTTTCTCGCTGTGCGAGACGACGACGAGCGCGACGGTCATCCGGCCGCCCCCGCGGCAGCCCGCAGGATCAGGGCGGTGGAGACGGCGCCCGGGTCGCGGTGGCCGATACTGCGCTCCCCCAGGTAGCTGGCGCGGCCTTTGCGGGCCTGCATGGGATCGGTGGAGACGGCGCCGGCCTCGGCTGCCTCGGCGGCCGCCACCAGGACCTCCCGGACGTCGCCGGCACCGGCTGCTGCGGCGGAGGCGTCCACGGCGGGCGTCCAGGCGTCCACCATCGTCTTGTCCCCGGATTCGGCCTTGCCGCGCGCCACAATTCCGTCGCGGGCGGCCTGCAGGGCTCCCGCGAGGGTGGCGGCGTCGATGTCGGCGGCGTCCCCGAGTGCCGTGGCAGCGCGGAGGAACGCTGTTCCGTAGAGCGGACCGGCCGCGCCGCCCACCTTCGACATCAGGGTCATGGCGGTCAGCTTGAGGGCAGCCCCGGCGGTCTCGGGCGGCGTCTCAGCGAGCTTGTCCATCACAGCTTTGAAGCCGCGGTCCATGTTCTCGCCGTGGTCCGAGTCGCCGATCGGCCGGTCCAGTTCGATTAGTTCCACCCGGTGCTCCGCCATGGCCTCCGCGGACAGTGTCAGCCACCGCACCGCCCAGCCGACATCCAGGCCCATGCTCAGGCTCCCCAGCGCAGGGCGGCGGTGTGCACCGGCGCGTCCCACAGCCCGGTCATCTCGTCATCGAGGCGCAGGACCGTGATGGAGCAGCCCTGCATTTCCAGGGCCGTGATGTAGTTGCCCACCAGTGAGCGGGCCACGGTGACGCCCTGGTCCGCGAGCCGCTGCGCCGCCCGGCGGTAGACGATGTACAGCTCGCTCTGCGGGGTGCCGCCCATTCCGTTGACGAACAGCAGGACCTTATCGCCCGAGGCGAGCCCGAGGTCGCTGACCACCGGGTCCAGCAGGCGGTCCGTGATGCCGTCGGCAGGTTCCATCGCGATTTTCTGCCGGCCGGGCTCGCCATGGATGCCGATGCCGATCTCGATTTCGTTGTCCTCAAGCTCGAAGCTTGGCACCCCGGCGTGCGGAACGGTGCACGCGCTCAGGGCGACGCCCATGCTGCGGACGTTCTGGTTGACGCGGTCACCGATGGCGGCGACGGCGTCCAGGCTGTCGCCGCGCTCGGCGGCGGCGCCGGCGATTTTCTCGATCAGGACGGTGCCTCCGACGCCCCGGCGTCCGGCGGTGTAGAGCGAATCCTGCACGGCGACGTCGTCGTTGACCAGCACGGTGCGGACTTCCACGCCCTCGGCCTGGGCCAGCTCGGCGGCGGTCTCGAAGTTCAGGACGTCGCCGGTGTAGTTCTTGACGATGTGCACGACGCCGGCGCCGGAGTTGACGGCCAGTGTGGCGGGTAGGATCTGGTCCGGGGTAGGCGAGGTGAAGACCGCTCCCGGTACAGCGGCGTCGAGCATGCCCATGCCCACGTAGCCGCCGTGCAGGGGTTCGTGTCCGCTGCCGCCACCGGAGACGAGCCCGACCTTACCGGCCACCGGGGCGTCCTTGCGGACGATGAATTTTGGATCCGGATGGACGGTCACGAGGTCGGCGTGCGCCAGCCCAAACCCCTCCACTGACTCGTCGACCACTGCTTTGGGATCGTTGATGAGTTTCTTCATGGCTGTGCTCCCTGGATGGTTGTCCTGGCTGCTTGTCTCGACCCTACTACCGGGGCCCGACCATTGGTAGGCTCCGGATTCCGCCCCCGCAGGAGCGTTCAGGTGCCTGGTGTGGCCTGTGGTGTAAAGCCCGGCCAGGCGCCGGGACCAAGGGCGGTCCGGGCCTGCAGCCTGCGGGCGGCGGCGTCATCGGCCCCGGCGCCAGGGCCGGAGCCTAAGGCGGGGTCCGTGCCGGATGGATCCGGCTGGACGGGCGCGGCGTCGATCGACATTTGAAATGCGGAGAAATCTGGAAAAACCACGCGATTGTGCAATTTCTGCCTCCGAAGCTGGTGGCCCTCCCCATTGGGCCGCCATCAGTTTATCCACCATGTTGATTTGGCGGAAGGCCCGTTCGGCAGGGGCAGCTGAGGCTTAGATCGTACGGATCATCCGGGTGTTGCCGAGGGTGTTGGGCTTCACCCGGGCGAGGTCCAGGAACTCCGCAACACCCTCGTCATGCGAGCGCAGGAGCTCCGAATACACCACTGGATCCACGGCCGTCTGGTCCGCCATCACGTCAAAGCCGTGTTTCTTGAAGAAGTCCACCTCGAAGGTAAGGCAGAACACCCGGGAGATGCCCAGCGCCTTGCCGTCCTCCAGCAGCCGCTCCACCAGCAGGTGGCCGACGCCCTTGCCGCGCCACGCATCGGAGGTGGCCAGGGTGCGCACCTCCGCAAGGTCCTCCCACATCACGTGCAGTGCCCCGCAGCCGATCACCTCGCCGTCGGCCGCTTCGGCTATCCGGAACTCCTGCAGGCTCTCGTAATAGGCCACCGTTTCCTTGGCCATGAGGATCCGCTGATCGGCCAGGGGTGCCACGAGGGTCTTGATGGCGGCGACGTCGCCGGTGCGGGCCGGGCGGATGCGGATCGAGTCAGTCACAGCCCCAATCCTACGGCGCGGGTTGCGGGAGGCCCGCGCCGGGCCCCGAGCAGGGGCCCGGCGGGGGGTTTAGAGGCCCAGCTCGTCCGGCACGGGCAGGTCCTTGTCCAGCAGGTTCCGGGCCAGGAAGTGCTCGACGACGCCGTACCAGACCTTGGCATGCTGCGGCTGCAGGATCCAGTGGTTTTCGTCCGGGAAGTACAGGAACCGGTGCTCGGTCTCGCCGTTCTCGTCGGCCGCCAGCTGCGATTTGGACAGCAGCTCGTACCAGAGCCGCAGCCCCTCCCCAATGGGCACCCGGTAGTCCTTGTCGCCGTGGATGACCAGCATCGGGGTGCGGATGTTCTCCACGTGCAGGTGGGGCGAGTTCTCCGCGGCCATCTCCACGGTCATTTCCTTGAGCCAGTACTGCGCGGCGTCGGTGGTCGGACCGAACTGGTCCAGGGCCCACAGGCTGGCATGCGTGACGATCGCCTTGAACCGGTCCGTGTGCCCGGCCACCCAGTTGGCCATGTAGCCGCCGAAAGACCCGCCCATGGCCGCGGTGCGCGTCTCGTCGATGTCGGCGCGCTGCTCCACGGCGTCCGTGATGGCCATCAGGTCCTGGAAGGGTGCCTTGCCCCATTCGCCCCAGCCGCGCTGGATGTGAGCCTGGCCGTAGCCGGTGGACAGGGCCGGGTCCGGGAGCAGGACGGCGTAGCCGCGGGCCACCAGCAGCCACGGGTTCCAGCGCCAGGTCCAGGCGTTCCAGGATCCCAGCGGGCCGCCGTGGATCCAGAGCAGCAGCGGGGCCGGGTTGCCGGCCGAGGCGCCTTCCGGCAGTGCGAGGTAGCCGGGAACGCGGTCGCCGGTGGCGGACGTGGTTTCCACCCGCTCCAGCGTGCCGCGGTAGGCCGGGCGGTCGGCGGGCGCCGGCAACCTGGTGACCTCGCCGCTGGCCAGGTCGATCCGGACCGCTTCGGCGGGGAATTCGTAGGAGCTACGCAGGGCGTAGGCCGCCGTTCCGTCCGGCGAAACCGAAAGATCGGTGTACGCGGCGGCGTCGGCCGTCAGGCGCACCGGGGCCGCATCGCCGGCTGCGTTGCCTGCGTCGTCGGGCACGTCGATCCGGAATACCGGGGACGCGCCGTCGTCGTCCGCGGTCACCAGCAGGGCAGAACCGTCCGGCAGCCAGGCGGCGGGGTGGGGCCAGCGGTCCCAGTTGTGCGCGAGCGGAGTCAGTTCCGCGTCCGGGGTGCCGAGGTCGAGGAGGTGCAGTGACACCCGTGGCGCCTGTTCCGGCGTGGTGTCGGATTCGCTGACCACGGCGAGGGTCCGGCCGTCCGGGCTGACCGGGCCGGGGAAGTAGCTCATGCCTTCGGTGTCCAGCAGGACCTGCCGCGTGCCGGTGGCGACGTCCACGGCCACCAGCATGGTCCGGGAGTCCGCGTTGGCCAGGGGCCGGGTGAAGGTGCTGTAGAGGGTCTTCCCGTCGGGGCTGACCACGGTTTCAGCGTCGCGCAGCCCGTTGCCGGCATCCGGGGTCAGGTTCCGCAGCTTGACCGGGGCCGCGGCGTCCACGGTCGCGGGCTTGCCGGGTTCCGGCTGGTCCCCGGGTACGACGGCGAAGAGGCGCGGCTGGGCGGGGCCCAGGTCCGCGTCCCAGTACCGCACGGGATAGCCGCTGTGCAGGATCGCGGCCACCTTGTTGTCCTGCCTGGCCTTGCGGCGCTCCTCGTCGTTATCCTCGCCGGTGGACCCGGCGAGGACTGAGGCCGTGACGAACAGTGCGTCCGCCTGTTTAGCGGCCAGCAGGCCGCTAACGCCGCCGGCCCGTGACAACGCAACCCGGGCCTCGCCGCCGTCGGCAGGAAGGACCCAGAGGGCATTGACCGGATCGGCGTCCGGGCTTTCCGGGTCGGGACGCGCGGAAGTGAAGTAGAGGCTGCCATCGGCGGCGAACACGGCGCCGGCCTCCCCCTTGGCGCTGCGCGTGATCCGCCGGGCCTGCTTCTTCCCGGCCGGATCCAGTTCCCAGAGGGCGGTGCGGTACTCGGTGCCCTTGTCGTTCAGCGTGGCCACGGTGGTGACCAGCCTTCTGCCGTCCGGGCTGAGGGCCAGGCCGCTGACCCTGGGGATCGCGAGGTAGTGGTCCAGGTCGTGGAACGGGGTCTCGGGCTGTTCAGCCGGGGTCTGCATGTCAGTAGAAGCCATGCCCCGATTCAACACGCCTTGTGCCCCGGATCACACTCCGTTCACTGAGAGTGAAACACTCACTTCAGACTGAAATGCTGCCGAATCGGAGCGGACTTTCAGGGAGTGTTGGCATGATGGGTCCATGAACCCTGAAAAGTCCTTGCCCCGACGCTCCCTACTCCTTGGTGCCGGCGCCCTGGGCGGCAGCGCCTTGGGCCTCTCGGCCTGCGCAGGTTCGCCCGCTGGGCCGCCGTCGTCCTCAGCGGCAGCGGGCCCGTCGGTGCCGGCTGGCACCGCCGTCCGGATCGGCAAGTTGAGCGAGGTGAAGGTCGGCTCCACCGCCACGGGAAACATCAATGGCAAGACGGTGGTGATCTTCCGGCAGGATGACAAGACCGTCGTGGCGTACGACGCGGCCTGCACCCACGCCGGCTGCCCGGTGGCCCCGGCCGGACAGGACTTCCAGTGCCCGTGCCATGGATCCTCCTTCAAGGGCTCCGACGGCAGCGTGGTCAACGGTCCGGCACAGGCGCCGCTGGCGAAGCTGAACGCGGCCATCGACGGCGAGTGGATCACGGTCAAAGCCTGAGGCCTGCCGGGCAGGACCGACGCGGGCCGACGCAGGACAGACGGCAGCACAGACGCACAGAGGGCCCCGGCCGCTTCCTGGGAAGCGGCCGGAGCCCTCTTGCATTCGTAGCTTTTGCGCCTAGACGCTCGGAGCGATCTCCGGGATGCGCGGCTTGGCGTTACCGGCGAAGGTGAACTTCGCCTCGTCGCCTTCACCCTCGACGTCCACCACCACGATGTCGCCGGAGTGCAGTTCGCCGAAGAGGATCTTCTCGGAGAGCTGGTCCTCGATCTCGCGCTGGATGGTCCGGCGCAGCGGCCGGGCGCCCATCGCGGGATCGTAGCCGCGGGTGGCGAGCAGCACCTTGGCCGCGGGCGTGAGCTCGATGCCCATGTCCTTGTCCTTGAGGCGCTTCTCGAGGCGGTTGACGAACAGGTCCACGATCTCGATGATCTCGTCCTGGGTCAGCTGCGGGAAGACCACGACGTCGTCAACACGGTTCAGGAACTCGGGGCGGAAGTGCTGCTTGAGCTCCTCCGTGACCCGGGCGCGCATCCGGTTGTAGCCGGTCTGCGTGTCCGTGCCGGACTGGAAGCCGGTTGCAACGCTCTTGGAGATGTCCCGGGTGCCGAGGTTCGTGGTCATGATGATCACGGTGTTCTTGAAGTCCACCACACGGCCCTGGGAGTCGGTGAGGCGGCCGTCTTCGAGGATCTGCAGGAGCGAGTTGAAGAGGTCGGCGTGGGCCTTCTCCACTTCGTCGAACAGGACCACGGAGAACGGACGACGCCGGACCTTCTCGGTCAGCTGGCCGCCTTCCTCGTAGCCCACGTAGCCCGGAGGGGCACCGAAGAGCCGGGACACGGTGTGCTTTTCCGAGTACTCGGACATGTCCAGCGTGATGAGGGCGTCTTCCTCGCCGAACAGGAACTCCGCGAGGGCCTTGGCGAGCTCGGTCTTGCCGACGCCGGTGGGGCCGGCGAAGATGAACGAGCCGCCCGGGCGCTTCGGATCCTTGAGGCCCGCACGGGTGCGGCGGATCGCCTGGGACAGGGCCTTGATGGCCTCGTCCTGGCCGACAACACGCTTGTGCAGTTCGTCTTCCATCTTCAGCAGGCGCGAGGACTCTTCCTCGGTCAGCTTGAAGACCGGGATACCGGTGGAGTTCGCCAGCACCTCGGCGATGAGATCCTCATCCACCTCGGAGATGTCGTCCATGCCGCCGGTCTTCCACTGGCGTTCCTTCTCCGCACGCTCGGCAATGAGCTTCTGCTCCTTGTCGCGCAGTGCGGCGGCGCCCTCGAAGTCCTGCGCATCGATCGCGGATTCCTTCTCGAGCTTCATGGCCGAGATCTTCTCGTCCATGACCTTGAGCTCCGGCGGGGCGGTCATGCGGCGGATGCGCAGCCGCGCGCCGGCCTCGTCGATCAGGTCGATGGCCTTGTCCGGCAGGAACCGGTCCGAGATGTAGCGCTCGGACAGGCTGGCCGCCGAAGCGAGTGCGCCGTCGGTGATGGTCACGCGGTGGTGCGCCTCGTAGCGGTCACGCAGGCCCTTGAGGATCTCGATCGCGTCGGCGACGGAGGGCTCCTTGACCTGGATCGGCTGGAAGCGGCGCTCCAGGGCGGCGTCCTTCTCGATGTGCTTGCGGTATTCATCCAGGGTGGTGGCGCCGATGGTCTGGAGTTCGCCACGGGCCAGCATGGGCTTCAGGATCGACGCGGCGTCGATGGCGCCCTCGGCGGCACCGGCACCCACCAGCGTGTGGATCTCGTCGATGAACAGGATGATGTCACCACGGGTGCGGATTTCCTTCAGCACCTTCTTCAGGCGCTCTTCGAAGTCACCGCGGTAGCGGGAGCCGGCCACCAGGGACCCGAGGTCCAGGGTGTAGAGCTGCTTGTCCTTGATGGTCTCGGGGACGTCGCCGCGGACAATCGCCTGGGCGAGGCCTTCGACGACGGCGGTCTTGCCGACGCCGGGCTCACCGATCAGCACCGGGTTGTTCTTGGTGCGGCGGGAAAGGACCTGCATTACGCGTTCCATTTCCTGCTCGCGTCCGATCACCGGGTCAAGCTTGTTCTCCCGGGCGGCCTGGGTCAGGTTGCGGCCGAACTGGTCGAGGACCACCGAGCCGGCCGGGGTGCCTTCAGCCTGGCCGGAGCCGACGCCTGCGCCGGTGGTTTCCTTGCCCTGGTAGCCGGAGAGCAGCTGGATGACCTGCTGGCGGACACGGTTCAGGTCCGCTCCGAGCTTGACCAGCACCTGGGCCGCGACGCCCTCGCCCTCACGGATGAGGCCGAGCAGGATGTGCTCGGTGCCGATGTAGTTGTGGCCCAGCTGCAGGGCCTCGCGCAGCGAGAGTTCCAGCACCTTCTTGGCCCGCGGCGTGAAGGGGATGTGGCCGGACGGGGCCTGCTGGCCCTGGCCGATGATCTCCTGCACTTGTTCGCGGACCCCGTCGAGCGAGATGCTCAGGGATTCGAGGGCTTTGGCGGCAACACCTTCACCCTCATGGATCAGGCCCAAGAGGATGTGTTCGGTACCGATGTAATTGTGGTTCAGCATGCGTGCCTCTTCTTGGGCAAGCACAACTACGCGACGGGCACGGTCCGTAAATCGCTCAAACATTTCGCCACACTCCTAGCTACGACGTACTTTGATGCTACGTGGCGGAGTTCGAGATTTGTGGCTTGTTCGCCACGGGGGAAACCGTGGGTCTCCGCGGCGGGGTAGCGGGGCCAGGACGCCGCCACCGCGCCGCCTCCGGCGAGGGCCTGCGGCCGCGCCCCGTGGCCCCGGGCCGGGGAGCGGCCTCCGCGGACGGAAAGGCCCGGTGAGGCTGCACCGGCTGGTGGAAATGGGGAAGCCCCCGCCGGAGGGCGGGGGCTTCCTCATATGCAATTGCTCCGGGGTGCTGCACCCGGCATGGCCGCTGCTAGGAATTTGCCTTTTGGTAGGCTTCCTGAATTTCGGCCTGGATACGGCCGCGGCTGTTTACGGCATAACCGTTGTCCCGGGCCCACTGGCGAATCTGCGCCGAGTCCTGGTTACGGCCGCCCGCAGCTTTTGTCCGGGTAGCCCGGCCGCTTGATGTCTTTCGCGCGTGGGACACATACCGCTCGACTGCCGAGCGTAGTTCCGACGCATTGCCCGACGACAAGTCAATTTCATAACTGACGCCATCAAGGCCAAACCGGACAGTTTCGTCCGCGGATCCCCCATCCAGATCATCAACAAGGATGATTTTAACTTTCTGTGCCATAAAGACTCTCTTTTCAAAAGGTCGAGTTTTTAGAAAAGCAGGATGTATCTGAAGAAATTATCCATCTTTATATGGCTCAGAGTCAAAGTGAAAATGGTTGCCCAAAGGAAATCCGGGCAGGAATAGCCCGCCGGTATTACGGCTGTTCGGGGGAATGCCCGGACCCGGCGGCGGGATTTTGCTCCGGACCGCGGGCGGAAGCCTCCGCCTGGGCCCGCGCCTCTGCCTTGCGCTCGGATTTGTCGGCATTAAAAATCGACTTCATGGCGAACCAGAAGAGGAGCCCCACCACAACGGACGGGAGCAGGACGGCAATGTATTCCATAATCAGTTGCCTTCGGGCTTGAGCAGCGGGAAGAGAATGGTCTCGCGGATGCCGGCGCCGGTGAAAAGCATGACCAGCCGGTCGATGCCGAGGCCGATGCCGCCCATGGGCGGGGCACCGTATTCAAGGGCCCGGAGGAAGTCCTCGTCCAGCTGCATCGCTTCGACGTCGCCCGCGGCGGAACGGCGCGACTGCTCCGTGAGCCGTTCACGCTGGATCACCGGGTCGATCAGCTCGGAGAACGCGGTGCCGCGCTCCATACCGCCGATGATCAGGTCCCAGGCCTCGATCAGCCGGTGGTCCTCGCGGTGCTGGCGGGCCAGCGGCTGCGCGGAGGGCGGGTAGTCGTAGACGAACGTGGGGTTGAGCAGGGTGGGCTCGACCAGCTCGCCGAAGAGCTCCACCACGAGCTTCTCGGCGTCCCAGGCCGCATCCACCTTGACCTCGTGCTTGGCCGCGATGGCCAGCAGTTCCGGAACGGTGGTGTCCGGGGTGATCTCCTGGCCCACGAAGTCGGACAGCCCCGGGTAGACGGCCATCCAGGCCCAGTCGCTGTCGAGGTTGATCTCCCCGGCCTCGGTCTGGAGCACGCGGCCCACGCCGGCGGCGTCGGCCGCGTCAAGGATGAGTTCCTTGATGCGGTCCGCCATCACGAACTGGTCGGCCCAGGCCTCGTAGCTCTCCAGGGTGGTGAATTCGGGGCTGTGGGTGGAGTCGACACCCTCGTTGCGGAAGACCCGGCCCATGTCATAGACGCGGTCGATTCCGCCCACCACGGTGCGCTTGAGGTACAGCTCGGTGGCGATCCGGAGGGTCATTTTCTGGTCGAACGCGTTCATGTGCGTCTCGAACGGGCGGGCCGTGGCGCCGCCGTGCACCAGCTGGAGCATCGGGGTTTCCACCTCCACGTAGCCCTGGCGGTGCAGGGTTTCGCGGATGGAGCGGGTGATCGCGGCGCGGGTGTAGACCATCTCGCGGGCCTCGTCGCGGACGATCAGGTCCACGTAGCGCTGCCGGACGCGGGTTTCCTCGTTCAGTTCGGCGTGCAGCACGGGAAGCGGCCGCAAGGCCTTGGACGCCATGGACCAGGAATCGGCCATCACGGAGAGTTCGCCGCGGCGCGAGGAGATCACCTCGCCCTTGATGAAGACGTGGTCGCCGAGGTCCACCAGGGACTTCCAGTCGGCGAGCGCCTCTTCGCCGACGTTGGCCAGGCTGACCATCACCTGCAGCCGGACGGCTTTCCCGTCCAGGCCGCCCTCCTGCAGGGTGGCGAAGCAGAGCTTGCCGGTGTTGCGGATGAAGACGATGCGGCCGGTCACGCCGACGACGTCGCCGGTGGTTTCATCGGCCACGAGGTGGGCGTACTTTTCGCGGACTTCGGTCAGCGAGTGGGTGCGCTCGACCCCCACCGGGTACGCCTCGACGCCGCGCTCGATCAGCTTGGCGCGCTTCTCCATACGGACCAGCGTCTGTTCGCTGGCATCGTGCGGCTCGGCGGCGTTGTTCGGGACGGGGGCGTTTTGGGAAGTCACAATCCCTAAGTTTACCGGGCGTTCAGCCCCCTCCGGTCCGGCGGGCACGGGAATAGACTCGAGGCTGTGGAGACAAGCACGATTCCGACGGACGACGGCGCGGGGCACCTTGAGGTGCACAGCTTCCCGCCCGCGCCGGAAGCGGCCGCCGGGGCCGGCGTCGTGCTGGTGCACGGGACCCTGGTCACCGACGCCCTGTACCGATCCTTCGCCCGGAGCCTGGGCCGGCTGCTCGGCCGTCCGGTGCACAGTTACAACCGCCGCGGCCGCGCCGGTTCCTCGGCCCAGCCCGCGGACTATTCGGCGGCCACGGAAGTGGCTGACCTCGCCGCCGTGCTCCGGCACACCGGTTCAACCGACGTCGTCGCCCACAGTTACGGCGGCTTCGTGGCGCTCCAGGCTGCCCGCACCCACCCCATCCGCCGCATGGTGACCTACGACGCGGCGGTGTCATTGGCGGGGAACCTGGCCAGCCGCTG
The DNA here is from genome assembly GCF_056397605.1 of Arthrobacter sp. 05L44. Lineage (NCBI taxonomy): Bacteria > Bacillati > Actinomycetota > Actinomycetes > Micrococcales > Micrococcaceae > Arthrobacter > Arthrobacter sp. 05L44. Next base: position 41,144 of record NZ_JBFTNS010000003.1, on the reverse strand, counting down.
GCGGCCGGAACTGGAACGCTCGGTGGCGGCCGGGGAACTAGACAATGCGTGGGCGCTCCTGGTCCAGGGCCTCGAGACCGCGGGTCCGGTGTCGAGGCTGCCGCTGGGTGCCCTGCGGATGCTCAGCATCCTCTCGGCCCGGACCACCCTCGGCGCGGAAATGCGGGAACTGCTGCCCACGGCCGTCGCCGAGATGCGTGCCGTGCTGCCCGCCGACGCCGGGCTTGCGGACTTCGCCGCCATCACCGCGCCGACGCTGATGCTCACCGGCGGGTGGAGCCCGGCCTACTTTGCCGACACGGGGAGGCAGCTGGCGGCGGCCGTCCCCGCCATTGAGTTCGCCTCGGTCCCGGGCCAGCTGCACGAAGGACCGATCCGGCCCGGGAACCGGCGGCTCGCGCTGATAGCGGCCAGGTTCCTGCTGGACGGGGTGGACATTCCGGCGCGGCTCAGGATCCGCCGCCGGCTGCGGCAGGCCCGCTGACTTCTGGCACTAGAATCGGGGGCGACCTATGTCGAAAGGACCCCCTTGGCCAAGCTCTACTTCCGCTACGGCGCGATGAACTCCGGCAAGTCGACGGGCCTGCTGCAGGCCGCCTTCAACTACGAAGAGCGCGGCCAGCGGGTGCTGCTGGCCAAACCGGACATCGATACCAAGGGCGACGCCGACGTCGTGTCCCGGCTTGGGATGACCCGCTCGGTGGACTTCCTGATCCCGGCCGGGGCGTCGACGAGGCAGCTGTTCTCGGCCCAGGCCCACGGGGACGATCCCGACGCCCTCCTCCAGCACGTGGACACGCCGCCCGTGGCGTGCCTGCTGGTAGACGAGGCGCAGTTCCTGGAGCCGGAGCAGGTTGACGACCTCTTCCGCATCGCCGTGCTGGACAACGTTCCGGTGCTGGCCTACGGCATCCGCACGGATTTCCGCACCCGCGCCTTCCCGGGGTCCCTGCGGCTCCTGGAAATTGCGCACACCCTCGAAGAGCTCAAGACCATCTGCCGGTGCGGCCGGAAGGCCATCTTTAATACCCGCCGGATCGGCGACCACGTGGTGTTCGACGGCGACCAGGTGGCCATCGACGGGCAGGACGCCTGGTACGAGTCGCTCTGCGGCTCGTGCTACCTCGAGATCTCCGGCGGCCGGCTGGGCAGCTGAAGCCGTCCCTGCTGTGCGGACCCGGGCGGCTCGGCTAGGCTCGGAGCATGACCCGCGAGAACATCAGAACCCCCGACGGCGGCACCCTTGAGCTTTTCAGCACGGGCGCGGAGCTAGCCGCGGCGGGTTCCGGCGTCGTCGTCGTCCCGGCCTCCATGGTGACGGCCGCCGACTACACCCGGTTCGCGCAGAAACTCAGCGCCGCCCTGGGCCGCCCGGTCCATACGTTCAACCGCCGCGGCCGCGGCTCCTCGTCCCCGCAGGCGGAGGACTACACACTGGACGCGGACATCCGCGATCTCGACGCCGTGATGAAGCACACCGCCAGCACGGACGTCTTCGGGCACAGCTTCGGCGGGGCGGTGGCGCTGCACGCCGCCAGGACCCTGCCGGTGGAACGCCTGGCGGTGTACGACCCCGCCGTGTCGGTGAACCACAGCGTTTCCGCCGACTGGATCCCGGAGTACGAGCGCCTGACCGCCGCCGGCGACGACGACCGTGCCCTCGCCGTCCTGGTGCGCGGCCTCGAGACCGGCAGCGCGCTCTCGAGGATGCCGCTGTCCATGCTGACGCTGGCGAACAAACTGACCGCCGGCACGCCCGTCGGCAAGCAGCTGCGCGAACTGATGAAGACCGGCGTCCGCGAGATCAGGGCGATCATCGCGGCGGACATGCCGGCCGAGCCGTTCCTGGAGCTGCCGCTGGAGACGCTGATCGTTGTGGGCGAAAAGAGCCCGGCATACTTCGGGGTGGCCTGCGGGCAGATCCATGACGTGCTGTCCGGCTCCAGCTACACCATCCTGCCGGGCATGGGCCACGACGGCGTCAACAAGGCCCCGGACAAGCTCATCGCCGAACTCAGCGACTTCTTCGCCGGCTAGGCCCACGCCGGGCCGGCCGGCTGCCGGACCGGCGCCCGCGGACGCCGGCTGCGGTCAGTGCCCGCCCGGTCCCGCGGCGCCTTCGGTCTTGCGCATCAGGGCCGCGAGTACGACGGCGGCGAGCGCGATGGCCGCTGCGGTCAGGAACGCCGCGTGCATACCCGCGGTGATGCCCGAGCCGGCCGAGACGACGGCGAAGATGGAGACCAGCAGGGCCGTGCCGGCAGCGCCAGCGACCTGCTGCAGGGTGCTCATAATGGCCGAGCCGTGCGAGTAGAGGTGCGGCGGCAGCGGGTTCAGGCCCGTGGTGAAGGCCGGGGTGAACAGTAGGGCCAGGCCCAGGCTCAGGGTGACGTGCAGCGCGATGATCCAGCCGACCGGGGTCTGGGCGTCCAGCGTCGAGAACTGCCACAGTGACAGCACCATCAGCACGGACCCGGTCACGGTCAACGGCAGCGGACCGAACTTGTCGAACAGCCGGCCGATCACCGGGCCCAACAGGCCCATCGCGAGTCCGCCCGGGAGCAGGGCGAGTCCGGTTTCCAGTGACTTGAGGCCGCGGACTTCCTGCAGGTACAGGGGCAGCAGGATCACGGCGCCGAACAGGGCGATCATCGCGACCACCAGCAGCAGCACGGACACGGTGAACATCCGGAAGTTGAACGCGCGCAGGTCCAGCAGGGGCGCGTCGGAGCGCTGCAGCCGCACCTGGCGCAGGACAAAAGCCAGGAGTGCGACAACGCCGACGGCCAGCGCTGCGACCGCACCGGTGGCGGCACTGCCCTGGCTGCCGCCGATCTGGCTCAGCCCGTAGACCACACCGCCGAACGCCGGCACGGTCAGGATCACGGAGAGCGCGTCCAAGCGGGTTTTTTCCTTTTCGCCGATGTTGCGCAGGAACCGGGCGCCGATGCCGAACGCGAGCAGGGCGATGGGCAGGACGAACACGAACATAAAGCGCCAGGAGAAGTTCTGCAGGATCAGCCCGGAGACGGTAGGTCCCATGGCCGGTGCGACGGAGATCGCAATGCTGACGTTCCCCATCACGGCGCCGCGCCGGGAGACGGGCACCAGGGTCAGGATGGTGGTCATCAGCAGCGGAAGCATAATCGCGGTGCCGCCGGCCTGGACGATCCTGGCCAGGAGGAGCACCTCAAAGCCCGGGGCGACGGCGGCCAGCAGGGTGCCGCCGGAGAACAGTCCCATGGCGAGCATAAAGACAGCGCGGGTGGAGAGTCGCTGCAGGATGAATCCGGTGGTCGGGATGACCACGGCCATGGTCAGCATAAAGCCCGTGGCCAGCCATTGGACGGTGGGGGCATCAACGTTCAGGTCCACCATCAGCCGCTGCAGGGCAACGTTCATGATGGTTTCGTTGAGGATCACCACAAAGGTCGCCACCAAAAGGGTCGCGATGATGGTGACGGACTCCCGGGACAGTTTCTCCGGCGCGGCCACCCCCGCGGCGGGGCTTACCGTGGTCTGCGCGGGGTCGCTGGGTGCGCTGGGCGAGACATCTGTAGACATGGTGTTCCCTCAGGGAGTTGAGACGGGGGTTCGGCGCGACGGCGCTGCCTCAGTTGCCAACCATTCTATTCGCCCGCTCATTCCCGCCGCGGGTCAGGAATCCAGGGGGACGTTGTCGATCAGCCGCACCGGCCCGACTTTGGCCGCGATGAGGACCAGGCCCTCGCCGCGGAACGGGGTCTCCCGGCAGTTCTCCGCGAGCGGTTCGAGCGTGCGCGGATCCACGACGTCGAAATAGTCCAGTTCCACGAGCGGCTGCGATTCCACCAGGGCCCGGGCGGAGTCTAGGTCCAGCGGCTGGTGGGCGTTGGCACGCTCCTCGACCAGCCGCAGCGCCCGGGACAGGACCAGGGCGGCGTCGCGTTCGGCCGCGGTGAGGAACCGGTTCCGGCTGGAGAGCGCCAGGCCGTCCGGGGAACGGACGATCGGGACGGGCACGATTTCCACAGGGAAGTTCAGGTCCGCCACCATCCGCTGGACCAGGGTCAGCTGCTGGGCGTCTTTCTGGCCGAAGTACGCCCGGTAGGCCGCCTGCCCCGCGCCCGGCAGTCCGTAGTGCAGCAGCTTCGCGACCACCGTCAGGGCGCCGTCGAAGTGCCCAGGCCGTGAGGCGCCCTCCCACTTGTTGGCCAGGGCCCCCGACGTGATGCGCACCATCGGTTCCCCGCCGGGGTAGACCTCCTCGACAGAGGGGGCGAAGGCAAGATCCACGCCCTCCGCCTCGAGCAGGGCCAGGTCCGCGTCAAGGGTCCGCGGGTAGCGCTCAAGGTCCACGGCCTCGCCGAACTGCAGCGGGTTGACGAAGATGCTGGCCACCACCACGTCGTTTTGTTCGACGGCGGTCCTGGCCAGCTGGGCGTGGCCCTCGTGCAGGGCGCCCATGGTGGGGACGAGCCCCTGCGAGCTGCCCCGTTTGGCGGTGAGCAGCCGTGCGCTTTCGGCGCGCAGCTCGGCAGCCGTGGTCACGAGCCGGATAGCCATGTCAGGGTCCTTCCTCGGGGATCGGGCCGCCGGCGCCGGGCGCCTCGAGCGCCCGCTGGATACCGTCGGCCTGTCCTGGCTTCAGCAGGCCGCGGCTTCCGGCCCTGCGGGCCGTTGCCCGGGCCATGGCCAGGTACGCGTCAAGAATATCGCCGCCGGAGCCGCGGTCGAGTTCGCGGAGTGCCTCCGTGTGCGCGGCGACCGTCCCCGCATCCCCGCGGGCCACCGGACCGGTGAGGGCCGACTCCCCCGAGGCGAGGGCGTTTTCGAGGCTGGCGCGCAGCAGGGGGCCCAGCATACGTTCCGGGGCGTCGACGCCCACCTCACGCAGGAGTTCGGAGGCCTGCGCCACCAGGGTGACCATGTGGTTCGAGCCGTGGGCCAGGGCCGCGTGGTACAGGACGCGGTCCCCCTCCGCGATCGCTACCGGCTCCGCCCCCATCTCGACCACCAGGGCCTGCGCGATGGGCAGCATTGCCGGGTCGGCGGTGACACCGAAGCTGCAGTCAAGCAGCCGGGTGAGGTCAAGGCTCATCCCGGTGAATGTCATGGCCGGGTGCAGCGCCAGGGGCACGGCGCCGGCGGCGCGGACCGGACGCAGGATCCCGACGCCGAAGCGGCCCGAGGTGTGGGCCACCAGCTGCCCGGGCTGCCACGCACCCAGCTTCGCGAGACCCTCGACGAGCGGGCCCAGGGCGTCGTCCGGGACGGCCAGGAGCACCAGCTCGGCGCGTTCCACGATGTCCTGCACCTCGAGGATGGGAACGCCGGGCAGCAGGGTTTCCGCGCGTTCGCGGCTCGCTTCCGAGACCGCGGAGACCCCGACGACGGCGTGCTCTGCGGCGCGCAGCGCAGCCCCCAGGACGGCGCCCACCCTGCCGGCTCCGATGATTCCGACGCCGAGGCGTCCTGGCTTAGGCATGCTGCGGCCCTTCCGTTGGTACGTGGTTCTCCGGACCGGGTCCGGGGTGGTTGGTGCCGGCACGCCAGTGTTCACTGGTTTGCCGGCGCCGGGCAGTCCGGGCCCGGGCGGCCTGCGCGTTGAGCAGGTCCCGTGCCTCGTCCAGCCCGGCCTGGATCAGCCGGGGCACCACCGGCCCGGCCGTGGTGTGGAGGACGAGGTCGGCCACCCGGAAGCGCCGCGCCACCGGGCCTTGCTGCAGGGCGATCGACTGGGTCCGCTGGTGCGGAACGAGGACCAGCTGGCGCCACCAGCGGCCGGACCGGAGCAGCAGCGCGGTCTCGGTGGCCGCGAAGCCGTTGCGCCGCCAGCCCAGTGGTGCCAGCAGGCGGGCACGGCGCGGGGTGGTGACAAAACCGCCGTCGTCGGGTGCCCCCGGCACGGCAGGCCGGGCACCGGGCCCGTGCGACCGGCCGGTGCCCGCGAGGCCGGTCAATCCCGCCGTGAACACCCGCGCCGGGTCCGGGGTGCCGGGATCGGGCAGGACTAGGGAGAGCATGGTGAACACCTCAGCGTAGGTGCCGACGGGCAGCAGGGTGGTCCGGGACGAGCCCTCGCCGTTGCCGCCGGAGGTTCCGTACCCGGCCACATTCACCTGGATCCGGTACCAGCCGAACACCCGCCACAGCGGCGGCTGGAGAACCCGCAGGGCCTGGATCCGTCCCGGCGGCAGGGTCTGCGCCAGGGTGTCCAGCAACCCGTAGCGGAGCCGGATGCCGTCGGGGGAAATGGCGGCCGTGAAATTGAACCCTTTGTTGAACGAGTTCCAGTACGCGGMTACCAGGCCGAGGCCGGCCGGGATCAGGTACAGGTAGAAGCCCCTGTTCTCGGTGACGGCGGACAACAGCACCGACGCCGCGGCACCGAGGACAATAGCCACGCTCTGCTCGCTGAGCACCAGGGAGCCCAGCAGGCGTCCCGGCGGCACGGTCAGCACGGTGTGCTCGGGCGCCTCCACCGCGGGGGCCGGCGGGCGGCCCGCGGCCGGTTCCGGGTTCGCGGCAACTTCTGGAGTTCCGGGAGTTCCGGGGATTCCGGCTGCCGCCGGGGCGCCACCGGCGGGTGTGGCGCCGCCGGCGGCGCCGGCGAGGATGGTCGCGCGGAGCTGGCGGGCCTCATCCGCGCGCAGGTACGCCAGGTGTACGGCGGACTGGCCGGCGTCGGCCACTTCGAACCGGAGCTCGGCGAGCCCGAAGATCCGGGCCAGCAGCGGCTGCACGACGTCGATGGCCTGGACCCGGTCCAGCCTGGCCTGGCGCTGCTGCTTGAACAGGAACCCGCTGTTGACCCGGACGTAGCCGTCGGCGACCTGGTAGCGGGTGAAGTACCAGCTCAGCACAAACCCCAGGACGGTCAGCAGCAGTACCCCGCCGCCGCCGAGCAGCAGCCACGGCGCCCGTCCGGCGAACCTGTCGTCAAAGACCGGCCCGCCCTGGAGCAGGCGTTCAAAGGAGTCCCGGCCGAAGAAGACAAACATCGCGGCCAGCGCCACCCAGCCCCGGACAAAGGGCGACGCCGGATGGACGCGCCGCCAGTCCTCGCCGTCGGCGGTCACAGTCCGGCCAGACGGGCCTCGCCGCGGGCGGAGAGCTGTTCGCGCAGCCGCGCGCCCTCGGCCGCCGGCAGGCCAGGGATCTGGGCGCTGGTACCCGCAGAGGCGGTGTGGAGCTTGACGGTGCACAGGCCCAAGGCGCGTTCCACCGGACCGGCCCCGATGTCGACGTACTGCATCCGTCCGTAGGGCACCACCAGCACCCGCTGGAAGAAAATGCCGCGCCGGATCAGGAGATCGTCCTCGCGTTCGGCATAACCGATGGACCGCACCTGGCGCGGGATAAGCACCAGCCGCCAGATGGCAACCAGGAGGGCGGCGGCCGGCACGGCGATGGCGAGCCACAGCGGGGGCCAGTCCCAGGCACCGCCCAGGACCAGGATCAGGGGCAGGGACAGGAGGACGACGGCGGCTAGGTTGCCCAGCGCCCACCCCGCCACCCGGACCGGGACGTACCGCGGCGACACCCGCCGCCAGTCCACCCCGGGCGGGTCAATCGCCTCGGTACGCATATTCGCCCTCAGCCTTGGGTTTGCCGCGTTTGCCCTGCACCCCGGGGGTTCCCTCGGCGTCGCCGTCCTCGGGGGGAATCCGGCAGAAGCGCTCCACGAGCAGGCCGACCACCACCATGGCCAGTCCGCCGCCGGCCATCGCCAGCGTTTCCCAGGTGATGGACTGGCCGCTGCGCACGTTCCAGAGCCTCAGGTGGTCGAAGAAGATTCCCGCGTGCCAGCCCAGCAGGACCGTTCCGGTGTAGGCGCAGGCCTGGGCGAGGACCAGCGTCCATGCGGCCAGGATCGGGTTGAGCAGTTTCTTTTTCTTGCCGTTGCGCCAGCGGAGGACGCGGATGCCCAGGATCAGGGTGGCGGCCACGATCACACCCATGGTGACCAGGGCTGTCAGCGGGAGCACTGGTGTGTCCAGGCTGTAGCGGGCGGCAATCAGGGCCGCCAGCCAGCCGAAGACGGCCACCGAGACACCAATGACCAGCAGCAGGAGCGGGTTGATGAGCTTCACGAGGCCTCCGCCGCGCCGGCTGCACCGGCCACGCCGCTGGGGTCCTCGAAGCCGTCGAACGGTTCGAGGTCGGGGAAGTCGGGGGCCTTCACGGCGAGGTCCCCCACCCGTTCACCGTTGAGCTCGGCCGCGGGGTCGATCAGGGACCAGGGGTACAGCACGAAGGCCCGCTGCGCCACGCGTGGGTGCGGGAGCGTCAGGTCGGGGTCGGAGCTCACCACGTCGCCGTAGGTGATGATGTCCACGTCCAGGGTGCGCGGGCCCCAGTGGACCTCACGGACGCGCAGGTGCTTCTGCTCCACCGCGTGGCAGTGCTCCAGGAGCTCTTCCGGGGACAGCGAGGTTTCGACGGCGATGACCATGTTCAGGAAATCCGGCTGGTTCGGCGGCCCGCCCACGGCCTTGGTCTGCACGATCGGGGAGATCGCGAGCAGCCGCACTTCCGGCGGATCGACGAGGTCGGCGACGGCGGCGGAGAGGGTGTCGTTGCGTGCCCCCAGGTTGCTGCCGAGGGCGATCACGGCGCGGGTGTAGCACGCAGTGGGCAGGCTCATGGCCGTCCCCTGTGCACGCTGACGGACACGTCGCCGAAGTCGACCTCGATGGGCGCCTTCGGCTTGTGCACGGTGATGTCGACGGCGGCTACCGGGAAGCGGCGGAGAACGTCGTCGGCGATCCGGACGGCGAGGGCCTCGATCAGGTTCAGCGGCGTCCCGGTGATCCACCCCTTGATGCACTCGGCCACCTCGCCGTAGTGCGCGGTGTCGAGGACGTCATCGCTCGCGGCCGCCGGGCCGAAGTCCAGGTGCAGCACGGCGTCGACGACGAACGGCTGGCCGTCGCGGCGTTCGAAATCGAACACCCCGTGATGTCCGACGGCGGTGACGCCGCTCAGTGTGATCCGGTCCATGGTGTGCCCGGCCTAGCTGTTGCCGGGCACGGCCGGTACCGGCGCGGGGGCGATGCGGGCGGCGACCTTGACGGCGTCGAGGCTGGGGCCGACGTCGTGCACGCGGACAGCCCACGCACCGCGGTAGGCGCTGATCGCTGTGACCGCTGCGGTGGCGGCGTCCCGCTCTTCGGGCTGGGCGGCCTTGCCGGCGACGGTCAGGAGGCTGCCCAGGAAGCGCTTCCGGGACGCGGCGACCAGGACCTTGTGGCCCATGGCCTGCAGCACGTCGATGTTCTGCAGCAGTTCCCAGTTCTGCGCCTCGTTCTTGGCGAAGCCCAGGCCCGGGTCCAGGATGAGCTGCTCCGGGGTGGCTCCGGCGGCATACAGTTTGTCGCGGATGCCGGCGAGCTCGGCGGCGACCTCTTCGGCGACGTTGCCGTACTCGGCCAGCGAGTCCATGGTTCCGGCGTCGCCGCGGCGGTGCGTGAGGACGTAGGGCGCGTTGCTGCGGGCCACCAGCTCCAGCATTGCCGGTTCGATGGTCAGGCCGGAGACGTCGTTAATGATTGTGGCGCCGGCGGCGAGGGCGGCCTCGGCGGTGGCCGCGTGGGTGGTGTCGATGCTGACCAGCGCACCGGCCTTGGCCAGCGCCTCGATCACGGGCAGGACCCGTTGCTGTTCCTCCTCGACGCTGACCTCGGCGGCACCGGGCCGGGTGGACTCCCCGCCGACGTCGATGATGTCCGCGCCGGCGTAGCACATCCGCAGGCCGGCGGCGATGGCGGTGTCCGGGGTCGCGTGCCGGCCGCCGTCGCTGAAGGAATCCGGGGTGACGTTGAGGATCCCCATCACGAGCGTCCGGTCCGTGGGCAGGTCCTTGAAGCTGGCGGCCGGGCGCGGCTTGCGCAGCACGGGCAGCGGCGAGGTGGCAGGTCCGGTTCCAGGGGCTGCGGCGAGGGAGTCCATAGTCTGTTTTTGTTACCTTCCGAGAATGAGGCTCATGGCTTCGGCGCGGGTGGCCGGGTCATGCAGCTGCCCGCGGACCGCGCTGGTGACGGTCTTCGCACCGGGCTTGCGGATGCCGCGCATGGACATGCAGAGGTGTTCGCATTCGACGACGACGATCGCGCCGCGCGGCTTGAGGTGGGTGACGAGGGCTTCGACGATCTGGGTGGTCAGCCGCTCCTGGACCTGCGGGCGGCGGGCGAACATGTCCACCAGCCGGGCCAGCTTGCTCAGCCCGGTGACCTTGCCGTCGTGGGAGGGAATGTAGCCGACGTGGGCCACCCCGTGGAACGGCACCAAGTGGTGCTCGCAGGTCGAGTAGAACGGGATGTCCTTGACCAGCACCAGTTCCTCATGGTCGAGGTCGAAGGTGGTGGCGAGGATTTCCGCCGGGTCGTGGTGCAGTCCGGCGAACATCTCCGCGTAGGCCTTGGCCACCCGCTTCGGGGTGTCCTGCAGGCCGCTGCGGTCCGGGTCCTCGCCGATGGCCAGCAGGATCTCGCGGACCGCCGCCTGGATCCGCGGGCGGTCCACCTTGGAGCCGTGCTGGTCGGAGGCCTCCGCCGGCCCTCCCACGGGGAGGGAACCGGCGGTGGCGGGAACGTCGTCGTCGTCGAAGTAAGAAGTCACAGAAGAAGCCTAGCCGGGATGGCCGTCAGGCCCCAGATCCGTAACGCCGCCCTCGAAAGGCTCCTGCCCGGGCACTCCCTGGGCGTGCGGCGGCCGGGCGTCGAGGGGTTCCTCGAGCCGGGCCTCCTTGGCTTCTTCCTGCGCCTCGCGCTCGGCCTTTTCCCGGCGGGACTCGACCGGTCCGACCGCCTGGATGGGGCGGCTCTCCTTGGACAGCCAGATCTCGCGGAAGTCGCGCTTCCGGATGTCCGCGAACACCTGGGCGATCTCGGCCTGGTTGAGGGTCTCCCGTTCCAGCAGCTCCACGGCCAGCTGGTCCAGGACGTCGCGGTTCTCGACCAGGATCGCGTAGGCCTCGTCGTGGGCGTTCTCGATCAGGCGGCGCACCTCCTCGTCCACCACATAGGCGATCTGGTCCGAGTAGTTGCGTTCGTGGCCGGCGTCGCGGCCCAGGAACGGCTCGCCGCCGCCCTGGCCGAGGCGCACGGCACCAACACGCTCACTCATACCGAATTCGGTGACCATCTTGCGGGCGATCCCGGTGGCCTTCTCGATGTCGTTCGAGGCGCCCGTGGACGGGTCGTGGAAGACGAGTTCCTCGGCCACACGGCCGCCCATGGCGTAGGCCATCTGGTCCAGGAGCTCGTTGCGGGTCACGGAGTACTTGTCGTTTTCCGGGACCACCATCGTGTAGCCCAGGGCGCGGCCGCGGGGCAGGATGGTGATCTTGGTGACCGGGGCGGAGTTCCGCAGTGCCGCCGCCACCAGGGCGTGGCCGCCTTCGTGGTAGGCGGTGACCTTGCGTTCATGTTCCTTCATGACCCGGCTGCGCTTCTGCGGGCCGGCCATCACCCGGTCGATTGCCTCGTCGAGGGCGCGGTCGTCGATCAGGTTGGCGTTCGAGCGGGCCGTGAGGAGCGCCGCCTCGTTGAGCACGTTCGCGAGGTCCGCACCGGTGTAGCCGGGGGTCTTCTTCGCAACGGCCTTGAGGTCGACGCCGGGCGCCATCGGCTTGCCCTTGGCGTGGACCTTCAGGATCTGGTCGCGGCCGATCAGGTCCGGGGCCTCAACCGAGATCTGCCGGTCGAAGCGGCCCGGGCGGAGCAGGGCCGGGTCGAGCACGTCGGGCCGGTTGGTGGCCGCGATGAGGATGACGTTGGTCTTGACGTCAAAGCCGTCCATTTCAACCAGCAGCTGGTTGAGGGTCTGCTCGCGCTCGTCGTTGCCGCCGCCGATGCCGGCACCACGGTGCCGGCCGACGGCGTCGATCTCGTCGACGAAGATGATGGCCGGCGAGTTGGACTTGGCCTGTTCGAACAGGTCGCGGACACGGGAGGCGCCCACGCCGACGAACATTTCGACGAAGTCGGAACCGGAGATCGAGAAGAACGGCACGCCTGCCTCGCCGGCGACGGCGCGGGCCAGCAGGGTCTTACCGGTGCCGGGAGGACCGTAGAGCAGCACGCCCTTCGGGATCTTGGCGCCCACGGCCTGGAACTTGGCCGGTTCCTGCAGGAATTCCTTGATCTCCTGGAGTTCCTCCACGGCCTCGTCGGCGCCGGCGACGTCGCTGAAGGTCACCTGCGGCATGTCCTTGTTGACCATCTTGGCCTTGGACTTGCCGAACTGCATGACCTTGGAGCCGCCGCCCTGCATCCTGGAGAGCAGGAACCAGAAGAGCACGCCCAGCAGCAGGACGGGCACCAGCAGGGAGAACAGTCCGGAGAACCAGTTGCTCTCGACGGGCTGGTCGGTGAAGCCGCTCGGCGGTTTCGCGGCCGTCACGGCCTTGACGACGTCGGTCGCGCGGGCGTTGACGAAGTAGAACTGGACGTTCTTGCCCTTGTTCTGCCCGTCCGCCTGGTAGTCGTCCCGCAGCACCAGGTCCACGCGGTTCTCGGCGTCGAAAATTTTGGCCTGTTCCACCTTGCCGGTGGACAACATTTCCAGTCCCTTGTCGGTATCGACACGGGCGGAGCCGCCCGGGGCCAGGGTTGCAAAGGCCAGCAGGAGCATGCCGATAACGACGACAATCCAGATGCCCGGGCCCTTGAAGAAACTCTTAGCTTTCATCTGATCGGGGGCTGGCCCCGTCCCTCCTGGTAGTGCTGCACGGCGACCGAATTGCGCGCGTGTGGTGCTGCGTCAGGTTCTAGCTATACACCGTCGCAGTAAGTCACGCACGGTCACGGCCAAAAGTTCCCTGTCGGCGTAGCGGAGGGCTGTGCGGGGGCCGGACAGACCCGGCGGCGGGCCGGCGGGAACCGCCGGGGCTTACTCGTAGACGTGCGGCGCCAGGGTGCCGACGAAGTCCAGGTTGCGGTACTTCTCGGCGTAGTCCAGGCCATAGCCGACGACGAATTCGTTCGGGATGTCATAGCCGACGTACTTGACGTCGATCTGGACCTTCGCGGCGGTGGGCTTGCGGAAGGCGGTGCAGATTTCCACCGAGGCCGGTCCGCGGGATTCCAGGTTGGTCTTGAGCCAGGAGAGGGTGAGGCCGGAATCGATGATGTCCTCGACGATCAGGACGTCTTTGCCCATGAGGTCGGTATCGAGGTCCTTGAGGATGCGGACGACGCCGGAAGACTGGGTGCCGGAGCCGTAGGAGGAGACGGCCATCCAGTCCATCGACACGTGGCTGTGCAGGGCGCGGGCAAGGTCAGCCATGACCATCACGGCGCCCTTGAGCACACCGACGATCAGCAGATCGCGGCCTTCGTAGTCCTTGTCGATCTGGGCAGCGAGTTCTGTGATCCTGGTCTGGATCTGCTCCTTGGAGTACAGAACGTGCTTGAGGTCTGCCTGGACGTCGTTTGAATCCACCAATGGCTCCTGTGTAGATGCGGGGGTGCGACTATTTGTGCGGCGGTTTTTGAGGCCGGAATACAAGCTTCCCACAGCGGGCGCCCTCGCGGGGACCGGCGGCGGGACCGGACTGCCCGGCCGCGGTCAGCTGGGCCAGCGAGAGCCGGTACACGCTCACACCGCCGGGCAGCTCCACCGGCCCGGCGGAGCCGTGCCGGCGCAGCAGTGCCTCGGCCGCCAGCAGCCGCTGGTAGCTGGGCTGTTGGCCGCCGACGGCGGCAGCCGCTTTCGCGATCACCCGGAACCTGATCGCCGGGGCGAGTTCGCCCAGCTCGGCTTCGGGCAGGGCGATCTCCCCGCCGGTCCGTTCCTGCAGGCGGACGAAGGTGTCATTCGCCACAGCCTCGAGGTAGTCGGCGTCCAGCTGCAGGATGGACGCCGTCCGGGCCAGCGACTCGGCGACTCCCGGGCCGAGTTTGTCCTCCAGCATGGGCAGCACCTCAACCCGGGTCCGGGACCGGGCAAAGGCCGGGTTCTCGTTGCTCGGGTCATGCCACGGGTCCAGTCCCTCCACGGCACAGATCTCGAGGGTGTCGTCGCGGCGCAGGCCCAGGAACGGCCGCAATAGGTGCCCCCGGGCGGGCCGCATACCGGCGAGCGAGCGGGTTCCGGACCCGCGTGCCAAACCCAGGAGGACCTGTTCGGCCTGGTCGTCGAGGGTGTGGCCGAGCAGGATGGCGGTGGCGCCGGCGTCGTCCGCGGCGGCTTCGAGGGCAGCGTGCCGGGCATCCCGCGCGGCGGCTTCCGGCCCAATCCCGGATGAGGCGACGTCAACTGTCCGGACCTGGACCGGGGAGAGCTCCAGCTCGCGCAGCACCGCGGCGGCCGCGGCGGCAACGTCAGCGGACCCGGGCTGGAGCTGGTGGTCCACCACGACGGCGCCGACCGATACGGGGTGGCCGTCCACGTGGCCGCGGCGGCCGAAGTACGCGGCGACGGCGGCGAGGGCGAGAGAGTCCGGGCCGCCGCTGCAGGCCACGAGGACGCGTGCGGGGTAGCCGGCGTCGGCGAGGGCGTCCTGCAGCATTTTCCGGGCTTTGCCGACGACGGGCGCCAGCCTGCCGGGCCGGCGTCGTTCCCCGGATGCGGCGGGGAGGTCCGGTGGGGTGTGGGAGGGCACGTGGATTAGAGCCCCATCCGGTCGAGCCAGAGCTTGGAGTCGTGGATCTCCGGCTCGGTGGGGAGGTGGTCCGCTGACTCCCAGACCCGGTTGAAGCCCTGCATTCCGGCGGCGTCCACTACTTCCCGGACGAACTTGGAGCCGTCGCTGTACTGCCGCATCTTCGCGTCCAGGCCCAGCAGGCTGCGGATGAATTTCTCGATGGCGCCCCGGTCCTGGCCGCGGGCGTTGAAGCGCTGGCGGATCGTCTTGACGGAGGGGACGATGCTTGCGTCCACGGCGTCCATCACCACGTTCGCGTGGCCCTCGAGCAGGCTCATCACGGCCGTCAGGTGCGAGATCGCCGCGCGTTCCGCGGGGTCCTGCAGCAGGTCCAGGATGGCGCCGCGGCCCGGTGCCGAGCCGGTGGCGGAGCGGTCCTTGAGCGCCTTCGCGGCCGCGGCGGCGCGCTCCATGATGGAGTCGACGTTGCCCAGCAGGTGGACGCTGAGGTCCTCGATTTGTTCGAGCATGTGGTGCCGCAGCCACGGGGCGGCGGCGAACTGCACGCGGTGGGTCTGCTCGTGCAGGCATACCCAGAGCCGGAAGTCCTCGGGCGCGACGTTCAGCTCGCGCTCCACGGCGACGATGTTCGGCGCCACCAGCAGGAGCCGTCCAGCGGCAGGGGCGGTGGAGTTCGGGGCGAGGGCGGAGAAGGGGTCGTACTGGCCCAGGACCTTGCTGGAGAGGAAGGCCAGGATCGCGCCCAGCTGGCTGCCGGTGATGGCGCCGCTGACGCTTGCCGCGCCCGGGCTCACCGCGCCGCGGCGGCTCTCGAGCATTTTCTCGATGGCCGGCTGCAGCATCACGGCGAAGCTCTGCGTGTTCGCCTTGGCCCAGGATGCGCGGTCCACCACCAGGACGGAGGAGTCACGGAGGTCGCGGGCGGCTTCGAGGCCGGTGATGTCGTGCACATGCGGAACCGAAATATCCGCCATCAGGCGCAGGTTCTCCACCGCGGCCCCGATCTCGGCGGACTTCAGCGGCGGTCCGGCCGGGGTGAGCCGCGCGGCCGTGGACGCGGCGAGGTCCCAGTTGATAAGGGCCTGGGCCCGGGCTGATGTCTCGGTTGATGTCTCGCGCGAAGAGGACTCCATAGCCCCCATCAGATCACAGGGGGCCGACGATCCGCCTTAAATTCGTCGGGCGGCGAACGCACCCAGCCGCCGGCCGGCCCCGGCCCGCGGCCCGTTTCGACGGTTCCCTGCCGATTAGACGTCTCCAGGCGCCGGATACGCGGGGAACCGTCGAAACGGCGCCCGTCAGCGGCAGCCGCAGGCCGCCAGCACCGAGGCGGTCCGGTCCAGGGCCACCTTGTTTCCGGCCGCCCCGGGGGTGAGACCGTTGCCAATGAAGGAGAAGACCAGGAGCCGGCCGTCCGCGTCCACGACGTAGCCGCTGAGTGCGATCACAGTGTTCAGCGTCCCGGTTTTGGCCCGGACCAGGCCGGCGCCGCGGGCGGTGCTGGTGTCCGTGTAGCGGCTGCCCAGTGTTCCGGTCAGGCCGGCCACCGGGAATCCGGCCAGGGCGGCGCGGAGGCGGGTGTCGGGTCCGGAGGTCATGGCGCGGACGACGGCGGAAAGCTGCCGGGCGGAGACGTGGTTGTCCAGGGTCAGCCCGGCCAGGTCCGCGGCCCGCAGCGTGGCGTCGGGGATTTTCAGGTCGTCGACCTGCTGCAGCACGGCGGCGATTGCACCCTCGAACGTGGCCGGCTTGTTGCTCGCCGCCGCGACCATCCGGCCCATCACCTCGGTGAGGTAGTTATCCGACGTCCGCAGCAGGAGGTCAACCTGCTGGCTGACTGTCGCGGACTGGACCTCGGCCAGGACGGCCCCTGCCTGTGCGCCGGCCTGGCCGGTGGCTGCGGGTTTTGGCGCCGCGGCCACCCGGGCGACGCCGGGCTTCACGGTGATCCCGGCAGCGGCCCCGTTGGCCGAGAGCCGGTCAGTGAACGCCGCGGCGGCCGTCATGGCGGCGTCCCGCGGGCGCGGCCCGGTGGTGACGGCGGGGTCGAAGCGCGCCGAGTTGAGCGCGAGCGGGAACAGCGGCGCGATCTCGCCGGCCGCGACGTCGTCCGGGCTCCAGGCCGGGCTGAGCGAGGGACCCTTGAACAGGGTGTCGTCCAGCAGCACGGAAACCGGGCCGGAAACCCCGGCCTTGCGCAGCGCGGCAACGGTCGAGGCCGCTAGCGTGTCCAGGCCGGCATGACCCAGGACCGCGTCCGGCGCCGACTTGCCGGCGCCCAGCAGGACGTCTCCCCCAGCGGTCAGGACCACGGTACCGGGCGTCGGGCCGGCCACCACGGTAGTGCTGAAACGCCGGTCGGGGCCCAGTGTGCGGAGCGCGGCGGAGGCCGTCAGGAGCTTGATGTTGGAGGCGGGGGCACGGAGCTCGTCGCCGGAACGGTCAAAGAGGACGTTGCCGGTGATGGCGTCCTGCACCACCCCGCTGAAAGAACCGGCGCCGTCGGCCTTCAGGGTGGCTGCGAGCTGGGTGGCGAGGACCTTGGCGTCGGGCACAGGGGCCCCGTCCGTGAGCGGACGCCGCCCGCCGACCGAGGACGACCCGCTGCCGCCGGCAGCGCTGAGGGTCGCAGGCACCTGCTGCCAGGAGCCCGCCGGGGCCGGCTCCGGCGGCAGGGCGGGGCCGGTGAACCCGGGGCTGACGGCGATGCCTGCCGGGATGCCGAGGACCACCACCAGGAGGGTCAGGAGCAGCATCGGGGCCGTGCGCCCCAGCCTTCCGGGAGCCGGAGGCGTGCCGTCATGGCCCTGTGTGCGTTTCATGCTGGTGCTGGTCCTTTAGTCCCGAAATGTCCCCACTAGTTCCTGAAACCTGGGCCTGTCGCTATATCCTCAATAGTAGTCGGCGGCACCGGCACTGATTTTTTCGGATGCCATGTGTGCCGCGCACCCCCTGAATCCGTCAAGGAGCATTCCATGAAGCATGACGTGACCATCGAGATCCCCAAGGGATCGCGCGTCAAGTACGAAGTCGACCACGAGACCGGCCGCGTCCGCCTGGACCGCGTCCTGTTCACCTCCATGCAGTACCCGACGCACTACGGTTTCTTCGAGAACACCCTCGGTGAGGACGGCGACCCGCTGGACGCGCTGGTGCTGCTGCAGGACTTCGACCTGCACCCCGGGGTGATCGTCGAATCCCGCCCCATCGGCGTTTTCAACATGACCGACGACGGCGGCGGCGACGCCAAGGTTCTCTGCGTGCCGGCGGACGCCCGCTTCGACCACATCAACGAGATCAGCGATGTCAGCGAATTCCTGATCAAGGAAATCGAGCACTTCTTCACCCGTTACAAGGACCTGGAGCCCGGCAAGTGGGTCAAGGCCGAGGGCTGGGGCGACCGCGCCGCCGCCGAGGCCGAGCTCGAAGCCTCCATCAAGCGTTTCGTTCCGCACACGCACTAACGCGTCCTCATCAGGAACGCGGGGTACCCTCCGGCCGTATGGCCCGGGCCGGGGCCCCGCGTTGCTGTTTAACGCAGCCACTTTGCGCTGCCAGCCGCGGGTCAGGATTGTGTGAAATTGTTGGTTCATGAGTGCCGAGCCCGTTTTTAGCCCGCCCTGCGGCCCGGTGACCGGATGGCGCGACGGCGACGTCGTCCGCGCCACCGGGATTCCCTATGCCACCGCCGCACGGTTCCAGCCGCCGTCGGCCGCCCCGGACTGGGCGGAACCCCTGGCGGCCACCTCACCCGCCCCTGCCTGCCCGCAGGCGCCGGTCCCGTTCCTGGACGAGATCCTCGGAACCCGCTACGGCGAACTCCCGGGCAGTGAGGACTGCCAGCGCCTCTCGATCACCATGCCCGCCGGACTCACCGACGGCGGCCTCGACGGCGGCGAACGGTTGCCGGTTATGGTGTGGCTGCACGGCGGTTCCTACACGTCGGGCTCGGGCGACCTCGCGATCTTTGATCCCACCGCCCTGGTCGCCGAGAACCGCGTGATCGTGGTGTCCGTAACGTACCGCCTGGGCCTGTTCGGCTACCTGGCCGCGGGGACCGGCCGGCCCGCCAACCTCGGCCTGCTCGACCAGCTCGAGGCCTTCCGCTGGGTCCAGCGCAACATCGGCGCTTTTGGCGGCGATCCGGCAAACGTGACGGCGTTCGGCCAGTCCGCCGGCGGCGACGCCGTCGCCCACCTGATGGCTACGCCGGAGGCCCCCGCCCTGTTCCGCCGCGCGATCATTCAAAGCGCCCCGCTGGGCATCACCCGCGGCCGGGAGAAAATGAGCCGCGCCATGGGCATCGCCGCCACGGCCGTCACCGCAGAGACCCCGGCCATGGATGTTGTGGAAATCGAGGGGCACGTCTCCCAGGTGGCCCGGAAGTACGGGCTGATTGCGGCCATGCCGTTCGGCACCCAGTACGGGCATGACCCGCTGCCAGCAGAGGCCGGTATCGAGGACGCCTGGAACACCACGGCTCCCGGAATCGAGGTCCTCATCGGGCACACCTCCGAGGAAGCCAGGATGTTCCTTCCGCGCAACAGGGCCATCGGGCGCCTCGCAAAGGTCCCGCTGCTCGGGAACGCCGCGCTCAAGGCCATCAACTGGGCCGTGACCGAGGCGGTCTACGGCAGGGCCTCCCGGAAGTTCGCCCGGCGCCACGCCCGCGCCGGCGGCAGGGCCTACAGCTACGTCCTGTCGTGGGCCGCGCCGGGCAACTTCTACGGGGCCTCGCACACCGTGGACTTGCCCCTGCTGTTCGGCAACCGGCGGACCTGGGAAGGCGCCGGGCTGGTCGAGGGCGCAAGCTGGGAGGACATCAACGCTGCGGGCCGGCAACTCCGGGCCGTATGGGCGCGCTTCGCCTCCGGGAAGGGCCTGGAGCCCAGCGGCGGGATTCCCGGCGCGTTCCGGTACCGGGCGATCTGAACCGGAACGGGACCTGTGCGAACTCCCCTGAGCGCGGCCGGCGGACGGCAGTGAGGACACTCGGCGTCGACCTCGCCGCATCGACCAAGAAGACGGCGGCCGCCGTCGTGGAATGGAGTGGCGGGTCCGCCCGGCTTCTGTCTGTCAGCCTCGACGTCGACGACGCCGGGATTGTGCGCCTCTTCGGCGCCACCGATATGGCCGGGATCGACTGCCCCGTGGGCTGGCCGGACGCGTTTCTGCCCTTTATTGCCGGGCATCTTGCCGGCACCCCGCGCCCGGTCCTGGATCATGACGGAATCGAGGGCCGGCGGCTCCTGGCCTACCGGGACACGGACCGCTTCGTCACGGCCCGGACCGGGCTGATCCCGCTCAGCGTCTCAGCAGACCGGCTGGCGCACCCGGCCATGCGCTGCGCCGTGATCCAGGCCAAGATCGCGGCGGAGTTCGGCGCCCAGGCCAGGGACGGAAGTGGTCGGCTGGCCGAGGTCTACCCGGCGGCGTCCCTGAAGCTCTGGGGCCTGCTGGCGCGGGGCTACAAAGGCCGCGGCGCACCGGAAACAGAGCGCCTGGGCAGCCTCCTGGCCGGACTTCGGGACGCCGCCCCTGGCTGGACCTGGCCGGGCACGAGGAGCAACTGGCCGGCTCGGACGACATGTTCGATGCCCTGGTCGCGGCCCTGACCGCCCGGGCCGTGGCCGTTGGCGCGAGCATCCGCCCCGACGCCGCCCACGCCGGGGCCGCCCGGTCCGAGGGCTGGATCCATCTGCCCACCGGCGGCCTGGAGGCGCTCACCGCGCCCCGGGCCTGACCCGCCGCGATCGCGCCCAGGCGAGGGTCGCCCCTAGCCGCCGAGGCTCCAGCCGCTGATCTCCTTCGCGTCCTCGCCGTGGGCCCGTGTGTGGTTGTGGGCCACGATGCGCTGGTCCTGCAACGACTGGCGCAGCAGCGAGTGCCGTTCCGCCAGGCCCGGCACCCGGTCGATCGCGTCGATGGCCAGCTGGAACCGGTCGATGCCGTTGAGCATGGCCATATCGAACGGTGTGGTGGTGGTCCCCTCTTCCTTGTAACCGCGCACGTGCAGCCCCTCCTGGTTGGTGCGGCGGTAGGCCAGCCGGTGGATCAGGGACGGGTAGCCGTGGTAGGCGAAGATGATGGGCTTGTCGGCGGTGAAGATGCCGTCAAAGTCCCGCGACGAAAGTCCGTGCGGGTGCTCGGCGGCGTCCTGCAGCCGCATCAGGTCCACCACGTTGACCACCCGGATCTTCAGTCCGGGTGCACCGGCCTTTAGCAGCTCCGCGGCCGCGACCGTCTCCACGGTGGGGACGTCGCCCGCGCAGGCCAGCACGACGTCGGGCTCCTCGCCGGGGACCTCGGACCCGGCAAACTCCCAGATCCCCAAGCCCCGCTGGCAGTGGTGCGCCGCGTCGGCGGGCCCGAGCCAGGTGGGAGATGGCTGCTTTCCGCTGACCACGATGTTGACGTAGTCCCGGGACACCAGGCAGTGCTCCATCACGGAGAGCAGCGTGTTGGCGTCCGGCGGCAGGTAGACGCGGATGACCTCGGCCTTCTTGTTCACCGCGTGGTCGATGAATCCCGGGTCCTGGTGCGAGAAACCGTTGTGGTCCTGCTGCCAGACATGCGAGGAGAGCACGTAGTTCAGGGAGGCCACGGGCTGGCGCCACGGGAGGTCGCGGTGGACCTTCAGCCACTTGGCATGCTGGTTGAACATCGAGTCGACAATGTGAATGAAGGCCTCGTAGCAGCTGAAAACGCCGTGCCTGCCGGTCAGCAGGTAGCCCTCGAGCCACCCCTGGCACAGGTGCTCGCTGAGGACTTCCATCACCCGGCCGGCGCGGGCAAGGTGTTCGTCCACCTCCTCGATCCGGTACTGCCAGACCTTGTCCGTCACCTCATAGACATCCTGCAGCCGGTTGGACGCGGTCTCATCCGGGCCGAACAGGCGGAAGGTCTCCGGGTTCAGGGCGATGACGTCGCGGAGCCAGGAGCCGAGGGTGATCATGGCGCTGACCCGGTCCCTGCCCGGCTGGGCGACCTCCACGGCGTGGTCCGAGTAGCCGGGCAGCTTTAGGTCCCTGAGCAGGATGCCGCCGTTGGCGTGCGGGGTGGCGCCCATCCGCAGTTCCCCGGCCGGGGCGTTGGCGGCGACGTCGGGGCGGAGCCGGCCCTCGGCGTCGAACAGTTCGTCGGGCCGGTAGGACTCCAGCCACCGGCCGAGCTGCGCGAGGTGCTCGGAGTTGGTGCGGACCTCGGCGAGCGGCACCTGGTGGCTCCGCCACGTCCCTTCCACCTGCAGCCCGTCCACGGTTTTCGGCCCGGTCCAGCCCTTCGGCGAGCGCAGCACGATCATCGGCCACGCGGCGGCCGGGACCGACCCGTCACCCTGTCCCCCGGTGCGCCGCCCGGCCTGGATCTCCCGGATGTCTGCCAGGCAGCGGTCCAGCACGGCGGCGAAGTCCCGGTGCGCGGCCGCGGTGTCGTCCGGGTCCGTGACGGTCACGAAGTGCGGCTCGTGCCCGTAGCCGCGCAGCAGCTGCTCCAGCTGGGCTTCGGGCATACGCGCCAGGATGGTCGGGTTGGCGATCTTGTAGCCGTTCAGGTGCAGGATCGGCAGGACGGCCCCGTCCGACGCCGGGTCCAGGAAGTTGTGGGAGTGCCAGCTTGCAGCGAGCGGCCCGGTCTCGGCCTCGCCGTCACCGATGACGACGGCGGTGATCAGCTGTGGGTTATCAAAGACAGTGCCGTACGCGTGGGCCAGCGAGTACCCGAGTTCGCCACCCTCGTTGATGGAGCCCGGGGTTTCCGGTGCAGCGTGGCTGGGGATGCCGCCGGGGTACGAGAACTGCCGGAACAGCTCCGCCAGGCCGTCTTCGTCCGGGCCAACGTTGCTGTAGATCTCCGAGTACGTCCCTTCCAGCCAGGCGTTGGCCACCACGGCGGGTCCGCCGTGGCCTGGACCGGCGACGAACAGCATCTCCTGGGCGTCCCGGCGGATGACCCGGTTCAGGTGCGCGTAGATGAAGTTCAATCCCGGGGTGGTGCCCCAATGGCCGAGCAGGCGGGATTTGGTGTCTTCGGCGCTGATTGGCCGGCGCAGCAGCGGATTGGCCCGCAGGTAGATCTGCCCCACCGAAAGGTAGTTCGCGGCCCGCCACCACCTGTCGACTAGGCCCAGGTCCGCGGCGTTGTCCCCGTCCGGCGTTGCTTGCACTGTCCGCTCTTCGACCTCATCAGCCACCGTTGTACTCCGCTCCGGTCCGTGCCGCCGTCGGCGGCGCCTGACCCCATCGCAACATCTTCCGTGCGCCCGGCACAAGCCCGGTGCCAGGGGCCGGGCGGGCCGGCGGGCGGCCCGGGGCGGGTCTGTTACGGGGCCGGCACCTCGTGCTTGCCTCCGGTTTACCACGCGGTAGTGTGGCATCCAGAATGTTCACGCTGACCATCAACCAGACCGACAGCCGGCGCGACGGCGACCGTGTGCCGCAGCTCCTCAAGGACCTGCGGCACATTCCGGCGCGCCTCGATTTCGACCGCTCCGTCGAGGACGAAGTCCAGGGAATCGTTGACTGCCCGCGGCAGGCCGTCGAGGCCGCGCTGATCGCGCTGCGGACCGGCGCCTGGTATGTCGGGATCGGCGTGGGCCCGGTCAATGAACCGCTGCCGAACCAGATCAAGGACGCGTCCGGCCACGGGCTGGTGTACGCCCGCCGCGCCGTGGACCGGCTCCGGAACGGCAAGGACCGTATCCCGGTGGCGGTGGAGGGCCCCTTCGCGGACCTGGCCGCCGAGGCCGAGGCCGTCCTGCGGCTCCTGGGCCACATTGTCCACGACCGCAGCGCCGCCGAATGGCGGGTGCTGGACCTGCTCACTCCCGGGGTGCGCGGCCAGCAAAAAGCCGTGGCGGAGGAGCTCGCCATCACCACGCAGGCAGTCAGCAAGGCGGTGGCGCGGGCGCAGTGGAACGAGGAGCACGCGGCCCGGCCGGCGGCCGCCCGGCTGCTCGCCCTGATCCTCGAGGTCCGCTAGGCCCCCTCGGCGGGCTCCCGGGGTCCGCTAGGACCCGAGGAGGATGCTGCGCAAAACGTGCGCGGCGCCGTCGTCGTACACCGAGTGGGTGACCTCGTCGGCGGCGGCAATGACTTCGGCGGGTGCCTGGCCCATGGCCACGCCGCGGCGCGCCCAGGTGAGCATCTCGATGTCGTTCCGGCCGTCGCCGACCGCCACCGTGCGGTGCGCGTCGATGCTGAGCCGTGAGCGCAGCTGTTCCAGGGCGCTGGCCTTGGTGACCCCGGCCGCCGCGATGTCCAGCCACGCCGTCCAGCCGACGGAGTAGGTGACGCCGGCGAGGCCGACGTGGCGGATGGCTGCGTTGAACTCCTCCGGTGTGTTCTCCGAGCTGAACACCACAACGCGCACGGCCGTGGCCTCAAGCATGGTCTGGAAGTCGACGCCGATCGCCTCGACGCCGAAGCTGGCGTCCTGGAAGCGCTCGGTGGAGAGGAAGTTGCCGTCGGCGTCCTCGAGAGCGTACTTGGCGGAGGGCAGCCGCTTGCGGAGCGCCCGGAGGGCGGGGCCGGGATCGAAGGTGGCTTTGTGGAGCACTTCGTAGCCGTCCGGCAGCCCGGAATCAACCCGCAGGGTCACGCCGCCGTTGGAGCAGACCGCGTACCCGTTGTCGATGCCGATGTGCTCGATGATCGGCAGGGTGGCGTTGAGCGAGCGGCCGGTCGCGATCATCACTTTGTGCCCGGCGGCCACGACGGCCTGGGCGGCTTCCCGGACGGGAGCGGACATGTGGCCGTCGTGGTCGACGAGGGTTCCGTCGACGTCGAGGGCGATCATCATTTTGTCATTTGCATCTCGCTGGTCATCGTTGCCAGCGACTGAGGCTTCAGTCAATGTAGTCATCTAACAAGTAGACCAGACACCGCCGACAGCTGGTAGGACGCGCGCCACAGCAGGGTGTGAAGCGTTGGTGAACAGCTGCCGACGGCGGGTGGCTAGAGGACGGGGAGGACCGTCATGCCGCCGAGGTACGTCTGCAGGGCGGCCGGAACGTTGACCGAACCGTCCGGGTTCTGGTGGTGCTCCAGGATCGCGACAATCCAGCGGGTGGTGGCCAGGGTGCCGTTGAGGGTGGCCACGGCACGGGTGCCCTTGGGTGCGCCGTCCTCGTTCAGGACGCGTTCGCGGATGTTGAGCCGGCGTGCCTGGAAGGTGGTGCAGTTGGAGGTGGAAGTCAGCTCGCGGTAGGCGCCCTGGGTGGGGACCCAGGCTTCGCAGTCGAACTTGCGGGCCGCGGAGGTGCCGAGGTCGCCGGCAGCGGTGTCGATCACCCGGTAGGGCAGCTCGCACTTGGCCAGCATCTCCTCTTCCCAGGCCAGCAGCCGCGCGTGCTCGGCGGGCGCCTCTTCAACGGTGGTGTAGATGAACATTTCCACCTTGTTGAACTGGTGGACCCGGATGATGCCGCGGGTGTCCTTGCCGTGCGATCCGGCCTCGCGGCGGTAGCAGGAGCTCTGCCCGGCGTAGCGGATCGGTCCGCCGCTCAGGTCCAGGATTTCGTCGGCGTGGTAGCCGGCGAGGGCCACCTCCGAGGTCCCGACCAGGTAAAGGTCGTCCTCCGCCAGCCGGTAGATCTCGGCGTCGTGCTTGACGTCGAATCCGGTGCCCTGCATGGTTTCCGGGCGCACCAGGGTGGGGGTGATCATGGGGACGAAGCCGGCGTCGATGGCCTGCTCCATGGCCATCTGCAGCAAGGCCATTTCCAGCCGGGCCCCGACGCCGCGCAGGAAGTAGAAGCGCGATCCGGAGACCTTGGCGCCGCGCTCCATGTCAATGGCGCCGATCAGCTCGCCGATTTCCAGATGGTCTTTGGGCTCGAAGTCGGGGAACTCGCGGGGCGTCCCGACCGTCTTGACCACCACGTAGTCGTCTTCACCGCCGGCGGGGACGCCGTCCTCGACGAGGTTGGGGATGCCGCGGAGCAGTTCCTCCTGCGCGGACTGGGCGACGTCGGCCTCCGCGGACGCCTCCTTGACCGATGCTGCGAGCACCTTGACCTCGGCCAGCAGGGCCTGCTTTTCCTCGCCCTTGGCCTGGGCCACCTTCTTGCCGAAGGCGTTCTGCTCGGCCCGCAGGTTCTCGAAGCGGATCAGCGCCGCGCGCCTGGCGGCGTCCGCCGCGATGATCGCGTCCACCACGGATTCGTCGGCGCCGCGGGCGCGCTGGCTGGCACGGAACTTGTCCGGATTGTCGCTGAGGTCTTTTACGTCGATCACCGGATAAGACTATCGAACCCGGGGGCCGTCCTCCGGCAGTCCTGCCGCAGGGTACACGCGGGATAGTGTTGGACCAACATGCGCGACTGGCTGCTTTACCTCGTCATCGCTGGAGCCCTGGTATTCGCGGTCTCCAGCTGGTGGGGCGTGCGCCGGCTCAAGGCCAAGCACATCCGCAGCGCCGTCTGGGAAGAAACGCACAATCCGGACCTGGCCACCCAAAAGGTCGCCGTGGTGCTGAACCCGATCAAGTCCCGGTCCGCGGAGGCCCGTGCCCTGGTGGAAAGCGCCTGCCTCGCGGCCGGCTGGGAGGCGCCGCGGTTTTTTGAAACCACCGCGGAGGACCCCGGCTTCTCGCAGGCGCGCGCCGCCGTCGAGTACGGGG
Organism: Arthrobacter sp. 05L44; assembly: GCF_056397605.1. NCBI lineage: Bacteria > Bacillati > Actinomycetota > Actinomycetes > Micrococcales > Micrococcaceae > Arthrobacter > Arthrobacter sp. 05L44. The sequence continues at coordinate 14,932 of NZ_JBFTNS010000003.1, read as the reverse complement.
CCGACGTCGTCCTGGTGGGCGGCGGCGACGGCACCGTCCGTGTGGTGGCCGACGCCCTCGCGCACACCGACATCGCCATGGGGCTGCTTCCGCTGGGCACCGGCAACCTGCTGGCGCGCAACGTGCACCTCGATATCGGGGACCTGCGCGGCTGCGTCGAAATCGCCCTGTTCGGGCACCAGCGCTTCATTGATACGGCCCGGCTGAAAGTGGAGAACGCCCTGACCGGGCAATCCGCGGAGCACGCGTTCCTGGTGATTGCCGGGATCGGCATGGACGCCGAAGTGGTGGGTGACACCAACGACGGGCTGAAGAAGGCCGTGGGCTGGCTGGCCTACACCGAGGCCGGGGTGCGTCACCTGCCCGGCCGGCGCAAACGGGTTTCCATTGCCCTGGACGACCAGCCGGAGCAGTCCAGGAAGATCCGGAGTGTGCTGTTCGCCAACTGCGGGCTGATTCCGGGCGGGATCGATTTCATTCCGCAGGCCATGATCGACGACGGCATGCTGGACGTGGTGGTCATGAGCCCGCGGAGCGCGATCGGCTGGGTGGCGATGTACTGGAAAATTGTGCTGAAGCACAAGCGGACCCTGCCGGTGATGACGTATTACCGCTCCGGAAAGATTGTCATCAAGTGCGCCGAGCCGATGCCGACGCAGATCGACGGCGATCCCTCGGGCGAAGCCACGTCGGTCACGGTCCAGGTGGAGCCCCGGTCCCTGCTGGTCAGGGTTAAAGAAGACGCCGCACGCCAGGTTTCCCTGAACGGCGGCGCGGCGGCAGGAGCGTCGGGGGCCGGGTAGGCCCCGCACCCGCCGGGCGGTATCCGGCCTAGCTTGCTTCCTTCTTGGCTTCGGCTTCCTTCTTTGCCTCTTCCGCTGCCTTCGCGGCGCGCGCCTCGGACTGCTCGCGAATCATCGCCTGCTCCTCCTCGAAGCGCAGCCGGTCCGCGCGGTCCGCGTCGTCGCCGTCCCAGTCCTGGTTGTCGGCCGTCGGCTTGGGATTGACAATCATTCCCTGGCCGTCATTTTCTGTGGTGTCTGACATGACCCGCTCCCTCCGGTAGAGGACTTCCCCAATATGGATCAGGCAAGCATACGCACAGTTTTCAAGTGGTGGAAGTGCCGCGTGGGGCGTTTGTCTACGCTGTGGGCGAAGCCTCCGCGTTATATTCCTGAACCACGGATGCCCCGGCAAGTATATCTTTGACCCATGCATGGGCCGCCCGGAATGCCTGGTCCGAGGTGTGGGGTGCCACCTCCGCGCGCTGTCCGTCGGCCCGGCCGTAGGAGCCCAGGAACCGCGTGGCGGGGCTGATCCGGTGGAGCCCGGCGAGGGCGTCGGCCACCCGGGCGTCACTCGCGTGCCCGTCGGCGTCGATGCTGAAGAAGTAGTGCCCTAGATACTGGCCGGTGGGCCGGGATTCAATCCGGCTGAGGTTCACGCCGCGGGTGGCGAACTGGTCCAGGATTTCCATCAATGCACCGGGTCGGTCCTCGGGCAGCGGCACCACCACGGTGGTCTTGTCAGCGCCGGTCCGCTCGGGGAGTTCGCCGGGCCGGCCCACCAGCACAAAGCGGGTGACAGCGCCCGGGTTGTCGCCGATATTCTCGGCCAGGACAGCCAGGCCCGGCTGTTCCGCGGCGACAATCGGCGCGCAAATGGCGGCGTCGTAGTGCGGATCGCCGTCCAGCAGGCCCATGGCGGCGGCCGCCGTGGACGATCCCGGAATGTATTCCGCATTGGGCATATGAGCGTCAACCCAGAGCCTGCACTGCGCCCACGCGTGGCCATGGGTGGAGACCCTTCGGACGTCCTCAAGGCGGACGCCGGGCCGTGCCACCAGCACGAAGCTAATGGGCACAAGGGCTTCTCGCAGGATCCGGAGTTCCTGGCCCGTGGCAATCGCGTCCAGGGTGGCCGTCACCCCGCCCTCGACGGAGTTTTCGATCGGAACCATCGCCGCGTCCGCGGACCCGTTACGGACCTTGTCCAGCGCCGTGTTGACGTTGGAGGAGGGAATCCGGACGGCCTCGGCGGCGCCGGGCACCTGCATCAACGCCGCCTCGGTAAAGGTTCCCTCGGGGCCGAGGAACGTGTAGGTGACGGGCGACGCGGGCATGGTTTCTTCTTTCGCTTACAGGATGACGGGCTTGAGGCCGTTGTCGGACACGAGCGGCAGGCCGTTCTCGAGCCACTGGTCCATTCCCCCGGCGACGTTCATGGCGGAGTAGCCGTGGCCCACCAGCCACTGCGCGGCCCGGAAGGAACGCCCGCCGGTGCGGCAGATGACGTAGAGGTCCTCGTCCGGGTCCAGTTCCTCGAGCCGGCCCGGGAGCTGGTCCAGGGGGATGTGCACAGCACGTTCGGCGTGGCCGGCCGCCCACTCGTAGTCCTCGCGGACGTCCAGGATCCGGGCCGCTTCGGGAATGTCGGACACGGTCACGGTGTCGATGTCGCTCATGGTGGTCCTCTCCGCTGAAATACAAAACAAAGTCCGCCCCCAGCGTATCGCCAGCGGTCGCAGCCGGGTCCAACCGGAGGGCACGTTACGCTTCTGCAGAGAGCAAAGGAGACCTATGCCAGCCCTTCGGCCCACTACGCGCAGCACCGGAACGGCCCGGATTGACGGCGCCCTCCGGCGGGTGTGGGCACGTGGCTGACCTCCATGACCTCTCCGCTGTGGCCTTGCGCGACGCCCTGCGCTCCGGCGAGCTGTCCGCGCGGCAGGCCGCGGCCCATTTTCTCGAACGGATAGAGGCCGCGAACCCCGGCCTCGGGGCGTTCATCACCGTCACGGCGGACGACGCCCTCCGGGACGCAGACGCCGCGGACCGCCGGTACGCCCGCGAGGCAGCCCCCGGCGGCGACGGCACGGCTGCCCTCCCGCTGCTGCACGGCATGCCCACCGCCTTCAAGGACCTGACCGACGTCGCCGGCGTCGTCACCACCCACGGCAGTGCCGCCCTGGACCACAAGCCGGCCCCGGCTGACGGCGCCCTCGCCGCGGCGTTGAAGGATGCGGGTGTAGTCTCCCTGGGCAAGACGCAGGTGCCGGAATTCGGGTTGACCGCCTACAGCGAGAACCGGATCGCCCCACCCTCACGCAACCCGTACGCCCTCGGCCGGAGCTCCGGCGGCTCCTCCGGCGGCAGCGCGGCCGCCGTCGCAGCGGGCCTCGTGCCGTTCGCCCCGGGATCCGACGGCGGCGGCTCCATCCGGATCCCGGCCGCAGCCTGCGGCCTCGTGGGCCTGAAACCCGGACGGGGACTGATTCCGGCCGGGGAAAGTACGGGTGACCCGGCCCGGCTGGTGGTCGCAGGTCCGTTGGCCCACTCCGCCGCCGATGCCGCCCTGCTGCTGGACGCCCTCGTCCCGCCGCCGGCGTCGGCGCCAACCGGAGGAGCACTCCCCGGCTACCTGCGGCAGTCCGCCCAGGATCCACCCCCGCTGCGGATCGGCGTCAGCCTGGACAGCCCGTGGCAGGCGGCCTATCCCTTCACACCGGACCCCGAGGCCCTCGACGCGCTCCGTGCAGGGATCCGGCTGCTCGAAGCGGCCGGGCACCAGACCGGCGAGGCAGCCATCCGCTACGACAACCGCTACCCCGGCGCGTTCACCACCGCCTGGACCGCCGGCGTCGGGAACGCCCGCATCGCCCCGCAACGCGAAGCCCTCCTGGCGCCGCTGACCCGGACGTTCCGCCGCAGGGCCCAGCAGCGCAGCGCGTCGAAGCTGAACGAGGCCCTCGCGTTCCTGCGCCAGTTCGAGCGGGACACCGTGGCGCAGTTCTCAGCCTGGGACCTGGTCCTGAGTCCGGCCCTGGCGCAGACGCCCCGGCCCGTCGGCTGGTTTACCGGCGCGGCGCACGGTGACGGTTACTGGCCTGCCGCCGAATGGCCGGGCGACGCGGACGAGGACTACCGGAAGCAGTGCGAATTCGCTCCGTGGTCCTCGCTGGTGAACGTGTGCGGGCTGCCCGCCATCAGCATCCCGGTGCACTGGACCGGCCCCACACCCGGCACGGGCCTGCCGATGGGCATCCAGCTGGTGGGACCCGCAGGGTCCGAGGCGCTGCTGCTCCAGGTGGCCGTCCAGCTGGGTTTCTGACCCGCCGGCACCGGGAATAACCCAGGAATTACCTGCCAGTGGCGGCGTGGGGTTTACTGGTGCCAACGCCGTTACCAACCAATGCCGTTAGCAACAGGAGAGGGATCGATGAAGATCACCGGTGCAGTACTTGAGGAAATCGGGCGGCCCCGCCCCTTCGCGGAGTCCGCCCCGATCAGCATCGCCGAGCTGGAACTCTCCGCTCCCGGCCCGACGGAAATCCTGGTCCGGCTTGAGGCCGCGGGGATCTGCCACTCGGACCTGAGCGTCGTTGACGGCAACCGGGTACGCCCGGTGCCCATGCTGCTGGGCCATGAGGCCGCCGGCCGGGTGGTCGAGGTCGGAGCGGACGTCACCGATTTGGAGCCCGGCCAGCGCGTGGTGATGTCCTTCCTGCCGCGTTGCGAGCAGTGCGAGAACTGCGCGGCGGACGGTCGCCTCCCCTGCACCGCCGGGTCCAAGAGCAACGGCGAAGGAACGCTCCTGCACGGCTCCATGCACCTGAGCCGGGACGGCGAGCCGGTCTTCCACCACCTCGGCGTGTCCGGGTTCGCCAGCCACGCCGTCGTGGACCGGGCCTCGGCGGTACCGGTGGGCGATGACATCCCGCCGGACATCGCCGCCGTGCTGGGCTGCGCGGTGCTGACCGGCGGCGGCGCCGTGCTGAACGCCGCCAAACCCCGGCCTGAGGACAGCATCATGATCGTCGGGCTCGGCGGGGTAGGAATGGCCGCCCTGATTACCGCGGTCTCCCAGGGCGTCTCGAGGATTGTCGCCGTGGACACCCTCGACGAAAAACTTGAGCACGCCCGCCGGCTCGGCGCCCACGAGGCCTACACCCCGCAGGAACTGGCGGACCAGGGCATCAAGGCCAGGTTCGTGGTCGAATGCGCCGGCAGCGCCCGGGCGTTCGAGACAGCATTCGCCGCCACCGACGTCGGCGGCACCACCATCACGGCGGGGCTTCCGTCCCCCGACGCCCGCGCCCAGCTCTCTCCCCTGACCATCACGGCGGAAGCCCGCACCGTCGTCGGCAGCTACCTCGGGTCGGCGGTGCCGGCCAGGGACATCCCCAAGTACGCCCAGCTGTGGCGGGACGGGAAACTTCCGGTCGAGGAGCTCATTTCATCGCGGATTGCTCTGGCCGACATCAACGAGGCCATGGACCAGCTGGCCGACGGCAAGGCAGTGCGCCAGGTGATCATGTTCGACGCCGAATAGCGAGGCCGCGGGGGCGACACGGAGAGGAAACACACCCGTATTGACTTGATCCGCGCCGCCGCGGATGTGACAATCGCGCGCCGCGGTGTCAGCATTAAGTAAATGAGCACAACTCATTTAGATAATCCCCCCGCTACAACGCCGGGCGATACCTCGTTTTTTGGCCACCCAAAGATGCTGGCCAGCCTCTTCTCGGTAGAGATGTGGGAGCGCTTCTCCTTCTACGGAATGCAGGGCATCCTCCTCTACTACATGTACTTCACGGCCGATCAAGGCGGCCTTGAAATCAACAAGGCCCTCGCCGCCAGCCTGGTCGGCGCCTACGGTGGCGGTGTCTACCTCTCCACCATTCTGGGCGCCTGGCTCGCGGACCGGCTCTTCGGCTCCGAGCGGGTCCTCTTCGGCGCCGCCATCATGATCATGGCCGGCCACATCGCCCTCGCCCTGATCCCCGGGGTTCCCGGCCTCATCGCCGGCCTGGTGCTGGTGGGCGTCGGCTCCGGCGGACTGAAAGCCAACGCGACCGCCCTCGTCGGCAGCCTGTACCGCGAAAAGGACGAACGCCGCGACGCCGGGTTCTCCATCTTCTACATGGGCATCAACGCCGGCGCCCTGATCGGTCCGCTGATCACCGGCTGGCTGCAGGAAAGCCAGGGCTTCCACTGGGGCTTTGGCGCCGCCGCCGTCGGTATGGCAATCGGCTTGTGCATCTACGCCCTGGGCCGCAACAAGCTGCCGGAAGACGCACACCGCGTGCCGAACCCGCTGCCTGCCGCCCAGCGCACCCGGTACGGGCTGGTCTTCGCCGGCATCGCCGTTGTGATCGCCGCCCTGCTCGCCACCGGCACCGTCAACGCGGACAACCTCGCCATGTCCATGGCCTACGCCGCCATCGGCGCGTCCGCCCTGTACTTCGTGCTCATCTTCACCAGCAAGAAGGTCAACGCCACCGAGCGCAGCCGGGTCACGGCCTTCATCCCGCTGTACATCGCCTCGGCTGCATTCTGGGCCCTGTTCCAGCAGCAGTTCACCTTCATCGCCGTGTACTCGGAGGAGAAGCTGGACCGGAACCTGTTCGGCTGGGAAATGCCGGCGGCATGGGTCCAGTCCATCAACCCGGTCTTCATCATCGTCTTCGCCGGTGTTATGGCCGCCATGTGGACCCGCCTCGGCCGCAAACAGCCCGGCTCGGCGCTGAAGTTCTCGATTGGCCTGTTCGTGATGGGCCTGGCATTCCTGGCGTTCATCCCGCTGGCCGGCGACGGCAAGACGCCGCTCCTGGCGCTGGTGGGCATCCTGCTGCTGTTCACGCTGGCGGAGCTGTTCCTGTCCCCGATCGGCCTGTCCGTGACCACCAAGCTGGCACCGAAGGCCTTCCACACCCAGATGGTCGCCCTGTTCTTCCTTTCGATCTCGCTGGGCACCACCCTGGCCGGCATGCTGTCCGGGCTCTACAACCCTCACGACGAGCTGCCGTACTTCATCGGCGTCGGCGGAACGGCCATGATCCTGGCCGTCGGCCTGGCCGCAGCCTCGCCTGCCATCAAGAAGCTCATGGGCGGCGTACGCTGACCTGAATGAAACCCCGAGATCGCCCGCCGGTAGAGTCGCGCGTCTACGTCCCCGCCCTTGGCGAGGCGTCCGACGTCGAACTTATGCCGGCGGGCGATGTCACTGAAGGCGTGGTGCGGATCGGCGGGACCATCCGGCGGCCACATCAGCCGCAGAGTTTCGCCGTCGCCGCGTACCTCGACTGGCTGGAGGATGCGGGCTTCGACGGTTCACCGCGGTTCCTGGGCCGGGACGCCGAGGGCCGGGACGTTCTGACTTTCCTCGCCGGGCAATGCGCCGGTGCCGATCCGGAGGCCTGGGTGCAGTCCGAGGAACTCCTGGCCTCCGTCGCCCGGCTGGTCCGCCGGCTGCACACGGCGTCGGCAGGTTTCGTCCCGGCCGCCCATCCGTTTCCGCCCCGCTTCCTCCCGTCGGGCGCAGCCGGCCAGGATCCGGCCGAACTGGTCTGCCACCTCGACGTCACCGCGCAAAACGTGGTGGTCCGGGACGGCGTTGCCATCGGTCTGGTGGACTTCGACCTCGCCGGCCCCACCACGGCCTTCAAGGATTCCTTCAACGCGGCGTCGCACTGGGCACCCCTCCGGGACCCCGCCGATGCCTGGCCGGGCTGGGAAGACACCGACCCCTTCCGGCGGCTCCGGATCTTCGCCGACGCCTACGGCTGGGGCGATCAGGAACGCCGGGCGCTGCCGGCGTTCGGGGTGGAGGCGGCCACGCTGAGCTACCAGCGGATGGAACACAACGCCAAGGCTCTTGGCGGCGGCTGGGCCCGGATGTGGGACGACGGGGTCGGCGGGCTCATTCTGCGCCGGCGCGACTGGCTCCACGCCAACGCCCAGCGCTTGGTGGACGCACTTACCGGGCGGAGATGAACTCCGCGTTCGTGAACACGACGCCGAGCGTCACAACCACCAGCAGCGTGATGGCAATCGCGACGTAGCCGAGGACCAGGCCGGCGATGGCCAGGCCCCTGCCCCCGGGCTCACGGTGCAGGGCGAGGTGACCGAGGACGACGGCGGCCAGCTGCGGGAGCAGGAAGAAACCGAGTCCGAGGAAAGCCGCGATGCCGCAGCACAAACTCGCAATACTCAGGCCCTTCGAGGCCGGCGCGACGCCGTGATAGTACGGCTGTCCGTAGGCATCGGCGTACGGGGGCGCCGGCTGGCCGTAGGCATCGTACGTCCCGGCCGGCTGGCCCAGCTGCGGGGCGGCGGCGGGCATCGGCGGAACGTGGCCGTCGGTGTACGACGGGCCGTACGACGGCGGCTGGTAGTCCCGCTGTGGCTCGCCTGACCCGGGCCCGGGCTGCTCCGTCATGAAAATCCCTCCGCTGTGTGTACGTCAAGATTATCCCCGCACAGGGTCCCCGGCGGGGCGGCCGGCGTCACAGCCGGACGATTCAGGCCAAAGCATGTTCCGCGACCACCTCGTCTGGCATGCTGGAGCCATGGCTAGCCGCGCGGGCACAGTTGCCCAACCCCAAGACCTTGTTGACCTCACTGCGCTCCTGGATGCGTACTACGACGTTTCTCCGGACCTGGGTGACCCGGGACAACGCGTCGCCTTCGGCACCTCCGGGCACCGGGGCTCGAGCCTGAAGGCGTCGTTCAACGAACCCCATATCGTCGCGATCACGCAGGCCATTGTGGAGTACCGCGCCGGGCAGGGCATCACCGGCCCGCTGTACCTCGCCAAGGACACCCACGCCCTGAGCGAGCCGGCGCAGAACTCGGCGCTGGAGGTGCTGGCTGCCAACGGTGTGAACGTCCTGATCGACGCCCGCCACGGCTACACGCCCACCCCTGCCCTGAGCCACGCCATCCTGACCCACAACAACAACTCCCCCGCCGGTGCACCGCAGGCCGATGGCATTGTGGTGACCCCCAGCCACAACCCGCCCGGCGACGGCGGGTTCAAGTACAACCCGCCGCACGGCGGACCGGCGGACACCGACGCCACCGGCTGGATTGCCAACCGCGCCAATGAACTGCTCGAAAACGGCCTGCGCGGGGTCAAGCGGGTACCGATAGCGGACGCCCTGGCCGCCGACACGACCGGGAAGTTCGACTTCCTGTCCAGCTACGTTGATGACCTGCCATCGGTGCTGGACCTGAACGCTATCCGCGACGCCGGCGTCCGGATCGGCGCCGATCCCATGGGCGGCGCGTCAGTGGACTACTGGGGTGAAATCGGCGAGCGCCACCACCTGAACCTCACCGTCGTGAATCCGACCGTCGACCCGCAGTGGGCCTTTATGACCCTGGACTGGGACGAGAAGATCCGGATGGACTGCTCCTCGCCGTCGGCCATGGCGTCCCTGATCAACCGGATGGCGGCCGGTGCGGACGGGTCCGCACCGTTCGACATCGCCACCGGCAACGACGCCGACGCCGACCGGCACGGCATTGTGACTCCGTTTGTCGACGGGCAGGGCGGGTTGATGAACCCCAACCACTACCTCGCCGTCGCCATCGATTACCTGTACCGGCACCGCAGCGGGTGGAACCCGCAGTCCGTGATCGGCAAGACCCTGGTGTCCTCCTCGATCATCGACCGTGTGGCCGGGAGCCTGGGCCGGAAGCTGGTCGAAGTGCCGGTGGGCTTCAAATGGTTCGTCCCCGGGCTGCTGTCCGGCGAGGGCGCCTTCGGCGGCGAGGAATCCGCCGGCGCTTCCTTCAACAAGATGGACGGCAGCGTCTGGACCACGGATAAGGACGGCATCCTGCTGGCCCTGCTGGCCTCCGAAATCACGGCGGTCACCGGCACGTCGCCCTCGCAGCTGTACAAGGGCCTCACCGACCAGTTCGGCGACCCTGTCTACGCCCGCATCGACGCGGCCGCGACGCGGGAGCAGAAAGCCGCCCTGGGCAAGCTGTCGCCGTCGGACGTCACGGCCACGGAACTCGCGGGCGAGACCATCACCGCGAAGCTGACTGAGGCGCCCGGCAACGGAGCGGCCATCGGCGGACTGAAGGTGGTCACCGAGAACGCCTGGTTCGCGGCCCGCCCGTCGGGCACCGAGGACGTCTACAAGATCTACGCGGAGTCCTTCAAGGGCGCCGAGCACCTCAAGCAGGTCCAGGCTGAGGCCAAGGCCCTGGTGGACGGGGTTATTTCCTAGCGGGAAGGGATGTGGGCGCCGGCCGGTGCGGCCGGCGCGACGCGCCAGCGGCTGGCGCACCGGTGGCTGGCTGGCGCCCGACGGGCCGGCCCGCTGTGTCGGCCTAGGCCCGCTGGCCGTCGCGGAGGTTTGCGGCAAGCACTGACTGGTCACGGCCCAGCGTCTTCGCCCGGTACAGGGCGGCATCAGCCGAGGAGATCAGCGCCTGCAGGTCCACGCGGGCCGGGCCGGTGGAAGCTATTCCGTAGCTCACAGTCGGCAGCTGTGGCTCCACGGATGGCTGTGCTTCCTGCAGCCGCCGGCTGATGGTGGCTGCCATCTCTTCGGCGCGTTCCGGGCTGACACCCGGCAGGAGGAGGACGAATTCCTCGCCGCCGTAGCGTCCCACGAGGTCGGTGGACCGGACGGATGCGGTGCAGGCAGCGGCGAAGGTCTGCAGGGCCACATCCCCGGCCGCGTGCCCGTACCGGTCGTTGACGGACTTAAAGTGGTCGAGGTCGGCGAGGATCAGCGACGCCGTTGTCCTCGCGTTGCCCAGGCGGCGGAGTTCGTTCTGCGCGAGGTCAAGAAAGGCGCTGCGGTTCAGAAGTCCGGTGAGGCCGTCGAAGGTGGCGCGGGCACGGAGGTCCCGGGTCAGCTGTTCGTTGCTCAACTCCGCCATGGCGAAGGAGGCGATCACCAGGACCATCGAGGTGAGGAGCGTCGTCGCCACCGAGCCGAAGTAGGTAACGAACACGGGACCGTTGGGACCCTCGAGGATGAAGGCGGTGAGCCGGCCGGCGTAGTAGACGGCAAGAAGCGCGGCGCCGAAGGCGAGGGGGCGGTGCACCCGGGAGTAGTCCACATCGAGCAGGAACAGTTCGCGGGAGCAGAGCCCCAGCATCAGCCCCATGACGCCCAGCAGCGCTATCCCGCCGGACCAGTTATTGGTGGCCGGATGGTCCAGCACCGACAGGATGCCCGTTACCGCGGGCCCGGCCAGGAGAGCCCACAGTGGCGGGTTTCCGCAGCGCAGCGACCGGCCGCCGGCCCACATGGCCCCGGCCCCGCCCACCAGCAGGATGTTGCCCAGCGGGTTCGCCCACACCTGGTGAACGGTGCCGTCCAGCAGGTAGGAGGAGGATCCGGTCAGGAAGAGCAGCAGTGCTGAGCACCACCAGCCGCTGAAGGGCGAGCGGGTCCGCCGGAAGGTAATGAAGTAGAAAAGACAGAGCAGGGTCAGGGTGACCACGGCCAGCGACACGCGCAGCGTCGAGGTGTCGAGCATCATCCTGTGACTCCCCCAGCGCGCACCCAGTGACCCCAGAATCCGTCGGTGTCAGTCTTAATTTGCCCCAAGTATTGCACCTCGGACGAAAAATGAAGAGGCCCACTCATAATGTGGCGTCCCACAGCGTCACCACCCGCCGCGTGGTGTGGCCGCCGTCCGGTGCCATGTCCACCAGCGCGATCCGGTCCAGCGCCAGTTGGGCCCCAGGCAAGGGCGAAAGGGTGCCCCGGTGGGAGACATGCGGACGGTATCCCGTCAAGGTGTAGCCGGGGGTGGCGACCCGGCCCGGCAGCGCCCCCACTGCACCCACAAGGGCCTCGTGGAGGGCCTGGAGCGCGGCACTGGGCTCGATCAGGCTGACTGGTACCGAGCCGTCGCGGCCGAATCCCGCGTGGCCGCCAACGGGGACGGAAGTCCCCAACGCTGCCCGCACGGGTGCATCCATCAGCCCGGCCATGCGGGCACAGAGGAGGTCCCCGCCGCCGTCGTTGCCGCCGCCGGTTCCCGGGGGAAGCTCGACGGCGTCGAACTTCACCAGCGTGATGTGCATCGGCCACGCGTCGCGCGGGAATACCATCCCGGTGGTGACCGGTTCGAGGAAGGCAACCACGATCAGGTTCCGCATGGGGCTAGTCTGCCACTGCCCTCCGACACGGCGGCCCGCCGGGCGATTAGACGGTGCGGACCACGTCGTCGTAAGCGAACTTGGGCTTCGGTGCGCCCCAGGCTTCCTCGGCGGCCTGGCCGATGTTGACCACCATAAAGCTCTTCTGGCTGCCGTCGGGGAAGAAATCGGCGTCGATCTTGCCGAAGTCTGCGCCCGTCATGGGTCCGGCGGAGAGGCCGAGGGAACGGACGGCGAGGATGAAGTAGCCGGCCTGCAGGTGCGCGTTGTTGTTGCCGGTGGCTGCAGCGAGGTCCGGGGCGGCGTCGTACATGGCCTTGGGGGCGTTGTAGCCCGGGAGGAAAGTGTCCCACTGCTCGTGCCAGGCCGTGTCGACGCTGAGGACGGCGACCAGCGGGGCGGACGCGGTCTTGGCGCGGTTTCCTGCGGAGAGGGCGTCAACCAGGGTGGCGCGGGCCTCGTCCGAGCGGACGTAGGTGACGCGCAGCGGCTGCGAGTTGAAGGCGGTGGGACCGAACTTGGTCAGCTCGTAGATGGCGCGGGCCTGCTCTTCGGTGACTTCCCCGGTGAAGGCGTTCGCCGTGCGTGCCTGGGCAAAGATGGCATCCACCGCTGCGGCGTCGATTACTGCTTCTTCATGGGCGAGGGTCATTCGCGTCCCTTTCGGTGGGCTTCGGCCCCGGTCGGGGCGCTGGTGCGTTCCCTAAGTGCAACGGAGCCGCCGGGCGGCTGCTTCCCGGCGGGAACAGTGAGGTCGGCCACAACCGGCGGCCGGTGTGGTCACTGCTGTGCGGCAAGGAGCAGCATCCGGGCACTGTCGCGCCGGTACATTGCGGCGTGGTCGTTGAGCTCCGTGCGGCCGGTTTCGGCGGCCCGGTTGTCGGAGTACTCGGCGAGTTCGCCCAGCCGGGCGCTCAGCGTTTCCAGCACGTCCCGGCGCTCGAAGGGGTAGCCGTAGGCCTCGATCAGTGCGTCGAGGCGGGCGATTTTTTGGGACGACGACGGCGCCCCGGCACCTTGCTGCCCGCCGTCGTCGTTCGTTGCACCGTCACCCTTGCCGTCGCCGAGCCCTTCGATCAGCGGCACCAGCTGGTACGCCAGGTAGGCGAAGTCCCAGATCCTGGGCCCGGGCGACGCCGCGTCAAAGTCGAAGACACCGGCGAACCGGTGGTTTTGGAACACCATGTTGTACGGGGCGAAGTCGTTGTGGCAGATCACCTCAACCGGGTGATGGGTTGGCAGCTGCCAGGTCAGGGACGCACGGGCCAGCTCGGTGCTGGCGTCCTGGATCCGGCGGAGCAGGGCGGCCGCCTCCTGCAGGATGGAAGGGTGCCAGATCCAGGGCGGCAGCGAGTACTGGACAACGTCCCCCGGCAGGAACGAGAGGATTTCGCGGCCCTGCGGATCCATGCCGAGAGCCGTCGGGACACGGTCGATTCCTTGGGTCCGGAGTGCCTCGAGCAGGGCGTGGACGGCGGGTGTCCAGGGACCCGAATTTCTGCGCACGGTATCCCCCACGCGCACCACCACGCTTGAATTTCCGCCAGCAAGGACCTCTTCGTGCACCACCGAACCAATCTAGACGACCGTGGGGCCGGGGCTTGGCAGCGTGCGAGGATAAATTATGGCAAGCACCCGCCCCGGAACGGCCCCGCTGTTTGATTCCGGCCGCATGTTTTACGGGAAGACGCCGCGCTGGATCTTCGCTGGTGTTGGCCTGCTCCTGGTTGCCAGCTTCGTTGGCGCGCTGGTCTCCGGCGCTGGCCGCAGCCCGGGTGGGCTCGCGGCCCTGGCCGCCGCGATGGTCTTCATTGCCGTGTTCTCCTTCGGCTATTCCCGGATCCGCCTCACGGAGGACACGATCATCCTCACCTGGCTGCCGCTGTACCGCGCCCGCATCCCGCTCTCGCAGGTCCGGTCCGCATCACCACAAACCATCACGGGTCTGCAGTATGGGTTCGGGCTGCGGCTCGGCGGTTTCGGACTTGGACTGATCCAGGACACCGGACCCGCCATCCGGCTTGAGGCCAACCACGGCTACATCCTGAGCCTCGGCACCGACGAACGACGCACCCAACTGCTCACCGCACTTGCCGACGCCGGAGTGCCCACGACTCTGTAGTCGGGCTGGAGGTTGGGTTTTGGGCGGGGGTCCGACGGCGGCGGGTGTTGGTAGCGCTGCCCGACGCATCGGATGACGCTGCCACATTGCCACGCGACGGGTCGGGACTTTCTTCCCTGTCTAGGGGTGGTTGTCTTCGGGTGTCTCTTTGAGGCGGTCGCTATTTTGTCGTACCCCCTTGGGAGACTTGGTTTATGGGAAGCGGTGCAGCTCTCGCGTTTCGTCCGGCTGGTGGGCCGGACGGTGATCAGCGCGGTGCGCAGCCGGGCTGTGAGCTTGCCGGCGGTGCGGTGTTGGGTGGTGTGCTGGAGGACTTGCGGGGGTTCAGTGCGACGGCGGTCGCGGACGCGGCGTTGTTCGGGGTCCGTGAGGCCGCGGAGTTCGCGGCCCGGGTCGAGGAGATCTCCCGGACCGTGGAGTACCTGCAACTCATCGCTGCGTCAGCGGTCGAACGCACCCGCACCGACGCCGCTGCCACCAATGACCCGGTCCTGGATGACGGGTACCGGCGCCCCGGGGATTTCCTCCGCGCCCGCCTGCATATCAGCGCCACCGAAGCGCACCGCCGGCTGGCCCTGGCCGGGGACGTGCTGCCCCGCACCGGGACCACCGGCCAGCCCCTGGCACCCCGGCACGAGGAACTCGGCGCCGCCCTCGCCGCCGGAACCCTCGGTTCCCGGTCCGCCACGATCACCAGCCAGGCCCTGGACCGGGTCCGGCCCGTCACCGACCCCGACACCACCACCCGGATGGAACACGCCCTGACCGCCACCGCCACCGAGTACGACCCGGACTTCCTCACCCGCATCGCCCGCCGCTGGATCGACGCCCTCGACCAGGACGGCACCGAACCCTCCGAAGAAGTCCTCCGCCAACTCCAGGGCGCCTTCA
>NZ_JBFTNS010000002.1:0-759374 GCF_056397605.1 Arthrobacter sp. 05L44 | reverse complement strand
TCTTCCATGAACTGTCAGTCGGGCATTAACGTGGGACACGAGGACCTCCGAGCGCGAAGTGTGTGAATTAGACAGCTCCACTTAGCCCGGAGGTCCTCCTCGTTTTCAAGCCCTAAGTGTCAACAACGTCCCGGCCCAGTACACCTAGGCGTGCGTGGGACGCTTCGCGGAGTACATTTCCTCGATGACGCTCTCGAAGTCCTTCATCACCTGGGCGCGCTTGACCTTCATGGAGGGCGTCAGGTGCCCGGACGCCTCGGTGAAGTCGGAGGGCACAATCCGGAATGACTTGATGGCCTCCGCCTGCGACACGGACTGGTTCGCGTGGTTGATGAGCTCCTGGACGGCGGCCTTGACGGCGGGGTGGGCGGTAGCCTCGGCCAGGGTGGTCGACGCCGGGAGGCCGTGGCGCTGCAGCCAGCCCGGGAGGGCCTCCTCGTCGAGAGTTACGAGGGCGCCGATGAACGGGCGGTTATCGCCCACCACGAGCACCTGCGAGACCAGCGCGTCGGCGCGGATCTGGTCCTCGAGCAGGGCCGGGACCACGTTCTTGCCGCCGGCAGTGACGATGATTTCCTTCTTGCGCCCGGTGATGGTCAGGAAGCCCTGTTCGTCGAGCTGGCCGATGTCGCCGGTGCGGAACCAGCCGTCCACAAAGGCTTCGGCGGACAGGTCCTCGCGGTTGAAGTAGCCGCGCATCACGCAGACGCCCTTGGCCAGGATTTCCCCGTCCTCGGCAATCCTGACGGCGTTCCCCGGGATCGGCGCGCCGACGGTACCGATCTTGATCAGCGACGGCGTGTTGACGGTGACGGGGGCGGTGGTTTCGGTCAGGCCGTAGCCCTCGAGGATCTGCAGCCCGATGCCCTGGAAGAAGTGGCCGAGGCGCTCCCCGAGCGGTCCGCCGCCGGATACGGCGTGGGCCACGTGGCCGCCCATCGCATCGCGGAGTTTGCCGTAAACGAGCTTGTCGAAGAGGGAGTGCTTGAGCCCCAGCACCAGGCCCACCTTGCCGGCCTGCCGGGCCTTGGACCAGGCGATGGCGGTCTCAGCTGCCCGGTGGAAGATGGCGCCCTTGCCGCCGTCCTCGGCTTTGGTCATGGCGGAGTTGTAGACCTTCTCGAAGACCCGGGGGACCGCAAGGATAAAGGTCGGTTTGTAGCTCTGCAGGTCCGGCAGCAGGTTCTTGATGTCCGGGGTGTGCGCGACCGTCACGCCGGCGGCCACCGCCAGCACCGAGATGAAGCGCGCGAAAACATGGGCCAGGGGCAGGAACATGATGGTCCTGGCCTGCTCATTGACCGTCTGGCCGAGCGAGGTGGCCAGCACGTTGTCGGAGAGTTCCACGAAGTTGCCGTGCGTCAGTTCGCAGCCCTTGGGCCGGCCGGTGGTCCCGGAGGTGTAGATAATCGTCGCGAGATCCTGCAGGGACGCCTGGCTGCGCCGGGCTTCGAGTTCCGCGTCGGTAATGGCCGAGCCGGCGGCGCGGACCTCGTCGAGGGCGTCCCCCTCAAGCTGCCAGACGTGCCGCAGCCCGGTCAGGCCCTCGGACGTGGCGGCCTGCCGGATGATGTCCTCGTGGTGGGCCGATTCGCCAAACGCGGCGACGGCACCGGAGTCACCCAGGTTCCAGGCCACCTGCGACGGGGAGGATGTTTCGTAGATCGGAACCGAGACGGCGCCGGCAAACCAGATGGCAAAGTCCACCAGGGACCACTCGTAGCGGGTGCGGGACATAATGCCCACCCGGTCGCCGGCACCCACGCCGCTGGCCATCAGGCCCTTGGCGAGCAGGGAGACATCGGCCAGGAACTCGGTGGCCCGGATGTCCTGCCACTGGCCCGCGGCGTCGAGCCGGGAGAACAGGGCGGGGTTGGACGCCTTGGCAGCCTGGCGCAGGACCAGGTCCGTCACGTTTGTTTCCGGGGGGACGGTGACCAGGGGCGGGACACTGATTTCTCGCACGATAGCTCCTTTGATATCCATTGACCCGCTAGGGGGTACGACTAACAGTAGTATGCGGGCCCCGAGGGGTGTGTCCCACTTCACCTACTGGCCAGTAACTTTACGGTCAAGGCCTCCGGACCGCCACTCGGCGGCGTCCCCGGACCCCGGCCGTGACCGGGTGGACGGGCCCTAGAATAGGGAACGATGCATACTCCAACACCGGCCCAGCAGCCCCGACCGCAGCGCAGGACCGCCGCCTGGCAGCACAGGAACCAGCGCTTCGCCGGCACGCCGGAGGCAGGACCGTTCCGCGGGCATCTCCGGCTCGGCCGCAAGGGCCTCGCCATCGGCATCGACATCGGCGGAACCAAGGTGGCGGCCGGGGTGGTGGACGCCGAGGGACGCATCCTGAGCCAGGCCAAGCGGTCCACGCCGGGCAGCGACCCGCGCGCCGTCGAACAGGTCATCGTTGATCTTGTGGCGGAGCTGGGCCAGGGGCACCGGATCGGATCGGTTGGCATCGGAGCGGCCGGCTGGATGGATCTCGACGGCGCCACCGTGCTCTTCAGCCCCCACCTGGCCTGGCGCAACGAACCCCTCCGGGAGAACCTGCAGCGGCTGCTGCGCCGTCCCGTGCTGCTGACCAACGACGCCGATGCCGCAGGCTGGGCCGAGTGGCGCTTTGGGGCCGGACGCGGCGAGAGCCGGCTGGTGTGCATCACCCTTGGCACCGGGATCGGTGGCGCCATGGTGATGGACGGCCGGCTGGAACGGGGACGCTTTGGGGTGGCCGGGGAATTCGGCCACCAGATCATCATGCCCGGCGGGCACCGGTGCGAATGCGGCAACCGGGGCTGCTGGGAACAATACGCATCCGGCAACGCCCTGGGCCGGGAGGCCCGGGAACTGGCCGCGGCGAACTCTCCGGTGGCGCAGGAACTGCTGAAAGCCGTGGACGGCAACCCGGCACTCATCACCGGGGTCATTGTCACCGAACTGGCCAAGGCCGGGGATCCCACGGCGCGGGAGCTGCTCGATGATGTGGGGGAATGGCTGGGCCTTGGCCTGGCGAACCTGGCGGCCTCCCTGGACCCGGGCACCTTCGTCATCGGCGGCGGACTCTGCGACGCGGGCGAGCTGCTGGTGGCCCCCGCCCGGCGCGCGTTCGCGCGGAACCTGACCGGCCGCGGCTTCCGCCCCGCGGCAAGGATAGAACTGGCGGCCCTGGGCCCCAACGCCGGACTGATCGGCGCCGCGGACCTCTCCAGGGTCAGCAGCCGGATGCGCAACTAGGCGCCCTGCCGCGGACCCCACGGCATGCGGCTGTGTGCAGGACCGGCTAGACCCGCGCCCCGTCGTCGTGATCGTCCTTTTCCTGCGGCAGCTTCATGATCAGGAAAACCACCGACGCCGCGAAGGCCACCACCATGCCCACCACGGCCAGCAGCGGCGCGGACCGCCAGAACATGGCGGACAGCAGCAGGGCGATCGGGCCGCCCACCGCGCCGAGCCATGCGAGCACCGTCAGCGGGTCGGCTCCGGCCAGGCTCGGCGGTTCTTCCGGAACGAACGCGCCGTCGTCGTCATCCGGCTCATAGTCGCGCGGGCCGGAGAGGGACCCGCGGTCCGCCCCCGCTTCGTCGGCGCCAGCGGGGGAGTCCGGCCGGCCGGACACCGGTTCTGCCGGCGGGACGGCCAGGCCCAGCGGATCGAAGTCCCGGAAGGTCCGGGCCGCAGGAGCTCCGGGACCTTGCGGGTCCAGCGTCCCATGCGCTCCGGCACCGGAATCCGTTGCCTCCAGACGGGCCACCAGGTCGAGCCAGACGGCGTCGTCCTGGTTGGCGCTGGAGTCCTGGGAATCCGGATCGGGTCTAGTCATCTGCCGTTTCTTTCTGGCTGGCGCTGGGGGCGCCGGGGGTGTGTCCCTCCACAACCGACCGGATGAACTCGGCCGTGCCGCGGAAGATCTGGGGCGCGTCGTTGTCCATGGTAGCCACGTGGTAGCTGTTCTCCAGCGGGATGATCTCCAGCGCGGCGTTGCCCAGTCCGCGGCGCAGCGCGGCGATGCTCGCGTCGGATACCACGTGGTCCACGGTGGAACGGTAGACCCGGACCGGGGCGGTGATGCGGGGGAGCAGCCGCACGGTGTCCTTGAACATTTTGTTCAACTCGTGCGCGGCCGCCACCGGGGTCCGCGGGTAGGCCCCTTCATCGACGCCTGCCATCAGGATGTCATTGGCGATGGCCGGGGTGCTCTTGAGGACAAACTTGAGGATTCCGGCCAGCGGAGCCCGGGGATCGTCAATGACCAGCCCGGGGTTCACCAGCACGGCACCGGCAACCGGGCGCGTGGCGGCCAGCCGCAGTGCCAGGGCGCCGCCCATCGAAAGGCCCGCGACCACCACGTGGTCGCACTCCGCGGCCAGTTCCTGGTAGGCGGCGTCAATCCCGGCATGCCAGTCCTGCCAGCGGGTCCGGGCAAGTTCCTGCCAGCTGGTGCCGTGCCCGGGCAGCAACGGCATCCGGACCGCGTACCCCGCTGCGGCCAGCGACTCCGCCCACGCCCGGACGCCGTGCGGGCTGCCCGTGAAGCCGTGGGAGACCACCACGCCGGTCCGGGGGCCGGAACCCGTGAACGGGCTGCTGAACGGCGAGTGGTCGGGGGCTGTGCTCATGGCTGCTCCGTCAGTTGGGGCTGGGTGGGTGCGGTGGGGGCGCCCGGCGCGGCGGCGTGCGCCTGGAAGAAGCTGGCGGACAGTTCAAAGATCGTGGGGGCATCGACGTCGAGGGTGGCAACGTGGCCGCTGGCCGGCAGCGGGACCACGGTCAGATCCCGTGAGCCGAGGCGCTGCCGGAGCAGCGCCAGCGAGGACGGCGGCACCACGGCATCGACGTCGGACTTGAACACCAGGGTGGGGGCGTCGACGGCGGGCAGCTCGCGCAGCGTTGCGGTGAAGAGCTTGCGTAACTGGTGGACGGCCGCCAGGGGCGTCAGGGAGTAGTCGCCATCCTGGGTGCTCGCTGCCGTCGACTCCGTTTCCTGGAGCGGGACGGTGGTGCGCTGGAGGTACTTGAGCAGCCCGATGTACCGTACCCGGCGGTCGTAGAAGCTCAGTCCCGGATTGACGACGGCGGCCCCGGCGACCCGGTGCCGTGCCGCGGTGCGCAGGGCGATGGTCCCACCCATGGACAGCCCGGCCACGAAACAGGAGCGGGTGCCGGCGGCCAGGTCAAGGTACGCGGCCTCGAAAGCGCCGTACCAGTCCTGCCAGCCGTGCCGGGCGAGGTCGCGCCAGTCGGTTCCATGTCCGGGGAGCAGCGGGACAGAGACCGCGAAGCCCTGTGCGGCGAGGTGCTCGGCCCAGGGCAGCACACTCAGGGGGCTGCCCGTGAAGCCGTGGCAGATCGCCACGCCGGTGGCCGCGTTGGCGCCGTGGCCGGGGTAGGTGAAAGCGGCAGGCGTCATCGGAGTGCTGCTTTCGCTCATGTGCCCATCGTGTCACTGTTCGCGACAAAACTCACTAGAGTAGGGTGTCATTGAAGTCCCGGCCGGTCCCGCAGAAGGGCCGGCCAGACGCCTGCCGGAGAGGTCCACCACGTGTTTTATTGGTTCATGAAGACGTTCGTCCTTGGGCCGGTCCTGAAGCTGTTGTTCCGGCCGTGGGTGAAGGGCCTGGACAACGTTCCGGCCCAGGGCGCCGCGATCCTGGCCTCCAACCACCTCTCCTTTTCCGACTCCATTTTTATGCCGCTGATGGTGCCCCGGCCCGTGGTGTTCCTGGCCAAGTCCGAGTACTTCACGGGCAAGGGCGTTAAAGGCAAACTGACGGCTGCGTTCTTTCGCTTGACCAACCAGCTGCCTATGGACCGGTCCGGCGGTGCGGCCTCCGCACGGTCCCTGGACGCCGGCATGGACGTGCTGAAGAACGGCTCGCTCCTAGGCATCTACCCCGAGGGAACGCGCAGCCCGGACGCCCGCCTGTACCGCGGAAAAGTCGGGGTGGCCCGGCTCGCGCTGCAGGCCCGGGTTCCGGTGATTCCGGTCGCGATGATCGGCACCGACAAGGTCCAGCCCATCGGCAAACGCGTGCCGAACATCCGGCGGATCGGGATGATCTTTGGCGAGCCCCTCGACTTCAGCCGCTACTACGGCATGGAGGACGACCGGCTGATCCAGCGGTCGGTCACTGACGAAATCATGTACGAACTCATGCGGCTCTCCGGCCAGGAATACGTGGACGAGTACGCCGCCGTCGTCAAACTGCGGCTGGCCGGAAAGACCGGCGGGGCGCCGGAAGCCGGTCCCGCGCAGGAAGCGGATGCACCCGAAGCGCCCGAAGGCCCCGGGGCGCCCGGGACTGCGTAACGGACTGCGTAACTGGACTGCGTAACTGGACTGCGTAACTGGACTGCGTAACTGGGCTGTGTGACTGGGCTGTGTGACGGATGCCCGGCAGTCAATGACGGCGGGCGGGCCGTTCGGGGCCGGGACAACTATCCTTAGAGGGTGACTGAGCTATCTGCACCCTCGACGTCCCTGCACAACTCCCAGCCGGCTGCCAGTGCCCTGACGGGCTCGCCCTTCACCAGCACGGCATTCACCAGCACGGCCCAGAGCGGCGCCGCCAACTATCCGGGGCTGGACAACTGGCGGGAGCTGCCCGCCTCGCAGCAGCCCACTTGGTCCGATCCTGACGTCTTTGGCGCCTCGGTCAAGGAACTCTCCGTGCTGCCGCCGCTGGTCTTCGCCGGCGAGGTGGACATTCTTCGTGAACGGCTCGCCGCGGCCGCGCAGGGCAAGGCGTTCCTGCTGCAGGGCGGTGATTGCGCGGAGACCTTTGAGGCCGCCACGGCTGACAAGATCAGTGCCCGGGTCAAGACCATCCTGCAGATGGCGGTGGTCCTGACCTACGGTGCCGCGATGCCCGTGATCAAGATGGGCCGCATGGCTGGCCAGTTCGCCAAGCCGCGGTCCTCGAACGATGAAACGCGCGACGGCGTCACACTGCCGGCGTACCGCGGCGACATCGTCAACGGCTATGACTTCACCCCGGAGTCCCGCGCCCACGACGCCAGCCGGATGCTCAAGGCGTACCACACGTCCGCGTCCACCCTGAACCTGATCCGGGCGTTCACCCAGGGCGGTTTCGCGGACCTGCGGCTGGTGCACCAGTGGAACAAGGGATTCACCGAGAACCCGGCGCACGCCCGTTACGAGTCGCTGGCCCGCGACATTGATCGGGCCATCAAATTCATGTCCTCCTGCGGCGCGGATTTTGAGGCGCTCAAGCGGGTGGAGTTCTACGCCAGCCACGAGGCCCTGCTGCTGGACTATGAGCGTGCCCTGACCCGGATCGACTCGCGGACCGGCCTGCCGTACGACACGTCGGCGCACTTCCTCTGGATCGGGGAGCGGACCCGCGAACTGGACCACGCCCACGTCGACTTCCTCTCCCGCGTCCGCAACCCGATCGGCGTAAAACTGGGCCCGTCGACCACCGGTGATGATGCGCTCCGCCTTATCGAAAAGCTCGACCCGAACCGGGAACCGGGCCGATTGACGTTCATTACGCGGATGGGCGCCGGCAATATCCGCGAGAAGCTGCCCGCCATCGTCGAGCGCGTCACCGATTCGGGCGCCCAGGTCCTCTGGGTCACGGACCCGATGCACGGCAACACGGTGACCTCGCCCAACGGTTACAAGACCCGGAACTTCGACGACGTCATCGATGAGGTCCGAGGGTTCTTCGAAGTCCACCACGGCCTGGGCACCGTGCCCGGTGGCCTGCACGTGGAAATGACCGGCGACGACGTGGCCGAGTGCCTCGGCGGTGCCGACCCGATCGACCAGGACGCGTTCCTGGACCGCTACGAGTCGGTCTGCGACCCGCGCCTGAACCACATGCAGTCCCTGGAGATGGCGTTCCTGGTGGCCGGCGCCCTGTCTAAGCGCTGATCCCGTCCAAGCGCTGAGCCCGGCTGGCACCACGCTCAGAGACAACTCCGCCCCGGGCTGGTTTCAGCCGGGGCGGAGCTTTTTCTGCCGGTGAAGGCGTCCGGCGGGGTAGCCGGCCTGCCGGCTCAGACCACCGTCAGGGTGATCGTCGACCCCTCGGGCACGCGGGTGTCCACGGGGTCCTGGGCGCGGACCGTGCCGAAGAACCCGCCGAGGATGTTGTTGATCTCAACCTTGAAGCCGAGCCGCTCCAACGCGTCCCGGGCTTCGGTGGCCTGCTTCCCGATGAAGCTCGGAACCTCCACGAACTTGGGGCCCTTGGAAACTGTCAGCGTCACCGAGCCGCCCTTGGTGAGGTTTCCGTTCGCCGGATCCTGGCCGGCCACGGCGCCCTTGGGCACGTCCCGGCTGAAGACCGGCTCCGGCGCGACGACGGCCTTGAGTCCCGCGGCTTCCACAGCCGCCACCGCGGCGTCCTGGTCCTTGCCCCGCACATCGGGCACCGGAATGGGCCGCGGCCCCTTGGACACCGTTAGCGCCACCGGCGTCCCGTGCTTGGCGGGCGTGCCTTTGGCGGGCTTTTGGGCCAGCACCGTTCCGGCCGCTGCGGTTTCGTCGAAGCTCTCGGTCACTGGGCCAAGCGACATCCCGGCACCATTCAGGGCCGTTTTCGCCGCGTCGAGCGGTTTGCCGGTCAGCTGCGGCAGGGGGAAGAGTTCGGGGCCTTTGGAAACGTTCAGGGAAATGGTCTGAAACTTCCTGACCACCTCTCCGGCCTGCGGTTCGGAGCCCACCACCAGCCCCGCGGACACGGTGTCGTCAAAGACATCCCGGGTGGTCGAATCGAATCCCGCGGTGCGGAGCAACTGCTGAGCCTCGGCCACGGTTTTATTGGCCAACTGGGGGATCGTTCCCGGGGATCCGGGGCCCATCCCGAAGAACCAGCCGGCGCCGGCGGCAAGGATGGCCACGAGGACCAGCACCAGGACCCAGGCAAGGCCCCGGCGGCGGGGGTTGCCCGCCCGCAGGCTGCGGCTGGGAGTGGCCGCAGCGCGCTGCCGGGCCTTCTCCTCGTCGCGGTCCTGTTTGCGCTGGGCCCGCTTGCTCGCCGGCACAGCCAGGTCCCCGGCAGCCTCCGCCGCTGAGGCACCAAACTCGTGCTCCTCCGGCGTGGCCAGCGGGCCGTAGGCTCCCGGCCGCTGCCGGCCCGAGAGGACGGTGGTGGGGTTGCTGCCGCGGCCGATGACCTCGGTCGGGTGCTGGATGCCGCCCAGGAACTCGGTGTGCGACTCTCCGGCTGCCGCTGGCAGCGGCGCTGCTGCGGGCGGACGCAGGTCCAGTTCGGCGTCCGTGAGGTTGGTGCGGATATGCCGGAGCTCGAAGAGGAGGGCGTTGCCGTCCACGGGACGCTTGTCGGGGTCGTTCGCCGTACACCACTGGACCAGCTCGCCGAGTTCGTCGGCCAGCCCGGGCACCAGGGCCGACGGCGGACCGACCGTGGAGTTCACGTGCTGGTAGGCCACCTGGATGGGGACCTCGCCGTCGAACGGCTGTTTGCCGGTGATCATCTCGTACAGCATGATTCCGAGGGAGTAGATGTCGCTGCGGGCGTCGGCCTGCCGCCCCATAACGAGCTCGGGGGAGAGGTAGGCGACGGTCCCGATCAGGGCGCCTGTGCTGGTGGACGTCGAGATCGCCCGGGCCAGGCCGAAGTCGCCGATCTTGATCCGGCCGTCGTCGGCAATAAGCACGTTTTCGGGCTTGACGTCGCGGTGGATCAGGCCGGCCGCGTGGGCAGCCCCGAGCCCTTCCACTACCGGGTCAATCAGCGCCAGGGCCAGGCGAGGAGTCAGTGCGCCCTTGTCCTTGAGGACGTCGCGCAGGGTGTGGCCCTTGATGTATTCCATCACCAGGTAGGCCAGCGGGCCGTCGTCGCCCTGGTCCAGCACACCCACCACGTGCGGGTGGGAGAGCCGGGCGGCGGCCTTGGCTTCGCGGCCCAGCCGGTCCAGGAACTGGGGGTCCCCGGCCATGTGCGGGTGCAGGACCTTGAGGGCCACGTCCCGCTCCAGCCGCTGGTCGGTCGCGAGGTAAACCGTCGACATTCCGCCACGGGCCAGCTTGGAGAGAATCAGGTACCGGTTGTCCACCAGGGTCCCGACGAGAGCGTCCGATGTGTATTCCTGCACCCTTTGATCCTAAGCTCTGCACGGAAACGGGTCCGGATTGACATGCAACCCGGACCCGTATCGTTACGCGCCGGGGGTCTCAGCCCCGCGCGATGCTGGCGGTTCTAGCTGAAGTTCTTCTGCAGCTTCCTAATCGAAGCCACGTAGGCCTTCGTGTCTTCGTACATGCCCTTGGTGTTGACCGAGTACTGACCCTGGTAGTAGCCGGCGATGGCGTAGTCCAGGTTCTTGCTGGTAGCCACCAGCTGGCGGATGATGGCGATGCCGGCGGTGGCGTTGTCGTACGGGTCCAGCAGGTTCAGCTTGCGGCCCACCAGCTCGGACGCCCACTGGCCGGAGGACGGGATAACCTGCATGGTGCCGATCGCATTCGCCGGGGAGACCGAGCGCTGGTTGAAGCCCGACTCCTGGTAGGCGAACGCCAGCGCGAGCGACGGGGTCACACCCATCCGGCGGGCCGTGTCGGAGACGATCTGCTGCATCTGCGCGCGGGTGGGCACCGGTGAGGCGTTGAGCAGGGCCTTGTTCTTGTTCGCTGAGCTGACCACCGCGTCCGGGTAGCTGAAGCCCAGGAACGAGCTCGGAACAAGCGGAGTCACCGTGGCCGGCGGCTGGCTCGAGGAGGGCTTTACGGCGGTGACTGTGCCGGCGCCCGGGATGACGAGTTTGTGGCCGGGGTAGATGATGCTGCTCATGGTCAACCGGTTCGCGGACAGCACGGCGGAGAGCTTCACGCCGTGCCGGGCTGCGATGCCGGAGAGGGTGTCGCCGGCTTTGATGGTGTAAGAGCCGGAAGCCGCCGGAGCCGCCGCGGGCTTGGGCGCCGCCGGGCGGGGGGCGGCGGGTGCGGCCACACCGGCGCCGATCTTGATCTTCTGGCCGGGGTAGATCACGGACCGCATGTTCAGCCCGTTCCGGCTGAGCACGTCGGAGAGCTTGACGCCGTGGCGGGCCGCGATTGCGCCCAGGGTGTCACCGGACTTGACTGTGTAGGTCGCGCCGCCGGCCTGGGCCGGTGCTGCCTTGGCGGGGGCGGCTTTCGCCGGGGCCGCCGTGGCGCTTGCTGAGCCGGAGAGCTTGATCCGCTGGCCCGGGTAGATCACGGTCTTGGGCTGCAGCTTGTTCAGCTTCAGGACAGCGTGGGTGTCCAGGCCGAACTTGTGGGCAATACCGCTGATCGTGTCTCCGCGGGCGATGGTGTACTGCGCCGGGGCGGCAACCTTCGCCGGGCGGAACGCCGTGGGAATGGTGGCCGGCACGGAACCCGCAGGGATCACGGCGGAGGGCTGGGATGCTGCAGCCACACCTTGGGCCTTCATGGCCGCTGCGAGAGTCGCCGGGATCGCGCGGGGCCGGGATTCGGCCGCGGCCGGCTGGGCGATCGCGAGGGAGGACAGCACGACGGCGGGAAGCGCCGCCGTCGTCGCCGCGATCAGCGGGAGGCCGGGCCTCGGGTTGGGCTTCGGCGAACGTGACGTCGTCATGGGAAAAAATCCTCTTTCTCAGCGGCGAACCCTGCAGCTCTGACCGGATGTTACTGGTGTTACCAGTGTGACTGGAGATACTGCAGTTACAAATGTGATCTAAGCGAATCTCTCACGAATTGCGAAATAGCACAAGAACTGTTTGACATTGTGCAACGACGGCCATTTGGTGTGTCGTCCCCGGCCGCGCGCCGGGCCGGGGGCGCCGGGAGCAAACGGAGTCCCGGCGTCGGGCATTAAGGTGCCTGTTTTCGTAGCCTTTATTAAGGTCAACGTTAAGAGGACCCGTACAGCGCACGCGGCTGACTAGGCGCAATCCTCTCCGGCATGGCAATCTTGATCCGTGAGTACTGTAGAAAGCCTTGTGGGCGAATGGCTGCCCCTGCCCGATGTAGCCCAGCAACTGGATGTCTCTATCACCAAGGTTCATGCATTGCTGGACGAACGTGCGCTGGCGGCCCTGCGGATCGGCGACCGCCGGATTCGCTCCGTGCCGGCAGCTTTTATCCAGGACGGCCACGCCGTGGAGAGCCTCAAGGGCACCATCGTGGTTCTTTCCGACGCGGGCTACTCGGATGAGGAACTCATTGTCTGGCTCTTTACTGCCGACGAATCCCTGCGCGGGCGTCCGATTGATGCCCTGCGTGAAGGACGAAAGACCGAAATCCGGCGCCGCGCGCAGACCATGGCCTGGTAGGCGCGGTCCCTGGGCCCATAACAAAGGCCGTGCTCAGCGTCTGGCGCTGTGCACGGCCTTTGCCGTATCCGGAGATTTGCGGGCGGACTAGGCCGTCCGGCTGACAGCGGCTTCGGCGAGCCTCCGGAGGGCCGTCTTGGGGAGTTCTTCCAGCGGCAGCAGGTCGAGGGCATCGAATGCGGCTGCGCCGAACTGTTCGATCAGGACCTCGGTGGCCTGCAGGGCACCGCACTCAATGATGATGCGGCGGATTTCCTCGACGTCGCCGGCCGTCAGGTCCGGGCTGCCCAGCTTGGCATCGATGAAGGCGGACTCTGCAGGGGCCGCCTGGTCCAGGGCGAAGGCGACCAGCACCGTCCGCTTGCCTTCGCGCAGGTCATCGCCGGCCGGCTTGCCGGTGGTGACAGGATCCCCGAAGACGCCCAGGACGTCGTCGCGAAGCTGGAACGCTTCGCCTAGGGGGAGGGCAAACGCCGAGTAGCCCCGCAGCAGCTCGTCCGATGCGCCCGCGAGGGCACCGCCCAGCGCCAGTGGGTGTTCGGTGGAATACTTCGCCGACTTGAAGCGGATAATCGACTGGGCGCGGCTGACAGCGCCGGCGCGGTCCCGGTGCGGGCCGGCGACCTCCTCAAGGATGTCGAGGTACTGGCCGGCCATAACCTCGGCGCGCATCAGGTCAAAGATGAGCCTGGCCCGGCTGCCGGACGCTGCCCGGTCGCCGATGGCCGTGAACGATTCCTCGCTGAAGGACAGGCACAGATCGCCGGTGAGAATGGCTGCGGCGTGGCCGAAGCGCTCCGGGTCCAGCGCCCAGCCCTGGCTCGCGTGCAGCTCGCTGAAACGGCGGTGCACACTGGGGCCGCCGCGGCGGGTGTCCGAGCGGTCGATGATGTCGTCGTGGATGAGCGCAGCTGCCTGGAACAGCTCCAGCGCCGAGCCCGCGGTGACCACCTCGCCGGCACCTGCCCCGCCGCCGGCTCCCCGCCAGCCCCAGTAGCACATGAGGGCCCGGAGGCGTTTGCCGCCGGTGACGAGGTTGGAGATCGATCCCATCAGCGGATCGATGTCCGTGGAAATGGAGGACATCAGGGTGGCACGTTCGGTCAGGAAATCGGTCAGCTTGCCGGCGACGGCCGCGACAAAGTCGGTCTGCTCAACCCGGAGTTGTTCGGCCAGGCTCACTTGACGGACTCAGCGGCGACGTTGGCGCCAATGGTGAAGGTCGAGACGCCGGCAGCCTCCACGACGGCGAGGTTCACGGTTTCGTTAGTTCCGCGCAGGTAATCCCTCGACGCCACCGAACCCACCGCGCCGCCCGGTACGGCCTTGAAGCCCAGGCCCGCGAGTTTCTTGCTATAGAAGGACACGACGTCGGCCGCGGGCTCGCTGATCTTGGCGACCAGTGCGACGGTCGCGGGGGCGCCGGTTTTGTCAAAGCTGCTGGATTCCACCTGGGCACCCGGCATCACCGGCAGCAGCTTCGTGGGGAAGCCGTCCACCAGCGCGCCGACGGTGGCGGAGGTGCCGGGTTCGGCGGACGGGCTGGGAGGGGCCGTCGTGGAGGATTCGGCGGTGGGTTGGGCCGCCGACGCCGACGCGGAGGAAGCCGCCGCCGTCGCCCCCGGACCCGGGGTGCACGCGGCCAGGGCCAGCAAAGCGCCGGCGGCCGCCACGGCCGCCACGGCGCGTCTGCGCTCTCCAATAACCTTCACGGGGACATTCCTCCTGGTGTTGACGCTGGATGCAGCCTCCAGTTTAGTCAGTCCCTGCGCATAGGATTGTTGCGTGGGGCCGGAGGAAGATCGACGTGGGGATAAAGGCAGTGCGGAACAAGCTGAAAGACGCAACGGCCGTCATGGCGGGCAGCCCGGCGTGAAGCCCTATAACGAGGCGGAGCTGGGCGAGCTGCGGCGCAGCAGCATCCTGCATGTGGACATGGACGCGTTCTTCGTCTCCGTTGAACTCCGCAGCCGTCCCCAGCTGAAGGGCCGGCCCGTGATCGTCGGATACCCCGCGGAGCGCTCGGTGGTGCTCTCGGCGTCGTACGAGGCCCGGAAGTTCGGCGTCAAGTCCGCCATGCCCATGGCGGTGGCGGCCCGGATGTGCCCGGCAGCCACCATCATCGAGCCCCGCCACAAGCTGTACTACGAAGTCTCGGGCCAGATCATGGCCATTTTCGGGTCGATCACCGACCTCGTGGAACCGCTTAGCGTCGACGAGGCCTTCCTCGACGTCGGCGGCGCCATCCGGCGGCTGGGACCGCCCAGGGAGATCGGCGAACTGATCCGCCGCAGGGTCGCGGGCGAACTGGGGATCACGGCCTCGGTGGGGATCGCCGCCAGCAAATTCGTTGCCAAGATTGCCTCAACCCGCTGCAAGCCGGACGGACTGCTGCTGATCGGCCCGGATGAGACGGTCCCGTACCTGCATACCCTGCCGGTCAATGCCCTCTGGGGCGTCGGGGCCAAAACAGTCGAGGTGCTCGCACGGATGGGGATCCGGACGGTTGCCGACGTCGCTGCCACGCCCCTGCCGTCGCTGCGGAAGATCCTGGGCGCCACGGGGGAGCACGTCTACCGGCTGTCGTGGGGAATCGACCCGCGGCCCGTGACACCGGTCCGGCTGGAGAAGAGCATCGGAGCGGAAGAAACCTTCGCCGTCGACACGGCGGACGAGGCCCTGCTGCACCGCGAGCTGCTCAGGCTCTCGCACCGCACGGCGGAGCGGCTCCGCAGCGCGGGAATGCACGCGCGCACGGTAGCCCTGAAGCTGCGCTATGCGGATTTCTCCACCATCACGCGCAGCCGGACCGTCAGCACGCCGATCGACAGCGCCCAGTTGCTTTACGGTGTGGCGGTTCAGCTCCTCGAGTCCATCGGGGAGCGGCCCATGACGGTGCGGCTCGTGGGCATCCGGGCCGAGCAACTTGAAGAGGCAGCCCAGGCGCCGCTGCAACTTAGCCTGGACCGCCGGGACGACAACTGGCGAACAGCCGAACAGGTGCTGGACAGGGTCACGCGGAAGTTCGGCAACAAGGCGGTGTTGCCGGCCCGCCTGCTGGATCCCGGTCCCGACGCGGGATGAGCCGCCGGCGTCTTTCAGAACAGGGCGCAACAATCTATCCTTAGAGATACATAGATTTCGAACGACTGGATCAAATGTTCGGGTTGCCGGCCATGCCAACTAAACACCTCACAGGGAACCGCGGAACCCCGTTTCACCAATGACGGTGGACAGGGAACCAACCGGCACTCCCGGTCGTTAGGGTTTAAGGGACAAGGGCCTCGTCAGTTCTGGACGTTGGCCGACTTAAGGAGGTCGTGATGCCGCTCTCGGAGCACGAACAGAAGTTGCTTGAGCAACTTGAGAAGCAGCTGCATGAGGACGATCCCAAGTTCGCCAGCTCGATGGGTTCTGATCCGGGTCGCTCCTGGTCCACCCGCCATCTGGTCATCGGAGTCCTCGGCGCCGTCGCGGGCATCCTGCTGCTGTTGCTGGGCGTTTCGCTGCAAAGCATCGTCGTGGGCGTGATTGGGTTCCTCGTGATGGGCGCAGGCGTCTACTTCGCGACCATGCGCAGCGCCGGCGGCAAGGCCAAGGCCGGTAACGGACGCAAGCCGGGCAAGCCGCGCAGTTCGTTTATGAGCAACCTCGAGGACCGCTGGGAGGAACGGCACCGCGGCGAGTCCTGACCCCCCGCGGCTAACCCCCTCCATTTGGCACCACCACCTCTTCCACCTGGAAAACCACGGACCCGCTTCGGCGGGTCCTTTTCCGTTTAACCCCCATCGACTGCTCCGTATCTGCCGTTTTGGGGGGCCAAAAGGGTACGTACGGAGCAATCGATCCCCGGGCGGCCTGGTTTCGGCTCCGTTGGCCGGGCTGGAGGCGGCCCCGAAGCCTAGTTGGAGGTGATATTCCCTCCACTGCGCCCCACTTTTCGCGCTTCCCTTTATTTATCAGGGGTGTTTCGCCGACAACACGCCCAAAATTGCGCTAAAAACACCGGAATGTCGTTGACGGGGGAGTGAAGTGGAGTAATGTGGAGGACGTAAGAGGGTAGTGGCAGCACAGGGGACGTTGGACTTCCTACAACAGACAGGCGGTGGGCCGTGTTTCTCGGCACTCATTCGCCACGTCTGGACGAAAAGGGTCGAATCATCCTCCCAGCGAAGTTCCGAGAGGAACTTGCCAGCGGCCTGGTTCTCACACGGGGCCAGGAACGCTGCATCTACGTCTTCAGTGAGGCGGAATTCGGCCGGGTTCACGAGCAGATGCGGGAGGCTCCAATCTCCTCCAAGCAAGCCCGTGACTACATCCGCGTTTTCCTCTCTGGAGCCTCCGACGAGGTACCTGACAAGCAGGGGCGCGTGACGATTCCGCCGGCGCTCCGGGAATACGCAGGTCTCGGCAGGGAACTGGCCGTTATTGGCGCCGGAACCCGCGCGGAGATCTGGGACGCCCAGGCTTGGAACGAGTACCTGGCCGAAAAGGAAACCGCCTTCTCGGAAACCGACGACGCCATCCCGGGAATTCTCTGAAGCCCCGGCGGCACCAGCAACACCACCGTTTCTTGCTCAAGATCTCCAGCCGCCCATCCGGCAGTTCACCTGGCTCACTTCCCCGGAGCCAGGCGGGCCGCAGGGTAGGCGCGGATGGGGATCTGGACCAAGAAGCGCAGCACCGCAGAGACCCCTCCAACGAAAGGACGCAGGCATGAGCGACGACTCCAACCAGGCGAAGCCCACGTCCGAACGCCATGTACCGGTCCTCAAGGACCGGTGCATCAATTTGTTGGCACCCGGATTCGAAGAGGCCCGCCGGCGCGGCGAAACGCCCATCGCAGTTGATGCCACGCTCGGGATGGGCGGCCACTCCGAGGCGATGCTGCAGCGCTTCCCGGACCTGCACCTGATCGGCATCGACCGTGACGAGGAAGCCCTCGCCCTGGCAGGGGAGCGGCTCAAGCCCTTCGCCGACCGGATCGACCTGGTCCACGCCGTCTACGACGAGATCCCCGAAGTCCTCGAAGACCTCGGCATCGCGGAAGCTCACGGCATCCTCATGGACCTCGGCGTCTCCTCGCTGCAGCTCGATGAACGGGACCGCGGCTTCGCCTACTCGTTCGACGCGCCGCTGGACATGCGGATGGATACCAGCCGCGGACAGACTGCGGCCGACGTCGTTAATAACTACAGCGAAGAGGAACTGGTCCGGATCATCCGAAAGTGGGGCGAGGAAAAGTTCGCCGGCCGGATCGCCAACCGGATCGTCGCCGCACGCGCCGATAAGCCGTTCAGCACCACCGGCGAACTGGTCGACACCATCCGGGCCGTCGTTCCCGCCGGCGCCGCGAAGACCGGCGGCCACCCGGCCAAACGGACCTTCCAGGCCCTCCGGATCGAGGTCAACGAGGAACTCGAGGTGCTCGAGCGGGCCATTCCGGCCGCCGTCGCCTCGATCGCCATGGGCGGCAGGGTGGTGGTCATGTCCTACCACTCGCTGGAAGACAAGATCGTCAAGGGCGTCTTCCAGGCCGGTTCCAAATCCTCCGCGCCCCTCGGCTTCCCGGTGGAGCTGGAGGAGCACAAGGCAGAACTGAAGACCCTCACCAAGGGCACCGAGGTGCCCACCGCAGCAGAAATCGCAGAAAACCCACGCGCCGCCTCCGCCAGGCTGCGGGCCGTGGAACGTATCAAAGCCAGGAGAGCCGCATGAGCACCGCCGCCGTCAACAGCTTCCCCGTTTCAACGGCTGCCACGGCCCGCGCGCTTCCGGACCTGACCCCGGGCGCGCCCGCCCGCAAGTCCCGGACGCCGCTCTCTGTCGTCCGGTCTGTCCCGCGCAAGCGCCGGGCGCCGTTCGTGGTGATGTGCTTCGGAATCCTGGCCCTCGCCCTGATGGCCGTGCTGGTCCTGAACATCTCGGTCTCCTCTGCCCAGTACCAGCTGGTGGAGCTGCGGGCCACGCAGTCCACGCTGACCAAGCAGAACCAGGACCTCACCCAGCAGGTGCAGAACTTTGACGCCCCGCAGAACCTGGCGGCCAAAGCCACCGAGCTCGGGATGGTGGCCTCCACGGTCAAGGGCCAAATCGACTTGTCGACCCTGGCCGTGTCCGGCAAGGCCAAGCCGGCCGCCAAGAGCGACGCCCCCGGCGCCGTCATCGCGGCCCCCGCCGTCGCCGGCCAGGTCAACGTGGTTCCCTCCGCCACGGAGAACGAACCGCTCCTGAACCTCAAACCCGCTGACACTGTGGCCAAGGCAGCGGCCAAGGTCGCAGCCAAGGTTCCGGCAGCCAAGATCCCCGCAGTCCAGGTCCCCGCCGTGCGGGTACCGGCCGTGGACCTCTACGGCGGCACCATTCCCGCTCCGGCCCAGAAGATCCCGGCTAAATAGCAGGCGGCACCAACCACCAGCAAGGCAAGAAGCAAGGAAACTCCCGTGGCGCAAAACACCGGCAAGGCACGACCAGGCAAGACGCCGAGCGCCACACGGCGGCTGCGGCTGGGGCTCGGCATTATGCTGACGCTGCTGCTGGTGGTGGGCGGCAAGCTGTTCCTGGTGCAGGGCCTCGACGTCGGCGGCATGGCCGAGGCAGCGCTGAAGAACCGGCTCAAGCCCATTGAACTGCCCGCAGAACGGGGCAGCATCCTCGACTCCCACGGCACCGTGCTGGCCAGCAGTGTGATCCGCTACAACGTCGTGGTGGACCAGACCGTCAACACCAACACCGAGACGTTCCCGCGGCTGGACAAAGTCGACGGCAAGGACACGGTGGTGAAGATCACGCGGGATGAGGGCATCGAGGAACTCGCCACCGTCCTGGGCATGAAGAAGGACGACCTCAAGACCGCCCTGACCGGCACCCAGCGCTACTACATCGTGGCAAAGGACATCCGGCCCGACGTCGAGGACCGGATCTCCAAACTCCAGATCCCCGGCATCGTCACCGAAGGCACCAGCAAGAGGGTCTACCCCAACGGCTCCGTGGCCGGCGGGATTGTCGGCTTCCTGAAGGACGGCACTACCGGCCAGGCGGGCCTGGAACAGACCCAGGACGACGTGCTCAAGGGCACCGCCGGCAAGCGGCTGTTCGAAATCGGCGCCGACGGGCTGCGCATCCCGGTAGGCGTGGACCAGTTCACCCCGGCCGTCAACGGCAAGGACATCAAACTCACACTCAACTCGGACCTGCAGTACTTCGCCCAGCAGGCCATCCAGAGCCAGAAGGACCAGCTCAGCGCGGAGTGGGGCGTCATCGTCGTTTCCGACGTCAAGACCGGCAACATCATCGCGATGGCGGACACCAACGCCCCGGACCCTAATGATCCCGGCAAGGTGGCCGCAGCGGACCGCGGTGTCCGGTCGGTGACCGCCGCGTACGAGCCGGGCTCGGTGGAGAAGATGATCACCGCCGCCTCGGCCATCGAGGAGGGCACGGCCAAGCCGCTGGACAAGTTCATCATCCCGCCGACCTACACGGTGGACGGGCAGACGTTCACCGACGCGTTCGAGCACGGCACCGAGAAGCGGACCCTGGCGGGCATCGTGGGTTACTCCATGAACACCGGCACGGTGATGGTCGGCCAGCGGATCAGCAAGGAAAAGCGGCACGACTGGCTGCAGAAGTTCGGCATCGGCGAGGCTCCGGACATCGGGCTCCCGGCCGAGGCCCGGGGCATCCTGACGCCGGCCGACCAGTGGGACGGCCGGCAGCAGTACACCGTACTGTTCGGCCAGGGCGTCGCCCAGTCCACTCTCCAGACCGTCCGGGCCTACCAGAGCATCGCCAACGACGGCGTGATGCTCCAGCCGCGCCTGATCGACAGCTACATCAGCCCCGACGGCACCGTGGAGAAAGTCCCGGCGAAGCCCAGCCGGCAGGTGGTTTCCAAGAGCACCGCCAAGCAGGTCCGCGACATCCTCGAAAGCGCCGTCACCGAGGGCGAGATCAAGGACGCCGCAATCGACGGCTACCGCGTGGGCGCCAAGACGGGTACGTCCGAATCCCCGTGTGATGACGGCAAGTCCGGATTCTGCGGCTACACGGCCTCCCTGATCGGGATGGCGCCAATGGACGATCCGCGGTTTATTGTTGAAGTTGTCCTGCAGCGGCCCAAGGGCAGCATCTACGGCATCACCCAGGGGCCCGTGTTCCGTTCGGTGATGAGCCAGACGCTGCGCACCTACAACGTTGAGCCGTCCACCGGTAAGCCGGTCAGGCTCCCGCAGTACGCCAAGTAGCACCCAGCTTCACGAGTCAGCAACACCCACCAGTTCCACGCAGCCGGGCCTGCGTGCGGGGCAATCCTCCGCGCGCGGCGCATGCTGCCCAGCACCGCAACGGAGATCCCCTTGTCAGAGCCCAATGCCCACGATGCGGCACCAGCGCCATCCGGCCAGGACTCCACCTCGGCGTTCCGGCCCTCGACGGTTGCCGCCGTGCCGCTTGAAACCATCGGTGAGTGGATCGGCGTCGTCGTCCCGGGTGCCTCCGCGGACGTGCCCGTCACCGGAATTTCACTGAACTCCCGGACCGTCGAAGCGGGGGACCTGTACGTCGCTCTGCCCGGCGCGGCCCGGCACGGCGCGGACTTTGTGTCGGACGCCGTCGACGCCGGTGCTGCCGCGGTCCTGACGGACGACGCCGGCGCGCGCCTGCTGGCTCTCTCCAACGACATCTCCGTGCCCGTCCTGCTCGCCGAGGAGCCGCGGAGCCTGGTGGGCCGCCTCTCCGCGCTGATCTACCGGAGCCGGCCGGCAGACGCCCCGGCGCCGGCCCTGTTCGGGGTGACTGGGACCAACGGCAAGACCACCACCACGTACTTCATCAATTCCCTGCTCCAGGCGCTCGGCAAGAAGACCGGGTTGATCGGAACCATCGAGATCCTGGCCGGCGGCGAACCGATCCCCAGCCTCCTCACCACCCCCGAGTCGACCGACGTCCACGCCCTGCTGGCGCTGATGCGTGAACGCGGGCTCGACGCCGCGTCCATGGAGGTCTCCTCGCACGCCATTGCCTTCCACCGGGTCGACGGCGTGGAGTTCGACGTGGCCGGCTTCACCAACCTCACCCAGGACCACCTGGACCTGCACGGGAGCATGGAGGAGTACTTCGGGACCAAAGCGCAGCTCTTCACCGCCGGACGCGCCCGCGCCGCCGTCGTGACCGTGGACGACGAATGGGGCCGGAAGCTTGCCGCCGGCGCCGGCATCCCCGTCAGCACCCTCGCCACGGACGCCGGCGGTCCGGCGGCGGACTGGACCGTCGTTGATCCCCGTCCGCGCGGCCTGGGCACCGACTTCGGGCTGCGGCACCGCGACGGCACCGAGCTCCGGGTCCACACCGGGCTGCCGGGAAGCTTCAACGTCGCCAATGCGGCCCTCGCCATGGCCATGGTCATCGCCGGCGGTACCTCCCCGGCCGAGGTGCAGACCGCTCTGGACAGCGCCGACCCGTTCACCGTCGCCGTGCCCGGCCGGATGCAGCTCGTGGCAACGGAGCCGGCCGCCGTCGTCGACTTCGCGCACAACCCGGACGCCCTCGCCCGTGCCCTGGAAGCCGTGCGCTCCCCGGAGCCGGGTTCCAAGGTCATCATCGTCTTTGGCGCGACCGGCCAGCGCGACCAAAGCAAACGGCCGGCCATGGGCGCCATCGCCGCCCGCCTGGCCGACACCGTGATTGTCAGCGACGACGACCCACACGACGAGGACGCCGCCGCCATCCGCGCTGACGTGCTCGCCGGAGCCCTCGAGGCCCAGGCCCGCGAAGGCCTTGCCTGCACCGTCCTGGAAGTGTTCCCGCGCGACGCCGCCATCCGCAAGGCCGTGGAACTGGCGGACTCGCGCGACACCATCCTGGTTGCCGGCCGCGGCCACGAGGTCTGGCAGGAGGTCAAGGGCGTCAACCTGGCGCTCGATGACCGGGTGGAGCTCCGCTCCGCCTTGACAGCACGAGGATTCACCGTTCTCGATGACCAGCGGATAGAGTCCTAAACCGAGATGATTGCATTTACTGCGGCTGAAATCGCCGAAATTACCAACGGCCGGCTGGCCGCGGAACCGGGCATCACCCCCGGCTCCGTGGTGACCGACTCCCGCGAAGCCACGGCAGGCTCCCTCTACGTGGCCAAACCCGGAGAAACCGCAGACGGGCACGATTTCGTGGCGGCCGCCTTTGAACGCGGAGCTGTGCTGGCACTCGTCGAGCGCGACGTCGCCGCCCCGGACGGGTCCACGTACCCGGCCGTCGTCGTCGAGGACTCCGTCCTGGCCATGGGCGCCCTCGCCGCCGAAGCCGTCCGCCGGATCCGGGCGCACTGCGCCGCCGGCAATGAGGCCTTCACCGTCATCGGCATCACCGGTTCCGCCGGCAAAACGACCACCAAGGACCTGCTGGCAGGGATTCTTTCCGGTTACGGCACCACCGTGGCCCCACAGGGTTCCTACAACGGCGAGGTCGGGGTCCCGCTGACCGTCTTCAGCGCCGGCTACGAGACCCGGTTCCTGGTCATCGAGATGGGCGCCACCGGCATCGGCCACATCCGCTACCTCGCGGACATGGTCCGCCCGGAGATCGGCGTCGTCCTGGCCGTCGGAACAGCCCATGCCGGCGAGTTCGGTGGGGTCGAAAACATCGCCAAGGCCAAGGGCGAACTGGTCGAAGCACTGCCCACGGACGGCACGGCCGTCCTGAACCTCGACGATCCGCGCGTGGCCGCCATGGCATCACGGACCTCCGCAACGGTCCTCGGCTTCTCCGCCCAGCGCACCGGCAGCGGCCAGAATGCGCTGGTCCTGGCCGACGACGTCGAGCTGAACGCCCAAGGCAACCCCGAATTCGAGCTGCAGCTGCCCGGCAGCACCGAGCGCCACCACGTGTCGGCCAAACTGATCGGTGCACACCATGTGGGCAACCTTCTGGCCGCTGCCGGCGCCGCCCACGCCGCCGGCATTCCCGGTACCGGCATCGCCGCGTCGCTCAGCGCGCAGACCGCCGCCAGCCGCTGGCGGATGGAACGCACCGAACGGGCCGACGGCGTGACCATCATCAACGACGCCTACAACGCCAACCCGGAGTCCATGCGCGCAGCCCTGCGGACCCTCGCGGACCTCGGCCGCGGCCGGCGCACCTGGGCTGTGCTCGGGGCCATGCTGGAACTCGGCGAGGACTCCATCCGCGAGCACACCGCCGTCGGCACCCAGGTGGTCAGGCTCAACATTTCCCGACTGCTCGTCATCGGACGCGAGGCCCGGGCGCTCTACGTCTCCGCGGTCAACGAAGGATCCTGGGGCGACGAGTGCCTGTTCGCCGAAAACGTCGATGAGGCCTATGACATCCTGCGCGCCGAGCTCGAGCCCGGCGACCTGGTCCTCTTCAAATCCTCCAACAGCATCGGGCTGCGCCATTTGGGCGATCGGATAGCATTACCCGGAACCGCCACTGAAGGGAGCGCACTGCTGTGATCGCACTGCTGATGGGCGCCGGACTGGCCCTGCTGCTTTCCTTCCTGGGCACCCCGCTGTTTATCCGGTTCCTGGTCCGCAAGAGTTACGGCCAGTTCATCCGCGATGACGGGCCCACCTCCCACCACACCAAGCGCGGCACGCCGACCATGGGCGGCACCGTCGTCGTGGTGGCCGTGCTGGTCAGCTACGGGCTGACGCACCTCGTGATGTGGATGATGAACCCCCGCTCGCCGGGCCCGTCCGCCTCCGCGTTGCTGCTGCTCTTCCTTATGGTCGGCATGGGCCTTGTCGGGTTCCTGGACGACTTCATCAAGATCTCCGCGCAGCGCAGCCTGGGCCTCAACGCCAAGGCCAAACTGATCCTTCAGGCCGCCGTCGGCATCATCTTCGCCGTCCTGGCCCTGAACTTCCCGGACGAGAACAAGGTCACCCCGGCGTCCTACCAGATCTCCCTGGTCCGTGACATCCCGTGGCTGAACCTCGCCTTCGGCGGCACGGTTGTGGGCGCCATCCTTTTTGTGCTGTGGTCCAACCTGATCGTCACCGCGGCCACCAACGGCGTGAACCTCACGGACGGCCTGGACGGCCTTGCCGCCGGTGCCTCCGTGATGGTCTTCGGCGCCTACACCCTCATCGGGATCTGGCAGAGCAACCAGTCCTGCGGCTCACCGCGGCAGGCCGGCGCCGGCTGTTACACCGTCCGGGACCCGCTGGACCTCGCCCTGCTTGCCGCCATCGTCAGCGCCGCCCTGGTTGGGTTCCTCTGGTGGAACACCTCGCCGGCGAAGATCTTTATGGGGGACACCGGCTCGCTGGCGATCGGCGGCGCCGTGGCCGGCTTCGCGATCCTGTCCCGGACCGAACTGCTCCTTGCCTTCATCGGCGGCCTCTTCGTGATGATCACCCTGTCGGTCATCATCCAGGTCGGCTACTTCAAGGTCACCAAGGGCAAGCGCTTCTTCAAGATGGCCCCGCTGCAGCACCACTTTGAGCTCAAGGGCTGGGCGGAAGTCACCGTCGTGGTCCGGTTCTGGATCCTCTGTGGCCTGTTCGTCGCGGCCGGCCTCGGCATCTTCTACGCCGAATGGGTGGTGCTCCTGTGAGCGGTGTGATCCCCGAACCGCTGGCAACCTCGCCCCGGCTCGAGGGCCTGACCAGCTGGGACGCGGACTGGTCCGGGCTCCGTGTGGTGGTCACCGGAATCGGCATCTCCGGTTTCGCCGCCGCCGACACCCTGATCGAACTCGGTGCCCGCGTGGTGGTAGTGGACGCCGCCGACGGCGCCACAGCGCGCGCCCAGGCCGACACCCTGACGATTGTCGGCGCGGCCGGCGTGCTCCTCGGAGCCGACGCCGTCAACGCCGTACCCACCGTGGACGGCCAGAAACCCGAACTCATTGTCACCTCCCCGGGCTGGCGGCCCGACCAGGCGCTGCTCGCCGCCGCCGCGCGGGCGCACATCCCCGTATGGGGCGACGTCGAACTCGCCTGGCGCGTGCGCGAACGCGCAGGGCGCAAGACGGCCGACTGGATCACCATCACCGGCACCAACGGCAAAACCACCACCGTCGGGCTGACCGAAGCGATGCTGCAGGCCGCCGGACTCAAGGCCATCGCCGTCGGCAACGTCGGGACCCCCATCCTTGATGCGCTCCGTGACCCGGTGGAGTACGACGTCTTCGCCGTCGAACTCTCCAGCTTCCAGCTGCACTGGAGCCACTCGGTGTCCCCGGTCGCCAGCGTGTGCCTGAACATCGCCGAAGACCACGTGGACTGGCACGGATCGTACGACTCGTACCTGGCGGACAAAGCCAAGGTCTACGAGCGGACACAGAAGGCGTGTATCTACAACGCCGAGCAGATCGAAACCGAACGTATGGTCGAGAACGCCGACGTCGTGGAGGGCTGCCGCGCCGTGGGCTTCACCACCGTTACCCCCGCCATCAGCATGGTGGGGGTCGTTGAGGGACTGCTTGTGGACCGGGCATTCATCCCGGAGCGCAAGGACAGCGCCGCCGAACTGGCCGCCGTCTCCGACCTTGGCCCGGTGGCGCCCCGGCACATGGTGGCCAACGCCCTCGCCGCGGCTGCCCTGGTGCGCGCGTACGGCGTTGAGCCCTCCGCCGTGCGCCGGGGACTGCAGGACTATCTGCCGGGGGACCACCGGATCCAGCCGGTGGCCCGCCACGAAGGCGTGCTCTGGATAAACGACTCCAAGGCCACCAACCCGCACGCCGCCGCAGCGTCTCTCGCCGCGTTCCAGAACGTGGTGTGGATCGCCGGCGGCCTGTCCAAGGGCGTGAATTACGACTCACTGGTCCGCGAGAACGCCAGCAGGCTCAAGGCCGTGGTGCTGATCGGTGCGGACTCTGCCGGACTCCTGGCCTCGCTCCAGCGACACGCGCCCGATGTCCCCGTGATCGGCCAGGCAAAGGGCGACACTGAAGACGTGCAGACTGCCGAAACTGCCCACGCCGACGCAGGCCCCTCGCCGATTTTTGGCGAGACTGTAATGGCACGGGCCGTTGCCTCGGCAGCACAGCTGGCCACCTCGGGGGACACTGTGCTCCTGGCCCCGGCGGCTGCATCCATGGATCAGTTCTCTTCCTATGCTCACCGTGGCGACGCCTTCATCGAAGCTGTCCGCGAGCTCGTGGAAGGGCAGGCTCAGACCACCGAGGAGTAGCAATGGTCAGCACGCCCACCCGTCCCGCTGCGGCGCCGCCCGCCGCAGGCGCATCAGCAGCAGGCAAAAAAGCAGCCGCTAACAAAGCCGCTAACGCAATTCGCACGCCAGCAGGCCGGAGCACCGGCCAAACGGCCGGGGGAACAGCACCCGTCGCCCGCGTCCTGGGCTGGCACCGCCGCTTCTGGGCGGCCTTGGAAGGCACCGGCACGTCCCGCAACGGGTCTACGTATTACCTCATTCTCGGGTCCACCCTCGCGCTCACCGCCATCGGCATCATGATGGTGCTCTCCGCCTCGAGCGTGGAAGCCATCGCCGCGGGGGAGTCGCCGTACTCGGCCGCCCTCAAACAGGGACTCTTCGCGGCCATCGGCGTCTTCGTGATGCTGGTGCTCTCACGGGTGAACGTGGTGTGGCTTAAGCGCGTCGCGTGGCCGGCCATGATCCTGGCCGTCATCCTGCTTGGACTCGTCCTCCTGGTCGGGCGCAGCACCCTCGGCAACCAGAACTGGATCGACGTCGGCCCCTTCACGTTCCAGCCCTCCGAGGCGGCCAAGCTCGCGCTGGCCCTCTGGATGGCCACCGTGCTCAACCGCAAGGCCCGATACCTCAGCGAATGGCGGCACGTCCTGGTCCCGGTGGTCTTCCCCGGCGCCGCCGCCATCCTGGGCCTCATCCTCGCCGGTAACGACCTCGGCACTGCGATGATCGTCATGATCATCATGGCCGCCGGGCTGTTTTTCGCCGGGGTCCGCCTCTACCTGTTCGCCATCGCCGGAGCCGCCCTGTCGATCGGAACAGCCATCCTGGCCGTCACGAGCCCCAACCGCATGTGCCGCATCCTGTCCTGGACCGGACAGACCTGTGCCGACGGCTCCGACCTGAACTACCAGTCCACCAACGGACTCTACGGCCTCGCCTCCGGAGGCTGGTTCGGAGTCGGGCTGGGCCAAAGCCGGCAGAAATACAGCTGGATCCCGGAAGCCCACAACGACTTCATCTTCGCGATCATCGGCGAGGAGCTCGGCCTCATCGGCACCATCGTCGTCCTGGCCCTGTTCGCCGTCCTGGGCACCGCGATCTACCGGGTCGTTGTGGCCCAGCAGGACCTCTTCCACCGCGTCCTCGCCGGAACGATCATGGTGTGGCTGCTCGGCCAGGCCACCGTCAACATGGCCGTTGTCACTGGCCTGCTGCCCGTGATCGGGGTGCCCCTGCCGTTTATCTCCTACGGCGGCTCGGCGCTGCTCATGTCCCTGTGCGCCATCGGCGTAGTGTTATCCCTGGCCCGCGCCCAGATGGCTCCGACCATGCAACCGAAAAAGCTGATCAAGTTCGGGCCGGCCGGTTTCGCCACGGTTCTGCGC
Source organism: Arthrobacter sp. 05L44 (assembly GCF_056397605.1). Lineage (NCBI taxonomy): Bacteria > Bacillati > Actinomycetota > Actinomycetes > Micrococcales > Micrococcaceae > Arthrobacter > Arthrobacter sp. 05L44. Next base: position 731,577 of record NZ_JBFTNS010000002.1, on the reverse strand, counting down.
AAGCAGGCCGCCTCCCGACGGGCCGCCAAGCAACCGGCCCCAAAGGCCCCGGCTAAACCCCGTAGCCCGGGCCCGGCGTCCGGAACCCGGAACCCCGCCACTAAGAACCCCGCACGAAAGCGTACCTAGCCTCCCATGAAGACCGATTCGTCCCTGTCAGTCGTCCTCGCCGGCGGCGGTACCGCCGGGCATATCAGCCCGCTGCTCGCCATCGCGGGAGCCATCCGGGAGGTCCGGCCCGAGGCCCAGCTCCTGGCCGTCGGCACCCCCGGCGGGATGGAAGCCCGGCTTGTGCCGGCCGCAGGGCTGGAACTGGCCACCATCAGCAGGGTCCCCTTCCCACGTAAACCATCGATGGAACTGCTGCGACTGCCCGGAAAACTTGCCGGTGCCGTCCGGCAGGCCGGGGTCATCCTCGACGACGCCCGCGCGGATGTCCTGGTCGGGGTGGGCGGCTACGTCTGCACCCCGATGTACCTGGCCGCCCGGCGCCGCCGCATCCCGATCGTGGTGCACGAGGCGAACACCCGGGCAGGCCTCGCGAACCGCGTCGGCGCCCGGCTCAGCCACCACGTGGCCGTGGCCTTCGCCGCGACCAGGATCCCCGGGGCACGGCACGTCGGGATGCCGATGCGGCGGGAGATCTCCGGCCTGGACCGCACCGCCGCCCGTGAGGCCGCACGCACCGCCCTCGGACTGGACCAGCACAAGCCCACACTGATCGTCACCGGCGGGTCATCCGGCGCGCAAAGCATTAACCGCGCCATCGCCGCGTCCGTCTCCGCCCTGGCCGACGCCGGGATCCAGACGCTGCACATCACCGGCCGCGGCAAGACCGTCCACGACGCCGAGGGCAGGCCGTTGGCCGCACCCGGCTACCGCCAGGTCGAGTACGTGGACGGTATGGAACTGGTATACGCGGCCGCGGACCTGCTGCTGGCCCGCGCCGGCGCCGCCACCGTCTGCGAGGTCGCCGCCGTTGGCGTTCCCGCCGTCTTCGTCCCGCTCCCGATCGGCAACGGCGAGCAGGCGCTGAACGCCGCCGGGCTGGTGGACGCCGGCGCCGCCCTCCTGGTCGAGGACAGCGGCTTCGACGCCACGTGGATCGGCGAACACATCATCCCCCTCCTGCGCGACGGCGCCCGGCTCGCCGGAATGGCCGCGGCCGCAGAGAAGCTCGGTGTCCGGGACGCCGACAAACGGATGGCGGCCCTGGTCCTCGACGCGGCCCGCTCCACGCCCCGGACCTCACCGGGAACGGCCGGGACTGAACACGAACACTGAACACGAACACGAACACCAGCACCACTGAACACGAAGCAGCACTGAACAGCAGGCAGGAAGCGGTACAGCAATGACCCAGGCCCAGAACGGCACCCCGCCGACGGCGCACACCCAGGACTCGCTGGGACGTGTGCACTTCATCGGCATCGGCGGCGTCGGCATGTCCGCCGTGGCCCGCATTATGGTGGCCCGCGGTGTGCCGGTCAGCGGCTCGGATGCCAAAGACCTCCCGGTGATGGGCGAACTCGCCGCGGCCGGGGCACGGATTGCCGTCGGGTACGACGCGGCGCACCTGGGCGACGCGCAGACGGTGGTCGCCGGCTCGGCCATCCGCCCGGATAACCCCGAACTCGCCGCGGCCCGCGACGCCGGGCTCCCGGTGCTGCACCGCTCGGAGGCGCTGGCCGCCACGATGGCGCAGGACACGGCCGTCACAGTGGCCGGCACCCACGGGAAATCGACCACGACCTCGATGATCACGGTGCTCCTGCAGGGCGCCGGACTGGATCCGTCCTTCGCTATCGGCGCCAACGTCCCGGCGCTCGGCGTCAACGCCGCGTCCGGTACGTCCCCGGTGTTCATCGCCGAGGCCGACGAATCGGACGGCTCCTTCCTCAACTACCGCCCGCAGATCGCCGTGGTCACCAACGTCGAACCGGACCACCTGGACCACTACGGCACCGCCGAGGCCGTCTATGCCTCCTTTGACCGCTTCACGGAGCTGCTGCCCGCCGACGGGCTGCTGGTGGCCTGCGCCGACGACGCCGGCGCCCGTGCCCTGGCGCTGCGCACCCGGGAGCGGGGCACCACCCGCGTGGTCCTCTACGGGACCGCGCCGGATGCGGACGTGCTCCTGCACGACGGCGGCCCGGGCGACGTCCGGATCTCCACACCAGCCGGAAGCTTCGCCGTCGACCTCCAGGTGCCTGGCCGACACAACGCGCTGAACGCCGCCGCCGCCTTCGCCGTGGCGCTTGAGCTGGGCATCGCCCCGGCTGCCGCCGCCGGCGCGCTGGCCACTTTCTCCGGCGCCTCGCGCCGCTTTGAATACAAAGGCAGCGGGCGCGGCATCCGTGTCTACGACGACTACGCCCACCATCCCACCGAGGTGCGGGCAGCCCTCGCCGCGGCACGCTCCGTGGCCGGCGAACACCGGGTGCACGTGCTCTTCCAGCCCCACCTGTTCTCCCGGACCAGGGAGTTCGCGCACGAATTCGCGGAAGCACTCAATGCCGCCGACACCGCGCTGGTCCTGGACATCTACCCCGCCCGCGAAGATCCCATTCCCGGAGTGACCAGCCAGCTGATTGCCGATCACCTCAGCGCCGGCGGCCGGCTCGTTGCCGGCACGGATGCGGTCTCCGCCGTCGTCAACGCCGCAGCGCCGGGGGACATCATCCTCACAGCCGGCGCCGGCGACGTCACCGCGTATGGCCCGCGTATTGTCGAGGCCCTCACGGCGGAGGCACCGGGTGACTAGTTCGCGGCGGCCCGGCTACCCCTCAGGCCAGCGGGGACCGGACACCGGAGGGCCCCACACGGGACACGATGACGTCATCTCCGCCTCGAAAGCAGGACCGGACGTGGCGGCCACCGGCAACGGTGGCGGGAACACTCCGGGACCGCAGCGCGGCAATGTGCTGGCGTTCCCGGAACCGAGGGCCAAGCGGCGGCGCCGGATTGTGCTCACCACCGTCGGCGTGGTGGCCCTCCTGGTCGCCGCAATCGTGGCGGCGGCCCTGTATTCGCCGTGGCTCGCCGTGCGCACCGTGACTGTCGAAGGCAACCGGATGCTGACCACCCAAAAGGTCACGGCCGCCCTGGCGCCGCTGCAGGGGAAACCCCTGACACAGATCAGCGACGACGAGGTCACCGCGCTGCTGCGTCCGCTCGTGCAGGTCAAGGCCGTCACCACGCAGGCCCGGCCGCCCTACACACTTCAGGTCCGGATTACCGAGCGAGTTCCCGTGGCGCTGGTCAAGAAGGGGGATGCCTACCAGCTGGTCGATGTTGACGGCATCCAGCTCAGCACCACCAAGGACCCCGGTACGGTGAAGCTTCCGGTCATCGACGCCGGCCGCGGCGCTTTGGCCAAGGATCTCTTCCACGCCATCACGGCCGTCCTGGGGGCCCTGCCGCCGGATGTCCTGGCCCGGCTCTCCGACGCCTCCGCGAAGTCCGCCGACGCCGTCGAGCTCAAGCTCGTGGACGGGCAGACGATTGTGTGGGGCAACGCGGGGGACAAGGAACTGAAGGCGCGGGTGCTGGCGGCACTGCTCAAGGTCCCGGCAGATCCGAAAAACCCCGTGGCGATCTATGACGTCAGCGTGCCCAGGCACCCGGTAACCCGGTAGCCGGCGATTCCTTACATTCGGCCCTGCACGGGCGATAGTGCAAAAGGTGCCGGGCCGGAACATGGTCCGCCCCGCAGGGCGGCAAACAAGTACGGCAGCAGAAACAGAGCGGCATTTACCGGGTATTCCCGCGACACGCGGAGCCGGTTATTGAATGTCCTCGGCATAGGAAATAGCGTCACAACAAGAGTTACTTGACATAACTCTAACCTTCAACTCGAAGGTTAAGGTTCAGGTCTCAAGCCCAACTCCATCAGTTTTCGCAATAGAACACGAACAAGGGACACGTAACGTGGCAGCTCCGCAGAATTACTTGGCCGTCATCAAGGTCGTCGGCATCGGCGGCGGTGGCGTGAACGCAGTCAACCGAATGATCGAGGTCGGTCTTCGCGGCGTCGAATTCATCGCCATCAACACCGACGCGCAGGCGCTGCTGATGAGCGATGCCGACGTCAAGCTCGACGTCGGACGTGAGCTGACCCGCGGCCTGGGAGCCGGTGCGAATCCTGAGGTTGGCCGGCAGGCTGCCGAGGACCACGCCGACGAAATCGAAGAGGTCATCCGGGGCGCAGACATGGTCTTCGTGACCGCAGGCGAGGGCGGCGGCACCGGCACCGGCGGCGCGCCCGTCGTGGCCCGCATCGCGCGCTCCCTCGGCGCCCTGACCATCGGCGTCGTCACCCGCCCGTTCACCTTCGAAGGACGCCGCCGCGCCGGCTCCGCCGAAGCCGGCATCGACGCCCTGCGCGACGAGGTCGACACCCTGATCGTCATCCCGAACGACCGGCTGCTGTCCATCAGCGACCGCAACGTATCGGTACTGGATGCTTTCCGCTCCGCCGACCAGGTCCTGCTCTCCGGCGTTCAGGGCATCACCGATCTGATCACCACCCCCGGCCTGATCAACCTCGACTTCGCCGACGTCAAGTCCGTGATGCAGGGTGCAGGTTCCGCCCTCATGGGCATCGGCTCGGCCCGCGGCGAAGACCGCGCGGTCAAAGCCGCGGAACTGGCCATCGCCTCGCCGCTGCTCGAAGCGTCCATCGATGGCGCCCACGGCGTCCTGCTCTCCATCCAGGGTGGCTCGGACCTCGGCCTGTTCGAAATCAACGAAGCCGCCCGCCTGGTGCAGGAAGTGGCACACCCGGAGGCCAACATCATCTTCGGCGCCGTGATCGACGACGCCCTGGGTGACGAGGCCCGCGTGACCGTGATCGCCGCAGGCTTCGACGACGTCAAGGCCACGTCGCCGTCCATGGACCAGTCGCAGCCTGCTCCGGCGCGTCCGGTGGCAGCTGCCCCGGCACCCGCCCAGGCACCCGCTTCGGCACCGGCGCAGCCCATGCACGCCGGCGTCGGCGCCTCCGGACTGAGCAACTGGGGCCAGCAGCGGCCCTCCGCTGTTCCGGCGGACTCCGGGTTCGACCTCGACCTGCCTTCCGTGGTCGAGCCGGACCTCTCCGGCCGCCACTCGGACGACCTGGATGTGCCCGACTTCCTGAAGTAGTCCCGGGCCTGCATTCAGCAAGCAGCAATCAGCACCATGGCACTGCCTCCGGCAGTGCCATGGTGCTTTCTAGGGTTACGGTGTTTGGTATGGCTTTTATGATGATTCCGTCTCCCACAGGGATGGTGCACTAAGTGTTCTCATGGCAAGCGGAGGTACGGCCCGGCGTCTGGGTGGCGTTTACTGACGTGGGAGCAGGCAATCTGGCGCTCCATGTCGGGGATGGCCCCGAGGCGGTGCATCAGCGCCGCAGGGCACTTGAGCAGGCCGCGGGCCTGGGCTCCCGCACCTTCCAGTACATGAACCAGGTCCATGGCCGCGAGGTGGCGGTCCTGCCGGCCGGGCAGCCTGCACCGGAGTCCGGCAAGGGTCCGGCGCCGACCGCCGACGCCATGGTCTCCACCGGCCAGCCAATGGCCGTTATGGTGGCGGACTGCGTACCGATCGTGCTCGCGGGGGAGGGCGCTGCCGGCGCCCCGGTGCTCGGTGTTGTCCATGCTGGCAGGCCCGGCCTGGCTAACGGGGTTGTGCCCGCGGCGGTGGCGCAGATGCAGGCGCTGGGAGCCACGGGCATCAGCGCCTGGATCGGCCCGTCCATCTGCGGCAAGTGCTACGAGGTTCCGGAGGGGATGCGCGCTGACGTCGCGGCCGTTGTCCCGGACGCCTGGTGCACCACCTCCCAGGGCACGCCCGGCCTGGACCTGCCCGCAGGGGTGCGCAGCCAGCTGGAGGCAGCGGGAGTGAGCGTCGAATACTCCGGCGGCTGCACGCTGGAGGACGCGGACCTGTACTCCTACCGTCGCAACAACCAGACGGGCCGGTTCGCCGGGCTGGTCTGGACTGCGCCCGCGGCAACGGGAGCAACGACGTGACCGCGCCCGCCGCGAACGGCGACCCGCGGCTCGCCGAGCTGCGCGGAAAGCTTGAGGCTGTCAGGCAGAGGATCGACGCGGCGGTAGCCGGCGCCGGGCGGCCGGGCCCTGCGCCCCAACTGATTGTTGTCACCAAGTTCCACCCGGCCGACGACGTCGCCCGGCTGGCGGCGCTCGGCGTTACCGACGTGGGGGAAAACCGCGACCAGGAAGCCGCCGGGAAAGCCGCCCGCCTGCACGAGTTGCCGCTGCGCTGGCACTTCATCGGCCAGCTGCAGAGCAACAAGGCTAAGTCCGTCGTGAAGTACGCCCACGCCGTGCACTCCGTAGACCGCGCCCAGCTGGTCACCGCGCTGGATAAGGCCGTGCTCGCCGAGCAGGACCGCACCGGCCGCGCCAACCTCGACTGCTACATCCAGGTCAGCCTCGACGGCGCCGCCGACGGCCACCGCGGCGGGGCGCTGCCTGCGGACGTCCCGGCGCTGGCCGGACTGGTGGCCTCGGCCGCCGGGCTGCGGCTGGCCGGCGTGATGGCCGTCGCGCCGCTGGGCGCCGCCCCGGACGCCGCATTCGAAAAACTCGCGGGGATCTCCGCCAGGCTCCGCGCCGACCATCCGCAGGCCACGGGCATTTCCGCCGGGATGAGCCAGGACCTCGAGGCCGCCATCCGTTTCGGAGCGACACACCTTCGAATTGGCTCCGATATTCTCGGTCCGCGCCCGGCGTTGGGGTAGGTTCAACGTATTGGAAGGTAATGGCGGGGATTCCAATGAAGTGATTCAGGTCAGTGACTCCAGTACTGTCAGGTCACTAAGCGGCCCGCACACGGACACGATTAGGAGTCGACCATGGCTGGCGCTCTGCGCAAGACAATGATCTATCTTGGGCTCGCTGACGGCGACGAACACTACGAGTCCGAGCATCACACACTGCACAAGGATGAGGACGATTCGATGGAGCACGACCGCGAGGAGCGCCGCGCCCCGGCCCCCATCCGCGAAGCCCCCCGGGACGAGCCCTACGCCGCTGAAGAGGAATACCGCGCACCCGTGACACCGATCAAGCGAGCGGCCGCGAGCCGCGAAGAAACCACCGGCCTCCGGCAGATCACCACGATCCACCCCCGGTCGTACAACGATGCCAAACTCATCGGTGAGAGCTTCCGCGACGGCATCCCCGTCATCATGAATGTCACCGACATGGGCGAAGCCGACGCCAAGCGCCTGGTCGACTTCTCCGCGGGCCTGGTATTCGGCCTGCGCGGCAGCATCGAACGGGTGACCAACAAGGTGTTCCTGCTCTCGCCGTCGTACGTCGAAGTGATTGGCGACGACAAGAAGGCCAGCGAAACGACGGCCTCCTTCTTCAACCAAAGCTAGTCCGGGATTCCGGTTCGGATGCCAGGCAGGGAAACCTGCCTGGCATCCGTGCTGACGGATCCGTGTTGGAATAGACGTGGTGGAATAGATGGGCAAACAGTCAGGCTACTGCGGTATCCGGAATGATCATGGAGATATGAGCTAACTCATGGGAATTGTTTTCGGACTCATCTATATCGCGCTGCTGCTGTTTTTCGTGGCCCTGATCATCCGGCTGATCTTCGACTGGGTTCAGATGTTCGCCCGGAGCTGGCGTCCGCGCGGTGTAGCGCTCGTCACCGCCCACACTGTCTACTCCGTCACAGACAAACCCCTCAAACTGCTCGGCCGGATCCTCCCGCCGCTGCGGCTCGGCGGAATCTCGCTGGACCTGGCGTTCCTGGTGCTCTTCCTGGCCGTGTCCGTGGCCATGGGAATCGCCAGGTACTTCACCTACGCGCAGCCGATCGCCACATGACCGGCCGGCGGACCACGACCGCCGGCCAAAAAGATAAAAACTCCGGTTTGACACTGCGGTGTTGAATTAGAGGAACCAGACCATATTTAGGTACCGTAGTTTTGACGGCCGGAAGGCCTACTGACTAACTAGACCAACGAGGTGACCAGATGGCTTTGACGCCAGAAGACGTTGTCAACAAGCGCTTTCAGCCGACCAAGTTCCGCGAGGGCTACGACCAGGACGAAGTTGATGACTTCCTGGACGAGATCGTCGTCGAACTGCGACGCCTGAACCAGGAGAACGACGAGCTCCGCAAGAAGCTCGCCGAAGCCGGTTCCGGCACGGCCGCCAGCTCCGCCGCTGGCGCTCCCGTTGTGGAGAAGGTGCCTGCACCCGTCAAGGCCGAGAAGGAAGACCGCGCCAAGGCAGAAGCCGAAGCAAAGGCCGCCGAAGCCGCTGAAGCCGCCAAGAAGAAGGAAGCCGAGAAGGCTCCCGCCCCGGCAGCAGCCCCGGCTCCCGTCGCCGCCACCGCGTCCGCCGAGTCCGCCGCAGGCCTGCTGGCCATGGCGCAGCAGATGCACGACAAGCACGTCTCCGACGGCGAGCAGCAGCGCGACAAGATCATCGCCGAAGCGCAGATCGAAGCCAGCAGCCTGGTCAACGACGCGCAGGAAAAGTCCCGCAAGATCCTTGGTGCCCTCGAGCAGCAGCGCTCCGTGCTGGAACGCAAGGTCGAGCAGCTCCGCGGCTTCGAGCGCGACTACCGCTCACGCCTGAAGGCCTACATCGAAGGCCAGCTGCGCGACCTGGACGCCCGTGGTTCGGTGGCGGCCCCCGAGGTCGAAGCCAACTAGGACGTTTTACCCGTATTCTGAAAGCCGGTGGCAGAGGACTCCTCCGCCACCGGCTTTTGGCATTAACCGCCGCCTCCCGGCCTCCCTCGCGGGAAGCGCCCGCCGGTGGTACGCCTCAGCCACCACCGGCACCGGAACGAAAGCACTATGACTGACGCACCAACCCCAGACGCCGCCCAGCCCGCGGACGCCGCCCAGCCCGCTCCCGTGGAAGCACTGCCGACGCGCCGGCCGCGGCGGGCGACGCTGCTCACCCTTTTCGCCGGGTTCGCGGTGTTCGCCTACGCGTTCGACCAGCTGACCAAGCTCTGGGTCACGGAAACCATGACCGAGGGGGAGCGGATCCCCGTTCTTCCGCCGCTGCTGCACTGGTACTACATCCGGAACTCCGGCGCCGCGTTCTCCATCGGCGAGAACGTCACCTGGGTCTTCACCATCATCATGGCCGCGGTCTCCGTCGCGATCCTGCTCCAGCTGCGCAAGCTCGGCTCTGCCTGGTGGGCCCTGGCGCTGGGCCTCCTGCTTGGCGGGGCGCTGGGCAACCTGACTGACCGCCTGTTCCGCGAGCCCTCCTTCGCGATGGGCCACGTGGTGGACTTCATCCAGCTGCCCAACTTTGCGATCTTCAACATCGCCGACTCCGCGGTGGTCTCCGCCGTCGTGATCATCTGCCTGCTCACGCTGCGCGGCATCACCCTGGACGGCTCACGGGTGACCGGCGGCCAGGACAAAAAAGCCGCCCCGCCGGCTGCCCGGGACCACAATGTCTGACGCAGTGCCGGCGGAAAACGCCGCCCGGCACTTCACCGTGCCCGAAGAACTTACCGGAGCCCGGGTGGACGCAGGCCTGGCGAAACTTATGGGCATCTCCCGGTCGCAGGCCGCCGCGCTGATCGCGGAGGGCAATGTCAGCAGCCATGGCAAGGCCGTGGGCAAGTCCCTGAAGCTGAGCGCCGGCGTCGGGCTCGACGTCGTCGTCCCGGAGCGCCGGGACCCCCTGGAAGTCGTGGAGGAAGTTGTGGAAGGCCTGAAAATCCTGCTCGACGACGACGAGTTCGTCGTCGTCGACAAGCCCGTTGGGGTCGCTGCCCACCCGTCGCCGGGCTGGGTGGGGCCGACGGTCGTCGGCGGCCTCGCCGGCGCCGGCTACCGGATCTCCACCTCCGGTTCGCCCGAACGTGCCGGCATCGTCCACCGGCTCGACGTCGGGACCTCCGGCGTGATGGTGGTCGCCAAAACCGAGAACGCCTACACGGCGCTCAAGCGGGCCTTCAAGGAGCGCACCGTGGACAAGGTGTACCACGCCGTCGTCCAGGGCCTGCCGGACCCGCTGGCCGGCACCATCGACGCCCCGATCGGACGCCACCCCGGCCACGACTGGCGCTTCGCGGTGATTGAAGACGGCCGCGACTCGGTGACCCACTATGAGGTGCTCGAAGCTTTCGGCAAGGCCTCCCTGGTGGAGGTGCACCTGGAAACGGGCCGCACCCACCAGATCCGGGTGCACTTCTCCGCCCTCCGGCACCCTTGCGCCGGCGACCTGACGTACGGGGCGGACCCCCGGCTCGCCGCCACCCTGGGCCTGACCCGGCAGTGGCTGCACGCCCGTCAGCTGTCGTTCGACCACCCCCGGACGGGGGAGCGGGTCACGGTGACCAGCGAGTACCCGCAAGACCTCAAGTACGCCCTCGAGGTACTGGAGTCAGGCCAGGCGTGACCGGCCGCCGTGCCGGGCACGGAAGTGTCCGCACCCGGCACTAGAATGAGTCGGTGACTTCCAGCAACAACTCGTTCGTCCACCTCCACAACCACACCGAGTACTCCATGTTGGACGGTGCGGCGCGCCTCGGGGAACTCTTCGATGAGACCGAACGGCTGGGCATGCCCGCCCTGGCCACCACGGACCACGGGTACCTCTTCGGGGCGTTCGACTTCTGGAAACGGGCCACGGACAAGGGCATCAAGCCGATCATCGGCGTCGAGGCTTACGTCACGCCCGGCACCGCACGCACGGATAAGACCCGGGTGCGCTGGGGCGAAGAGAACCAGCGCAAGGACGACATCTCCGGCGGTGGCGCCTACACCCACATGACCCTGCTGAGCTACAACAACGCCGGCATGCGGAACCTCTTCCGGGCCTCCTCGATTGCCTCCCTGGACTCGGTGTTCGGCAAATGGCCCCGCCTGGACCGGGAACTGCTCAACACGTACTCCGAGGGCCTGATCGCCACCACCGGCTGCCCGTCCGGCGAAGTCCAGACACGGCTCAGGCTGGGGCAGTACCGCGAGGCCGTGGAGGCCGCAGCCGAGTTCCGCGACATCTTCGGGGCCGAGAACTACTTCTGCGAACTCATGGACCACGGCCTGGACATTGAGCGCCGCGTCACGGGCGACCTGCTGCGGCTGGCCAAGGAACTGAACCTGCCCCTGGTGGCCACCAACGACCTTCACTACACCCACGAACACGACGCCAAGGCGCACGAGGCCCTGCTGGCCATCCAGTCCGGGTCCACCCTGCTGGAACCGACCTACGACAACGGCGGCTCACGGTTCGCCTTCTCCGGCAGCGGCTACTACCTGAAGTCCCCGCAGGAGATGCGCGAGCTGTTCCGCGACCACCCCGACGCCTGCGACAACACACTGCTGATCGCCGAGCGCTGCGAAGTCTCGTTCAACACCGGCGCCAACTACATGCCGCGCTTCCCCTGCCCCGAGGGTGAGGACGAGACGTCGTGGCTGGTCAAGGAAGTGGACAAGGGACTCCACTACCGCTACCCGAAGGGCATTCCGGACAAGGTCCGCCAGCAGGCCGACTATGAGCTGGAAGTCATCACGTCCATGGGCTTCCCCGGCTACTTCCTGGTGGTGGCCGACTTCATCAACTGGGCCAAGAACAACGGCATCCGCGTGGGCCCCGGCCGTGGTTCGGGTGCCGGCTCCATGGTGGCGTACGCGATGCGCATCACCGACCTCGACCCGCTGCACCACGGCCTGATCTTCGAGCGGTTCCTGAACCCGGACCGCGTCTCCATGCCTGACTTCGACGTCGACTTCGATGACCGGCGCCGTTCCGAGGTCATCGACTACGTGACACGCAAGTACGGTGACGAGCGTGTGGCCATGATCGTCACCTACGGCACCATCAAGACCAAGCAGGCCCTCAAGGACTCCTCCCGTGTGCTCGGCTATCCCTTCAGCATGGGCGAGACGCTGACCAAGGCGCTGCCGCCCGCCGTGATGGCCAAGGACATCCCCCTGGCGGACATCCAGAACCCGGAGGCCAAACGCTACGGCGAGGCCGGCGACTTCCGGCAGCTGATCTCCACGGACCCCGAAGCCGCGAAGGTCTTCGAGACCGCGCTCGGCATCGAGGGCCTGAAGCGGCAATGGGGCGTCCACGCCGCCGGTGTGATCATGTCCTCGGACCCCATCATCGACGTCATCCCGATCATGCGCCGGTTCCAGGACGGCCAGGTCATCACGCAGTTCGATTACCCGACGTCCGAGGGCCTCGGCCTGATCAAGATGGACTTCCTGGGCCTGCGGAACCTGACCATCATTTCCGACGCCCTCGAAAACATCACCATGAACCGCGGGATCGAGCTGGACCTCGAATCCCTGGAGCTGGACGACGCCGCATCCTATGAGCTGCTGGCCCGAGGCGACACCCTGGGCGTGTTCCAGCTCGACGGCGGCCCCATGCGGTCACTGCTGAAGCTCATGAAGCCTGACAACTTCGAAGACATCTCCGCCGTCCTGGCCCTCTACCGGCCGGGACCCATGGGCGCCAACGCGCACACGGACTATGCGCTGCGCAAGAACGGCATCCAGGAGGTCATCCCGATCCACCCGGAGCTGAAGGAACCGCTGGCCGAAATCCTCGGCGGCACCTACGGGCTGATCGTGTACCAGGAGCAGGTGATGGCCGTGGCGCAGAAGCTCGCCGGCTACAGCCTGGGCCAGGCCGACATCCTGCGCCGCGCCATGGGCAAGAAGAAGAAGTCGGAACTGGACAAGCAGTTCGCCGGCTTCTCCCAGGGCATGCAGGACAACGGCTACTCCATGGCCGCCGTGAAGACGCTGTGGGACATCCTGCTGCCCTTCTCCGACTACGCCTTCAACAAGGCGCACTCGGCGGCCTACGGTGTGATCTCCTACTGGACCGCGTACCTGAAGGCGCACTACGCCCCGGAGTACATGGCCGCACTGCTGACCTCCGTGGGGGACGACAAGGACAAATCGGCCATTTACCTCAACGAGTGCCGCCGGATGGGCATCACGGTGCTGCCGCCGGACGTCAACGAATCGGCGCTCAACTTCACCCCGGTCGGGAACGACATCCGCTTCGGCATGGGTGCCATCCGCAACGTCGGTGCCAACGCCGTCGACGCCATGGTGGCCGCGCGCGAACGCGAAGGGGCGTACACCTCCTTCAAGGATTACCTGATGAAGGTCCCGGCGGTGGTCTGCAACAAGCGCACCATCGAATCGCTGATCAAGGCCGGCGCTTTCGACTCCCTGGGCCACCACCGCCGGGCCCTGGCCATGATCCACGAAGAAGCCATCGACTCGGTGATCACGCTCAAGCGCAACGAGGCCATCGGGCAGTTCGACCTGTTCGCGGGCATCGACGACACCGAATCAGAGTCCTCGCTGAGCATCGAGATTCCCGAGCTGCCCGAGTGGGAGAAAAAGGACAAACTCTCCTTCGAACGGGACATGCTCGGCCTCTACGTCTCGGACCACCCGCTGCAGGGCCTCGAAGGCCTCCTCAGCCAGCATGCCGACCAGTCGATCACCTCGATCATCGCCGAGGACGGACCGCACGACGGCGCCATCATTACCATCGCGGGCATGATCACCTCGCTGAGCCGGCGCATCGCCAAGGCCAGTGGCAACGCCTACGCCCGCGCCGAGATCGAGGACCTCGGCGGTTCCGTGGAGGTGATGTTCTTCGGGCAGGTCTACGGGCCGATCGCCTCCGTCCTGGCCGAGGACCTGATCGTGGTCGTCAAGGGACGGCTGCAGCGGCGCGACGACGGCGCCGTCGCCCTCAACTGCATGGAACTCTCCGTGCCGGACCTCAGCGAGGGCCTCGACGGGCCCCTGGTCATCACCATGCCGACGCACAAGGCCACCGAGGCCGTGGTCAACGAACTCGGTTACGTGCTGCGGACCCACCGCGGCAAGTCGGAGGTCCGGCTGCACCTGCACGGCGACTCCCGCGTGGAGGTTATGGGCCTGCCCGTGCACCTGCGCGTCAACCCCAGCCCGTCCCTGTTCGGGGACCTGAAGGTTCTCCTCGGCCCGACCTGCCTGGACAGCTAGGCCCGCCTACCGGCTAGATCTCGTAATCGAGCGGCACGGGCTGGCTGTAGCTGCCCCCGTGATAGAGCAGCGGGGCGCCCTCGCCGCCGATGGCGCCGTCGACCACCTCGACCACTACTACGGCGTTGTTCTCAAAGGACAGCCGCATCTGGATTTTGCCGATCAGCCAGCCGGACACGTCCTTGAGGACCGGGACCCCGTGCGGGCCGAGCTCCCAGTGGTCGCCCTCGAAGCGGTTCCGGGTCCTTGCGAAGCGGTCGGCGAGTTCCTGGTTCTCCAGCCCCAGCATATGCACGCCGATATAGCTGGAGTTGGCCACCGCGGGCCAGGAGCTGGAGGTGCGGGCCATGTTGAAGGTGAAGCGTGGCGGCCGGGCGGACAGGGAGGCTACCGAGGTTGCAGTGAAACCGTAGGGCACGCCATCCAGGTTCGCCGTAATGATGGCGACGCCCGCCGCGTGCCGGCGGAACATCTCCTTGAAAGTTCCTTCAAAGGCTTCTTCGGCTGATGCCACTGTGGTTCATCTCCCTGCGCTTGCGACTGGTACTCACTGCCAGCGTATTCCGGCAGGGCGGCCCGCGGTATTCGGCCTTCACCATTTAGTCATCCGGGCGTCACGTATCGGGCGCCGGCGTAATGTCCTGCGGCCCGGAAACCTTTGTTAAGGTTTGTTGCATGACACAACCCGCGGTGCACGTTCCCGTTGACCACCACGACGGCGCCCCGGGCTCCGCTGTGCCCGGCCCGGACTTCCACCGCGTTCCGTGGCGGGCGCTGGCCGTGATCGCTGCGGCCGGTGTTCCGGTCGGGCTGCTGTGGTGGCTGCTGGCACCCACGGGCCTGAACCTCATCACCCGGGACCCGGCGCTGGGGGCGGGAAGCAACCCCGCCGCCTGGTTGCCCCGGGACCTCGTCCTCGCCGGGCTGTTCCTGCTGGCAGGCTGCCTGTCCGGGGTCTTCCTCGCCGGCAACCGGCCCGCCCGGCTGGGGACTGCGACGGTGATCCTGGCCGTCGCAGCCGGCGCCGCCGGCGCGTTGCTGGCGTGGGGGACCGGGGTTCTGGCGGGCAGCATCTGGGGCGCGGCCGAGGACACCTCGGCCAGCGCCAGCATCGCGTTCTCGCTCCGGGCTTACGCCATGCTGGTCATTTGGCCAGCCGCCATCGCCCTCGCGATTTTCTTCTCCACGGTCTTTGCCAAGTCCGAGCCCGGACCGGGACCGGACGCCTGAACCGCGGGCGGCCCTGCGCCGCGTAGCAGCGTCCGGAGGCCAACGCAGCGGCGCGTAAAATGGACGAGTGACCCCATCTGCTGACAGCACCGTCCCTTCCGCCGCCGCGCCCACAGCCCCCACCCTCGACTTCCGCACCGTCGACGTGCGCGGCCAGCGGCTCTCCCTCGCGGGGCTGCGGGCCGCCGTTCCGCGGGCGCAGCACGGCACCGTGGCCGACGCCGAGCAAAAGGTCCAGGACATCATCACCGCGGTCCGGTCGCGGGGCTTCGCGGCGCTCAGTGAGCTCGCGCTGGCGTTCGACGGCGTGGAACAGTCCCATCCGCGGGTCCCGGCGGAGGCGCTGAAGGCAGCCCTGGACGGGCTTGATCCCGCCGTGCGCGCCGCGCTTGAGGAGTCCATCCGCCGGGCCCGGCGCTTCGCCGACGCCCAGCGCCCGGCGGACACCGACGTAGAACTCGGCGAGGGCGCCGTGGTGAGCCAGAACTGGGTTCCGGTGGCCCGCGTGGGCCTCTACGTCCCGGGCGGCCTGGCGGTCTACCCGTCCTCGGTCATCATGAACGTCGTCCCGGCGCTGGCAGCCGGCGTCGAATCCATCGCCCTGGCCTCGCCGCCACAGAAGAACTTTGGCGGGCTGCCGCACCCCACCATCCTGGCGGCCGCATGCCTGCTCGGCATCGACGAGGTCTATGCGATCGGCGGCGCCCAGGCCATCGCCGCCTTCGCCTACGGTATTCCCGGGGGAGCGGAGGACGGGCCCGGCATCGACCCGGTCGACGTCGTGACCGGGCCCGGGAACATCTTCGTGGCCACGGCCAAACGGCTGGTCAAGGGCGCCGTGGGCATCGACTCCGAGGCGGGCACCACCGAGATCGCCATCCTGGCCGACGCCACAGCACGCCCGTCGCTGGTCGCGGCCGACCTCATCAGCCAGGCCGAACACGATCCGCA
Organism: Arthrobacter sp. 05L44; assembly: GCF_056397605.1. Classification (NCBI taxonomy): domain Bacteria; kingdom Bacillati; phylum Actinomycetota; class Actinomycetes; order Micrococcales; family Micrococcaceae; genus Arthrobacter; species Arthrobacter sp. 05L44. Next base: position 715,379 of record NZ_JBFTNS010000002.1, on the reverse strand, counting down.
GGCCGCCTCCGTGCTGTTCACCGACTCCGAGGCCCTCGCGGCCGCAGTCCGGGACGAGCTCGAGGTCCAGGCCGCCGCCACCAAGCACAGCGCCAGGGTCCGGCGGGCCCTCTCCGGACCGCAATCCGGCGTCGTCCTGGTTGAGGACCTGGAGCAGGGGATCGCTGCCTGCGACGCCTACGCTGCCGAGCACCTCGAAATCATGACCGCCGACGCCGCCGGTGTGGCGGCCCGGATCCGCAACGCCGGCGCCATCTTCGTGGGTGACTACAGTCCGGTGAGCCTGGGCGACTACTGCGCGGGGTCCAACCACGTGCTGCCCACCAGCGGCACGGCCGCCTTCTCCTCCGGGCTGAACGTGACCACCTTCCTGCGGGCCATCCAGGTGATCAACTACAGCGAGAGCGCCCTCGCTGAAGTCCGGGGCCACATCGTCAGCCTCTCGGGAGCCGAGGACCTGCCCGCCCACGGCGAGGCCGTGACCGCACGTTTCGCGGCGGGCAGCTAGAGGGCCACTATCCCGCCAGACCACTACATGTAGTAATTACAGGCTTGTTATTTAGCAATATCTAGTCGTAAACTGATCCCGGACGCGCCATGCAGTGCGCGCCGGCCGCGCATGGAATCCACTACTTTGGGCCTCGCGGGCAGATCCGAGATCCAGGTTGCGGCAGGGGAGGAAACAACGTGTATTGCCCGTTCTGCCGTAACCCTGATTCCCGTGTGGTGGACAGCCGCATCGCCGACGACGGCTCGGCTATCCGCCGCCGCCGTCAGTGCCCCGAATGCGGACGCCGGTTCACCACTGTGGAGACCACCAGCCTGACCGTGATCAAACGCTCCGGCGTTGGCGAGCCGTTCAGCCGCAGCAAGGTCATCAACGGTGTGCGGAAAGCCTGCCAAGGCCGTCCCGTGACCGAGGACGACCTCGCGATGCTGGCGCAGGAAGTCGAAGAGACCATTAGGGCCGCCGGCGCAGCCGAGATTGACGCCCACGAGGTGGGCCTTGCAATCCTCAGCCCTTTGCAGCGCCTCGACGAAGTTGCGTACTTGCGCTTCGCGAGCGTCTACCAGGCGTTTGAGTCCCTGGAAGATTTTGAGTCCGCCATCGCCCAGCTCCGCCGTGAGGCCGAGTCCAAGGGACGCGACGGCAAGAGCGCGCAAAAGAGCCCGCTCTAGGCTCAGCCAAGTTCCGGTGGTGGCAGCGGAGGGGAAGCCGCGGCCACCACCGGCTCCAATTTTTCCGGCTACTTAGCCAGCTTGTGCGTCAGCGCAACCTCGATGGCGGCGCCCACGATGCCGGCGTCGTTCTTCAGCTCCGCCGGGACGATCGGCGTCCGCAGCGACATGTGCGGCAGGTATTCGTCGGCCCGCTTGGAAATGCCGCCGCCCACGATGAACAGTTCCGGGGAGAAAAGGAACTCGACGTGGGAGAAGTAGCGCTGCAGCAGCACACTGTATTCGGTCCAGCTCAGGCCGTCCCGCTCACGGGCGACGGCGGAGGCCTTGCTCTCGGCGTCGAAACCGTCGATTTCCAGGTGGCCCAGCTCGGCGTTCGGGACAAGCTTGCCGTTGAAGATGAAGGCTGAGCCGATGCCCGTGCCCAGGGTGATGACCAGGACCGTGCCGTGGACGCCCTCACCGGCGCCGTAGCGGGCCTCGGCCAGGCCGGCGGCATCGGCGTCGTTGATGACCTCGACAGGGCGGCCCAGGCGCGCCGTCAGCATGGCGTCAATGTCCAGGTTCAGCCAGGAGTTATCCACGTTCGCTGTCGAGTGGACCACACCGTGCTGGATGATGCCGGGGAAGGTCACGCCCACTGGGGTGTCGGCGGCAGGGGCGCCGGAGCGCTTGGACAGCTCGCTGACCACCTGTGCCACCACCTCGGCGACGGCCTCCGGGGTGGAGGGCTGCGGGGTGGGCACGCGGAGCCGGTCGCCGACGAGCTTGCCCTTTTTGAGGTCAACGATGCCGCCCTTGATGCCGGTGCCACCGATGTCGATGCCGATCAGCGGGGCGTTCTTCTTCGACTTCTCGTCCTTCTTGGCCAATGGGATTCCGTTCGTGGCAGGGGAGGGGTGGGCTTAAAGGGGTGGTGCGTGGATCAGGGGAGGGTCAGGACCTCGGCGCCGGACTCGGTGACCAGCAGCGTGTGTTCGAACTGCGCCGTGCGCTTGCGGTCGCGGGTGACCACCGTCCAGTCGTCGGCCCACATGTCCCAGTCGACGGTGCCGAGGGTCAGCATCGGCTCGATGGTGAACACCATACCGGCCTCCATCACGGTGTTGTAGGCCGGGGCGGCGTCGTAGTGCGGGATGATCAGGCCGGTGTGGAAAGCCTCGCCCACGCCGTGTCCGGTGAAGTCACGGACCACGCCGTAGCCGAACCGTTTGGCGTAGGACTCGATGGTCCGGCCGATAACGTTGATTTCCCGGCCCGGGGCCACGGCGCGGATGGCCCGGCGCAGTGATTCCTCGGTGCGCTCGACCAGCAGGCGGGACTCCTCGTCGACGTCGCCGACGAGGAACGTGAAGTTGGTGTCGCCGTGCACTCCGCCGATGAAGGCCGTGATGTCGATGTTGAGGATGTCCCCGTCCTGAACCACGGTGCTGTCCGGAATGCCGTGGCAGATGACCTCATTCAGCGAGGAACACAGGGACTTCGGAAAGCCCCGGTAGCCCAGCGTGGACGGGTACGCCCTGTGGTCGAGCAGGAACTCATGGCCCACCCGGTCCAACTGGTCCGTGGTGACGCCCGGGGCGATGTGCTTGCCCACCTCCACAATGGCCTGGGCAGCGATCCGGGACGCGATGCGGATCTTCTCCACCGTCTCGGCCGACTTGACCTCTGAGCCCGTGAACTTGGCCGGGGCGGGCTTACCCACGTATTCGGGGCGCGCAATGGAAGCCGGCACGGCAAGCTGGGGACTGACTGTTCCCGGGCCGAGGGTGCCAATGGGTGCAGTCGAGGTGAGGGAAGGCATAGATTGATTCTATAAGCCCCCGGCCACAGGCCGGAAAAGAGGGGCCGGAAAGCACCTACGCAGAAGGAGATCCAATGCCCGAGTATTGGTACAACGTCAACACCCACGAGATCGAGGAAGACGCGATGTCCGACTGGAGCCAGCTGATCGGCCCTTACAAGACCCGAGAAGAAGCCGAACATGCCCTCGAGAAGGTCAAGGCCCGCAATGACGCCTGGGAAAAGGGCGACGACGACTAAGCTCCAGCCGGAAATCCGTTCGCAGGAATTTCCACCCACATCCGAATACCGGGACGGCAGGTCCCACTAGGAGGCACATCATGGCCGAACTTATGCCGGGATATGCGGGTAAGTGGCGGTTCGACCCCACCCACACCCGGATTGGCTTTTCCACCCGGCACGCAATGGTGACGAAGGTGCGCGGAGCATTCAACGACTTCGAGGGCCTCATCACCGTGGATCCGGAACACCCGGACCGCTCAGCAGTCGAGCTCACCGTCCAGGTGGCCAGCATCGACACCCGTAATGCCGACCGTGATCAGCACCTGCGGACCAACGACTTCTTCGACGCCCCGCAGTTCCCCACCATCGTGTTTAAGAGCAGCCGGGTGGACCAGGTCGACGAGGGGCACTTCATCGTCAGCGGCGAGGTGACCATCCGCGGCGTGACCAAGGAAATTTCGATCCCGCTGGACTTCATCGGCGTCGAGAAGGACCCCATGGGCAACCTCCGGGCCGGTTTCGAGGGTTCGCGCCGCATTGACCGCCAGGACTTTGGCCTGAAATGGAATACGGCCCTGGACTCCGGCGGCGTGCTGGTGTCGGACAAGATCACACTGGAATTCGAGGTGTCCGCCATCAAAGTCGACGACGGCGCCGCCAACGACGCGTAGCCCGCCGGTATCACAGGGGACCCCGGTCCGGGGCGCCCGCTAGAAGGAGTGCTCCGGGCCGGGGAACTGGCCCGAACGGACGTCGTCGCCGTAGGCCTTGGCGGCGTCGGAGAGCGTGGTCCGCAGATCAGCGTACTGCTTCACGAACTTGGCCATCTTCCCGCCGCGCAGCCCGGCCATATCCTGCCAGACAAGCACCTGGCCGGTGGTCGCGCTTCCGGCCCCAATGCCGATGGTGGGTACCTCGACGGCGGCGTCCACGGCAGCCGCCGTCGGTGCCGGCACCATTTCCATCAGCACGCAGAACGCCCCGGCGTCCGCCAGCGCGACGGCGTCGTCGATCAGCCGCTGGGCGTCGTCGCCCCGGCCCTGGACCCTGTAGCCGCCGAGGGCGTGTTCGCTTTGCGGCGTGAAACCGATGTGCGCCATCACCGGGATCCCGGCCTGGACCATGGCCCGGACCGTCCCGGCGTAGAACTTTCCGCCTTCGATCTTGACGGCGTGCGCGAGCCCCTCCTTCAGGAAGCGGACTCCTGTGGCCACCGCCTGTTCGGCTGAAACCTCGTAGCTGCCGAACGGCAGGTCCGCCACCACCAGGGCGCGCCGGGCGGAACGGGCCACGGCGCGGCAGAGCGGGAGGAGCTCGTCGACGGTGACCGGGAGGCTGGTCTCGTTGCCGAAGACGTTGTTGGACGCCGAATCGCCCACCAGCAGCACCTCGATGCCGGCCTGATCGAAGATCTCGGCCGTGTACTGGTCGTAGGCCGTCAGCATGGCGAAGCGATCGCCGTTGAGCTTCGCCTGCCGCAGGTGGTGGGTGCGGATCCGGGCCGCCGGCTTCGTAGCGCCGGCTTTGGCGCCGCTGTCCTGGCCGCCGCCGCCGTCCGGTGCGGGAGCCGCCGCGGCGGGGCCGTTCCCGTACGGGGCGGCGAGTTCGGCGGGCACATTGGATTCGGGGCTGCTGCTGGGGGCCATGCCACGAGCGTAGTGCGATACCCGGGGTCCTAGCTACCGGAGGCCACCCGCGGCCCGGTGAAACCCGTCACAAACCGGGCCGCCGGAAGGGTCAGCAGGGGCACCGGCCGGACCGCCTGACGGGGCCTTGTGTTAACGGTGTGTTACGCCGGGGCGCTAGTCCAGCAAACGCCGGGAATGCTTAGTAGAGTGATTCGAGAGCAGCTGCGGGCGCCAGCCGAGACGAGTAGTCGGGGCGGGTCCGGGGCACGGACGTAGACCCGGAAAGAGGCACCATGGACCGCCAGCAAGAGTTTGTCCTGCGGACGATCGAAGAGCGCGACGTGCGATTTGTGCGCCTGTGGTTCACCGACGTCGTAGGCTCGCTCAAGTCCGTGGCATTGGCGCCGGCCGAGGTCGAAGGCGCCTTCGAGGAGGGCCTCGGTTTCGACGGCTCCTCGATCGAGGGACTGGCCCGGGTGTTCGAATCGGACATGCTGGCGCAGCCTGACCCCTCGACCTTCCAGATCCTGCCGTGGCGCGGCGAGACGGAAGCAACGTCCCGAATGTTCTGCGACATCCTGACCCCCGACGGCGAACCGTCCGCCGCTGACCCGCGCAACGTCCTCAAGCGGAACCTGGCAAAGGCCGCGGACATGGGCTTCACCTGCTACACGCACCCCGAAATCGAGTTCTACCTGCTCAAGTCCCAGCAGCCGGGCCCCGACGGCGCACCGGTCCCCGTGGACGAGGGAGGCTACTTCGACCACGTACCCGGCGGCGTAGCCCAGGACTTCCGCCGCACCGCCGTCACCATGCTCGAATCCGTTGGCATCTCGGTGGAATTCAGCCACCACGAGGCCGGTCCCGGGCAGAACGAGATCGACCTGCGCTACGCGGACGCCCTGCAGACCGCGGACAACATCATGACCTTCCGCACCGTGATCAAAGAGGTCGCGCTGCAGCAGGGAACCTACGCCACCTTTATGCCTAAGCCGTTCACCGCCCACCCCGGCTCCGGCATGCACACCCACTTCTCGCTCTTCGAGGGCGACACCAACGCGTTTTACGAAGCCGGCGCGGAATTCCAGCTCTCCGAAACGGCCAGGCAGTTCATCGCCGGCATCCTGAAACACGCCCCGGAGTTCACCGCGGTGACCAACCAGTTCGTCAACTCGTACAAGCGCCTCTGGGGCGGGGGAGAGGCACCCAGCTACCTCAGCTGGGGCCACAACAACCGCTCCGCCCTTGTCCGGGTCCCGCTGTACAAGCCCGGCAAGGGCCAGTCCGCGCGGATCGAATACCGCGGCATCGATTCCGCCGCCAACCCCTACCTCGCCTACGCCGTACTGCTCGGCGCGGGGCTGAAGGGCATCGAGGAGGGCTACCAGCTGCCCGCCGCGGCCGAGGACGACATCTGGTCACTGAGTTCGGCCGAACGCCGCGCGATGGGCCACGACCCGCTGCCGGCCAGCCTGCACGACGCCATCCGCACCATGGAGGACTCCGAGCTCATGCCGCAGATCCTGGGCGAACAGGTCTTCGAGCACTTCCTGCGCAACAAGCGCGCCGAGTGGCAGGACTACCGGCTCCAGGTGACGCCCTACGAACTGCAGCGCAACCTGGCCATCCTTTAGGCCGCTGCGGTGAGCCTGGCACGGCGCCTCATCGCCGCAGGGTTTAGCGACCTGGAGAAGGGCGAGCGGTTCCTGGCCGCCCCGGAACTGGACGGCGTGGACCAGGACGCCCTGTTCGCCGGGCTGCAGCTGGCCGCCAACCCGGACACGGCCCTGCAATCCCTGGTCCGGCTGATCGAAAGACACCCGGACCTTCGCCGGCTGGCGGCGGCCGAACCGGACCGCAGCGAGCCGCTGTACCGGGTGCTCGGCGCGTCCGAGGCCCTCGGCGAATTCCTGATCCGCCACCCCGAACATTTGGACGCGTTCGACACCACCGTGAGTCCCGAGCCGCAGCCCGCGGACGCGGCCGCCCTGCGCACCCGGCTCCTGCAGTCTGTCCGGGCCGATCCGAAGGCCGCCCGGCCCGTCGCGTCCCTGACCGGCCAGGAAGGCTACGCCGCCCTCCGCACGGCCTACCGCCGGGGACTCGTGGAGCTGGCCGTCAAGGACCTCTGCGCCGCCGACCCGCTGGACTTTATGCCCGCCGTCGGCGCCGAACTCGCCGACCTCGCCGGCGCGGCGATCGAAGCCGCACTGGCTGTGTCCCGCGCCGAAGCGGCCGAACAGTTCAGCGCCGCGGACGTGGCCGACGTCGGACTGGCCGTGATCGGAATGGGCAAGTGCGGTGCGCGGGAACTGAACTACATCTCCGACGTCGACGTCATCTACGTGATCGATCCCGGCGCCCTCGACGACTCCACGGCGAACACCATCGGCACGACACTGGCCTCCGGGATTTCGCGCGCGATCATGTCCACCAGCCGCGAGCCCGGGCTGTGGGAAGTGGATGCCAACCTTCGGCCCGAGGGCAAGTCCGGGCCCCTGGTCCGCACCCTCGCCTCGCACGAAACCTACTACGCTCGCTGGGCGGAGAGCTGGGAGTTCCAGGCGCTCCTGAAGGCCCGAACTATCGCCGGCGACGCCGGGCTCGGCGCCCGCTACGAGGCCGCCGTCGGGCCGCTGATCTGGTCGTCCGCGGGCCGTGAGGGGTTCGTCGAATCGGTCCGGTCGATGCGCCGCCGGGTCACCGACCACATTCCCGCTGAAGAGGAACAGCGGCAGATCAAACTGGGCCGCGGCGGCCTGCGGGACGTGGAGTTCACAGTGCAGCTGCTCCAGCTCGTGCACGGAAAGTCCGACGAAACCCTGCGCTGCCGCGACACCACCGCAGCCATCGCCGCGCTGTCCGCGGGCGGCTACATCGGCCGCGCCGACGCCAAGGAATTCGACCGCGACTACCGCTACCTCCGGCTCCTGGAACACCGGATCCAGCTGTTCCAGCTCCGCCGCACCCACCTGATGCCGGTCAAGGAAGCCTCGCTGCGTTCCCTCGCCAAGGCCGTGCTGGGCCCCTTCTCCAACGAACGCCCGCACCCGGACTCCCTGCTCAAGGCGTGGCGCCAGACCAAACGGTCGGTCCGTGAACTGCATGAGCGCATCTTTTACCGCCCGCTGCTGAACACCGCCGCGGCGCTCAGCACTGAGGACGCCAAACTCACCCCCGAGGCCGCCCAGGGCCGGCTCGCCGCCCTTGGCTACCTCGACCCGCCCGGTGCCATGCGGCACATCGAGGCGCTGACCGGAGGGGTCAGCCGGCGCGCGGCCCTGCAGCGTCAGCTGCTGCCGATCCTGCTCGGCTGGCTCGCCGACGGCGTCGACCCGGACGGTGGCCTGCTCGCGTTCCGCCGCGTCAGCGAGGCGCTCGGTACCACCCACTGGTACCTCGGGCTGCTGCGGGATTCGACGGCGGCTGCCGAGCGGCTGTGCCATGTGCTCGCGAACTCCCGGCTCATCTCCGACCTGCTGGAGGTCTCGCCGGAGTCGGTGGCCTGGCTCGGCTCGGACAAGGACCTGGTCCCGCTCAGCTACGAAGCCCAATGGCTGGAGATCACCGCCAAAATGTCGCGGCACTCAGACCCGGAGAGCGCCATGCGGCTCATCCGGCTGATCCGCCGCCGTGAGATCCTCCGGATCGCCATCGCGGACAGCGCCGGGCTGCTCGACCAGGACCAGGTGGGAGCTGCGCTGGCCGACGCCGACCGTGCCGCCGTGCTGGGGGCCCTCCGCGTCGCCGAGACGATCGTCACCGCCGAAGAACCGCTCAAGACCAGGGTCCTTGTGGTGGCGATGGGACGCCAGGGCGGCCGCGAGATCGGTTACGGCTCTGATGCCGACGTGATGTACGTCCACCGCGGCCTGCCCGGCGTCCCGGAGGATGAGGCGCAGCAGCAGGCCGCCAAGATCGTCGGAAAGCTCTCCAGCCTGCTGACCCAGCCGCTCAAGCCCGCCATCCTGGCCGAACGGGTGCTGATGGTCGACGCGGACCTCCGCCCGGAAGGCAAGAGCGGGCCGATGGTCCGGTCGCTGGAGTCCTACGCCGAGTACTACCGGCGCTGGTCGCTGATCTGGGAGGCCCAGGCGCTGCTGCGGGCACGGCCCATGGCCGGCGACGACGAACTCGCCGCGGACTTCGTGGCGCTGATCGACCCCATCCGCTACCCGGATGCCGTCTCGGACCAGGACGTCCGCGAAGTCAGGCGGGTCAAAGCCAGGGTGGAGTCCGAGCGGCTGCCCCGCGGCGCGGACCCGGCCCGGCACCTGAAGCTTGGCCGCGGCGGCCTGAGCGACGTCGAATGGCTGGCCCAGCTCCTGCAGCTCCGGCACGCCGGCCGGCACCCGGAACTGCGCACCACATCCACCGTCCAGGCCCTCGAGGCCGCCGCCGCCCTGGAACTCCTGGAGGCCGGGGAAGTGGTCCTGCTGCTGCGCGCCTGGCGGCTGGCGAGCCGGATCCGTTCGGCCAACGTCATCTGGACCGGCCGCGCCTCGGACCTGCTGCCGTCCTCCCGCCGGGACCTGGAAGCCGTCGCCCGCTGGTGCGGCTACGGACACGGCAACGCGGCCGAGCTCGAAGAGGATTACCTGCGCCTCAGCCGGCGGGCCCGGGCCGTCTTCGAGCGGGTCTTTTACGGGCAGTAGGGTGCGGGGGCGGCCGTAACAGGCGCCGCGGGCAGGAACGCCGTGGCGATTGAGGGTAGCCTCGAGGGGTACTTTGCCGGCCACGGAGGCCGGCCGCCACACTTTACCTAGGGGTTGTTTACCTTGCCCAGACTCCAGCAGACCGGGACCGCCAGGCCGCGGACGGTCACGGTCATTGGAGCGTTGCTGGCCTTTGCCGCAATGCTTCTCGGAGCGTCAGGTGCCGCAGCGGCGCCCGCGGACGCGCCACCGGCCGCCACCGCAGCGCACCGGCAGGCCAACGGCGCCCAGCCGGCGGCGCCGCCGTCGAGCCTTGCCGGAAAGACGTTCGTCATCGGTACGGACACCACGTTCGCGCCCTTCGAGTTCAGGGATGCCGGCGGTGAACTGACCGGCATCGACATGGACATCATCCGTGAGATCGCCAAGAACCAGGGCTTCGCCGTCGAGATCAAATCGCTCGGCTTCAACGCCGCGCTCCAGGCGCTCTCCTCCAACCAGGTGGATGGCGTGATCGCCGGGATGTCCATCACCGAACCCCGCCGGCAGACTTACGACTTCTCCGACCCGTACTTCGAGTCGGGCGTGCAGATGGCGGTCTCCAAGTCCAACTCGGACATCAAGGGCTACGAGGACCTTCGAGGCAAAACCGTCGCCGCGAAGACCGGCAGCGAGGGGGAAACCTTCGCCAAGTCGATCGCGGACAAGTACGGCTTCACGGTCAAGTCCCTGGACCAGTCCGCCACCATGTACGAACTCGTGAAGTCCGGGAACGCCGTCGCCGTCTTCGATGACTACCCGGTGCTGGCCTACGGCATCAGCCAGAACAACGGCCTCAAGGCCGTCTCCGAGAAGGAGAAAGGCGGCTCCTACGGCTTTGCGGTCAACAAGGGCAAGAACCCGGAACTGCTGAAGGCCTTCAACACCGGCCTGGCAGACCTCAAGTCCAGCGGCAAGTACCAGGAGATCCTGGACAAGTACCTCAAGGACCCCACCCAGGCCGCCCAGACGAGCTTCTGGGACCTGCTGGCCAACAGCTTCCCTGCGCTGATGAAGGGCCTCGGCAACACCGTCCTGGTCACCGCGATTTCCTTCGCCCTGGCCATGCTGATCGGCCTGTTTATGGGGTTCTTCAAGATCTCCACCAGCGTCATCCTGCGCGGGATCGCCACCACCTTCGTCAGCGTTTTCCGGGGGACCCCGCTGCTGGTCTGGGCGTTCTTCTTCTACTTCGGCATCCCGCAGCTCACCGGCCAGCCCATCGACATTTGGGTGGCCGCCGTGCTCACGCTCAGCCTCAACTCCGGCGCCTACATCACGGAGATCGTCCGTGGCTCCATCCAGTCGGTGGACCCGGGCCAGCTCGAAGCCAGCCGCAGCCTGGGCCTGGGCTACGCGAAGTCCATGCAGAAAGTGGTGGTCCCGCAGGCCTTCAAGATCATGACACCTTCGCTCATCAACCAGCTGATCATCATGCTGAAGGACAGTTCGCTGCTGCTCGCAATCGGCTTCGCCGAACTGCTCTACCAGGGCCAGCAGATCTACGCCGGCAACTTCAGGATCACCGAAACCCTGCTGATCGTCGCGGTGATGTACTTCGTTGTCATCATGCTGCTGACAAAGCTGGCCAACGTCGCGGATAAGAGGTTCAACAAATGAGCACGGCAGTCACTGCACCCAGCAAGATCTCGGTCCGGGAGCTGAAGAAGTCCTTCGGTTCCAACGAGGTCCTCAAAGGCATCAACGCCGAAGTGGCCGAAGGTGAGGTGGTGTGCGTGATCGGTCCCTCGGGCTCCGGCAAATCCACCTTCCTGCGCTGCCTAAACAAGCTTGAGGACATCACCGGCGGCCACGTCACGGTGGACGGCTTCGATGTCACCGATCCTAAGGTGGACATCAACGAGGTCCGCCGGCACATCGGTATGGTCTTCCAGCACTTCAACCTGTTCCCGCACATGTCCGTCATCGAGAACATCATGCTGGCACCCGTGGAATCGAAGAAGCAGAGTAAGGACCAGGCCCGCGAGAACGCCCTGAAGCTCCTGGACCGCGTCGGGCTCGCGGAGAAGGCCGACGCCCGCCCGGCGTCGCTCTCCGGCGGCCAGAAACAGCGCGTGGCGATCGCCCGGGCCCTGGCCATGAACCCGGACATTATGTTGTTCGACGAAGCCACCTCGGCGCTGGACCCGGAGATGGTGGGCGAGGTACTGCAGGTCATCAAGGACCTCGCACGCGAGGGTATGACGATGGTGCTGGTCACCCACGAGATGGGCTTCGCCCGCGAAGTGGCCGACCGGGTCCTGTTTATGGCCGACGGGGTCATCTGCGAGCAGGGCGGACCGGAGGACCTCTTCGGCAACCCGCAGCAGGAGCGGACCCGGGAGTTCCTCTCCAAAGTCCTGTAGGCGCTGTTCCTGCTGTCCGGGCCGTCCCCAAGGGGCGGCCCGGACGCGGATAAGCTGGTGTGATGGCAGGACACGTGTGGCTGATCGCCCTGAAGAAGCTCGACGACGACGCCCGCGCCATCAAGCTCGGCGAGGTCGCCGGCCTTGAGCTCGGGGCAGGCCAACGCCGGTTTGTCGGAGACCCGTTGCGGATGATGCTCCTGGGCCTGGAAGAGGAGAGCCGCCACCCCTACGTCATGGACTCCAACGGCTCGGCCGTCGGCGTCGTGACCCTGCAGTCCGGCGCCGGGCGCGCCGCAGGGTGGGCCGATGACGGATCCGCCTGGCTGCTGCGCGGCTTCCTCGTGGACCACCGGCAACAGGGGCAGGGATTCGGCACCGCGGCCGCGGTGGCGGCCGTCCGGGAAGCGGCCCGGCTGACCGCCACGCTGGGCGGTGACCAGCGCGGCGTCGTGCTCTCCGTCAACGAGGCAAACCCGGCCGGGCAGGCCGCCTACCGCAAGGGCGGCTTCGAAGACCGCGGGCAGTACCTCGGCGGCGACGCGGGGCCGCAGCGGACCATGTACCGGGGGTTCTGAAGGGCCGGCCGTAGACTGGCGCCCATGACAGCAGACGCGGAAGTGGACCCCCGGACCGAGCCCTTACAGCACGCCGATGAGCGCACCACCCTCACCGGTTTCCTGGCCTGGCAGCGCCAGACCCTGGAGCTGAAGTGTGCCGGCCTGACCCCCGATGAGCTGGCCCTTGCTGCCGTTCCCCCGTCCACCCTCTCGCTCCTGGGCCTGGTGCGGCACCTGGCCGACGTCGAGCAGTATTGGTTCCAGCAGGTGCTGGCTGGCGAGGATGTCCCGGCACGGTTTCATTCTGCCGCCGACCCTGACGGCGACTTCGACGGCGCAGAGCCCACGGCCGCGGGCGTGGCGGAGGGGTGGCAGGCCTGGCGCGAGGCCGTGGACTTTGCCGACTCGTTTGTCGCCTCGACGCCGGACCTTGGCTTTACCGGCACAGACCGGCGGCGCGGTCCCATCTCGCTCCGCTGGTTGCTGGTGCACATGATCGAGGAGTATGCCCGCCACAACGGCCACGCCGACTTCCTCCGGGAACAGATCGACGGCAGCACGGGGGAGTGACGGGGGCGGGGTCTGGGAGCCAGGGCGGGCCGGACGGTCGGGCCACGCGGTCACGGGGTCGCACAGGGGAGGCCGGCAGCCCTTGACGGGGGAAGCCCGGTCCGCCGATAGTGAAGACCGGACCCACAGGGAGAGGTGCGCCATGGGCAAAGCCGGGACGACCGTCGAACCGATTGTGCAGGAGCTGCACCTTCCGGCCGGCTTGGCGGGGCCGGATGCGATAGCCGTCGACGTGCGTTGCTTCCTGGTCCCGCACGCCAAGGGACTTCTGTTGGTCGATGCGGGTCCGCAGGGAAGCGCAGGGCCGATAGCGGCGGCCCTGGCCAGACTTGGTGCTGCTTGGAGCGACATTTCAGACGTTGTGCTCACCCACTCCCACCCGGACCATACGGGCGGCCTCGGCGAGGTGCTCGAGGAGTGCCCCACTGCGCGGGTCTGGGCGGGCGCGGCGGATTGCGCGGCCATTGCCGCAGGTGCCGCGTTGCAGCCGTTGAATGACGGCGACCGGGTCCGGAATCTCCAGGTGCTGGCAACTCCGGGCCACACGCCGGGGCACATCAGCCTGCTGCACGACGACGGCATCCTCTTCGTCGGCGACGCTGTCGCGACCGTCGGGGGCACCATGCGACGGGCGCCGGAGGTGTTCACAGCTGACGCCGAAGAGGCCGAAAAATCCCTGCGGCGGCTCGGATCGCTTACCGCAGGACGGTGGCTCTTCGCGCACGGACCCGAGGTCCCCGACCCCGCCGGCGAGCTGAGCGCACTGCTGCAGGACAGGCATTGACGCCGCCATTGACCTCCGCCGCCGTGGTCAACTAATGTTGACGCCGGAGGTGCGCGATGGAGACATTAATCGGAGCGATGGGCGGCAAAGGTCCCGCCGAGGCACTCAACGCGGTTGCCGAATTCCGCAAGGAGCTGGCTCGAACAGAAACCGAGGCGGTCCTGCGGGCGCGCCAGGCCGGACTCTCGTGGGAAGCCATAGCCGTCTGTCTTGGCGTGAGCAAGCAGGCGGTGCACAAGAAGTACGGACGTCGATAGGCCGGCCGGTAAAGGTGCTGCCTGGGCGCCCGGAACAAAGAAAGACCGGCCCGGGGTAATTCCCGGGCCGGTCTTTGTGCTTACGGCTCGCCGTCCAATGGACCAGGGCCGTGCAGGCGCGCCGCGGGCTAAACCCGGGGCGGCCGCACGCTTTGGCTAGACGCCGTAGTAGAGCTCGAACTCGTACGGGTTCGGGCGCAGCGACAGCGGGCGGATTTCGTTCTCGTACTTGTACTCGATCCAGGTGTCGATGAGGTCCTGGGTGAAGACGCCGCCGGCCTGCAGGAACTCGTTGTCCTCGGCGAGGGCATCCAGGGCTTCCTCGAGCGTGCCCGGGGCCTTGGGGATGTCCTTGGCTTCCTCGGCGGGGAGCTCGTAGAGGTCCTTGTCGATCGGAGCCGGGGGTTCGATGCGGTTGCGGATGCCGTCGATACCGGCCATCAGCTGGGCAGCGAACGCCAGGTATGGGTTGGAGGAGGGGTCCGGCGCGCGGAACTCGATGCGCTTGGCCTTCGGGTTGGAGCCCGTGATCGGGATGCGGATACCGGCGGAGCGGTTGCCCTGCGAGTAGACCATGTTGACCGGGGCTTCGAAGCCCTTGACCAGGCGGCGGTAGGAGTTCACCGTCGGGTTGGTGAAGGCCAGGACCGCGGAGGAGTGCTTCAGCAGGCCGCCGATGTACCAGCGGGCGGTGTCGGACAGGCCGGCGTAGCCCTTCTCGTCGTAGAACAGCGGCTCGCCGCCGTTCCACAGCGACTGGTGGCAGTGCATGCCCGAGCCGTTGTCACCGAAGACCGGCTTCGGCATGAACGTGACCGATTTGCCCCAGGCATCGGCGGTGTTCTTGATGACGTACTTGAACTTCTGCAGGTCATCTGCCGCGTGGGTCAGCGTGGTGAACTTGTAGTTGATCTCAGCCTGGCCGGCGGAACCGACCTCGTGGTGGCTGCGTTCGACCTCAAGACCGGCCTCGTCCAGGGCGATGCACATGGCGTCGCGCAGGTCAGCCTGCTTGTCTGTCGGGGCCACCGGGAAGTAACCGCCCTTGACGGGGGTCTTGTAGCCGAGGTTGCCGCCCTCTTCCTCGCGGCCGGAGTTCCAGTGTGCTTCCTCGGAGTCGATTTTGTAGAAGCTGCCCTGCGGGGAGGACTGGTACTGGACGTTGTCGAAGACGAAGAACTCGGCCTCGGGAGCGAAGAACGCGGTGTCGGCGATGCCGGTGGAGGCCAGGTAGGCCTCAGCCTTCTCGGCCACGCCACGCGGGTCGCGGTGGTACGGGTCGCCCGTGCGCGGGTTGACGATGGAGAAGTTCAGCGCGAGGGTCTTCTCAATGCGGAAGGTGTCAACGAACGCCGTCGTCACGTCCGGGATGAGCTGCATGTCCGACTCGGCGATGCCCTGGAAGCCTCGGATCGACGAACCGTCGAAGAGCTGGCCGTTGACGAAGAAGTCCGCGTCCACGCTCTTGGCGGGAACGTTGAAGTGCTGCTGAACGCCCGGCAGGTCGGTGAAGCGGATATCAACGAATTTGATGTCTTCGTCTTTGATGAACTTGAGGACTTCGTCCGCAGTCTTGAACATCTATGCTCCTTACGCATATAAAAAGATCTGGCCGTCAGGCCGTGTGGTCCAGCGCAGTACACCCGCCGGGCGAACGCAGTTCACCCTGCCAGCGATGCCCTAGCAACTGTTACCACCCTAAGGACACGGGATTTCCCCTCGGTGTCCGCTTTGTTTCGGGCAGGTTACAGAATGCACTGACGTGTTAAACCTAGACGCTGTCCACAGTGTGGCCTATCCGCGTCCGCTGTGTGACCTACTTTCGTCCACGATGTGAACATGGGGACCCTGCGGTCCGGGCCTGGCCGGGACCCGTCCGAATGAGGTCCGTATGAGGCCAGGTGCCTTCCGGCCGCCGCGGGGTTGAGGCCCGGGAACCGATAGGCTTGGGGTGTGGTTGATCGTAAAGACATAGGCTCCTGGCTCAGCGGACCGGACACGTCCGGCATCTCCAAATACCCGGGCGAGCGGCTGGGCCTGCCCGAGTCCGGCCCGGGGTCGATCGCCCGCGCGGGCCGGCGAATTGTCGCCATCTGCATCGACTGGGGCATTGCCATGTTGATCAGCAACTTTGCCTTCGCCGGGGATTCCTGGGCCACCCTGGCCGTGTTCGCCGTCGAACAGGCGCTGCTGGTCGGGACCCTCGGCTACAGCATCGGCCACCGCGTCATGGGCATCCACGTCACCCGGCTCGACGGTGGCCCGGCCGGACCGCTCCCGGGCTTGGTCCGCAGCGTGCTGCTGTGCCTGGTGATCCCGGCTGTTATTTTCGACCCGGATCGCCGCGGTCTGCACGACAAGGCCATGAACACGGTGCTCGTCCGCCGGTAGCTTCTCACGTTTTGTGCCGGCGAGGGTGAGGGTGCCTTGCTTGGCGGCCCGGTGCCACTCCTGGCGCGATACCGACACTCCGATAGGCAAGTCATCGCCGCCGTGCGTGTCCAAAGCGCGTCGGTTTGCCGAAGATGGCCGCTATGACACCCGTCGAAGCGGCCATTTGTGGCGAAGCGTCTCGTTTCTGAGGCGTGGGTGGATTACGGGGGACTAGACCGACGTCGTCGTCCCAAGCAACCAACCAGGTGCCCGGGAATTGCCAACCGTGCCGCTGTGCCCTGGACCGCAGCCCAAATGTGGCTGCAGCGTCGCCGGGGGACGCACCTACAACGTCGATCTGCCGTATATGGCCGCTATGACCCCCGTCGAAGCGGCCATTTGTGGCGAATGGTGTGCGTCCGTTGACGTATGAGCTCTCCGGGGGCGTCGGACAACATCGTCGTCCCGCGCAACCAATCAGGTGCGAGGAATGCGCAACCGCGCCGCTGGGACGCACTTGCGACGCCGAATTGACGAATATGGCCGCTATGACACCCGTCGAAGCGGCCATTTGTGGCGAAGCGTCTCGTTTCTGAGGCGTGGGTGGGCTACGGGGGACTCGACCGACGTCGTCGTCCCAAGAAACCAACCAGGTGTCTGGGAATTGCCCAACCGCGCCGCTGTGCCTGCACAGCACCCCGAACCTGGCTGCCGCGTTCGCGGGGACGCACCTCCGACGTCGATTTGCCGCATATGGCCGCTATAGCGCCCTCAAAGCGGCCATTTGTGGTGATCGGATAGGAGTCGCGCAACCGCCGACGGCGACGGGACTAAGCAAGGGGCCGGCGTCGGAAGCGCGACGGTGCTGAGGTCGGCGTTGGAGGTTGTGGGCCGGTCGACCTTGGAGGCTGGCCTCAAGCCCGGCGGACCTGGATGCTGGCTCAAAGCCCGGCGGCCTTGGAGGCTGGCCTCAAGTCCGGCGGACCCCTGCCCCTAGACCCGGGCCGATTCCTCGACCGGCGTCGACGCGACTCCACGCGGCTCCGCTCCCAGGTGACCATGGCGGGCTGCCCAGTGCTCGAACCAGATGGTGGTGAACGGCAGCACGGCGGAGAGTCCGGCGAACAGTGCCACCCGGAAGGGCCAGCGCTGCTGCCGCCAGAGCACCAGGGCGGCGATCCCGTAGCCGATGAAGAACGCGCCATGGACCGGCCCTGCAATTTGCACGCCCAGCTCCGTACTGCGGAGCACCCACTTGAGGAACATTCCTACCAGGAGCGCCGCCCAGCTGCAGGCCTCGGCAACGGCAAGGATCCGGAAGGTCTTGATGACGGCGGACTTTGCGGGGAGCTTCATGGACAGTCTCCAGGGTCGGTGGTGGCTGTGGAAGTGGCACGGGGCAGGGGGCAGGTGACGGGTTGCTGCGGCGGACCGCACCGAGCCGGACCCGCGCGGAAGGCCCGTCCGCCGCTAAACAAAACCGCCCCGGCTGCCGGCGTGATGCCGGTACCCTGGGGCGGTTCTGGAAAGCTGGCTCGGCGCGATCCGGCTAGCGGCCGCGGGCGGCCTTGCGGTCGGGACGAGCCTTGTAGGGATCGATGCCCTTGGGGATCGGGAGGCGGTTGCCGAGGGAGGAGATGCGCTTCGAAACGGTGTTGACCTCGGTCTTGGTCAGCTCGTTCTTCATCTTGCCCATCTTCTTGGCGACCTGGCTGATCGGCACCTGGCCCTCGCCGCGGCCGCTCTCGATCACGTGGATGGTGACGTTGGGCAGGATGCGCGAGAGGCGCTTGCGTTCGCCGTCGATCAGCGGCTTGACGCGGTGGCTGGGACCTTCGCTGACCAGCACGACGCCGGGACGTCCGACGGCGCGGAACACGGCGTCCTGCGTCCGGGGGTTGACCGCCACGGGCTGGTCTTCCGTGATCCAGCCACGGCGCAGGGTGCCCAGCGCGGCGCCCGAGGCGCCCGGCTGGTTCTCAATCTGGGCGAACGCGGCACGCTCGGCGCGCCGCGACAGGATCAGTGTGGCGGCCAGGATGCCCAGCGGAATACCGATGATCAGGCCGGTGATCCAGTTGTCCAGCAGGAAGCCCACCAGGAAGCTGACCGCGACCACGCCGAGGAAGGCCAGAAGCATAAGCCACGGAACCATGGGATCGTGGCGGCGGGTCATCTGGAAGACTTCGCGGATCTGCTTCAGCCGGCTGGGCTTCTTCGCCTTGGCCTCTTTTGGCTTGCGGGAGAAGAGGCCGCGCTTCGGCTCGTCTGCAGAAGACGTGGACGTGCTGGAGTCAGGGAAATTCGCCATAGTGCCTTAATTCTACGTGATGCACGGCTCAGGGCCGGACACCTGATGGTCCGGCGCCGGCCCTGGGCGGCAAGGGTGTGCGGGGTCGGTCAGGAGTGTGCCGCGAGCAGCGAGCTGGCTTCCTGGCGGGTGCTGCCGGAGGACTCGATGTGGGCGAGTTCGGCGGGGATTTCCCAGCCCTTCTTGCGCATTGCGGTGGCCCAGAGGCGGCCCGCACGGTACGAGGAGCGGACCAGGGGACCGGACATCACACCGAGGAAGCCGATCTCGTCCGCTTCCTGCTGGAGGTCCACGAATTCCTGCGGCTTGACCCAACGGTCCACGGGGAGGTGGCGTTCGGACGGGCGCAGGTACTGGGTGATGGTGATCAGGTCGCAGCCGGCCTCGTGCAGGTCACGGAGGGCCTCGGAGATTTCCTCGCGGGTCTCGCCCATGCCGAGGATGAGGTTGGACTTGGTGACCATGCCGAGGTTGCGGCCCTGGGTGATGACGTCCAGCGAGCGTTCGTACCGGAACGCGGGACGGATGCGCTTGAAAATCCGCGGGACGGTCTCGACGTTGTGCGCGAAGACCTCGGGCTTGGAGTCACAGATCGCGGCGATGTGCTCCGGCTTGCCGGAGAAGTCCGGGATGAGGAGTTCGACGCCGGTGCCCGGGTTCAGTTCGTGGATCTTGCGGACGGTTTCGGCGTAGAGCCAGACGCCCTCGTCTGCGAGGTCGTCGCGGGCCACACCGGTCACGGTCGCGTAGCGCAGGGCCATGGACTGGACCGAGCGGGCCACCTTGGTGGGTTCGAACATGTCCACGGGGGAGGGCTTGCCGGTGTCGATCTGGCAGAAGTCGCAGCGGCGGGTGCACTCGGAGCCGCCGATCAGGAAGGTAGCCTCCTTGTCTTCCCAGCATTCGAAGATGTTGGGGCAGCCGGCCTCTTCACAGACGGTGTGAAGGCCTTCCTTTTTGACGAGGTTTTTGAGCTGGACGAATTCCGGGCCCATCTGGACCTTGGCCTTAATCCACTCGGGCTTCCGCTCCACCGGGGTGGCCGCATTGCGCTGCTCGATCCGCAGCATCTTGCGGCCTTCTGGTGCCAGTGTCACAGTAGGGCTCCTTCATGGTTTGCAACTAGGGCTTCTTCATTGTTGCGCAATTCCTCGATGACCCGCGACACGATGTCGGCCGGAGCGACGTCCCGGCCGGTCTCCTGCGCGATGGTGGTGACCCCCGCGTCGGTGATGCCGCAGGCAATAATCTGGCCGTAGGGGGCGAGATCGTTGTTGCAGTTGATGGCGAATCCATGCATGGTCACGCCTTCGTGCACGCGGATGCCGATCGCGGCGATCTTCCGGTCGGGTCCTTTACTGTCCTGTTCGATCCAGACGCCGGCCCGGCCCTTGATTCGCACGGCGTCGATGCCGTAATCAGCGAGGACTGCGATCATGACTGCTTCCAGGCGTTCAACATAGTCGCGGATCCCGGCTTTGTTCTTCAGTTTGATGATGGGGTAGCCCACCAGCTGGCCGGGGCCGTGCCAGGTGAGCTTGCCGCCGCGGTCCACGGGCACCACAGGCGTCCCGTCGAAGGGGCGTTCGTGGTCCTCGGTGCGCTTGCCAGCGGTGTAGACCGGGGAATGTTCGAGCAACAGAACGGTGCTGGGTGCGGTTCCGGCGACGACCTTCTCGTGGAGTTCGCGCTGGATTTCCCAGCCGCGGGTGTAGTCGACGAATTCCGGAGCGAGACCCAGCTGGGAGAACTCAAGAGTCATGGCATCCAGCTTAGTCCCCGGCGCTCCAGCGAACCGATTGTGTGGCCAAGCTCTCACACCTGTGGATAACTTCTGCGGAAATCCCGCGGATCGGCTATCCCTGAGGTATGGACAACAACGTGCCCGCCAATTCCCTATTCCCCGGCCAGACGCCGGAGGTTCCCGGGTACGACGTCGGACGGCGGCTGGGGCGGGGCGGCAGCGCCGAGGTGTGGCTCGGTACGGACCTTGCTTCCGGGCAGGAGGTGGCATTGAAGTGCCTGACAGCTGCCATTGCCGGCGGTGGCCCGCCGGAGGACGCAGCCCGGAGCGCTGACGCGGAGGACGCGCTGCGGCGGGAGGTCCGGATTCTCTCAGTTCTCGACCACGAGCACCTGGTCCGGGCACATGGTGTTGTTCGGGCACGGTACGGCCGGGAAGGACTCGGCCTGGGGCTGGTTCTGGACTATGCCCCCGGCGGATCGCTGGCGCAGCTCCTTGCGGCGCGGGGCAGGGTGACGGCCGGGGAGACCGTCACCGTCCTGACGCCGATCGCGCAGGTCCTTGCCTACCTGCACGGGCAGGGCTTCACGCATGGTGATGTGTCGCCTGGAAACGTGCTGTTCACTGCCCATGGCAAGCCGCTGCTGGCGGACCTCGGGGTGGCGCGGATGCTGGTCGATCCGCCGGCGGAGGGCCGGGAGGGCACCAAGGGCTTCAGCGACCCCGCGCCGGTGGACGCCGTCCGGGCCGGGTTGCAGCCGGAGCGCGATGTCTACTCCCTGGCGGCCGTGGGCTGGTTCTGCCTCACCGGCAGTGCGCCCGGTCCGGAGCCTGAGCGGCCGCCCCTGACGCTGCTGGTGCCCGGAGTCCCCGCCGAACTCGCTGACGCCCTGGATTCCGGCCTGAGCGCTGACCGCCGCCTACGGCCCTCCGCCGCGGAGCTGGCAACATCGATTTACCGCAGTGCCGCCGCCACACCCGTGGACCTCTCCGTCTCCGTGCATGCCAGCGTCCTACCGCAGCTCCTGACCCGCCGCTCGTTCCCGATGAGCGCACGGGAACGGCGGGCCGCGCGGCTGAGGGCCTTGCGGCACCGGATGCTGCCCGGACGGAATCGCGGGCACAACGCCCTGGCGCATTCCGCGCCGCGACGTTCGCCGGTTCCGGCAGGTGCCGCCGCAGCCGGCCCCGCCTCGTCGGCACGGCATGCCTCCCGCTCCCGGCGGCGCCTGGGCGGGCGGGACACGTGGGGCGGCCGCTGGACCCGGGGTGGCCGAGTCGGCCCTAGCCGAAACTCCGGCCGGACCCGGGCTCCAAGTGTGGGGACGGGCCGGGCTCCAGCTGTGAGGTCGACCCGACGGCGGCGTCCGGAGATCCGCAGGGCGCTGGCCACCGGTGTTGTGTCAGTCCTCGTCCTTGCGGCCGGAGTGTTCGGAACGCTGTTCCTTGCCGGAAAGCTGGCGGCGGGAGAATGGGCTGCGGAAGTGCGGGCGCCGGACGGCTCGGCCGGCCGGCAGGCTTCCGCCACCGCGCCCCCGCTTACTGGCCGCACCACACCGGCGGGCCCGAACCCACCGGCCGTCCCGAACCCACCGGCCGTCCGCCCGGAAACCCCCGGCTCTGTGCCCGAGGACCTGCGGGGGTTGCTTGCGGCGCCCCGGCCCGAGGAGGCGGTCCGCGGTCTCGCCGGTCTCCGGTCCTATGCCCTCAGCACGGGCAACGTCGGCCTGCTGGCACAGGTGAACGCGCCGTCGTCGCCTGCCGCGGCGGCGGATGCCCTGATCGGCTCCCGGCTGGCGGCGTCCGGGCACGCCCTCGACGGATTCGAGGCGCACCTGTCCGGGGTGCTGCGCCAACCGGAAAGCACCGGTACGCGGGCCGTGGTGGCCGTCACCGTGGCCTCCCCGGCCTATCGGGAACGCGACGCCGCGGGGACGGTGGTGGCCGACGGCGCCGCAGCGGTCGGGCAGCATTTGCGCCTGGTGCTCGTCCGGGTGCAGGGACAATGGCGGATCCAGGAGATCCTCCCAGTCGCACCGGGCTAACCGCGGGCGGCCACCCAGGCTGCTGCCTCGGCCAGCGACGGGTGCTGCCACCGGTACCCGGCCTCCGCGAGGACGGCAGGCTCCATCCGCTGGCTGGCGAGCAGGAGTTCATTGGCCAGCTCGCCCATCACCAGGCGCAGCACCGGAGCCGGAACACGCAGCAGGGCCGGCCGGTGCAGCGCCTCGGCCAGGCGCGCGATCAGGGAGTTCACGTCCGCGTCTTCGGGCGCACACACGTTGACCGGTCCCTCCACCGGCGCGGTCAGCAGGAAGGAGAACGCGCCTGCCACGTCGGGGAGTGTGATCCACGGCCAGTACTGCCGCCCGGAGCCCAGCGGTCCGCCTACGCCCAGGCGCAGCAGCGGCATCAGCCGTCCGAGGGCTCCGCCGCTGCGGCTGAGGACCACCCCGGTGCGGGGCGTGACCACCCGAACCCCCGCCGGCGCCTCGTGGGCCGCGGCCTCCCAGTCCGAGCAGATCCGTGCCAGCACCCCGCTCCCGGAGGGAGCGTTTTCCCGCAGGACCGTTGAACCGGCGGTGCCGTAGTACCCGGAGGCCGATTGGCTCAGGAAGACCTGCGGGGGAGTGTCCGTGCGGCCCATTGCGGCTGCCAGCGTCCGCGTCGGCCCCAGCCGGGAGGCGCTGAGTTCATTGATCCGGCGCCGGGTCCATGGCCGGTCGCCGATGCCGGCGCCCGAAAGGTTAACGACGGCGTCCACACCCTGCAGCGCCGTGTCGTCAATGCGCCCCGCAGCCGGATCCCACTGGAACTCAGCGGGGGAGGCCGGCGGCCGCCGAACCAGGCTGGCGACGTCGTGCCCCTGCTCGCGGAGGGTGCTGGACAGGGCGGTTCCGATCAGCCCGGAGGCGCCGGCAATGAGGATGCGCATGATCCATCTCACCATGCCCGGCACGGCAGGGAAACCTCCCCGGAGGCGCGGCGCTCTTTGACTATGATCGAACGATGACCTCTTCGAGCTACCTCCGTTTCCCGCATCTTCACGGCGATCTGGTCACCTTCGTGGCCGAGGACGACGTGTGGATCGCGCCCCTCGACGGCGGCCGCGCCTGGCGGGTTTCCTCGCTCCAGCTTCCCGCCCGCAACCCGCGTTTCACGCCCGACGGCCAGCACCTGGTCTGGACCGTCGTCCAGGGCACGGCACCGGAGGTCGTCACCGCAGCCGTCGACGGCGGCGGATACCGCCAGCTCAGCTACTTCGGCCACGCCTCCACCAAGGTCAAAGGCTTCACGCCCGACGGCGACATTGTGGTCACCAGTGCCTTCCGGCAGGCGGACAGCCGCCTGACGAACGCCTACAGCCTGCCGGTGGACGGCGGCTGGGCCGAGGAACTGCCATTCGGACCGGTCGAGTCCGTCGCCTACGGCACGGTGGTCGGCGATGAGCGCCCCGTCGTCCTGGCCAGCGTCCTCTCCCGTGAACCGGCCTGGTGGAAGCGCTACCGCGGCGGAACGGCAGGAAAGCTGTGGATCGACGCTGACGGCAATGGCGAGTTCGAGCGGCTCGCCGCCGAACTCGACGGCAACCTCACCGACCCCATGTGGGTCCGCGGCCGGATCGCCTTCCTGTCCGACCATGAGGGCTACGGCAACCTGTACTCCGTGCTGCCCAACGGGACCGACCTCCGCCGCCACACGGACCACGAGGACTTCTACGTCCGGCATGCGGCCACCGACGGCGAACGCGTGGTGTTCGAATCGGCCGGCGAACTCTGGCTCCTCTCCGGACTGGACGCCGAGGCCGTCAAGCTCGACATCACCCTGGGCTCCGCCTCGCAGGCACGCCGCGCGGCCGCGCTGAAGCCGTCCCGCCACCTCGGCGATGTCATCCCCGACCGTACCGGCGACGCCAGCGCAGTTGAAGCGCACGGCACCCTGCACTGGCTGCGGCACAAGGACGGTCCGTCGCGCATCCTTGAGGCCACCCCGGGCGTCCGCGCCAGGCTGCCGAGGCCCTTCGGAGCCGGGCGCATCGCATACATTGCTGACCACGACGGCATCGAGGCGCTCTACCTGAAAGCCATCGCCGCCCCCGTGGCAGGCATCCGCGGCGCAGTTGCCCCGATGCCGTCCCAGGACTCCGCCGCCAAGGCCGGGCACGACGCCGACGGCGGCACGCCGCTGCCGCGCCCCGTGTCCGCAGCAGCCCTGAACCGACCCGCCGAGGCCAGCGCCCGGGCGGAGACTGCCGCCCCAGCAGACACTGCCGCCCCAGCCGCCGGCACCGCGGACACCGTCCCCGGTGCAGGCCACGACTCCGCGACAGGAACCGGACCCGCCCAGGAACACGCCGCTGAGGCCGGGCTCACCCGGATCGATTTCCCGAAGCCGAGCCGTGCCAGCGCCATGGAGGCAAGCCCGGACGGGAACTGGATTGCCATCGGGACCTCTTTCGGCGATATCTACCTGGCGGACACCCGCACCGGTGCCCTCACCCTGCTGAGCAGCATCGGCGACGGCAGCATCGACGGCTTCAGCTGGTCGCCGGACTCGGCGTGGCTCGGCTGGGCCGAACCCGTCACCTCCTTCGGATCGCGGACCCGGCTCCGGCTGGCACTGATCGCGGAACCCGCAGCAGGGGACGCCGTGGCGGGCAGTGAAAAGTCCAAGCCGACCATCATCGACGTCACCGACGGCCGCTTCCGCGACGAATCGCCTGCCTTCACCCCTGACGGCAAGTTCCTGGCCTTCCTGTCCAACCGCAGTTTCGACCCGGTCTACGACGGTCACGCCTTCGACCTCTCCTTCCCCAGCCCCATCAAGCCCTACCTCGTGGCCCTGGCCGCCGATACGCCGTCGCCGTTCGGCCCGAGCGTCGCCCTCCCCGACACGGCCGGCACTGCCGCCACGACCGGCGCCGACGGGGACGCCAACGGCGACGACGCCGACGGTGATGCCGCCAACGGCACTGACAGTCGCGTCCGGGTGCGGGTCGACGCCGAGGGCCTGGCGCACCGCGTCATCAGCGTTCCCGTGCCGCAGGGCAACTACACGGACCTCTCCGCCGCCGGCGGCGCCCTGCTGTGGCTGGACCACGAGCTGGCCGGCGTGACCGGCGACGGCCGCGCCAGCCTGGAAGACAAAAATGCGGCACCGAGCCTGGTCCGCTTCGACCTGGCCAAACGCCGCACCACGACCATCGTCGAGGCGCTGGACAGCTACCGGCTGACCGGCGACGGCGAGAAGGTTGTCCTGGTGCAGGACAAGCAGATCCGCGTCTCGCCGTCGGCCTCGAAGGCCGACGAGGACGCCGGCCAGCTGGTGAAGGTCGACCTGACCCGCATCCGGGTCCGGCTGGACCCGGTCAGCGTCTGGGGCCAGGCCTTCGACGAGGCCTGGCGCCTGCAGCGGGACTTCTTCTGGACCGAGGACATGGCCGGCCAGGACTGGGACTCGGTGCACGCACGGTACCGGCCGATCGTGGACCGGCTGGGCTCCCACGATGACCTCGTGGACCTGCTGTGGGAACTGCACGGCGAACTGGGAACCTCACACGCCTACGTCCGCCCGGTTATGGTCACGGAGAACGGCAGCAACGGCCAGGGCCGGCTCGGCGCCGACCTCGCCTTCACCGCCGGAGGCTGGGAGATCACCCGCGTCCTTGCGGGGGAGTCTTCGGATCCGCTGGCGACTTCACCGCTGACCCGGCCCGGCGTCGACGCCCGCGCCGGCGATGTCCTGCTGGCCATCGACGGTGTTGAGTTGACAGAGTCCCTGACGCCCGCCGTGCAGCTGGCCGGCGCCGCCGGCCGGGCCGTCGAGCTGACCCTGCGCAACGGCGCCGGCCACGGCGCGCAGGCGGGCAACCAGCGCCGCGTCGCCGTCGTACCCGTCAAGGACGAGGAACGGCTGCGCTACCAGGAATGGGTCGCCTCCAACCGGCGCACTGTGCGGGAAGCCTCGCAGGGCACCTTCGGGTACCTGCATATCCCGGACATGATGGCTAACGGCTGGGCCCAGCTGCACCGCGACCTGGACACGGAAACGTCGCTGGACGGCCTGATCGTGGACGTCCGCCGGAACCGGGGCGGTCACACGTCGCAGCTTGTCGCCGAGCTGATCGGCCGCAAAGTCACCGGCTGGAGCATGCCCCGGGGCGAGCGTCCGCGCACCTACCCGCACCACGCCCCGCGCGGACCCGTCATCATCCTCACCGACGAATTCGCCGGCTCCGACGGGGACATCATCACCCAGGTGTCCAAGCTGCGCGGGATCGGACCGGTCATCGGCACCCGCACCTGGGGCGGCGTCGTCGGGATCGACAACCGGTTCGCCCTCGCGGACGGCACCGGGGTCACCCAGCCCCGCTACGCCACCTGGTTCACCGGGGGCGTGGGCTGGGGCGTCGAGAACTATGGTGTTGCTCCCGACATTGAGGTGGCCTTCCCGCCGCACGCCTACGCCGCGGGCGCCGATCCGCAGCTGGAGTACGGCATCGGGGCGCTAAAGGAAATGATCCAGGAGCTGCCGACCGACCGGCCGCCGCTGCGCGAAGGGTACCGCCGGGTGCGGCCTGCCCCGCTTCCCGCCCGCCAGCCAGGCAACTAGCCAGTATGCAGAACGGCCCCCGTCCGGAATCTCCGGACGGGGGCCGTTGTGCGTGCAGGGCAGGCCAGGACTAGGCAGCGAGCGTCGCGTCCAGGCTGATCTTGATGCCGGTCAGGGCGGCCGACACCGGGCAGCCGGTCTTGGCTTCCTCGGCGATGCGCTGGAACTCGTCCTCGGAGATGCCGGGTACGCGTGCGTTCAGGGTCAGGTGGCTTCCGGTGATCCCCGTGCCGGGCTCAAAGGTGACGTCGGCCTTGGTGTTGACTTCCTCCGGCGTGTGGCCGGCCTGGGCCAGGGCGTGGCTGAAAGCCATGGAGAAACAGGCCGAGTGCGCGGCGGCGATCAGTTCTTCCGGGCTGGTCTTGCCCTCGGCGGCTTCGGCGCGCGCCTTCCAGGTGACGTCGAAGTTGCCCAGCCCCGAGCTGTCCAGGGTGGTGTTGCCCGCCCCCGACATCAGGTCGCCGTTCCATACAGTGTGTGCGGTGCGTGTCGTTGCCATGTCCACTCCTCAGCGTCGTTGAATCAGGATCCTGCCTGGCGGCGGATCCTGCCTTGTCCATCCTAGGGCTAACGACGACGGCGACGCACCCCGTGTGGGGTACGCCGCCGTCGTGGTGGAGAAGCGGAGGCTACTGCCAGAGGGTCGCGATCGCGATGTTGAGCAGGGCCAGTCCGCCGACGCTGTGGGCGAGTCCCTTGCTGATCGGCTCGTCCTTCTTGTACTTGCGGCGGCCGATGAAGGCCAGCACGGCCACGACCAGGGCCACCGTGAACTTCACGCCGAGTTTGGCGTAGTTCGCGTCCATGTCGAGGGCCGGGATTAGGCCCATCATGGCAATGCCGGTGATCAGCTGCAGGACGGCGCCATCGAATTGGCGGGGGTGGACGGTGGGCTTCTTCATCTGGCCGATCCAGATGCCGACGATCATGGTCGCGCCGATGATGTGCAGGAAGACCAGGATGTCGAACAAAATTTTCATGGCTTCAGTCTAACCAGAGATTTCTACGGAACGTAGTAGGACCGGCGGGTGGGTTGGACGCAGAACGGCGACGGCGGTGCGGGCGTTGCGGTGGTTTCCCACTGCTGCCCGCACCGCCGTCGCCGTTGGTACTGTGTGGCCCCCGGACCCGGGGACTGCCTGCTGCTAGAGGCCGAGGTCGGCTTCGAAGGCGCCTTCCTCAAGGCGGGCCTTGAGGGTCTGCAGGAAGCGTCCTGCGTCGGCGCCGTCCACCAGGCGGTGGTCGTAGGTCAGGGAGAGGTACATCATCGAGCGGATGGCGATCGAGTCGTCACCGTTCTCATCGGAAACCACCACGGCGCGCTTGACGATCGCACCGGTGCCGAGGATGGCCACCTGCGGCTGATTGATGATCGGGGTGTCGAAGAGGGCGCCGACGGAGCCGATGTTCGTGATGCTGAACGTGCCGCCGGAGAGCTCGTCCGGGCCGATCTTGCCGTTGCGGGTACGGTCCGCGACGTCGGCGATCTTGCCCGCCAGGCCGGCCAGGTTCAGGTTCCCGGCATCAGCGATGACGGGGACCAGCAGGCCCTTGTCGGTGTCTACCGCAATCGCCAGGTGCTCGGCGTTGTGGTAGGTGATTTCCTGCTTGTCCTCGTCGTAGGAGGCGTTGACCTTGGGGTGCTGCTTCAGGGCCTCGGCGACCGCCTTGGCGATGAAGGGCAGGAAGGTCAGCTTCGAGCCGTTCTGGGCCTGGAAGGAGTTCTTGGCCTTGGCGCGCAGCTTGGCGACCTTGGTCATGTCCACCTCGTGCACCTGGGTCAGCTGGGTGGAGATGTCCAGCGACTCGCGCATGCGGCGGGCGATGACCTGGCGGATGCGCGGGGCCTTCTGCACGGTGCCGCGCAGCGAGGAAACATCAGCCGACGCCGCGGCCGGTGCTGCGGAAGAAGCCGCCGGTGCGGCGGCGGCAGCCGGGGCTGCCTTGGCCTCGGCCGCTGCGAGCACGTCCTGCTTGCGGATGCGGCCGCCGACGCCGGTGCCGGTCAGCGAGGAGATGTCCACGCCCTGCTGGTTGGCGAGCTTGCGGACCAGGGGAGTGACGTAGCCGGACTCAGCGGAAGCCGCGGGGGCGTCCTGCTTCGGGGCTTCCTGCTGGGGGGCCGGGGCTGCGGCCGGAGCCGGCGCCGGCGCAGCCGGTGCTTCCTGCTTGGGGGCTTTGGCCGGGGCGGGAGCAGCAGCCGGAGCGGCGGGTGCTTCCTGCTTGGGAGCTTCCTTGGGGGCTTCGGGTGCCGGAGCGGCAGCCGGAGCCGCGGCACCGGAGCCGATGACGGCCAGGACGGAACCGACCTCGGCCGTCTCGTCCTCGGCAACGCGGATTTCCTGCAGGGTGCCGGCGACCGGGGACGGGATCTCGGTGTCGACCTTGTCCGTGGAGACTTCGAGCAGGGGCTCGTCGACCTCGACGGTGTCGCCGATGCTCTTGAGCCAGCGCGTGACGGTTCCTTCGGTGACGCTTTCACCAAGGGCGGGGAGGGTGACCTCGTGGCCCTCGCCGGCCGGAGCGGCGTCCGCCGCGGGTGCGGCCTCGGCGGCCGGGGCAGCCTCAGCGGGGGTTTCGGCTTCGGCGGCCGGTGCTTCAGCAGCGGAGGGCGACTCGGCGGGTGCTTCTTCGGCGGCCGGAGCTGCGGCCGGGGCAGCTTCGGCGGAGCCCGAGCCGTCACCGATGCGCACCAGCGGGGCGCCGACTTCGGCGGTCTCGTCCTCGGCGACGAGGATTTCCTCGATCACGCCGGCGATCGGAGAGGGGATCTCGGTGTCTACTTTGTCGGTGGACACTTCGAGCAGGGGCTCGTCCACTTCCACCCGGTCACCGACCTGCTTCAGCCAGCGGGTGACGGTTCCTTCGGTGACGCTCTCACCGAGGGCGGGCAAGTTAACGGATTCAGACATGTCGTCCCCGTTCTCCTTATTGATGTAGTGCGGATGGTTGCTGCCGTGTCTTCGAGCCTAGTGCACCCGGCTTTCGGGCCGGGTGCACTAGGCACGGGGTAATGCTTGTGCTGGCTGGGTTAGCCGTGCAGGGGCTTGCCGGCGAGGGCGAGGTGGGCTTCGCCCAGGGACTCGTTCTGCGTCGGGTGGGCGTGGACCAGCTGGGCCACGTCCTCCGGGTAGGCTTCCCAGTTCACGATCAGCTGTGCTTCACCGATCTGCTCACCCATGCGGGCGCCGATCATGTGGACGCCGACGACGGGGCCGTCCTTCTGGCGGACCAGCTTGACGAGGCCGGAGGTGCCCAGGATGGAGCTCTTGCCGTTGCCGGCCAGGTTGTATTCCTGGGTCTCGACCTGATCGTCGCCGAACTTGGCCTTGGCGGCCTTCTCGGTGTACCCGACGGTCGCGATTTCCGGTTCGGAGTAGGTGACCTTGGGGATGTTGACGTCCTCGACCACCACCGGCTTGAGGCCGGCGATTTCCTCGGCGACGAAGATGCCCTGCTGGTACCCGCGGTGGGCAAGCTGGACGCCCGGGACGATGTCGCCCACGGCGTAGATGTTGCCGACGCCGGTGTGCAGGCGCTCGTTGGTGATCACGAAGCCGCGGTCGATGGTCAGCCCGGCTTCCTCGTAGCCGAGGTTGGCCGTGACGGGGCCGCGTCCGACGGCGACCAGCATGAGGTCGGCCTCGAAGGTCTTGCCGTCAACAAGGGTGACCTTGACGCCGTCGTCGTTCTGCTCGACGCCCTGGAAGAAGACGCCCGTGGAGAACTTGATGCCGCGCTTCTTGAAGGCACGCTCGAAGTTCTTGACGATGGTGGCGTCCTCGTTCGGAACGAGGGAGGGCAGGCCTTCGACGATGGTGACATCGACGCCGAAGGACTTCCATACCGAGGCGAACTCGACGCCAATGACGCCGCCGCCGAGGATGATGGCGCTCTTGGGGATGAAGTCCATGGTGAGGGCTTCGTCCGAGGTGATGACCTTGCCGCCGATTTCCAGGCCCGGCAGGGTGCGGGAGTAAGAGCCGGTCGCGAGGACAATGTTCTTGCCCTTGTACGCGGTGCCGTTTACGACCACGGTGTCGTTGCCCTGGAGCTTGCCCTCACCCTCAATGACGGTGATGCCCTTCTTGCCCTTGATAAGTCCCTGGAGGCCCTTGAACTTACCGGCAATGATGCCGTCCTTGTAGGCGTTGACGGCGGTGATGTCGATGCTGTCCAGGGTCACGTTGACGCCGTACTTGGCGGAATCACGGGCGTGGTCGGCCAGTTCCGCGGAGTGCAGCAGTGCCTTGGTGGGGATGCAGCCGTTGTGCAGGCAGGTGCCGCCGAGCTTCCCCTTTTCGATGAGGCCGACGGTAAGGCCAAGCTGGACGGCGCGGAGCGCAGTCGCGTAGCCGCCGCTGCCGCCGCCGAGTACCAGGATGTCGAATTCTTGCGCAGTTGCCTGATCGGCCACTAAAACGCTCCCTCGCGTGAACGATGACACGAGAGTACGCATCATCTGGTCTTGGAACCTGTCTGCCGCGATTATGCCAGCAGCGCTGGTTCCCTTTCGTTTGGAATTACTTCTGTGAAGCTCTTTGCTGTGAAACTACGGTTCACCTTAGCGAACCACTAATACATGCTCCACCTTGTTGTGGCGTTTGTGGAGCGCTTGTGTCCAGTGTCACGCGGCCCTGTGGCGGGGGGATCAGTTCCCGCCGCCACAGCGCCGCGTGGCGGACTAGACAGTACGGGCGAGGATGTCCTCTACGTAAGCCACCAGGGTCCGGACCGTGCTGCCCGTGCCCTGCTTGTGGTTGTAGCCGTACGGGCTGCCGTTGTTGAAGGACGGCCCGGCGATGTCGATGTGGGCCCACGGGATCTGCTCGCCGTCCTTGCCCTTGCCGACGAACTCGCGCAGGAACACCGCCGCGGTCATCATGCCGCCGTGGCGTTCGCCGATGTTGGCGATGTCCGCCACCTGCGAGTCCAGGCTGGGGCGCAGTTCCTCGGGCAGCGGCATCGGCCACACCAGCTCGC
Organism: Arthrobacter sp. 05L44; assembly: GCF_056397605.1. Lineage (NCBI taxonomy): Bacteria > Bacillati > Actinomycetota > Actinomycetes > Micrococcales > Micrococcaceae > Arthrobacter > Arthrobacter sp. 05L44. The sequence continues at coordinate 683,293 of NZ_JBFTNS010000002.1, read as the reverse complement.
CGGCGCGGTCCGCGGCGGCCTTCAGTGCGCTGGTGACCGAATCCGAACCCATCACGCCGGCGGTGCGGTCGCCAAGGGCGATCAGCTGCGCGCCGGTGAGGGTGGCGACGTCGATGATCGCGTCCGGGTATTCCTGGCTGGCCGCGACGATGCCGTCCGCCATGACCAGCCGGCCTTCGGCGTCGGTGTTCAGGACCTCGACGGTCTTGCCGCCGAAGATGGTCAGGACGTCAGCGGGGCGCTGGGCGGCACCGGAAGGCATGTTCTCGGCGATGCACAGCCACGCAGTGGCCTTGACCGGCAGGCCCAGTTCGGCGAGGGCCAGGACGGTGTTGAGCACGACGGCGGCACCGGCCATGTCGCTCTTCATCTCGCCCATGCCGAGGTGCGGCTTCAGCGAGATTCCGCCGGTGTCGAAGGTGATGCCCTTGCCTACGAGGGCAATCTTTGCGGTGGCCTTGGCGGGGGCGTATTCGACCTTGACCAGGCGCGGCTGCCGGGTGGAGCCCTTGCCCACGCCGAGGATGCCGCCGTAGCCGTCCTTCTCCAGGCGCTTCTCGTCCCAGACCGTCACCTTGACCGGCAGGCCCTTGGCGAGTTCCTTGGCGGCGTCGGCGAACGTCTCGGGGTAGAGGTGGCTCGGCGGCTGGTTTACCAGGGAGCGGGTTGCGTTGACGGCCTTGCCGATGAGGGAGGCGCGCTCCAGGACGGGCGCAAGCGCCTTGTCCGTGGCGAAGTCAGTGAGGATCCGGACGTTCTTGACCGGGTCTTTGAGGCCGTCCTTGGTGGAACGGTACTCATTGAAGGAGTACGCGCCCATGGCGGCGCCCTCGGCGACGGCGGCGACGGCGGCGAGGTCCGGCGTCGGAAGCGCAAGGGTGACGGTGGCGACGCCGGCAAGCTGGCGCACAGCCGAGCCGGCCGCGCGGCGCAGGGCCTCTTCCGCGATGGGGGTGCCCGCGGAGACCTTGCCAACACCGGCGAGGACCAGGACGGATGCGCCGGCCTCAGGCAGGCCCGGAAGGCGGTGTGCCTGGTCTGCGGCGCCGGTCAGGCCGAGGACGCTGAGGGATTCGGCCAGCGCCTCCGCTGCCTTGGCCGTGAGCGGGTTTTCCAGCAGGACGGGGCCGTCGGTGCCCTGTCCCACGCCAACGACGAGGGCATCGGACGGGGACTTTTTCAGGTCTCCGCTGACCGCGCTCAGTTTGACTTCGGTATTCTTGACCACGAGGACAGTCCTCAATTCTCTATGATATTTCGGCAGGAACTGCATGTTTGGCGCCCTGCCATGGGTACCTGCGCCACCGTCGGCGTTGCACGCATCCCGGTGTCTGCAAGGCCAGCTGTAAGGCCAGTTCCGATCGTAGTCTCTCCCCGGTGCCGGAGTTCAATTTAATGAGAGCTGGCACACAGTTGGGGCAGGAATTACCCCGGCTGGCCGCGCGTTGTAGGTGGTATCGGCACACGGCCCGCAGCGGCCACGGTGCCCGCCGCGGCGGCACTGCCGCCCCCTTTGCTACCGAGAGAGGAACACGTCGTGATGGAACGGATTTCCGGCTCCCTGCTGGACCCTGAAACGCTCTACGTCCGTGATGACGCGCTGTTCCGCAGCCCCGAACTGCGCGGGCTGAACCTGCTGATGGGTTTTACCGGCTTCGCGGACGCGGGCCACGTGGTCAGCCAGATCACCGCGGAACTGCTTGACACCCTGGATTCCGAACTCGTCGCCGAGTTCGATGCCGACCAGCTGATGGACTACCGGTCCCGGCGCCCGCAGGTGAGCTTCGTCGAAGACCACCTGCAGGACTACCAGGCCCCGCGGCTGGCACTGTACCGGCTGACGGACGGCCTGGGGAATCCGTTCCTGCTGCTGGCCGGGTCCGAGCCGGACCTGCAATGGGAACGGTTTGCCCGCGCCGTGGTGGGCATCGTGAAGGAACTGGACGTCAACATTGCGGCCTGGATCCACTCCATCCCCATGCCGGTGCCGCACACCCGCCCGGTCGGGGTGACGGTCCACGGCAACCGGCCGGAGCTGATCGAGGGAATCTCGGTCTGGAAGCCCACCGTGGAAGTTCCCTCCGCCGTCGGCCATCTCCTCGAACTGCGACTGGTCGAGGCGGGACGCAACATCGCCGGCTACGTCATCCACGTCCCGCATTACCTGGCCGAAGCCGAGTACCCCACCGCCGCCGTCGCGGGCCTGGAATACCTGGGCGCGGCTACCGCGCTGATGCTGCCGACAGACCGGCTCCGGGAGGCCGGACGGGAAGTCGGCCGCCAGATCGCCGAACAGATCAACGCCTCCGAAGAAGTGCAGCAGGTGGTCTCCCGGCTGGAAACCCGCTACGACGAGAAGGCCGAAGGAACCGTCCGCCGGTCCCTGCTGGCGGACGAGAACGACCAACTGCCGAACGCCGACGCGCTCGGTGCCGCTGTTGAGGCGTACCTTGCCCGTAAAGATCCCGGCGAATAAATACTATTTATGACGCGCGGGGCATAATAGGGGAGTGACTTCCCCCCGCGCCTGGCTGATCTGGATCGTCGGGGTCTTCGCGTATCTGGTGGCTGTGAGCCAGCGCACCTCCTTTGGCGTGGTGGGCCTGGAAGCCACCGCACGGTTCCACGCCAGTGCCGCCGAAATTTCCTTCTTCACCGTCCTGCAACTGCTGGTCTACGCCGGCCTGCAGATCCCGGTCGGTGTGCTGGTGGACCGGTTCGGCTCCCGCGCCATGATTGCCGGGGGCGCCCTGCTGATGGGTCTCGGCCAACTGCAACTCGCTTTCGCCGAGGGCATCCCCGGCGGCGTCCTGGGCCGGGTCCTCGTCGGCGCCGGCGACGCCATGACCTTCATCGCCGTGATCCGGTTGCTCCCGCTGTGGTTCGCGCCTTCCCGCGTGCCGCTGCTCACCCAGCTGACCGGCATGTCGGGCCAGCTCGGACAGCTGTTCAGCGTGGTGCCGTTCGCCTTGATCCTGCACTCAGCCGGCTGGACCCCGGCCTTCCTGACCCTGGCGGGAATGTCAGGGCTCGCCGTCGTGCTGGTGGTCCTGCTGCTGCAGGACCTGCCGCCGGGCCACCCCGCGCCGGAACCGTCCCAAGGCCTGCGCGCCACCGGCGTCTCCCTGGCCCGGGCGTGGCGGCAGCCCGGCACCCGGCTGGGCCTGTGGAGCCACTTCACCGTCCAGTTCAGCGGCACCGTCTTCGCCATGACCTGGGGTTACCCGTTCCTGATCTCGGCCCAGAAACTCAGCCCGGCCACCGTGTCCGCGCTGATGGCGCTCTACGTGGCTGCGGCGATCGCGGCCGGACCGTTGATGGGCCGGTTCGTGGCCAGGCACCCGCTGCGGCGCTCCACCATGGTGCTGCTGATCTCCGCCGCCACGGCCGCCGCGTGGGCCGCGGTGCTGCTCCAGCCCGGCCGGTCTCCGCTCTGGCTGCTGGCCGGCCTGGTGGTGGTGCTGGCCATCGGCGGGCCCGGCTCGATGATCGGCTTCGACTTCGCCCGGACCTTCAACCCGGCGCACCGGATCGGGACGGCCACCGGCATTGTGAACGTGGGTGGCTTCATCGCGGCCCTGATGTCCATCTTCCTGATCGGGCTCTCCCTCGACGCGTTGCACCTGGGCGGATTCTCGCCCGAGGGACTCTACAGCCTGGACGCCTTCCGGATCGCGCTGAGTGTGCAGTTCCTGATCCTCGGCGGGGGCGCCGTGGCCATCCTCATCATCCGGCGCAAGGTGCGCCGGCAGATGGCGGCGCAGGGTGTCGTTGTCCCGCCGCTGCTGAAGGCCTTGGCCGAGCAACGCCGGGTTGCCGCGGAACGCCGCCGCACACCCTGACTCGGTGTACTGGCGCGGGCGCGCCTGGGCGCTGGCCGTGTTGCTCCCTCTCGTTCTGTGAGGGCGGTTGTCCACATACGGCAGCTCCGGGCTAACGCGGCCGGCCGGCCCGGACGAGGCTGGCCCTATGACAGCTCCCGACCATCTGAAGATCAGCGGCCCCGAGGACATCCTTGGGTTCATTCCGCATTCCCTCGGCTACTGGCCGGCCAACAGCCTGGTCGCCATGACCCTGCAGGGCAATCGCCTGGGGGCAACACTGCGCGTCGACCTCCCGCCGGCCTCGCGCTGCCGGGGCGGCGGCCCGGCCGCCTTTGCCAGGACGGTCCGCGACTACCTGGTGGCGGATGAGGACGCCGACGGCAGCCTGCTGGCTGTCTTTGAAGGCGCGCCCGGCAGCACGTCAACTGACGGTATTGCGGACGAGGCCGGGGATGCTCCAGACAACGACGGCGGGGACCGTCCCGATGCCGCGGCGCTGGACCGGCTCCTTCGGGCACTCGACCGAACCCTCGGCCGGGCCGGGCTCCCTGTCCGGGACGCCTGGGTGGTCGGCGAGCGGTACTGGCGCAACGCCTTCTGCACGGACCCCTCGTGCTGCACCCCGCCGGGGCGGCCCGTCGAGGACATCCGGAACAGCCTCCTCAACGCCGAGATGGTTTTCCGGGGCAGCAGCATCGGGGCGGCGCCCGGCACGTCCGTACGGGCCCACCCGCCCGCGGACGACCCGGAGGAACTGGCGGCCGAGGACCGGTGGTCGCGGGAGTTCTCAGGAAGATGGCGGGACCGTGCGCAGTTCGGTGCCGTACTGGATATGTGGCAGCGCGTTCTTGGTGGCGGGGCCGAGCTGTCGGCGATCCCGCCCGCGCTGCCGGCGGGGCTCGCCGGATACCTTCGGGCCACGTTGTGCGTCGCGGCTTGGCGTGACGCGGTCCTGGTGATGGCCGCGGCCGGGCGTGATGCCGCCGAAGCCGGTGCCGAGCAGTTCGGCATGTTCGATGCGGGCCCCGGCCGGCCAGTCCCGGCACCGGATTTCACGGGATTCCCGGAGGCCATGGCGGCGCCGCGCGATGCGCCCGCCGGGGCCGCAGCGCGGCGAATGGACCCGCCCGGCTACGGGGATGTGCTCCTCGGGCTCCAGCCCCGGGTACCCGACTGGACCCGGCTGGCTCACCTTGAGGGGACCCTGGTCCGGCTGGGCAACAGCGGCGGGGGAGAAGCCCGCGCCGCGGCCCTCACCGCCCGGGGATGGATCGAATGGTGCCGGGGCCGGGGATCCTTCGCGGACGCCCTCTTCGCCGGCGCCGTCGCGGAGCTGCCCGGGTACCGCCTGGCGGAACTGCTGGCCGAGCTCGGCCGCCGGGGAACGCTGTGCGGATGGGCGCGGCGGAAGGAGGCCGCCTGGCAGAAGTTCGACCCCGATGCCGCCTGAGCCGGGCGCTTATATTCCATCATGGCGGGAGGCCCGAGGGCCCGATCCGGAAAATCGTGAGACAATGGTTGGCGAGACCCGGTTGGGTCCGTGTATCGAGTGCGTGTAGCGAACCTTGGAAACAGGGAACATTACGGTCGCCCCGGCAGTTCTACTAAGTGGCCCTGCCGGACGTGATTTGCGCCTGATGTCAAACGCGGACTTGACAGGGTCATAGTGGTGTTGCCCGTATGGTGATTCCACAGACCGCCGCTAGAAAGGTTTTCTGTGACCCCGTCTTCCGCGAAGAAGGAACCCGCCGACCAGGCCGTATTGTCTCCCGAGGAGAAGAAGGCCGCGGCTAACGCCAAGCGTGCCGCCACGCGTGCAGCCAACAAGGCAGCAAAAGACGCAGCCTCCGCAGCGGGCGATGACACCGACTCGGCAGTCGCCAAGCCTGAGCCCAAGAAGCGCGGGCCCAAGCCCGGCGCCAAAGCCGCGGCAGAAGCCGCAAACAAGTCCCGCGATGAGGACTCCGACGACGTCGACGCCGATGAGGACCTCGATGAGGCGGCCCCCGACGCCGCCGAGCTGACGGAGGACGGTGACGAGGCCGCAGGCAAGTCCGCGACCGCCACCACCGGCTCCGGCTTCGTCTACTCAGACGCCGACGACGACGACGCCCCCGTGCAGCAGGTTATGTCCGCCGGCGCCACGGCCGACCCCGTCAAGGACTACCTGAAGCAGATCGGCAAGGTCGCCCTGCTGAACGCCGAGCAGGAAGTTGACCTGGCCCTCCGCATCGAGGCCGGCCTGTTCGCCGAAGAGAAGATCGCGGCCGACGACGGCTCCATGGAACCCAAGCTCAAGCGTGAGCTCGAGTTCGTCATCCACGACGGCAAGCGCGCCAAGAACCACCTCCTGGAGGCCAACCTCCGCCTGGTGGTCTCGCTCGCCAAGCGCTACACCGGCCGCGGCATGCTGTTCCTGGACCTCATCCAGGAAGGCAACCTGGGCCTGATCCGTGCAGTCGAGAAGTTCGACTACACCAAGGGCTTCAAGTTCTCCACCTACGCCACCTGGTGGATCCGCCAGGCGATCACCCGCGCTATGGCCGACCAGGCCCGCACCATCCGTATCCCGGTGCACATGGTCGAAGTCATCAACAAGCTGGCCCGCGTCCAGCGCCAGATGCTGCAGGACCTCGGCCGCGAACCCACGCCGGAAGAGCTGGCCCTCGAGCTGGACATGACCCCGGAAAAGGTCGTCGAAGTCCAGAAGTACGGCCGCGAACCGATCTCGCTCCACACCCCGCTGGGCGAGGACGGCGACTCCGAATTCGGTGACCTCATCGAGGACTCCGAGGCCGTGGTCCCGGCCGACGCGGTGAGCTTCACCCTCCTGCAGGAGCAGCTGCACTCGGTCCTGGACACGCTCTCCGAGCGCGAGGCCGGCGTCGTTGCCATGCGGTTCGGGCTGACCGACGGACAGCCGAAGACTTTAGACGAAATCGGCAAGGTCTACGGCGTCACGCGCGAACGCATCCGCCAGATCGAATCCAAGACCATGTCCAAGCTGCGGCACCCGTCGCGCTCACAGGTCCTGCGCGACTACCTGGACTAAACATTCTCCAGCCAACGCGGGGTCACCTCCCGCCCGCGATCCACGGATCCACGGGCGTGAAGTGACCCCGCGTTGGTCGTTTAAGGCGTTGGTCGTCTAAGCGGTTATCCACCCACCATTTAACGCCGAAAGGCCCCTCCGCAACGGAGGGGCCTTTCGCGGGACCCCGGCCGGGGTCCCTGGTTGAACGTCTAGTCGACCGAAACCGGTTCCTTCTCCAGGAGGCGGCCCGACTCGTCGTGCCAGTCCGAGCTGAGCGGACGAAGGTTCGGTTCTACGGCGCGTGCGTGGTGAGCGCAGAAGAGCAGTTCACCGCCGGAGGCTCCGAGAACAACCCGGACGTATGCCTGAGCTCCGCAACGGTCGCACCGGTCAACGGTGGTGAGTGTGCGGTCCGCAACTGCTGTTGTCATGTTCGGCCTCCTTGGTAGATCGATACATCTATATAACCAGCATTCGTCACCATTCCATGGCAAGGATGGGACACTTTCGCTGTCCGCGTATCACGGCTCCATAACGCCCCGGGTCCGGCCGTCCGTGCGGGGGAGTGGCAACCCGGCGTAGGGCTCCAAGCCGACTAACCTAGGAAGAGCGTCTTTACGTTCCATCCCCGAAGGAGTTTCCGACCCGTGGCACCAAGCTCTGATTACACCGCCCGGCATCTGTCTGTGCTGGAAGGCCTCGAAGCCGTCCGCAAGCGCCCGGGCATGTACATCGGTTCCACGGACTCCCGCGGCCTGATGCACTGCCTTTGGGAGGTCATCGACAACTCGGTCGATGAGGCCCTGGCCGGCTTCGGCCACGACATCAAGGTGATCCTGCACGCCGACAGCTCGGTGGAAATCCACGACGACGGCCGCGGCATCCCGATCGACGTCGAACCCAAAACCGGACTCACCGGCGTCGAGGTAGTCTTCACCAAACTGCACGCCGGCGGCAAATTCGGCGGCGGGTCCTACACGGCCTCCGGCGGCCTGCACGGCGTCGGCGCCTCCGTGGTCAACGCCCTGTCCTCCCGCCTTGACGTCGAGGTGGACCGCGGCAGCAAGACCTACAAGATGTCCTTCCGCCGCGGCGAGCCCGGCCGCTTCAAGGAGCCCGGCACCAAACCGGACCCCGCCGCGGTGTTTGAGCCCTTCGTCGACGGCTCCGTGCTCGACATCGTCGGCAAAGCCAAGCGCGGCGTCACCGGCACCCGGATCCGCTACTGGGCCGACCGCCAGATCTTCACCCCGGACGCGAAATTCTCCTACGAGGAGCTGGCCGCGCGCGCCCGGCAGACCTCGTTCCTGGTCCCGGGACTGAAGCTGACCGTCCGTGACGAGCGCAAGGTCCCCGGCACCCCCGGGGAGTTCGGCCCGCACGAGGAAATCTTCCACCACGACGGCGGCCTCTCCGAGTTCGTCGACTTCCTCGCCGCCGACCCGGCCGTCACCGACATCTGGCGGCTGCACGGCGCCGGCAAGTTCCAGGAAACCGTGCCCGTCCTGGACGAGCGCGGCCACAGCCAGCTGGCCGAAGTGGAGCGCGACTGCGAGGTCGACGTCGCCCTGCGCTGGGGCATCGGCTACGACAGCACCGTCCGCAGCTTCGTCAACATCATCTCCACCCCCAAGGGCGGAACCCACCAGTCCGGCTTCGAACAGGCACTGCTGAAGACCTTCCGCAAAGCCGTCGAAACCAACGCCCGCAAGCTCAAGGCCGGCAACGACAAGATCGAAAAGGACGACATCTTCGCCGGCCTGACCGCCGTGCTGACCGTCCGGCTTGCCGAACCGCAGTTCGAGGGCCAGACCAAGGAAATCCTCGGCACCTCGGCGGTCCGCGCCATCGTGGCCAAGGTGGTGGAGCAGGAGATCAACGCCAAGCTCACCTCTTCCAACCGCAACGACAAGGCCCAGTCGGCGCTGCTGCTGGAAAAGGTCGTCAGCGAGATGAAGTCGCGGATCTCGGCCCGCGTCCACAAGGAAACACAGCGCCGGAAAAACGCGCTGGAGACCTCCTCGATGCCCACCAAGCTCGCGGACTGCCGCACGGACGACGTCGCCCGCTCCGAGCTCTTCATCGTGGAGGGTGACTCGGCGCTGGGTACCGCCAAGCTGGCCCGCTCCTCCGACTTCCAGGCCCTGCTGCCGATCCGCGGCAAGATCCTGAACGTACAGAAGGCCTCGGTGGGGGACATGCTCTCCAACGCCGAGTGCGCAGCCCTCATCCAGGTGGTCGGCGCCGGGTCCGGCCGCAGTTTCGACATTGGGGCAGCCCGCTACGGCAAGGTCATCCTGATGACCGATGCCGACGTCGACGGCGCCCACATCCGGACGCTGCTGCTTACGCTGTTCTTCCGCTACATGCGCCCGATGATCGACGAGGGCCGGGTCTTCGCCGCGGTCCCGCCGCTGCACCGGGTGGAGGTCATCAACGCCGGCCAGAAGGCGAACGAGATGATCTACACCTACTCCGAAGCGGAGCTGCACGTTCTGCTGGCCCGCCTCGCCAAGGAAGGCAAGCGCTACAAGGAACCGATCCAGCGGTACAAGGGCCTGGGCGAAATGGACGCCGAGCAGCTCGCGGAGACCACCATGGACCCGCGGCACCGGACCCTGCGGAAGGTCGGTATCGACAATGCCAAGCAGGCCGAGGAAACCTTCGACCTGCTGATGGGCTCAGACGTGGCGCCCCGCAAGGACTTCATCATCGCCGGGGCGGCCAGCCTGGACCGGGAACGGATCGACGCCTGAGCGCGGATTAGCCGAGCAGGCCCGGCACGATCAGCAGGGCCGTGGGCAGGGCGAGCAGCAGCAGGCAGGCTCCGAGGACGCCGAGGCGGGCGGCCTCCGGCAACGGCGGCTGCGGCGACAGCAGCCGGCTGACGCGCGAAACGGTGGTCACGGCCGAGCCGGCGCCACCGGTGGCACCGGGCTGACCGGCGTCGGACTCCATGCCCGCCTCGCCGAAGGCCATCCGGGCGCCGGCCGCGCCGGTGGAACCGCTCGCCACGATCGCGATCGCCTTGATCAGCGTGGCCTTGCTTTCCGTCTTCAGGGCCACGTCGTCGGCCAGCATCTCAATCAGCGAGTTGACGGCCTCCTGCGCGAGCCGGGTGGTCGGCAGCCAGGGCAGGGCCTGGCGCCAGGCCGCGAAGGCCCAGAGCAGCAGGTGGTGGCGTTGGCTGAGGTGCGCGTTTTCGTGGATGAGGACGGCCCGGAGTTCCCCGGGTTCCAGGGCTGCCATCAGCCCGTCGGAGAGCACCGTCACCGAACGCGCCCCGCCGGGCAGGCAGTATGCCACGGGGGAGTCATGGCTGATTACCATGGTCGCGGGTCCGTCCGCGGAGGGGGAGGCCAGCAGCGCGAGCAACTCGCGGTGCCGCCGTCGCTGGCGCTGGATCTTGTAATAGGTCAGCAGCAGGGTGAAGACCAGGTGGGCGCTGAGGAGAGCCGCGGCGGAGAGCGCGAAAATGTGCCAGAAGCCGAGGGCTGTGGTGGGCTCGTCGCGCAGGACCATGCCGGCCAGGGACCGGAGCCCGGCGAGCAGGTTCTCGCCCACCGGCTCCAGGCCGTAAACGAGCATCGCGCCGATCATCGACAGCCCGCCGGCCAAGGCGATGGCCTGCCAGAGCAGCATGGCCGTAAACGGGGACCGGGCCGGCCACTGGGCGCGGGAAAGAAGGATAGGTACCGGCCAGGCCAGTACTATCGCCAGGACCGCCAGAAAGTATGAGGTCCAGAACATCCGGTGTTAGCTGTGGCCCAGCAGTTTGCGCAGCGTCTCCGCCTCGGTGGCGGACACTGAACCAATGAAGCGGGCCAGGACGGCCTCGCGGTCCGGGGCGGAGCCGAGCACCTCGTGCATCAGTTCCGCCGTGTGGTCCTCCCGGCTCGAGACGGCCTGGTAGCGGTGCGGCCGGGTGCCGCGTTCGCGCTCCACCAGGCCCTTGCGCTCCAGCCGGGACAGCACGGTCAGCACAGTGGTGACAGCCAGATCCTTGCCCTCATGCCCGGCCGAGCCGCCCGCAGCCCGGGTGCTCTGCGCCAGCAGGTCACGCAGGGTGTTCGCAGTCGCAGCCTCCTGGCCTGCCCAGAGCAGGTCCATCACTGCCCGTTCCAGTTCGCCGAGACTTGCCATTCCGTACGTCCTTCTTGAATGCCACCCGGATGCCGATGCCGTCCGGGTGAGGTGCCGAATACTTCAGCATTAAATTTACCGCGAAATCCGCCCAGTTTCTACATGAGGTAGAACAAGGAGTCCGCGGCGTGTCGCCTGCCACGCCGGGTGCGGGGCGTCCGGGCAGCCTTCGGGCGGCGGCAGGTCCATTGCGGGCCCGGGTGTGCCGTGCCACGCTGGGTGCGGGAGGGCATGAAATTGTTCTACACTCTGTAGAAGTAGTACTTCTACGCAACGTAGAAATCTCGGGAACCTAGCCAAAGGGACTGCCTTGGACGCCTTGGAAATCGCACGCTGGCAATTCGGTATCACCACCGTCTACCACTTCATGATGGTGCCGCTCACTATCGGCCTCGGCCTGGTCGTGGCGGTGATCCAGACGCTCTGGTACCGCACGGGCCGGCCCGAATACCTCAGGATGACCAAGTTCTGGGGCAAGCTCTTCCTGATCAACTTCATCATGGGCGTGGCCACCGGCATTGTGCAGGAGTTCCAGTTCGGCATGGCCTGGAGCGAATACAGCCGCTTCGTCGGGGACGTCTTCGGCGCACCCCTGGCGATGGAGGCGCTGCTGGCCTTCTTCGTCGAATCCACGTTCCTGGGCCTCTGGATCTTCGGCTGGAAGCAGCTCAAGCGCGGCGTGCACCTGGCCTGCCTCTGGGTGGCCGTGATCGGCTCTGCCTTCTCCGCCTACTTCATCATCGTGGCCAACAGCTGGATGCAGCACCCCGTCGGCGTCGAAATGATCAACGGCAGGCCGGTTATGACCGATGCGTGGGCCGTCTTCACCAACAACACCGCCCTGGTCGCCGTGCCGCACACCCTCTTCGGGGCCCTGGCCGTGGCCGGGGCGTTCCTGCTCGGCATCGCCTGGTACCACCTATGGCGCCGCCGCCACGACGGCATCGACACCGTGGGCGCCGACGGGAAAGTCATCCCCGGCGAGTCGGAGGTCCCCGGCCGCGACCGCGCGGATCACGCCGTCTGGATCCGCTCCCTCCGGATCGGCGCCGTCGTCGCGATGATTTCCTTCGCCGGCACCGCCATCACCGGGGACCTGCAGGGCAAACTGATGTTCCAGCAGCAGCCCATGAAGATGGCCGCCGCCGAGGCTGCCTGCCATGACGGCACCGGCTTCTCGGTGCTCAGCGTCGGCAACGTCGGCTCGAAGAACTGCGACGACGTCGTCGCCGTCATCGAAGTCCCGGGCATCCTGTCGTTCCTGGCCAAGGGCGACTTCACCACCGAGGTCAAAGGCGTCAACAGCCTGCTCGACCAGTACAAGGCCGACTACGGCACCCACCTGCCCAACAACCCGATCTACGGCGACCGTGCCGGCCAGGAAATCCAGTACGTGCCCGTGATGGAAGTGACCTACTGGGGCTTCCGCATGATGATCGGCTTTGGCGGTGTGGCTGCCCTTGCCGCCCTCGTGGCCCTCTGGGCGACCCGGAAGGGAACCGTGCCGGCCTCCCGCGGCCTGATGCGGCTTGCGGTGTTCGGGATCCTGGCCCCCTTCGGCGCCAACGCCGCCGGCTGGATCTTCACCGAGATGGGCCGGCAGCCCTTTGTGGTTGCCCCGAACCCGGACCCCAGCGGCATCGACCAGGTCTTTATGTTCACTGCGGCGGCCGTTTCCCCCGGCGTCTCAGCTGGCGAGCTGCTGACCTCACTCGTGGTGCTGACCGCGGTGTATGCGGTGCTGCTGGTGGTGGAGGTGAAACTGCTGGTGAAGTACATCCGCGGCGGCGTGGTCTCGGCGATGCCCGAGCTCACCCACGTCCCGCCGGACGAGAACGAGGACAACACCCCGTCCGGCGGTACTCCCGGCACACCGGGCGCCGACGACGTCCTGGCCTTCGCCTACTAACGGCCCTCCACAAGAAGCAGAGGAAATATTCAGCATGGAACTGCTACCGACCATCTGGTTCATTGCCATCGCGGTGCTGTGGACGGGCTACCTCTTCCTCGAGGGATTCGACCTCGGCGTGGGAATGCTCATGAGGGGCTTCGCCCGGGACAACACCGAACGCCGCGTACTGCTCAACACCATCGGCCCCGTCTGGGACGGCAACGAAGTATGGCTCCTCACGGCCGGCGGCGCCACCTTCGCGGCCTTCCCGCTCTGGTACGCCTCCCTGTTCTCCGCCCTGTACCTTCCGCTGCTGCTGGTCCTGGTGGCCCTGATCTTCCGCGCCGTGGCCTTTGAGTACCGCGGCAAGGTGGACACCCCGCAGTGGCGTGCCCGCTGGGACTGGGCCATTGTGCTGGGCTCCGCCGTCGCGGCCTTCGGGGTGGGCGCGGCCCTGGCACTGACCACCACAGGCCTGCCCCTGAACGCTAACGGCGACCGCGAGGGCGGCCCGTTCTCCTGGTTCAGCGCCTACGCCGTGCTGGGCGGCCTGGCCGTCGCCGGCTTCTCCCTCCTGCACGCCCTGGCCTTCCTCGCGCTGAAGACCGACGGCGACATCCGCCACCGCGCCCGGCAATGGTTCGTCCGGCTGCTCCCGGTGCTGCTCCTGCCCATCGCGGGCTGGGCGATTGCCCTGCAGGTGCAGAGCGGCAAGGCCTGGACCGTGGCCGCCGTCGCTGCCGCCGTGGTGGCCGCCGCGCTGGCCTGGACTTTCGCCCGGCGCGGCGCGGAAGGCAAGGCCTTCCTCTCGCTCGGTGCCTTCCTGCTGCTGGGCAGCGCCTCCATCTTCGGCGCGGCCTTCCCGGTGGTGCTGCCTTCCACCCTGAACCCGCAGTTCAACCTGACGGTCGCCAACGCCTCCTCCTCGGACTACACCCTGGGCCTGATGACCGTGGTGGCCTGCATCGGGCTGCCCCTTGTTCTGGCATACCAGGCCTGGACGTACTGGGTGTTCCGCCGCAGGGTCAGCGTCCACCACATCCCGGAAGCGCACAGTTTCCTGCCCGCCATTGCCGCCAAGGCCCTGGCCCCGAAGGACTAGCCGCCGATGAGACCGCAGTTCCCCACCGGCCCCGCCACCCGTTCCGCGCTCTACCTGCTGGGGTTACTGGCCGCACTGAAAGCCCTGTCCCTGGTGCTCATGGGGCAGGCCGTCGCCGCCATGCTGGCAGGCCTCATGGGCCACAACCCGGCCTGGTCAGAGCAGCTGGCCTGGGGGCTGGCCGGTGTGGTGCTGCGCTCGCTCACCGTGTGGGCGCAGGCGGTGGCGTCGCGCCGCGCCGCCCTGGGTGTCAAGGAGGAACTCCGCTCGCAACTGCTGGAGCGTGCCCTGCACTCGGGAACGCGCACGGCGGGACCGGCCGACGGCGGCCTGGCTGTCCTGGCCACCCGGGGGCTGGACGCACTGGACAGCTACTACAGCCAGTTCCTCCCCGCCCTGGTGAACTGCACGGCCATCCCGCTGCTGCTCGGCGCGCGGATTCTCTTCGCCGACTGGGTCAGCGCCGTCGTGATCGTCCTGACCGTCCCCTTGGTGCCGCTCTTTATGGTCCTGATCGGCCGCTATACCGAGGACAGGGTCTGGGAGGCGCAGTCGGCCCTGGCCAGGCTCTCGGGGCACATGCTGGAACTGGCCAAGGGACTTCCCGTGCTGGTGGGCCTGGGCCGGGCCGCCGCCCAGCGCAAGGCCCTCGAGGACATCTCCGACGAATACCGCTCCAAGACCATGGCCACGCTTCGCACGGCGTTCCTCTCGGCGCTGGCCCTCGAGCTCATAGCCACGATCTCAGTCGCCGTTGTGGCCGTCTTCATCGGCGTCCGGCTGGTCCACGGGGACATGGCACTGGAGGCGGGCCTCCTGGCCCTGATCCTGGCGCCGGACTGCTACCTGCCGTTGCGTGAACTCGGTACCGCCCACCACGCCAGCGACGAGGGCCGGGCGGCGCTCGCGGACACCACTGAGGTCCTCGACGCCCGGCCGGCCGTGCCCCTGGCCCCGGAAACCGCCGGGCTAACAGCCGCGGTGGTGCCTCCGGCCGTCACCGTGACGGAACTGTCCGTCCGGTACGCCGGCCGCGGGAACGCCGCCGTCGGGCCGCTCAGCTTCACTGCCGCGCCGGGCGGCATCACCGCGCTGGACGGCCGCAGCGGGGCCGGCAAGAGCACCGTCCTGGGGGTCCTGGCCGGCACTGTCGGGACCGGCGGCGGTACCGAGGTCACAGGCCGGGTGGAAGGGTTTACGACGGCGGACCTCGCCTGGGTCCCGCAGCACCCGGTGATGGTTGAGGACACTGTGCTGGGCGAAGTGCTGCTCTACCTGGGCACCGGCGCCGGCCGCTCACCGGAGGATAACGACGCCGCCGCCCGGCGCTGCCTCGCCGCGTGCGCCGCCGGCCACCTGGCCGCGAAGCATCCTGCCGAGCTCAGCCCGGGGGAGTTGCGCCGGGTGGCTGTGGCCCGCGGCCTGGCCCGGATCGAGGCCGGCGCCACGGTGCTGCTGCTGGACGAGCCCACCGCCCACCTGGACCGCGCCTCCGCCGACGCCGTCACCCGCACCATCGCGGGCCTCCGGGGGAAGGCGACCGTGCTGCTGGTGGCCCACGACCGGCAGACCCGGGAGCTCGCCGACCGGCTGGTGCCGATCGGGACCGCAGGGAAACCCCCCGCCCAGCCCCTTGCCGGACCAGGTGCTGCACCCGGTGCGGAACCCGGCGAGGGAGACCCGGCAGCGGGGGCGGTCCCGCTGGGCAGCCAGGGTACTCCGAGTATCCGCGCCGGTGCCGGCGTCGGGGCTGCCGATGCTGACACCTCGGCCGGGCGCGGGTCGGCGGCAGCCCACGTGCGCCGCCTCCTCGCCCCCGTGGCCGGGAAATTCGCCGCGGCCGGTGCCGTCGGCGTGCTGGCCGCCCTGTTCGCCGTCGCCCTCGCCGGCCTGTCCGGCTGGCTGATAATCCGCGCCAGCGAGCAGCCGCCCATCCTCTACCTGCTCACGGCGATCGTGGGTGTGCGATTCTTCGGCGTCGGCCGGGCCGCACTGCGGTACACCGAACGCCTGCTGACGCACGACGCCATTTTCACCGCACTGACGCGCCTCCGCGGGCAGCTCTGGGAGTCGCTGAGCGGGCGGGCCCTGTCGCTGCGGCGGCTCCTGCAGGGCGGCAATGTCCTGGGCGCCGTCGTGGACGACGTCGACACCGTCCGCGACCTGCTGCCCCGTGTGGTGCTTCCACCACTGACCGCCCTGGCAGTGGGTGCGGCCGTCGTCACCGGGGTGGGGCTGCTGCTCCCGGTTGCCCTCCCGGCCGCGATCGCCGCCGCGGTGGTCAGCCTTGTGGCCGCGCCGGGCCTCGCCCTGCTGGCGGACCGGATGTCGGCCCGCGCGGAACAGCAGCTGCGCTCCGGCGTGCTGCGCCGGGTGGCTGCAGCGCTCGATGCCCGCGCCGAGTTGCACGCCAACGGCGTGGCCACCCCGGTCCTGGCCGCCATCCAGCGGGCGGACCGCGCCGCCACCTCAGCGTCGCAGAGGTCGGCCCTGGCCGAGGGCCTCGGGCATGCGCTCACGGTCCTGGCTTGCGGGGGCGCCGCCCTCGCCAGCGCCGTCCTTGTGGGGCCGCAGGCCCTGGCCGGAGCCGCGCAGCCGGCGATCGTCGCCGTCGTCGTGCTGCTGCAACTGGCACTTGTGGAGCCCTACTCGGCGACGACGACGGCGGTCCGGCAGTACCCGGCCCTCCGCTCGGTGCTGCAGCGCATCAGCGACTCCGGGGTGCTGGCGCCCGCAACGGCGGAGGCGGCCCGCGGACCCGTGGGAGTTCACGCCCGGCCTCCCGCCCGGGACGCCGTCCGGCCGGGGCTGGAGCTGGAGGACCTGTCGGCGGCGTGGCCGGGGGGTGCCCCGGTGTTCACCGGGCTGTCCGCCACCGCTGAACCGGGCCGGTGGCTGGCCGTCACCGGGGCGTCCGGCTCCGGAAAGTCCACGTTGCTGGCCGTGATGCTGGGCTTCCTGCCGCCGGGCGGCGGACGTCTTGAGCTGACCGGCCGGGCGGCCTGGTGCCCCCAGGAGGCGCACCTGTTCGACTCCACGATCCGCGGCAACCTGATGCTGGGGCTGCCCGAGGGGGAACGCCACGCGGCCGGGGACCTGGTCCTGGAAGACCGGCTGCTCGATGCTTTGGCCGCCGTCGGGCTGGACCAGCTCCTGGCCCGGCTCGATCGGGGCCTCGATACGCCCATCGGGCCGGCGGGGGCATTCCTTAGCGGCGGCGAACGTCAACGGCTGGCCGTAGCCCGCACGCTGCTGACCGGTGCCGACGTCATTCTGCTCGACGAGCCCACCGCCCACCTCGATGCCGAAGCCGGCCAGCTCCTGCTGGCCGAGCTTCGCAGCGGCCTGGCGGGGCGCACCGTGGTCCTGGTGACGCACAACCCGGACGACGTCAGCCCGGCGGATGCCCGGCTGGACCTCGACCGGGCAGCCCGGCCGCAGCCGGAAGCGGCGTTGGCGCGGGGCTAGGTCCGGGGCGGCGGGGGACCGTCAGCCGCGGGCGACGGCGGCCCCGGAACGGGTGTGGAGCTGCGGTGGCCGGGTCAGGCCTTAGCCGGGTTAGGCGTTAGCCGTCCACATCGTGGAGGTGGTGGACGACGTCGTGCATGAAGTACTGCGCGAAGGTGAGCACCGTGAATTCCGAGCCGTTGCTGCGGGTTCCGCGCCGGCCCCACTCTTCCTCGGGGACCCGGCCGAAGGAGTCCGCGATCTGCTCGCCTTCGGCCGTTAGGGCGGCGCTGACGTTCGCGGGATCGGCGTTGGCATAATCCTGTTCGAGCGCGGTGCGGTCCTGGTCCCAGTCCTCGAAGCGTGCGTCGTCGTCGGAGAGCATCAGGGCGAGCCGGTGGTCGAAGAGGCTGAACACATCCCGGACATGGCACGCGTATTCGAGCGGTGACCAGGTGTCCTCATCGGGACGGGCCGCTGCATCCGGGCGTCGCAGCACGGAACGCCAGCGGGGGAGCATGTTGGCGAGCATCCCCGGCGTCGTCGCGGGCGTGCAGGTGGCGGCGTCGAATCCGCACTCGGGGCACGGCCGGGACAGCACCCAGGTCCAGTCTTTTTGATCGGGCACGATAGGCATGTGTGCAGTCTAGGGGAAGGAGTAAAATGCCTCTCGGGGGAAGGGCCTGGAAAGGGACATAGCCATGCTCAAAGACCAGCCGGTCGGCGCCGTGTTGCCGGCCGCGGACCTCGCCCGCGCGCGCGATTTCTACCGCGACAAACTCGGACTCGAACCGGATAATGCGAGTGCCGACGACAACCTGATGTACACGTGCGGCGCCGGGAGCAGGTTCCTGCTCTACCAGACGTCCAACGCCGGATCAGCCAAGAACACCCAGATGGGGTGGATGGTCACGGACCTGCCGGGCACTGTCGCGGAACTGCGCGCGGCCGGCGTCGTGTTCGAGGAATACGACTTCCCGGGCCTGAAGACCGAAAACGGCGTCGCCACCCTGCCGGACGGAAGTTCCGCAGCCTGGTTCCTGGACAGCGAGGGCAACATCCTGAACATCAACTCCGGCATGTAGCTGGCGCTCTGGCGCGGCTTGGCTCCGGGCTGCGACACACGTCGGCGGCCCGGGGCTGGTTGGCTGTGCTGTGGGCGTCGGCGCGCCCCGCCCATTTGCCACAAATGGCCGGATTGGTGGCCTTGGAAGCGGCCTTTTCTGGTGATTGGGTGCGGTGGAGGTGGCGGCTGTGCCCGGACGTGTCGGCAGAGGGTGCCACGTGTCGAAGGGCCCAGGTGGTGGTGCCGAGGCGGCGGTATCGGGAGACGTCTCTGCTGCGCCGAGGGGTGAAGGGAATTTGCGCCCGCCCTTGTGGCATTCCACCGCGCTCTTGTCGTGCTCCACTGCGGCCAATTGCCACCCATTTGCCACAAATGGCCGGGTTGGTGGGCCCGAAGCGGCCATTTGCGGCAAGTGGATGCGGTTCCGGCGACGCACGCGACTGGATATGGCGGGTAGCAGGCGCGGCGTGGTGGCGAGTCCAGATGGCGGCGCAGGGGTGGCAGAGAACTTGGTCACATACGTGGGGCTGAAGCCTGGGTCCCAGCAGTCGTGGAGCTTGGGCACGTGCGCGGGACTGGAGCTTAGTCACCGGCGTGGGGCTGAAGGCTGGGCCCCACGAGCCGAGATCCGCCCCGCCACGTCGTCATCGATTCGCCACAAATGGCCGCATTGGGTGCCCCGGTAGCGGCCAATTGTGGCAAATCGGTGCGGTCAGAGCGGTTCATGCGGCGAGGCCGCCCCGCCCAGCAGCCGCGCCAGAACCCCTACGTCTCCGGGACCCCGGGCTCCGCCCATGCCATGCTCGGGCCGATCGCTTCGATAGCCTGGGAGAGCGGGATGCCGGACCCGTCGCGGCGGCCGTGCTCGCCCGGCAGGGAACGTGCCACCCCGGCCAGGGACGACGCCTTCGCCGGCCCGTGTCCGGCCCACGCGAGGAGCAGGGTGTCCTCGCCCTTGAGGAAGCGGTGCGCACGGACGCCGGCTGTTCCGCGGCCCTTCGCCGGGTATTCGGCCAGCGCCGTGACCTTGGCCGCGCCCGGGGCGGTCCCCGGAAGGGCTCCCTCGGTGCCGGCGATCGTGACGACCACGGCGGCGTCGTCGTCGGAACGGGCCGTGCCGAAGTGCAGTACCCGGTCCCCGGCGGCCAGTTTGATGCCGGCCATACCGCCGGCGGTGCGGCCCTGGGGCCGGACCGCGGAGGCGCTGAAGCGCAGCAACTGGGCCTGGCGGGTCACAAAAACCAGTTCGACGTCGTCGGAACCGGCAGGCTCGACGCCCACCACCGTGTCCTTGTCCTTGAGGGCGATGACCTCCCAGTCCTCACGGTTCAGCGGGTACTCCGGCTGCACGCGCTTGACGACGCCCTGGGCGGTTCCGATGGCCAGGACCTGGTCCAGCGGCGCGAACGCGACGAGGGATTCGCCCTTGAGCAGGGTGATGAAGTCCTTGGCCGGGACGCCGCCGGCCATGTTGGGGGTGCCCGACGTCGGCGGCAGGACGGGCATGTCCATCACCTGGAGCCGCAGCATCCGGCCCTGGGACGTGACCGCGGCGATCTCCCCGCGTGCCGAGGTTTTGACCACGGAACGGAAGACGTCGTGCTTGGTCCGCGGACCGGACTCGGCCAGGCTGTCCTGGTTGGCCGTCCGCGCGATCTGCCCGGACGCGGTGAGGACCGCCCAGCAGGGGTCGTCGGCGATCTCCAGGGCCAGCGGCGCCGCCTTGCCCTTTCCGCCGGGGGCCGCGGCCAGGGCAGCAGCGACAGTGGGGGAGACGGCCTCGGACTCCAGCAGGACGGTCCGGCGGGGTGTCCCGTACTTGTCCGCCAGTTCGCCGAGTTCGTCGGAGACCAGCCCGCGCAGGAGTTCCGGCGAGTCCAGGATGGCCTGCAGCTCGGCGATCTCGCGGCGCAGCTCGTCCTGTTCCTTTTCCAGCTCAATGCGCGAGTACTTGGTCAGCTGCCGGAGCCGCAGTTCCAGGATGTAGTTGGCCTGAACTTCGGAGAGGTCGTAGATGGACATCAGCCGGGTGCGGGCCGCGGCGGCCTCGTCCGAGGAACGGATGATCTGGATGACCTCGTCGATGTCGACGATCGCGATCAGCAGGCCCTCCACCAGGTGCAGGCGGTCCTGCTTCTTGGCCAGGCGGAACGCGGTGCGGCGGCGGACCACGTTGATGCGGTGGTTCACGTAGACGGACAGCAGTTCCAGCAGCCCCAGGGTCTGCGGCTGGCCGTCGACCAGGGTGACGTTGTTGATGCCGAAGGAATCTTCCATCGGCGTGAAGCGGTAGAGCTGCTGGAGGACGGCGTTGGGATTGAAACCGTTCTTCAGTTCAATCACGAGCCGGAGGCCGTGCTTGCGGTCAGTGAGGTCCACGATGTCGCTGATGCCGGCCAGCTTCTTGCCGTTGACCGCGTCCTTGATCTTTTCGATGACCTTTTCCGGGCCCACCATGTACGGCAGTTCCGTGACCACCAGGCCGGTGCGCCGGGCCGAGAGCTGCTCGACGTCCACCTTGGCCCGGGTCTTGAACGAGCCGCGGCCGGTGGCGTAGGCGTCGCGGATGCCGTCCAGTCCCACGATCCGGCCGCCCGTGGGCAGGTCCGGGCCCGGAACGAACTTCATGATGTCCTCGAGCGTGGCGTCCGGGTGCGCGATCAGGTGCCGCGCCGCCGCGACCACTTCGCTGAGGTTGTGCGGGGCCATGTTGGTGGCCATACCGACGGCGATGCCGGTGGCGCCGTTGACCAGGAGGTTCGGGAAGGCGGCCGGAAGCACGTCCGGCTGGGTGAGCTGGTTGTCGTAGTTCGGAACAAAGTCCACCACGTCTTCGTCGAGGTGGTCCGTCAGGGTCAGCGCCGCCGCCGCCAGCCGGGCCTCGGTGTACCGCGGGGCGGCAGGGCCGTCGTCGAGCGAGCCGAAGTTGCCGTGCCCGTCGATCAGCGGCAGCCGGAGCGAGAAGTCCTGCGCCATCCGGACCATGGCGTCGTAGATCGCAGTGTCGCCGTGCGGGTGGAGCTTGCCCATAACCTCGCCCACCACGCGGGCGCTCTTGACGTGGCCGCGGTCCGGGCGCAGTCCCATCTCGCTCATCATGTAGAGGATGCGCCGCTGCACGGGCTTGAGGCCGTCCCGGGCGTCGGGCAGGGCCCGGGAGTAAATGACCGAATAGGCGTACTCCAGGAACGAGCCTTCCATTTCGGAAGTGACGTCGATGTCGACGATGTTCTCGGTAAAGTCCTGGTCTGCTTCCCCGGCCGGGGGCGTGGTTTGGCGGCGTGCCATGAGGCGAGTGGGTCCTTCTGCGGGGTGCTAAACGGGTACTGCGTAAGTTTATGGCTAGGCTAAGCCTATGGTGGATCAGCCCGTAGGCGGCGTATATCCGGAACATTGGGAAGCCGATGTCGTCTTGCGCGACGGCGGTACCGCGCACCTGCGCCCCATCCACCCCGACGACGCCGATGCCGTGCAGTCCTTCCATGTCGGGCAGTCCCAAAAGTCCATCTACATGCGCTTCTTCGCGTTCAAATCCAAGCTTTCGGCCAAGGAACTCAAGCGCTTCACCGAGGTCGACTACAAGGACCGGGTGGCCCTGGTGATCACCATCGGCGGCGACATCATCGGGATCGGCCGCTACGACCGGCTCGACGATCCCGAAGAGGCCGAGGTGGCCTTCAACATCGCCGATGCGCACCAGGGCCGCGGCATCGGCTCCATCCTGCTCGAACACCTGGCCGCCGCCGCCCGGGAGAACGGCATCCGCAAATTCAGCGCCGAGGTCCTCCCGGAGAACCGCAAGATGCTGATGGTGTTCTCCGACGCCGGCTATGACGTCAAACGGCATTTCGACGACGGCGTGGTCAGCCTGGAGTTCAACATCGACCCGACTGACAAATCCCGGGCCGTGATGGAGTCCCGTGAGCACCGTGCCGAGGCGCGCAGCATCCAGGAGCTCCTCGCACCGTCCTCGGTGGCGGTCATCGGCGCCAGCCGCAAATGGGGGACCGTGGGTTACCAGCTGCTGGAGCACATCATCGAGGGCGGCTTCACCGGACCGGTCTACGCCATCAACCCCGAGGCCCTGGAACTGGCCGGCATGCTTTCCTTCGCCAAACTCTCCGAGGTTCCGGGCCCGGTCAACCTCGCCATCATCGCGGTGCCGTACGACGAGGTCCCCAAGGTGGTCCAGGAATGCGGTGCCGCCGGGGTTAAGGGGATTGTGGTCGCCTCGGCCGGCTATGCCGAAGACGGCGAACGCGGCCTGGCCCGGCAGCGCGAACTGGTCCGGCAGGCCCGGGCCAACGGCATGCGCGTCATCGGCCCCTCCTCCCTCGGGATCGTCAACACCAACCCGGCCGTCTCCCTGAACGCCTCCATGGCGCCGGCGCTGGCCCGCCGCGGCGGCCTCGGCCTGTTCAGCCAGTCCGCGGCCATCGGCGTCTCGCTCTACGCCGCGTCCAGCCGCCGCCGGGTCGGCATCTCCACGTTCCTCTCGGCGGGCAACCGCGCCGACGTCTCCGGCAACGACATGATGCAGTTCTGGGAGGACGACGCCGACACCACCGCCGTCGGGCTCTACCTCGAATCGATCGGCAACCCGCGTAAGTTCTCGCGGCTGGCCCGCCGCCTCGCCCGGACCAAACCCGTGATCGTGGCGAAGTCCGATGCCATGGGCCTGAACCTGCCGCCGGGCCACGCCGTGCGCACCACGCAGGCGCCGTCCGAGGCCCTGGACGCCATGATGCGGCAGGCCGGGGTGATCCGGGTCGGGACCATTGAGCAGCTTATGGACGTCGCCCAGATCGTCTCCAGCCAGCCCCTGCCCAAAGGGCCCGGCGTCGCCGTGTTCAGCAACTCCGGAGCGCTTGGCAAGGTGGTGGCGGACAACGCGGCTGCGGCCGGGCTGGGCGTCGAACGCGTCGTGGCCGACGTCGATCTGGACACTGGCATGTCCCGCGCGCTGCCGGCACTGCGGCGCAGCCTTCAGGAGACGCTGACCATCGAATCGGTCCACGCCGTGGTGGTGGCGCTGCTGCCGGCTCGCGGACTGACCGTGGAGAAGATCGGCGCGGTCCTGGCCGAGTGCTCGGCGGCTGCCGGCAAGCCGGTGGTGGCCGCCTTCACCGGCCTCTTGGACCCGTCCATCTACGTGGAGGGCATGGTCGGGGCGGCCGCCGACGACGCCGCGCTGGAGACGGCCGCCGGGGTGCCTTGCTACTCCAACCCGGGCGCCGCCGTCGCCGCCCTCGCCGCGGTGGTCCGTTACGCCGAATGGGTGGTCCGTGACCAGGGGCTGTTTGTGGAGCCCGAGGGGTGCGACCCGGAGGGAGCCCACGAGGAACTCGAGGAACTGCTCCGTCCGGTGGGCGGCGAACAACTCGTCCGGCTGGAGCCCGCCGCCGCCGCGAGCCTGCTGGGCCGCTATGGCATCCGGGTGCTGCCGTCCGAGGGGTTCGAGACGGACGACGACGCCGTTGCCGCCGCTGAGCGCCTCGGCTGGCCGGTGGCGCTGAAGACTACGGACCCGGCGCTGCGGCACCGGCTGGACCTGGGCGGGGTGCGCCTGGATATCCAGGACGCCGATTCGCTGCGCCGCAACATCGCCCACATGCGCAAGTCGCTGCAGCGCTACGGGTCACCGTCGCTGGAGGTCCAGTCGATGGCGCCGGTGGGACAGGCCTGCACGTTCCGAGCCATCGAGGACCCGCTCCTGGGGCCAGTGGTGTCTTTCGGGCTGGCCGGCGACGCCGTCAACCTGCTCGATGACTGGGCCCACCGCGTCCCGCCGCTGTCCGGCTCGGACGTGCACGACTTCATCCGTGCCCCGCGGGCCTCGCGCAAACTCTTCGGCTACCAGGGCCTGCCCGCCGTCGACACCGCCGCGCTCGAGGACCTCGCCGCCCGGCTGACCCGGCTCAAGGACAACCACCCGGAGATCGCCCTGGTGGACTTCAACCCCGTCCTGGCCGGCCCGGACGGTGCGGTGATCCTGGCGGCCGACGTCCGGATTGCCAACGCCGCCCAGCGCACCGACACCGCCCGGCGTGCCATGCGCAGTTAGCGTGTCCCCAGCCGATCTGTGAAAATGGAAGCCATGACCTCCCAGCCTCCCGCATCCCAGCCCCAGGCGTCCGTTTCGGGCCGCCCCGGCTCGCAGCACCACGGCCTGCACGACCACAGCGCGCAGGGCCAGAGCCTGGAAGGTGCCCTTCAGCAGGCCGGTTTCTACCCCCGCCTGGTGGCCGACGTCGTCGCGGACGCCCTGGATGGCCGGGACTGCGTGGCCCACCTGGTCCACCTTGAGACCCACTTCGACCGCGCCGAGGTGCGCCGGCACATCACCGTGCTGGTCCTCACCGACGACATGCTGGTCATTACCCACGTCGATGACCAGCAGCTTGATGAGGCGGGCGAGCAGACCGTCGCGCAGGTCTCCACCGAGTCGGTCCCGGTGACGCAGATCCGCTCCGTGGTGCTCAGCTATGTCTACGCCCAGCCGCAGGACTACAAGCCCTCGGACCCGGTCCGCGAACTGACGCTGTCCATCGCCTGGTCCGGCGGGCAGCGCCTCGACATGGGACCGGCCAGCTGCGGGGACCCGCAGTGCGAGGCCGACCACGGCTACAGCGGCACCATCGCGCAGGAGGACATTGTCCTTCGGATCAGCGCCGAAGCGGACGGTCTGCAGGCCGTCCAGGACGCGAAGCTCTTCGCCCGGGCGCTGCGGGCCGTGAACACCGGATCCACCGCCCCCGCCCCGCACGGCGTCTCCGCGCTGCCGCAGCGGGCCCGCTCCGGTGTGTTCGGAAACCGACTCAGCCGCGGCCACCAGCGCTGAGATGGTGCAGGTCCGCGCTTCCGATTCCCAGCAATCCGCCCCGTCCGCCTCTTCCGCCCCGTCCGGCTGGACGCCCGGCGGTTCCGACGGGATGCCCGCTGCCCCGGCCTACGGCGAGCGGTCCATCGCCGAGGTGCTCAGCAGTGCCGCGGCCAGCCTCGGCGTACCTGGTCTGGAGAACCGGCTGAACCTGCCCGCCGCGAAGCACGTGTGTGTGGTCCTGGCCGACGGCCTGGGCCGCCAGCTCCTGAAGCAGAAGTCCGCACACACCCCGTTCCTGCGCTCGGTCCTGCAGGCCGGCCAGGGGCCCGTGCCGGTGGCACTGGACGCCGCGTTCCCGACCACCACGGCCGCATCGCTGGCCAGTTTCGGGACCGGACTGCCCGCCGGCCAACACGGCATGGTCGGTTACGACGTCCTGGACCCGGACCAGGACCGGGTGGTCAACATGCTCGGCAACTGGGACGACGGCGTCGATCCGGAAATCTGGCAGCCGATGCCGACGGTCTTTGAACGGGCCGCCGGGCACGTCGATGTCAGCACCGTTGGCCTGCCGCGGTTCAGCGATTCCGCGATGACGCGGGCCGCGCTTCGGGGCGGCCGCTTCCTGGCCGGGAACACCTCGCACGCCCGCACCGCCGCAGCGGCGGAGGCCATGGCCGGCGCGGAGAGCTCCCTGATGTACTTCTACGTCCATGAACTGGACAAGGCCGGCCACCGCCACGGCAGCCAGTCAGCGCAGTGGGAGCACCAGCTCGAAGAGCTTGACGCGACCGTGGGCCGGCTCAACGCCAGCCTTCCGGCGGGCACCACGGTCCTCGTCACCGGTGACCACGGCATGCTCGACGTGCCGGAGTCGCAGCGGATCGATTACTCCACGGACGCGGCGCTGATCGCCGGGGTCCGGCACACGGCCGGGGAACCGCGGATGGTCCACCTGTACCTGGAAGACGGCACGGACGACGACGGCCGGGTGCGCCTCATCGATGCCTGGCGGGCCCGTTTCGGCGACCGGATCTGGGCGTTCACCCGGGAAGAGGCGGTGGCGGCGGGGCTGTTTGGCGACGTCCGCGGACCGGTGGCTCCCCGGATCGGTGACGTGATGATTGCCGCCCGCGACGCACTGGCGTTTTATGACACCCGCCGGGTGCAGGCCCGGGCGCTCGAAGTGGTGGGCCAGCACGGGTCGCTGACCAAGGCTGAACGGGAAGTGCCGCTGCTGAGCTTCCGGGCCACCGGAAAGACTGCCCGGAAAGCCGGACGCCGCTGACCCGCGGCCGGCTCCTCAGGGTGCACAGGCAGGTGTGCTGGGAACGCCAGGCTGGCTTGCGCCGGCCTGCCTAGTCGCTGCGGGTGCCGAAGACGATCTCGTCCCAGCTGGGCACGCTGGAGCGTTTCGGCTTGGAGGGCTGGCGTTCCGGGGTCTCCGGCTCGCGCTCGGCGCGGGACTGTCCGGGGTGGACCGGCTCAGGGCGCACGGGCTCGGTCCGGACGGTGTCGGCCCGGGATCCGGCGGGGGAGTCGGACTGCGTCCGCCGCGACGGTCCGCCGCCCAGGAGCTCGTCCAGTCCGGGGCTCGACGTCGGGCCGGTCCGGACGGGCCGCAGCTGGGAGGCCGCGATGGTGATTTCCCGGGTTTCGGTGCTGACCCCGTCGTGGAGCTTCAGTGAGTCGTCGTCATCGTCCTGATGCCGCGGTGCCAAGGTCAGCCGGGACAGCATGGAGGGCCGGGCGTCACGGCGGCGGGTGAAGGCATCCGGAACCGTGTCCGGGGCCGGGGCCGTCCGCGGTTCGGACTTCGCCGCGGGGCGGTCCTCGTCAGCGGGTTTCCCGGCATCGCTGTGATCGGCAGAGTCGGCGGACTCGGCAGAGTCTGCGTCGCCGTCGTCCTCTTCCAGCGCGGGAACCTCGGACGGCCGCGGGTGGGCCGCGGGAACGCCGTTGGTGAGCAAGAGGGCCAGCGCGTCGTCAGCGTCCTCGTCCAGGCCCATCCGCTGGCCGCGGCGGGAGCGGAGCATGTCCAGCAGCCCGTCCGCGTCCTGGTCCGGCTGGCCGCCGTTCGGCGGGACAACACTGAGCGACGCCGTGGCGCCGCGTGCGGCTGCCTCGGCGTCGGTTTCAAAATCAAAGGGGCGGTCCGAGACGGCCGAAAGCCTGCGTGCCGGGACCGGTCCGTCCATCGGCTCGAGCTCACTGAGCTGCTGGGCCCACCGGTTGGCGTTCTGCAGTGATTTCCGGGCCGGGCTGAACGTCCACATGGCCGGCGGCTCTTCGCCGATGGCGGCATGGGCGCCGGACTTCGCCTCGAAGCGGACCACCACGTTCCAGCTGCCGTCCGGCCGCCGCCAGGAGTCCCATTCCGCGGTGGACGGTTCGATCCCGTGGATCCGGAGCCGGTGGGTGACCATGTCGTCCAGGGTCGCCGGCTGGTCTCCGAAATAGGAGCGGTAGCTGTCATGTCCGGCGGAGGGGGTGGCCACTTCCACCTTGCGGGCCTGCTGGGCGACGTATTCGCGCTCAGCCAGCACCGGTCCTTCATAGCGCTGGACCTTGGCCAGCGGAATGCCGGAGAGTTCTGCCACCTCGGCCGCCGTGGCACCGCCGCGGATCCGGGCCTGGATGTCGCGGGGGGACATGGCAATGGGTTCGGCGGCCGCCCCGGACGCAGCTTTCGCCGCCGGACGGCTTGCCGCCGCCCGCAGTGCTTCATCGATCGGCAGCTGGAACATCTCGCCGCCGGTGCCACTCAACAGGAGATGCTCTCCGTCGTCGTGGACGCCTACAAGCCGTAGATCCTGCATACAAATCCTCCACCCTGGCATTACTAACATTCGAAACTCTGCCACCGATGGGCCGTAATTCGGGTGAGGAGGGCAGGCGCGCCGCGATTTTCCGGGTATTTCCGCCGCCTGGGCTCCGGGTCCTGCAACCCCGCACGGCCGCCGGACCGCGGGCCTCTGGTGTTTGGCCGGGGTTTGAGCAAAGATGACCCGACATCGGGCACAAAAAGCGGTTGTCCGGCGTTGACATCGGTGAACCGGACCCTGGCCGGTCGAGGCCACCAGCCTCGGACGGAACGGGCCGGCGAACCAATCCAACGAATGCGGAGTGTGAGCAACAACTAATGGCGACAGATTACGATGCGCCGCGCAAGACCGAGGAAGACCTCAACGAGGACTCCATTGAGGAATTGAAGTCCCGGCGCACGGATAAGCCTTCCGCGGTGGTCGATGAGGACGAGACCGACCTCGCGGAGGGCTATGAACTCCCGGGCGCTGACCTGTCCGGCGAGGAGCTGCTGGTCCGGGTACTGCCCGCCCAGGCGGACGAATTCACCTGCGCCTCGTGCTTCCTGGTCCGCCACCGCTCGCAGGTAGCCCGCGAAAAGGACGGCCTTAAGTACTGCAAGGACTGTGAAGGCTAACCGCCGGAACCAGCGGGCCGCCACTAGCGGGACAGGACTCCCACAAGCTCGTCGGGGTGACGTGTGGAGGCCAGCCAGTACGGCGTGCGGTCCGAGGGATCGGTGATTTCGATGCGGACCACGGGGTCGATCCAGCCACGGATGCACATAAAGGCCAGGCCGTTGAGCCGGGTACCCCGTTCCGCCGTCGCTTCACCGCCGCGGAAGGCCTCCACGCTGCCGATGAAGCGGCGTTCGATCGTGGCGCGGCCCACCCGCAGCGTCGCCGCCGTGACCGTGAGCGACGGGGTGGACAGGACCAGGAGTACCGCCAAGATGATGAACAGCACGATCGCCGCGGTAATCCCGGCAGAAATACTGATCGGGGCGAACACCAGGTAACCGGCCGAAGCCAGCCCTGCAGACACCAGCCAGATCCAAAAATTCGGCCACAGCTTCTCGCTGAACAGGACTGCGGCGTCGTCGGGGGTGCTGTTGGAGGCAGGCACTGCTGCACTGGATTCGGGCATGAGCCCAGCTTTTCACTTTTCCCGGACCATTTCACCTCGGCGCCGCCGGCGGCGCCCGGGCACGCCGGACCTGCCCGGCGCCGCCGTGGTAGTCCTAGGTTCGCCCCGGGCGTTACAGTGGGTCACTGTGACTGAAGAAACCACCGCCGTGAACACCCTGCCGGCAGAGCCCGCAGCCGGCGACATTCCAGCCTACGGAACCCCCACCCTCAAAGTGCAGCTGAAAATGCTCGACGACGGTCTGGAACCGCCGTCGTACGCGCACCCCGGCGACGCCGGCGCGGACCTGCGCGCCCGCGAGGACGTGGTCCTGGCACCCGGGGAGCGGCGCCTGGTGCCCACCGGTGTGTCCATCGCGCTGCCGGACGGCTTTGTCGCGCTGATCCACCCGCGCTCCGGCCTCGCGACCAAACACGGGCTGACCGTGGTCAACGCGCCCGGAACGGTCGACGCCGGCTACCGCGGCGAGATCGCCGTGACGCTCCTGAATACTGACCGCGACGCGGCCATTGAACTTCGGCGCGGCGATAGAATTGCACAAATGGTCATCCAGCGCGTGGAGTACGCGGAGTTCGTGCCCGTCCCGGAGCTCGGCGATTCCGTCCGCGGCGGCGGCGGCTTCGGTTCCACCGGTGGTTTCGGCGCACCCCGGGCCTAACCCCCGCCCGAGGGCGCGGCTGAACCCCCAGCGGCAGCCGGGCCCGTTCGTGCAGGATCACAACTAAGGAGACAACCCATGGTTTTTGGGCGTGGCAAGAAAGCCAAGCAGGACCAGTCGACGGACACCGTTGAGAGCACGGAAGACACCGCGGCCGAAACCGGCGCATCAGCCGGCGCCGGGGACGGTGCCCTGGATGGAGCACAGCGCAGCTCCGGGCCGTACGACGTTGCGGAGATCGAGAACCAGGACGGCTACGTGGACCTCGGCGCGCTGCTGATTTCCCCGCGCGAGGGCCTGCAGCTGCGCCTTGAGGTGGAAGAAGCCACCCAGCGCGTTGTTGCCGTCACCATGGACCTGGAAGGCTCCAGCCTCCAGCTGCAGGCCTTCGCCGCACCCCGCTCCGAGGGGCTGTGGGACGAAATCCGCGAGCAGATCGGCCAGTCCGTCGGCAGCCAGGGCGGCCAGGTCGAGGAGATCGAAGGCCACTTCGGCATCGAACTCGTCGCCAAGCTGCCCGCCGGCGACGGCAGCGACGGCTACCGCGTCGCCCGCTTCATCGGCGTCGATGGTCCCCGCTGGTTCCTCCGCGGTGTCCTCGGCGGAGAGGCCGCGCTGGACCGCGCCGCCGCGGCCGGACTCGAGGAGCTGTTCCGCCAGATCGTCGTCGTACGCGGCGAAAGCCCCATGCCGCCCCGCGACCTGCTGCAGCTGCGGCTGCCCAAGGACACCGGCGTGGCCGCACCCGCGGGCGCGCCGCAGTTCGAAGAGCCCGAGCGTGGACCGGAGATAACCCAGATTGGTTGATGGACCCGTCAGGAAAGCGCCCGCCACCGTCCCGGTGCGGGGCCTTCCGGAGCGCGGCCGGGTCCTCTGCCGGGGCTTCATTGAGTCCGTGACCTATGCCCCGTCCTGCGACGTCGCCGCGTTCACCGCGATCATCACCGACCACGACGCCCCGCCGCCCAAGGCCCGGCCCGCGGCCCGCGCAGCAGCGACGGAATCGGCAGTGCCGGGATCGGCGGCCGCCGGCGGATCCGGTGCCGCCCCGGCCGGCTCTGCGGAGAACCGCCGCAAGCGTCCCGTGGTGGCCGCCGACCGGCTGCGCGTGGTCTGGCTGGGACGGCGCCGCATCCCCGGGGTGACCGCCGGCCTGGAACTCCGGCTCGAGGGCATGGTCACCGTCCGCGACGGACTGCCCACCATGTTCAATCCGCGCTACGAAATACTCTCCCGCGAGGAGCACTAATGAGCACCCCCGAGAACCCGCCACAGGCCGACGCCCCGCAGCCCACGGTGGCGCAGCTCGCCGAGGGCTACGCCGCCAAAGCCGGCCTGCACCGCTCCGAAAACGGCAACATCGACGTCCTCAAAAGCGCCGGCGGCGTCCAGGGGATCGCCGAGAGCATCCTGCCCGGCCTGGTCTTCCTGATCGTGTTCACGGTTACCCGGGAGCTGCCGGCGGCTTTGATCGCCGCGTTGGCCGTCGCCGCCCTGTTCACCGTCGCCAGGCTGGTGCAGCGCAAACCCCTGACGCAGGCGCTGGCCGGAATTGTCGGCGTCGGGCTCTCCGCCTGGCTGGCGAACTCCACGGGGAAGGCCGAGGACTTCTACGTCCTGGGCTTCTTCACCAACCTCGGCTACATCCTGGCCATGGCCATCTCGATCGCGGTGCGCTGGCCCTTCGCCGGCCTGCTTTTCGGATTCATCCGCAACGAGGGCCTGGACTGGCGCAAGCACCCGGCGCGGGTGAAGTCCTACCGGATTGGCACATGGGTAATCATCTCGGTCCTGGCCCTGCGCCTGATCGTCCAGGTCCCGCTGTACCTGATGGGGGAGCAGGGCCTCGCCGGGCTCGCCACCACCCGGCTGATCATGGGCGCACCGCTGTACATCCTGGGTATGTGGGTCGCGTGGCTGCTGACCCGCCCGGCCCCGGCCCCCGTGGGGGAGCCGGTTGCGGAGCCGGCGGGGGACTAGCCGTCGAAGCCGTCGTCCCCGGCGGGCTGGGCTTCGCGGCCGTGATGCTCGGCCGTGACCGGGTGCTGGCCGTCGCCTGATTCGCCGGCGCCGTCGGGGGATTCCGGGGCCGAGAGCAGCGCCCGCAGTCCGTCTTCCGCCGCGATGGTGGTGACGAAGAAGAGTTCGTCGCCGCCGTCGATCACGTCATCCCGGCTGGGCGTGATGGGCGCCTGGTCGCGCAGGATGGCCACCAGCGTGGCGTCCTCGGGCCAGTCGATATCGCCGACAGTCAGGCCGATGACGTGGGAGTCGTGCGGCACAGTGAACTCCACGAGTGAGGACACCCCGGTCTGCAGGGTCAGGAGCCGGACGAGGTCGCCGATTTCGACAGCTTCCTCCACCAGTGCCGTCATCAGCTGCGGAGTATTGACCGCGACGTCGACGCCCCAGGAGTCGTCGAACATCCAGTCGTTCTTGGGGTTGTTGACCCGGCCCACCGTGCGGCCGACGCCGAACTCGGTCTTGGCCAGCAGCGACACCACCAGGTTCACCTTGTCGTCGCCGGTCGCCGAAACGACGACGTCGGCGTCCTCCAGGCGGGCGTCCTTGAGGGTGCTGAGCTCGCAGGCGTCGCCCACCAGCCAGTGCGCGCCGCGCAGCCCGCTGCGGCCGATCACCTCGGGCTTGAGGTCGATCAGCAGGATCTCGTGTTTGTGGGCCAGCAGTTCACGGGCGATGGAGGACCCGACGCTGCCCGCCCCGACGATGACAACTTTCACTTAGACTCCTTGGCGGGGGACTTGGCAAGAATGTGGGCGACCTCGGAGGTGCGGTCCACGCTGAGCATGGCGTGGACGGTATCGCCGTCCTGGTAGGAGGTGCCGGGGCCGGGGAGGATTCCCTCGCCGAACCTGGTCAGGTAGGCGACGCGGATATCGGCAGCCTTCTCTAGCGCGGACACGGGGTGGCCGATCCAGCCGGAGTCAACGTCCACCTCGGCCAGCACCAGCCGGCCGGAGGGGTCGCGGAAGTCACCGGCGAGATGCTGCTCCGGGAGGATCCGGCGGAGGACCTGGTCGGCGCTCCAGCGCACGGCGGCGACCGTGGGGATACCAAGGCGCTGGTAGATCTCGGCTCGGCCCGGATCGTAGATCCGCGCCACAACGTGGGGGACGTGGAAGGTCTCGCGGGCCACACGGGTGGCCAGGATGTTCGAGTTGTCGCCGCTGGAGACGGCCGCGAAGGCATAGGCCTCCTCGACGCCGGCCTGCTTGAGCGTGTCCCGGTCGAAGCCGACGCCGGTGACCTTACGGCCGGAGAAACCCGTCCGGAGCCGCCGGAACGCGCGGTCGTCCTGGTCGATGATCGCGACCGAATGGCCTGCGTCCTCCAGTGTGTGCGCCAGGGTTGCCCCAACACGGCCACAACCCATGATCACGAAGTGCGCCACACGTGCCTCCTCAAGCTTCCTTTTTGTACTGCTGCGGTTCTGTTGCTGCGTAAAACTCTACCGGCCAGCGGCCGTCCGGAGCCGGTGCGACGGCGGCGCGGCCGGCCGCGGGCGTGCGGGCAGGCTCCGCCGTCATGACATCGCGTCCGAATCAGACTAGCTTTGTCTGGTGCTGACAATTTTCAATGCGGTGAAGCGGGTGCTGGTCGGCCGGCCCTTCCGGAACGACCGTCTGGCCCATACCCTGCTGCCTAAACGGATCGCGCTTCCGATCTTCGCCTCGGATGCACTGTCCTCAGTGGCCTACGCACCGGACGAAATCCTCCTCACCCTGGCCCTGGCCGGCGTCAGCGCGGTAGCGTTCTCGCCCTGGGTAGGCCTCGCCGTGATGGTGGTGCTCCTGACGGTGGTGGCCTCCTACCGGCAGAACGTCCACGCCTACCCCTCGGGCGGCGGCGACTACGAAATCGCCAACGAGAACCTCGGCAAGTACGCGGGACTCACCGTGGCCTCCGCGCTCCTGGTGGACTACGTGCTCACCGTGGCCGTGTCGATGTCCTCCGCCGCGGCCTACCTCACCACAGCCGTCCCGTCGCTGCACGGCCAGCAGGCCACCATCGCCACCATCGGTGTGGTGATCCTGGCCCTGGTCAACCTGCGCGGCATCCGGGAGGCCGGCAGCGTCTTCGCGGTGCCGACCTACATCTTTATGTTCTCGATCCTCGGCATGACCGCCGTCGGCATCTTCCAGGCCGTCACCGGGCAGCTCGGCCAGGCGCCGTCGGCCCAGTTCGAGATCATCCCGGCCCCCGGCTTCGACCAGGGGCTCGTCGGCCTGACCGGCGCCTTCCTGCTGCTCCGGGCCTTCTCCTCGGGTGCCGCCGCGCTGACGGGCGTGGAGGCCATCAGCAACGGTGTGCCGAACTTCCAGAAACCCAAGAGCAAAAACGCGGCCACCACGCTCCTGCTGCTCGGCGTGATCGCCGCCGCCATGCTCGCCGGCATCATCTACCTGGCCAACGCCACCAAGGTGCACATTGTGCTGGACCCGGCCAAGGAGTTCCTGCTCAACGGCAAACCGCTCGCTGATGACTACATCCAGAACCCGGCCATCAGCCAGATCGCGCAGACGGTCTTCGGCGCCGGCTCCATCCCCTTCTACGTTGTGGTCGCCGCCACCGGCGTGATCCTGGTCTTCGCCTCCAACACCGCGTTCAACGGATTCCCGGTCCTCGGCTCCATCCTGGCCCAGGACGGTTACCTGCCCCGGCAGCTGCGCACCCGCGGGGACCGGCTCGCCTTCAGCAACGGTGTGCTCGCGCTGGCCGCGGGCGCCCTGGTCCTGATCATCTCGTTCAACGCCGACGTCACCAAGCTCATCCAGCTCTACATCGTGGGCGTCTTCATCTCCTTCACGCTGAGCCAGCTCGGCATGATCCGGCACTGGGGCCGCGAGCTGAAACTCGCCAAGGACCCCGCCACCAAACTGCGGATGATCAAATCCCGCACCATCAACACGATCGGTTTCGGCATGACCGGCCTGGTCCTGGTGATTGTGCTGATCACCAAGTTCGAGCAGGGCGCCTGGATCGCGCTGCTGGCCATGTTTGTCCTGTTCCTGATCATGTGGAGCATCCGGGCGCACTACGACAACGTCGCCAAGGAGCTCGCCGTGGATGAGGACTCCTCGCCGCGGGCCCTGCCCACCCGGGTCCACGCCGTCCTCCTGGTCTCGCACGTCCGCAAACCGGTGCTCCGCGCCCTGGCGTACGCCCGCGCCTCCCGGCCCTCCCGGCTGGACGCCATCACCGTGGACATCAGCCCCGAGGAAACCGAACAGACCCTCGAGGACTGGGAAAAGCTGGAGATTCCGGTCCCGCTGACGGTGCTGGCCAGCCCGTTCCGCGAGACGGTCACGCCCATCATGGAGTACATCAAGAACATGCGGCGGGATTCGCCGCGTGACCTGATTGTCGTCTACATCCCCGAATACGTCGTGGGCAAATGGTGGGAACAGCTGGTCCACAACCAGACAGCCTTGCGGATCAAAACCCGGCTGCACTTCGAGCCGGGCGTTATGGTCGCCAGCGTGCCGTGGCAGCTGAAATCCTCCGAAGAAGCCAAGAAATTGCAGGACATCCAATGAGCACCGACACCACGACGCCCGCCCTGACCGAGCTCGTCGTTGAGGTGGGGCCCGTCGCGCACGGCGGGCACTGCGTTGCCCGGCACGAGGGACGGGTGATCTTCGTCCGCCACGGCATCCCCGGCGAGAAAGTCAGGATCCGGCTCACCGACGACGGCGACTCCGCCAAGTTCTGGCGTGCCGACGTCGTCGAAGTTTTGGAAGCCTCCCCGGACCGGGTGCAGCACTTCTGGCACGCGGCCGACTCCCAGCGCTCCTGGTCCCACGGCCACCCGCCCGTCGGTGGCGCGGAACTGGGCCACATCACCCTGGAACGCCAGCGCAGCCTCAAGGCCGAGGTCCTGGCCGAACAGCTACACCGGCTGGCCGGCGTCGACCTCCCGGACCTCACCGTCGAGCCCGTCGGGGAAGCTGCCGCCGCGGACGCAACCGGCCTGGCCTGGCGGACCCGGGCCGGGTTCGCCGTCACCCCGGGTGGCAAGCTCGGCATGCACGCGCACCGCTCCGATACCGTCTTTCCCGTCCGGGAGATGCCCCTGGCCGTCGACGGCATCAACGCCCTCCGCCTCTGGGACATCGACCTCCAGGGCATTGAGCGGATCGAGGTCGCGGCCCCGGCGAACGGATCGCGGCCGCTGGTGCTCCTCGCGCCGGCCGCGGGGACCCGGGCGAAGCGCCTCAGCGCGATCCTGGCCCAGCTGCCCGACGACGTCTCCGTCGCCCGGGTGGATCCGGCCAACGGCGCGGTGACCCAGCTGCGCGGCCGTACCTGGGTCCAGGAATCGGCCGCCGGACATGAGTACCGAGTGACCGGCGACGGTTTCTGGCAGATCCACCGTGATGCCCCGGAGACCCTCGTGCAGGCCGTCGCCGGCTTCCTGCACGACGGCGGCTACCTTGGCGCCGGTGCGGTGGTCGCCGACCTGTACGCGGGTGCCGGCCTGTTCACCGCGCCCCTCGCGGACGCTGTGGGCGTCACCGGGTCGGTGCTGTCGGTGGAGGGCGCCCCCGGGACCAGCCGGGACGCGCGCAAGAACTTGCACGGCGCGGCCCAGGTGGAGATCATCCAGGGCAAGGTCGAACGCGTGCTGCGCCAGAAGCCGCGCAACTTCGACGCACTGGTCCTGGATCCGCCCCGCGCTGGCGCCGGCAAGGCCGTGGTGAACCAGCTTGTCGCGGCCGGCCCGCGGGCCATCGCGTACGTCTCCTGCGACCCGGCGTCCTTCGCCCGCGACGTGGGCTACTTTCAGGAGGCCGGCTGGGGGCTGGAACGGCTGCGCGCCGTCGACCTCTACCCGCACACCCACCACATGGAGACTGTGGCGCTACTGACTCCCCGGGGCTGAGGCCACTAGGATGGCAGAAGTAGTCCGACGCCGCGCACTGCAGTCCCTGACATGATCGCCAGACGGTCATGTCTTAGTTAGGATGACCTAACTAGCAAGGGGTCTGCGGCGCGACAAAGATGAAACTGTTGCGAGAGGAGTCCTGCGATGAGCATTGTGGACAGCTTCGGTTCAAAAGGCAAACTTAATGTAGCCGGTACCGAATACGAAATTTTCCGGTTGAACTCCGTTGAAGGTGCAGAAAACCTTCCGTTCAGCCTCAAGGTATTGCTTGAAAACCTGTTGAGGACTGAGGACGGCGCCAACATCACGGCCGATCACGTCCGAGCACTGGCCGGTTGGGATCCCAACGCCGAGCCCGACACTGAAATCCAGTTCACGCCGGCGCGCGTGATCATGCAGGACTTCACTGGCGTGCCCTGCGTTGTTGACCTCGCCACCATGCGGGAGGCCGTCAAGGAACTCGGCGGCGACCCCAAGCGGGTCAACCCCCTGGCGCCGGCGGAAATGGTCATTGACCACTCCGTCCAGATCGACGCCTTCGGCAACTCCGGCGCGCTGGAGCGCAACATGGAGATCGAGTACCAGCGCAACGGCGAGCGGTACCAGTTCCTGCGTTGGGGCCAGACCGCGTTCGACGACTTCAAGGTTGTGCCGCCGGGAACCGGCATCGTGCACCAGGTGAACATCGAATACCTGGCCCGCACCGTTATGACCCGCGACGTCGACGGCGCCCTCCGCGCCTACCCGGACACCTGCGTCGGTACTGACTCGCACACCACCATGGTCAACGGCCTGGGCGTGCTCGGCTGGGGCGTCGGCGGAATTGAAGCCGAGGCAGCAATGCTCGGCCAGCCCGTCTCCATGCTGATCCCGCGCGTCGTTGGCTTCAAGCTGACCGGATCCATCCCGGCCGGCGCCACCGCTACCGACGTTGTGCTGACGATCACCGAACAGCTGCGCCAGCACGGTGTGGTCGGCAAGTTCGTGGAGTTCTACGGCGAAGGCGTCGCGGCCGTGCCGCTGGCCAACCGCGCCACCATCGGCAACATGAGCCCGGAATTCGGCTCCACCGCCGCAATGTTCCCGATCGACGATGTCACCCTCGACTACCTGCGGCTCACCGGCCGCTCGGACGAGAACGTGGCCCTCGTGGAGGCCTACGCGAAGGAACAGGGCCTCTGGCACGATCCTTCCCGGGAGATCAAGTTCTCCGAGTACCTTGAGCTGGACCTCTCGACGGTTGTCCCGTCGATCTCCGGCCCGAAGCGCCCGCAGGACCGCATCATCCTCACCGAGTCCAAGGCCCAGTTCCGCGAGGACCTGCGCAACTACGTGAAGGAAGACCTCGCAGACGGCAGCCTGGACGAAGCCATCGACGAGAGCTTCCCGGCCTCCGACTCGCCTTCGTTCACCGCCTCGGCGACGCACCTCACGGAGCAGGCACCGCACGGACACGGCCCGAAGTCCAACGGCCGCCCGTCCAAGACGGTGGCCGTCAAGACCGCCGACGGCCGCGAGTTCGAACTGGACCACGGGGCGGTGTCGATCGCCTCGATCACCTCCTGCACCAACACCTCCAACCCGTCCGTGATGCTGGCCGCGGCACTGCTGGCCCGCAACGCCGTCGACAAGGGCCTCACCTCCAAGCCGTGGGTCAAGACCTCCGTGGCCCCGGGCTCGAAGGTCGTCACCGACTACTACAACAAGTCGGGCCTGACCCCTTATCTGGAGAAGCTCGGCTTCTACATCGTCGGGTACGGTTGCGCCACCTGCATCGGTAACTCCGGACCGCTCGACGCGGAGATCTCTGAGGCCATCCAGGCCAACGATCTTTCCGTGACGGCCGTCCTTTCCGGCAACCGCAACTTCGAAGGCCGGATCAACCCGGACGTCAAGATGAACTACCTGGCCTCCCCGCCGCTGGTCATCGCCTACGCCCTGGCCGGAACCATGGACTTCGACTTCGAGAACGACGCCCTGGGCCAGGACGAGGCCGGCAACGACGTCTTCCTGAAGGACATCTGGCCGAACCCCGTCGAGGTCCAGCAGGTCATCGACTCCTCGATTGACAAGGGCATGTTCGCCCGCGGCTACGAAGGCGTCTTCGAGGGTGACGACCGCTGGAAGGCGCTCGACACCCCGGCCGGTGACACCTTCGCCTGGGACGAGAAGTCCACCTACGTCCGGAAGCCCCCGTACTTCGAGGGCATGCAGGCGCAGCCGGAGCCCGTCCAGGACATCACCGGGGCGCGCGTACTGCTCAAGCTCGGCGACTCGGTCACCACTGACCACATCTCCCCGGCCGGTTCCTTCAAGTCGGACACCCCGGCCGGACAGTACCTGCTGGCCAACGGTGTGGAGCGCAAGGACTTCAACTCCTACGGCTCGCGCCGTGGCAACCACGAAGTCATGATCCGCGGCACCTTCGCCAACATCCGGATCAAGAACCAGCTCCTCGACGGCGTGGAAGGCGGCTTCACCCGCGACTTCACGCAGGCTGATGGCCCGCAGGCCTACGTCTACGACGCCGCGCAGAACTACCAGGCCGCGGGCACCCCGCTGGTGGTCCTGGCCGGCAAGGAGTACGGTTCCGGCTCGTCCCGCGACTGGGCCGCCAAGGGCACCGCGCTACTGGGCGTCAAGGCAGTCGTCGCGGAAAGCTACGAGCGTATCCACCGCTCCAACCTGATCGGTATGGGCGTCCTGCCGCTGCAGTTCCCGGCCGGCGAAAACGCCGCCAGCCTGGGCCTGAACGGCACGGAAACGTTCTCCGTCGAAGGCGTCACCGCCCTCAACGAAGGCACCACGCCGAAGACCCTGAAGGTCACCGCCACGGCCGAAGACGGCTCCACCACCTCGTTCGATGCCGTCCTGCGCATCGACACCCCGGGTGAAGCCGACTACTACCGCAACGGCGGCATCCTGCAGTACGTGCTGCGCCAGATCTCCGCTAGCTAGCGGAGACAGAGCAGCACCACCCGAAAGCCCCGGTCCGTCCCGACGGACCGGGGCTTCCGCGTTCCGGCACCCGGCCCGGCTCCGAGGCGTTAGAGTTAAAAGGCATGTCTACTACCCGCAAGGAGGGGCCGTTGGGAATTTTGGAGACCATCCGGAATCCGCAGGACCTGAGCAAGTTGTCCCAGGCGCAGCTGGACCAGCTGGCGGCCGAGGTCAGGGAGTTCCTGATCGGCAACGTTTCCCAGACGGGAGGCCACCTCGGGCCCAATCTAGGCGTCGTTGAACTGACCATCGCGGTGCACCGGATCTTCGATTCCCCGCGCGACAGCATCGTTTTCGACACCGGCCACCAGTCGTACGTGCACAAACTCCTCACCGGCCGGCAGGACTTCAGTACCCTCCGGCAGCAGGGCGGCCTCTCCGGCTACCCGGACCGCGCCGAATCCGAGCACGACATCGTCGAAAGCTCGCACGCGTCCTCCTCGCTGTCCTGGGCTGACGGGATCTCCCGCGCCCGGCAGCTGACGGGCGACGGCGACCGGTACGTCATCGCCGTCGTCGGTGACGGTGCGCTGACCGGCGGTATGGCCTGGGAGGCCATCAACAACATCGCCGCGGACAAGAAGCGCCGCGTCGTGATCGTCGTGAATGACAACGGCCGGTCCTACGCGCCGACCGTCGGCGGCGTCGCGGACTACCTCGCGTCACTGCGCCCCACGATCGATTCGCTCCGCGCGGCCCCCGCCTACGAGGGCGCCCTGGACTGGTGGAAAAAGCGGCTGCAGAGCGGCGGCCCGGTGGGCCAGTTCACCTACAAGAGCCTGCATGCAATGAAGAAGGGCATCAAGGACTGGTGGGCACCCCAGGGCATGTTCGAGGACCTCGGCATGAAGTACATCGGCCCGGTGGACGGCCACAACCTCCAGGCCATGGAAAATGCCCTTGCCACGGCCAAGACCTACGCCGGCCCCGTGATCGTCCATGCCATGACCGAAAAGGGCCACGGCTACGCGCCGGCCCGGGCCCATGAGGCGGACCAGTTCCACGCCGTGGGCATCATCGACCCCGAAACCGGGGAGCCCACCGAAGCGGGCGGGGCGAAGTCCTGGACCTCCGTCTTCGCCGATGAGATCGCGGACATTGCGGACGAGCGGAAAGACATCGTCGGCATCACCGGGGCCATGCTGATCCCGGTGGGACTGCACAAGTTCGCCGCCCGTCACCCGGACCGGGTGTTCGACGTCGGCATCGCCGAGCAGCACGCCCTGACCTCCGCCGCAGGCATGGCGTTCGGCGGCCTGCACCCGGTGGTGGCCGTCTACGCGACCTTCCTGAACCGTGCCTTCGACCAGCTGCTGATGGACGTGGCCCTGCACAAAGCCGGCGTCACGGTGGTCCTGGACCGGGCCGGCGTAACCGGACCCGACGGCGCCAGCCACCACGGCATGTGGGACATGGCCATGGTCCAGATAGTGCCGGGCCTGCACCTCGCGGCGCCCCGCGACGCGTCCCGGCTCCGCGAGGAGCTGCGCGAGGCCGTGGCCATCGAGGACGCCCCGACCGTCATCCGCTACTCCAAGGGCACCGTGGGTGCCGAAGTCGAGGCCGTCGAACGGCTGGGCGACGGCGTCGACATCCTGGCCCGCCGGCCGGCAGGGTCAAACGAGAACGACGTCCTGATCGTCAGCGTCGGTGCCATGTCCGAACTCGCGCTGGACGTCTCGAACCGGCTGGGCGCCCAGGGCATCAGCTCCACGGTCGTGGACCCGCGCTGGGTCCTGCCGGTGCCCCGCTCCGTCATAGCCCTCGCCTCGCACCACCGCCTGGTCATCTGCATCGAGGACGGCGTCCGAGCCGGCGGCGTTGGATCCCGCATCCGCCAGGAAATGCGGGCCGCCGGGGTGGACACGGCACTCAATGAGGTCGGCCTCCCGGTGGAGTTCCTGGACCACGGCAGCCGGAGCCAGGTGCTCGAACGGGTGGGCCTGACTGCCCAGCAAATCACGCACGACGTCGTCGCCCAGGTCCTTGGGACCAAGGTGCCGTTCGCCCGGCCGCTGCCCGGTCAGCAGCACCCCAGCACCGGCAGCCTGCCGATCCTGTGACAGTCAACGCCGATCTTGTGTCAATTAACGAAGGGACAGCCGTGAGCGGCATTATCCGGGTCTACAAGCGCGACGACGAAGGGACCCTGCTTTTCCGGGAGGCCTGGATCGACGAGGAGTACAACGAGTTCGTGATGAACCACGGCGTCGTCGGGCACCAGAGCAAGACCGAGGAGACCGAGGCTGCGGACGCCGCCGCCGGCGAAGGACTGATGGAGGCCTTCGCCGCGCAATGCGCCGAAGACGGGTACGCGGAGATCCCCGACGAGGACCAGTTCTGGGTGGTGGCGCAGTACGCGCTCAAGACCAAGGACGGCACCAGCCGGGACCGTTACCTCGAGGAAAAGGCGAAGGACGCCCTGATCAGCCACCTCGCCTGGCGCGGCCTGGGAGTGGTGGACCGTTCCGAGTTCGCGGACGCGAAGCTCAACATCTTCTGCCTCACCCCGGACGTCAACAAGACCGTCAATGCCATCAAGGTCTGCATCCGCGGCGAGGACCTGGACTTCACCAAGCTCAGCATCGGCGCCGCCCCCTTCGGCGGGACGGAATTCAAGCTCAAACACTCGGCCAAACCGGCCAATAGTTTCTCGCTGTAGGCGACGCGGCCGGCGATGCCGGCCCGTGACCACCCGAACGGAGCCGGGCACGGCTCACACCCAATTGGGGGCAAACGACCGGAAGGCTACGCAATGACGCGAAAAACCCCTCGACCCGGCAGCACTCCACTTCCCGCGGGCCTGGCGGCGCCGGCGCGCAAGTCGCTCGCCCACGCCGGGGTGGAAACCCTGGAACACGTCCGGGAACTGGGCCGCCGCCGACTGACCGGGATGCCGGGCGTCTGCCCGCGCACCCTCGCCCAGCTCCAGGACGCCATGGATGAGCACGGGCTCGAACTGCCGGCCGGATAAGGCACCCCACCCCGCGTGCCCGCCGCCTCCGCGGGCTGACGCCGCCGGCACCTCCTTGGCCTGACGGGCCGCCGACCGCCGCCGTTATAGGCTGAATCCCATGACTGATTACCGCCGTGTGGGAAATTCCGGACTGACCGTCTCTGCCGTGGGCCTCGGGTGCAACAACCTGGGCCGCGCGAACACCGCCACCGAGTCCCAGGAGGGGACCGACGCCGTCGTGCATGCCGCCCTGGACGCCGGGATCACGTTCTTCGACGTCGCCGACGCCTACGGC
Source organism: Arthrobacter sp. 05L44 (assembly GCF_056397605.1). Taxonomy (NCBI): domain Bacteria; kingdom Bacillati; phylum Actinomycetota; class Actinomycetes; order Micrococcales; family Micrococcaceae; genus Arthrobacter; species Arthrobacter sp. 05L44. The sequence goes on along the minus strand of NZ_JBFTNS010000002.1, from coordinate 640,196 downwards.
CGCGAGCCGGGCCTCAGCGAAACAATGCTGGGCAAGGCCCTCGCCGGCCGGCGCGAGGACGCCATCATCGGCACCAAATTCGGCATGGACATGCGCGGGGCCAACGGCAACGACTTCGGCGCCCGCGGTTCCCGCCGCTACATCGTCAGCGCGGCCGAGGCGTCCCTGCGTCGGCTCGGCACGGACTGGATCGACCTGTACCAGTTCCACACCCCGGATCCGCTGACCCCTATCGACGAGACCCTCGCCGCCCTCGACGAGCTCGTCACCAGCGGCAAAGTCCGCTACATCGGCCACTCCAACCGGGCCGGCTGGCAGATCGCGGAGGCCGAATTCGTGGCCCACAACCGGGGCGGGGCGCGCTTCATCTCCAGCCAGAACCATTACAACCTGCTGGACCGCCGCGCCGAACTGGAAGTCACCCCGGCCGCCGAAGCCTACGGCCTCGGGGTGCTGCCGTACTTCCCCCTGGCCAACGGCCTGCTCACCGGCAAGTACTCGAAGGGGCAGGCGCCGGAGGGGTCGCGGCTCAGCCACACCCGCACCAACCTCGTCCACGACGCCGACTGGGACCAGCTCGCCAAGTTCTCGGCCTTCGCCGCTGAGCGGGACCTGAACGAGATCCAGGTGGCGTTCTCCTGGCTTGCCGCGCAGCCCTCCGTCAGCAGCGTCATTGCCGGCGCCACCCGGCCCGAACAGGTCCGGCAGAACGCGGCCGCGGTCGCTTGGGTCCCGGACGCCGCGGAGCTCGCCGAACTCGACCAGATCTTCCCGCGCACGCCCAAAGTCGCCCTGTTCTGAGCCGCCGGAGTGAGCAGCATCGTTCCGAGCCCGCGCGTGCCTGAAACCGACACCGACGTCCGCCGGATCCTGATGGACGTCGATACCGGGATCGACGACGCCCTGGCCATCGTCTACCTGCTGTCCCGGCCCGAGGTGCGGCTGCAGGCGATCACCTGTACTGCCGGGAACGTCGGGGCGCGCCAGGTGGCCCTGAACAGTTTGTCCCTGCTGGAGCTGTGCGGGCGGCAGGGGATCGAGGTGGCGACCGGCGCGGAGGTCCCGCTGCAGATACCGCTCGTGACCACCGAAGAGACCCACGGCCCGCAGGGGATCGGCTACGCCGAGCTGCCCGCCCCCGCCCAGCCGATCTCGCAGCGCCACGCCGTCGACGTCTGGGTGGAGGAGGCCCGGGCGCATCCCGGGGAAATCACCGGGCTGATCACCGGTCCGCTGACCAACTTCGCCCTCGCCCTGCGCCGGGAGCCGGAACTGCCGCGGCTGCTCAAGGGCCTGGTCATCATGGGCGGCAGCTTCTACTACCAGGGCAACACCACGCCGACGGCGGAGTGGAACACCGCGGTGGACCCCCACGCCGCCAAGGAGGTCTACGCCGCCTACCGCGGGCTGCCCGAGGAGAAACTCCCGGTGGTGTGCGCGCTGGAATCCACCGAGCGCATCGAAATGGTGCCGGCACATCTGCGGCTCCTGGGTGAGGCCGCCGGGGCCGCGGAACCCGAGCTAGTGCTGCCGGACCAGCCGGAGGGCCAGCGCAGCCGGTCCAGCAGCCCGCTGGTGGCCTGCCTGTCAGATGCGATCCGGTTCTACATGGAGTTCCACCGACTTTACGACCAGGGCTACATCGCGCACATGCACGACGCCTTCGCCGCCTGTGCCGCCGTCGAACGCACCCCGTTCAGCACCCGGCTGGCCACGGTGGACGTCGAGACGGACTCGCCCTTGCTGGCCGGGACCACGGTGGCTGACTTCCGCGGGCTCTGGGGCCTGGCGCCGAACGCCAGGATCGTGACGGGGAACAACCCGGAACACTGCTTCGACGAGCTGATCTCCTCCGTGGGCGCCCTGGCGCGCACCCTGGACGGCCGGTAGCACTGCCGAGGCCCGTCCGTGTTCCCGGGCGGGCCCGCGGATCGCTAAGATGATAGCTGCGCCGAGGTGACATGAGGCGGACGTTGCACAACCACGCCTAAGGACCCTTCCCATGTCACAGCAGCCCCTCACCCTCCCCGCAGCCGGTTCCGGGACCGGAACGGCACCCCGCCGGCGCCGGCTGCTTGAAATCGCCGGTGCCGTGGCCATCGCCGCCACCTACGTGTTCCTGGTCCTCACGCAGCCCGCGGACATCGCGAACGGGCCCACCAGCTTCTCCGCCCTGGTAGCCCTCGGCGGGTTCCTGCTGGGCGCAGTGCTGCTCCTTGTGGCCGTGCTTCCCGTCCTGCCCACCTCCACTTTGGTCCTGATGCCGGTCGCGATCGTGCTGAACGTGGGCCTCGGCCAGTTGATGGGCAACACCGGCCTGCCGTTCTACCTGGACGCGATCGGCACCGTCCTGATCGCCGTCCTCGCGGGACCGGCAGCCGGCGCCGCCACCGGCGTGCTCGGCAGCATCGCCTGGTCCTTTTTCAACCCCACGGTGCTTCCCTTCGCCGCCGGCGCGGCCCTGATCGGCTTCCTCGCGGGCATGGCGGCCCGCGCCGGACTCTTCCGCCGCTTCTACCTCGCGCCCGTGGCCGGCTTTGTGACCGGCATCCTCGCGGGCGTTGTGTCTGCGCCGATCGCGGCCTTCGTCTTCGGGGGCACCTCAGGGCTGGGCACCGGCGCCATCGTCAGCGCCTTCCGGGCAATGGGGGACACCCTCCTGGCCGCAATCACCAAGCAGGCCCTCATTTCGGACCCGATGGACAAGGCGATCGTCTTCACCATCGCGGCGCTCCTGGCCTACGCCCTGCCCCGACGGACCACCTTCCAGTTCGCGTTTGTCCGCCGCTTCCGGGTCCTCGCCGGCAAGGCCCCCGCGACGCCCGCTGACTGAGTCATGCGCCTGCACCCGTTGACGGCGCTGACCGCGGCCGGCTGCGCGGCTGTCATCACGACGGCGGCCGGCAACTGGGCGGTGTCCGTCGCCGTGGCGCTGGCCGCCGTGCTGCTCGCGGCACGTGCCCGGGTGGCGCTACGGGTGCTCGGGAGCGCTGCGGCTATCCTGGCGCCGCTGTTCCTGTCCCTGCTCCTGCTGCACGGCTTGTTCTTCCCGGAGGGCCGGACCGTCCTGGCCCAGTGGGGGTCGGCCCGGGTAACAGCCGAGGGGCTCAGCTTTGGCCTTGAGCTGGCCGCCCGAACGGCCGCATGTGTCTTGGTCTTCCTGCTGTTCTCCTTCACGGTCCGGGTCCCTGACCTCCTGACCGCCCTGGCCGCGCGGCGCATCCCGCCGCAGGCAAGCTTCGTGATCGCCTCCACCCTGTCGCTGATCCCGGCCATGGGCCGCCGGCTCGAACGGATCCGGCAGGCCCAGGAGGCCCGGGGACTCGTGATCCGGCGCGGACTCGTGCCCCGGATTGCCGCCGCCCGGCTGCAGGCCGTGCCGCTGGTCCTGGGCCTGGTCGAGGACGCCGGTGTCAGGGCACAGGCCCTGGACGCCAGGGGCTTCGGCGGACCCGGTCCACGGACCAGCTACCGGGAACTGCCGGACCCCGCCGGGCAGCGTATCTTCCGGGCCGCCGCCCTGGCATTGGCCACGGCCGCCGTCGTCGTCCGGCTCATCACCGCCTGGCCCGCCGCGGTGCCCTCGTGAACGGGGGGCAGCCGTTGCCCGCGCAGGGGCGTGCAGGGTCGGCGCCGGTTCCCGCCGGCCCCGCGCTTGCCGCGCACATCGGCAGCTTCAGCTTCCACGGCGACGACGCCGACGCGCTGCGGGACGTGCGGCTCGACGTCCGGCCCGGCACGCTCACAGCCGTCCTGGGCGGCTCCGGCAGCGGCAAGACCACGTTGGGCAAACTGCTCGCCGGCTGGCTCCGGGCCGGCCACTCCGGGGTCCTGCGCGGCAGCTTGGCCCTTGGCGCGGAAAGCTTGCAGTTCAACGGCGGCAGCGACGATCCCCGGGTGAACCCTGCGGCCTGGTCGGCCAGGGTGGGCTACGTGCCCCAGGACGCCGCCGCGATTCTCTCCACGGTGCGCACCACGGTGGCCGAAGAACTGGCGTTCGGGCTGGAGAACCGCGGTGTGCCCCGTCCCGACATGCTCCGGCAGGTGGCCCACACTGCGCGGCAGACGGGACTGTCCGAGCTGCTGGACCGCGACCCGGCCCGGCTCTCCGGCGGCGAGCTCCGGCGCCTGGCCCTCGGCTGCGCCGTCATCGCGGGCCCGGAGGTGCTGGTACTCGACGAACCCCTCGCCTCGCTGGACGCGGCCGGGGCCGGCCAGTTCCGGACACTGCTGGACGGGCTGCTCGAGGCCGGGACCGCCGTCATCCTGCTGACCCAGGCCGCGGACGCGCTGGCCCGCAGCGCCGGGCACTGGCTGGTCCTGAACAACGGAACCATGACGGCGGAAGGCCGGCCCGCCGACGTTGCGAGGGGCACCGCCCTGCGCGATGCCGCCGTCGTAGTCGACGGCATACACGCTCCGCTGCCTCCGGATCTGGGACCCGGCACCGGAGCCCCCGTCCTGGAACTGCGGGGGATCAGCTTCCGGTACCCGGCCGGAGACGCTCCTGCCGGGCACACGGACGCCCCGGACCTGCTGTCCGGCCTGGACCTCACCGTTAGAGCCGGCGAAATCGTCGCCATTACCGGCCCCAACGGCACCGGTAAATCCACGCTCCTGCGGCACATCAACGGTCTGCTCCGGCCGCAGGCAGGCGATGTCCGCGTGCTGGGCCAATCCATTGCCGGAGTTCCCACGGGCCGGATCGCGGCATCGGCCGGATTGCTCTTCCAGCAGCCGCGGGACCAGCTCTTCGAGCGGACTGTGCTGCGGGAGGCCGGTTTCGGGCTGCGCCGTCTTGTCGGTGCCGCCGCCGCGGCGGAGCAGGCCCGTGAGGCGCTGGCCACCGTCGGGCTTGCCGATGCCGCCCAAACGCATCCTGCGGAACTGCCGTCGTCCCGGCAAAGGCTGCTGGCCCTCGCCACGGTCCTTGCCCGGAGGCCCGCCCTGATCGCCCTGGACGAACCCACGGTGGGGCTGGACCGGCACGGCCTCGACCGGCTGCACGACGCGATCACGGCGGCGGCGGCGCGGGGCGCCGGGGTCGTAATGGTCACCCACGACGCCGCCTACGCCCGGGCCAACTCCCACAGGGTCCTGGCGCTCGACTGCGGGCGCCTGCGGGAGGCCTGACAAAACGGCGCAGCCGTCCCGGCCGGAAGGACGGGACGGCTGCGCGCTGGGCGGAGGGTGATCAGGAGGCGGGTGCTCAGGAGGCGGGCTCCGAAGCCACCCCCGGTGCCAGGAACTTCTTGCCGGTGACGCGCTCGGAGGCGCCCACCCGGTCCAGGTACGGGGTGATGCCGCCGAGGAACATCGGCCAGCCTGCACCGAGGATCATACAAAGGTCGATGTCCTCCGGGCCGGCCACAACGCCCTCGGCCAGCATCAGTCCGATCTCCTCCGCGAGGGCGTCCTGCGTGCGGCGCAGCACCTCGTCGGCGGTCGACGGCGAGTCGCCGAACGTCATCAGGGCCAGGGTTTCGGCCGGAATGACGGGCTTGCCGGCCTTCACCGACGCCGGATCCCAGATCGAGGTGATGCCGTTCTCGATCAGCGCCTGCAGGTTCCGCGAGACCGTAAATCGGTCCCCGAACGCGGCGTGCAGGGACTCCTGCACGTGCTGCGCCACCGGCAGGCCCACCATGGCGCCGAGGGTGAAGGGTGTCATCGGCAGGCCCATCGGCCGCAGGGCGTTGTCCGCCACCTCGGCCGGGGTGCCCTCGTCAAAGGCCGCGGTCACTTCGCCCATCAGCCGCAGCAGGAGCCGGTTGACCACAAAGGCGGCCGCGTCCTTGACCAGCACGGCGGACTTCTTCAGGCCTTTGGCGAGCTCGAACGCGGTGGCCAGGACGGCGTCGTCGGTCTTCGGCGCCCGGACGATTTCCAGCAGCGGCATCACAGCCACCGGGTTGAAGAAGTGGAATCCCACCAGGCGCTCCGGGTACTGCAGATCCTCGGCCATGGCCGTGACGGAGAGTGACGAGGTGTTGGTGGCCAGGATGCATTCCGGCGAGACGATCGCCTCGACCTCCTTGAACACCTGCTTCTTGACGTTGAGCTCCTCGAACACCGCCTCGATCACAAAGTCGGCGTCGGCGAAGGCCTCCTTGGACACCGAGCCGCTGACCAGGGCCTTGGTCCGGTTGGCGGCGTCCGCGCTGATCCGCTTCTTCGCCAGCAGCTTATCCACCTCGGCGTGGACGTAGCCCACGCCCTTGTCCACCCGGGCCTGGTCGATGTCCGTCATCACCACGGGGACCTTGAGCTGGCGGGCGAAGAGCAGGGCGAGCTGGCTGGCCATCAGCCCTGCGCCGACGACGCCGATCTTCGTCACCGGGCGTGCGAGCTTGCGGTCCGGGGCGCCGGCCGGGCGCTTGGAGCGGCGCTGCACGAGGTCCAGGAAGGCGTAGACGGTGGAGCGGAATTCGTCCGTCTGCATCAGGTCCGCCAGGGTCTCGCATTCGAGTTCCGCGGATTCGGACTGGGTCAGGGTGCGGTTGGCTTCCAGCACGTCCAGCACCTTGGCCGGGGCGGGAGAGGCGTTGGAGGTCTTGGCCTCCACGAAGGCGCGGCCGGCGGCAACGGACGCCGCCCAGCGTTCGGCGACCTCCGGGGCGGCGGGATCGACGGCGTTGGCCCTCTCGGGGCTCACGGCACCGGCAATGACCTGCGCGGCCCAGGCAACGGACTGCTCCACGAAGTCGGCGGGTTCGAAGATGGCGTCGGCCACGCCGAGCTCGTAGGCCTGCGGGCCGGTGAGGGTGCGGTTGTTGCTCAGCGGGTTCTCGATCATCACCTTTACGGCGTTCTCCGGCCCGATCAGCCGCGGCAGGATGTAGACGCCGCCCCAGCCCGGGATCAGCCCGATGAACGCTTCCGGCAGGGCCAGCGCGCCGGCCCCGGTGGAGACCGTGCGGTAGGTGGACTGCAGGGCAATTTCCAGCCCGCCGCCCAGTGCCAGGCCGTTGATGACCGCGAAGCTGGGCACACCGAGGTTGGCCAGGGTGGCGTAGACGTCGTGGCCGAGCTGGGCCATCCAGAGGCCCTGCTCCCGGCCGCTGACGGACTTGACCGTGGACAGGTCCGCCCCGGCCACCAGGAAGTACGGCTTGCCGGTGACCCCGACGCCAACGATCTCGCCGCGTGCCGCACGGTCCCGCAGCCCCTCGAGTACGGTGCCGAGTTCGATCAGGGTGTTCGGGCCCAGGGTGGTGGGTTTGGAGTGGTCCAGGCCGTTGTCCAGGGTCACCAGGGCAAACGTGCCGGGGCTCGTGCCGTTGACGGCGGGGAGCTGGATGTCCTGGACGTAGGAGTGCGTCACGGTTTCCTGCGGGAACAGCTCGGCAAGTTTGTGGAAATCGGCGGCGCTCATGCTGCGGCTCCAGTCTGGGTGGTGTAGTCGGCGTGGTGCGGGTTTTCCCAAATGACGGTCGCCCCCATGCCGAGGCCGATGCACATGGTGGTCATGCCGAAGCGGACGCTGTGGTCTTCCTCGAACTGCCGGGCGAGCTGGTTCATCAGCCGGACGCCGGAGGAGGCCAGCGGGTGTCCCACGGCGATCGCGCCGCCGTAGCGGTTGACGCGGGGGTCGTCGTCGGCGATGCCGAAGTGGTCCAGGAAGCTGAGCACCTGGACGGCGAAGGCCTCGTTGATCTCGAACAGGCCGATGTCCTCGATGCCCAGTCCGGCGTTTTTGAGGGCCTTCTCGGTGGCCGGGACCGGGCCGATGCCCATGACTTCGGGTTCGACGCCGGCGAAGGCGTAGCTGACCAGGCGCATCTTCACCGGCAGGCCAAGTTCCTCTGCGGCATCGGCGGAGGCCAGGAGCGCGGCGGTGGCGCCGTCGTTGAGGCCGGCGGCGTTCCCGGCGGTGACCCGGCCGTGCGCGCGGAACGGGGTGCGCAGCGCGGCGAGGTCCTCCACTGAGGTGCCCGGGCGCGGCGGCTCATCCACGGTGTTCACGGCCCAGCCCTGGCCCGGCTTCATGGTGGCGACGGGCACCAGGTCCGGCTGGATCTGTTCCTTGGCGTAGGCGGCGGCCAGCTTGTCCTGGGAGGCCACGGCGTAGGCGTCCGTGCGGTCCTTGGTGATGGCGGGGAACCGGTCGTGCAGGTTCTCCGCGGTGTTTCCCATGTTCAGGGCGGCGGGGTCCACGATCCGCTCGGACATAAAGCGCGGGTTCGGGTCCGCGCCCGCGCCCATCGGGTGGTTGCCCATGTGTTCGACGCCGCCGGCAATGACGACGTCGTACGCCCCAAAACCGATGCCGCTGGCCGTGGTGGTCACGGCGGTCATGGCGCCGGCACACATCCGGTCGATCGCGAAGCCGGGAACGGTCCGGGGGAGCCCGGCGAGCAGGGCCGCGGTGCGGCCGATGGTCAGGCCCTGGTCACCGGTCTGGGTGGTGGCGGCGATGGCTACCTCATCGATGCGCTCGGGCGGCAGTGACGGGTTGCGGCGCATAAGTTCGCGGATGCATTTGACCACAAGGTCATCGGCGCGGGTGCCGGCGTAAATGCCCTTCTCGCCGGCGCGGCCGAAGGGGGTGCGGACGCCGTCGACAAACACGACGTCGCGGACGGCACGGGGGCTTCCGGTGCCCTGCTTTGCGCTGCTGGCTTGGCTCACGTATTACTCCTCATTGAGACATGGGTGCCGGAATCCAGGCCGCTGCCGGTGACGGCGCGGCACAGGATGATCCTGGCGGCATCCCTAGCTATGTTACTCATCAGTAACATAGCTGGCAAGGAGTAGTGGCCGGCCGGTCAGGAACCGGCGCCCGGAGCCTCAGCCGGGGCTGCTTTGGGTTCCTTGGGCGGCACCGGCTGGGGGTTCAGGAACGCCTCGGTGATCAGCGGCGTGGCCAGCTGGATCTGCCAGAGCCGGGCGCCCAGGTTCTGGAGCTCTTCGGCGATGCCTTCCTCGCTGATTTCCGCCGGCGGACGCCACGCCACGCGGCGCAGGTAATCCGGGGTCAGCAGGTTTTCCACCGGCAGGTTCAGTTCCTCGGCCAGGGCCTGCAGTTTGGGCCGGGCCGTGGCCAGGCGTGCCGCGGCCTCCGGGTCCCGGTCCGCCCAGACGCGCGGCGGCGGGGGAGCGTTCGTGGGCAGGTGCAGCGGCGGCAGCTCCTCCAGGGTGCGGGCGGTGCTGATGCAGCGCAGCCAGCGCGGGGCCTCGCGCTGGGCCGCGCGGCCGTGGAAGCCCTTGGTGCCGAGCAGCTGCGGGACCGTGCTGGGCATGGCCTTGGCCGCGGCCACCAGGGAGGAATCGGGGATGAGCCGGCCCGGGGCGACGTCGCGCTTCTGGGCTAGGGAGTCACGCTCCAGCCAGAGTTCGCGGACCGCGGCGAGCTGCCGGCGGTCACGGATCTGGTGCAGTCCGGAGGTCTTGCGCCACGGGTCCACCCGCGGAGGAGCCTGGCCGGCCTCAAGGATCGCGGCGAATTCCTGTTCCGCGTAGTCCAGTTTGCCGTCGGCGGTGAGGAGCTCGATCAGCTCCTCGCGAAGTTCCGTGAGGACCTCGACGTCGAGGGCCGCGTAGCGCAGCCAGGGCTCCGGCAACGGCCGGGTCGACCAGTCGGCGGCCGAATGTTCCTTGGCCAGGCCGAAGCCGAGGAGCTGTTCGATGACCGCGGCGAGGCCCACGCGCGGCAGGCCGGCCAGGCGTGCGGCGAGCTCGGTGTCGAAGAGTTTGTCCGGCCACATCCCGAGTTCGGACAGGCAGGGGAGGTCCTGGCTGGCCGCGTGCAGGATCCATTCGACCCCGCGCAGCGCGTCGTTGATGATGCTGAGGTCGCCGAAGGGCTCGGGGTCGATCAGCCAGGTGCCGGCGCCTTCGCGCCGGATCTGGACGAGGAAGGCGCGCTGGCCGTAGCGGAATCCGGAGGCCCGCTCCGCGTCCACCCCGGCGGGGCCGTGCCCTGCGGCGAGGGCCGCGGCGCAGCGTTCCAGTCCTGACCGGGTCTCGATGACAAGGGGCACGCCGTCACGGGGGGCGTCGAGGTCGATGACCTCGGGGACCAGGCTGTCGAAGCCTTCCACCGTGATGTGGGCCGGGGTTTCCGCGGCCTCCGATGCGCCGGCGGCCGTGGCGGCCGCTGCAGTGGTGGACGGGCCCGCGGTGGTGGTTTCCGGATTATGAGGGGTCATGATGACCCCAGTTTACCGACATCGCGGGCGTTAGCGGCCGAAGCGGCGTCGGTCCGGGTCCGGTCATGACAGCCGCGGACGCCTGCGGGGCAGTGCGGAGACCCCTTCGGGCAGGGGCGGCAGGCCTGCGAACGTGCACACCATGTCCGACCACGCCTCCAGGTGGGCCGTGATGTCCTTGCCCTCGGGGGTCCAGGATGCACGCAGTTCGATGTCGATGGTGTCCGGCCTTCCGGCGAGGGTGCCGAAGCTTTCCGAGAGCACCCGGGTGGCCGTCCCGCCGGCCGAGCGGTACGGCGCGCGGTGGGTTTCCAGCGCCTCCACGAGCCAGGTCCAGGCCACGGAGCCGAGCATTTCGTCGTTGCCCATGTCCGGTTCCAGCTGGGCGCGGATGTAGGTCACGATGCGGAACTGACCGTCCCAGACTGCGGAGCCGTCAGGATCGTGCAGGAGGATAAAGCGGCCGGTGGCGAGTTCGACGTCGTCGCTGCCGGACGCCGGCGCCAGCGCAGCAGCGGCGGGGCCATGGACCGCCCCGGAGGCACCGTCGCCGGGGACCACAACCTCCGCGCCCAGCGCGACAGCGTACGGTGCGAGCCGGGCCGGTGCCGGGATCTCGTCCAGGCGCAGCTCGCTCCGGCACCGTGCTGATCGAAGGGTCCCCAGGGCGAAGAGGAAATCCGCCGGAACCTGGTCGAGTGCGTTCACAGTGAAAGGTTATGCACGGGCGTGGTCCCGGTCCGGCAGGCTCGCCGCCCGCCGGAACCGGGGTCCGATCCTAGCTGTCCGCGAGCTCGCGTTTGACCGCGGCGATGAAGGAATCAACGTCGTCCTCGGTGGTGTCGAAGGAACACATCCAGCGGACTTCGCGGTTCGCTTCGTTCCAGTCGTAGAAGCGGAACGACTTCCGCAGCCGGTCGGCAACGCCGGCGGGCAGGACGGCGAAGACACCGTTGGATTCGGTGCGCTGGCTCAGTTCGACGCCCGGGATGGACTCGACGCCGGCGCGCAGCCGGGTTGCCATCGCGTTGGCGTGCGAGGCCGAACGCAGCCAGAGATCGCCCTCGAGCAGGGCGATAAACTGTGCGGACATAAACCGCATCTTGGAGGCCAGCTGCATGTTCATTTTGCGCAGGAACAACAAGCCGTGGGCAGCCTCCGGGTTCAACGCAATGACCACCTCGCCGAACAACAGCCCGTTCTTCGTGCCGCCGAAGGAAAGGATGTCCACGCCGGCGTCGCGGGTGAAGGCGCGCAGCGGGACACCGAGGTGGGCCGCGGCGTTGGCCAGGCGGGCACCGTCCATGTGCAGTTTCATGCCCTTGGAGTGGACGTGTTCGGCGATGGCGCGAACCTCGTCCGGGGTGTAGCAGGTGCCGAGCTCCGTGGTCTGCGTGATCGAGACGGCCAGCGGCTGGGCGCGGTGTTCGTCGCCCCAGCCCCAGGCTTCATGGTCGATCAGGGCCGGGGTGAGTTTGCCGTCCGGCGTCGGGACCTGGAGCAGCTTCATGCCGCCGATCCGCTCCGGGGCGCCGTTCTCGTCCATGTTGATGTGGGCGGTGGAAGCGCAGATGACCGCGCCCCAGCGGGGGAGCAGGGACTGGAGCGAGAGGACATTCGCGCCGGTGCCGTTGAAGACGGGGAAGCATTCGATGCCCTCGCCGAAGTGCTGCTCCATCAGTTGCTGCAGCCGGGCGGTGTAGTCGTCCTCGCCGTAGGAGACCTGGTGGCCCTCATTGGCGGCCGCCAGGGCCGCGAGGACCTCGGGGTGCACACCGGAGTAGTTGTCCGAGGCGAAGCCCCGGACCGACGGATCGTGGAGCCGCGCCGCGGCGCTGGCAGGGGCAGTGTCTGTGGTGGTTTCGACCGTGGTGGTCATCTCGTTGCTCACACTTTCAGTTTAGGGGTGCCGGCTTACCGGGCCAGCGGCAGGCGCCGGCCGTTCAGTTCAGCGGCGGGGGTGCGGAAGAGGTCGACGGCGGCGGCGGCCAGGTCTTCGACGTCGGTGAAGCCGGCGAACGTGCGCTCGGGCGACGCCGCGCGCATGGCGGCGTCGACCAGGGCCTTGACCACAAAGACGACGGCAGCGCTGTGCTGCTCCACCGGGTCTTCCTTGCGCCCCGACTGGGCGCGCCGGAAACCGTCGGCCACGGCGAGGGTCCACGCCTCGGCGGCGGCTTTGGCGGCGGCGTAGCTGGCGCCGCCCGCCGTCGGCGCGGCCACGGCAGTGGACGAGACGATGGCGAGGCGGCCGTTAGCCGACGCGGCGAGGTTGTCATAGAACGCGCGGCTGACGTTGCGCAGGGTGGTGACGGCGTTGCGTTCCAGGAAGTCCCAGTCCTCATCGCTCTGGTCCGCGATGCCCTTCGCGCCGCGCCATCCGCCCACCAGGTGGATCACGCCGTCAATGCCCCCGGTCGGTCCGGTGAGGTCGGCATGGAACTGCCGGACGGCGGCCGGATCAGCGAGGTCGCAGGTCAGCGGAACGACGCCGTCGCCCGCTGCGGCTGCTGCCGCCTGGATGCGGCCGGCATCGGAACCGACCGTGAAGACCGTGTGGCCGGCACCCCGGAGGGCGCGGGCGACGGCGATCCCGGACGGACCGCTGCCGCCGGCCACAAGGATGTTCAGGGGCGTTTCACCGCTCATTCGGCGGCCGTGTCCTGGCGGTTGCCGGTGGACCCCGTGATGCCGGCGGTCGATTCGATGACGGTCCGCATCTTCTTCTCCAGCGCCTCGTAGAACATGGAGAGCGGGAATTCGTCGTCGAGCACCTGGTCGGTCAGGCCGCGCGGCGGCCCGTCCAGCGGCAGGGCGCCGGGCCCCTTGGACCAGACGGATGCCGGGTTGGGTGTCACCGTGCCGGAGATGAGCTCATAGGCGGCCAGCCAGTGGGCCATCTTGGGGCGGTCGATCGAGCGCCAGTACAGTTCCTCGATCTTTGCGCCGAGTTCCACCACGACGTCGGCGGCCTCGTCCCAGTCGATGCTGAGCTTGCTGTCGGTCCAGTGCAGCACGTGGTGCTGGTGCATCCAGGCGAAGAGCAGCTGCCCGCCGAGGCCGTCGTAGTTGCGGACCCGGCTGCCGGTGATGGCGAAGCGGAAGATGCGGTCGAAGATGACGGCGTATTGGACCAGCTTGGCGTGCCGGCGTGCTTCCGGATCAGCGTCCTCGTCCTTTTCGATCCTGACGGACTCGCGGAAGGCGGTGAGGTCGCAGCGCAGTTCCTCCAGCGAGTACAGGAAGAACGGCATACGCTGCTTGATCATAAAGGGGTCGAACGGCAGGTCGCCGCGCATGTGGGTGCGGTCGTGGATGAGGTCCCACATGACGAAGGTTTCCTGGGTCAGTTCCTGGTCCTCGAGCAGGGCGGCGGCGTCAGCCGGAAGCTGCAGGGAGGTGATGTCCGCGGCGGCGGCCAGGACCCGGCGGAAGCGGGCGGCCTCGCGGTCGGCGAAGATCGCGCCCCACGTGAAGGTGGGGGTCTCGCGGACGGCGACCGTCTCGGGGAAGAGGACGGCGGAATTAGTGTCGTAGCCCGGGGTGAAGTCGAGGAAGCGGATCGGGACAAAGAGTTTGTTGGAGTACTCGCCCGCCTCCAGGCCGGCGATGAACTCCGGCCAGATGACCTCGATGAGGACGGCCTCGACCAGGCGGTTGTTGCTGCCGTTCTGGGTGTACATCGGGAAGACCACGAGGTGCTGCAGGCCGTTGACGCGCTGCTGCTGCGGCTGGAACGCCTGGAGGGAGTCCAGGAAGTCGGGGACGCCGAAGCCGCCGTCGGCCCAGCGCCCGAAGTCGACGGCGAGCAGCTCGAGGTAGCTGGCGTCGTGCGGGAAGGCCGGGGCGAGGGCCGCGATGGCCGTGGTGATGGCGGTGACGTGGGCGGCGGCCGCCTCGTGGTCGGCGGCGTCGGGAACGGAACCGTCCTTCACCTGCAGGGCCTGGAGGGCGGTGGCGGCGGCCTTGAGGCGCTGCCACTCCGGGGATGCGGCGGTGATCGGGGCAGGTGCGGTGAGGGCGGTCGTGGTCATCGTCGGTCGCCTTTCTGGTTGCTGGGAACGTCTACGGCGAGCGTAGCAAGCAAACAGAACCTCTAACCCAAAAAGCAGCTGAGCATAAGAAACTCTGGGGCATCCGGACTGCGCCGGGCCGCCCAGCTCCAGCCCGGCGAGGGCTAGCGCCGGCTGGAGCTGGTTTGGCGTCGGTTTGGCGGAGAAAGGCTCAGGCGTCCGTGCCGGCGGCGGGTGCGTCCTCCGCGGCCACCAGCTTCAGCGAGACCGAGTTAATGCAGTAGCGCTGGTCCGTGGGCGTGCCGTAGCCCTCACCCTCAAACACGTGGCCAAGGTGCGAGTCACACGCCGCGCACCGGACCTCGATCCGTTCCATCCCTAGGGTGCGGTCGTGGATATAGCGGACGGTGCCATCAGCCAGGGGCGCCCAGAAGGAGGGCCAACCGCAGTGGGAATCGAATTTTTCCCGGCTGGTGAAGAGTTCCGCGCCGCACGCCCGGCACTGGTACACACCCTCGGTGTGCGTGTCCCAGTACTCCCCGGTGTACGGCCGCTCGGTCCCGGCCTGGCGCAGCACCCGGTATTCGTCCGGGGTGAGTTCCTCGCGCCACTGCTGATCGGTCTTTTCAACCGGGGACCGGCCTGCCGCGGCCGAATGGCCGGCCGCCGCGTCGGTGCCGGTTGCGGGGGAGGCGACGGGAGCGACTTTGGGTTTGTTGCTGAAGATACTCATGCCCTCATCAACGCTCAGGAGTCCCCGATAAATCCCGAGCCCGCATACAGGTGCAGCACCGGCAGGCCGAGCTTGTCCTGCGCCTCGTTGGCCCAGTCGGTGTGGAACGTGTCCGCGACCGCGTGCGGACGGGTAATCACGACGGCCTGCCCGGCATTCAGTTCCTTGACCTTGGCAACGAGGCCGTCCACGGCCCGGCCTTCCACGATCTCGCCACTCACGCCGCCGCCGATTCCGCCGAGGGCCGCCAGCGAGGTGGCAAGTGTTTCCGCCGCGGCGGTCCGTTCCACGCCGGGGTCGGGTTGCTTGGCGGTCAGCTGCCGGAAGGCCTTGGCGATTTCCAGCATGGAGAGGTTCTCCAGGAAATCCACCAGCAGATGGCGTTCGGTGTTTGCCGGTACCAGCACCACCAGCGGCGCATCGCCGTCGGCCACGAGGGTCTCGATGTTGACGCGGTCGTCCGCGCCGAGGGGCTCTTCTGTCAGGATGACGATGGGATCGCTCATGCCCCCAGCCTAGTCCCGCCCTCACCGGGCCGCACGGATTAGCCGACGGTGCGCCGGATGCCGTGCTTGGCGGGGAGTTCGGTAAGAATGGTTCCATGGCCTCCACCCAGCGCCTCGTCCCGCCAGCCCCCCGCACGCCCACCGCCCGGGCAACGTCCCGTGCGCTTCCGGTGCCCGCCCGCCGCGGCGCCGCGCCGGACCTGGGACTGCCCGAGACGCGGGTCTCGGGTAACGCGAAGTGGGCCGTGGGCGGCATGATCGGCGGCGGAGCGGCAGCGGGCCTCCTGGCCGCCGGTTCCTCGGCGCTGGCCCTCTACTTTGCCCGCAGGGTCATCACTCCGGTCCGGGTCCGCGAGGAAGACCAGGAAGTGCTGGCCGTCATCCGCGAAGGCCGCGGGCTGCAGGTCATCCTCAAGGCCACCCCGGATTCCACCGTGGAAGGGGTGTACGGCTTCTTCTTCGACGGCGGGCGCGGCCACGCACGGCTCGGACGGATCCTCTCGTATTCACCCGCCGAGCAAACGGTCCTGCGGGAGGTCGAGGCGGTCTACAGCGGCGACCTGACCACGGCGCGGCGCGGTTACTGGAGCGGGGCCGTCCAGCCCGATCCCGGGTCCATCGGGCTGCCCGCCACCGAAGTGCAGATCGAGGTCGACGGCGGCCTGGCCCCGGCGTGGCTGATCCCGGCCGCCCCCTCGGCCGATGCGCCGCCGTCGGAAGTCTGGGCGATTATGGTGCACGGCCGCGGCGCCACGCGCCAGGAGGGCCTCCGGGCCGTGCGCGTTGCCCGGGAGCTGGGGCTGTCCAGCCTGCTGATTTCCTACCGTAACGACGGGCTGGCACCCTCGGCCGAGGACGGCCGTTACGGCCTGGGGTCCACGGAGTGGCGCGATGTGGAGTCCGCCATCAGCTATGCGCTGGAGCACGGCGCGCGGGAGGTGGTGCTTTTTGGCTGGTCCATGGGCGGTGCCATCTGCCTGCAGACTGCGGACCTTTCCCGCCACCACCACCTGATCCGGGCCATGGTCCTGGATGCGCCGGTTATTAACTGGGTGAACGTGCTGGCCCACCACGCCGAGCTGAACCGGATCCCGTCCGCCGTCGGCCGCTACGGGCAGCTGATGATGAGCCATCCATTGGGGCGCCGGCTGACCGGGCTGGCCGCGCCGGTGGACCTGAAGGCGATGGACTGGGTCTCCCGCGCGGTGGAGCTCCGGACGCCAACCCTGATCCTGCATTCCGTGGATGACGAATACGTCCCCTACGGCCCGTCGGCCGCCCTCGCCGAAAAGAACCCCGAGATGGTGACATTCGAGGCCTTCGACACCGCGCGGCACACCAAGGAGTGGAACGTTGACCCGGAGCGCTGGGAGTCGCTGGTCAGCGCCTGGCTGCGGCAGCAGCTTGCTCCCCGGCCGAACCCGGGCAGGCCCGATCCCATGACTGCCCCGGACGCCACACCCGCGGGCTAGCTTCGCGGCGTGCCGATCCTGGCCGTGGCCGCCCCAGTCAGCCGGATGAGGTCGGACGGGCTCAGCTCCAGGTCCAGGCCGCGGCGGCCGCCCGAGACAAGCATGGTCTCCACGTCCAGGGCGCTCTCGTCCACCACGGTGGGGGAGGGCTGCCGCTGGCCCAGGGGAGAGATGCCGCCCAGCACGTAGCCGGTGCGGCGCTCGGCCGTTGCCGGGTCCGCCATGACGGCCTTCTTGCCGCCCAGCGCGGCGGCTATCGCCTTCAGGTCCAGGTTGCCGCTAACCGGTACGACGCCGACAGCGAGTCGCCCGTCGACGTCGACCATCAGGGTCTTGAACACCCGGGAGGTTTCGATCCCCAGCACCTCGGCCGCTTCGAGGCCGTAGCTGGCGGCGGCGGGGTCATGGCTGTAGGGGTGCGCGGTAAAGGGAACCCCGGCCGCCGCGAGAGCCGCGGTGGCCGGGGTTCCCTGGGACGCATGTTTGCGTGCCACCGGACTGGTTCAGCCCTGCTGCGGCAGTGCCGCGACCTTGCGTTTGATCCGGCCCAGCATTGCCGTCATGCCGCGCATGCGCAGCGGCGTAATAGCCCGCGTCAGGCCCAGCAGTTCGGGCATGTCGTCGGGGACCGCCAGGATCTCGGCCGGGCTGAGCCCGTCCAGGCCCTCGTGCAGGACCCCGGCGAAGCCGCGGGTTGTCGGTGCCTCGGGCGGGGCTTTGAAGAACAACCGGACCCGCTCCGGACCGGAGCCCGCACCGCCGTCGTCCGCTGGTTCGGTCTCAATGGTCAGGAACAACGGTGACTGGCACTCCACCACCTGTTCCATCAGTTCCGGGTGGTCCTGGAGCCGGGCAGGGGGATCCGGCAGCTCGCGCGAGAACTCGAGGAGCAGCTGGAGCCGCTCCGCCTCCTCGAGGGCCTGGAAGTCGTCCACAATGTCCGCCAGCGCGGCGGGAAGAGCTGAAGTATTCATCATTCCCAGCTTACGCACGGCCCGCTGGTTTTGGCGTGCCGGCGTCTAAGCTCCTCGCGCCCATCCCGGCTACCGTCCGGCCGGAACGGTGCCGCGGTCGGTGCCCTTCGCGATCGGGACACGCACGGCGTTGCCCCATTCGGTCCAGGAGCCGTCGTAGTTGCGGACGGTTTCGAAGCCCAGGAGGTACTTGAGGGCGAACCAGGTGTGGCTGGAACGTTCGCCGATCCGGCAGTACGCCACGACGTCGTCGCCGTCCTTCAGGCCGGCTTCCTCGAGGTAGAGGGCTTCCAGTTCGGGGCGGCTGCGGTAGGTGCCGTCCTCGGCCGCGGCCCGGGCCCACGGAATGGAAGCTGCGGTGGGGATGTGGCCCCCGCGCAGGGCGCCCTCTTCCGGGTAGGCAGGCATGTGGGTGCGCTGGCCGGTGTATTCCTCGGCCGAGCGGACGTCGATCAGGGGCTTGCCGAAATGCGCCAGGACGTCTTCCTTGAAGGCCCGGATCGGGGCGTCGTTTCGCTCCACCACGGGGTAGTCGCCCGGGGCTGGCACCGTCTTGTCCGTGGTGATCGGGCGGCCTTCGGCGATCCATTTGTCGCGTCCGCCGTCAAGCAGCCGGACGTCCTCGTGGCCGAACAGGGTGAAGACCCAGAGGGCGTAGGCAGCCCACCAGTTGGACTTGTCGCCGTAGATCACTACGGTGCTGTCCCGGGAGATGCCCTTGGCGGCGGCAAGGGCCGCGAAAGCCGCGCCGTCGACGTAGTCACGGGTGACCTCGTCGTTCAGGTCGGTGTGCCAGTCGATCTTGACCGCGCCGGGGATGTGGCCGGTCTCGTACAGCAGGACGTCCTCGTCGGACTCGACCACCACGAGCTTGCCGCCGTCGAGCGCGCCGCCTTCCATGGCCGCCGCGAGCCACCCGGTGGACACAAGGCGTTCGGGGTGGGCGTAGGCGGTGAATTTCTCGTTCTGCTCAACGGGGTAGGGCATGAAGTTGGCCTTTCACTGGGCGTCGGGGAGGCCTGGCGTGAGGTGCTGCGCGGCGCCGGGCCTTTACCCACACTAACCACGCCCCGGCGGGATTGCTTCCCCGACTACATACTCTGAAATATGGGCTTGCTCACTCCCGTTCGTCGCCCGGAAGGGAAATCCGCCTTTGCCGGTATCCTTTCTGGGGACACGAGACCAGCAGAACGGACCACCTTGGTACAGATCGAACAGCTCGCCGCCAGAACACCGGCGGTTTCCGTGGATGAACTCCTGAACGGGTTTTATCCGTCGCCGCGCTTCGGTGAGGTTTCCTTCGCCAGCTACCGGCCGGATCCGGCGCAGCCCAGCCAGGCCCAAGCCGTCCACGCCCTGCAGAACTTCGCCGCCGGCGTCGGGTCCGGGGACGGCGACGGCCTGTTCAAGCGGCTGTTCGGCAAGAAGGACACGTCCCGGGCAGGCATCTACCTGGACGGCGGCTTCGGGGTGGGCAAGACCCACCTGCTCGCGTCGCTGTGGCACGC
Organism: Arthrobacter sp. 05L44; assembly: GCF_056397605.1. Lineage (NCBI taxonomy): Bacteria > Bacillati > Actinomycetota > Actinomycetes > Micrococcales > Micrococcaceae > Arthrobacter > Arthrobacter sp. 05L44. The sequence goes on along the minus strand of NZ_JBFTNS010000002.1, from coordinate 620,839 downwards.
GGCTCCTGGGCCCAAGGCCTTCGGGACGTTCGTGGAGTACACCAACCTGGTGGGCGCATTGTCCTTCCGCAAGACCGTGGAGGCGCTGAGCCACTACAAACTGGTCTGCATTGACGAATTCGAGCTCGACGATCCGGGCGACACGGTCCTGATGTCCCGGCTGATGCGCGAGCTGGCCGACGCCGGCGTCAAGCTCGCGGCAACGTCCAACACCCTGCCGGGCTCGCTCGGCGACGGCCGGTTTGCCGCCGTCGACTTCGCCCGCGAGATCCAGGTCCTGGCGGACCAGTTCGACGTCGTCCGCATCGACGGCGAGGACTTCCGCCACCGCGGCCTGCCGAAGGCGCCCGCGCCCCTGCGCAACGACGAACTGGCGCACCACATGAAGGCGGAGTTCGACGGCCAGACCGTGGCCAAGGACGAATTCAGCACCCTGATCAACCACCTCGCCGGTGTGCACCCGAGCCGCTACCGTCAGCTGATCGACGGGATCGACGGCGTCGTGTGGCGCAACGTCGAGACGATCACCGAGCAGGCCGTGGCGCTGCGCTTTGTGGTCCTCGCGGACCGGCTGTACGACAAGGACGTGCCGATCCTGGCCAGCGGCGTGCCGTTCGACCAGCTCTTCACCGAGGAGATGATGACCGGCGGGTACATGAAGAAGTACTTCCGTGCCGTGTCCCGGCTGACCGCCCTGGCCCGCGAAGGACAGAACCACGAACCGTCGTAGGCGGGTGGTGGTAGCTGGTAGCTGGTAGCTGCGGGCGTGCGGCTGTTGGCAGCAGTGCCGCAGTGCCGCGGGGGAGCGCCGGCGAACGCCGCGGGTGAACGCCGCGGGTGATTGCATCGGGTGCCGGCGGTTTCAGGGCACGGTGGGGAAGCCCGCCGCGTTGGTCCCCGCCCGGTGATCGTACGCGACCCCACGCGTCCACCTCGGCCTTTAAACGCCAAAGGTGCCGGCGCCACCTCTCGGCGGGACCGGCACCTCATTGACGTACCTGGGTCAGAGGCCCTGCGGCCGGGTTTCCCCGGCGACTGGCGGCTCCTCCGCGACGTGCGGTTCGACGACGGGGGCCGTTTCCGGTTCCACGTTCGACTTGTCCACGAAGTCAGAGGCGCCACGCTGGACGGAATCGACCTTGTCGGCGTACTTTCCGCCGGTCTTGGAATCGACGAAGTCACCCGCCTTCTCGATACCGTCCTTGATGGCCTGTTCGTTGCCATCAATCAGATGCTGAGCCTTGCCCTTTAGATCGTCAAGTAAACCCACGGGCACCTCCCTTCTGTCGCGGAGCCAGATCGCTCCTAGCACTTTCGATCCTAACCGGAGGGTTGGGGGGTGCCAAGGGTTGTCCGCCCAGAGGAGAAAGACCCCCGCAGCGTGAGGGGTCAGGATACGAAAAAAGCAGCTCCGGGGGAGCTGCTGTGTGGTGGGCGATACTGGGATCGAACCAGTGACCTCTTCCGTGTCAGGGAAGCGCGCTACCGCTGCGCCAATCGCCCGCAACCGGAAGGATCCGGAGTGGAGTTGTGTAAAGCTGAAAAACAACAGAGCGGACGACGAGATTCGAACTCGCGACATCCACCTTGGCAAGGTGGTGCTCTACCAGCTGAGCTACGTCCGCATTTTAGTCCGTTCCGGCCAGGCCGGTGGTACTGGATCAAGCAAGTTTCCTCGCTTTGGTGGGCGATACTGGGATCGAACCAGTGACCTCTTCCGTGTCAGGGAAGCGCGCTACCGCTGCGCCAATCGCCCCTTTGCATCCGGCCGGAACCGGAAACCAGGGTTTTCACCGAGGTGGGTACGGGATTCGAACCCGTGTATACGGCTTTGCAGGCCGCTGCCTCGCCTCTCGGCCAACCCACCGTGTAGACAGGATTCCGAAGAACCTTTGCCGTGACAGTGTCCTGCGAGCGGACGACGAGATTCGAACTCGCGACATCCACCTTGGCAAGGTGGTGCTCTACCAGCTGAGCTACGTCCGCAATGTTGCCTGCGATTCCCTGCCGCATTCGGCATTTCCTCGCGTTCCAACGAGTAAGAACTCTATAGGAGGTTCAGGCAATCTACAAATCGGGCGTCCGTTGACGGCGACCGACCCCCGTCCTTCCCTGCAATCTAGGGGATTTTGCTAATTACAGGAGTGTAATTAGCGCTGGCTTCCGGGGCGGCGCGTTGTTGTTCTGACGAGCGGCCTGGGGCTGCCGCGGCGGGGTCGGCGCCGTGAGGTTGGGAGTACTTCGGTGCGTCGGTTCGCCAAAGATGGCCGCTATCCCGACCCACTTGGCGGCCACTTCTGGTAATTGGGCGCACAAACCAGCGATCTCAGTCCGATTCAGCGACGTCAGCGGCCACGGGGCTACCCACGGAGCCAGGTACCGGCCTAATGCAGCGATTCGCCAAAGATGGCCGCTATCCCGATCCACTTAGCGGCCACTTCTGGCAATTGGGCGCCGAGCCCAGCCGACCCGGACGGATGAGGGAGGACAAGAGCGGTTCCTTGCCATTGAACTACGACGCCGACCTTGGCGAGGATGGGTGACGACGCCGGGGTGGCGTCGACGTCATACGACGCCGGCTGCGGCTCATCTAAAGGATCCAGGCGGCCACCGGCAACGTCGATTCGCCAAAGATGGCCGGTAAGCCACCCCACTTAGCGGCCACTTCTGGCAAATGGGCGCAGCGCCAACCATCTTGGCCGGCTTCGACGACGGCCTTGCGGCGGGGCAGCCGGGCGACGACGTCGACGACAGGGGCCTAGGGGATCGTGGCGCTTCGTTCGCTACCGTCGCCCGAATGCGACAAGTTGGCTATCCAGTACGTCGATTCGCCAAAGATGGCCGCTATCCCAGCCACTTAGCGGCCACTTTTGGCAAATGGGCGCCGAAACCGCCGGCTCGTGCGTCTGCAGTGCCGTCACGATCACGGGCAACCGAACGACGACGTCGACGACGGGGGCCTGGGGAGCGACGGGCCACGTTGGCTACGGGCCCCCGAATGCGACCAGGTGGCCATCCAGTACGTCGATTCGCCAAAGATGGCCGCTATCCGAGCGACTTAGCGGCCACTTCTGGCAAATGGGCGCAGCGCCAACCCCACGTCCAGACCCCGCGCCCACCCAAACCGCCGTCGGAATGGCCGATTTCGATATTCCGCCAGGGTGGGCTAGCATTCAATGGCACCGGGGCGATTGGCGCAGTGGTAGCGCGCTTCGTTCACACCGAAGAGGTCACTGGTTCGAACCCAGTATCGCCCACCTGGAAAATGGTCCGTTCCGCTCTCAGAGCGGGGCGGACCATTTTGTTTTCCTACAGCGTCCGACCCCCGTGAAAGAGTCTTTCTATGACCGCCCCGCTTCTCGCCCACGCCACCGAATACGGCCGGATGTACGCCCGCTCCACTTCGGCGCAGTTCACCGTTCCGTCCATCACCACGGTGATCGGCCAGCAACCGCACGGCCTGGACGGCTGGTTCGGGTACATGGGAGCGAACAGCCTCGCCTCGGACCCCACACTGCCGGCCATCCTGGGCAGCCCCGCGAAGGTCCGGCAGGCAGTGAGCCGCGCGGCCAAAGCCGCCGAGACCCACCGGGACGACGCCGCCAAGCGCGGCGACCGGGTCCACAACTACTGCGAACAGGTGGCTCTGCGCGCTCTTGGCCGCCCGCACCAGATGAAGGAAACCCGTGAGGCACTGGCTGCCAACGGGGAGGAAGCCTTTGCCGCCCGCTTCGACGAATGGTGGGAGCTCTTCCAGGTGGAGCCGATTGCCCCGGAGATCACGGTGTGGAACCAGACCGTGGGCTACGCGGGCACGCTGGACCTGGTGGCCCGGATCAACGGCCGCACGTGCCTCATCGACTACAAGACCAAGGGGACCAGCCGGGACGGGACGGTCAAGCCCCTCGACGCAAAGGTCGTGATGCAGCTGGTGGCCGGGATGAAGGCCGAAGAAAGCCTGGTGGACCCGGTCGCGGGGGAGTGGGAGCCGTGGCAGCACGGGGATTCACCGCTTCTGCTCGCGGTCGCCATCGGCGAGACGGAGGTCCGGCCGGTGCGGGCCAACCCGGATGTCCTCAAGCACCACTGGTGGAAGTTCTGTGCGTTGCGCAGGGTCTGGGAGATGTCCGCGGACACGGCGGCGGCCGGGCCGGCCCTGCTGCCAATCGCCCCGCCGGTGGCCCGCTGACCCTAACCGCTGACCCTGAATCCCCGGGCCGCCATGAACGAAACCCGGGGCTGCCACTAAACTGGTCGGGATCCCTAGCCGCCCACCGTGAGGACAGACTGACCATGGCCATACTGAATATCCGCATCATCGGGGACCCTGTGCTGCGCACAGTTGCCGATCCCGTGACGGAATTCGGGCCGGAGCTGGAAAAGCTCGTCGCCGACATGATCGAAACCATGGAGGACGTGGAGGGCGCCGGCCTGGCCGCGCCGCAGGTCGGCATCAGTCAGCGAGTCTTCACCTACCGCATCCGTGGGGTTGAGGGGCACATTATTAACCCCGTCCTGGAGAACAGCGATGACTTCCAGCCCGACGAAGTTGAGGGCTGCCTCTCCATCCCCGGCCTGGGCTTCCCGGTCCGGCGCCACCGCGCCACCCGGGTCACCGGCGTCGACGTCCACGGCAACGAGGTGGTGCTCGACGGCGAGGGGATGCTCGCCCGCGTTTTCCAGCACGAGACCGACCACCTGGACGGCATCCTGTTCACCGACCGGCTCGAGGGCGAGGACCGCAAGGCGGCCCTGCGCGCCATCCGCAATGCAAACTATGACGCCATTACGGAGCAGACGACGTCGAAGCGCGCCAAGACGGTCGGCTCCAGCTTCGGGGGCGGCAGCTTCGGCCAGGGTTCGTCCTTCGGGATCGGCCAGTGAGGGTTCTTTTCGCAGGGACTCCCGCCGTGGCCGTCCCTGCACTGGACGCCCTCGTCGCTGCCGGTTTCGACGTCGTCGCCGTGCTGACCCGGCCGGACGCGCCGCTGGGACGCAAGCGCATCCTGACGCCGTCGCCCGTGGCCGCCCGCGCCGCCGAGCTGGGCATCGAGATCATCCACGCCACCCGGGTCGACGCCGCGGTGACGGCACGAATCGCGGCGGCCGCGCCCGACGTCGCCGCGATCGTCGCGTACGGCGGCCTGATTCCGCGGGCGGCCCTCGATATCCCGCGCCACGGCTGGATCAACCTGCACTTCTCGCTCCTGCCGGCCTGGCGCGGTGCCGCACCCGTGCAGCGCGCCATCATCGCCGGTGACGACATCACCGGCGCCGTGACGTTCCGGCTCGAGGAAGGCCTCGATACCGGCCCGGTGTTCGGCACCGTCACCGAGGCGGTGCGGCCCACGGACACTGCCGGGGATCTCCTGGAACGGCTGTCGCACAGCGGCGCCGTGCTGCTGAGCCAGACCCTTTCCGCCGTCGACGCCGGCAGGGCCTCGGCCATTCCACAACAGGGCGAGGTCAGCCTCGCCCCCAAACTTGGCCTTGACGATGGCCGCCTCGACTGGCAGCAGCCGGCCCTGGCGATTGGACGCAGGGCACGCGGGGTCACCCCCGAGCCCGGCGCCTGGACCATGTGGGACGGGCAGCGGGTCAAGCTTGAGCCGCTCGTGCTGCGGCCCGGCGCGCCGGCACTCCGCCCGGGCCAGCTGGTGCTCGACGGCAAGGCCGTCCTGGTGGGTACCGGCTCACATCCTGTGGAACTCACCCGGGTCCAGCCTTCGGGCAAGAAAATGATGAACGCCGCCGACTGGGCGCGCGGGCAGGCAACACTGGAAAGCGTGGTCTTCGAATGAGCGAGTCCGGAACAAGCGGCAGCGGCCGGGGCCGGGGGGAGCAATCTGGCGGCCAAGGCGGCCAAGGCAACCAGAACGGCCAGGGCAACCGGGGCGGCCAGGGCCAGCGCAACTCCAAGCGCAACGCCCAGGGCCGGGAGCGGAACCGTGGCCCGCAGCGGGGATTCACCGAGAACGCTCCCTCCCAGCGCACCCGGCGCGCCGATCCCGCCCGGCTGGTCGCTTTCGAGGTCCTGCGTGCCGTGGCCGCCGAGGACGCCTACGCGAACCTGGTGCTGCCCGCCCGGATCCGGCACCACGGCCTGGACAAGCGCGACGCCGGTTTTGCCACCGAGCTCAGCTACGGCGCCCTCCGCGGCCAGGGAACCTATGACGCGATCCTCGCCCGCTGCGTGGACCGTCCCCTGGACCAGCTCGATCCCGCCATCCTCGATGCCTTGCGGATCGGGGCGCACCAGCTTCTGGCCATGCGGGTCCCGGCGCATGCTGCCCTGGACGAAACCGTGGGCCTGGCCCGCGCCGTGATCGGTGCCGGCCCGTCGGGCCTGATCAACGCCGTGCTCCGCAAAGTTACCGCGCACACACTCGAGGAATGGCTGGAGCTGATCCTCCGCGACGAACAGGACGAGACCAAGGTGGCCTCCGTCCGCTACGCCCACCCCGAATGGATCGTCCGCGCCTTCCGGCAGTCCCTCGTGGCGCATGGTCGTCCGGTCACGGAAATCAACGACCTCCTCGAGGCGGACAACGCGGCCCCCGTCGTTAACCTGGTGGCCTTGCCCGGCCTCGGCAGCCTCGACGAGGCGCTCGAAGGCGGTGCCACTCCCGGGGAGCTCGTGGAGGGATCCGCGCTCTCCAGCGGCGGTGACCTTGGCCGGCTCGCCTCCGTGCGGGAGGGCAGCACCCGCGTCCAGGACGTCGGCTCGCAGCTGGTGGCCCGCGCGCTGGCCTCCGTGGACCTCACCGACGCAGGTGCCGGGCCCGACGGCGAACGCTGGCTTGACCTCTGCGCCGGCCCCGGCGGCAAGGCTGCCCTGCTCGGCGCCCTGGCCCGCCAGCACGGTGCCACCCTGCTGGCCAACGAACCCGCACCCCACCGCGCGAAACTGGTCCGGCAGGCGCTGACGGCCGTGCCGTCCGAGGTCTGGGACGTCCGCACCGGCGACGGGCGCGAGGTTGGCGCCGAGATGGCCGGGAGCTTCGACCGCGTGTTGGTTGACGTGCCCTGCACCGGACTCGGCGCACTGCGCCGCCGCCCCGAATCCCGCTGGCGGCGCACGCCGAAGGACCTGGTGGATCTCGGCCCGCTGCAGCGCGACCTGCTCAAGTCGGCGCTCGATGCGGTCAAGCCCGGCGGCGTTGTGGCCTACGTGACGTGTTCCCCGCACCCGGCCGAGACCACCGCCGTCGTCACCGATGCCCTGCGCAAGCGCGAGGACCTCGAACTGCTGGACGCCGGAGCCGCCCTGGACGCCGTCAGCCTCACCGGACACCTTGAGGCCGGCCACGAACTGACCGCCCAGCTCTGGCCGCACCTGCACCGCACGGACGCCATGTTCCTGGCGCTCATCCGCAAAAAAGCCTGAGCCCAGGGCCATACTGGCACCAGTTTCCCGATTTCCGACCCGCGCTACGACAAGGACATCCATGGCCCACCGCTGTATCCACCCGAGCATCCTTTCGGCGGACTTCGCTAACCTGCAGTCCGAACTGCAGAGAATCAAGACTGCCGACGCCGTGCACGTGGACGTTATGGACAACCACTTCGTGCCCAATCTCTCGCTGGGGCTTCCCGTGGTCCAGCGGCTGCAGGACGTCAGCCCGATCCCGCTGGACGCACACCTGATGATCGATCACGCCGACCGCTGGGCACCGGCCTACGCCGACGCCGGGCTGGCGTCGGTGACCTTCCACGCCGAGGCCTCCATCGCACCGGTGAAACTGGCCCGCGAACTGCGCGCCCGGGGCGCCAAGGCGGGCATCGCACTGCGGCCCGGCAGCAGCGTGGAACCGTTCCTGGACATGCTCGGCGAACTGGACATGATCCTCATCATGACCGTGGAACCCGGCTTCGGCGGCCAGGAGTTCCTTGATCTCACGCTGCCCAAGATCCGCCGGGCCAGGGCCGCCATTGACGCGTCGGGACTGGACATCAAGCTCCAGGTCGACGGCGGCATCACCGAGGAGACCATCTGGCGGGCGGCCGAGGCCGGCGCCGACGTCTTCGTCGCAGGGTCCGCGGTTTACGGCGCCGACGACCCCGCGGACGCCATCGCCCGCCTCCGTGAAGCGGCCGGCAGCTGGCCGGGCAGCTGACTAAAACATGACGAACGGTGTACCGTCCGCCCGCGGGAATAGCCGGGCGGCGGCCGCAGTTGTGTCAGAATAGCTACACACATACGTGCTCCGGGGTCGGTGTAAGTCCGAACCGGCGGTTATAGTCCGCGACCCGCGAGCCGGCACTTCCCACTGGGAAGCTAACGGCGGACGGTTGAACCGGTGGAATTCCGGTACCGACAGTTAAAGTCTGGATGAGAGAAGCACGTACAGCTGTTACTGCGGCGCCCTTCGGTGCCGCGGCAGTGCGCTGTCGTATACCCCCGGAGCCATCGCGGTTCTAGAGGGAAGGAACGACACACACATGAACCCCTTGCGATGGCTCTTCGCCCACTCCGAGGTCCCCGGGGACCCGAGGAACGGCGCATGAGCGTCCAAACGGCTTCCGGGCCGCAAGACAAAGACCACGAAGACTTCGCCGCGGCCGGCTTCACCGCGGCCGGCTTCAGCGCGGCCGGCTTTAGCGCCGCAGAAACGGCGGCGATGGACGCTGCCCTCGCAGCGGCAGCCCAGGGCCCGCGCGGCGCGAACCCGCTCGTGGGCGCCGTCGTCATTGGGACAGACGGCACACCCCTGGTGACCGGCTACCACCGTGGTGCCGGCACCCCGCACGCAGAGGCCGACGCCATCCAGCAGGCCCGGGCGGCGGGCCTGGACCTCAGCGGCACCACCATGGTGGTCACGCTTGAACCCTGCAACCACTGCGGCCGGACCGGCCCCTGCGCCCAAGCCATCATTGACGCGGGCATCGCCGATGTCGTCTACGCCGTCGATGACCCGCACGACCCGGCCGCCGGGGGAGCCGCGACCCTGCGCGCCGCCGGAGTGCGCGTTCGCTCCGGCCTGGCCGCCGTCGAAGCGCTGGACCTCAACCGCCGCTGGTTTGACGCCGTGGCCGCCAAGCGCCCCTTCGTCACCCTGCACATCGCCCAGACCCTCGACAGCAGGATCGCGGCCGGCGACGGCACCAGCCAATGGATCTCCAGCCCGGAGTCCCTCGCCGACAACCACGCCCTGCGGGGCCGGATCGACGCCATCCTGGTGGGAACCCAGACCGTGCTGGTGGACGACCCCCGGCTTACCGCGCGCACACCGGACGGAACGCCGGCGCCCAAGCAACCGCTCCGCGCGGTCATGGGGCTCCGCGGCATCCCCGACGACGCTGCCGTTCATGGTGCCGACGGCAAGGTAATGCACCTGCCCACCCGGGACCCCCGCGAGGCCCTGGACCAGCTGTTCGACGCCGGTGTCAGGCACCTGATGGTCGAGGGCGGTTCACGCATCCTTAGCGCTTTCCTGGCCGCCGGACTGGTCGACGAGCTGATCGTCTACCTGGCCCCGACGCTCCTCGGCTCCGGCACTCCGGCCCTGGAAGACCTCGGCATCCGCACCCTCGCCGACGCCCAGCTGTGGGACTGGGACGCTGCCACCGGCGGCGCCGTGCGGATGCTGGGCCGCGATCTGCGGCTGCACCTTCGCCCCGCCGCCGGGGCCACCGACACTTCATCCGATTCCACCCCGCGCAACGCCGCGGACACCGCCGCAGGAGGCAACTGATGTTTACCGGAATTATCGCCGAACAGGGCAAGGTGCTCTCCGTCGAACGCGACGGCGACACCAGCGCCACGCTGCGCCTGCACGCCCCCAGCAGCACCGACGGCCTGGCCCTCGGCGGTTCAATCGCGGTCAACGGGGTTTGCCTGACCGCCACGGACATCGAGGGCACGGACTTCAGCGTCGACGTCATGGGCGAGACCCTGGTCCGGAGCACCATCGGCGCGCTGGCAGCGGGGGACCCGGTCAACCTCGAACGCTGCGTCCAGGCCGGTAGCCGGCTCGACGGCCACGTTGTGCAGGGCCACGTTGACGGCGTCGGCGAACTTGTGGAACGTGAGGCGCTGGGCAACTGGGACCGTCTGCGCTTCGCCGTCCCGTCCGGGCTGGCCCGCTACATCGCGGAAAAGGGCTCCATCGCGGTCGACGGCGTCTCACTCACCGTCACTGCCGTGAGCCCCGCGCCGGACCCGGCACCGTGGTTCGAAGTCGGCCTGATCCCCACCACCCTCGCCGAGACCGGCCTGGGCGCCAAACCGCTGGGCGGCCGCGTCAACCTTGAGGTGGATGTGCTGGCCAAGTACACCGAACGCCTGCTCGCCTTCGCCCCCACCGGGCACGGCGGGGCCCGCCACGCTGAGCCCGCCCACAGCCAGGCGGCCGCAAAATGAGCGGGCTCCAGGACCGCCACGGCGTGGCCGTCGACGCCTCGGCCGGCCTCGACCCGATCGAGGACGCCATCCGCGCCATGGCCGCCGGCCGCCCCGTGCTGGTGGTGGATAACGAGGACCGCGAGAACGAAGGCGACATCATCTTTGCCGCGCAGCACGCCACCCCGGCCCTGATGGGCTGGACCATCCGTTACAGCTCGGGCGTGATCTGCGTGCCGCTGACGGGCGAACGTGCCGACGCCCTGGAGCTGCCGCCGATGACGGCCATCAACCAGGACTCCAAGGGCACCGCGTATACGGTGTCGTGCGATGCGGCCGTGGGCGTCAGCACCGGTATTTCCGCCACCGACCGAGCCCTGACCGCCCGGATCCTCGCGGACGGCACCAGCCGGCCAAATTCCCTGACCCGTCCCGGGCATGTTTTTCCGCTTCGCGCCGTTAAGGGTGGTGTGCGGGAGCGTCCCGGCCACACCGAGGCAGCCGTTGAGCTGTGCCGGCTGGCGGGCCTTGAACCCGTAGGCGTAATTGCAGAAGTGGTGCACGACGACGGAGAAATGATGCGGTTGGATGGACTTCGCGGCTTTGCCCTCGAACACGGCTGCCCGCTGATTTCGATTGCTGATCTGGTGGCGTACCTTGAAGCCGGCAACACCGGCAGCCACGCGGCGGAATCCGCCTGAGACCCTTGGACTGAGGAGAAACAATGACGACTTCTGAAGCGCAGCCGGCCACCCCGGCCCAGCGGCTGCACCCTGTCAGCGGCGGACCGATCGTCCAGCTGCCCACCGCCTACGGCGATTTTGTGGCCCAGGCCTGGACCGACCTGGAGACCGGCGCGGAGCACCTCGCCGTCAGCTCCCCGCTGCCGGCCACCGACGGCCAGGCACCCCTGGTCCGGCTGCACTCCGAATGCCTGACCGGAGACGTCTTCGGCTCCTACCGCTGCGACTGCGGCGAACAGCTGGCCTACGCCCTGGAGATGATCCACGAATTCGGCGGCACCCTGCTCTACCTGCGCGGCCAGGAAGGCCGCGGCATCGGCCTGGCCAACAAGATCAAGGCCTACGCCCTGCAGGAGGCCGGGTTCGACACTGTGGAAGCCAACGAACAGCTCGGACTTCCCGTCGACGCCCGCTGCTACAAGGCCGCCGCGCAGATCCTCGCTGAGATGGGCCTGCACGAGATCCGCCTCCTGAGCAACAACCCGGACAAGCAGGACCGGCTGGCCAAGGCAGGAGTGCGGGTGGTTGAGATGGTCCCCACCGAGGTGCCGTCCCGCGAACAGAACCTGCGCTACCTGCAGACCAAAAAGGACCGTATGGACCACCGGCTGGTTCTTGACATGGAACCGGCCGCGCCGGCCAACGGACAGCGCGGCTTCGAGCACGAGCAGGACTGAGGCCGCGGGCCCGGCCCGCACCTCGCAAACCCCACCGACTTCCCACAGCAAGGAATCCCTATGAGCGGCCACGGCGCACCCCAGATTGACCTGACCACTTTCGAACCCGAGCAGACCTCCCAGCTGAGGCTGGCCATTGTGGCCGCGAGCTGGCACACCAAGATTATGGACGGCCTGCTCGACGGCGCGTTGCGGGCAGCCAAGGACGCCGGCATTGCCGAACCGACCGTGCTGCGCGTTCCCGGAACCTTTGAGCTGCCGGTCGCGGCCGCCCGGCTGGCACCGCACTTTGACGCCGTCGTGGCGCTCGGCGTCGTGATCCGCGGTGGCACCCCGCACTTCGAATACGTCTGCGAAGCCGCCACGCTGGGCCTCACCGAGGTCAGTGTCCGCACCGGCGTTCCGGTCGGCTTCGGCGTGCTGACCTGCGACACCGAACAGCAGGGCATTGACCGTGCGGGCCTCCCCGGCTCCACCGAGGACAAGGGCCACGAAGCCGTGGCGGCGGCCCTGGCCACGGCGGTCACGCTCAAGCAGTACTCCTAACCTGGCCTCGCAGGCTGTGTATTCGCTCACATCGGCGCCGTCATGCGGCGGCCCGGCAGGCGTGGTCTTGCCGTGAACAAGTAGGCTGGAGGGCGTGAAGAATTTCGAATCGCTGTTCGCAGAACTGAGTGAGAAGGCAGCCTCCCGCCCGGAGGGCTCCCGCACCGTCGCCGAACTGGATTCCGGAGTCCACGGCATCGGCAAGAAAGTCGTGGAGGAAGCCGCCGAGGTTTGGATGGCTGCCGAGTACGAATCCGATGAGGCCGCCGCGGAAGAAATTTCGCAGCTGCTCTATCACCTGCAGGTTCTGATGCTCGCCAAAGGCCTCAGCCTGGAAGACGTCTACAAGCATCTCTAGCCACGCCGCACCGTTCCCGCGGACCCCAGGTCCGTGGGAGCGGCGCATCACGTGGCCCGCAGTGCCTGTACCGATGACGTCCTCACCAGAAAGAACCTCCCATGCTTAGAGTTGCCGTCCCGAACAAGGGATCCCTGTCCGAAGCCGCCTCCGCCATGCTCGCCGAGGCCGGCTACCGCCAGCGCCGCGACAGCCGCGAACTGGTCATGGTGGACCCGGACAACGACATTGAATTCTTCTTCCTCCGCCCCCGCGACATCGCCGTGTACGTCGGCCAGGGAACGCTGGACGTCGGCATCACCGGCCGCGACCTGCTCCTCGATGCCGAGGTCGAAGCAGAGGAACTGCTGCCGCTCGGATTCGCCGCCTCAACCTTCCGCTTCGCCGGCCCGGTGGGGGACTTCACAGCCATCGACCAGCTTGAAGGCAAGCGCCTCGCCACCAGCTACGACGGACTGCTGCGCGGCTACCTCGCCGGGCGCGGGATCAACGCCAAGGTGGTACGGCTCGACGGCGCCGTCGAGTCCTCCGTCCGGCTCGGCGTCGCGGACGCGATTGCCGACGTCGTCGAGACCGGTACCACGCTCAAGGCCGCCGGAATGGAAATCTTTGGCGAGCCGATCCTCCACTCCGAGTCGGTCCTGATCGGCCGCAAGGGCAAGCAGAACCCCGCCACCGCCGTGCTGATCCGCCGCCTGCAGGGTGTGCTGGTGGCCCGCCAGTACGTGCTGATGGACTACGACATCCGCAAGGAATTGGTCGAGCAGGCCGCCGCCCTCACGCCGGGCCTCGAATCGCCCACCGTGTCGCCGCTGCGGGACTCGGACTGGGTGGCCGTCCGCTCGATGGTGCCCAAGCGGGACACCAACCGGATCATGGACGAGCTGTACGACCTCGGCGCCCGCGCCATCCTGGTCAGCAGTATCCACGCCTGCCGGATCTAGCCGGGCCAGCCGTGCAGCCATCAACCTTCACCCCGCCCTTTGTCCGCCCAGCCCGGGAGCAGCCATGACCGTAGCCGTCCGCGTGATCCCGTGCCTGGATGTCGACGCCGGCCGTGTGGTCAAGGGAATCAATTTTGAGGGCCTCCGCGACGCCGGCGACCCCGTGGAACTCGCGCACCGGTACGACAACGGCGGCGCCGACGAACTGACGTTCCTCGACGTCACCGCGTCCTCGGGCAACCGGGAGACGACGTTCGACGTCGTCCGCCGCACCGCCGAGGAAGTATTCATCCCGCTGACCGTTGGCGGCGGCGTCCGGGGTGTGGCGGAGGTGGACAAACTGCTGCGCTACGGCGCGGACAAGGCCGCCATCAACACCGCCGCCGTCGCCCGGCCCGAAGTCATTGACGAGATCACCCGGCATTTCGGCTCCCAGGTCCTGGTTTTGTCCCTGGACGCGCGGCGCACCCGCCCGGGCTCCCAGCCAACACCCTCCGGGTTTGAGGTCACGACCCATGGCGGCCGGCAGGGCACGGGCATCGACGCGCTGGCCTGGGCGCGCGAGGCCGCCGACCGCGGGGTGGGCGAGATCCTGCTCAACTCGATTGATGCCGACGGCACCAAGGACGGCTTCGACCTCGAACTGATCCGGCTGGCCCGCGCCAGCGTCAAGGTGCCGCTGATCGCCTCCGGCGGCGCCGGCCGGCCCGAACATTTCCCGCCGGCCGTGGCTGCCGGTGCCGATGCCGTCCTGGCGGCGTCGGTGTTCCACTTTGGTCCGCTGGACATGATCGCCCAGGTCAAGGCCGCCATCCGTGCCGCCGGCTTCGACGTCCGCTAACCGGGTTTGTCCAAGCCAACCTTGCTAGTGCCTGGGCCCACGCCCGCAGGGTTCCCTGGCCGAGCTTGCGAGGTTAGGGAGCGGGTGGGGACTAGAGGCCGACTTCGGCGGACTGCAGCAGTGCGACGGCGTCGGGCTGGCCCTCGAACGTCACCAGCGCGTGGCGGGTGCGGCCGTGGGCGTGCATCAGGAGTTCGCCCGGTTCGCCGACGATGGCCACCGACACGGGAGCGCGTTTGGCAACATGCCGCGGACCGGACGGCCGCACCAGCACAATGCCCAGGTCCACGCCGCGGTACAGGATGGCGGCGCGTTTGATCAGTTCGTCCCAGAGGGCGTCCGAGTAGGCCTCATCCAGGGCGCGCGGTGCCCAGCGGTCCACGGCACGGCGGACGTCCTCGGTGTGGACGAAGTACTCGATGAGGTTCGAGCTCTCATCCAGGGCCTTGATCCGCATGGGGGAGAGCGCCGGGGGTCCGGCGCGGAAGGTGTTGACCAGCTTGGCGTAGGCGTCCGGGGTGCTGACCTCGGAGGCGAGCTCGGCCGTGGCCTGGTCGGAAGCTTTGGCCAGCCGCTTGAGCAGCAGCCCCAGTCCAACGCGGGCTTTGCGCTCCCGCAGGTACAGGTGCGCGGCGAGGTCGCGCGTGAGCCAGCCCTTGCAGAGCGTGGGGGAGTCCGGACCGGCCGCCAGCAAGGTTTCGGCCAGAACTTCTCGGGACGGATCGACGAAATGCATCACTTGTGAAACTAGCACGAGACGCCCGCCAGTGTGCACAGGAAGGGCCGTGGTTTTGGCCTCGGCGGGCTATTGGCGGCCATGTTAAGCGCGGGGCTGCACGCGCCGGGCGGCCCCGCGCGCCGAGGCACTAGACTTGTGGTGATGTCTGAGCAGCCTGCCCCCGCCCCCGTACCCTCGACCGCCGGTCCCGCGGACCCCGGGTCAGGGCACCCTGCCGGTCCTCTGCAGCCGGACCTGGCGGCGTCCCTCAAACGTGACAGCGCCGGCTTGGTGGCCGCGATCGTCCAGCAGTTCGACACCAACGAGGTGCTGATGCTTGGCTGGATGGACGACGAGGCACTGCACCGCACCATGACCACCGGGCGGGTCACGTTCTACTCCCGATCCCGGCAGGAATATTGGCGCAAGGGCGACACATCCGGCCACGTGCAGTGGGTCAAATCCCTCGCCCTGGACTGCGACGGCGACGCCCTGCTGGTCCGGGTGGACCAGGTGGGCGCCGCGTGCCACACCGGAACCCGGACGTGCTTCGACGGACGCGCGCTGGACGCCGTCGTCGGCCAGGCCGACTGAGCCGGCGCAGCAGCACACACCGGCACCCCACCAGCTTCAGACCAACCAGAACAGGCGGACTACGCAGCCATGCAGGACCTCGGAATCATCAGCCCCAGCCTGGAGGAGTTCCGGGAACTCGCCGGCCACAGCCGCGTCATTCCGGTCCGGCTGAAAGTCCTGGCCGACGCCGAAACCCCCATCGGGCTCTACCGGAAACTCGCGCAGGGCCAGCCGGGCACGTTCCTGCTGGAATCCGCTGCGGTGGGTGGCGCGTGGTCCCGCTACTCGTTCATCGGTGCCCGCTCCCGCGCCACGCTGACCACCAAGGACGGCCAGGCGCACTGGCTCGGCGAGCCGCCGGTGGGTGTGCCCCTCGACGGCAGCCCGGTGGACGCCATCCGCGACACGGTCCGCGCCCTGCACACCGACCGGTTCGACGGGCTGCCGCCGTTCACCTCCGGCCTGGTGGGCTTCCTCGGCTGGGAAACCGTCCGGCACTGGGAAAAACTGACCAGCCCGCCGGAGGATGACCTCGAGCTGCCGGAAATGGCGCTGAACCTGGTCACCGACATGGCCGTGCACGACAACATGGACGGCACCGTGCTGCTGATCGCCAACGCGATCAACTTCGACAACAGCTCCGAACGCGTTGACGAGGCCTGGCATGACGCCGTCGCCCGGGTCAAGAACCTGCTGGCCAAGGTCAGCACCCCGACGGAGCAGCCGGTGTCCGTGCTGCAGTCGGCGGCCCTGGACTTCGCCTCCAGCGTGCAGGAACGCTGGGACGAAAACGAGTACCTGGCCGCCCTGGACCGCGGCAAGGAGGCGATCGTCGACGGTGAGGTCTTCCAGGTGGTGATCTCCCGTCGGTTCGAAATGGAATGCGGGGCCGACCCGCTGGACGTGTATCGGGTCCTGCGGAACACGAACCCGAGCCCCTACATGTACATCTTCAGCCTCGAGGACGCAGCCGGCCGGCAGTACTCGATTGTGGGCTCCTCCCCGGAAGCCCTGGTCACCGTCACCGGCGAGGAAGTCATCACCCACCCGATCGCCGGCTCACGGCCCCGCGGCAAGACCATCGAGGCGGACAAGGCCCTGGCGGAGGAACTGCTCGCGGACCAGAAGGAACGCGCCGAGCACCTGATGCTGGTCGATTTGTCCCGCAATGACCTCTCCAAGGTCTGCGTCGCCGGATCCGTGGACGTGACGCAGTTTATGGAGGTGGAGCGCTTCAGCCACATCATGCACCTGGTCTCCACGGTGGTGGGCAAGCTGGCCCCGGACGCCACCGCCTACGACGTCCTCAAGGCCACGTTCCCGGCCGGCACCCTCTCCGGTGCTCCCAAACCCCGCGCCCTGCGCCTCCTGGACGAGCTCGAACCCCACCGCCGCGGCATCTACGGCGGCGTGGTGGGGTACCTGGACTTCGCCGGCGACATGGACATGGCCATCGCCATCCGGTCGGCGCTCCTTCGCGAAGGCCGCGCCTACGTGCAGGCCGGGGGCGGGATAGTGGCCGATTCGGTCAATCCGACCGAGGCGCAGGAAACCGTGAACAAGGCCGCCGCGCCGCTGCGTGCCGTGCACACGGCCGGGTCGCTGCACAACATCACCGCCGAGACGGTGGCCGGCACCGGAACGGAGCAGCCATGACCGGCACTATCAAGAGCACCAGCCCGGCGGTGCCCCGCTGGGCGCGCAAATCCACCCTGGTCCTGGTGATCGCGGCCCTGGCTCTCGCGGTGTTCGGCACCACCACCCAGACGTGGCTGACCGTGCACCTTGATCCCAGCCAGCTCGGCCAGGGCGTCAGCAGCCAGGACGGGCTGCAGGTCCAGGGCAGCAAGGCGGCCACCACCGTGACCGCCCTCGCGCTCGTTGCCCTGGCCGGCGGGCTCGCCGCATCCATCGCCGGACGCATCGCCCGCTGGGTCATCACCGCGATCATCCTGCTGGCCGCCGCCGGGATCGTTGCCGCCGCCGCAACCGTGCTGGCCGGCCCGCTCGCTGCGGCGCAGGGCTCCATCGCAGCCGCCACCGGCATCAGCGGCAGCAACGTGCAGGTCGCCGTGACCGTCTTCCCGGTGATCGCCGTCGTCGCCGGTGCCCTGCTGGGACTCAGCGCGCTGGCCCTGGTCCCCGCCGGACGGTACTGGAAGAGCCGCACGAAGTACGACGCCGCCGCCACCAGCGGCGCTTCGGGCACCCCGCGGCCGACTGACGAGATCGACAGCTGGGACCGCCTGTCCCGCGGTGACGACCCCACCTGAGCCGGGTACAGCGGGCCTGGCGCGCAATGCGGCCAATAGCACCGCCAAAAAATGGCAGAATGTAAGCAGTATTGATCCTGAGGAGATTTCCATGAGCAAAGCCCCTGTTTCCGCACCCCAGCCCGCTGCCGGCACCGGCATCTATGACGACGTCGACCACAGCGAGCCGACCGGCCACGGCAACAGCCCGGCGGCCTGGACCACGGTGATCGTAATGCTGATCGGCGCCCTCATCGCAGCCATCGCCTTCGTCATCGCCAACACCCCGATCTTTGTCGCGGGCGCCGTGGTGATGCTGATCGGCCTCGTGGTGGGCTTCGTGATGCGCAAAGCCGGCTACGGCGTCGGTGGCAGCAAGCTGAAGAACTCCGGCCACTAAGAGTGACTGTTCTCGATGACATCAACGCCGGTGTCAGGGAGGATATGGAGGCGCGCCAGCGCCTCGTCACGCTTGCCGAACTGAAAGAGCGTGCAGCCGCGGCGGCACCCGCCCGGGACGCGTGGGCTGCCCTCGGCGGCCCCTCCGACCGGAGCCAGCTGAAGGTGATCGCCGAGATCAAGCGGCGCAGCCCCTCCAAGGGCGACCTCGCAAGCATCGGCGACCCGGCAGCCCTGGCCGTCCAGTACGCCGACGGCGGTGCCGCCGTGATCAGCGTCCTCACCGAACAGCGGCGCTTCAACGGATCCCTGGCGGACCTCGATGCTGTCCGTGCGGCCGTGGACATTCCGCTGCTCCGCAAGGACTTTATGATCGACGAGTACCAGCTCTGGGAGGCCCGTGCCCACGGCGCCGACCTGATCCTGCTGATCGTCGCGTCCCTGACGGATGCCCAGCTGCGTGAGTACAGCGCACTCGCCCACGAGCTCGGCATGAATGTGCTCGTGGAAACCCACACGCCCGGCGAAATCGAACGCGCCGTGGACGCCGGAGCCAAAATCATTGGCGTCAACGTCCGCAACCTGAAGACGCTCGACGTCGACCGGTCGCTGTTCGCGCAGCTCGCCGCCGGCATTCCCGCCGGGTCCCTTGTGGTGGGCGAGTCCGGGGTCCGCGGTGTGGACGACGTCCGGCACTACGCGGCCAGCGGCGCCAACGCGGTCCTGGTGGGCGAGGCGCTGGTCAGCGACGCTACCCCGCGCGAACGGATCGCCGAATTTATGGCTGCGGGCGCCGAAGAAATCGCCGCACGTTCCTGACCCGCGGACCGGCCGGGCAGCTGGCCGGAGTACGCGGTGCTTCCGTGCGGCACCCCAGATCTAGTTAGCAGTGGAACAGGATGGTGAGACTGATGGTCGATGCGCCAACAGCCGGCTCAGAAGACAACCCCGTGGACGCGTTCCTGGAAGGCAACCGGCCGGAAGGCGGCGGGACTGAAGCAACGCCGTCCCTGCGCCACGCCCCGGGACCCTATTTCGGGTCTTACGGCGGCCGCTGGATGCCGGAGTCGCTGATCGCCGCCCTGGACGAGCTCGAGGACACCTTCGAGAAAGCCAAGGCCGATCCCGAGTTCATCGCGCAAATCGCGGACCTGAACAAGAACTACTCCGGCCGGCCCTCCCTGCTCACCGAAGCCAAGCGCTTCGCGGAGCACGCCGGCGGGGTGCGCATTTTCCTCAAGCGCGAGGACTTGAACCACACCGGCTCGCACAAGATCAACAACGTCCTGGGCCAGGCGCTCCTGGCCAAGCGGATGGGCAAGACCCGCGTGATTGCCGAGACCGGCGCCGGCCAGCACGGCGTCGCCAGTGCCACCGCCGCCGCCCTGCTGGGCCTCGAATGCGTGGTCTACATGGGTGCCGAAGACTGCCGCCGGCAGGCCCTCAACGTGGCCCGGATGGAACTGCTGGGCGCCACCGTTATCCCCGTGACCAACGGCTCCCAGACCCTCAAGGACGCCATTAACGAGGCACTCCGCGACTGGGTCGCCAACGTGGGCACTACCCACTACCTGCTGGGCACCGCCGCCGGGGCGCACCCCTTCCCGGCCATGGTCCGGTACTTCCACGAGGTCATCGGCGAGGAAGCACGCGCCCAGATCCTGGACCAGACCGGCCGGCTGCCGGACGCCGTCTGCGCCTGCATCGGCGGCGGCTCCAACGCCATCGGCATCTTCCACGGTTTCCTGGACGATCCGTCGGTGAAAATCTACGGATTCGAGGCCGGCGGAGACGGCGTGGACACCGGCCGGCACGCGGCCACCATCACCCTCGGCAAGCCCGGGGTGCTGCACGGTGCCCGTTCCTACCTCATGCAGGACGACGACGGCCAGACCATCGAGTCGCACTCCATCTCGGCCGGCCTGGACTACCCGGGCGTCGGCCCGGAGCACGCCTACCTCTCCGACATCGGCCGGGTCAGCTACGAACCCATCACCGACAGCGAAGCCATGGAGGCGTTCCGCGTGCTGTGCCGGACCGAGGGCATCATCCCGGCCATCGAATCCGCGCACGCCCTCGCCGGCGCCATCAAGGTGGGGCGGCGGCTCGCCGCCGACGCCGGCGACGCCGAGGAAGCGGCCCGCAAGGTCGTGATCGTCAACCTCTCCGGCCGCGGGGACAAGGACGTGGCCACCGCCGCGGAATGGTTCGACCTGCTGGACAAGGATTCACCCGAGCACGAGATCGCCCAGGAGGGGGAGCAGCTGTGAACACTGCCGAGAACAGCGCCGGGGGCACCATGCCCAACACCAGTAAGTCCGCCGCCGCCATCGACCGCGCCCGCGCCCAGGGCCGCGCCGCCCTCATCGGGTACCTGCCCGCCGGCTACCCGAGCGTCGAGGACACCATCGCCGCCGGCATCGCCCTGGCTGAAAACGGCGCCGACCTGATCGAGATCGGCATCCCGTACTCGGATCCCGTGATGGACGGCCAGGTCATCCAGGCCGCCACCGTGGAAGCCCTCGCCAAGGGATTCCACGTCAAGCAGGTTTTCGACGTCGTCCGCGGCATCACCAGCAAGACCGACGCCGCCGTCCTCGTCATGACCTACTGGAACCCCGTTGTCCGGATGGGCGTGGACGAATTTTCCCGCCAGTTGGCCGAAGCCGGGGGAGCGGGGCTCATCACGCCCGACCTCATTCCGGACGAGGCTGCGGAGTGGATGGCGGCCTCGGACAAGTACGGACTGGACCGGGTGTTCCTCGTGGCCCCGTCGTCGTCGCCGGAGCGCATGAAGCGCACTGTCGACGCGAGCCGCGGGTTCGTCTACGCCGTCTCCATCATGGGTGTCACCGGCGCCCGCGCCTCCGTCAGCACCGCAGCCAAGGACGTTGTCGCCGCGGCCCACGGTGCAGGCGCCAAGCGGGTCTGCGTCGGCCTGGGCGTCTCCAACGCTGACCACGTCCGCGAAATCGCCGCCTACGCCGACGGTGTCATTGTTGGCACCGCCCTCGTCGCGGCGATCGGTGAGGGCGGCGTGGATGCTGTAGCGTCCTTGACGAAAGAGCTCAGCACCGGCCTTACCAAGGAAGAAGCGTAAGCAATGCAGTCAGTCCTCCACGCGGCAGCGATGGTTCCCGCGAGCATTCCGAGCCCGGTCTGGTCCGGCTTCGATATCCCGCTGCCCTGGGGGTCCCTGCGCATCCACGCCTACGCGCTCTGCATCCTGGCCGGCATCATCGTCGGGCTCTGGCTGACCTCACGTCGCTGGGCCCGCCGCGGCGCCCCTGAGGGCAGCGTCTGGGACATCGCCATCTGGGCCATCCCGTTCGGCATCATCGGCGGCCGCCTCTACCACGTGGTGTCCTCGCCGGATGCCTACTTCGGCCCCGGCTTCGACGGCACCGGCGACCTGTCGCTGATCCCGCAGATCCAGCGCGGCGGCCTCGGCATCTGGGGCGCCGTGGTCCTTGGGGCGTTCGGCGCATGGATCGGCTGCCGCCGGGCCGGCGTCAAGCTCAGCGCCTTTATGGACGCCGCAGCTCCGGGCCTCCTGCTGGCCCAGGCCATCGGCCGCTGGGGCAACTACTTCAACCAGGAACTCTTCGGCGGACCCACCACACTGCCGTGGGGTCTCCAGGTGGACCCCAACAGCCCCAACTTCCCGGCCGGTATGCCCGCCGACACACTCTTCCACCCCACCTTCCTCTACGAATCCCTCTGGAACCTTGTGGGCGTTGTGGTGCTGCTGGCCCTGGACCGGAAGTTCTCGTTCCGCCGCGGCCGCCTCTTCTGGCTCTACGCCATCTACTACACCCTGGGCCGCGTCTGGATCGAGGCCATGCGGATCGACGACGCGGAGCAGATCAACCTCTTCGGCATCACCACCCGGCTCAACGTCTGGACCAGCATCTTCGTGCTGATCGCCGCGGCCGTGATCTTCGTGCTCCTCGGCCTACGCAAGACGGACGGGACGGATACCCCGTACCTGCCCGGCCGTGAGCCCGAACCCGCGGCCGACAACGCGGAGGAGGGCGCCGTTGCCGGCAACGACGCCGACGCTGACAACGCCGAGACGGCGGACGCCGTCGACGCCGAAAAGGCAGACGCCGGCACTTCCGACGACGGCGCTGCCGCCACCACGGACACCGCCGAGGCGGACACTGCCGCGCGCCCCGACGTCGTCCGCCATTCGGACGCCGCTGTCTCAGATAATGAATCGCGTGATAATCTCCGGGATAACCAGAGCGGTCCGGACCGCCCCGCAGCCCAGGCTGTGGCGGCCGGGGAATCCACGGGCGGCACCACGCCCGCCATGGAGGAAGAACCGGCAACCGGAGTATCCGGACGCCGGGCTTCCGGGGCCGCCCCGGACGCTGGGATCACCAAGTAACACAGCGCCGGTAACCGGACTGCAGGGCGACCGCCAGCTGGGTCCGGGTCCACAGCGTTGTGGCAAGGGGTGTGCGTAGGACAGCAGGCAGCAGACAGCTGCGCGCTAGGCAAACCCGGGCTTGCGGCCCGCGTAACTGTTCGTACAGGAAGCGGCGCTGGCCTACAATTCCAGTAGGAAAATCACGTTGTTGTGCCCGTCACACCGGCGCACCGATTCGGGCCAATGTTGTCCCTCCCATACGCACGATCAGGAGGAAGGACGTCTCCCATGACCCAAACTCTTCACAGCCCCAGCTGGTCCGGTCCGGACCAGCCCGGCGCGGCTGTTTCACCCTTCAAGCTCTTCGCGGCCCTGCCGGAAGCGGCCGGGCTGTACAACCCGGAGCAGGAGAAGGACGCCTGCGGCCTGGCCATCATCGCCACCCTCCGCGGCGAGCCCGGCTACGACATTGTTGACGCCGCCCTGACCGCCCTGCGCAACCTCGAACACCGCGGTGCCGTCGGGGCCGACGAGGGAACCGGCGACGGCGCCGGCCTCCTTATGCAGGTTCCGGACGAATTCTTCCGCGCAGTCACCGACTTCGAGCTCCCGGCCGCCGGCCAATACGTCGTCGGCACCGCCTTCCTGCCCGCCGAACAGCGCGAGTCCGACGGCGCCAAAGCCGGCATCGAAGGCCTCGCGGCCGACGAGGGACTAACCGTCCTGGGCTGGCGCGAAGTGCCGATCGTCGCGGACCTGGTCGGCGCCATGGCCAGGGCCTGTATGCCGTACTTCGCGCAGCCGTTCTTCGCCTCCAGCACCGGCGAAACGCTGTCCCGCAATGAACTGGACTCCCGGGCCTGGCGGATCCGCAAGCGCGCCCAGAACAAGTTCGGCGTGTATTTCCCCTCGCTCTCATCCCGGACCATCGTCTACAAGGGCATGCTGACCACCGCGCAGCTGGAGCCGTTCTACCCTGACCTTTCGGACAAGCGCTTCAAGACCAAGCTCGCCATTGTCCACTCCCGCTTCTCCACCAACACCTTCCCGTCCTGGCCGCTGGCCCAGCCGTTCCGCACTATCGCGCACAACGGTGAGATCAACACGGTCAAGGGCAACCGGAACTGGATGCGCGCCCGCCAGTCGCAGCTTGCCAACCCGCTGCTCGGGGACAGCCCCGAGGAGCTGTACCCGATCTGCACGCCGGGCGCCTCCGATTCGGCGTCCTTCGATGAGGTCGCCGAACTGCTCTGGCTCTCCGGCCGCCCAATCACGCACTCGATCATGATGATGATCCCCGAGGCCTGGGAAAACCACGCCACGATGGATCCGGCCCGGCGCGCGTTCTACGAGTACCACTCCCTGCTGATGGAACCGTGGGACGGCCCCGCGGCCGTCTCCTTCACCGACGGCAACCTGGTCGGCGCCACCCTGGACCGCAACGGCCTGCGCCCGGGACGGTACTGGATCACCGAGGACGGCCTGGTGGTCTTCGCCTCCGAGGTGGGCGTGATCGACGTCGAACCCGCCAAGGTGGTCAAGAAGGGCCGCGTCTCGCCCGGCAAGATGTTCCTCGTGGACACGGACGCCGGCCGGATCATCGACGACGCCGAGGTCAAGGCGGAGGTTGCCGCGGCCAACCCGTGGGCCGAATGGCTCAAGGACAACCTGATCGACCTCAAGGACCTGCCCGAGCGCGAGCACGTGGTCCACACCGCCGCGTCGGTCAACATCCGCCAGCGGACCTTCGGCTACACCACCGAGGAACTGAAGATCCTGCTCGGCCCGATGGCCCGCACCGGCGCCGAACCGCTCGGCGCCATGGGCTCGGACACCCCCGTGGCCGTGCTCTCCAAGCGGCCGCGCCTGCTCTTTGACTACTTCGTGCAGTCCTTCGCGCAGGTCACCAACCCGCCGCTGGACGCGATCCGCGAGGAACTGGTCACGTCCCTGACCTGTGCCATCGGGCCCAACGGCAACCTGCTGGACACCAAGCAGGTCCGCCAGCCGCAGGTCTCGTTGCCGTTCCCCGTGATCAACAACGACCAGCTGGCCAAGATCGCCAACATCGAGAACGCCGACGGCGACCGCGTCGCCATGAAAGTGCGCGGCCTGTACCGGCCCGACGGCGGCGAAAACGCCCTGCGCGCCCGGCTCACCGAAATCTGCGAGCAGGTCTCCGGCGCCATCAACCGCGGCGTGCAGTACGTCGTCCTCTCGGACCGCGACTCGAACGCCCAGTGGGCCCCCATCCCGTCGCTGCTGCTGGTCAGCGCCGTGCACCACCACCTGCTGCGCAGCGCCAACCGCACCAAGACCGCGCTGGTGGTCGAGGCCGGCGACGTCCGCGAGACCCACCATGTCGCCGTCCTGATCGGCTACGGCGCCTCAGCCGTGAACCCCTACCTGGCCATGGAGTCGGTGGAGCAGCTCATCAGCTCCGGTGACGTCACCGGCGTCACCCCGCAGGACGGCGTCTACAACCTGATCAAGGGCCTCGGCAAGGGTGTCCTGAAGATCATGTCCAAGATGGGCATCTCCACGGTGGCCTCCTACACCGGCGCCCAGACGTTCGAGGCCCTGGGACTCGGCCAGGAACTCGTGGACGAATACTTCGCCGGCACCCACTCCCAGCTTGGCGGCGTCGGCCTGGACATCATCGCCGCCGAGGTCGCTGCCCGGCACCGGATGGCGTACCCCGAAAGCGGCATCGAACTGCCGCACCAGCCGCTGCTGGGCGGCGGCGAGTACCAGTGGCGCCGCGACGGCGAACCGCACCTGTTCAACCCGGAGACCATCTTCCGGCTGCAGCACGCCACCCGCGAACGCCGTTACGACATCTTCAAGTCCTACACCCGCGGCGTCGACGACCAGTCCGAGAACCTCATGACCCTGCGCGGGCTCCTGAAGTTCAAGGGCGGCCTGCGCCCGGCGGTCCCGCTCGAGGAAGTGGAGCCCGTCTCCAGCATCGTCAAGCGGTTCTCCACCGGTGCCATGAGCTACGGCTCCATTTCGCAGGAGGCGCACGAGACCCTCGCCATCGCCATGAACCGGCTGGGCGGAAAGTCCAACACCGGTGAGGGCGGCGAGGACGTGGACCGCCTGCTGGATCCCACCCGCCGTTCGGCCGTCAAGCAGATCGCCTCGGGCCGCTTCGGCGTCACGAGCCTGTACCTCTCCAACGCCGATGACATCCAGATCAAGATGGCGCAGGGCGCGAAGCCCGGCGAGGGCGGCCAGCTGATGGCCCAGAAGGTCTACCCCTGGGTGGCCCGGACCCGGCACTCAACGCCCGGCGTCGGCCTCATCTCCCCGCCCCCGCACCACGACATCTACTCGATCGAGGACCTCGCGCAGCTGATCTACGACGCCAAGCGTGCCAACCCCTCGGCCCGAGTGCACGTCAAGCTCGTCTCCGAGGTGGGCATCGGCACCGTTGCCGCCGGCGTCACGAAGGCCAAGGCCGACGTCGTCCTGGTGTCCGGCCACGACGGCGGCACCGGCGCCTCGCCGCTGAACTCGCTCAAGCATGCGGGCGTCCCCTGGGAACTCGGCCTGGCCGAGACCCAGCAGACCCTGATGCTCAACGGCCTGCGCGACCGCGTAGTGGTGCAGGTGGACGGCCAGCTGAAGACCGGCCGCGACGTTGTGATCGCCGCGCTGCTGGGCGGCGAGGAGTTCGGGTTCGCCACCGCACCGCTGGTGGTCTCGGGCTGCATCATGATGCGCGTCTGCCACCTGGACACCTGCCCCGTCGGCGTCGCCACGCAGAACCCCGAACTGCGCGCCCGGTTCGACGGCAAGCCCGAGTTTGTGGTCAACTTCTTCGAGTTCCTTGCCGAAGAGGTCCGGGAAATCCTGGCCGAGCTCGGCTTCCGGAGCCTGGAGGAGGCAATCGGCCACGCCGAAATGCTCGACACCCGTGAGGCGATCAGCCACTGGAAGGCCGAGGGCCTGGACCTGGACCCCATCCTGCACGGGCTAGAGTTCGACGACGACGCCCCGCTGCGGAACCTCACCGGCCAGAACCACGAACTCGACAAGCACTTCGACCAGCGCCTGATCGCGATGGCCGCCGAGGCCCTGAGCGACCGCACCCCGGTGAAGATCTCGGTCGACGTGATCAACACGGACCGGTCGGTCGGCACCATGCTCGGCCACGTGGTCACCAAGACCTTCGGCACGGACGTGCTCGCCACGGACACCATCGACGTCACCCTGACCGGCACCGCCGGCCAGTCCCTGGGCGCGTTCCTGCCCGCAGGCATCACCCTGCGGATGTTCGGCGACTCGAACGACTACGTCGGCAAGGGCCTGTCCGGCGGCCGGATCATCGTCCGCCCGGACCGCACCAACGTCTTCCAGGCGGAGCGCAACGTGATCGCCGGCAACGTGATCGGCTACGGCGCCACCAGCGGCGAGCTGTTCCTCCGCGGCCAGGTGGGGGAGCGGTTTATGGTGCGTAACTCCGGCGCCACCGCGGTGGTCGAAGGCATCGGCGACCACGGCTGCGAGTACATGACCGGCGGCCAGGCACTGATCATCGGCCGCACCGGCCGCAACTTCGGCGCCGGCATGTCCGGCGGCACCGCCTACGTCCTGGACTTGCAGACCGAACGGGTCAACAAGCAGGCCCTCGACGCCGGCGAGCTGCAGCTGCGCGAGCTCGACGCCGAGGACCGCGACATTGTCCACGGCCTGCTGGTCAAGCATCTCGAGGAGACGGAGTCGCAGCTCGCGGCCCGGCTGCTGGAGAACTTCGATGACACCGCAGCCCGCCTTACCAAGGTGCTGCCGCGCGACTACGCGGCCGTCCTGCAAACCCGTCTTGACGCCATCGAAGAGGGCCTGGACCCCGACGGCGAAGAAGTTTGGTCTCGAATCCTGGAGGTGACCGGTGGCTGATCCACGCGGATTTCTGAAAGTACGCCAGCGTGAAACGCAGCCGCGCCGTCCCGTCCCGGTCCGCATCATGGACTGGAAAGAGGTCTACGAAGCCCAGGAAAAGGGTGTCCTGAAGAGCCAGGCCGGCCGCTGCATGGACTGCGGCGTCCCGTTCTGCCACCAGGGCTGCCCGCTGGGCAACCTCATCCCGGAATGGAACGACCTCGTCTGGCGGGACAAGGGCGAGGAAGCCATGGAGCGGCTGCACGCCACCAACAACTTCCCTGAGTTCACCGGCCGGCTCTGCCCGGCACCCTGCGAGGCGTCCTGCGTACTGGGCATCAACCAGCCCGCCGTGACCATCAAGCAGGTGGAGGTCTCCATCGTTGACCAGGCGTTCGACAACGGCTGGGTCAACCCGCTGCCGCCGGCCCGCCTCTCCGGCAAGACGGTCGCCGTCGTCGGCTCCGGCCCCGCCGGACTGGCCGTCGCGCAGCAGCTGACCCGCGTAGGCCACACCGTCGCCGTGTACGAACGCGACGACAAAATCGGCGGGCTGCTGCGCTACGGCATCCCCGACTTCAAGATGGAAAAAGAGCAGGTGGACCGCCGCCTGGACCAGATGAAGGCCGAAGGCACCCGCTTCCGCACCGGCGTCGCAGTCGGCACCGACGTGACCTGGGAGCAGCTGCGCCGGCGCTACGACGCCGTGGTGGTCGCCACCGGGGCCACCGTCCCGCGGGACCTGCCCATCCCGGGCCGTGAGCTCGAGGGCGTCCACTTCGCCATGGACTACCTCGTCCCGGCCAACCGCGTGGTCGCGGGGGAGACGGTGGAAAACCAGATCAACGCCGCGGGCAAGCACGTTGTCATCCTTGGCGGCGGCGACACCGGCGCGGACTGCCTCGGCACCGCCCACCGGCACCAGGCGGCGTCGGTGACCACGCTGGCGATCGGCAAGCAGCCTTCCGCCGAGCGTGCGGCGCACCAGCCCTGGCCTACGTTCCCCACCCTCTTCGAGGTGGCCAGCGCCCACGAGGAAGGCGGCGAACGCAGCTACCTCGCCTCCACCGTGGAGTTCGTCGGCGAGAACGGCAAGCTGACCGGCGTGAAGGTCGCTGAGACGGAATTCGTCGACGGCAAGCGGCTGCCCAAGGCAGGTACCGAGAGGGTGATCCCGGCGGACCTGGTCTTCCTGTCCCTGGGCTTCACCGGCGCCGAACCGGCCGGCATCACCGAACAGGTCAACGCCGAGTTCGACGGCCGCGGCAACGTGGCCCGTGACGGGTATTACATGACCAACACCGAAGGGGTCTTCGTCGCCGGAGACGCCGGCCGCGGCCAGTCCCTGATCGTTTGGGCGATCGCCGAGGGCCGGGCGTGCGCTGCGGCGGTGGACAAATTCCTGATGGGAAGCACCGTTCTCCCGGCGCCAGTAGCGCCGACCGACCGGGCGATCGCGGTCCTGTAGCCGGTCCGGCCCCCTCCGGGCCCGGGCCGGCCATCGGCCGTTCTTCTCCGCGACAACTAAAAACAACCAAGAGACAACTAGGGTAGGTATATGAGACGCGCTAAAATTGTGGCCACCTTTGGACCGGCGATCGCGAGCTTCGAGAACACGCTCGCTGTTCTGGAAGCCGGGGTGGACGTTGCCCGGATGAACATGAGCCACGGAGACTACTCCGTGCACGACAACACCTACGAGAACGTCCGCAAGGCCGCGGGGCAGCTCGGCAAGGCCGTTGCCATCATGGCCGACCTGCAGGGCCCCAAGATCCGCCTGGGCCGCTTCGTCGACGGACCGCACCTGCTGGCCGTCGGTGACACGTTCACGATCACCACCGAGGACGTCCCGGGCACCAAGGACATCTGCTCCACGACGCTCAAGAGCCTCACCGAGGACGTCAACCCGGGCGATGCCCTCCTGATCGATGACGGCAAGGTGGCGCTGCGCGCCATCGAGGTCGACGACGTCAAGGTCGTCGCCACTGTAGTGGTCGGCGGCTACGTGTCCAACAACAAGGGCATCAACCTCCCCGGCGTGGCCGTCAACGTGCCGGCGCTGAGCGAAAAGGACGAGGACGATCTCCGCTGGGCCATGAGCCGCGGCGTGGACATGGTGGCCCTCTCCTTCGTGCGCGACGCCTCGGACATCAAGCGCGTCCACGAGATCATGGACGAAGAAGGCCGCCGCGTGCCGGTGATCGCCAAGATCGAGAAGCCCCAGGCCGTGGAGCAGCTCCCCGAAATCATCGACGCGTTCGATGCCATCATGGTGGCCCGCGGCGACCTCGGTGTTGAGCTTCCGCTTGAGGAAGTGCCGATCGTGCAGAAGCGCGCCGTCGAGCTGGCCCGCCGCTGGGCCAAGCCCGTCATCGTGGCCACCCAGGTGCTGGAATCCATGATCGACAACCCGCGCCCGACGCGTGCCGAGGCCTCCGACTGCGCCAACGCCGTGCTCGACGGTGCGGACGCCGTGATGCTCTCCGGCGAGACCAGCGTGGGCAAGTTCCCGATCGAGACCGTCAAGACCATGGCCCGGATCATCGAATCCACCGAGGTCCACGGCCTGGAGCGCGTCCCCCCGCTGGGCACCAAGCCCAAGACCCGCGGTGGCGCCATCACCCGTGCCGCCGTCGAAATCGCCGACCAGCTGGAAGCAAAGTACATCTGTACCTTCACCCAGTCCGGTGACTCGGCACGCCGCCTCTCCCGCCTGCGCCCGATCCGTCCGGTCTTCGCCTTCACCCCCGTGGAGCACGTCTGGAACCAGCTCGCGCTGACCTGGGGCATCCAGCCCGTCCTGGTCCCGATGGTGGGCCACACCGACGAGATGACCGCACAGGTTGACCGCAGCCTGCTGGAAATGGACCTGGTGGACGACGGCGACATGGTGGTCATTGCCGCCGGTTCCCCTCCCGGTAAGGCCGGGTCCACGAACATGCTCAAGGTCCACAAGGTGGGCGACCTCGCCGACGCCGGCAGCCACAGCGAGAACGCCGGGGCCAAGGACAAGGTGGGCCCGTGGCCGGAAAAGAAGAAGAAGAGCGCCAAGCTCTAGTCTTCGCCGGAGACACAAAGGGAGGGTCCCCGCCGCTGGGTTTCAGCGGCGGGGACCCTCCCTTTTGTGCTTGTGTTTTTTGTGTTCGCGCTAGTTGACCTGGTTGATGATGGTCTCGGCAACCTCGCGCATGCTGAGGCGCCGGTCCATGGAGGTCTTCTGGATCCA
The DNA here is from genome assembly GCF_056397605.1 of Arthrobacter sp. 05L44. NCBI lineage: Bacteria > Bacillati > Actinomycetota > Actinomycetes > Micrococcales > Micrococcaceae > Arthrobacter > Arthrobacter sp. 05L44. The sequence goes on along the minus strand of NZ_JBFTNS010000002.1, from coordinate 589,955 downwards.
GCGGAACGCTTCCGGCTCCGTCAGGCCCATCTTGGTGGTCAGGAGGCTCTTGGCACGCTCGACGAGCTTGCGGGTGGCGAACTGTTCCTGCAGGTCGCTGACCTCGCTCTCGAGGGCCTTGATCTCCTCGTGCCGGGACAGAGCGATCTCCAGGGCCGGGATCAGGTCCGCCGGGGTGAAGGGCTTGACCACGTAGGCCATGGCACCGGCGTCGCGGGCCCGCTCCACGAGTTCCTTCTGGCTGAACGCGGTCAGCAGGACCACGGGGGCGATGCGTGCCTTGACGATCTTTTCAGCGGCGGAGATACCGTCCATGACCGGCATCTTGACGTCCATGAGGACCAGGTCCGGCTTCAGTTCCTCGGCGAGCTGCACGGCCTTCTCGCCGTTGTCCGCCTCGCCGACCACGTCGTAGCCTTCGCCGCGCAGGATTTCGATGATGTCCAGGCGGATGAGGGTCTCATCCTCGGCGACCACAACGCGGCGCGCGGGCTGGGAAGTGGGGGTTGACTCCGTCTGTTCTGACACGGGAACTCCTTGGAAAGGTACGGCGGGCGGTGAGCCATTCTGTGGCGCGTCCGCGGGTGTACTGGGGGCCGGTAGGGATCGATGCGGCGTCACTGGCGCGATTCTGGAATTCAGCCTATCTGCATGTAGAGTAATTTCGCGCACCGGAAGCGATCGCGTTGCTCACAGGAGACCTGGGGCCGCGAATATGACAGCCGGTGTACTCCGCGCCCGAGTGGCGGAATTGGCAGACGCGCCGCACTCAAAATGCGGTATCGAAAGGTGTGTGGGTTCGAGTCCCACCTCGGGCACAGTGTTATCGCAGGTTAAGGCTTTTTTGTTGGTTTGGTGTTGAAAAGGCTGAACTTTTTTGGGGCGTCCGTGAGGGCGCCTTCAACGGGCGGACTAAGGCTCTTGGTCACCGCGTGAACATCCTCCGTCAAATGCAACAAATGCATCATTTCGAGCCGGGGCAGGTTCCATCTTTCTGAAGCCAACTCAACGTTAATGGCTCCGCCCCGGCGCTCAGCCGCAGCTCAGCCGGTGCTATCGAGGATCAGGCGCGCCGCTTCCGTTGGTTGGTCCCAGTGCGGGAAGTGACCGCAGTTTTCGAACCAGTGCAGCGTTGCATCCGGGAACAGCTCCGTGGCCCGCGCCGCCTCTCTCGGAGCGGTGACCTTGTCCTTCCGCCCCCATCCAATGACCACTTTGCCCTTGAGAGAACCAGCCGGTGCGCCTTCCTGGCGGGGTCCGTGAATCAGCGCGTTGAGGGCCGGGTCCAGACTGGTCGATGTCTTGAACCCGCGAAGCTCATGCAGCACCAGATCCTGCGGCAGCTTCCATGGGTGGGCGGAGAACTGAGCCAACAGGGCCGTCCGGCCCACGGGGTTGCCCGTGAGGAAGGGGAGCGCCGGTTGGATGCGGCGCACCAGTGCGACGGATGCCTTGATGCTTGCACCAAAGATCGCTGCCTGGCGGTCATTCCAGAATCCACCAGGGTCCAGTGCGATCGTGGTGCCAGCGTGCCCTCGCCGTGCCATTTCCAATGCCATCCGGGCGCCCATGGAGCTGCCTACCAGATCAATGTCACCCAGTTCCTCGTCGCGGATAAAGGCTTCGACGGCATCGGTCAGCGTGGCAATGGTGGTTTCGCCGGTCAGCGGCGCGGATTCGCCGCAACCGGGGAGGTCGACGGCGATTACATCGCGTTCAGCGGCCAGCGCCGGGATTACCGGATTCCAGTTACCAATACTGGAACCGAGTCCATGGACCAGGAGGAGTGGCTTACCGGAGCCTTGCCGGGTTGAGTGCAGCATGACTTCACTCTAGGGGGCGGTGCAACATGTCTGGTCAAGAGTCATCCGGCGAAAGGCTCGACGGCACAGCGATACGCGGCGCTGAGCGCAGTGCTAGAAACAGCAGTACCACCGTGGTGGAGAGCGCCGGATACGACGGCGACAGTGAGAACTTCCGGGTGTCCTCGGGCCGAACCCGCGTAGGTCGTTTTCTGTCCCGTCCGCGCCGGAGCGGTCGGTGATGTCGGAAGGAGGAACCGCCGGCGTGATCGTCATCGATTTCCGGCATGAGGGCCGCCCCGTAGTGCTGTGCTTGTTCGAAGCCGGCCCGGTTCCGGAGGCTTACTCGTCAAATCGGAGCGAAATCGCGTTCAAGCCACAACTGCCCCCGCGGACTGCCGCTTTGGCAGCCTGTTGCGCCAAAGTGGTCACCAGCGAGGGTGTGCAATTTGCACACCCCGGACTTCGGAACGGGTCGTGCTGGTGCCGGACTGGGCCGGATTGCGGAGGTTATCGGGGAGCGGCGGAAATTCAGGGGCTGGGACCCGGTTCGAGTCCCACCTCGGGCACGCATAACCCCTCGTCAGAGGGGTTTTTGCTTTAATGTGCCGACACATCTGGGGGTTGCGTCGCTCTGACGATTGGCCTGCGGGACCACAACTACACCGGAACAATCAGCCTGGCGTACGATCCGGTAAGCGGTACGGCGGGGGACAGCCTCCTGCCCCATTTCGCGGCCCTTGTAGCAGTGCCGCCGGGACTGGCCGGGATCATTAAGGTGGTGGCCATCCGCCCCCGACACATGAAGTTCTGACGACCGGCCGACAAGCCGGGCCCGCACGTTGAAAAGATGCATGTCAGTCGTCCTAGGAAGTTCCTTATCCCGCCGCGGCGGGAATCTGCAAGACTGACCGGATGATTACCGAACACGCGCTGCTTCCCGTCATTTCCGGCCAAGAAGAAGAATTCCAGGCAGCATTCGACCGCGCTCGTTCGGTTATAGCGTCGATGCGTGGCTTCGTCTCGTTGTCGCTCTCACGCTCGATCGAAACACCCAACACCTACTTACTTCTCGTGCAGTGGGACAGCCTAGAGGACCACACGGTTGGCTTCAGGGAATCCCAGCAGTATCAGCAGTGGCGGGAGCTTCTGCATAAGTTCTACAAGCCGTTTCCTTTGGTCGAACACTTCGAGCTCGTGAGCTCCGCTCCTCAGTAGCGTAGGTAGCGCGGTGGCGCAAGAGACTGTAGCAGCCATGGCTTATGACAGCAGGACGAATCTCGGGAAAGACGTTCTATCAGAGCGCGCGACACGAATCGCGGATCGCTTTCCTGTTGCTCCCAATGTGATCTGGGATAAGCTCCGAAGATGGCACCGCGAAGTTTTCTTCAATGGCCGGTCGTCCGGCAGCTGAGCACCGGCGATCTGCTGGGCCGCGGGCCGTCAGTCACCTCCGCCAAGACCCAGGCGATAGTCCCGCGTACATCAACCGCGGACCGTGTTGTGCAGAGTGTGTGCCCCTACTGCGCCGTCGGCTGCGGTCAGCGCGTCTACGTCAAGGACGAGAAGGTTGTCCAGATTGAGGGCGATCCCGATTCGCCCATCTCCCGCGGCCGGCTGTGCCCCAAGGGCTCGGCCAGCGAGCAGCTGGTTAACTCGCCGGGCCGGCAGACAAAGGTGTTATACCGTGCCCCGCGTTCCACCGAGTGGCAACGGCTGGACCTCGCTACCGCCGTGGACATGGTGGCGGACCGGTTCATCGAAACCCGCCGCAGGACCTGGCAGCAGGAAGACGATAAAGGACGGCTGCTGCGGCGCACCATGGGCATCGCTTCGTTGGGCGGCGCAACCCTGGACAACGAAGAGAACTACTTGATCAAGAAGCTCTTCACCGCAGCCGGGGCGGTGCAGACCGAGAACCAGGCCCGCATATGACACTCCGCCACGGTTCCCAGTTTGGGAGCCTCGTTTGGACGCGGTGGTGCGACGCAATCACTGCAGGACATGGGTAACGCCGACTGCATCGTCATTCAGGGTTCCAACATGGCCGAATGCCATCCCGTGGGATACCAGTGGGTGGCCGAGGCTAAGGCGCGCGGAGCTAAGGTCATCCACATCGACCCCCGGTTCACGCGTACTTCCGCGGTCGCGGATAAGCACATTCCCATCCGGGCTGGCTCTGACGTTGTTCTCTTGGGCGCGCTCATTAACTACGTCATTACTAACGACCTCTGGTTCAGAGAATACGTCGGCGCGTACACCAACGCCGCCACGCTGGTCCACGGGGACTACCGCGACGCCGAGGATCTGGGCGGCCTGTTCTCCGGGTTCGATCCTGAAACCGGAGCCTATGACACGTCGTCGTGGTCGTACGCGGAAGAAGAGGGCGGCGCCATTGGTGAGCCCGCGGGACCGGAACATGGAGCAGATGCTGGCGCTCGGGCTGCGGGCGACCTCTTCGGCAGCGGCGGCCCGTCCCTGGAGCATGCCGAGGTGCAGCGGGACGACACCCTGCAGGACCCCAGGACCGTCTTCCAGATCGTCAAGCGGCACTACGCCCGCTACACACCGGAGATGGTCGAGGACATGTGCGGCATCAAAGCCGCCGACTTCGAGTATCTGGCCCGTGCAATCACGGAAAACTCCGGGCGCGAGCGGACGACGTGCTTTGCCTACGCTGTCGGCTGGACCCAGCACTCCCTGGGGGCGCAGTTCATTCGGGCTGCGGCCATCCTCCAGCTGCTGCTGGGCAACGTGGGACGTCCGGGCGGCGGCATCATGGCGCTGCGCGGCCATGCCAGCATCCAAGGCTCCACGGACATCCCGACGCTCTTCAACCTGTTGCCGGGCTACCTGCCCATGCCCAGCGTCGGGCGCCACGACACGCTGCAGGACTATCTGGACGCCAACGCGTCGAAGCAACAGAAGGGTTTCTGGGCGGACGCCGATGCCTATACCATCAGCCTGCTGAAGGCCTGGTGGGGTGACGCCGCGACCGCGGACAACGACTGGGCCTACGACTACCTCCCGAGGCTGACCGGAGCGCACGGCACCTACGAGACGGTGATGAGCATGCTCGACGACGAGGTGGAGGGATACTTCCTGCTCGGGCAGAACCCCGCCGTCGGCTCGGCCCACGGCCGGATGCAACGGCTTGGCATGTCGCATCTGAAGTGGCTGGTGGTGCGGGATCTGAACATGATCGAGTCGGCAACCTGGTGGAAGGACGGCCCGGAGATCGAGTCCGGGGAACTGCGCACGGAGGACATTGAGACTGAGGTGTTCTTCCTGCCGGCGGCATCCCACGTCGAGAAGGCCGGATCGTTCACGCAGACCCAACGGCTCCTGCAGTGGCGGCACCAGGCGGTGGCACCGCCGGGGGAGTGCCAAAGCGAACTGCAGTTCTTCTTCGAACTGGGCCAGCGGATCCGGGAGAAGCTGGCCGGTTCCCAGGATGAGCGCGACCGTCCGCTGCTGGATCTGACGTGGGACTACCCCACGGATGAACACGGCGATCCGGATCCAGCGGCGGTGCTTGCCGAGATCAACGGCTGGCACCTGGACGGACCGGATGCCGGCAAGCCGCTCTCCGCTTACACCGAGATGCGCGCCGACGGTTCTACGTCCGGCGGTTGCTGGATTTATACCGGTGTGTACGCTGACGGCATCAACCACGCCGCCAACCGGAAGCCGGGCCAGGAACAGGGGCCCGCCGCTCCGGAATGGGGCTGGGCCTGGCCGGCCAACCGCCGGATCCTTTACAACCGGGCCTCCGCTGACCCGGCCGGAAAACCGTGGAGCGAGCGGAAAAAATACATCTGGTGGGATCAGGAACAAGGCAAATGGATCGGCGACGACGTGCCGGACTTCCCGGTGGACCTCGCACCGGGCAGCAGGCCCGACCCCGCGCTCGGTGGTCCGGCCGCACTCAGCGGCGATGACCCGTTCATCATGCAGTCCGACGGCAAGGGCTGGCTGTTCGCGCCGAAAGGCCTCGTGGACGGGCCCCTTCCCACGCACTACGAGGCCCAGGAATCGCCCGTGGCCAACGCGCTTTACCCGCAGCAGCAGAGCCCGGCACGCCTGGTGTATCCCCGGAAAGACAATCTCAGCGCGCCAAGCGCCGGCACCCCCGGAGCTGACGTCTACCCGTTCGTGTTCACGACCTACCGGCTGACCGAGCACCATACGGCGGGCGGCATGAGTCGGTGGCTGCCGTACCTCTCGGAGCTGCAGCCGGAAATGTTCTGCGAGGTCTCGCCGGAATTGGCCGCCGAGCGCGGACTGGAACCCTACGGGTGGGCCACGATCATTTCCGCCCGATCGGCTATCGAGGCCAAGGTGCTGGTCACGGAACGGATGACACCGCTGAAAGTCGGCGGCCACACCGTGCACCAAATCGGGTTGCCCTACCACTGGGGCGTCGGCAGCAACGCCGTCGTGAGCGGCGATGCGGCCAATGACCTGCTCGGTGTGACGCTGGATCCCAACGTCCAGATCCAGGAATCGAAGGTAGCCTCCTGCGACATCTGCCCGGGGCGCCGCCCGCGTGGTGCCGAACTGCTTGCCTTGGTCGCCGAATACCAAGCCCGCGCCGGGGTGACCACCGAGACCGGGAACCGCGCGGTGACCGATCCTGAAGCGGAAGGCATCGACCCTGGCTCCGGCAGGGACCAACGCCCCGAGGGGGAGGCGCAGTGATCGACGCGACTGCTGCTGCCGCGGCCACCGCACACTTTGCCCCGCCCGGACGGCCGACCCCTGATGGCGGCCTTCCGGACACCGACCCGACGTTGGAGGACTAGATGGGCCAGCTGGCCGGACCGACCGACCCCACCGCCGATGCCCACTGGGAGCACAACCATCCGCGCAAGGGGTTCTTTACCGACACTTCCATCTGCATCGGCTGCAAGGCCTGCGAGGTTGCCTGCAAGGAGTGGAACCACAACCCGCAGGACGGAAACCTGGAGCTCCTCGGGTCCTCATACGACAACACCGGAGCGCTGGGCGCCAGCACTTGGCGGCATGTCGCGTTCATCGAACAGGGTCAGGAGCGGATCGTCGAGGCGCGGGAGTCCGGCCGCGCGCTGGTGAGCCTTGGCATGCCGCGCATCGGACCGCCCGCCCCGGCCGGGGCTGCCGTGACGGACCTCGCGGCGGCGGATACCACCCCGCCGGACACAGCAGACTTCCGCTGGCTGATGTCCTCCGACGTCTGCAAGCACTGCACCCACGCCGGATGCCTCGATGTCTGCCCCACCGGAGCACTGTTCCGTACCGAATTCGGTACCGTGGTGGTCCAGGACGATGTCTGCAACGGCTGCGGCACCTGTGTGGCCGGCTGCCCCTTCGGCGTGATCGAGCGCCGCAGCAACGGCACGGTGAAGGTCGCCACCAGCCGGGAGGACCAGCACGCCGGGCATCCCGCCGTCCCCAACGCGGGCATCGCCCAGAAGTGCACCCTCTGCTACGACCGCTTAGTGGCCGACGAGACGCCCGCCTGCGCCAAGGCCTGCCCGACGACGTCCATCAAGTTCGGCGACCACGACGACATGGTGGAGGCGGCCCGGGAACGGGTCGCCGACCTGCATGCGCAGGGCATGACCGAGGCGAGGCTCTATGGTGCCAACGAAAACGACGGCGTTGGCGGAACCGGCTCGGTCTTCCTCCTGCTCGACGAGCCCGAGGTATACGGACTCCCGCCGGATCCTCGGGTCCCCACCGCAGACCTGCCCAGAATGTACCAGCGGGCCGGCCTGGCGGTAGCCGGCATGGCCGTTGCCGCAGCGGTGGCTTTCCTGGGAGGGCGGGAGTGACACTTTCAGAATTCGACAGTTTCCGGCCGGCAGAGCCCGCCAGGCGCCGCCGGACCGGCGTTAAACGCGGCACCGGACGCCGCCGTGACAACAGTGACGGCTCGCGGGAAATGCCGATGGTGCCGGAGCCGGAGTTCACCTCGTACTACGGCCGTCCGGTGGTCAAACCGGCTCCATGGGGCGACGACGTTGCCATCTACCTGTTCCTGGGTGGGGTCGCGGGCGGCTCGGCCCTGCTCGGGCTCGGCGGCCAGCTCACCGGTCGGCCGGCGCTGCGCCGCAACGCCCGGCTGAGTGCCCTCGCCGCGGTGGGCCTCGGCGCGGTCGCACTGATCAAGGACCTCGGCAGGCCGGAACGATTCCTGAACATGCTGCGGACGTTCAAGGTGACCTCGCCGATGAGCGTCGGGTCCTGGATTCTTAGCGCTTTCAGCGCCGGGACCGGCGTCGCCGCTGTGGCGGAGATCAACCGGATGAGCGGTGAGCGGTTGCCTCTCGGTCCCTTGCGGACAGTGCTGCGGGCGGTAGAGGGCCCGGCAGGTTTCGAGGCCGCGCTGTTCGCCGGGCCCCTGGCGGCTTATACGGCCGTGCTGCTCGGCGACACCGCCACCCCGACGTGGCACGCCGGCCACGAGGATCTGCCGTTCGTGTTCGTGAGCTCGGCCAGCCTCGCGTCCGGCGGCCTCGCCATGATCACCACACCAGTGCGCGAAGCCGGCCCCGCGCGGAAACTCGCGGTCCTCGGCGTCGTGGGCGATGTAATCGCGATGAAGATGATGGAGCGGCGGATGGACCCGGTGGCAGCAGAACCCCTGCACCAGGGCAAGGCCGGCGCCATGCTGAAATGGAGCGAACGGCTTGCCCTGGCCGGGGGACTGGGGACACTCCTGGGTGGACGTAACCGTGTGGCAGCGGCAGCTTCGGGAGTGGCCTTGTTGGCCGCCTCGGCCCTGACCCGCTTCGGGGTGTTCGAGGCCGGCCTAGCCTCGGCCAAGGACCCCCGGTACACCATTGAACCGCAGAAGAACCGGCTCGCTGCCCGCCGTGCTGCCGGCATCACCGGTGACGCGATTACCACCGGCGGCTGACCGGCCGACCCCGACCTAGCGGATCTGGATACCCCGGCCGGCCGTGGTGTGGCCAATGACGGGGTAGCCTGGCAACTCACCGACAACCAGCAGGCCGCCGGAGGTCTGGGCATCGGCCAGCAGCAAAAGATCGTCCTCACTGATGCCGGCGGTCGCGCCGAGGTGGGGCCGGACCCAGTCAAGGTTGCGCCGGGTCCCGCCCGAGACGAAGCCATCGTGCAGCGCCTCCCGGGCGCCGTCGACGAGGGGCACCGCGCTGACATCGATGACGGCACCCACTTCCGAGGCCCGGACCATCTTGAAAAGGTGCCCCAGCAGTCCAAAGCCGGTCACGTCGGTGGCCGCCTTGACGCCGGCGGCCACCGCGGCCTCGGCGGCGTCACGGTTGAGGCTGGCCATCGTCTCGACTGCCTCTTCGAAGATTTCGCCGGTCTGTTTGTGGCGGTTGTTGAGGAGCCCGACGCCGATCGGCTTGGTCAGCGTGATGGGCAGCCCGGGGCGGGCGGCGTCGTTGCGCAGCAGCCGGTCCGGATGGGCGACGCCGGTGACCGCCATGCCGTACTTCGGCTCCGGATCATCAATGGAGTGCCCGCCCAGGACCGGGCACCCGGCCTGGGCTGCCACGCTCAGCCCGCCGCGGAGCACCTCGGTCATGAGTTCCATCGGCAGGACACCCCGCGGCCAGCCGACCAGGTTGATGGCCGTGACGGGCCGTCCACCCATCGCATAGATATCCGAGAGGGCATTGGCCGCCGCGATGCGGCCCCAGTCGTACGCATCGTTGACGACGGGAGTGAAGAAGTCGGCGGTGGTGAGGACAGCCAGATCATCGCGCACCAAAACGGCCGCGGCGTCGTCCCCGCTGTCGAGGCCAACGAGCACCTCCGGGCCGGCCTGGCCGATGAGGCCCCGGACGGCATCTTCGAGTTCGCCGGGAGGAATCTTGCAGGCGCACCCCCCTCCGTGGGCAAAGTCGGTGAGCCGAAATGTCCCCGGGCTGCCGTCCTTGAGCTGCCGGGCTGTGGTCTGAGCCTCATTCACCCGCCTAGCGTACCTCCCGAGGCAACCCTGCTATATTGATGCGCGGTGGCGTCCGGGTCCTGGTGGGCCCCCCGGTCTTCAAAACCGGTGCGGTTGAGTATCTCGGCCTGGCGGGTTCGATTCCCGTCCGCCACCGCCAACTTCAAGCATGACCGCCGGCGCCGGAGGAGGGCTGTGGACCACGTTGACCCCCGGCGCTTGATTCCCCGGACCAATGATCTCCTGGCGCTGCCAGCCGTGCGCGAGGCCAGGTCCCGGCTCAGTGAGCGGATTATCCGTGACCTCATCACGCAGGCCCAGGAGCGGGCGCGCCGCGGTGAGCTCCCACCCCGGCTGGTCGAGCGGGAACTGCTTGCCGCCCTCGCCGCACGGCGGCCAACAACGCTGCACGCGGTCCTGAACGCCACCGGCGTCGTCGTCCATACCAACCTGGGACGCGCCCCGCTCTCCGAAGCCGCGGTGGACGCCATCGTCACCGCCAGCGGCTATGTTGACGTCGAGCTGAACCTCGCCGAAGGGACCCGGTCACGCAGGGGAGCAGGCGCCCGGGACGCCTTGCTCGCCGCTTGCCCCGCCGCCGAGGACGCCCTGGTGGTCAACAACGGTGCGGCCGCACTGGTTTTGGCCACCACCGCCCTGGCCTCCGGCCGGGAGGTGGTCATTAGCCGGGGCGAGCTGGTCGAGATCGGTGCCGGCTTCCGGTTGACCGACCTGATGGAATCAACCGGCGCGACGCTCCGGGAGGTTGGCACCACCAACCGCACCCGCCTGCGCGACTACGCGGACGCGCTGGGACCGCAGACCGGGTGTGTGCTCAAGGTCCATCCGAGCAACTTTCGGGTCGATGGCTTCACGTCGGCCGTGCCGCTGCACGAACTGGGTCCGCTGACCGAGTCCAACGGCGTGCCGCTCGTGGCGGACCTCGGCAGTGGGCTGCTCGCACCGGACCCCCTCCTCCCCGACGAACCGGACGTGACCTCCGCGCTGGTGGGCGGGGCCGACGTCGTCATCGCCAGCGGCGACAAGCTGCTCGGCGGCCCGCAAGCGGGCTTGCTGCTGGGCAGCAAGGAAATGATCGCGCGGTTGGCCCGCCACCCGCTGGCCCGGGCGGTCCGCGCCGACAAACTCGCCCTCGCCGCCCTGGAGGCGACGCTTGCCGGGGGACCGCCTCCGGTTCTTCAGGCCCTGCACGCCGACGCCGATGAATTGCGGCGGCGCACGGACCGGCTTGCCGAGGCCCTCGATGTGCCCGTCGTGGCCCATGAGGGCCGGGTAGGTGGCGGCGGCGCCCCCGGAGTTCCATTGCCGGGATGGGCGCTGCGGCTCCCGGAGCGCCTCGCGCGCTCCTTGCGCACGGGTGACCCGGCCGTACTGCCCCGCGTCCACGACGGCGCCTGCCTGATCGATCTGCGCTGCGTTCCCGCTGCGGACGACGAACGGATTCTCCATGCTGTACGGCAGGCCCGGGCATCCCTGACGGCTGCCGACGCAGGCGGAGCGGGCTAAACAGTGCACGTCATCGCCACGGCCGGGCACGTCGATTCGGGCAAGAGCACCCTGGTCCGCGCCCTCACCGGGATGGAGCCGGACCGGTGGGAGGAGGAGCGGCGCCGCGGCCTGACCATCGACCTCGGCTATGCGTGGACCACCCTGCCCTCCGGGACAGGCGTAGCGTTCGTTGACGTCCCCGGCCACGAACGATTCCTCGGAAACATGCTGGCGGGAATCGGCCCGGCGCCGGTCGTCTGCTTCGTCGTCGCCGCCGATGAGGGGTGGCAGGCGCAATCCAGCGATCACCGCGATGCTGTCCTCGCCCTCGGCATCGAGCACGGTGTGGTGGTGTTGAGCCGCGCGGACCGGGCCTCGGGAGACCGGCTCGCGGACGTACTCGCCAGAACCCGGGCAGAGCTGGGCGGAACGGGGCTGCAGGGGGCGCCCGCAGTCGCGGTGTCGGCCCTCGACGGAACCGGTCTGCCCGAACTGCGCGCTGCACTCGACGACGTCCTGGCCCGGATACCTGCGCCTACCCCCACAGGGCGCGTCCGGCTGTGGGTGGACCGGTCCTTCACCATCACCGGATCGGGAACGGTGGTCACCGGAACGCTGGCGGCAGGAACGCTTGCCCGGGGTGACCGGATGGAACTGATCGGCCATGACAATTCCCGCCCGGTGGTTATCCGCGGCCTGCAGAGCTGCGACACCGCCCGCGACTCGGTAATGCCGGTCAGCCGGGTGGCGTTGAACCTTCGCGACGTCGCTGCCGCAGAAATCCGCAGGGGAGACGCCCTGGTGACTCCGGACGCGTGGCCCTCCACCGGCGTCGTCGGCATTCACCGCACCTCGGGCGTCGCCTATACGGACGTGCCGGAACAACTCATGGTGCACGTGGGAACCGCGTCGGTGCCGGCCCGGCTCAGGCCATTCGGCGCCGACCACGCCCGGCTCATCCTCGAAAGGCGCCTGCCGCTGGTCCTTGGCGACCGCCTGGTGCTGCGTGACCCGGGGCGGCACTCCGTGCTGGGTGGCGCCCGCATCCTCGACGCCGACCCGCCACCCCTCGTGCGGCGCGGCGACGGCGCCACGTGGGCGCAGCGGCTCGCCGGTATGGATGCCGCCGGTGACCTGCTGGGAGAAGTGGCGGCCCGCGGGGCGGTCCGGGCAGAGCATCTGAACCGGCTCGGGCTGCTGTCCGGCCAGGACTCTGCCCAGCTGCCGGGCCTGAAAGTACTTGGTGAATGGTGGGTGCACGCGCCCGTCCTCGGGGCCTGGCGGCAGCGTCTGCGTGCCGCCGTCGAGGAGCTGCAAAAGCGGGACCCGCTGGCTCCCGGGCTGTCGATGGGGGCGGCCGTCGGCCTGCTCTCCCTGCCCGACGAAAGGTTGCTGCCCCACGTCATCGACGGCGCACAGCTCGAAGCGGACGGCGGCCATATCCGGATCCCCGGCAGCAAAGACAAACTCGGCCCCGTCGAGCCGGCGATCGCCGCGTTGGAACGCCGGCTCACCGTACATCCCTTCCACGCGCCGGAAGCCGACGAGCTGGCCAACCTCAGTCTGGGCAACCGGGAGCTGGCCGCCGCCGAACGGGCGGGGCGCCTGCTTCGGCTGCGTGACGGCGTGGTGCTGCTGCCAACGGCGCCGGCCCTTGCGATGCGCACCCTTGCCGGCCTGGATCAGCCGTTCACCACAAGCCAGGCCCGTCAGGCCCTCGACACAACACGCCGGGTCGCGATCCCACTGCTGGAACATCTTGATTCACGAGGTTGGACCCAGCGCCTGGATGCGGGCCACCGCAACGTTGTGCGCTGACCCAAAATATTTCCCAAGACCCAGAACCCCTGGCACCCCCTAATAGCGATGAACGGCTGCCGATGACAGGCAGTGAATCCGCCCCCTGGAAGGGTACTTCGCCCGCACACCCACTGGCACTGTCCCTCCTCGATCCTCCCTGCGGCAGCGCCCCGACAGCGCCAAGACGCCACCGGCCGCACGGATGGCCGGCGGCCGAAAGCCTGGACTGTGTCCTCTCGACACCCCGTTGAATCGACGCTAGTTTATGCCTCTGAACAACGGCGCGTCTTCGGAAATGTTCGGATCTCGACCAGGGATATAGCCTCCATGTCGGCGCGAGAAGTGACTGAGCGAACGGGGAGCATCGGGCCAATGCCGCCGGGCTCGACAATAAAGGCGTCCGACGCAAGCCTGAAACGACGGCAGCTCCCCGTCGCTCCAGCGTGGCCGGTCCGCTGTCTGTGAACGGTGCTGCATCGTGTCGGTCCCGGACACGGCGGAGTCCCGGCGTAGCTGCGGGAGCCGGCGGCGGGGCGTAGACACATCAATCCTCGTTTGAACCGAGCCCGGAGATGGGGGAACGGCTTATGGGTGCCAAAGGATTCCCGCAGGATTAATGCGGTTCCACGGCCCGGGTTGGCCTCCGCCCCTACCCTTGAAGATGACGGTTTTGCCCCTGCCGCCCCACCGTTTCAAGGAAATCAAAATGCGCCTCTCGACCCTCCGCTCCTGCCTGGCCTCTATGTTGCTGGTCTGTCTTTCGGTGCCTTCGGCAGCATCCGCGATCGCCGCGCCGCCGGCGCCCGGGTTCCCGGCGACGGCGCAAACCGGCCAGACCGAAACCGGCCGTTACCTGGTGCGCTATGTTCCCGGGTCCGACGTCGCCGCAAAGGTGCGTAGCCTCCGGTCCCGGCATATCGCCGTCGGACGCACTTTCTCGAGAGCGGTTCGCGGCGCCGTTGTCACAGCCACCGCGGCCCAGGCGGCAGAGCTGAGGAGCTCGGCCGGCGTTGCCGGCGTCGAGCCCGACGCACGCGTAAAGATTTCGGACACCGAACAGCCTGCACCGTGGGGTCTGGACCGCATCGATCAACGCACCCTGCCCCTGTCCGGTTCCTACACCTACACGGCCGCGGGCGCGGGCGTGAGCGCGTACGTGATTGACACCGGTGTTTTCGCCGGCAACACGGACTTCGGCGGCCGCGTCGCAGCGGGCTGGACGGCGGTCACCGACGGGCTCGGAACGGGTGACTGCAACGGCCATGGAACCCATGTGGCCGGGACCATCGCCGGCAAGACGTACGGGGTCGCCAAGGCTGCCACGATCATTCCGGTACGGGTCTTGGACTGCTCCGGCTCCGGTTTCAACTCGGATGTGGTGGCCGCCCTTGACTGGGTCGCCGCCAACCATCAGGACGGCGTGCCGGCCGTGGCGAATCTGAGCCTGGGTGGCGCGGCCAGCTCTATGGTGGATGCCGCGGTTCAGGCGGTGATCAACGACGGGGTTACGGTCGCCGTGGCCGCCGGCAACGCCTCAGTCGACGCGTGCAACAGTTCCCCAGCCCGGCTGCCGGACGCCCTGACGGTCGCAGCGAGCGACTCCTCGGACCGGCAAGCCTCGTTTTCGAACTTCGGCGCCTGCGTTGACCTCTACGCCCCGGGCGTGGGTATCACCTCAGACGGCATCGGCACGACGACGGCGACGGCCACCATGAGCGGCACCTCCATGGCGACCCCGCACGTGGCTGGCGCTGCTGCCCTGGTCCTGTCGCACAGCCCGGCGCTGAGCCCCGCGGCCGTCGCCGCGGCGTTGACCGCCGAGGCCAGCCCCGGCGTGATCGCAGCCCCGGGCGTCGGCACGCCCAACCGGCTGTTGAATACAGACGCTGCACGCCTTGCTCCCCTCCCGGTCGGTACAGTTTTCCGCCCGTCCATCGGCAGCGCCGCGGACACCGTCGCGGCGGCGTCCGACGGCGTGCTGTGGAACTACCGGGCGACCGGCAAGGGCGGCTTCCAGCCGCGGGAAAAAATCGGTACCGGCTGGTCTGGGCTGATCCACGGATTCGTGACCGACTGGAACGCGGACGGTGTCTTCGACGTGATCGCCCAATGGAAGGACGGACGGCTGACCTTCTACCCCGGAAAGCCCGGCGGAGGTTTTGCCCCTGCCCAAGCTATCGGAACCGGCTGGGCCAGCTACAACGTCACCGTCGGCCGCTGGCGCACCACCGACAAATACCCAGGTGTCGTCGCGTATGACTCCGCGGGCACCCTGTGGTACTACGGCAACAGCACCGGAAAAACCCTCAGTCCTCGTATCAAGACAGGGACCGGCTGGGGAGGCCTGTACGTCACCATGGCCGACTTCGACCAGGACGGGGCGCAAGACCTGTTGGCCAAGCGCACCGATGGTAGCCTGGTGCTGTACCGTTCCACCGGAACCGGCGGCTTCATTTCCGAACCCCGCCGCACCGTGGGCACCGGCTGGAACAGCATCAACAGCATCACGCGCCTGGACGGCTTTCGGGGAGCCGGCGGCCACGGACTCACCGCGCGGATCACCGACGGCCGGCTCGCGTACTATCCCTACCGCCAGGGAACCTGGGGAACCCGCACCGTCGTCGGAACCGGCTGGGGAAGCTACAACATCTTCCGCTGACGCACCAAGGGATCCTGCACAGGCGCTGCGGTCCCGTAGGTCTTCTAGCTGGGGAAGGCCCACGCACCGGGGTTGGGCTTACCGGTGCCTCCTCCGTCGTCATCCTTGCCGCAACGTCGGCACCGCCTATACAGCGTGCCATCGTCGGCGTGTTCGGTGTGCCAATCGTGCCGAATATTGAACCGACAGAGCAGTGAATTGAGCATGGTCGTCTCCGATGCAAATGGGTCGCCCCAGGACCGCAATTAATTGTCCTACCGAACGCCGATGCCGGACAGAGAGCGCTGAGCTTGCCTGAGCCGGGACGGACAGTAGCCCTGGGTCGGATCCCTGGAGGCCCTGGTCTAAGCAGGCACTTGCTGTGGGGTGAGAGGAAAACGCCACGGCTGCCGAAAAACGCCCCCGCACCGGTCGGCGCGACCATACGTGCGGGGACGTCTTCGGGGCGTTCTCCCGCCATTGGGGGGTGGAAGAACTCGGATCAACGTACAGCCGGCGTAATTGCGGGTCAACCCCCAGATCGAACGGTTGGCATCGTCCCCCGGTTGCTCCGGGCCATTGTGGCCGGTGCGTCGGAGCGCACCCGGATGTGGCAAAATTCACCGGTGCGCATCGTTGAATTCCTGGAGGACCGTATCGACGAGGAAGAAGCCCGCCTCGCGCATGCCGAAGCGGGTTCTCCTTCGGCGGCGCGTCTCACGCGGCGCCTGCTAGCGGAGTGCGCCCAAAAGCGCGCAATCATCGAGGACTGGAAGCAGGCTGCGGAGGAGGCTGGGATCTCTTCGGCCGCTGAAGCAATGGACAGCATGGCAGTGGCGCGACGGGGCGCCCTAGGTATCCTCGCCGCCGCGTACAGGAATCACCCGGACTTCCCGACCGACTGGCGGGACTAGGTTGCCGCCGCCCTGCTTCAGCTCGAAAGGGTAACGAAGGGGTCGAAGCGGATAGGTCCGGGCCCCAGCTATTCAGGTTTTTCCCAGAAAGCCGCGCTAACGTCCCGGTCGGCGGGGCTGTCCCGCGAAATTCCTTAGGAGGACGATCTTGGGGCCGGTAAAAAGCTTGTGGGCCATGGTGCAGGGCGACCCGATCTTCATGCGACGGGTCAACGGCTGGCTCGCTGTTTTTTGGATCCTGATGATCCCCGTCTCGCTGATGATGGGTTGGCTTGATTCCGTGACCTATGTTTCGGCGCTGTCGCTGTGGGCGCTCGTTTCCGGCCATTGGTCGGCGTGGCAAGCCGCACGGGTGGAAGTCGCGCAGGCGGAAGACGCCGAGAAGCGCGACAAGGAAGATCTCGTCGCCGAAGTTGTTGCCGCTCTTCTGGCCCGGACCGATCTGCAACCTTCGCCACAGACAGGAGCGGGTCCTGCCGTTGCGTCCGCGACTGCCGACGTGCCCTGACAGTTACAAAAGGTGTCACGGAAAGGTCGTGCCACGATCGCCGGTGGCAGCGAAACGGCAATCCTCTTGGACGGAGTCGAGCACACCCTCGGTGGCGGCGCAGGCGTGCGGGCTCTTTAGACGCTCCAACCCGTACTGATATGTGACGTAGACCAGGATTAAAGCCCCAGGATCGCCTCTTGCGCGCTGGTAAGCCTCCCGGAGCCCCGTGCCTTGATCAGGGCGCTGGAACCGGCCAGCGCCCCGCGGCCGTCGAACGCCCCGACCACGGAGGCCCGCAAGGCCCCCGGCCTCTCCTGCCAATGACCCCGTGGGAAGCGGCGGACGGGCCGCAACGGCGGCAGGCGCGGAGTCGGTCCGTGCCGCGGGAGGGGCGCGAACTGGGGCCCGCGGGAATAAGAACCCCCGCCGCTATGTTCTTTTTGGGTGTGAAAAACATCGGTTTCCTGTCCTTCGGCCATTGGACCGACCACCCGGAGTCCGGCACGCGCAACGCGTCGGAAGCGCTGTTGCAAGCGATCGACCTCGCGGTCGCGGCCGAGGAGCTGGGTGCGGACGGAGCCTACTTCCGGGTCCATCACTTCGCGCAGCAATACGCCTCCCCGTTCCCGTTGCTCGCTGCGATTGGGGCACGGACAAGCCGCATAGACATCGGTACCGGCGTGATCGACATGCGATACGAGAACCCGCTCTACATGGCGGAGGACGCCGGCGCGGCCGACCTGATCTCTGGTGGCCGGCTGCAGTTGGGCATCAGCAGGGGCTCACCCGAGCAGGTCATCGACGGGTGGCGTCACTTCGGCTTCGTCCCCGCTGAGGGCGAGTCGGACGCCGATATGGGCCGCAGACACACTGAGCGTCTGCTCGACGTGCTCGCTGGCGAGGGTTTCGCGGCGCCGAGCCCCCGCCCAATGTTCCCGAACCCTCCGGGCCTGCTACGCGTGGAGCCGCACTCAGAGGGCTTGCGTGAGCGCATCTGGTGGGGTTCCGGCTCTAACGCCACGGCCATCTGGGCGGCGAAGCTCGGGATGAACCTGCAGAGCTCCACGCTTAAGGACGACGAGAGCGGCAAGCCCTTCCACGTCCAGCAGGCCGAGCAGATCGAGCTCTACCGGCAGGCCTGGAAGGATGCGGGGCACAAACGGGAGCCGCGCGTCTCGGTCAGTCGCAGCATCTTTGCACTGACGGACGACCGCGACTGGCAATACTTCGGCCGCGACCGCCACAGCTCCGACCAAGTGGGCAACATCGACGAGAAAACGCGCGCGGTTTTTGGCCGATCGTACGCGGGTGCCCCGGACGAACTGGCCGCGAAGCTGGCCGAGGACGAGGCGATCGCCGCGGCAGACACCCTTCTGCTCACGGTCCCGAACCAGCTCGGTGTCGACTACAACGCCCACGTCATCGAGTCGATCCTGAAGTACGTGGCGCCGCAGCTCGGCTGGCGCTGACCCACGCGTCAGGTTCCCCTAGCAGACTACCCAGCGGGGCCGGCACGGGCTCCGGTCACGGCGGCCGGGCCGGCCGGCGGCCGCCTTTCATGAACTCCAGCGGAGACCGTGTCGTCGTTTCGACGGTTCCCGTTAGGGTCGGGCGAGGCGCCATTGGTCTTCGGCGGCGTTCGCGGCCGAGGATACAGACGGGCTACTTCTTGCCGGCCAGAAGGTCGGTCACCACCTTGGCGACTCGGCGGGAGCGGGTCTCTGCTGTTTTAGCGGCCGCGAGCGGTTCAACGTAGCGCCGCTGGCTGCTGTAGTTCAGTGTCGCAAAGAACGCGTTCGCCTCGGGCTCCGATTCCAGAGCGGCGGCAAGGTCAGCTGGAACGTCGACGACGCGCGGCTGGAGGTCCAGCGCGAGATCGACCTCGACGGTGTCGCCGGCAGATACTCCGGTGAGTGTCCGGTTTACGGCGCTGACGCCGACCATGTTGCGGCCGCCCATCACTGCGATGCTGCTGTTGTAGCTTGCCCCGTTGATGGTGACGACGACCGGCGGTCTCCTGCCCGCGCCCAGAGCGCTGACGATTTCCTCGGGGACTTCGATGCCCGCCTTGTTGCCGCTACCTAGGATGGTTGTGGTGAACTTCATGATCACAGTATGCCTCCGGTAATTTCGATAGCGCGGCGCCGCGCAGGCCAGGGAAGTGGCGGCTGTTGTCCAGACGGGCGACGGCGCTTTTCGGGATTGCGCTCAGCGCCTAGCCTCATACCTACTCATGGCGACACCGCCGGGAAACGTCTTTTGCTCGACCAGGTTCAGGTTCACCCGGCTGTCCAGTGCGGTAAAGAACGGTGTGCCGCCGCCCACCAGGACAGGATGGGTGACCAGTGCGTACTCATCGATGAGCCCGGCCCGCATGGCCGCCGCGGCCAGGGTTGCGCCCCCGATGCTCATCGGACCGCCGTCGTCGGCCTTGAGCCGGGTGATCTCGGCGACCGCGTCGCGGGTGACCAGGCGGGCATTCCAGTTGACCGTGTCGATCGTCGAGGAGAACACCACCTTCGGTGTGTCCCGCCAGTTCCGCGCAAATTCGATCTCCGCGGAGGTGGCGTTGGGCTGCTGGTCGCCGGTGGGCCAGTGGGAACTCATGACGGTCCAGAGCTTTCGCCCGTACAGGGACAGGCTGTTGGCCAGCTCCACGTCCAGCCACCACTGGAAGAGCTCGTCGCTTTGCACGCCCCAACCGATGTCATCGCCAGGTGCGGCGATATAGCCGTCGAGGGTCACGTTCATGGCGAAAATGAGGTTCCGCATGGCGCCAGCTTTCCATCGGGAGGTCGACGTCGTAAAGACCTATATGAATGGAATACGCTCGTGAACGGTTTCCAGTTGGCTGCTCTGATGGCGGGACAGCCGTCGTGCGAAAGTCGCCGCAAGGATAAGGACGAGCGGAGGACAGGGGACCTATTTTTGATCGTCGACGCCATGGCTTTTTTCGTTCAGCAGTTAGGCCTGGCTCGTGGTCTTGAGGACATGCTCCATACGGCGGTCCGGAACCAGCCAGAGCAGGGCTGCAACGGTATAGAGCCCGAGGCCCAGCAACGGTTGCAGCGTCGCTAAAGCCATGCCAAGGAGGTAGATCAGGGGTGAGGCTTTGCCTTTCCAATCGCGCCCCACGGCTCGTGAGAGGGCGCCTTCGTGCCCCTGTTGGCGGATCAGAGACTGTTGCAGAACAAAATAGGCGACGGCGGCACAGAACAAATTGAGTCCATAAACCAATACTGGCACCTGAGCAAAAACGAACTCATCCATCCAGCGCGTGGTGAATGGAAACAAGGACAGCCAAAACAGAAGATGCAGATTGGCCCACAGGATGGATCCGTTGACCTTTTCAGCGAGGTGGATCATGTGGTGATGGTTGTTCCAGTAGATCCCCACGTATATGAAGCTTAGGAGATAGCTCAAGAACGTGGGCAGCACGTCCGCCAATCCCGCCCAGCTCGGCTCGAGGGGTACCCGCAACTCCAGGACCATGATCGTAATGATGATGGCGAGCACGCCGTCGCTGAAGGCCTCGAGGCGGTTTTTGTTCATGCTGAGAATTCCATCAAGTACCCGAGAATGCGGTCCGATCGAACAACGCCGGAAGGCGCCGAGGGCCGGCCAGGCTGCGGCTGGCCTCCACTGAGGAGCGAACTCCTTGAAATCTACCCGGACGCTGCGGCCGCGGCAACCAATACCGTAGGGCCGGCTTCGCATCGATGCAGGTCCCTGTTCGCGGTGTTCGGCCTGCCCACGCCGTCCAAGGCGGCAGCTCGGAGCGGTATGTTGCCCGTTATCTCCCGCGCGATCTCGTGGGGTGGCCACGGTGCGGCTGCTTTTGAATGCGTAAATGCAGCGTTGCGGTTCCCGGGATATGGCCGTCCCCCAATGGACGGCCATATCTTCAGGTGCCTGGGGCGCGGTTAGAGCCGGTGTGGGGAGCGGGGGAGTCTCGGCCCCCTTTTGGCTAATTCCCGGTCGATCAGTGCGAGAAGCTCAGATACCAGAGCCGGGTTTTCTGTGCCGTTCGCAGTGAGCGCAGCTTGTCGTAGTGCGGTCAGTTCGCGCGGCGGCAGGGCGGCCCAACCGGTATACGAGTGCACGGTACGGTCGCAGGCGCTTGTACGGATGGCGTTCATGCGGCCTGCCTCAGGGTGGGCTGAGACCTGTTGCTGCCGCTGTGCCGCATGGCGCCCGGATGGAGTCCAGAGCTGGCCAGGGCGTCCAGGGTGCCCGCCGCGTCGTACCGAAGTTGACTGCTGTCAAGGTCGACCTCGCACTGGGGGAGGACGCGCTCAGCCCGGTGGCGAAGGGTGAGGAGGACTTGGATGTTGCGCGTGGTCAGCGTGCCAACCGGGCGGATCGTGACAGTCGAAGCGTCGAGGTCCACTGAGATCGTGACGCTGAGTTTGCCGGTAGTCATAGATCTGAAGCTCTCTACGAAAAACGAACGGGCCGCGCCTTGACCCAAAAAATATCGTAGGGCACCACTTTTGTACGCGGAAGTAACTTAGGTCACACTCGTAGCCCACAGTGCGTTGTGGGGGCGGGGTCCAGCATCCAGGGTCCGGTCGGCGCAGGCGGAGTGCCGGTCTTGAGGTCCGCGGGGTAGCCCGCCCGGTCTTAGAGGGGTACATAGTTAGGTATGGAACCGACGAGTATGCCCGGCCCGATCGACGACCGGCGGGAACCGGTGGTCGCGGAAATTCAGGACTTGCTCCTGGCGACTCAGGATGTTGCGGATTTCCTCGATGAGCTTGCCTGTTATGCCGCTGCCAATCTGTCCTCGGGCAGCAATGAGGTGTTCTGCGGAATTACGTTGTTACGTCACGGCTCGGCGGGAACGGTGGCCAGCAGCGGTGAAAAGGCACTCAAGCTCGACGAGCTGCAGTACCAGCTCGATGAGGGACCATGTTTGATGGCCAGCCGCAGGCAATTGCTGGTCCACATTCCAGACTTGGCCGGTGACGAGACTTTCCCGAACTACAACGCCATTGCCACCGCTAACGGCATCAGATCCATCCTCGCCGTCCCGTTTCACCTCCCTGACAACACGGTCCGCGCGGGATTAAACCTTTATTCGGAAAAAGCCAACGCGTTTGGCGGCGGAGCGGTAAACCTTGCCCAGGAGTTCGTCTCTCAAGCCTCCAAGGGCCTGAGATTGGCGGTGTTGCTCTCTCAGCACAGCCAAGCAGCCGAGAGCCTGCGGCTGGCGATGACGTCGCGCACGGTGATCGACATGGCTGTTGGCGTCATCATCGCGCAGAACCGGTGCACGCAACAGGAGGCGTTTGATCTAATCAAGTCTGCCTCGAACCACCGCAACCTGAAGCTCCGCGATGTAGCAGCTTCCGTCGTCGAATCCGCGGGCGGAGGAAAAGTCACCACGCACTTTGACTAGGGCGGCGCGGCTAAAGGCAGCGCCCCGCGCCCGTTGCAGTTGTTATGCCTGTTCCTCGTCATGCGGGCTCTGCGCCTGCTTCTCGTCGGGAGAGGGGCCCGGTGTGAGATCGGGGTCGACCACCGGGGAAAATGCATCGGCCGGCACCTCATCGCCGGCGGTTGCGTGGTCCGGATCAGGTGGGTCGTTCGTCGGTCGTATGTCCATGGCACCACGGTAGGTGCCGGTTGCAAAGGTGTCGATGGTTTTTCGTATACAGCTGGTGCCGGGCTCCGGTGGGGCAACTCCGCGGTAGTCTCCGAGGTCCACCCTCGCTTATCCCAGGCCCCTTGTCAGCCTTTCCTGCCCTCTGTGGCTACGCCCTCGATAAAATGACGTTGGCCAAAGGCGAACAGGACCAGCATCGGCAATGTAATGAGCAGCGTTGCGACCATCACGTACTGGTAGTCGCCCTGGCCGCCGTTGGTGGGGCTGTACTTGGTCATCGCGTAGGCGATCCCCAAGGGCGCGGTGAAGCCTTCGACGGAACCGGCGTTCAGGTAGATTAGCGCGGACTGAAGATTGTTCCAGCTCGCTTGGAACTCGAAGATGAAGATCACCACCAGCGACGGGATGGACAGCGGCAGGGCTATCCGCCGGAAAAGTCCGAAGTAGCTGGCCCCGTCGATTCGGGCCGCCTCGAACAGTTCGCGGGGGAGCCCGAGGAAGAACTGCCGCTGCAGGAAAATGTAGAAGGCCGAGCCGAATAGGTTCATTCCGAAGAGAGGAATCCAGGTGCCAAGAACCCCCAGGTTCTTCCAAATCAGGTACTGCGGGACCATCGTGACGGCACCCGGAAGCATCATGGTGGCCAGCACAAGTCCGAAAAGGAAACTGCGGCCGGGGAAGCGGAAGTAGGCGAAACCGAACGCGACCATAGCGCTGGAAACCGTGACGAGGGTGGCGGCCAGCACTGCGATGAGGAAGCTGTTGACCACCCAGTGAACCAGCGGTAGCTGGTCCCAAACCTGCAGATAGTTTTGCGGTGAGAACGTGCGGGGGATCAGCGCATTGTCGAACACTTCCGAGCGCGGCTTTAGGCTGGCCGCGATAAGCCACACCAGCGGGTAGAGAAAAGCACCGCTGATCACGATCAAGATCGTCCAAAGCGCCAACCTGGCCGCCGCAGGACGTGCACCCCGCGCCCTCCGTGGGGGTCGCCGGCCGCCGGAGGAAACGACCGAAGTCTCTGCAGCGGCGGCCGGTTCGGCCGTGGCTTGTGTCCGTAGTGTCGCCATCAGCGTTTTTCCCCCTCGTAGTAGACGAACCGATTCCCGATTTTCACCTGGATAAGGCTGATCAGCAGGATGAAGACGAACAGCACCCAGGCCATGGCGGCGGCGAACCCGAAGTTGAACTCCCGGAACGCCTGCTGGAAGAGGTAGATGCCGTAAAACAGCGACGCCTCGGGGGCCGTGCTGGTCTGGTCGCGCCAGAAAAGAAGATAAGCCTGATCGAAGATCTGCAGCGCCGCAATCGTCAGTACAATCACGTTGAAGAAGATGGCTCCCGAAATCATGGGGACCGTTATGGAGAAAAATTGACGGACGGGACCTGCGCCGTCCAGGGACGCCACCTCGTAAAGGTCCTTCGGGACGCTCTTGAGCGCCGCCAGGAAGATAACCATCGTGCCGCTGACTCCCCACAGGGTCATGAGGACGATTGAGGGCTTTACCCAAGCCGGATCAATCAGCCACTGGGGTCCGGTGATTCCGAAGAATCCAAGCGCCTGATTGATGGCTCCGGTATTCCCGTTCAACAGCAGAAGGAAGACTGCGGCGGTGGCGACTGATGGCGTCATTTTGGGGAGGTAGTAGACGGTGCGAAAGAAACCGGCGCCGCGCCCGACCCGGTTCAGCAGGAGCGCGAGCCCCAAGGCCACGCAGATCTCCAACGGCACCGCCAACACAGCGTAAAACAGCGTATTGGCTAGTGAGGAAGCAACCTTGGGATCCTCGAAGAGTTGCGCGTAGTTTGCTGTCCCGGCTGGCCGCGCCACGTTGGTGGCGAGGTTGTACCGGCTGAAGGAAATGACCAAGCTGTATGCCATGGCGCCGAGCATGAACACGACAAACCCTACGAGCCACGGCGCAATGAACAAATAGCCCGCCACCGCTTCGCGGCGGTTGTATTTCTGACGTCCCGGACGAGCGCCGCGCTTTGCCTTTGGTGGCACGACCTTGCCGGATGCGCTTGCGGTCATCGCTGGCCCCCAATCCCTGATTCTTAGGCTCGAATCAGCGTTCCGCCGCCCGCAAACAGCGCGTGGGCGACCTCTTGCGTCAGTCGGTTGCTTCGGCTAACTTTCGATTTAGCAAGCTTACTTACAATGTGGCAGTTACGGGGGCGTTTCGCCGAAGAATTCCTAGCTGCGAAGTCAATGAAGCGGAAACTGGGGAGGATGCAAATGCGTGTGTGGGAGAAGAGCTCGGTGGTTCTGGCCGTGGTCGCCCTGGGGCTGACAGGGTGCGGCAGCGGCAGTGCCGCACCCGGGGAGACAACGGAATTCAAGAAAGAGTCCTCGGGGACTTTGAACGCATGGGCCTTCGACAACGCGGACGATGTGGGTAAAGCCCGGATGAAATATGCGGCCGAGCAGCTCGGGGACGTCAAAATCACCATGGATCAAACCCCGTTCGACGCCCAGAAATTCACGACGCGAGCCGCCAGCGGTGACGTTCCCGACGTCGTCCAAATGGACAGAGCCTTCGTCGCCACGTACGCCGCAAAGGGCCTTATTAAGCCTCTGGATGGATGCCTTAAGGCCCATGGCATGGATCCGGCCAAGCAGTTCTATCCGGCCGTGACCCAGCAGGTCACCTATCAGGACAAGATATGGGCCGTGCCGCAGTTCTACCAGCCCGCCGCTATTATCCTCAACCAGAATGTTCTGGAGGCTGCCGGTGTATCCAAAGACAGCATTGACACCTCGGACAAGAAGAAGTTGCTGGACGCCGTCGCCAAGGCTCACAAATCGAACGGCGACAATCCGGCAACCCTTGGCTTCGACCCGGTAGCGGGCGGCCAGGCCGAACTGTGGATCCTCGGCCAGGGCGGCAAACTCATGGATGACAAGGGGGCGCCAGCCCTGGACGATCCCGCTAACGTCCAGGCGTTGACGTTCCTTAAGGAAATTTACGACGCCCAAGGCGGCTATGCGAAGGCCAAGAGCTTCAGTGACTCGTTCGACACGTTCGGCAAAGACAACCAGTTCGTCAAGAACCAGGTCGGTGCACAGGTCGATGCACAGTGGTACGTCAACGTCCTCGCGCCGTATTCGAAATCGTTGAGCATCTCGGCTGTTCCCTTTAAAGACAAAGACGGGAAGCCTTTCACCGTGGCCGGGGGTACCTCGTTCGTGATCCCTGCTGCTGCGAAGAACGCCGACGCCGCGTGCGCGTGGATGACGTCGTTGGTAACCGACGATGCCTGGTCCGCGGCCGGAGCTGCCAGGGCGGAAAAGATTTCTTCGACGCCCGGGGGGATAAACACCGGCCTCTTCACTGGCTCACCCTCGGCGGACAAGCTGATCCGGGAAAAGTACGTGAAGCCCAGCGGTAACGCAGGATTCGACGAAACCATTGCCACCTACTACGAGGTGGTCCCTGCCGGAAAGTCCCTTGGGGCATCGCCTGCGGGCCAAACCATAAAGACGGAAGTCAACAACGCCATCGCTGCTGCTTTGCTTGGCAGCAAGGCACCCGACAAGGCCCTGGCTGATGCCCAGGCGGCCGCGAAGCGGGCGTTTGACCAGGCTGGTTCCTAGAAGACACGAGGGTTGTTGCGAGGGGAGACGGCGGGTCAAGTCCCGGGCACCCCCTCGCGTGCCGGCCGCCCCGGTTGCGGCTCAATGCCGGGCGGCCGGCTTGGTGCCAAGGAACACATTGAGGCCCCAGCCGGCCGCGGTGACTAGAAGGATGGCTCCCGCCATGGACAACAGTTGGGCCGGGCTGCTCAGAATGCCCAGGCTCACGATCAGCGTGGTCGCCCCCGCCGGAGGATGCGGTTTGCGCAACAGGGTCAGCACGAGCGTCGTCAGCGCGACGGAGAGCGCCCCGGCAACCACGTAGGGGAGTGTGAGTCCGCCGACGGGTGCCGATGGGCTGCCATGGAGACCGAGGGCGTAGAAGCAAATGATGCCCATGGCCAGGCCGGTCAGGTGTCCTATCAAAGTATTGGCCGGCCGGGCCGAAGGCTGCTCGGGGGACTCGAAGAAGAGCATCACCGTCGGCCCGAGGCTGGGAAACAGCCAGGGCAGGTGCAGGCCCAGACCGACTGCGCCGGCCAGGGCCAGGACGATGAGCGACAGGACAGCGGCGTAGGCTGCTGGCCCCACGGTCCGCCGGCCGGATGCCAGCCGCTTCAGCAAGGGGAATCTCAACGGCGACGTTTGTCCTTCCTCGCGGCCCGGTGAAACGGGCGACCATTTGAAGCCCTAATTTCCTGTCCGGCGCGCCTCTGCGGAGGGATCCGTGCCGGGGTCGTCCTGGTCCGGATCGATGCTGCGGGTAAGGTCGCCCGCGAGCGAGTCCCTGGCGGCCTCATCCGCCGGGCGGCCGCCGTCGTCGTCGCCGGCGTCGTCGCCGGCGTTGGAGCCTTCGCTGATCGATGAATGGACTTGAACGCCATCGGACTCCGCACCGGGCTCGGGCGTCTGACCGTCGTCCGGTGGCATGGCGTTGCCGCCGAGGTCTTTCATTGCGTCGTCTGCTGCCTTGCGGATGCTGTCTCCAACGCCCATCTCAGTGCTCCTCATCTGTGAAGTTCCAGACCACATTCCTTGGTCCTCATTAGAGGTACCACCAGGACAAGCCGTCGTCCAGACCCCTGTATGCCGGGCCGTCGAGGCTGCTTTGTCCCGCGGATCCAGCGAGCGTCCGTATGTCCCCAACACGGCACTTGTCCTCACGTGCTGCTCTTCCTAGGCTTAGTTCCACGGATGCAGGGCCGGCTAAAAATTACGCGACGGAGTCGATGGAGGGTTCATGGAGCACCAACCACAGGCTGAGCCTGGTGAACGCTCCCAGCGGAACCCAGGCGCCCTCGTGGCCCGGGGTTTGGCCGGCAAGGCTGCCCTCATCAGCTTGGGCCGGCATACCCGGCACTCACCTTCCTGCGTGGCCAGCGGCGGCGCCGGAGAAAACCGTGGCCGACTCCACGGCCGTAACCTCTGCGACTTCTATGACGGGAACCTGGACCCCGCACCGACGGTGCGGGCGCTGGCCGATGAAGAGCTGGCAGAACTGGTCGATGCCCTGTTCGTCCACCTGGACTCCGTCCGGCCGGCTTTCGGTGCGTTGAGCTGGTTCGAACTCGCCGTCGAGGAACTCCGACGCCGAAATGGCACCGACACAGCGGCCGGATAACAACGAGGAAAGGCAAGCTCCGTCCGGGTACCGGTCTTCACCGTCGGTGCTCTCCCGGGACGGTTCGCGTCAGGAATCCTCGCGCGGCCCCGACGTCGGTCCCTGGGAGCCCGGCGCTGCGGTGCCGCCGTCAGCCGGCCGGCGCGGGGCCGCCTCGTCTGCGTCGGCTCCCTCCGCAGGCTCTTCGGAGTGCTGCCGTTCGTTCAGGAACTCGGCCGGAACATCTGTCCCGCCTTCAGCCGGTTCCTGGGCGTGGTGCCTCTCGGTGTTCGGGGTTTCGCTCACGGTAAGCCCTTTCGTTGTCGGCTGCCGGACCTTCGCGTCAGAATCCCCAGGCAAGCCCGCCATGCCTCGTTTTGGCCCGGCAGGTTGCTGCGCCGGACCGTTGTCCGGCAGCCATTCCGGCCTGAATCCATCCTGTTCCGCGGGTACGCCCGGGTCAATACGTAGCAGCCACTCTTCGACGCAGGGGCGGCGCTCATCTCCGGCCGAACAATCCGGATGTCCTTCACACGGACGTTCCGTCGGGGCATAATCGAATTGGTCAGCATACTTATCAATCACCGTTTTCGATTGAAGGAGCGAGCATGAGAGCACTAACTTGGCAGGGCAAACGGTCCGTCAGCGTGGAGATCGTCCCGGATCCGGTGATCCAGGAGCCGACCGACGCCGTCGTCAAAATCACGTCGTCGGCGATCTGCGGCTCGGACCTGCACCTATACGAAGTCCTCGGGCCGTACATGAAGGCCGGCGACATCCTGGGCCACGAACCTATGGGCGTAGTTGAAGAAGTTGGCTCCGGAGTTACCAACCTCAAGCCGGGCGACAGGGTTGTGATCCCGTTCAACATTTCGTGCGGCCAATGCTGGATGTGCAAACAGGGCCTGCAGTCCCAGTGCGAGACCACCCAGGTTCATGCCCACAACAGCGGCGCGAGCCTCTTCGGGTTCTCCGAACTCTATGGATCGGTCCCCGGCGGGCAGGCGGAATACCTTCGCGTTCCGCACGCGGATTACGGGCCGATCAAGGTGGGGGAGGAACTCCCCGATGAGCGTTATCTCTACCTCTCGGACATTCTTCCTACGGCGTGGCAGGGCGTGAAATACGCGGACCCCCGTCCGGGCGGAACTCTGGCTGTCTTCGGCCTGGGCCCGGTTGGGCAGTTTGCCAGCCGGGTGGGCCGCCACTTGGGCCAGCGGGTCATCGCCGTCGAGCCTGTTCTTGAACGCCGCCAGATGGCTGAGCGGCACGGAGTGGAAACCGTCGATTTCACGGACGAGATCGCCGAGCAGCTCCGCGACATGACGGACGGCCGGGGGCCGGACGCGGTGGTCGATGCCGTCGGCATGGAGGCCCATCACTCCCCGGTCGGAGCCTTCGCCCAACATGCTGTGGGGCTCCTGCCGGATGCGCTGGCCAAAAAGGCCATGGAAACCGCGGGTGTGGACCGCATGACCGTACTCCACGCGGCCATAGATTCGGTGCGCCGGGGAGGCGCCGTCTCGCTCAGCGGCGTGTATGGGGGAACGGCGAGTCCGATGCCGCTGCTCACGATGTTCGACAAGCAGCTCCAACTCCGGATGGGGCAATGCAACGTCCGCCGGTGGACGGAAGAACTGTTGCCCCTCGTGGAGGATCCCGCGGATCCGCTCGGCGTCATGGACCTCAAAACGCACGAGGTCGCCCTGGACGGGGCCGCAGCCGCCTACGAGCTCTTCCAGAAGAAGGAAGACGGCTGCATCAAAGTGGTGCTAAAGCCTTAGCGGAATGATGCCGTGGGCTACTCCGGGGTGCGTTGACGTTCGGCCCCGATCTCCCGGAAGCTTCTTGCTATGCCGTGGCCTTCCCCGTGCCCGAGCCGGCTGACCTCCAGGATTCGTCCCGCCGCTGAAATTTTCAGGATCTCCCCGGAACTTCGCTTGCCGAGCTGGATCGACTCGATCGAGGTCTGCGGCAGGTCGGTGACCCCACTGGCGGCGTCTGGTCCATCCGGGACGAAGATGAGCCTCGTCTGCGTGAGGACGAGGAAGCCGACGGCGCCGTTAAGGTGCCCCCGCCCTGCCGCGCGGACGACGTCGTGTGCGTCCAGGAGGTTGACGATCCGGCGAATGGCGTGTCTGTCGTCGAATTTAAGCCCCGCACGTTCCGCTGCGTTCTTGAGGCCGTGGGAGTACACGAGCCCCTCCGGAAGATGCTCCTCGGCTTCAAGCAGTACAGCGTGGAGTTCCGGACCGGCGTCGTCCGAAGTCCAGCGGACATCGGTGCGCTGTCCGGCGGCTGTTACGGTACCGGCCAACCGCGCAGGACGACGACGGCGGCGGATAGACCGGGGGACGTGGAGCCGGAGTTCGTTCCCCTCGCTCGGTTCTACCCTGTAGCCGGCTGCTCCGGCGGCTGCTTGAATGAGTTGCCGGGCCTCCCTGGCGTCGGTCGTGAGCGTCCAGGTGACCCCGACGGGAGCGGGGGTGGCCTGTTCTTTGACGGGCGGGGCGGGACACGTCCGTCCAAGGTGTTTTTCCAGGTCCCGGGCCTCCATGGGTTTGCCGAGAAGGTAGCCCTGGGCCCGGTCGCAGCCCATGCGGGTCAGGGCGGAGAGCTGATCAGCCGTCTCGACCCCCTCCGCGACGACCAGCAGGCCAAGGCCCCTGGCGAGTCCGAGGATTCCGGCGACGAAGGCGTCAGAACCGTCTTCGCCGAGCCGGGTGACGAACGACCGGTCGATCTTGACCTCTGTGACCGGCAACCTGTGGAGCTGGGCCAAGGAAGAAAAGCCCGTCCCGAAATCGTCGATGGAAATTCCCACGCCGAGTTCGCGAAGTTCCCGAAGGTTGCGGTCGTTCACGGGGGAGTCGGTCATAGCTTGGGACTCGGTGACCTCCAAGGTGAGGGCGGCGGCAGTGAACCCGGTTTGTGCCAAGGTTTCCCGGACGAGGGCGGGGAAGCCGGCGTCGCTGAGTTGGGCCGAGGACACGTTCACGGCTATATCGATTGTGTGGCCGGCTGCCTGCCAGCTGGCGCCCGTCCGGCAGGCCTCAGAGAGCACATGGGCGCCGACCTCGGCGATCAGGTTGCTGTCTTCGGCCAGCGGAATGAACTCGCCCGGTGCCAGCCAGCCGAGGTCGGGGTGTTCCCACCGGACGAGCGCTTCCGCGGCGACTACGGCTTTAGTGATCGTGTCAATTTGCGGCTGGAAATGAACGCGCAGCTCACCGCGGGCGGCTGCGCCCCGCAGATCGCTCTCGAGCCGCAGGTAGTCCTGGCGCTGAACCTTGGGCGGAGTGTGGCCACGCGCCCGTGCTTTCGCCCGTACATCTCAAAGTCCGCTTTCGCGACCAGACGCCGGCCCGATTCAGCGTGCGAGCCAGGGTCACCGCCAGGGGAGGCGCCGCCCACCGTGCATCCAATGGCGACGTCGAGGAAGACCTTCCTGCCGTCGATCTCAACCGGGTGGGCCAGGCTCGACCGGATCTCGTCGGCAATCCGGTCGAGGTCCGACAACGTGTCGATCTCGGGTACCAGGACGACGAACTCATCCCCGCTGTACCGGGCCACGGTAGCTCCGTCACGAACGGTGCCCACCAGTTGGGCAGCGATATGCCGGAGTACAGTGTCGCCGGCGCTGTGGCCGAGGCCGTCGTTGATCCTCTTGAACCGGTTGACGTCGCAGAAGAGAAGGCCCACCTGGCTTCCCGTGCGGGCGGCACTGGCGAGGGCAGCCTCCAGCCGGTCCTCCAGGAGGGCCCTGTTGGGCAAACCGGTTAACGGATCATGCAGGGCCTGTCGGCGGGCATCCTCAAGAAGCCGGATCTTTTCCAGCGAGATGGCAGCCAAAGCTGCCAGCCCGCCCAGGCGTTCGCTGACGGAGCCCTCCAGGCTCGCAGGGCCCGGCCCCACCCAGTGCGCCAGTACGATCCCTGCGAGCTGGTTCCCGGCCATAATGGGGGCCGCGGCCAGAGCCGAAATGTTGAACTCTTCCAGCATGCCCCGCGCCCAGTCCGACCCGGCCTTGGTCACCAGCATCGGTGCGCACGTGGCGACCAGCTCCGTCAGCTCCGGGCTATCCTGGGCGGCGACGATATATGCGGCCAGCCGGTCCGCGAGCCCGCCGTGCCAGCCGCTCATGCCTGCTATGCGTACGCGGCCCGTCTCGGGATCCCACAGTGCGATCGCCGACCGGTCGGCACCCGACAGGGCCGGCACGGCGTCGGCGATGGAATTGGCCAAAGACGGCACCGTGGAGTGTTCGGCCAGAGAATTCGAAACATCCAACAATAGGCGCGCCGTTTCGCCGTGTTCCCGGGCCTCCGCGACAACACCGGCGATGTCGAGGCTGACGGCGGCGTGTCGTGCGTAGGCCGCCAGGGCCTCGGTGTCACCGGGAAAGAATTGTTGCCCGCTGTGCGCCACGGCGGCCAGGATTCCGTAAGAATGCTTTCCGGACTCGACTGGAACACTCACCACAGGCAGCCCGTCGAGGGCGGGTGAGTCGCGGGAAAGCGAGATCCCGGTCCCGTCCAGTGCCGCTGCCAACACGTCTCCCAATCCACGCGTCCGGACATGCCGGCCCCCTGCGGGTGTTCGGACGGCCAGCAGGTGGCCCGGTGCGTGCACCGCGCTGTCGGTTCGGTCCAGGATGCGGTCAAGAATGTCTTCCAGGGACTCGCTGTTCGCGAGGTCCGATGCGGCCCCTTCTAGAGTCCTCAGCCTGTGTTCGGTCTTCGAGCGGTGGTCGGCGGGTGGTTCACTCCGGGCGGGTTTTTGCAGCAGGGACCTGAGGCGCTGGAGCGGGGACACGGCCCACTTGATGTCGTAGCGGCACTCGGTTGCGCCGTCCGCCTGACAGCCCTTTCCGTGCTCCACCCGCGCGGGAGCCAACCCGAACAGGACCGGTACCTGGGCGAGGAAGCCGATCTGGCTGTCGCAGTCGACCCGGTTGGGCTGGTAAGGCGGCAGCACTTTCCAGCTGATTGACGCCGAGCCGTCGTCGGACCGTTCGCACGTGAGCAACGTCGCGGAATCAACCCGCGTCGAGAAGGGGGAGACGCTGCGGAACGCGACTGCCGGCGAGCCATATTCACGGCCCAGGTGCCGCCACCGCTCCATTCCCGGATCCTGAAAGTAGGTTGCACCGAGCCGCAGCCCGATCCTGGGGTTGGCCAGTTCGTCGGCGGCCGCTTCGAAGAGCCGCAGCTTTTCCGTGTAGGAAATTCTCCCCACAGCACTTTCGAGCACGTCCCTCCGGTCGCTCAGTCCGGCCCGGTGCAGAATCCGGTCGACACCAGCCGCACCGGCCTCCTCTTCAACAACCCGCAATAAAACGCGAGTGATACCCGTGGACGATCCGGGTACCAGATTGCCGGTCATACTCATCAATTCCCCCAAAACTCGTCTTCGGCCCGTGGCTGCAGATATGTCATAGCCGCACGCGTCTGGCTGAACGGGACGTTTACTGCTGGCGGGCGCCGCAGTAGGATGCAACGGCCAGGCCGCGCAGGGCTGGGAGGGGCCTAAACGTGGGCAGAGGGAGCATGCCATTGACCTTTGCTGTTCGGTAGCCCGGCTGACCGCGAGGGTCCCGTGGCTTTGCGTCCCCGGCTCGCACCGGGTTTGCCCTTTTCGACGAGCGGATGCCCAATCGATGGTGATATTAGCAAGAACTTCCAAGAATCCGCGTCAAAAAGGACACGGAGGCGGAATCCATGCCGTTTCCTGACCGGAATTCCCACCCACCACCCCCTGAGACGCTCCGGGCGGAAGAGCCCCCGGCCGGAGGTGGTTTGATTAGTCAGTGCTCCACCTCAAACGCCTGCTGGTCTTCGGCCTCTTCGCCCTCGGCGTCATCACCGCATTCTCCTTCTGGGCCATCCGGCAACCCGGTGTTGACGCCCGCACCGCTTTCTCGGCACCGCCCCGGGCGGAGGCCAAGCTTGAAGCGCTGACCGGCGGGATCAGTTCCGCGGTTAACGTGACCCGGAATCCCGACGCCGTGTGGCTGAGCCGCGCCGCGGCCGGGACCGGGATCCCTGCCCGGGCCCTCCGGGCCTATGTTGCGGCAGCGTCCGCAGCTAACAGCTCCACTCCGGGCTGCGGCATCGGCTGGAACACTGTGGCCGCCGTCGGCTTCGTTGAATCGGCGCACGGAACCTACGGCGGAGGCAGCCTTACCGCCGCCGGGCATGCGAGCGGCCCGATTGTGGGCCCGAGTCTTGACGGCGACGGGTTTGCCGCCATCGCCGATACGGACGGAGGCGCCCTCGATGGCGACGCGCGCTGGGACCACGCCGTCGGGCCCATGCAGTTCATCCCCACCACCTGGCGGCTTGTAGGCCGGGACGGAAACGGGGACGGGAAAGCGGACCCGTTCAACATCGATGACGCCGCCCTCAGCGCAGCCACCTATCTCTGCGACCACGGCCGTGACCTCAGCACAGACCAGGGGTGGACCGACGCCATCTATTCGTATAACCAGTCCGGCGCCTACATTCGCCAGGTGCGGGCCGAAGCGACCGCCTACGCCGCCAAGGCGGGTACCGCAGGCTAGGCCCGGAACCGTGGCGCAACGGGCCTCGGGAAGTTCATCCTCCGTCGGGTCTTGAGCCGCGGTGCAGGATCACCATAAGGTGAGGGCGACCCGCCAATCTTCAGGAGATGCCATGTCCCTCGTCCGCGTGCACAATTTCTCGGTTTCCCTCGACGGCTTCGGCACCGGCGAGGGCCAGCAGCTCGAGGCACCCTTCGGCCACGCGGGTTCGCGCCTGATGAAATGGGCCTTCGAGACGCGCACCTTCCGGCAGATGGGGCTCCCCGGGGAAGGCGAGGGATCCCAGGGTGTCGATGAGGCGTTCGCCAGCGCATGGGGTCCCGGGATCGGCGCGGAGATCATGGGGCGGAACAAATTCGGTCCCCAGCGCGGGCCGTGGGCCGACGAGGAATGGAAGGGCTGGTGGGGCGATAACCCGGTCTTCCACACGCCCGTGGTGGTGCTGACCCACCACCCCCGGCCGGTCCTCGAAATGGAAGGCGGGACAACGTTCCATTTCGTCGACGCCGACCCCGTTTCCGCGCTCGAGCAGGCCCGCGCCCTGGCCGGCGACCTCGACATCCGGATCGGCGGCGGCGTCAGCACGATCCGGCAGTTCCTTGAGGCTGACCTGATCGACCACATGCACGTCGTTCTTGTGCCGATCGTCCTCGGCCGGGGGGAACGGCTCTGGGACGGCCTCGAAGAACTCGAACAGCGCTTTGACATCGAAGCCACCGCGTCCCCGCAGGGCGTGGTCCACCTGATCTTCACCCGACGGCCCGCCAAGTAGGCAGGGCCCGCCGTCGCCGTCGACGGCGTGACGTCAGAGTCTGCGGCGCCCGGCCCACAGCCCGTGCAGCAGCGGAACGACTGAGGCGATCATCAGCACCCGGCCGAGCACACCGTCGTCGGCGAGAACGATCGAGCCCGCCACCAGCAGCGCGCCGAAAACCGCCGCCGATCCCGCCCGCTGCACAGCCCGGTCCAGCCGCGCCATCTGACGCTCCAGCCGCGGATTGGAGACTGAAACTGACCCGTCTTCGAAGCGGGTGATGAGCCCGTCGAGGCGTTTCGGCAGACGCAGGGCTGCCCCCGCGACGTCGAGCGCCTGCTGGGCCACATCCTGCACGATATTGCCGCGCTCGTCGCGCAGCAGCTGGCCAGCAAACGGTTCCACCGCGTCCCACAGATTGAACCGTGCATCCAATGCACTGCACACGCCCGAGGTCAGGGACATGGCCCTGATGATGAGCAGGAAATTCTCGGGCAACTGGAATGGCAGGGAGCGTATGAGGTCACCGAACTCCACCGCGAATTCCAGGAACTCGCGTTGGTCCACCTCGCGAAGTTCGGCGAAGCCCATCCCGCCAAAGCGTGCGAAGAGGTGCGTCATGGCCCGCTCGAGTTCGGCCCTGTTGGCGGAGGGGACCAGCACGCCGATGTCGCTGATCGCCGCCACGAGTCCCTGGCCGTCACGCGAGGCGGCGGCGATCAGCAGCTTCCGCAGTCCGCTGCGGGTGCCGGGCGGGACCTCGCCCATCATGCCGAAGTCGATGAACGTCAGCTTCCAGGGACGCCCTGCCGCCGGATCGGATGCCGGCGTGACGAAGATGTTGCCGGGGTGGGGATCGGCATGGAAAAAGCCGTTGGTGAAGAGCTGCTCGAACATGACCGACGCGAACACCGGAGCGACCTCCGCGGGATCGATGCCCGCCGCACGAAGGGCCTGGGCGTCCGTGATCTTGATGGCGGTGACGTTCTCCAGGGTGAGCACACGGCGTGTGGTCCACTCCCAGGCCACGGCGGGAACGTCCACCCTGTGGTCGTCGGTAAACTCGGCCGCAAAGCGTTCGGCATTCGCGGCTTCATGCAGGTAATCGATTTCCTCGAGGCTGGTTTGCGCGAATTCCTCCACCAGGGCGGGCATGTCCGCCCGCCGTGACACCAGCCGGATGCGGCTGAGCCAGCCCCCTACCTTGCGCAGGGCTGCGAGGTCGACGTCGACGATCGCATCAATGCCGGGACGCTGCACCTTCAGGACAACGCTCTCGAGGCCGGCGTCGGCGGCGTTCGCCGGAAGCATCCGCGCCAGGTGGGCCTGTCCGAGGGAGGCTGCGGCGATGGGCGTCTCCTCGACGGAGGCGAAAACACGTTCCAGCGGCGCGCCGAGCTCGGCTTCGGCGAGGGCACGGATGTCCGCGAACGGCACCGGAGGAACCTCGTCCTGGAGCCCCTCGAGTTCCTTGGTGATCTCGGGTGGCAACACGTCGAGCCGGGAGGACAGGAACTGGCCCACCTTGATCATGAGCCCACCCAGGTCCAGGGCGAGCGCGTGGAAGCGCTCCGCGAAGCCCTGCATTCTTTTTGACCTGGTGCGCTCGGTGATTCCGCCCAGCCCAATGCGGGGGAGGAACAGCTCAAACCACCACGTCTTGGAAAGATGCCACGCGGCGAAGCGCAGGATGCGGCGGTAGCGGGCGCGGGTGTTCCCGGCGCCGCTCACCGGATTTGCTCGGTCCCGGCGGCCAGACGTCACCCCCTAGTCCTGGGCGAGGATCGAATACAGCCGGCGTCGTGCGTCATTGAGCACTGCCACCGCCTGCTGCACCTGCTCCGGCGTGCCGGTCCGGCCCACCAGCGACGCTGCCTGGGCAAGCTCGACGCCGGCCTTGGGCAGGGCGGCGAATCCGGTGCCGGACCCGCCGTCGGCCGCCTCCCAGGGAGACGACGCCCCGGCGTGGGCAGCATCTTCCCGGCCCGCCTCGGTCAGGGAATAGATCTTGCGGCCGTTGGACTCCTCCGCGAGGATCAGACCCTCGTCGGCGAGCAGTTGGAGGGTCGGGTAAACGGAGCCGGCGCTGGGCTTCCAGCTGCCGCCGCTGCGCTCCTCGATTTCATGGATGATCTGGTAGCCGTGCATCGGCCGCTCCGCCAGCAGGGCCAGCACGGCCGAGCGCACCTCGCCCCGTCCCGCGCGGGTGCCGGAGCGTTTTTCAAAGCGTGAACGAAGTTCTTCGACAGCCTGCCACATGCCGTCAATGTTGGGGCCGCCGAAGCCGCCGGCCGGGAACGAGTTACGCATGTTGCTCTCCTTAGTGAATAGCGAACGATAGTCAACGATACGTCCCGATACCCGCGAAACCAACGGTGGGTTTCCGGAGCCGCGGGGCAGACGTGTGCCCCGGCGTCCCGTAAAGTGCACCGAATGGACAAAGACCCGGGTCATTGGTTCCTTAGCCGGTCTGAGCGGGGGAACCAGGCCTCCGACGTGCACACCGGCGTGGACGGTGGACGGGAGTGGTCCGAGGGTAACCTGGTGACGCCCCTTGTCCATGGTGCCGCCTACTTCGCCCGGCTGCATGCGGAGCTGACGGCCCTGCGGGCAGGCGATCGTGTCTGGTTCACCGACTGGCGGGGCGACGCCGATGAACGGCTGCTCCCGGACGGGCCGACGATCGGGGATGTCCTCGCCGGCCTCGCGCGGGCGGGAGTGGAAGTCCGCGGCTTGGTCTGGAGATCCCACGGAGAGCGCATTTCGGCCCCGATCAGCGGCCGCTCCAACGAGCTCCTGGGCCGAGAGATTAACGAGGCCGGCGGCGAGGTGCTGCTGGACCAGCGCGTCCGGCTGTTCGGTTCGCACCATCAAAAGATGTTCGTCATCCGACGCCGCCACGACCCGTCGAAGGATGTTGCTTTTGTGGGTGGCCTGGACCTCTCGCACAGCCGCCGCGACGACGCCGGCCATAAAGGGGACCCGCAGGCCGTGACCATGGATGCCCGGTACGGGAAGCGGCCGCCCTGGCACGATGCCGCCCTGGAACTGCGGGGCCCGGTGGTGGCCGACGTGCTGGCGGTCTTCGCCGAACGGTGGAACGACCCCCATCCTCTGGACCGGCACACCCCCTACCGGATGCTGCTGCAGCGCCTGGCCCGGATGCCGCGCCACCCTGGACCGCTGCCGGCGACTGCACCCCCGCCGCCGCCGGCGGGCCCGCACGCCGTGCAGCTGCTGCGCACGTACGGCGTGAAACGCCCGCCGTTGCCCTTCGCGCCGGCCGGGGAACGCAGTATTGCCCGCGCCTACGCGAAGGCTTTCGCCCGCGCCCGTTCGCTGATCTACATCGAGGACCAGTACTTGTGGTCCGCGGAGATTGCCGCAGGCATC
Organism: Arthrobacter sp. 05L44; assembly: GCF_056397605.1. NCBI lineage: Bacteria > Bacillati > Actinomycetota > Actinomycetes > Micrococcales > Micrococcaceae > Arthrobacter > Arthrobacter sp. 05L44. The sequence continues at coordinate 551,384 of NZ_JBFTNS010000002.1, read as the reverse complement.
GCCGCCGCCCTGCGCCGGAACCCGGACCTGACAGTCATCGTCGTCGTGCCCCGGTATCCCGATACGGATGGCCCGGTGGCAGGACCGGCAAAGCGGATCGGGCAGGCCCGCGCCATCAGTGCCCTGCGCCGGGCGGCGCCGGACAGGGTGGGCATCTTCGACCTGGAGAACAGTGCGGGAACACCGATCTACATCCACGCCAAGATCTGCATCATCGACGACACCTGGTTTACCTGCGGCTCGGATAACTTCAACCGCCGGTCGTGGACCACGGACAGTGAGCTCACCTGCGCCGTGGTGGACACCACGCCCAGCGGCGAACAGGCAGGCCCTGAAGACAGCCAGGCCAACGGCCCTGACGCAAACGACGGCCCCGCCCCGGCCGTTTCCCTGGCGCACAAGCTTCGGTGCCAGCTTTGGGCCGAACATCTGGGAATGGACCAGGACGATCCCCGGCTCCAGGATCCGGCGCGCGGACTGGAGCTCTGGAATGGCGCAGTAGCGGCCCTCGACCGCTGGCACCAGACCGGCCACACCGCGGCCCGCCCGCCGGGACAGGCACGGCGCCACGTCCTGGAACCGGTAACCGCGCTCCAACGGCTCTGGGCCGATCCCATCAACCGCTTCATCGTCGACCCGGACGGACGCCCGCGGCAGCTCCGGGGGACGACCGAGTTCTAGGCCGCGCCAGCCCTGGTCTTAGGCCTGTTCCCGGGGACGGCGCGGTAGAAGTACATTTCCCGGGAACCGGACGGGGCATCCCAGCCCTGGGCAAACATCCAGGTCCCGTCGAATTTGAGCAGGCCGCCCCACGCCAGGGAACCTCCCCGGTGCACGGCTTTCTGGGTGAAGGGCTGCCGCACGTCGTAGAGGGCCTGGGCCGCGGAGAACTGCCCGTAGGCGTCGCCGTAGAAGAAGTCCAGGACCAGGGTGGTGCCTGCGCCGTTGTCCTCATCGACAATGGCGCAGGCCACTTCGTGCAGGGAGCCCTGCAGCGGGCCAAGGTCCAGGTAGTCCTGCGGCTCAAAGGTCCAGGTCTCGAAGTCGGTGGAACGTCCCACATGGGTAGTGCCGCCGCATCCCTCGGACAGGTACATCAGGTACTGCCCGTCGATCTTGACCGCTTCACCCCGGGCGTTCCGGGGGATAACGGCGCCCTTGGCCCAAAACCGGGAAACCTTGTGGGGGACTGCCAGCCCGAGCTTCTCCCAGTGGATGAGGTCATCCGAGACGGCAACGTTGATGTCGCACCCGACGTCGCCCAGGGGATACACCTCGGGGTCCTGGCCGGCGTCCGCCTCGGAGCGGTCGATCGTCCAGATCCCGTTATAGAACATGTAGTAGCGGCCGTTGGCCCGGTAAACCTTCGGGTCTTCGCATCCGAGGATCTCGTTATCCAGCGTGGGGTACACCACAGGGTTGGCGGGGTTATCCAGCCACCCGGCCGCCGGATCGTAGACGGCGACGCCGATGCGGCTGGAGACCGATTCCTTGCGTGGAGAAGCCCGGTAGAAAAGGTAGAGCTTTCCGTCGCGCTCCATGAGGGAGGGGTTGAAGATGGAGTCCGCGGTCCAGCCGATGCCGACGGGGTCCTCCCAGTCCTCGACCTGGCGGAAGGTCAGCGCATCGTCCTTGCGGAACGGGCCGATTGCCCATTCGGGATGCTCCGGATACTCGGCCGAGAACTGGTCGGTCGAGATCGTGTCGGTCAGGGGGTTGCTGAACGTGAGCGCGGCTTCATAGGTGATGCGCAGGGCCTCGGTGGTGATCTTCTGCATGGGGTTCTTCCTGTAGGAGTGAGGTGTCAGTTCCGGACCAGGTTCACCCAGGTGAACCCTCCGGGGGCCACGGTGATGCGGCCCGATCGGTCTTCGCCGGTCCGGTCCGGGGCGGGGCTGACAGGCCAGCCGGTCGCGTCGAAGGCCTCCTGCTGCAGGTGGAAGCCCCTGGGCACGGGCACGCGCCGGGTGGTGCTTTGCGGGGCGGCGCTGATGTACAGCGTGGAGTCACCCGCCGGGCCAGCTACGGAGACCGTGGAGACCAGGGGCTGCAGCAGGACCGCGTCGATCGCGGCGTCGCCTCCGGTTGTTCCGGTGACGCTGGTCGCCCCGGCCGGCAGGGGCCGGCCGAGGGCGAACGGGAAGAGGATGCCGGGGGCCGCTGTAATGCCCTGCGCACCGGCCCCTCCGTTGGCCGTGCTGCCCAGGACTGTTCCGCGGGCCTTCCAGGAGGCGGTGCCGGACGGTGCGGGGCGCTGATTGACCACGGCGTAGACGTTGCGTGCCTGCTGGGATGCGGAAACGGGGATGACCACCGAGCCGCCGGGGTTCAGGGCGACGTAGGCGCCGGCGGACCAGTTGGCCTCGCCGGTCCATGAGGAGGCCGGTTTCACCACCGTGCCGCCCGTGACGGTTCCGGATTCGGCTTCGGCTACCCGGAGGCCGTCCGTGCCGGTGGTGCGGCTGATCCCCAGGGCCTTGGCTTTGAGCGCCGGGCGGGCGTCCAGGGTGAGCATGGACAGCAGGGTATGGATGGTGGATTCCGCGCCGGAGTTGGGGTTGATGCGGCCGTCGGTTTCGATGCCGTCGATTGCGGTGCCCGTCGCCGGGTCATAGGCGGGCTTCCCGCTGCGGTTGGCGCCGAAGTACCAGCCGGCCGCGACGGCGGCAACGTCGATTAGGCCGGGTGCGTCAGCTGCTTTGGCAGTTGCCACCAGTCCTTCGATCCGCGAGTCCACGCCGTAGGCGATCTGCGCCTCGCCCGGGACCGGGCTCCAGGCGTTGTCCGGTCCGCCCGCGGCCAGCAGTTGCGGGGTGAACTGTGCGGAGTCGCGCACCGCCGCGGCCAGGAGGTCGGGACGCTTGAGCTGCTTTGACGCGTCGGCGACGGCGGCCGCCGTCATGCCGCCCCAGGCGTGCCACAGGGTCCGGGACTGGTTCCAGGGCAGTATCGCCCCGAAGGGCCACTGCCCGGCGGATCCGGCGGACATCGCTGCGATGCCCTCGGTGAGTTTGGCCAGCGCACCGGCCGCCGCGCCGTCGTCGGGGGCTGCCCGTGTGTAGGCGGTGAGCCCCAGCACGGCTTCCGCGGAGGCGTCCGCGCCGCCGGTGATCAGCCAGGCCGGAACCCTGGCGCCGTCGGCGACGTCGTAGCGCCCGTACTTGGCCAGTGACTGACCGGCCAGGGAGGTGACGGCGAGCTTCAGCCGGGCCTGCAGGAAGGCAGCGAACTGGGGATCGGCCGACTTGAACGCGGCGTAGCCTTCACCGAGCGCCCACACCGTCCGGGCCAGCCAGTACGACTCGGCCGAGTCGCTGGGGTCCGGGAGTTCGGCAGGCGTGGCGCTGGGCGTGAGTGTCCCATCGGGCTGCTGCCACAGGACCACGTTACCGGCGTTGGGCCCGGTGGTGGTCTGCAGGTACGTCAGCGAACGCAGCACCTCGAAGGCGCGCTCCCGGCTGGAGGCGTCCCCGGTCTGCCGCCAGTGGCGGAGGTACACGACGGCGGTCCGGGCGATGTCGTCCGCGTTGAACGCGCCCTGGCTCCAATGGCCCGAGGCGGCGTCCCTGGTACCACCGCCAACCCGGGTGTAGGTGCCGTCGGCGTTTTTATTCGCGTACGTCCAGGGCGCCTGCGCGGCGGGCCGGTCGGCGATCTGGTACGTGGTGTGTCCCGCGACCGCCCGGAGCGGAACGGTGTCCAGCAGGAAGTTCAGGTGGGACAAGTTCGTCAGCGGGGCCCGCCGGGCGGGGGAGGGGACGTGCGGCGCGGGGGCCGGTGTCTGCGGCGCGGCAGGGGCCTGCGGCGCCGCCGAAACCGGCCCCACCCCGGCCAGGAGCATGGACAAGGAGGCGACGACTGCGATCGGGGCGCATCTCAGGCGTGCGTGAACAGTGAAGCGGGTCATGTCTGGCTCCTAGGGCGGTGGGGCGGGGCGGGCAGGCGTCCGAAGGGGCGGTTTCTAGACGCGGTCCAGCCGGGCTACGCCGATTTTTGAATCGGCCATGCCGTAGAAGACGAACAGCTGCTCGCCGATTTTCTCGATGGCGGTCGGGAAGACAACGTTCGGGACGATGCCGGCCTTCTCCTCAGCGGTTTCCGGCGCGAGCAGGGGCTTGTCGCTGCGGGCGATGACCTTGGAGGGGTCCTCGGCGTCGAGGATCATGGCGGCGGCCACGTAGTTCACGTTCTGCTGCTGGGCAAAGTCCGATTTGGCCATCACCCCGGAGACGCCGTGGTGGATCAGCAGCCAGCCCTCGTCCACCCGGATGGGAGCGGGGCCGGCACCGATCTTGAGGGCCTCGAAGTCGAACTCGCTCAGGGCAACCTGGCGGTGGTTGCGCATGTGGACCAGGTTGCGCAGGTCCTGCTCCACCTCGGCGACCGGAACGTAGGAGATCCAGATGCCGGGCCGGTTGTCGGTAACGCCGGCCGGGAGGTGTTCGCCTTCGCCGTCCCGGATCCATCCCAGATCCCACATGGGCCGGTGCAGCATCGCGAAGGACGGGACGCCGTCGGGGTCATTGACGGGTTCGGGGAAGAAGACCGCGTCCTTGTTGGCGAAGAGGTTCAGGTCCATGGACAGGTCCGGCTGGTAGCCGAAGTGGCACGGCCCCAGCCGTTCCCAGCTGCGCAGGTCCTTGGAGGCGGCGAAGGCCAGCCTCGGGCCCAGGGGACCGTAGGCCACGTAGGTCATGAGGTGTTTGCCGAGCGCCGGAACCCACGTGGTGCGCGGGTCCTCGGTGCCGGCGTTGTTGGTGCCGCGTTCCCAGCCCTCGTCGGGGGCGAGCACAATGCCCTCGCGGTCGACGCCGGTGGGCACGCCGTCGTCGCCGATGGTCACCTTCGCCAAGCCCACGCGGGAGACGTTGCCCTCGGCGACGAGCCGGGGCAGGAGGTACAGGGCGCCGTCGGGCCCCCGGCCGCTGGCCGGGTTCAGGACGCCTTCGGCCTCGAACTCGTTGCCGGGCTCCGGGGCCATAATGACGCCGGCGCGGGTGAGGGTGAACGGGACGGTGGGCAGTGCGGAAGTTTGGGGGGAGGTCATGGATTAGCCCTTTACGCTGGAACCGATATTGGTGGAAATGAACTGGCGCTGGAAGAAGATGAAAAGCGCGACGGCGGGGGCCGCCAGGACGCAGGCGCCGGCCAGGATGGCGCCGAACGGGTTGGATGCCGTCGCGGCGATGTTGGAGATGTAGTTGGCGAGTGAGACGGCCAGCGGCTGGAGGGACTGGTCCTTGGTGACCAGGAACGGCCACAGGAACTCATTCCACGGGCCGATGAAAGTCAGCAGCACGGCCGTGACGATGGCGGGCCGGACCAGGGGAACGGCGATCTGCCAGAGGATCCGCAGCTCGGACGCACCGTCGATGCGGGCGGCCTCGAACAGCGTCGAGGGCAGCTGCAGGAAGTACTGGCGGAACACAAACACCGCCGTCGAGTTGATCGCGAACGGCAGGATCATGCCGATGTAGGTGTCCGCGAGCCCGTAGTCCCGCACGATCATGACGTACAGGGGGATCAGGAGCAGCTGGAACGGGATCATCTGGACCAGCAGCATCATGCCGAACACCAGGCCCTTGCCGCGGAACTGCATCTGCGCCAGGGCGTAGCCCACCAGCAGGCCGAAGACGACGGTAAAGAAGATCACACCGCCGGTGAATATCCCCGAATTGACCAGGCCCCTGAGCAGGTCGATGGAGTTGTTGATGTTGGTGTAGTTCTCTCCGGTGATGTTCCCCGGGTTGGGGAAGGCACCGCCCACGGACGTGTCGGGGGAGGTCTGCAGGGACCCGATGAACATGTAGTAGAAGGGAAAGAGGAAGACGAAGGCGCCGACGGCGAGCAGCACGAAGCTGCCCACGCCGAGGTTCCTGCGCTTCTCCACCCCGGAGGCCTGGCCGGTTGAAGTGTCCTGAGTCGACATTGTCAGTCCTCCTTTCCGCCCACGAGGCGTTTTTGGATCAGAGCGATAAGCAGTACACCGATGACCAGCACGACGCCGAGTGCGGCGGCGACGTCGGGGTTTCCCTGCAGGATGCCCTTCTGGTACATCAGGAACACCGGCGACGCCGAGGCCCCGTCCGGACCGCCGCCGCCGGTGAGCAGATACGGTTCGGTGAAGAGGTTCGCCCCGGTGATGGTGGCCAGCAGGGTCACCAGCACGCTGGCCGGACGGACGCCCGGAACGGTGATGTTCCAGAACTGGACCCACTTGTTTCCGCCGTCCACGGACGCGGACTCGTAGAGTTCATCCGGGATGTTCTGCAGCGCGGCCAGGTACAGCAGGATGAAGAATCCCAGCTGCTTCCACGTCACGTACAGCGCCACGGTGGGCATCGCGAGCCAGGAGTTGGTCAGCCATGACGGGTTCGGGGCCAGCGGCCCCAGCAGCCCGTTGACCAGGCCGTTTTGCTGGAACAGGAAGAGCCAGACACCCACGACGGCGACGCTCGCCGTGACGTACGGGACGTAGTAGCTGACCCGGAAGAAGGTCCTGAGCCTGCTGACGCGGTTGAGCGCGTTGGCCAGGACCAGGGACAGCCCGACGGTCAGCGGTACGTTGATGATCAGGAAAACGCCGATGTTCGCGAAGGAACGCTGGACGGCGGGGTCCGAGAGGACCGTGACGTAGTTATCCAGCCCCACGAACGGCCGGTCCACCTGTACCCCGGGGGCGGTGAAGAAGAAGTCGTGGAAGGAGATGTACACTGCGTACCCCAGCGGGTAGGCCAGGACGCCGAGGATGTAGATAACGTACGGGGCGCTGAACAGCAGGCCCAGCGGCTGGCGCCCAAGGAAACCCGGGCGTTTCCTTGCCGCCGGCCGAGGGGCCGGTGTCCGCCCGGCCGGGCCCGCGGCGGGCGGCCCGCCGCGGACGGAACGAAGTGACATGGGGCTCACCGCTACTTCTGGGCTACCAGTTGGTTGATTTTGTCCGCTGCGCCCTTGAAGGAGTCGTCGATGCTTTCGTTGCCGAAGATCACGGACTTGGCGTAGGCCGCCCGGAAGGTCTGCCAGACCTCCACCGAGTTGGGCACGTTCGGAACTTCAACGGTCCGGGCCGCCTGCTGGGCGAACTGCTTGTACAGCGGGTTCTTGGCGAAGTAGTCCGCGTAGACGCTGGTCAGGTCCTTGCGCATGGGCATCTGGCCGGTTCCGGAGAGGAGCTTGGCGTCCTCTTCCTTGCTGGTGGCGAACTTCAGGACGTCCCAGGCCGTTCCCTGGTTCTTGCAGGCGGAGTACATGCCGATGTTCTTGGCGTCGGAGAACGTGGCCCCGTCAGTCTGCGGCTGCGCTGCCGGAACCGGGACCGCGCCCCAGTTGACCTTGTCCTTGTACGCGGCGATGGCCCACGGGCCGGCCAGCGACATCGCGGCCTTGCCCTCGGCGAACGAATCGCCCTGGTAGACCTCCTTGGAGGCCAGGTTCTCCTTGTAAAGGGTCTGGAACATGGTGGCGACCTGTTTACCCTGGTCGCTGTCGAAGGTGGCCTTGCCGTCCTTGACCAGCGGGGTGCCCTGCGAGTTGGCTGCGTAGAAGGGGTAGAAGTCGAACCAGGACTGGAAGAAATCGCTGGCCGGGGAAGGCCACACGGCCTTGGCTGCGGCGCCGGACTTCACGATGGTGCGGGCGGCGTCCAGGAATTCGTCCTGGGTGGCCAGCTTGGGCTTCTCCGGATCCAGGCCGGCCTTCTTGAAGAGGTCCTTGTTGTAGAAGAGGACCACGGGGTTGGACTTCCACGGCATCTGGTAGGTCTTGCCGTCCGCGGACTTGTACTGGCCGGCGAGGTCGCCGGTGCGGTCCTTGATGTACTGGGCGCCGTCAGGGAACGAGTCCAGGGCGACCAGGCCGCCCTGCTTCTGGAACTGGGGCACGGCCACGGGGGCGGTGTTGAAGACCAGGCAGGGAGCGTTCCCGGCGGTGATGGCGGCACCGATGACTTCCTCGGAACTCTTGCCCGCCGGGATCTCCTGGGCGTCGATCTTCTGGTCCGGGTGGGCGGCGTTCCACGAGGCCACCATGTCCTTACCCCACTTAACCTCGAACTCGTTGTTCGAGTACCAGATCTTGATCGGGCCCTTGGCGGTGGTGGCTGACGACGCCGAGCTGCCGCCGGCACCGCCGCCGCAGGCTGCAAGGCCGGCGCCCATGATCGTCAGGGCGGCCACGGACAGTACGCGCGTGGCAGTGGTAAAGCGCTTCATTGCGACTCCTTGGAAGGGGTGGAAAGGGGTTTGGTATTGAGGATGTGCGAGAAATAAAAGGGGAAGTGGCTAGGGGAAGGCGCCGGCGGTCCGGGCTGGGGCCGGGCCGGTGGAGGCCCGGGCCACCAGGCGGGGGGCCGGGAGGGTGGTGTCTTCAACCCGGTGCGCGCCGGCAAGCTGGTCCAGCAAAACCTGGGCCGACACCCGCCCCCAGAGCATGGGGTCCGTGGCAAGGGTGGTTAGCGGCGGGTTCAGGTACTGCGTGAACTCGGCGTTGTCGTAGCCGGTGATGGACAGGTCGCCCGGGATGCTGAGGCCCAGGGACTGGGCGTAGGACTGGCCCGCCGTCGCCATCAGGTCGTTGGCATAGACAATGGCCGTGGGACGGTCGGTGCGGCCGAGCAGGTCTGCGGTGGCGGCGACCCCGCCGGCTGCCGTGAAGTCGGCCGCAGAAAACAGGTCCGGGAGCAGGCCCGCGGCGGCCAGTGCGTCTTCCCATGCCTTGCGGCGGCTGCGGGCGTGGATGTATTCCTGGCCGCCGCCGACGTGGGCGATGCGAGTGTGGCCGAGTCCCACCAGGTGTTCCACGGCGGCCGCGATGCCGGCGGATTCGTCGACTGATACCGCGGGATACGGCGACGCCGCGTCCGGCCGGTTGAGCGTCACGGCGGGAAGCTTCAGTTCGAGCATGAGGGCGATGCGGGAATCGTCCTGGCGGACGTCGGTGAGGATGACGCCGTCGACCCGGCCGTTGTCGACAAGTTTCCGGTAGCAGCGTTCCTCGGCGCCCGGCTCCGTGGCGACGCTGAGGACCAGGGCGTACTCGTGTTCTGCCAGGGCCGCTTCGATGCCGGCGATGAACGCCGGGAAGAAGGGGTCGGAGCCGAGCAGCGAGGGATCGCGGGCGACCACCAGGCCCAGCGCGTAGGCCTTGGCCGAGGACAGGCCCTTGGCGCGGAGGTTCGGAGTCCAGCCGAGTTCCTTGGCGACCCGGAGGATCCGGTCCCTGGTGTCCTTGCTGACGCCGGGCTGCCCGTTGAGGGCGTAGGACACAGCGCCTTTACTGACGCCGGCCGCCTGGGCCACGTCGTTGATCGTCACTGTCATCTGAGCCTCATTGCTGTCGTGATCCACATCACTGAACCGGTTTTGTTAGTGACTACTTAACCGGTTCACTTCTCTCGTGTCAAGGCCGGGGGGTAGAGGCGGTCCAGTCGCAGGCCGGTGCACGGGGCGGCCAGCTTGGGCTCACCCGCGGCGTTTCGGGAGGCCGCGTCAGGCAGCCGCGACGGGGGGTCCTGTTAGGCTGGAGTTCACGCTTACATCCGCCTTCCACCTGCAGGATCAGCCTCTTGAAACCATCCGCACGACGCAAAACACTCCTGTTCGCGGTGCCCGTCGCGGTCGCCGCACTGACCGGAGCGGCCGCCGTCGTTGCCCCGAACGCACCCCAATTTTGGGGGCAGTCCTCGGGGCCGGCGTTGCCGGTACGGGCGACGCAGGGTGCCGGCTCGGCACCTGCCACCCAAGTGGTCATCATCGGAGACTCGCTGAGCACCGGACACGGAACGAGTCCGGACCTGGCGTGGCCGAACCTGGTCCAGGGTGACACCCGGGGAGGGCAGCACCCGCTCTCCATCGTTAACGCCTCGGCCAACGGCAGCGGTTACGTCAGTACCGGCGACGGCGGCTCCACTTTCCTGTCCCAGGTCGATGAGAGCGTTCAAAAAACCACCCAGCTGGTACTCATTTTCGGCTCCGAGAACGACATGGGCTCCGACGCCACCCAGTTGAAACAGGCCGCAGCCAAGACCCTGGCAGAAATCAACGCCAAGGCACCCGACGCCAAGATTGTGGTGGTGGGGCCGCCGTCCTACACCGACAATCCCGAGGCGTCCCGGCTCGAAGTGCGCGACGAGGACCGGGCCGCCGCAAACGAGGCCGGCGCTGTCTTCATCGATCCCATCCAGGACCAATGGATCATGGGGCAGGCCGATCAGCTGATCGGGCCGGACGGGGACCACCCCAGCGTGGCGGGCCAGCACTACCTGCAGGCCAACATGGAGAAGATCATCACCGGCAACCTCCCCGGCTGAACCACCCGAATTACTTCTGTCCACGGTCGCCGGGCCCTGTTTCACGGTTCCGCCGGCTGTTAGTCTCGGCGTCACGACTAGTTCGGGAGGTCAGATGCCGGGTCAACTATGGATTCCGCCGGGAGAGCGGGCGGGGGGCGGGCAAACCGGAGTTGATATCGCCAGCCCCGTCTACAAGGAGATTGCACTTCAACTGACCTCCACTGCCGAGAACTCCACGCCCGACTGGACCACGTCCTACGGTTACATCGAGGACATCGACGACGGGCGCGGGTACACGGGCGGCCTGGTGGGCTGGTGCAGCGGCACCGGCGACATGCTCGAACTCGTGGAGGCCTACGCCGCAGCGGCGCCGGGGAATCCCCTGGAGGGCTACGTGCCGCAGCTCAAGCAGATCATGGATGCGCCCGACAAGGAGCGCCCCTCGCTGAGCCATCGGCTCCTGGACCCGGATTTCCCCGCCGCCTGGAAAGCGGCCGGAAACGACCCGGCCTTCCAGCGCGCCCAGCAGCAGGAACGGGACAGGGTGTACTGGCAGCCGGCCTTCGATGAGGCAGCCCGTGACGGCGTCGGCCCGCTGGGACTCGCGATCTATTACGACGTTTCGGTCAACCACGGCCCGGGGGATGACAAAGAGTCGTTCGGCGGCATCCTGGCCAAGGCCCGGAAAGACAACCCGCCGCCGGCGCAGGGCGGCGACGAGTCCAGGTATCTGGCCGGCGTCGTGGACGCCCGGGTGAAGATCCTCAAGAAATGGGGCGACTACCAGAAGCACGGCCGCCAGGACATCCACGAGGGCCTGCTGGGCTCCGGCAACCTGGGGCTCGTCCCGCCGATCAGCTGGTCCGTCTATGGGGACCCGTATCAGCTTGGGTCATACCCCCAGGTACGGTAGGTGCTCAGCCGGCCTGCAGATGCTGCGCGAGGACATCCCGTGCCGTGGTCCACGGGCGGTTGCCGTACCGGTTGTTGGCGACGTGGTGCAGCACCGCGTCGCCACTAAACATGCTGGCAAAGTACTGCATACCCTGCCAGGGCGGGAACGGCTCGTCCGACGTCGGCGTGAACGCCTTCATGGCCCGGCTCATGGCCGACAGTGAACCGACAGTCCCCGCGAACATCGGCTTGAACGGAGTCCCTGTCAGCTCGGACATGGTCGCCGCCAGGGTCCGCGCGGTCACTGTGTCGCCGGCAATCTGCAGGACGCGGGGCGCGCGTTCGTCGAGGGCCGCGGCGGCGGTGTAGGCCGCGGTATCGTCCTTGGTGGTGAAGTCCAGCACCTGATCGGCGTCGGACCAGAAGAGCACCCGGTGCCGGGCAAAGAGGATCATTGGGGCTTGCCCGGTGAGCATGTCCGTGAAGGCGCCGTTGAGGATCGACGTGGCACGGATCTCGGTGGCGTCCAGCTGCTGGGCGAAGTCCCGGCGGAGCTCCAGGTTCCTGTTGCTGCGCGGGCTGATGCGCCGGTAGTCAATGGAGTAGTCCGAGGGGATAAAACGCGGTACCCCCGCGGCGGCAGCAGCGGCCAGCAGCTTGGACTGGGCGCCGACGATCACGTCGTCCGGACCGTTGATCGCGGAGACCACGCAATCGACGCCCGCGCATGCCTGCTGGAGGGCATCCGGATCGTCATAGCGGGCCTTGACCACCCGCGCACTAGCGGCTTCCACCTGCGCGATGCGGGTTGCGTCCGTACCGGGGCGGGTGAGGACCCGGACGGTGGCCCCCAGGCCGACCAGGTTCGCCAGGATCCGGCCGCCAAGGTCGCCGGTGGCACCGGCCAGGAGGACGACGCCGGAAGGAGGTGGTGTGGCGGTCATTGTTCCTACCTTGGTGCTAGTCAGTGCGCGAGCGGGTCGGCTCCACAGTACCAACGCCCCGGCGCCGCCATTTCCGCGGCGATCCTGTGGCCGGCCCGACTATTCGGCAACGGGCCGTCGCCGCTGGAGCTTGGTCGCCGAGCGTTGTTCCTTAGCCGCCAGCCGGCGCCGGTTCGAGCCCTTGGTGGGTTTGGTGGGCTTTCGGGGAGCCGCGCCGGGGGCGAGGGCCTCGGTGACCAGTTCCGAGAGCTTGGCGAGGGCGGTCTCCCGGTTGCGCAACTGGGACCGTTGTTCCGAAGCGGTGACCGTGAGGACGCCGCCGATGAGTCGACGTCGTCCGATCCCGGCGAGCAACACCAGCCGCTGCTCGTCCGAAAGCGCCGCCGAACGGGCCACGTTCCAGGAGAGTTCGACGCGGCTGTCCGAGGTGTTGACGTGCTGGCCGCCCGGCCCGGACGAGCGCGAGAACCGCCAGCGAAGTTCAGCTGCGGGAATCGTGAGTGCGGGAAAAACTTCCAGGTCCATGCACCCAGCCTCGCATATCAGCCGCTTTGTCCCAGTCGGTTCGGCTCAGTCGGTACTGATCAGTCCCGGCGGCGGGGAAGAACCAGCAGTGCATCGCCGACGGCGCGTTCACCGGCGGCGTCCGACGGGGTGTTGACCACGCCGCCGCCCGCCACCATGGTGGTGGAGCCGCCGCCGTCGAGGTTAATGGCCTCGACCATGCCCAGTGACCGGGCGACGTCGGCTGCCTCCTTGATGCTGAGCCCGAGCGACGCCGTCTGGCGTCCGTCGGCGGTGACAATCAGGGTGCGCCCCTGCGCGTCGACGCCCACGATGGTGCGGGGATTCCGCTTGTGGACCCAGCCGTAATAGAAGCTGTTGCTGTCACCGCTGTGGACCATGCCGTCACGCCGGGCGGTGATGTTCTCCGTACCCCCGGAGACCAGGACCGGTCCGCCGTTCACGATGGAAGTGTCGCGGTGGGTGCGCACGCTTTTGCCTGCGGCGTCGATCAGCGTGGTCCCGACGTCGAGCCGCTGACCGATGACCGCCATAGCCTTGAGGGCGGGGACGTCCGAACCCGTGGCCTGTACCGTCCGGCCGCCGGCCGGGACGGCCGTACCGCGCGAACTGTGGACGGCGGTGACCGCCCCGTGTTTGTCCAGGACCACTTCCAGTCCCGGACCGGACGGGGTGGCGGCCCCGAACTCTTCGGTGAACGCGACCGTCTCGTCCGCGTCGGTGCAGGTGACGTCGTGGAGCGGCAGGTTGGTGGGTGAGTCGCCGGTGCCGCCGCAATTGCGGATAAGTCCGGGCACCCGGTCCAGGCCGTCCAAAGCCAGCTTGGAGCCGTCTGCCTGGGACGATACCTGGCCCCGCCAGGTCAGCCGCTGGATTGAAGCTCTGTTGGTAGTCCCGTCGAGGACAAACGAGGGCCGGTCACCAACCGGTTCGCTGAGCAGCTTGCCGCCGACGACGGCGGTCCCGGCCGGGTCTCCCGGGGCGCCGGCCTTGGGGTCCATCACGAAGTATCCGCCGTTGACCGCGGCGAGGGCGCCTTGCGCCGCGGCGAGCTGGCTTGTTGTTTCCCTGCCTTCGAGGTCCGGGCCGACGCCGGAGGCGAGCTCGCCCTTGAAGGTCTTCGGATCGATGGTCAGGACGTTCAGCTTCCACTGGCCGCGCGTGGCATGGAGGTCGTCGGTGTCCCCGTCCCACCCGGTGTAAAGCACCGAGGCGGCAAAACCTGCGGCCTTAATCCGGTCGACGGTTGCCGCGCCGTCGGCTTTGGACGCAAACGAGCCTACGCGGACACGGTAGCCGAGGTCTCCACCGGCATCGGCGAGGCGGGGGGACTGGACATGCTCAACCCGCGGCTGGAGCCCGGCATCCTGGAGTCTCCGGGCAACCGCACGGGCCGCGGCCCCATCGGAGAGTGCGCTGGCCGGCGCATCGGGGTCCGGGGACGTGGACGGGATAGCGATTTCCGCGGTCCAGAACAGGGCCGCGTCCGGAGCTCCACGGGTGATGGCGGTCCGCGTCAGGCCCGGAGCCAGGGTGGTGACGGTGCGGGCCTCGGGGAGATCCCGGGCGCCGAGGTCCAACGTCCGGGCCGCACGGCTGGTCTCTGCCGGGGCGGCCGGTGGGTTGGCGGCCGCAAACGTGGGACCGGTCGGGGCAAGCAGGGCGGCCGGAAGTCCAATGGCGACGGCGGCCAGCGCAGCCTTGCGCAGACGGTGAGGGGGAGTCATCATGCTTCGACGCTACAGTCGGCCCGGGGCGCCGGGCGCCCGGATATGGGCCCGTTTGGGCGACGTTCACCGACTGTTCACGGACAGCCGGTGCCGGGCCCCGACGACCGGCGGCGCGGACTCCGCGGGCCGGACGGCTACTGCGTCAGCTGGCAATCGTCGAACACCAGACGCCCGCCGTTGGTGGATGTCAGATCATTTGAATAGGCGGAAAGAATGACTTGGTTGGCGCTCTGCTGCTTGCGGTATGTGACCGACAGAAGCTGCCAGGAGCCCGAGCTGACGCCCGAAGCAGTCACTGTCTCGCTGACATTCTGGGGTATCACCGAGCCGGTGGGCGTCAGCTCCGTGATGCGCAGACGCGCTTTGTACTTGGCCGCGACATTGGCCGTCACGTAGCACTGGCCGCTGAGCAGCGTGGAGGCGGCAATATTCTTGACCAACCCGAAATTGAAGCCTGCCGACCCGGGTGTGGAGGCCTTGCTCGTAACCTGGCCGGCGGACGTGCCCCCACGGACCGGGTTCGGCGTGTACGTCAGTGAGGAGTACGTGTTGTTGTAGGCCGCCAACGGGGCGAGCGTGTTTTCGAAGCCGCCGTTGCTGAGCAAATTCGCGGCAGGTGTTGGCGTGGGGGTAGGCGTCGGCGTCACCGTTGGAGTCGGCGTGGGGGTAGCCGTTGGAGTCGGCGTGGGTGTCACCGTTGCAGTCGGCGTGGCCGTCACGGTGGGCGTCGCCGTGCTTGTGGGGGGAGCCGTTGTTGACGGAACCCAGTTCATGCCTGCGGACGATGCGTTCGAGTACTGATCGGTGAGGAAGCCTGAGGGGTAGGACGCGTTGATTGACGTTGGGGCATAAATCGAGCTTGATATGGTCCCGGCAGCAACATCTATTTTCAGCAGCCGAACCTGGTCCTGGTAGTTGCTGTGATATGCCGTCATAATCTGGGCGATCTTATTGCCGTGCACTCCGGTGGCCTCGGAGTAGTAGCTGCTGGGGGAGGCTCCATAATGGCCGCTGACAACGAATCTGATGTTGTCATATTGTGAAATGAGCTGATTCCACATTGTCACCGCATTGGCGTCACCGTAATTGCCGGACGTGGGTCTGGCGCCCGTTTGGTCAATGTAGGCGTGGGTGCTGATGACAACATTGTGTTGCGGATGGGTGGTCACCACAGCTTTTGCCCAGTCCAATGCCGTTTGGCGTGGCCACATTTCAAGTGATAGAACCAGCCAATCCGAACCAGCGGCGGTGAATGTCTGGTACATATTGTCAATTTTGCCGGGCTCAAACACTCCGCCAACATTTCTGAAACGGCTCAATGGGAAAATCTGATTGAAAACTCTCGTGTCGCGCAAGTTTGTTCGCGTGTCACCGGGCGCCGCTGAGCCTCCGGCCATGACGGCGGCGCCGTCGTGGTTTCCGATGGAGTAGCCATACGGGATGCCCGAAGAATCCAAGATTCGGGTGGCGCGGTCGGCGCGGGTGAATTGAACCGGGTCCACGACGCCCCAATTCACAAGGTCGCCGGTGTGCTGGACGAACTTGATGTTGAGGCTGGCGGCGTTATTCGCTATCCACTGGTACCTGTCCGGCAGCAATGGATTAGTATCCGACAGGACTTCCATCTGCGTATCCGGTACTTGCACAAACGTAAATGAGTTTTCGTCCAGGGCTACCGAAGTCTGGATGAATGAAATTGACGCCGGGGCTATCAACGCGGCTGCCGCGACGAACAATATGAAAAATCGGAATCTGTAGCTTCTGGCGACCATTGTCATCCCTATTCTTCCAATTCCTCACATTAGACCACGTGCTCGCAGAAAAAGATATAGAAATGCAACTTTCGCGCCTGGTTGTAGCGGGAGAGGAAAGTCCTAATGCCCTGCTGGCTTACACCGGAATTCGGTCCTTCGGCCTACGAGGGGGGAGCGGATGGGGGGTCTCTCTGCCCCCGGGCCCGGTACCTCACGGTCGGTGAGCGCCAGCGGCTTGCTCAATGCGTTAGTGACCGCTAACGTATTGACCGTGCTAGATGCCCTGGAAATCGCCGCGGAACCCAACCGGCGCCGTCTGTTGCATCTTCTGGCGCGCCAGGAACAGTCGGTGAGCCAGTTGGCCGCGGAATTCACGGTGAGCCGTTCTGCGGTGTCGCAGCACCTGCTGTTGCTGCAGCAGGCGGGCCTCGTGGCCGCACGAAAAGAAGGGCGGAACAGGTACTACCGGCTCGACTCCGAGGGCATGGCACGGCTGCGGATCCTGGTCGAGGGCTTCTGGACCCACGAGCTCGATCTGCTGGCGTCAGATGCTGCCGCCCTCGCGGCGCAACGGACCACCGGGCCCGCACCTGCCCATCCCACCCCCACCCACGTCTCCCTAACCGACGAAGGACCCTCCCATGACCTTTGACAAGACCATCCACCTGCCCGTCGACGTCGACGAAGCATTTGCCCTCATTACCGATCCGGAACGCCTCCGGCGTTGGCAGACCGTCGCCGCCCGCGTTGACCTGCGGGTGGGCGGCGAGTACCGCTGGACCGTCACCCCCGGCAACCATGCATCCGGGACGTTCACTGAAATTGAACCCGGCAAGCGCGTCGTCTTCACCTGGGGCTGGGAGGCCGGCATGGACCTGGCGCCGGGCGCCTCCACGGTAACGATCACCATGGAGCCCGACGCCGACGGCACGTCGCTGCGTTTGGTCCATGAGGGCCTCACCCCCGACCAGGCAGCGGCCCACGCCGAGGGCTGGAACCACTACCTGGACCGCCTGATCGCCGAAACGTCGTCGCCTGCGGGTGCCGGGCCCGACGAGTGGTCCGCAGCGCCGGAAGGCATCAACCCGCTGACCTCGGCCGAGGCTTCCCTGGCCGTCCTGTTGGGGGTCCTGCGGAAGCTGACTCCGGCGGATCGGGAAAAGCCCACGCCGTGCGAGGACTTCAACACCCACGAACTGCTGGAACACCTTGCGGGGTCCCTGAAGCAGATCGGTGGTGTCCTCGGCGCCAATCTGGGCGAGGACGTCCAAACGGCGCCCGAGGTGCGCATCGCAGCCCTCGCCCAGCCCGTGCTCGAGGCATTCACCCGGCGGGGCGTGGAAGGGACCATCGATATGGGGTTCGCTGAACTCCCGGCGACGGTGGTTGCCGGCATCGTCAACCTCGAACTGCTGGTGCACGCGTGGGATTTCGCGACGGCCACCGGCCAGAATCTGGTCGTCTCCGACGTTGTCACTGACTACGTTGAACAACTTGCGCTGCTGACCATCTCCGAACAGGTCCGCGCCAGCGGAAGTTTCGCGACGGCGCAGCCGGTGGCGGAAACGGCCGGCAGCCTGGAGCGCCTCATCGCGTTCACCGGGCGCTCGGTCGCCGCCTGACCTCCTTCAGCACGTTCCCGGGATGTGACAACGCCCCAGGGGAGAGGCCGTCATGGCCGTCATGGCCGGGAGTGCCGCTGCCATGCCGGACGGCCGCGTTAGCGCTACTCGATGACCGCTTTCAGGTTCTGCAGCTGGCTGACTTCGGCCTGCATCGTCTTGGTGATCAGCCCGTCCAGGACCTTCATCAGTCCGGACGGCTTCAGGTCCAGGATGAAGCGGACGGTGGTGCGGCCGCCGGATTCGCTCAGCGTGTACTGGCCGGTGGGTCGTGCCGGGCCGGCGATGACCTTGAACTCCAGCAGGCGTCCAGGCTCGGCGCTGGTGATCTGATAGTCGCCCTGGATGGCCTTTCCGCGGGGACCGGTGAGGGTCTGGCTGTAGACGCTGCCGGGCTCGCCAGGGGCGCCGCCTTGGAGCGCGATGCTCTGCACGCCGTTCCGCCATGCCGGATTGTTCAGCCCGTCCGCCAGGTACGCGTAAACCTCTGCTGCGGGACGGTCGATGGTGATTTCATTCTCCGCGTGTGCCATGGGTTCCTCTCAATGGATGCGGTGACCTGATGAGAGACTACCTCGCGCCGGCCTCTGGCCCGGTGTGCGCCCCGTTGGCCGGCCCGGCCTGCCGTGCGCGGCGAATGGCCAGCCGCAGGGACTCCAGGTCGGGCTGCCCTGCGAGGCCGCCCGCGGTGGTATACACCCGGCACGCCATGGCGGGCGGCGTCGTCGACGGAAAGAGATCCGTTCCGTCGAGGAGGAACGACGGAGACCCGTGAAAGGACGCCGCCGCGGCGGCTGCATCCGACGTGATCTCCGTGGTGGCCAGCCCGGCGGAGCCGACGCCTTCCAGCTCGAGCGCACGGCTGAACACGGCCCGCGCCGTTTCTCCATGCGGGCAACCCGGAATCGTCAGCAGCTCAGTCTTCATACGTCCATTATGGTCCCGGGTTCCCGCGCGCCTCCCAGCGGCAGCTAGTTGCCGGGGACGAGGGACAGGATGAGGGCCTGAACGCGCTCCCTGATGTCATCTCGGATGGGCCGGACGGCGTCGACGCCCTGGCCCGCCGGGTCGGCCAGCTCCCAATCCTCGTAGCGTTTTCCCGGGAAGATCGGGCAGGTGTCGCCGCAGCCCATGGTGATCACGACGTCGGATTCCCTCACGGCGTCGGTAGTGAGGATCTTGGGGGTCTCGGCGGACATGTCGATGCCAACCTCAGCCATGGCTTCGACGGCGGCTGGATTGACCTGGTCCGCGGGCTGTGAGCCTGCGGAGCGGACCTCGATCGCCCCATCGGAGAGGGCGGCGAGGAACGCGGCGGCCATCTGCGACCGCCCGGCGTTGTGCACGCAGACGAACAGGACCGACGGTTTCGGGCTGGCGTCACTAGCCATGGGATCTCCTCGAAAAGCTGGGGATGCCGGCGGGTGGATTGCCACTGACGCCGGGCCAACCAACCGTACCGCACCCGGGGTGCCACCGTTCCGGGCCATCCAGGCTGCGGCCACAAAACTGTGGCGCACGACGGCGGTGCGGCGCTGGCCCAGATACCTTTCCGTCGGTCGGGCTGCGTGCAAGCATGGGTTCAGCGACAGAACCAGCGCCATGAACGCACCGGAGGGGACGCAATGAAAGCCAACGAAGTGCTGCTGGACGGGTTCGGCCGGGTCCACGAGGTAGTGAGGGCAACGCTGGACGGGATCGACGCCGACACTCTGGTCCGGCGGCCGGCCGGGACCGGGAACCCGATTGTCTGGCTCGTGTGGCACCTGAGCCGGGGTGAGGACGCGCAGCTCGCCGCCGCGGCCGGGCTTGAGCAGGTGTGGACGTCCCAAGGGTTCGCTGAACGATTCGACCTGCCGCTGTCCTCGGGTGACACCGGCTACGGGCACACCTCCGGGGAGGTGGACAGCGTCCGGGCCGATCCAGGGCTCTTGGGCGAGTATTACGACGCCGTCCACCGTCAGACCGCTGACTTCCTGAAGGATCTCGGCGAGGAAGACCTGGACCGCGTCATCGATAAGCGCTGGAACCCTCCGGTGACCCTTGGCGTGCGCCTGGTAAGTATGCTCGCCGACTGCCTCCAGCACGCCGGGCAGGCCATGTATGTCAAGGGCCTGGGCCCCGCCGCCTCCCGCGGCTAGGGCCGGGGCGTGGACGCCCCGGCCCTATGGCGGTCCGGCCCTGTTACGCCCCGGCCCTGTGACGCCCCGGTCCTAGCGCGACTGGCTAAGGACCATTGCCGAACCGCCGCCGCGCCGCACCGGCTCGGCCGCGGCGACCAGGCGGCCGCCGGGCCCGAACTCGATGGCCGTTGCCGCGCCAATCTCGGCGGCCGACGTAAAGGCGTCCCCGGACGGGGTGAACTGGTGCCCGTACGGGGCCAGCTCGCCGCCGTACGCCGAAATAAACCCGGGCTCGGCGGTGACCTTGGTGGTGTTCCGCTGAGCGGCGCGAGGAGCCGCGATCGCCTCCGAAATGGTCATGCCCAGGTCCACCCGGTTGAGGATGGTCTGCAGGACCGTGGTGATGATCGTTGATCCGCCGGGGGAGCCGAGCGCCAGGAACGGGTCCCCGTCCTTGAGGATGATGGTGGGCGCCATCGAGGAGCGGGGCCGCTTCCCGGGTTCGATCCGGTTCGGATCCTTCGCGTCGTAGACGGTGGAGAAGTCAGTCATTTCGTTGTTGAGCAGGAACCCGCGGCCGGGCACCACCATGCCGGAACCGCCGGTCTGTTCGATGGTGAGGGTGTACTCGGCTACGTTGCCCCACTTGTCCGCCACGGTCAGGTTGGTGGTCGAAATGTTTTCGGTGTCCTTCTCGTCCGCGGCCGGGACGCTCGTCGCCGGGCACACGCCGTCGTACGCGCTCACATCGCCCGGGGCCACGGGCTTGTCGGCGGCGTGCCTCGGGTCGATCCGGCACGCCCGCTCCTTGCCGAACACCGGATCGGTGAGGGCCGCCGTTGGGACCTTCACCTTCGCGGTGTCACCCACGTACTTGCCGCGGTCGGCGAACGCCAAGGCGCTTGCCTCGAGGTAGTGGTGGAGGGTGCCGGCCTGGGTCATCCCGGCGAGGTTGGACGGATTCAGGATGTTCAGTGCCTCGCCGACAGTGGTGCCGCCGCTGCTGGACGGCGCCATGCCAAAGACGTCCAGTCCCCGGTAGTTCACGTGCGTCGGATCCTGGTCCAGCGCGCGGTAGGCCGCGAGGTCCGCCGTCGTTATGTATCCGGGCGGAACGGGAAGCGTGGTGTCCCGGGATTTCTTCGGTGACTGCACGGTGGCCGCAATGTCGGCGGCGAGGGATCCGCGGTAGAATCCGGGCGTTCCCTGCTTTGCGAGCAGCCGGTATGTGGCGGCAAGGTCATGGTTCTGGAACACGCTGCCGACGGCGGGAGCGTCCCCGCCGGGGAGGAAAAGGGCGCGGGTCGCGGGGAAAGCGGCGAAGCGGGCCTTGTTGTCGAGGGTCTGCTGCCGGAAGGTCTTGTCGACGACGAATCCGCGGGTGGCTACCTTGATCGCTGGGCGCAGCGCATCACCCAGGCTGAGGCTTCCCCAGCGGCCGAGGACCCGTTCCCAGGTGGCGGGCGTCCCGGGCACTCCGACGGCGACGCCGCTGGTGACCAGTTCCGGGGTGAACCGGTAGGGCTGGCCTGTGGCGGGGTAGATGAAGGCGTCGTGGGGCATTGCGGCCGGTGCCGTTTCACGTCCGTCAACGGTGCCGACCTTGCCGGTTTTCGCGTCGTAGTAGACGAAGTAGCCGCCCCCGCCGATCCCGGCGCTGTAGGGCTCGGTCACCCCAAGGGTGGCCGCCGCGGCCACGGCGGCGTCTGCGGCGTTGCCGCCCTTGCGGAGCACCTCGATGGCCGCGGCCGATGCCTCGGGATCCACGGTGCTCACGGCGCCACCGTACCCCGTGGCCGTGGCGGTCTTCCCGGTTTCGCGGGGCGACGCCGACGCGGGACCGGCGACGGCGCCGCCGGCCACCCCCAGTGCCAGTGCGGTTGTGAGGGCGGACAATCGGCGTCCAACATGTTGCATGGGTGCTCCCGGGGTCGGTCATGTGAGCTGACAATGTCTGTCACACTACTTGGGCGCCTTGTGACACTTCAATGGAACGCTGTCACAAAGGCGGGGATCCCGTGATCTCCAAGTGCCGCAGGAGTGCATCCAGAAGCGGCTGTTGTCCCCGGACCAGCTTGATCCTCGCCTCTGGCACGCTGAACCAGGCGGCGTCGTCGATTTCCGGGAAGCTGCGCACGTTCCCTGATCCCTTGGGCCACTCCAGCGGGAAGGTGTTACTGGCAATTCGCGCCGGGTGGAAATCGGTCTCTGCCGCGAAGACCGTAACGACTTTTCCGGAGGCCTGACGGAAGCTGCCCAGCGGGAAATACTCCGCGTCGGGCGGCGGCGTGCCGATTTCCTCGGTGAACTCCCGCCGGGCGGCCGCCAGTGCGTCTTCGTCCGCAGTGAAGATGCCCTTCGGAATGGACCAGGCAGCGGCGTCCTTGCGGGCCCAGAAGGGTCCGCCCATATGGGCGATCCAGACTTCCAGCGGGGAGCCGGGAGCACGGCGGTACAGCAGCAGCCCTGCGCTTTGAACGCTCATGGCGCCTCCCTTCCGCGGCCCGCTCCGGACCATCGTCGACGGCTGACGGCGCGATGGCAAGCCGAGCCGGCGACGGAGGGGTGCCGGGCCGGCACCCCTCCCGGAGGCCTACAGGGCCGAGACGGCCGCGCCGACGGCGGCAGGCATGGCGGTGGTTGGCCGGCCGATCAGCTGGCTCAGGGCGGTGCTGCTGACGTGGAGATCACCGCGGGCAATGCCCAGGTCCGAATCCGCGAGGATTCCGGCGAAGTCCGACGGCACGCCGAATCCGGCAAGCAGGGCAGCGTAGTCGTCCGCGGGCAGGTTGTTGTACGTGACGGGCTGCCCGCTCGCCGCTGCGATCTCGGCGGCCAGTTCGGCCATGGAGAAGGCCGAGTCGCCGCCGAGTTCGTAGACCTTTCCGGCCTGGCCGTCTGCCAGGAGCGCGGCGGCGGCCGCCTCGGCATAGTCCGCGCGGGCCGCGGCGCTGACCGTGCCCTCCCCGGCGCTGCCGGCGAAGGCGCCCTGTGCGAGGGTGCCCTGAAGCTGCTCGGTGTAGTTCTCCAGGTACCAGCCGTTGCGCAGGAGGACGTGGGGGAGTCCGGAGGCTGCCAGCAGTTCCTCGGTGGCCTGGTGTTCGGCGGCCAGCTTCATGCCCGTGGTGTCGGCGTTGGCGATGCTGGTGTAGGCAAGGAGTTCGACGCCCTCGGCTGCCGCGGCGTCGATCACGGCGCGGTGCTGCTCCACGCGCTGGCCGACGGCGCTGCCGGAAATCAGCAGCACCTTCGTGGCGCCCTTCAGTGCCTCGGCGACCGTGGCGGCGTCGTCGTAGTCCATGGTTTTGACCTGGACGCCGCGGCCGGCGAGGTCGGCCAGCCGCTCGGTAGCGCGGCCGGCGGCGACAATCTGTCCGGCGGGGACGCCGCGCTCCAGCAGGGATTCGATGACGAGGCGGCCCAGCTGTCCGGTGGCGCCGGTAACGACGATGCTCATGGGGAGGTCCTTTCACGTGGTTGATCTTCCGGAATGCACAACCACCCTGCCTGCGCTAAACTTCCCAACAGAGAGTACGCACTTTAAAGTAAGGCACCAACGTGACGGTAAGTTTTGACTCCCCGCAGGCCCCTGCGGCCGCCGGCGGGGCGGTCTTTCCCGCCAACTGTCCCAGCCGGACCCTCCTGGACCACGTGACCAGCAAGTGGGGCGTCCTGATCCTGGTGGCACTCGCGGACGGCCAGCAGCGCTGGAGCGAGCTGCGCCGCAGGGCCGAGGGCGTCAGTGAAAAGATGCTGGCCCAGACGCTCAAAACCCTGGAACGCGACGGACTGGTGCACCGCGAAGCCCGGCCGACCATTCCGCCGCGGGTGGACTACAGCCTGACGCCACGGGGCCGGGAACTCACCGGCCACCTGATGCCCCTCTTTGGCTGGGTGCAGGAGAACGCCGAGGAGATCATCGGCGGCAGGTAGCCCCAAGCCCGGCTGTCACCAGTTCCGGGGGTCATACTTCCCGCAGGCCTGGCTGCTGCACTGCCGGGCATCAACCTGCCAGTCGGGCTGGCCGGCGGTGGACACGCGGTCGTCCCTCCATGTCGGCACCACCCTCGCACCGCAGTCCGGACACGGCGGCTCCATGTGCGCGCGGCGTTGCGCCTTGTTCATATGTCCCCCCAAGAACGTCGAAACAGTCCTCCAAATCTAGCCATATTTCCATCGAAGTTACAAATACCGGACGAGTGAAAATGCCTAGGACAGTCCGGCCCAGCCCAGCACCCGCAGCGCCCGCAGCGTGTTCCAGCGGCTCGCACGGCCGTCGCCCGCGTCCAGGGGGAAGTGGGTTCGTCCCGGATGGGTGTTCTCCAGGGGCCAGGTGCCGTCGGGTTGCCGTTTCGACCGGACCGCGTCGAGGGCTTCCGCCATCCGGCTGTCCGGGACCCGGCCCGCGGCCCGGAAGTAATCCAGGCCGCGCAAGGCGTCGTAGCGCCAGCGGGTCGGGTAGGAGAACTGCAGCCATGCCGGATTGATCAGCGCGCCGGTGCTTTTGCGGCGCAGCAGGCCGCGTTCGAGCAGGTACTCCTCCCCGCGCTGCCGGGCCGCCGCCACCCCGGGGGCACCTCCGCCGGCCTTGGTGTACTCGAGCAACCCCTCCAGGACGTTGATGGTGGTGTCGAACGAGGAACGGACGGAGCCCCGTTCCGCCTCACAGTTCCAGCCCCCGTCGTCGAGCTGCTCATCGAGGAGCCGGGCCACGATGCCGTCGACGTCGTGGCCGAAGTAGGACCCCAAAGCTACCGCCATGCCGTTGATGCAAGGCTCCACTTCGCCATCGAAGAAGGGCTGCCCGGCTTCCTCCCAGCGGCTGAGCCTGTGGACGCGGCCGACGGCGGCACGGGCAGGCCCGCTCGAAGGGTCGAGCCCGAAGTCCCGAAGCAGCAAAAGACTGTACGTGGTGGCGGTCCAGGGCTGGCCTGGTTCGGAATTGTCGTACGGGTCCGGAAAGTACGTGCCGCCGTCCCATTGCCCGTCCGCGCCCTGCAGGGCGAGCAGGCGGGCACCCCAGCCCTCAGCGTGGATCCGGGCGCGCTCGGCGGAGTAGACCTCCTCCGGGGCGGCGGCCAGGTCGCGCTGGACCTGCCAGCGGAGGGCGGGGTCGGAATCGAGCAGCCAGTCTAGGACGTCCATCCGGCCAAGCTAGCACCGGCGTCGGCAGGCGGGCAGGGGGCGCCGGACCTAACCGTCGTCGTCGGCCGTCCGGCGGAAGTCCCGGGAGAGATAAAGGGCCAGCGCCGCCGAGTTGCCGCTGTCCACCGTGACCGCGACCCGCTCCCGGCCCAGGCTGTGGAGCGTGTACAGGCAATGGCCCAGCAGTTCCTCGGCAAGGCCCTGGCGGCGGTGGTCCGGGTGGGTGAAGAGCTCGGCGATGACGGTGTCCCAGTCGCCTGCCGTCCCGGGCGCGGGCTCTGTCACGATAATGGCGGCCGCGAGCTGGCCGTCGGGTCCGGCTTTGACGGCGGAGGCCTCCGCAACGTGACGGCCCTGCGCCCCGCCGAGCAGCGCATCGATCCAGCCGACCGCCCGGTCCGCCGGCTGCGGCAGGCTGTCCGCGTAGGAGTCTTTGTACATTTCGGCCAGCTCCGGGAGGTCGGAGGCGCGGATCGGGCGGATGGCCGTCCCGGGGCGCCCGCCGTCGCTGGGTCCGGTGGCTGCGGTCAGGATGATCAAGGGATTCACGGCGGCCCTGCTCTCTCTTGCAACGACGACGCCACGGGGCGTCCCTTCCAGCGTGCTCCCGTTGTGTTGCGGCAGCGTTTCCGGACGGTGATATTCAGGCGTCGGGAAAGCCAGTGAAGGGGTTAACGGTTGCTGGCCATGTGGGGTTCCCGGCGGGGGCGCCGGGCACACAAAAGCCCGGTGCCGCGGCGAATCCGCGGCACCGGGCCTTAGGTGCGATCTCAGTCCACGCTGGGAGTACCGGCTAGACGAGGGTCGCGGTGTCAATGACGAAGCGGTAGCGCACGTCCGAGGCAAGGACGCGCTCGTAGGCCTCGTTAATCTTCTCGGCCGGGATGACCTCGATCTCGGCGCCGAGGTGGTGCTCGGCGCAGAAGTCCAGCATCTCCTGGGTCTGGCGGATGCCGCCGATCATTGAGCCGGCGAAGGAACGCCGGCCGCCGATCAGGGCGAACGCGTTGACCGGCAGCGGCTCGGCCGGGGCGCCCACGTTGACCAGGGTGCCGTCCAGACTCAGCAGCTGGAGGTAGGAGCTGATGTCGATCGAGGCGCTGACCGTGTTGATGATGAGGTCGAAGCTGCCGGCGAGCTCGCTGAAGGTGTTCTCGTCGCTGGTGGCGTAGTAGTGGTCCGCGCCCAGCTTCAGGCCGTCTTCCTGCTTCTTCAGGGACTGCGAGAGCACGGTGACCTCGGCGCCCATGGCGTGGGCGATCTTGACGGCCATGTGTCCGAGGCCGCCCAGGCCGACAACCGCGACCTTCTTGCCGGGGCCGGCGTTCCAGTGGCGCAGCGGCGAGTAGGTGGTGATGCCGGCGCACAGCAGGGGCGCTGCGACGTCGAGCTCGATGCCCTCCGGGATCCTGACGACGAAGTCTTCGGTTACGACGACGTGGGTGGAGTAACCGCCCTGGGTGATGGTGCCGTCGCGGTCCACGGCGCCATAGGTGCCGGTGTTGCCCTTGAGGCAGTACTGCTCCTCGCCGGCCTGGCAGTTGACGCACTCGCCGCAGGAGTTCACCATGCAGCCGACGCCGACGCGGTCGCCCACGGCGTGCTTGGTGACTGCGGAGCCGACTTCGGTCACAATGCCGGCGATCTCGTGGCCGGGGGCGAGCGGGTAGGACTGCGGTCCCCAGTCGCCGCGCACCGTGTGGATGTCTGAGTGGCAGATGCCCGCGAACTTGATCTCGATCAGGACATCGTTCGGGCCGACGTCCCGGCGCTGGATCTTGGTGGGGACGAGGTCCTCAGTGGCGGACGGGGCAGCGTAAGAGTTTACGGTAAGCATTTTTCTCCAGTATGAGTCGTTGAGAGTTGGGGTCGTGGGGGAGAGGGATGGTCGTGGCGGACGGGCACCTCGGGTGCCCCTGCGGCCGCCGCCGGGCGGCCGGGTCGCGGATCGTCCGCCGCCACAGTAGTGGCCAACACCCCGCGGAGCCGGTTTGTTCCGCCGGGAGCGACCACTTTTCCAGGCTGGGCCAATTTCAGGTCGGTGCCCGGTGGCGGCAAAAGTTGGTCGCGTGGATGCCCATGCTTCAAGCCAACCGCATTGCAACGCAGCGTGGGAGTCACTGCTGATGCATGTACCGGCAGGACACCCCTGGACCTGACTGGAGCTACGGCCGGGGCCGGACGTCTGCTGAACCGGGCGTTACTGCTCCGCAGCCGTTACTGCTCCGCCAGGCCGGGGCGGACGCGGACGAACTCGATCTTGTTGCCGGAGTCGACCCGCTTCTTCGGCGCCCGGGAGAAACCCTTGGCGTCCAGGTGGTTTTGCGCCCGGAACTCCGCGAGCGCCTGGTCATAGGCCGCGTTCAGCTGGCGTCCGGTGAATTCCTCGGAGGACCCGTCGGCGAAGGTGATGGTGACGGGGCTGCTGGCCGGGAAGTGCCGGTTCATCCGGATGAACCCCTCGGCATTCTGCTGGAGATTGATCATTGCGTTTCCACCTTCATGATTGGGAACTTCCAGTCTTCCGTAGTTTCCGTGCTGCCGTGGCCTCGGCGGTGCGGTCCGGGGGTGCGGGCGGTCGGGGCAGGGGACAATGGAGGCGTGACTCCCGCACCTACCGGCCGTATCCCGGCGCAACGGCCCTTCGACCTGGACGCGATCGGGTCCGGCCTGGCTTTCGGCGGCTCCCTCGGCCAGCTGGCGGCCGCGCTGGGGGACCACGCCGCGGGCAAGGCCGCCGTCGTTGAGGCGCCACCTGGCACGGGCAAAACCACGCTCGTGCCGCCGCTGCTCGCCAACCTGGCCCAGCAGCGTGGCACGGGAACCGGCACTGGAATCGTCCCGCGCGTGGTGGTCACGCAGCCCCGCCGGGTCGCTGCGCGGTCCGCGGCGCGGCGGCTGGCGGCGCTCGACGGCGGCCCGCTGGGCGGGCGCGTTGGCTACACGGTCCGCGGTGAGCGGCAGGCCGGACCGCAGACGTGGGTTGAATTTGTGACGCCCGGGATTCTGTTGCGCCGCCTGCTGGCCGACCCGGGGCTCGAAGGCACGGGCGCGGTGGTGCTCGACGAGGTCCACGAGCGGGGGCTGGAGACGGACCTGCTCCTCGGGATGCTCGCCGAGGTGCGCCAGTTGCGCGGAGACCTCACGGTGGTCGCCATGTCCGCGACGCTGGACGCTCCGCGGTTTGCAGCGCTGCTGGCCGACGACGCCGGCAGCGCAGCCCCGGTGGTCGGGTGTCCGTCCTCGTTGTACCCCCTCGAGGTCCGGTGGGCACCGCCGCCGGGTCCCCGCCTGGACCCCCGCGGTGTGACGCGGGCCTTCCTGGACCACGTCGCGGACACGGCGGCCGACGCCCACGCCGCCGCTCAGGCCGGAGGGGAGGACATCGATGCCCTGGTGTTCGTTCCGGGCGCCCGTGAGGTCTCCCACGTCGCGGCCAGACTACGTGGCCGGTCCGCGGCGGAAGTGCTGGAACTCCACGGGCAGGTGGGTGCTGCCATGCAGGACCGGGCCGTTTCGGGCCGCCGCCCCGGCGAACCTGCCCGCATCATCGTCTCCACCGCCCTCGCCGAATCCTCGCTGACCGTGCCTGGCGTGCGCCTGGTGGTGGACTCGGGGCTGGCCCGCGAACCACGGCGGGACGCCGGACGAGGTATGACCGGGCTGGTAACCGTGTCCTGCTCGCGCGCCTCGGCCGACCAGCGCGCCGGCAGGGCGGCCCGGCTGGGGCCGGGCCGGGTGGTGCGCTGCTACGACCAGAAGAGTTACGGCGCGGCTGCGGCCCACCAGACCCCCGAAATCGCCGTTACCGACCTCACCGGCGCAGCCCTGGTCCTGGCCTGCTGGGGATCGCCCGGCGGACGCGGGCTGGCGCTCCCGGATGCCCCGCCCGCGGCCGCGATGGACGAAGCAGTCGAGGTGCTCACCGAACTCGGGGCCGTCGGGCCCGACGGACAGGCTACCGAGCTCGGCAAGACTCTGGCGCGGGTCCCGGCAGACCCGCGGCTCGCCCGGGCGCTGCTCGACGGCACAACCGGAGTGGGTTCCCGCACCGCTGCCGAGACCGTCGCCGCCGTTTCCGGCGCCGAACGGGCGCCGGGGGCCGACCTGCCCGGCCTGATCTCCACCCTGCGGTCCGGCAAAGCCGCGGGCTCGGCCCGCTGGGCAGATGATGTGCGGCGGATGGAAACCCTGGGGCGGCAGGCGGCGCCCGCCACAGGGACAGCGCCCGGCGTGTCCGGCGTCGGTCCGGAAAGCGTCGGATTCGTAGTGGCCCTGGCCTTCCCGGACCGGGTGGCCCGAAAGGTGGCCGGGCCGGGGGAGCGGTATCTGCTCTCCTCCGGTACCCGGGCGGCCCTGCCTGGCGGGAGCCGCCTCGCCGGCCACGAATGGCTGGCCATTGCCGAGGTCTCGCGTGCGGACGGACACGGGGCCGCCGGCACCGGTGCCGTCATCCGGTCGGCTGCCCCGCTGACGGTCGAGGCCGCGGAGACTGCCGCCCGGCACCTCCTGACCGACGCCGTGGAAGCCGCCTTCGGCGACGGCAAGGTCACCGCACGCCGGGAACGGCGCCTCGGCGCCATCGTGCTCTCCTCGACGCCGGTGCGGCCGTCCGCAGCGGAAGGCCGCACCGCCGTGGCACGGGCCCTGGCCCGCACCGGACTCCGGACCATCGGCTGGTCAGCGGCTGCTGAGGCGTTGCGCCGGCGGCTGGCCCTGCTGCACCGCGAACTCGGGGCGCCCTGGCCAGATGTCTCCGAACCCGCGCTGCTGGCGCGGCTGGACGACTGGCTGGCACCGGAGATTGAGGCCCTGGCCGGCGGTGCGGCGACCAGCAGCATCAGCCTGGCAGACCCGCTGCGGCGGCTGTTGCCCTGGCCGGAGGCCGCCCGGCTGGCTGACCTGGTGCCGGAGACGCTGGAGGTCCCCAGCGGTTCGCGGATCCGGATCGACTACCCCGAAGCCGATGACGACGGCGGCAGGCCTGTCGTCGCGGTTAAGTTGCAGGAAGTGTTCGGCTGGGACCGGACCCCGCGGCTGGTGGAGGGCAGAGTTCCGGTGCTGTTCCACCTGCTCTCTCCGGCGCGGCGGCCGCTCGCCGTCACCGATGACCTGGCCTCCTTCTGGTCCGGCCCGTACGCCCAGGTCCGCGCGGAGATGCGCGGCCGTTATCCCAAGCATCCGTGGCCGGAGGATCCCTGGACTGCCCCCGCCACCGCGAAGGTCAAAAGCCGGATGTGAGGTGCCGGCGGAGAGGCGGCCGCCGGGCCGGTCAGGTCCGGGCCACCCCGGGTTCGTACGTCCCTACACTCCACTCCTGACCCTGCGGGTCCATCACCCTCGCCCGCCGGGCACCCCAGGGGGTGCTTTCGGGTTCGATGATGCCGGTGGCGAAAAGTTTGGCGGCCATGCCAGCATCTTAATCAGGCGGCTCGCCGCCGGATACCTACGGCCGTCTCGCCTCGAACACCATCAGCGGGCTGGTTGCTTGCAGCGGCTGGCGCCGCCACCCGCCCCAGGGCTCGGCCGTGGCGAACCCGGCGGCGGCGAGGTCGGCCAGGACGGTGTCCCGGCTGCGGAACGTGATGGTGGACTCCTCCGTGATGCGCTCGGCGGCGGATGCGCCCGGGACGGTCAGGAGGGTGTGGCTGCTGAACGTCACCTCGCCGGAGTCCGTGGCCGAGGTGACTTCGTACCATTCCGCCAGGTGGCCCAGCGGGGTGGTACGGGAACGGAAAGTCTCCTCCCGGGTCCAGGCCTCCCAGGCGCGGGCGCCCGGATTGCGGCTCTCGAAGGCCAGCACCCCTCCCGGGCGGAGCCCCCGGCAGATATCGCGCAGGGCCTCGTGCCAGACGGCGCCGGTCAGGTGCTGGGCGACGTTTCCGCTCATCACCACAAGGTCCGCCTCAGCCTTGCCGATGGCGCCGGAAGTGCCCAGCCGCCACGTCACTGACTCCGCACCGGGCCGGGAGCGGGCAAAGGCGAGCATGTTCGCGGAGGGGTCGATGCCGACCACGGCGCGGCCGGCCTGGGCGAACGTGACGGTCAGGATCCCCGTGCCGCAGCCCAGGTCCACGATGGTGCGTGCTTCGAGGTGGTCCGCGAGGGCCCGGAAGTAGTCGTGGTCGGGGCCGTCCGGGTTGTCGTCGTCGTACAGCTGCACCAGGCGCGGGTCATAGTCGGTCACGGGTCAGGGGCTACCCGGCCTCGGCGCCGTCCCACGCGACGTGGACCCAGCGCTGGCCTTCCCCGTCCCAGGACTCGGAGTGGCCCAGCAGGGCCAGGTCCTGGAAGCTGACCTCGATGCCGTCGCGTTGAAGCTCATCCCGCAGTTCGCGGGTGGCCTCACGGACGGCGGTGGTAACGGCCTCGGGGCTGTCGGATTCAACGCGGCGCGACGCTTCATGTGGTTTGCTCATGGACACCATCTTTCAGCCTAAGAGCCGTTCTGGGAACCGCTGCCGCGTTGTGCCGGGCGATGAAGCCCGCCGCCGCCGGTGCCAGACCGGCCCCGGTTTCTTCCGCCGACTGCTTTCTGCCGGCCACGGCGAACGAATGATCGCCGCCTTCCACCCACTGCAGGACCGCGCCGGAACCGATGCGCGCCACTACAGACCCCAGCAGTCCAGGGGTAGTGAACGTGTCCCTGGTGCCCTGGAGGAACAGCATCGGGACGGTGATGCCGTAGAGGTGCTCATCGCGGAGCTTTTCCGGTTTCCCCGGCGGATGCAGCGGATAGCCCAGGTAGATGAGTCCCGCGGCGGGCATGCCCTCGGCGACTGCCATGGAGGCCATCCTGCCGCCGAACGATTTGCCGCAGGCCCACAGGGGTTCGCCCTCGGACCGGGCGGCGGCGGCGTCCATCGCCGCCCGCCAGGCAGCAACGGCTGCCGGTGGTCGGTCGGGGAATTTCCGGCCCGCCTCGCGGTACGGGAAGTTAAAGCGCAGCGTGGCGATGCCGGCGTCGTTCAAGGCTGCGGTGAAGCCGCGCAGGAAGGGGTGCTCCATGCCGGCACCTGCCCCGTGCGCCACCACCAGCGTCGCGACGGCCCGGGCCGGCCGGGCGTATATGCCCGTCACGGCGGACCCGTCGACGTCGATGCTCAGCTGCTCCTCAGTGGCGGCCATGCAGGATCCCGCGCCGTGCCAGCCCCCGGACGGAGAGCCCCACCGCGCAGACCACCGGCGCCAGTGCGAGCAGCAGGGCCACCGGGTTGGGCCGGAACCCCACGCCTCCGCCGGGCCCGGCGGCGTAGACCCCGAGGGGGAGTACGAAGCCGCCGCCACCCCCGCCTGCCCCGGCCGGGGCGTCGTCGGAGGCGGGCGCGCTGCCGCCGCCAAAGCCGAACGACACCAGGGCCACGGGTACCAGTTCTTCGCCGCCAAGTTGCACGGGAGCCCCGTAGGCGCGGGAGACCCCCACATTCCGGAACGTGTCCACCAGGGATGTAAATGCCTCAGCCATAGGAGCCAGCCTAACGACGGCGGAGACCCGGCACCAGCGCGGGCACCCGGGACCCCGGGCACGCGAACACGGGACGTCCGGCCCCTGTTCCGCGGCGCGGCCGGCCAATAGATTGGGGTGGACACGCCGTCTGGTGAGAGGAAGGACCATGTCGACTCCAGGAGGGGCCGCGAGCCGGCTGGCCGGGGCACTGGCCATCGTGCTCGGAACCAGGGATATCCCGCTCAGGCTGCGCGCCTGGGATGGCTCGGAGGCCGGACCCGACGGCGCCCCGCTGCTGGTGTTCCACTCCCGGCGGGCGCTCCGGCGCATCCTGTATGCACCCGGCCAGCTGGGCCTCAGCCGTGCGTACGTCGCCGGTGACATCGAGGCGCCCGGGGACATCTTCTCGAGTTTCACCGCGCTCAGCTCGGCAGGGAAGTTCGCCCAGCCGGGGCCCTTCCGCCGCCCCACCCTGCGTGAACTCGGAGCGCTGGCCGCCACGGCGGTGCGGCTCGGCGCGCTGGGACCGAACCCGGCCCCGCCCCCCGAAGAAGCCCGGGTGGCACGGAAGGGCCGGCGCCACTCCCGGAAGCGTGATGCTGCCGCCATTTCACACCACTACGACGTCGGCAACGACTTCTACGCGCTTGTCCTGGGTCCGTCGCTGGTGTACTCCTGCGCCGTGTGGGACGACCCCGCCACCGGCCTGGACGCGGCCCAGGAAGCCAAACTCGACCTCGTCTGCCGGAAACTGGGGCTGGGCCCGGGCATGCGGGTGCTCGACGTCGGTTGCGGCTGGGGCAGTTTCGCCATACACGCCGCCGAACGCTACGGGGCCGACGTCGTCGGGGTCACCCTCTCCGCGGAACAGGCCGAGCTGGCACGGAAACGGGTCGCGGAGGCGGGCCTCACCGACCGGGTCGACATCCGGATCCAGGACTACCGCGACGTGGACGACGGCCCTTACGACGCGATCAGCTCCATCGGCATGTCGGAGCACGTCGGCCGCGAACAGACGGGCCACTACGTCTCCCGGCTGCACGGGCTGCTGCGGCCGGGCGGCCGGCTGCTGAATCATGCCATCTCCTGGAACGCAGGCCCCAACGCTGAGGATCCGGATTCGTTTATCCCGCGCTACGTTTTCCCGGACGGGGAGATGCTCAGCCTGGCCGAGATGGTGGGCGCCCTGGAGGGCGGCGGCTTCGAGGTGCTCGACGTCGAGGCGCTGCGCCCGCACTATGCGCTGACCCTCCGGGCGTGGGTGCAGAACCTGGAAAGCCATTGGGACGAGGCGGTGCGGACCAGCAGCCTAGGACGGGCCCGGGTCTGGCGCCTCTACATGGCTGCGAGCGCGCTGGGTTTCGAGGCCGGGACCACCGGCGTCAACCAGGTCCTGGTGCGGCGCGCCGGAGGCACCGAACCACCGCTGCGCCGGTCGGCCTGGCTCTGAAGACCCGGGCGGCCAGTCTTTTGTTGTGCCGTGCCCGGGGGTAGCTTGTCCTCATGGCAAGGGAAGAAACCACGGTCAGCGTCGACGGACCACACGGCAGCCGGGACGTCCGGATCTCCAGTCCCAGCAGGCTGCTGTGGCCCGGGGCCGGGCTGACCAAGCTGGATCTCGCCCACTACATGATGGCCGTGGGAGAGGCGTTCCTGGCCGCCAACGGCAGCCGCCCCATCACGCTGCAGCGGTTCTCCGGGGACATCGACGGCGAACAGTTCTTTTCAAAGAACCCGCCTAAGGGCGCCCCCGACTATGTCGGCGCCGTGGATGTGGTCTACCCGAGCGGCCGGTCCCACCCGCAACTGGTGATCGAGGAGGTTGCCGCCGCCGTGTGGG
This sequence comes from Arthrobacter sp. 05L44, assembly GCF_056397605.1. Lineage (NCBI taxonomy): Bacteria > Bacillati > Actinomycetota > Actinomycetes > Micrococcales > Micrococcaceae > Arthrobacter > Arthrobacter sp. 05L44. The sequence goes on along the minus strand of NZ_JBFTNS010000002.1, from coordinate 517,072 downwards.
CGGTGCAGATGAACACTGTCGTCTTTCATCCGTGGGCCTCCCGGGCGGGGAACCCGGATAACCCGGACCAGCTGCGGATCGACCTTGACCCGCAGCCGGGTACCAGCTTCCGGGACGCCGTCCCCGCCGCACGTGAGCTGAAAGCCGTCCTGGCCGAGGCCGGGCTGACCGCTTTTATCAAGACCTCGGGCAACCGGGGCCTGCACGTCTTTGCCCCGATTGAGCCGGCGCATGAGTTCCTTGAGGTCCGGCACGCCGTGATCGCCGCAGCCCGCGAACTTGAGCGCCGGATGCCGGAGCAGGTCACCACCGCCTGGTGGAAGGAGGAACGCGGGAGCCGGATCTTCGTGGACTTCAACCAGGCCAACCGCGACCGGACCATGGCCGGCGCGTACAGCCCCCGGGCACTGCCGGCCGCCACCGTGTCCTGTCCGCTGGAGTGGGAGGAACTGGACAGCGCCGACCCGCAGGACTTCACCGTGGCCACCGTCCCCGCCCGGCTCAAATCCGTCGGGGATCCCTGGGCGGACATGCACACGAACCCCGGCACCATCGACACCCTGCTGGGGTGGTGGGAGCGTGACCTCTCCGCGGGCCTCGGCGAGCTTCCCTTCCCGCCGGACTTCCCGAAGATGCCCGGTGAACCGCCGCGCGTGCAGCCCAGCCGTGCCCGGACCAAAGCCTAGCGTCGGCCCCCGCGGGCGCTAACGGGGCGGCCGGGAACGGGACGGGCACGGTGCATCCGCTCCAGTGCGGCCGCGTCACGGCCGAAGGAGAACAGCAAGAGCCCCAAAGCCACCAGGAGTGCCGAGGTGCCGGGCCCGGGCGGCACGCCGGGGGTCAACGCCAGCAGCAGGGTTAGCGGCTGGAGCCCGCCGATCACCTTCCGCAGGGGTGACACCGGAAGGACCCCTCTCAAGCCCGGCCGGACGGCGCCAGCGGCGGTAAACCCGTAGTAGAGGAGCCCGGTCACCAGCGCCCAACCGCCCAAGACCGCCGCGGCGGCGCAGGAGAGCACCAGGGTCAGGGCCGCATCGGTCTCGGTGTCCAGCCGCGCGCCCGCCGGCGACGCCGTCCTGGTGCGCCGTGCCACGGGGCCGTCGACGGCGTCCAGCGCGAAGGCGCAGGCGCCGAGCACCACAAGAAGCCAACCCGGGGCGTGGCCGCCGGCGACGTCCAGCACAGCCTGCGCCGCACAGCAGGCCACGAGGACTGCACGGATCAGGGTGACACGGTCGGCCGGGGTGCACACGCGGGGTTCGCGCAGCAGGACGATGCCGGCGATTCGCGCCAGCACAGCCGCGCCTGCCGCCACGGCCAGCATCCCGGCGGGAACCGCGGGCGAGGCCAGCGCGGCGAGCCAGCCGGCCGACGCAAGGTAGGCGGCTGCGGCCACGGTCACATCGGCCTCGGCGCGGCGGGAAATTCTGCTTGGCATGGTCACCTCGGCACCATGCTAACAACGCGGCGTCCGGTTGGGTCCTGCAGCCGGTCAGGGCACCGGCCGCGGGCCCTGTGCGCGGGCCACGCTGCCGGCCCGGGCGACGCCGAGGCCGGCGAACACGGCCGCCGCACCCTCGGCGACGGCGCTCAGCGACTTCTCGAAGTACCAGACGGGCTCGTACATGGCCGGGAACGGGCCGAACGCCGGCAGATCGACGTAGCGGTAAACCACGACGGCGGCGAACGCGCTGAGCGCCACGAGGAAAGCGAAGGCGTAGGCAGCCCGGCTGCCGCGCACTAAGACGGCCAGTGCGGCCAGCACCGCCGCACCGGATTCGAGCAGGAAAAGTGTGCCCTGGCCAATGCCCTGCGGCGACCCCGCCTGGTAGCCGGGAGCCAAGTGGATGTGCACCACTGCGTCGACGAGGAGGGCCGCCGCTGTCAGTAACCGCAGGCCAACGCCGCGTCCCCGCCTCCGGGCCGGCGCCCCGCCGCGGACTGAAGCGCTCATTGGACTGTCAACGTTCCGTGCATGCCGGGGTGGAAGGTGCAGTGATAGGTATACGTGCCCGGCTTGGAGGGCGCCGTGAAGCTCGCTGTACCACCGCTGCCCTTGACGTCGACGTCGAACGCCGCGCCGTCGTCGGCGGTCACCGTGTGTTCGGCGCTGTCCATGTTGGTGATGGTCACCGGCGTGCCTGCGGCGACCACCAGGGGGGTGCCGTAGGCAAAGTCCTTGATCGTGATGGCCGACGGGCCTGCCGTCGCACTGCCCGGCGCGGCTGTACCCGGAGCACTTCCCGAACCCATGGGCATACTGGCCGTCGCCGAGGGGCCGCCCGCGGACGTGGCGGCCGGTGATGCCCCGCTTCCCCCGGACGAGCATCCCGGGGCGGCCACCAGGACCGCCGCCAGGACTAGCGTGGCGCGCACATTTCTGGTGTTCATGGGGCACCCCTAAACCATGGATCTGCTGGCCGCAGAAGTTGACCGGCTGCTCCCATTCTGCTCCCGTTTGGCCCGGGCGGCGCGGAGTTTCCAGCTGCCCTGCAGGCGGTGTTCAGCGTGTTCCCATCCTGGGCTGCAGGAGGCCGTGGACTACGTGGTTGGCGTGATCGCGCAAGTTGCAGGTGAGGTTGGCCGGGTACTGGCCGGGACTCACTTCGGGCCGGGCCCTACTTGGGCCAAAAAAGAAATTACCTGCCCGTGTTCGCGGGCGCTTACTCACTGGTTTGCCGCCCGTACCCAACTTTCGGCATCCCGAAAGTCGGGTAGTTGCCCCGCCTTGTTGGGCGCTTGGTCCGCGTGCCACGGTGGCTGGCAGAGGCCGGAAAGCTGGTCGGGTTTCAGTCCGCACTGAAGGTCACCGGGGTGTTTCTCTCGGCCTCAGCTCGACACTTGTGGAGCCGCGTTCTGAATCGTTGCCTGGGGAATCGGAGAACATCGTGCAGACCTTGCCGGGAGCAGATACAGCCATAACGGTCCGGCTGTTCGGAGCACTGGAAATCCGGCGCGACGGCGTCGCGCTGACAGCCGCGGACCTCGGCGGCTGCAAACCACGCCACATCCTCGAAATTCTCTTGCTGAACCTCGGCACCCCGGTCTCAAAGACGCAGTTGATCGAGATCCTGTGGGGACCGAGCGCCAGCGACGGGGCCGTAGCGACGCTGGAGAGCTACATCAGCGGGCTCCGCCGGGCGATCCAGCCCGGGCAGACCAAGTCCGGTCCGCTCCGGACCGCCAACAGCGGGTATCTGCTGGATCCGCACCTGGTGGACCTTGACCTCATGCGTTTCCGCTGCCTGCTCAATGCCGCGGCGACGGCCGCCCCGGAAGACGCCTACCCGGTGCTGGTCGAGGCGCTGGCGCTCTCGGCCGAGCCACTGCTGGGGTTCGAGCTCGTCGCTGACTGGGCGGACGAGGCCCGCGCGCGGCAGCATGCCGAACGGGTTGCCGCGATGCTCGCCGCTGCCGAGGCGGCAACGGCGCTAAGGCGCCCCCACGAGGCGATCAACTGGGCACAAGCGGCCATCCGGTCCGAGCCCCTGAACGAACGGGCCTGGATGGTGCTGGTGGAGGCCTACGAACTCGCCGGCCTGCCCGCCGAGGGTCTCTCCGCCTACGACCGCTGCCGCCGTCTCTTCGACCGAGACCTCGCCTGCCCGCCGGGACCGGCCCTCCAGGCCGCGCATCTGCGGCTCTTGCGGCAGCACGCCGAGGCCGATTCGGAGCTCTCCGAGGTGCTGTCGGCCCTGCTGTTCCTTGGCGGCTGGCTGCACAACCCGGGGTCGCAGGGTGCGGGGACCGATGACCGGCTGCACCAGAACGCCGGACGAATCCTGGATTCCTTCCTCCAGCGGGTCCGGGCCGCGGTGTGACGTGGCCGGTGGCCGGGGTCCGGGTGCTGGCACCCACCGTCAGGCCGCCCGGACCACGGGGAGTTCATCCCAGTGCGTTGTGTAGCGCGGTGACAACATGTCACGCTTCATGGTCCAGTCGGGGCCGCCGCGGATGCCTCCGTGACCCAGGCCGATGGATCCCCGGCCGTATCTGCGGCTGATCTCCTCCACCAGGGGTCCGATGCCGCGTTCCTCGTGCGGGTTCTCGAACAGGGCCAGCGGGGCCTGGTTGGCGGTGGGGCGCAGGTCGGTGACCATGATCCCGGCCCGCGCGTACTTGATGCCGTCGCCGATCCGGGGGAGCAGGGCGTAGGCCGCGCGTGCCAGCAGTACCGGGTCAGCCGTGGGCATGGGGAGCGGGACGCATACCGACGGATAGGAGCTGTCCCGCGGGTTGTAGTAGGACGTAGCGGCGAAAGCGGTGAGCAGCTTTGCCTGCAACCCGTGCTTGGCGAGCCGGGCGCTGGCTTGCTGGGCGTAGAGGCCCAGGACCTGGCGCATTCCCGCCTGGTTTCCTACGGGGGTGGCAAACGATCGGCTGAAGATCAGTTGGTCGCGGCCGACGCGCTCCTCCTCCAGCGGGATGCACCGGGTGCCCTGCAGCTCGAGGACGGTACGCATGAGGACCACCGAGAAGCGGTCCCTGATGGTCACGGGGTCGGCCCGGGCCAGGTCCAGGACGGACCGGATCCCCATCGCATTCAGGCGTTTGGTCAGGCGGGTCGACACACCCCAGAGCTCGATCACGGACAGGTCCGCCATGAGCTGCGCCTGGCGCTCGGCCGGGACGGCCTCCCAGTGGCAGACGCCGTCGAACGCCGGGTTGTGCTTGGCCCACTTGTTGGCCAGCTTGGCCAGCGTCTTGGTGCCGGCGATGCCGATGCAGACCGGGACGCCGACGTTGCGGCGGACGGCAGTCTTCATCGCGTGCCCCAGGCGTTGCAGCTCGGCGGGGCCGCCGGTGACTCCCAGGAATGCCTCATCGATGCTGTAGACCTCCAGCCAGGCCGAATACCGCCCCAGGAGTTCCATGACCCGGGCGCTAATGTCGCCGTAGAGCTCATAGTTGCTGGACTTGGCCACCAGCCCCCACTCCTTGGCGCGCGGAGCGAGCTTAAACCACGGTTCGCCCAGCGGGATGCCGAGTGCCTTCGCTTCGGGGGAGCGGGTGACGGCGCAGCCGTCGTTGTTGGACAGGACGACGACGGGCCGGCCCTCCAGGGAGGGGTCGAAGGCGCGTTCGGCGCTGGCATAAAAACAGTTCACGTCCACGAGGGCGATGCTGCCGCCGGACCGGGGTTCAATCATCACACCAACCTTCCTGCTCGGGCACCCGTTCAGGTTCAGACATGGTGCAGGCAGCGTGTGGCGACGCCCCAGACGACGAGGTCGGACAGGGCCGGGACCCGGATGTCCGGGTAGCGCGGGTTGTCTGCCTGCAGCACCACGCCGGAGGCGGTGATGCGGAGACGCTTGACCGTGAGCTCGCCGTCGAGGACGGCGACGACGACGCATCCGTCACGCGGTGCCAGCGCCCGGTTCACGATCAACTCATCGCCGTCGCTGATTCCGGCCCCCTCCATCGAGTCCCCCGACACCCGGACGACGTACGTACTGGTGATGTCCTTGATCAGGTGTTCATTGAGGTCGATCCGGCCGTCGAAGTAGTCCTGAGCCGGCGACGGGTATCCGGCCGCAACAGCGACCGGCGAGATCAGGACCGACAGCAAGGACGCGCCCGCATCTATCACGCGGGGACCAACAACAACGCTCACAACACACCCTTTATTCGAATATATCTTCGAATAAAGGGTAGCCCCGGGCGCCGACATTTGACCGGCCCTGCGGAATCGGAATCGCGGGCCCCGGCGAACCAGGGGCAGGACGCGCCTCCCCACGCAATACACCTGCGCCGACGGCGATTCGGGGGACATGGTTGCGCACGAATTCGGTATCACTCCGGTGGTTCCGAGGTCCTTCAACAGGTCCGCCGTGATTCGAGCCGGTGCAGTCCTCGACGTCCGGGGGCAACGTCCCCCCAGCTGGGAGCCCGGGTGCGTTTGTGCCGAACCCGGACGGAGCGGCGACATATACAGTCCGGGCCGGCGACACGGTGGCTGGTGTATGCGGCGGCTACTCGAAACGGGACGGGTCGCCCATACCGCGGCGGACAACCTCGGCCACGCCGCTCGAGAAGTCGATGACCGTCGTCGGCTCCGCCCCGCAGTCGCCGGAATCAATGACGGCGTCCACCACGTGGTCCAGCCTCTCCTTGATTTCCCAGCCCTGGGTCAGCGGCTCTTCCTCATCCGGCAGCAGCAGGGTGCTGGAGAGCAGGGGCTCGCCGAGTTCGGCCAGCAGCGCCTGGACCACCCGGTTGTCCGGGATGCGCACACCGACGGTCTTCTTCTTCGGGTGCAGCAGCCGCTTGGGTACTTCCTTGGTGGCCGGAAGGATGAAGGTGTAGCTGCCCGGGGTCACGGCCTTGATGGTGCGGAACACATCATTGTCGATCTGGACAAACTGGCCGAGCTGGGCGAAATCTTTGCACACCAAGGTGAAGTGATGCTTGTTGTCCAGCTGCCGGATGGCGCGGATGCGGTCCAGGGCGTCCCGGTTGCCCACCTGGGCTCCGAGGGCGTAGCAGGAGTCGGTCGGGTAGGCGATGAGGCCGCCGGACTTCACCATGTCCACCACCTGGGTGATGGAGCGGGGCTGGGGGTCCTCGGGGTGCACATCGAAGTATCTCGCCATGGCATGAGCTTACGCCCGGGGAGGGGGCGCATTGCGCATTCGCCGGGATCGGTGCTAACCCTTGAGGGACAACCGAACCGCCCGAGCACCGACGATGAGGAGTTGCAGATGACTTTGCCCCGAGATGAAGACAGTGCACTGCGGCACTGGAGCGCCCGGCTGATCCAGGCCTTGCAGATCCTGGATTTGGAAGTGGACCACGAGAAGATTGTGGAAGTCGCCGAAGAGTCAGTAAAGGCGGTCGGCCCGCACGCGGACGCCATCAGCGCCTTCATCGTCGGCTACGCCGCAGGAACCGCGTCCACCAACGGCCGGAAGAGCACCCAGGAGGCCGTGCACGCCGCATCCAATAAAGTCATCGAACTGTGCGAGCACGGCGAGTCCGGCGGCCCGGACGAGAAGGGCTGGGCCAAGCGGGCCCAGTAGCGGCGCCGTCATGCTCCCGGTAAGCGCCGGCTAGCGGACGCAACAGCACCAAACAACAGACAGGCCGCGCTCCCGCCGGGGAGCGCGGCCTGTCTGTTGCCGGCTAGGCCGATGCGTTAGCGGCGGTGTGCAGCCGGTCCGGGCTGTCGGGGGTCTGGTCCAGGCTTGGTTCAAGGCGGACGATGACGGCCTTCGAGACCGGGGTGTTGCTGCCCTCGGCGGTGTGGTTCAGCGGCACCAGGACGTTGGCCTCGGGGTAGTACGCGGCGGCGCACCCGGGGGCCGTGGGGTAGGAGACCACACGGAACTTCCGCAGCACACGTTCGACGCCGTCGTGGTACTCCCCGTGGATGTCCACGAACAGGCCGTCGGCCAGGCCGAGGTCGTTGATGTCCGCCGGGCTCACGAAGACCACGTGGCGGCCCTTCTTGATGCCACGGTAGCGGTCGTTGTGGCCGTAAATGGTGGTGTTGAACTGGTCGTGCGAGCGCATGGTCTGCAGGATCAGGGTGCCCTCCGGCCGTTCCACGTGCTCGAGCTCGTTGACGGTGAGCACCGCCTTGCCGGTCGGCGTCGGGAACGTGCGGGAATCCCGCGGACCGTTGGCCAGGATAAAGCCGCCCTCCTGCCGGATCCGGGTGTTGTAGTCCTCGCAGCCGCCCACCACCCGGGAGATGTGGTCCCGGATGAGGTCGTAGTTCTTCTCGTACCCGTCCCAGTCGGCCTTGATTTTGTCGCCCACCAGTGCCTTGCCCAGCCGGCTCAGGATTGCCGGTTCGGACAACAGGTGGTGCGATACCGGCTCCACACTGCCCCAGGACGGGTGCACCGCGCAGACGGTGTCCTCGACCGAGACGAACTGCTCCCCGGACTCCTGGATGTCGATCTCGGTGCGGCCCATGGTCGGCAGGATCAGGGCTTCAGCGCCGGTGACCACGTGTGAGCGGTTGAGCTTGGTGGAGACCTGGATGGACATGTCCGTCCCGGCCACGGCAGCCTCGGCCGCGTTGGTGTCCGCGATGGCACCGACGAAGTTGCCGCCCATGGCCATAAAGACCTTGATGGCACCTTCCTGCATCCGGTTGATGGTCTCGACGGCGTCAACACCGTGTTCCCGGGGCGGTTCGAAGCCGAATTCCTCGCCGAGGGCCTCCATAAAGGACTGCGGCATCTGCTCCCAGATGCCCATGGTCCGGTCGCCCTGCACGTTGCTGTGCCCGCGGATCGGCGAGGCGCCGGCGCCGGGCTTGCCCATGTTGCCGCGCAGCAGGAGCAGGTTGATGATCTCCTTGATGGTGGCCACGCCCTTCTTCTGCTGCGTGATCCCCATGGCCCAGGTGATAATGACCTTCTCGGCTTTCAGGTAACGGGCCGCGAGCTCGTCAATCTCCTCGGTGCGCAGCCCGGTCGCCGCCAGGACGGCCTGCTCATCCAGCAGCGCCAGGTGTTCCTTGAGTTCCTCGAGCCCCTCGCAGTGCTCCGCCAGGAACGCGTGGTCCAGGACGGTCCCGGGGTTCTTCGCCTCGGCGTCCAGCACGCGTTTGGAGACGGCCTGCAGCAGGGCCATGTCCCCGCCGATCCGGATGTGCAGGAACTGGTCCGCGATCTCGGTGCCGTGGCCGATGATGCCCTTGACCTTCTGGGGGTTCTTGTAGCGCCGCAACCCGGCTTCCGGAAGCGGGTTCACGGCCACGATTTCGCCGCCGTTGTGCTTGCAGTTTTCCAGCTCGGTGAGCATCCGGGGGTGGTTGGTACCCGGGTTCTGCCCCATGATGATGATCAGGTCCGCATCGGCGTAGTCGTCGAAGTTGACGGTCGCCTTGCCGATGCCGATGGTCTGGCCCATGGCCCAGCCGGACGACTCATGGCACATGTTGGAGCAGTCCGGCAGGTTGTTGGTTCCGTAGCCGCGGACCAGCAGCTGGTACAGGAAGGCTGCCTCATTGGAGGTCCTGCCGCTGGTGTAGAAGGCGGCCTCGTCGGGGGAGTCGAGGCTCTTGAGCTTCTCCGTGATGACCGCTATGGCTTCCGGCCAGCTGATCGGCTTGTAGTGGTCCTCGCCGGCCGGTTTGTAGACGGGCTCGGTGAGCCGGCCCTGCATGCCCAGCCAGTAGTCGGAGCGGCCGCGGAGTTCCGTTACGGAATGCTGGGACCAGAAACCGGAGTCGATAACCACCGGCGTGGCCTCCCACGTGACGGCCTTGGCGCCGTTCTCGCAGAACTCAAAGGCCTTGCGGTGGTGCGGATCCGGCCAGGCGCAGCTGGGGCAGTCGAAACCGTCCTTCTGGTTCATCTTCATGACCGTCTTGCGCGTCCGGTTGAGGCCCATCTGCTCGATGGCCGGCTTCATGGAATGGTAGACGCCCGGGACACCAGCGGCCCAGCTCTTCGGATGGTCGGCCACCTCGATGTCTTTCTCGTCCGTTTCCTCGACCCGAGGGTTTTTCTGCGTCACGTGAACTTCCCTTCTGCAAACACCAGCGGCTCGCCGACGGCGGGCACAGGTACCACTACGCACCCTACCCGCAGGGCCAATACAGGCCTACCAGCGTATCCGGAGCGCCGCAAGCAAACCCGCGCCGTGCCGCGGCGACGGCGGTCCTCCACGGGCGTTCCGGGGCCGGCGGGGCGGTGCCGGCTCCAGGCGGCAACCGCGTAGGTACTGCGTACACGGCACCTAAAAAAGCCCCGAAAACCCAGTAGCGGCTGAGTACCGCTGCCCTCGGTGCGCGGCCACCGGGCCCAAGAATTTCCCAAGACGCACCCTGCACTCTTGCTCCATCACTCACTCCCACAGGCAGGTGCGCAATGAATGTGTTCGCAGGTACGAAGGGCGGCGGCCAAAGATTCATCTTTGGCAAACCGACCCGGGTGGTAGCGGCCGGGACAGCGATGGCGCTGCTCGGCTTCCTCGGAATCACCACGACGGCGGTCGGCGCCAGTGCGGCGCCGGCCCCCGTCGGGGCCGGGTTCACGGTCACTCCGTCGGATCTGGCGTTTATCCTCAAGCAGATCAAGATCGCCGAATATCACGTGGCCAATACGACGTCGGCAACGGGCCCCTGCGGTGCCCTGGTCGGGAAGGGGGCGAACCAGATCCCCGACCCGCTGACCTCGTACGGCCTCCGCACCGTCGATGGCTCGTGCAACAACCTGATCAAGGACCGCGAGGGCTACGGCGCAGCCGACCAGCTGTTCCCGCGGTTGACGACGCCGATCTTCAGCCAAGCCGATGACGTCCCCGCAGGATTCGGCCAGCCAGGTTCCTCCGGCTACACGCAGAAGTCCGGCAACGTCTTCGACGCCCAGCCGCGCGAGATCAGCAACCTGATCGTGGACCAGACGGCCACCAACCCGGCCGCCGTCGCCGCCGCCGGCTTCCCGGTCCGGACCCAGAACAATCCGGGGCTTTTCCCCTGCACCACGGACCCTGTCGGTAGCACCCCCGGCGTCCCGGCGGGCTGCGTGCCCACCGGGGACACGCTGTTCATCCCCAACGTCACCACCGACGTCGGACTGTCCCCGCCATACAACTCCCTGTTCACCCTCTTCGGCCAGTTCTTCGACCACGGCGTTGACCAGACCGTCAAGGGCGGCGGAACCGTATTTGTCCCGCTCAAGGGGGATGATCCGCTGATCACCGTCGGCCCGGACGGCAAGCCGGGAACCGGGGACGAAGTGGCCCCCGGCAGCCCCAACGCCTTTATGGTCCTGACCCGGGCGCAGAACCAGCCCGGCCCGGACCACATCCTGGGGACCGGCGACGACATCCAGGAAGCGGCCAACACCGACTCGCCCTATGTGGACCAGTCGCAGACCTACACCTCGCACCCCTCGCACCAGGTCTTCCTGCGCGAATACGCCAACAACACCGGCGGCAAGCCGGTTTCCACCGGCAAGCTGCTGGGCGGAAGCACCGAACTCAACGCCGGCGGCATGGCCACCTGGGCGGACGTCAAGACCCAGGCGGCAGGCCTGCTGGGCCTCAAGCTCGAGGACAAGGACGTCACCAACATTCCCATGATGGCGGCTGACCCCTACGGCAAGTTCATCCCGGGCCCCGCCCGAGGATTGCCGCAGTACGTCACCCGCTCCGGCCTGGTGGAAGGCGACACGGCGAGCCCCGTTCCGGTGCCCGCAGACGTGCTGTACTTCGACACCCCGTTCCTGACCGACATCGCCCACAACGCGGACCCGTCGCCTCAGGACACCGACCACAACCCGGGAACCCCGCCGGTTGCTCCGCGTCCGGACGACGACACTGTCGCGTCGGCGGACTTCGCGAACCAGCAGGCCGGCACCTACGACGACGAGATGCTCAACGCGCACTTCTGCGCCGGTGACGGCAGGGTCAACGAGAACATCGGGCTGACCACCATCCACCAGGTATTCCACTCGGAGCACGACCGTCTTGTGGCGGACATCGAGAAAACCCTCACCGAGGACACCTCCCTCACCGGTGTGGCAGCGCTCGCCGAATGGAAGCTTGCGGACGGTGCCAGCGGCTGGAACGGCGAGCGCCTGTTCCAGGCGGCCCGCTTCGTCACGGAGATGGAATACCAGCACCTGGTGTTCGAGGAGTTTGCCCGCAAGGTCCAGCCCGCGGTCCAGCCGTTCCACGTCTACCACACGGACATCAACGCGGCCGTCCGGGCCGAGTTCGCCCACGCGGTCTACCGCTTCGGCCACTCCATGCTGACCGAGACCATCGCCCGCACGAACGCGGACGGCAGCGACAACTCCATCTCGCTGCTGCACGGCTTCCTGAACCCGCCCGAATACGCCAACGGCGGGTCGGCCGGACAACTGAGTTCCGAATCGGCGGCCGGCAGCATCGTGATGGGCATGAGCGACCAGGTCGGCAACGAGCTCGACGAGTTCGTGACCGGCACGCTGCGGAACAACCTCCTCGGCCTGCCCCTGGACCTGGCCACGATCAACATGACCCGCGCCCGTTCCGAGGGTGTCCCGCCGCTGAACGTCCTGCGGACCCAGATCCACGACGCCACCGGTGACGGCCAGCTGACCCCGTACACGAGCTGGGCGGACTTCGGACAGAACCTGAAGCACCCCGAATCCCTGATCAACTTTGTGGCCGCTTACGGCACATTCCCGACGATCACCAGCCAATCCACGCTGGCGGGCAAGCGGGCAGCGGCCAAGGCGATCGTTGATCCGGGCATCGGCATCTCACCCTCGGCCGAAGCGCTGGACTTCATGAACAGTGCAGGGGCGTGGGGAGCGAAAGAGACCGGCCTGAACAAGGTTGACCTCTGGGTGGGCGGCCTCGCCGAGAAGACCAACCTCTTTGGCGGCCTGCTCGGCAGCACGTTCAACTACGTGTTCGAGAACCAGCTCACCGACCTCCAGAACGGCGACCGCCTGTACTACCTGGCGCGCACCCCGGGCATGAACCTCCGGACCCAGCTGGAGAGCAACTCGTTCGCGGAGATGATCATGCGCAACACCAACGCGCACTCACTGAAGGCGGACGCATTCGGCACCGCCGACTGCAAGTTCCAGCTGGGCAACCTGGCCGGGACCGCGGACGGATACACCGCGTCGGGGCCCACGGTCGCCGACGACGGGACCACCGAGTGCAAGGAAAACCTGCTGCTCCTGCGCAAGCCGGACGGCACCATCCAGTACATGGAGAAGAACACGGTCGATCCGAGCGGGATCAACGGCCAGTCCGTGTACAACGGCACGGCCAACGCCGACCGCGTCACGGGCGGCAATGACAACGACACGTTCCTCGGCAACGCCGGCGCCGACGTCATCGAAGGCAACGGCGGCGACGACATCGCGCTCGGCGGCGAAGGCAACGACAGGATCACTGACCTGTCCGGCGCCGACGTCCTCAAGGGCGGACCGGGTAATGACTACCTGAACTCCGGCATCGGCGACGACATCAACATGGGCGGCGACGGGCAGGACTTCATCAACGGCGGAGCCAACGACAACGAGACGTTCGCCGGCCCCGGCAACGACTTCGTGCAGTCCGGTGACGGTGCGGACGCGACGTTCGGTGACGGCGGCGACGACTGGATCCAGGGCGGATCCGGCCAGGACCTGCTCATCGGCGACCACGGCGCCCCGTTCTTCGACGATCCGGCGCAGACCAAGCCCGGCAATGACATCTTCGTCGGGCAGGTCGGTGAAAACGACTACGACGCCGAAGGCGGCGACGACATCATGACCAGCAACGCGGCCGTGGACCGGTACGCCGGCGCTGCCGGCTTCGACTGGGCCACGCACCAGCACGACACGGTGGCGGCGGACGATGACATGAAGATCAACAACAACCTGATCGGTCTGCCGTTGCCCGTAATCGTCAACCGCGACCGCTGGCAGGAAGTCGAGGCCAACTCCGGCTCCAAGTTTGACGACGTGATCCGGGGTGACGACGTAGTGCCCAGCACCGTAGGCGGTGCCGGCTTCAGCGGCTGCGACGTCCTCGACCAGACCGGCATCGACCGGATCGCCGGCCTCGGCGCCCTCCTCCCCGCCCCGAGCACGCCGCTCGGACCGGTGGCGGCGCTGTCCCCGATGGGCGTCTGCCCCCTGACCGGTCCGGTCTGGGGTGACGGCAACATCCTTATCGGCGGCCTTGGCAGCGACAAGATCGAAGGACGCGGCGGCAACGACGTGATCGACGGTGACCGGTACCTGAAGATCCGGATCAGCGTCCGGGACAACGCGGGCACCGAAATCGGTTCGGCCGACATGATGGAGCGCCCGTACCAGCCGGGTAACCCGCAGACCCTGGCGGCTGCGGTCGCGGCCGGCACCATCGATCCGGGCAACCTCGTGGCTGTTAGGGAAATCATCACCCCGACCGCTGCAGAGACCGCAGGCAACCGCGACGTCGCGATCTTCTCCGATGTGCGGGCCAACTACACGGTCCTGACCACCGGCGGCGACGGCACCCTCGGCTCGCCCGGGTCCGTTACCACGGTGACGCACAACGGCGCAGGCATCGACGGAACGGATACGCTCCGCAACATCGAGTTCCTGCAGTTCTCCGACACCGTCGCACTGAGCGCACCGGGGATCGGCACCGCCACGGCTGGCGATGCCCGGGCCACGGTCAACTGGACGGCACCGGCCACCGGCCTGGCGGACAGCTTCTCGGTCAAGGTCCTGGACGTCACGACGGACCCCGCAGGGGTGCAGGTGGGAGCGCTCCGCAGCGCTGCCGCAGGTGCCGGGAGCCTCGTTGTCACCGGCCTGACCAACGGATCCTCCTACCGGTTCCAGGTCCAGGCGTCCAACGCCCTCGGGGACAGCCTGTTCTCCGCGGCGTCCAACACTGTGACGCCGGCGCTACCGCCGGCCGCCACGGCGCCGGGGGCTCCGACGATCGGTACCGCAACGGCCGGCAACGCCTCGGCGACGCTGACCTGGACCGCGCCGGCCAACAACGGCGGAGCGGCGATCACCGGGTACTCGGTCAGGGCCTTCGCCGGAACCGTCCTGGCCCGCACCCAGGCCGTGACCGGCAACGTCGGCTCGGCGGTCATCACCGGACTCACCAACGGGACGGCGTACACGTTCGACGTGGCCGCCATCAACACCGCGGGAACCGGTGCCACCTCGGCCAGGTCGGCAGCGGCCACGCCGGTAGCCCCTGACACGGCCGCCCCCACGGTCACGTCACGGACGCCGGCGGCGAATACCCGCGCGGTGAGCACCACGGCGAACCTGACGGCGACGTTCAGCGAACCGGTCACGGGGTTAACGGGCAGCAACTTCGTGTTGCGGCGCGGGACCGCGGGAGTCAACGCCGTGGTGACGTACAACGCCGCCACCCGGACCGCGACGCTCAACCCGAACGCCACGCTGCTGAACGACCAGGTCTACACGGTGACCCTCTCGGGGGTCAGGGACGCGGCCGGCAACGTGATGGCCACCAGCACCTGGTCGTTCACAACCGGCCCGGCCCCGCAGATCACCTCGACGACTCCGGGCTCCGGAGCCACCGGCGTGGGACGGAACCGGAACGTGACGGCGACCTTCAGTGAAGCCATCACAGGGTTCTCCACGGCCACGGTCCGGATCACCCGGGTGTCCAACGGCGCGGTGGTCCAGTCGACAGTCGGGGTCAGCTCGGGCAGCCGGGTCTTGACGCTCAACCCGACCACCTCACTGGCGGCACGGACGCAGTACCGGGTCACCATCACCGGGGGAACAACAGCGGTCCGGGATCTCGCCGGCAACCCGCTGACCACCCGCACGTGGACGTTCACGACCGGCACCGGGCTCTAGGGCCAGGACGATGAGACTGCCGGCTGGCGGGTTCCCAGCGACCCGCCAGCCGGCGCCTCCGGACTCCATTTCCACCTTGTTTTTAGGCTCGATTCCCCACCTTGGAGGGGCCATGACCACACGACGCGAAGTACTGAAGCTGGGCGCGATCAGCGCGCTCGGCCTGGCCGGCATGAAAGGCGGAAGCGACGACGCACCGCCACCCACCACTACCACCACCCTGCCGCCGGTTGCCAGCCTGCTGGCCCCGCAGAACATGCCCGTCCCGTATGCCGGCGTATTCCGTAGGCCGCCGGAGCTGCTGCCGTTCGACACAGGATTCGACGACGGCGACCCGGCCCGTCCCTTTGCCCGCTACGCCCTCACCCAGAAGCTTGGCCAGGCCAGTTTCGTTCCCGGGCTGTCCACCACCGTGGCCGGCTATAACGGGATCTTCCCCGGCCCCACGATCCGGGCGCTGCAGGGGACCAGGATCGAGGTGAGGATGCGCAACGGCCTTCCCGCCACCGGCCTGCTGACCCCGGACGGTTTCAACACCGTCACCCACCTGCACGGCTCCGCGTCGCTGCCCCAGTACGACGGCTACGCCAACGATTTCACCCAGCCCGGCAACGTCAAGAACTACCACTACCCCAACTTCCAGACGGCGCGGACGCTCTGGTACCACGACCACAAACACCACATCACGGCGCAAAATGTCTACTCCGGCCTCGCCGGTTTCTACCCCCTGAGCGACCAGTACGAACGGGCCCAGCTGCCGCAGGGCGAATTCGACGTGCCGCTGATGATTTCGGATGCGATGTTCAACGCCGACGGCTCCCTGGCCTACAACGACAACGGACACAAGGGGCTGTGGGGGGACATCATTATGGTCAACGGCGTCCCTTGGCCCACCATGCAGGTCAAGCCGCGGATTTACCGCTTCCGGGTCCTGATCGCCTCGATCTCCCGCTCGTACCGCCCCACCCTCTCTACCGGGGAACCTGTCTACCTCGTGGCGACCGACGCCGGTATGGTGCCAAAGGTCCAGGCGCTCAAGTCCTGGCGGCAGGGTACGGCCGAACGCTACGAAGTCCTTATTGACTTCCGCCGCTACAGGCCGGGGCAAACCGTCGACCTTTTAAACCTCGGCAATAAAAACAACATCGACTTCGCTAACACGGGCAAGATCATGCGGTTCAAGGTGGTCGCGGACTCCGGGTCCGGGACCGGGTCCATTCCGGCGATCCCCACGACGCTGGAGGACGGCGGCTCGCCGAACGCATCCCGGGGAGGAATCGCCACCATGACGCTCACGCCGGAGATGGCCGTGGCCAAGCGTGAGCTCAAGGTGCTGCGGGCCAACGGCCAGTGGACCATCAACGGGGTGACCTGGGCGGACGTCGAGAAATCCGGGTTCTCCAAACTGTTCGGCAATCCCAAACCCTTCGACGTGGAGCAATGGACCATCACCAACGCCTCCGGCGGCTGGTTCCACCCGGTGCATATCCACCTGATCGATGCCAAGGTCATTGGCCGGAACACCAACGGCGGCAAGCCCTTCGCCTGGGAAACCGGCCCCAAGGACGTCTTCTACGCAGGCGAGAACGAGTCCGTCACCGCCCTCATGCAGTTCGACACAGGAGCCTCGCAGGGAGGGCGCTACATGGTCCACTGCCACAACCTGGTGCATGAGGACCACGACATGATGGTGCAGTTCTCGGTGGGTGACTACCGGACCAACGATCCCATCAGCACCGACCCGCCAGTGCTGGACACCACACCCCTGGACGCGTTCCCGCCGGTCTACCGGCCCGGCCTCCCGCCGGGGACCTGAGATGGGCCGCCTCGCACAGGCCTCGGCAACCGCCCTCCTGGTCCTGGCACTGAGCGCCTGCACAGGGGGAGGCCAGGAACCGGCCGGGGGCAGCACCGCCCCCGCCGGGGCCGCTGCCACCGCCGAACCGAGCCTGACCGCGGCCGCTGCGCCCGCCGCGGACCTGGAAGCCGGAACCGACGTCGGAAACGGACGGCCGGCGAGCTCCCACGACGGCCTGATGGTGCAGCGCCGGATCGTCGTCGCCATCCATCCGTCCCCGAACGCCGACGTTGCGGCGCTCCGGAAGCGGCTCTACCAGACGGCGTCGGCGGGCGGGATGGCACTGTCCAGCATCTCCCCGACAGTCCTTGACGCCGCGGTCCTGGACCACCTGGTTCCCGAACTCATCGCCGCGCTCCCGGCCGGACGCAGCAAGGACGACGGCGAGCGGCTGGCCGAGCGTGCCTTTGGCAAGGAGGGCTCCTTCGCGGGAGTCGAACATGTCCACGTCGGGTCGGTCCTGGTGCATGACCTGGCGTTCAGGATCGCGACGGCCAACCCGAAGGCGCTCGCGGCCGCCATCGCCACCGAAGGCATCCTCGCGGACGCGCTCGGCAATTATCAGGAGTCCTTCGGGGCCCGGGACCTCACCATCGGCTACACCGGCCCGCTGCTCAGCGACGCACTGGTGGAGTCCGTCCGGGCCGGGATGGCGCGCGGCGCCGGTGTCCGCCCGGCCGCCGTGCAGCTCCGGGCCCGCTCCGCGGCGGGCACCGGTGTGGACCTGTCCAAGGAGCCGGCACCCGCGCCAGCGGAGGCCGGGGAGGACGACTCCGGCCACCACGACGCGGGAACGGACGATTCCGGCCACCACACCGGCGGCGACGACGGTTCCGACCATTAGGCGGGGATAGGCATTGAACGGCAGGCCCGGCGGGATTCGTTCCACCGGGCCTGCCGCCTGCCAGCCTTCCGCCGGGCCTGCGGCTGTGACTTTCGGCCCTTGGGGAGGGCCCGGGGAGGGCGGATGGTGGGCTTAAGGATTCGGGAACGGAAGCACCATGAGACACGAGCAGCCGACCCTCCGGTTTTTTGGTGCCACGGACACCGTCACCGGATCACGCTATCTCCTCGAAGCCGGCGGCCGCCGGGTCCTCGTGGACTGCGGATTGTTCCAGGGGTACAAACGCAGCCGCGAGCGCAACCGCACCCCGTTTCCCGTCCCGCCCGGCTCCATCGACGCCGTCGTCCTTACCCATGCGCACCTGGACCACACCGGATACGTCCCGGCGCTGGTCCGCGACGGGTTCGCGGGTCCGGTCTACGCCACGGACGGGACCACCGAACTGTGCAAGCTGATCCTGCCGGACAGCGGCTACCTGCAGGAGGAAGAGGCACGGTACGCGACCCACCGCGGCTCCTCCCGGCACAGCCCCGCCCTGCCGCTCTACACCGCCGCGGACGCCGTCAAGTCGTTGAACAGCTTCAAGATCCGGGAGTTCGACAGCCCGGTGGACCTGGGCGGCGGCATGGAACTGACCTTCGTGCCCGCCGGACACATCCTGGGGGCCGCGCAGGTCCATGTCCGGTTCGGCTCGCAGTCGGTGCACTTCACCGGCGACCTGGGCCGGTCCGATGATCCGCTGATGTTTCCGCCGCGGCCGCTGGGCGCCGTGGACGTCCTCGTCACCGAATCCACCTACGGCAACCGGACGCACTCCAGCCAGGATCCCGAACAGCAGCTGGGGGAAATTATCACCCGCGTCGCCAAACGCGGCGGGGTGGTGATGTTCGCCGCGTTCGCCGTCGGACGGGCCGAGACGCTGATGCTGCACCTCTCCAGGCTCCGCCGTAAGCATGCCATTCCGGACATCCCCGTGTACCTCAATAGCCCCATGGCCATAGACGCGTCCGCCATCTACCAGCGGCACCCGGAGGAACACCGGCTGGCGCGGGACGAATACGCGAACATGTACAGCCTCGCCAAACTCACCCGCAGCATGGACGAGTCGAAGCTGCTGAACCTGCGCGGCGGCCCGATGATCATTATTTCCGCCAGCGGCATGCTCACCGGCGGCAGGATCCTGCACCACCTGGCCGCCTACGGCCCCGACCCGAAGAACGCCATCATCCTGAGCGGCTACCAGGCGGGCGGCACCCGCGGCGCCGCCCTGGCCGCCGGCCAACGCGACATCCGGGTCTACGGCGAGGACATTACTGTCCGCGCCGAAGTCATCCAGATGGAAAACCTCTCGGCCCACGCCGACGCCGATGGACTCATCGAGTGGATGAAGGCCGCCCCGCAGGCGCCCCGGATGACCTATATCACCCACGGCGAGCCCGATTCCTCGGACGCCCTGCGGGCCCGGATCAAACACGAACTGGGCTGGCGGAGCCGGGTGCCCGAACACCTGGAGCGGATCGAGATCGGGAACCCGCGGTGACCATGGACAGCGCCACCAGGTCAGCTGTATTGGGCGAGATCCATGCACTCGCGCGGCCGCTCCGCAGTGACCGGGACCTTGACGGGCTGGTCCGGCGGGCGGCGGACTGCCGTTTTACCGCCCTCGGGGAAGCCTCGCACGGGACCCACGAGTTCTATTCCTGGCGCGCCACGCTCAGTCGCCGGCTGATCGAGGAACAGCAGTACACCTGGATAGGCGTTGAAGGCGACTGGCCCGACTGCTGGCGGATCAACCAATGGGTCCGCGGCCACAGCGGACAGGACCAGGGCGTGCACGCGCTGCTCTCCGGATTCCAGCGCTGGCCCACCTGGATGTGGGCGAACGAGGAAGTGGCCGGCTTCCTGGATTGGCTGCGCAGCTGGAACGCCCGCAGGCCGCCTGAGGCCCGGGTGGGATTCTACGGCCTTGACGTCTACTCGCTCTGGGACTCCCTGCGCGAGATCATCGCGTGGCTCCAGGGAAACCAGCCCGACGCCGTGCCGGCGGCCATGCGGGCCTGGCAGTGTTTCCTGCCGCACCATGAGGACCCGCACGAGTACGCGTGGAGTACACGGCTGGTCCCGAATTCCTGCGAGGCCGACGTCGTCGCCCTGCTCAGCGAGGTCAGGAACCGCGCGTTCAGCCCGGGGGAGCACGACGAAGGAACCTTCGACGCCGTCCAGAACGCGGAAGTGGCGGCCAACGCCGAGCACTACTACCGGATCATGGTCCGCGGGGACCGGCAGTCCTGGAACGTCCGGGACCACCACATGGCAGACACCATCGACCGCCTGAGCCGGCACCTGGGTCCGGACTCCAAAGGCCTCATCTGGGAGCACAACACCCATGTGGGGGACGCCCGTGCCACCGACATGGCGCAGGACGGCCTGGTCAACGTGGGCCAACTCCTGCGCGAACGCCATGCCGTGGACGGTGTGCTCCTGGTGGGTTTCGCCGCCCACCGGGGCACCGTGATCGCGGCCGACTCCTGGGGAACCACGGAACGGATCATGGCCGTCCCTGCCGCCCGTCCCGGCAGCCACGAGGACTTACTGCACGAGGCCCTCGGCGTCCCGGCGGTATTGGACTTCGGCGCGGACCGGAGCGGTCCGTGGCTCTCGCGCTGGCTGGGTCACCGGGCGATCGGCGTGGTCTACCGGCCGGACCGGGAACAGGGGAACTATGTCCCCACCCGGATGGGGGAGCGGTACGACGCCCTCGTCTGGCTGGAGGGCTCTGCCGCGCTGCGCCCCGTGCACCACGAGGGACCTCCGCGGGAGCCGGAATTCGAGACGGAGCCGACAGGTTTCTAGGCCCTCCGGGCCGTCGCGTGGCGGGGCTTAAGGCCCTAACTTGGCTCCCGGGGGCGGGGCACACTGAATTGTCGGCAGGGACCCCGGCGCCGTTGCCGCCTGACGGCCGCCGCCGGGATCAGTCCCTTCCGCGGTTCCAGCAGTGGTCACAGAATGGTGCGCTGCAGGGACCACCGTGGAGGTCACGCACACGTTCACGCACAGGAAACGAGCAGGATTCAGCATGAGTAAACCAATCGTCGTCGGGATCAACGGTTCAGCGGGCAGCGAAGCCGCGCTGGCCTGGGCGCTGGACCGCGCTGCCCGGCAAAAGCTGCCGGTGGTCTGCGTCCACGCCGTGGACGACCGGTGGATGTCACCGGATTTCCAGTACCACGAGCTCATTCGTGAATCGGGCCTGGAACTCCTGGAAAAAGCGAAGACGGCCGCGAAGAGCAAGGCGCCCGACATCGACGTCGACGTCCAACTGCGGCACGGAAGCCCCGGCTCGGCGCTGCGGGAGGCGTCCCAGGAAGCCACCATGGTGGTGGTCGGCGTCCACGACAAACACTGGATGGACGGCGGCCCCCTGACGGACCGCGCCCTGCAGATCGTCACCGCATCCGATGGTCCCGTCGCGGTTGTACCGCGCGAGCCCGCAGCGGGGGCACGCGGCGTCGTGGTTGGGGTGGACGGGTCCGAAGAGTCGCTCCAGGCCGTGGCCTTCGCCGCCGCCGAAGCCGACCGCGGCGGTGACGAGCTGACCGTGGTCATGGCCTTCCGGAGCCCGGCCCGCTGGGTGGAACGCCAACTGCCCGAGAGCGGACTCGCCGAGTCGATCGTCGAGGAGGACCGGATTGTCCTGGCCGAATCGGTGGCCGGACTCGGCGACAAATACCCCGATCTCGTCATCCACCAGCGGCTGGAAACGGACACCGAACCGGCCAAAGCGCTGGTGGATCTCGCCCGGGAAGCCCGGCTCCTGGTGGTGGGCAGCCGGGGGCGGGGCGGCTTCTCGCGCCTTGTCCTCGGGTCCACGGCCCACGCAGTCTTGCTCAACGTGCCGTGCCCCACCGTGGTCACGCGCGTCCACAAGGTCAAGCACACGGACTAGGCGCCCCGGCGCCGCTGGGCGGAGAGCCCCCTCCCGCAGGGGGCTTTCCGCTGCCCGGGCCCGGTGGGAGGATGATTCCGTGGATCCATTTTTCAACTTCATCGGCCATAACTGGTGGCTCGTGTTCCCCATGAGCGCGCTGCTGGGCAGCTGGGCTCGGTCCTGGAGCAAAGCGGCCGAACGCCGGCACCGCCGCAAGGTGGAGCTCTACCGGCTCAAGAACCACGAGGCCGAGGTGGAGAAGGCCGGCGTCGGCGAGGTGCAGGCCCTGGTCGATGCCCATGACGACGTCAACCGGCGCTGGCTGGACTACGAACTGGACATCGGCAAGCTCATTGACTTCCCCGTGATGACCGATGTCCGGGAACCGCTGACCGTGGCGTTCCTGCGGGCCAAACGCGAAGCCGACGGGTTGCGGCCCGCCACCCCGGCGCAGATCAGCACGGCCGCCCGGCTCTCGGAGTACCGGGCCGCCGTTCGCGGCTTCGAACTGGCCTTTGACGTTGCCGAACGCGAGGCCCGGCGGATCAAGGACAGCAATTTCACCGGCCCGGAACGCGAACGGCTCGCCACCGCCCGGAAGCTGCTGAGGATCGCATCCGACGCCGCAGCCACACCGGCCGAGCGGCAGACGGCATACAAACGGGCGCGCCGGGAACTCGACGGCCTGATCGTCCTGCCCGAAGCGACGCTGGCGGCGCTGGAGGAGAAAATCGCCGGCATGCTCGATACCGGACCGGCACCGCGGCCGGCGCACGGCTAGGCGTTTTGCCCTGCACTGATTGGCACGTACGATCTATAGGGTTTCAGGAGAGCTTTGGTGAACCGCACACGTCATGCCGCCAACCAGCGGATGAACATGAGAAAACAAGGCCGCCACGGGGAATGAAACTGCTGACCGTCGACTCTGCAGATTGGGCAACAGGTGGAAATCACCATAATGGTGGCGCTGGTTATAGCGCTGGCTCTGTTCTTTGACTTCACCAATGGATTTCACGACACCGCCAACGCGATGGCCACGCCCATCGCCACGGGTGCCATCAAGCCCCGGACCGCCGTCGCCCTCGCCGCGGTGCTGAACCTCGTCGGCGCGTTTCTCTCCACCGAAGTGGCCAAGACGGTCTCCGGCGGCATCATCCGGGAAGGGTCCGACGGCGTCCAGATCACCCCGGACATCATCTTCGCCGGGCTGATGGGCGCGATCCTGTGGAACATGATCACCTGGCTCAAGGGCCTGCCCTCCAGTTCCTCGCACGCACTCTTTGGCGGCCTGATCGGTGCGGCGATCGCCGGCATCGGCCTGAATTCCGTCAACTTCACCTCGGTGCTGCAGAAGGTCCTCCTGCCGGCCGTCTTCGCCCCGGTCATCGCAGCCCTCGTGGCGTATGTGTGCACCAGGCTCGCCTACGCACTGACCTCCCGGCACGACCCGGAGACCGGCAGCAAGCTCACCCAGAAGCGCGGCGGGTTCCGCACCGGGCAGATCTTCACCTCCAGCCTGGTCGCCCTGGCCCACGGCACCAATGACGCGCAGAAGACCATGGGCATCATCACCCTGGTCCTGATCTCGGCCGGCAGCCAGGCCCCGGGCTCCGGCCCGCAGTTCTGGGTCATCGCGGCCTGTGCCCTCGCCATCGCGATCGGCACCTACTCCGGCGGCTGGCGGATCATCCGCACCATGGGCTCCGGCCTCACCGACGTCAAGCCCGCCCAGGGCTTCGCCGCGGAAACCAGCACCGCCGCCGCGATCCTCGCCTCCTCCCACCTCGGCTTCGCGCTCTCCACCACCCACGTGGCGTCCGGCTCGGTCATCGGCTCGGGTATGGGCCGCCGCGGCACCACCGTTCGCTGGGGCACCGCCGGCAAAATCGTCGTCGGCTGGCTCTTTACCCTCCCGGCCGCCGGGATCGTCGGTGCCCTCACCGCGCTCCTGGTGCACACCGGACCGGTCGGATTCGTGATCGCCGCAATCGCCGGCACGGGCGCCGTCGTCTACATGTTCGTCGCCTCCCGGAAGTCCCACGTCGGCCACCACAACGCCGTCGAGGTCGAAGAAGCCGGCCAGGCCATCCGGTTCGCGAAGAAGAAGGCGGCTGCGGTCAGCCGCACCAACAACTCCAAGGGTGGCCGTAAATGAAATGGCTTGAACTCGTGATGGTCGCCGGGGCAACCCTCGTCGCCGCCGTGACCGTCGTCGTCCTGTACGCCCTCGGCGTGCGGCTCACCGCGATCGCCGGGGACGTGCGGAATACCCAGCCCGCCTGGATCCGGCCGCTGTCCTACATCTGCTTCGGCCTGTGCGGCGTGGCCGTGCTCTTCGGGCTGTACCTGATCATTCCGTACTTCAGCAAGTAGCCTGACGGCCCACTGGGCTTAGCGGCCGGGACTGGCTACGCTGGGCCCATGCCGCTGTTCCAGTACTTCGTCGCCACATCCGTGGACGGCTTCATCGCCACCACGGATGACAACCTCGACTGGCTCCTGCAGTTCGACGGATTCGGCGGCGGCCAGGACAGTTACGACGCCTTTATGGCCGACGTCGGGTGCATCGTTATGGGCGGCGGGACCTATAGCTGGCTCTTGGAGCACGAACCGGACCACTGGCCCTACCCGGGCGTACCCTGCTGGGTTTTCACCCACCACGAACTGCCCGCCCCGAAAGGCGCCAACATCACCTTCGTCCGCGGACCGGTGGGCGAGTTCGCCGAGGACCTGACGGACGCCGCGGCCGGACAGAACGTCTGGGTGGTCGGCGGGGGAGTCCTGGCCGCCCAGTTCGCCGCCGCCGGGCTCCTCCAGGAACTGATCATCTCCGTTATTCCCGTGATCCTGGGCGCCGGGAAACCGCTGCTCCCGCTGGCCCGGCCGACGGCGCCGCTTGAGTTGACTGCCTCGCGGGCCATGGGCCGCGGCATCGTCGAGCTCCGCTACCGCCTCCCGGCCGGTACCTGAGCAGGCCTTACGAGCGGAGGAGTTAGGCGTCGATGTCGCGGAGCAGGTTCGTGATCCGTGCCGTGGAGAGCCTGCGGCCCTGCTCATCGGTCATCACGATTTCGTGCGTCGTCAGGGTCCGGCCGAGGTGGATGGCCGTGCACGTTCCCGTGACGGTCCCGGACGCGATGGACCGGTGATGGGTCGCGCCGACCTCTATCCCCAGTGCCTGCCGCCCCGGCCCCGCGTGCATCGCCGCCGCGAAGGATCCCAGGGTTTCGGCCAGCACCACATGCGCGCCGCCGTGCAGGATCCCCGCAACCTGGGTGTTGCCCTCCACCGGCATGGTGGCGACCGTCCGCTCCGGGCCCAGTTCCAGGAAGTGGATCCCCATCTTTACCACCAGGGCGCCCACGCCCATCCGGCCCAGCCAGCCATGCAGTTCCGCGGGAACACCGGCCGCCTCGAGTTCGGCGGCGAACGGGGCGGGCGTGAAATTGTCGATCATGGCAACTAGGCTGGCACCTGTGAGCGAAACTACCAAACCGGCCCCATCCCTTTCTGCCGCGGGCACCGCAACGGACGCCGCCGCAGGCACCGCCCCGGAAACCCTGACGGACATTGCCGGGGGCTCCGTGCTCGTGGCCGACGCGGTGAAGAAGCCGCGCGGCCGGTCGGCGGAGGTTTCCGCGACCGAGGCGCCGGTCATCCCCCTCACGGACCAGCCCCGGCTGCTGGTGCTGGACGGCCACTCGATGGCGTTCCGCGCGTTCTTCGCGCTGCCCGCTGACAAGTTCTCCACCGCGGCAGGGCAGCACACCAACGCCGTCCACGGCTTCACGTCCATGCTGATCAATCTGATCAAGGAACAAAAGCCCACCCACGTGGCGGTGGCCTTCGACGTCTCCGATGACACGACGCACCGCAAGGCCGAGTACGACGGCTACAAGGGTGGACGCAACGAGACGCCGCGGGAAATGAGCGGCCAGATCGACCTCATTGACAAGGTTATGGGCGCCTGGGGCATCAAGACCATCAAGATGCCCGGCTGGGAAGCGGATGACATTTTGGCCACGCTGGCCGCCATGGGCGAGAAAGCCGGCTACGAGGTCCTGCTGGTCTCCGGTGACCGCGACGCGTTCCAGCTCATCACCGACAACGTGTTCGTGCTCTACCCCAAGAAGGGCGTCAGCGACATCCCCCGGATGGACGCGGGCGCCATCCAGGACAAGTACTTCGTCACCCCCGCCCAGTACTCGGACCTCGCCGCCCTGGTGGGCGAGAGCGCGGACAACCTGCCGGGCGTTCCCGGCGTCGGACCCAAAACGGCCGCCAAATGGATCAACCTCTACGGCGGCTTGGAAGGCGTCCTGGAGAACCTGGACACGATCGGCGGGAAGGTCGGTGACGCGCTGCGCGAGAACGTGGAGGACGTCAAACGCAACCGGCAGCTCAACCGGCTTCGAACGGACCTCGAACTGCCCGTCACGCTCGAGGACCTGGCGGACCCGCGCCCGGACCAGGCCGCCCTGGAGGAACTGTTCGATGCCCTCGAATTCAAAACCATCCGGACCCGGCTCTTCGCCCTCTACGGCAGTGAAGTGACGGAGGCCGAGCGCGAAACCCTCGACATGCCGGAGTTCATCACCCCGGCGGACGCCGCCCAGCTCAGCGCCTTCCTGGCCGCCGGGGCGGGCAAGCGTTCAGCCGTCGCCGTTGAGCTGGTCCCCGGCCGGATCGGCGAGGACGCCAGCGCGCTGGCGATCGTCCGCGACGACGCCGCGGCGTACATCGAGCTCTCCCGCCAGGACGCCGACGCCGAGAACGTCCTGGCAGACTGGCTGCGGGACGCGCAGGCACCGAAGGTGGTGCACGGGTTCAAGGCCGCGCTGAAGGCCCTGACCGCCCGCGGACTCGCCCTCGACGGGGTGGTGGATGACACCTCCATCTCGGGCTACCTCATCCAGCCGGACCGCCGCAGCTACGAGCTCGCCGAACTGGCCCTGCACCACCTCAACGTCTCGGTGTCGGCCGACGCCGCCAAGGAGGGCCAGCTGGAGCTGGCGTTCGACGGCGACGACGCGGCAGCCGCCGGAGCGCTGGTCCATGTCGCCGCCGTCGTCGGGGCCCTGAGCCGCTACTTCGAGGCCGAACTCCGGGAGCGCAAAGCCCAGGACCTGCTGACCACCCTTGAACTTCCCGTCAGCCGGGTCCTCGCGGACATGGAACTGGCCGGCATCGCCATCGACATGCCCCGGATGGACGAGCAGCTCTCCGACCTCGCCAAGGTGATCGACAATGCCCAGGAACTGGCGTTCGCGGCGATCGGCCACGAGGTGAACCTCGGTTCGCCCAAGCAGCTCCAGACCGTCCTGTTCGAGGAGTTGGGCCTGCCCAAGACCAAGAAGATCAAGTCCGGGTACACCACTGATGCGGCATCGTTGAAAAACCTGCTGGAAAAAACCGGCCACGAATTCCTGGTCCAGCTGATGGCGCACCGGGAATCCTCGAAGCTTCGCCAGATGCTGGAGTCGCTGAAGAAATCCGTGACGGAGGACGGGCGCATCCACACCACTTACGCCCAGAACGTCGCCGCCACCGGCCGGATTTCCTCGAACAATCCCAACCTGCAGAACATCCCGATCCGCAGCGAGGAGGGCCGCCGGGTCCGCGGCATCTTTGTGGTCAGCGACGGCTACGAGTGCCTGCTCTCGGCCGACTACTCGCAGATCGAGATGCGGATCATGGCCCACCTCTCCGGCGACGCCGGCCTGATCCAGGCGTACAAGGACGGCGAGGACCTGCACCGGTTCGTCGGCTCCAACATCTTCCACGTGCCCACCGACCAGGTCACCAGCGCCATGCGCTCGAAGGTCAAGGCCATGTCTTACGGCCTCGCCTACGGACTGACGTCCTTCGGCCTGTCGAAGCAGCTGGAGATTTCCGTCGACGAGGCCCGGACCCTCATGAAGGACTACTTCGACCGCTTCGGCGCCGTCCGCGACTACCTGCGCGGGGTGGTGGACCAAGCCAGGATCGACGGATACACGGCCACCATCGAAGGCCGCCGCCGGTACCTCCCGGACCTGACCAGCACCGACCGGCAGCTGCGTGAGAACGCGGAGCGGGTGGCGCTGAACTCGCCGATCCAGGGCTCTGCCGCGGACATCATCAAGCGGGCCATGCTGGGTGTTTCCGGCGCGCTGGCCGAGCAGGGGCTGAAATCACGGATGCTCCTGCAGGTCCATGATGAACTGGTCCTCGAGGTGGCCGAGGGCGAACGCGAGGCGGTCGAGAAGCTCGTCACCGAGCAGATGGGGTCCGCTGCGGATCTTAGCGTTCCGCTCGACGTCCAGATCGGCATCGGCGCCAGCTGGTACGAGGCCGGGCACTAAAACCGGGCACTAAAACCGGGGGCTAGTGCCGGGCCGGCGCGGCCTGGTGCCCGGGGTGGTGTGGGACTGACGCTGCGGCGCCACCAGGTTTTCAGGTTTTTCAACGTTGCAGTTATTCAAGGGGAGAATCACGTGGCAGAGCAGTACGAAATCCGGCGCTTCGAACCTGCGGCGAAGGAGCACCCGGCATACCCGGAGTCCGTCGCCTGGATGCGCGCCGTCGCCTTCGGTTTCCACGACGCCCGGCGCAGCGACGAGCGGGTCGACCGGGGACTGGAGATGCAGCGTGCGGACGGGCGGATCCTGACCGGCGTCTACCAGACCGGTCCCGTCGCCACCCATGCACTCGAGCCTGGCGTTCCCGTGGCGACCTTCGGCACCATGACCAAAACGCTGAACATCGGCTTCGGGCGGCTCCTGGACACCCGGCTCGTGACCGCCGTGACCGTCAGGACGTCGCACCGCCGCCGCGGGCTGCTGCGCCGCATGATGGCCGACGAGCTGGGACAGGCACAGCAGGAAGGCCTGGCCATGGCGGCGCTGACCGCCTCGGAAGCGTCCATCTACGGCCGGTTCGGCTTCGGCGTCGCGACGTCCGAACAGTCGATCAAGGTCGACACGAGCTCCCGTTTCGTCGTCAACCACACCCCGGTGGGCAGCGTCGAGGTGGCGGACCCCAAGGTGCTCCTTGAGCTGGCCCCGGTCGTCTTCGACCGCACGCACCGCCTGACGCCGGGCTCCATCGGCCGGCACGAGTTCTACCGGCAGTTCGTCTCCGGCTCCATCAGCCGCGAGGACAACGAGGACCCGAAGGTCAAGGTCGCGCTGCACTACGGGCCCGAGGGCGATGTGGACGGCTACGTCTCCTACCGGTTCGGCGGCTGGTCGAGCACTCCGTACACAATGGAGGTCGTGGACCTGGTGGCGGCCACCCGCGACGCGTACCTGGAACTGTGGCAGTACCTCGGCGCCATCGACCTGGTGGAGCGTGTGACGTGGGACGAGGCTCCCGTGGACGACCCACTGCCGTGGGCGCTGCAGGATCCGCGCTGCGTGGACGCCTCGGACGCCCGGGACATGCTCTGGCTGCGGGTCCTGGATGTGCAGAAAGCCCTGGCCGCGCGGCGCTACCCGACCGACGGTTCGCTGGTGCTCCGTGTCGCCGACAGCCTCGGATTCGCTGCCGGAACGTTCACACTGGCGGTCGCCGGGGGAGAGGCCACCGTTACGCCCTCGCCGGAAGCGGCGCCGGACCTGTCCCTGGATGTGGCCGATCTCGGCTCGATCTACCTCGGCGCCGTCTGCCCCGTGACCCTGGCTTCCGCAGGCAGGGTGGCCGAACATTCGGCCGGGGCGGCCCTGGCTGCGCGGCTGATGTTCGCCGTCGAGCGCGCGCCGCACTGCCTGACCCACTTCTAGGACAACGCCTAGGACGACGGGCAGCGCGACGGGGCCGGCGGACCCGTCGCGCTTTGACCCGCGTTGGCGGAAACGACTAGACTAAACGGGCGTGTACTACGTGTGCGCAACTAAATCCACAAAATCAGGATGACCCGGCTGATCGCCTTTGATTCGCCGCGCTCTTCGCCCGTGTCGCCGACGCGGTCGGGACGGTTTGCCTGACCGACTAACTATCCACAACGGAGCCCCTACTACATGACCATCACCTCCACCGAGAAGCCCGGTACCCCCGTCGTCGCGATTAACGACATCGGTACCGCTGAGGACTTCCTCGCAGCTGTCGACGCGACCATCAAGTACTTCAACGACGGAGACCTCGTCGAAGGTACCGTCGTCAAGGTCGACCGCGACGAAGTTCTGCTCGACATCGGTTACAAGACCGAAGGTGTCATTCCCTCCCGCGAGCTTTCCATCAAGCACGACGTTGACCCCGGAGACGTCGTCTCCGTTGGCGATCAGGTCGAAGCCCTGGTGCTCACCAAGGAAGACAAAGAAGGCCGTCTGATCCTCTCCAAGAAGCGTGCTCAGTACGAGCGTGCCTGGGGCGACATCGAGAAGGTCAAGGAAGAAGACGGCGTCGTCACCGGTACCGTCATCGAAGTTGTCAAGGGTGGTCTTATCCTCGACATCGGCCTGCGCGGCTTCCTGCCCGCATCCCTCGTCGAGATGCGCCGTGTGCGCGACCTGGCTCCGTACATCGGTCAGCAGATCGAAGCCAAGATCATCGAACTGGACAAGAACCGCAACAACGTTGTTCTGTCCCGCCGTGCCTGGCTCGAGCAGACCCAGTCCGAGGTCCGCTCCACGTTCCTCAACAAGCTGGAAAAGGGCCAGGTCCGTCCCGGCGTCGTTTCCTCCATCGTCAACTTCGGTGCCTTCGTGGACCTGGGCGGCGTAGACGGCCTCGTTCACGTTTCCGAGCTGTCCTGGAAGCACATCGACCACCCGTCCGAGGTTGTCGAAGTTGGCCAGGAAGTCACCGTCGAGGTTCTCGAGGTCGACCTGGACCGCGAGCGCGTTTCCCTGTCGCTCAAGGCTACGCAGGAAGATCCGTGGCAGACCTTCGCTCGCACCCACGCCCTCGGCCAGGTTGTTCCGGGTAAGGTCACCAAGCTGGTTCCGTTCGGTGCGTTCGTTCGCGTCGAAGACGGCATCGAAGGCCTGGTCCACATCTCCGAGCTCGCCGTGCGCCACGTTGAGCTGGCCGAGCAGGTTGTCTCCGTTGGCGACGAGCTGTTCGTCAAGGTCATCGACATCGACCTCGAACGCCGCCGCATCTCGCTGTCCCTCAAGCAGGCCAACGAGGGCGTCGACGCCGACAGCACCGAATTCGATCCGGCTCTCTACGGCATGGCCGCTGAGTACGACGAAGAGGGCAACTACAAGTACCCGGAGGGCTTCGATCCGGAGTCCAACGAGTGGCTTGAAGGCTACGAGACGCAGCGCGCCGCCTGGGAGCAGCAGTACGCTGACGCCCAGACCCGCTGGGAAGCCCACAAGAAGCAGGTTGCCCAGCACGCTGCCGACGACGCTGCTGCTGCAACGTCCGGTGAGAGCGACTCCGGCACCACCAGCTACTCCTCCGAGCCGGCTGCGACCGAGACCGGTGCAGGCACGCTTGCTTCGGACGAGGCCCTCGCTGCCCTGCGCGAGAAGCTGACCGGCAACTAGTTGCCACCGGCCCGGGTTTGCCCGGGCCAGCCACCACGGGTCCCCGCCATGTGCGGGGGCCCGTTGTGGTTTAAGGGGCGGGGTGGGGGTGGCTGCGGCGGGACCGGCTGCGGCCCGGCCGGTCAGGCGCCGTTGCCGAGCACGCGATCCGTGGCAACGTCAGGTTCGCTGTCGAAGTACTTGTCCAGAATTTGCTGAAAGACCGGCTCCCCCTGGGCCGCCCGGTGGAACAGGG
This sequence comes from Arthrobacter sp. 05L44, assembly GCF_056397605.1. Classification (NCBI taxonomy): domain Bacteria; kingdom Bacillati; phylum Actinomycetota; class Actinomycetes; order Micrococcales; family Micrococcaceae; genus Arthrobacter; species Arthrobacter sp. 05L44. The sequence goes on along the minus strand of NZ_JBFTNS010000002.1, from coordinate 485,441 downwards.
TTGCCGACGAGTGAAGTTTCCGCGCGTCGATGCCGCCGAAGATCTGCTCTGCGGTTCGTCCCTCGACGGCGACGACGGCGTCACACGACTCCCGCAGCCGGCCGCCCAGGACCGGGTGGTCCAGATAGGCCCGGGCTTCGTCGACCGAGGCGATCGCATACTTCCGCGAGGTGGCGCTGAACCCGAGCCCGGCGATCTGCGGAAAAATGAACCACATCCAATGACTTCGCTTGGACCCGGCACGCAGTTCCGACAGCGCCTGCCGGTATGTGCCCGCCGAGTCCTGCGCCTCGACGAAACGGGCCAGGTTGTACGGATCATCCACGTCAGTTCTCCTCGTTGTCTTGGCGCTCCGCGGTAGCCCTGAGCGTCTGCGGTGGTCTCCGGCGCGCCACCAGGCAACATCGGGCCTCCGCATTGGACCGTCACAGACGCCCTCGAGAGCCCGGTGAGTTGCGCGCTTCTGGGGTTCGCCCCGTATCCCCTTCATCCAAGCACCGCCCCGCCTCCCGCAACAACCATCTGGAACTGGCGCACCCCGCTCCACCACGGACGGACATGCCCATCCGTGGTGCCGGGCATTGGACATAGTGGCATCATGCTCATTGCTGAGGTCCGCCGTTGGACATGTCCGTCCGTGGTTGTGAGCGATGGGCACGCCCTTCCTTGGGCCGCCTTAGGGACGAGCATGTCCATCCCTGGTATGCGGAGTTGGTCGCAAAGGCCAACATGCCCATTCGCTGGGTCCGCCGATGGACATGTCCGTCCTTGGGTGGTGGGGATGGGTATGCCCTTCCGTGGGCCGGCGTAGGGACGAGCATGCCCATCCTTGGTGCCGGCCGTTGGACATGGTGGCATCATGCTCATTGCTGATGTCCGCCGATGGACATGTCCGTCCTTGGGTGGTGGGGATGGGTATGCCCTTTCGTGGGCCGGCGTAGGGACGGACATGCCCATCCTTGGTGCCGGCCGTTGGACATAGTGGCATCACGCCCATTGCTGACGTCCGCCGATGGACATGTCCGTCCTGGGGTGGTGGGTATGGGCATGCCCTTCCGTGGGCCGGCCGAGGTACGAGCATGCCCCTGCTTGGTGCCGGGCGTTGGACATAGTGGCGTCATGCCCATTACTGAGGGCCGCCGGTGGACATGTCCGTCGCGGCGAGGCAGGGATGGGCATGTCCATCCGTCGGTGCGCCGGTGCAGCCCGCGCGCTAGGGAAGCTTGAAGGTCGCCCGGACCCGCTGGTCGTTTGATGTCAGTTCGGCACCCAGCGAACGCAATAGGGCCTGCGCGGCGAGGTTGCCTGGGGTCGTTTCCGCCACCAGGTCGGCTGCTCCCGCCTCAGCTGCCTGGAGCTTGATGAGCCGCAGGGCCTCCCCGCCGATGCCCCGGCCGCGAAAACTCCGGCCCAGCCAGATGCCGGTCTCCAGCGTGCCCCCGTCCTGCGGACCCAGCGTGCCCCCGGCTTCCGGAGCACGAACATCACCCCCACCCCCGTCCACCCGCATCAATCGGACCGACCCTGCCAGCTCCCCGTCGGCGGTGATGGCCCAGGTCCGCTGCCGGGCCGGACCGTCCAGCCCGGCCGCCGCGGCGCGGTGGTAGGCGCGGAACCAGCTGATCCGTTCGGTGTTCCAACCGGCGGCCGTGCCGAGCGGCGGGGTGACCTCGTCGGCGTCGGCGTCATGCAACGCCACGGCCAGAAGCCCGTCCAGCACCGCGTTCGTCACGTCGACCAGCGCTACCACCGGTAACGGCTCAGTTGATGGCGGCATCGACCCACTCCGTTCCTTCCGGCGACAGCACAGCAGTTCCGGCCGAGAGTTCAGCCAGCCGCGCCGACGCCTGCTCCAGCCCGGCCGGGCTGTCCGGCAACGCCAGCCGGAGCACCGTTGTCTGCGCATCGTAACTGGTCCCGGCCATGAGGAACCCGGCGGCGCGGAGGTCGTTTTCAAGCCGGCCGGCGGAAGCGTGGGGGACCGGCACGGCACAGATCCGCAGCCGCTGCCGCCGCACCAGGGGCGCGCGTTCCAGTGCGGAAGACACCGATTCCGAGTACGCCCGCACCAGTCCGCCCGCACCGAGCAGGATGCCGCCGAAGTAGCGGACGACGACGGCGGTCACGTCACTGAGGTCGGTCAGGCCGGGCCCGGTTTCGCGTTTCAGCAGGGCCTCCAGCATGGGGATACCCGCCGTTCCCGAGGGTTCGCCGTCGTCGCTGGAGCGCTGCACCTCACGGTCTGGGCCCAGTACGAACGCCGAGCAGTGGTGCCGGGCGTCATGGAATTCCCGGCGGAGCGACGCCACCAGCACCCGGGCCTGGTCCTCGTCGGCCGTGCGCTGCAGGACGGTAATGAAACGGGACCGTTTGATCTCCAGCTCGTGCCGGAAGCTGCCGCCGGCCGCCAGCGTGGTGTACGCCGTGGCTCTGCTGTCCGGGAAAGCGCTGGCCTTGCTTTCCGGGGAAACCGCGTCGACTGGCACCGCTTCAGTTTAGTCTGGTGGGGTGCTGAAGATCGGGTTGACGGGCGGCATCGCCTCAGGGAAGTCAGTGGTGGCCTCGCGGCTGCGCGAGCTTGGGGCCGTGGTGGTCGACGCCGACGCCCTGGCGCGCGAGGTCGTGGAACCGGGCACGCCCGGGCTGGCGCGCGTTGTGGCGGCCTTCAGTTCTACCGTGGTGGGATCCGACGGCGCCCTGGACCGCGCCCGCCTGGCCGCCCTCGTCTTCGGAAACCCCGAGCGGCTGGCCGTGCTGAACGGCATCATCCACCCCCTCGTCCGGGAACGGGCCGCCGCCATCGCCGCTGCCGCCCCCAAAGGCGCCGTCGTGGTCCAGGACATCCCATTGCTGGTCGAGACCGGCCAGGGCGCCAACTTCCACCTGGTGGTGGTGGTCGACGCACCCGAAGACCTCAGGATTCAGCGGATGGTCGAGCACCGGAAGATGACGGTCGATGAGGCCCGGTCCAGAATGGGCGCCCAGGCAACACGCGAGCATCGGCTGGCAGCGGCGGATGTGGTCCTGGACAATTCCGGCGCCAGGGAGGAACTGCGCGACGCCGTGGACCGGCTCTGGTCCGGCCGGCTAGTGCCGTTCGCGGAGAACCTGGTCAAACACCGGCTGGCGCCGCGCACCGGCGGGCCGGTGCTCAGCCCCGCCAACCCGGCCTGGACAGCCGAGGCAGCCCGGCTCATCGCCCGGCTCCGGGCAGTGTCCCCGCAGGACATCCTCGGCGTCGACCACATCGGCTCGACGGCGGTTCCCGGGCTGGCCGCCAAGGACGTCCTGGACCTGCAGCTCACCGTCCGCGACCTCGCCGCCGCGGACCGGCTGGAGCCGCTGCTGGCGGAAGCGGGATTCCCGCGCTGGCCGGGCAGCGGCCCCGACAACCCGAAGCCCGGCCACCCGGACCCTGCGGCCTGGGACAAGCGCGTCCACGGCAGCGCGGACCCGGGCCGGCCAGTGAACCTGCACGTCCGGGCTGCCGGCTCCCCGGGCTGGCGCTATGCCCTGTGCTTCCGGGACTGGCTGCGCGACGACGACGCCGCGCGGACCGACTACCTCGCCGAAAAGCGGCGCGCCGCGCGGCGGCACGGGGTGGACAAGTCCACGGCGGCCTACGCCGCAGACAAAGAAGACTGGTTCACTGCGCAGGCCGCCCCTCGGATGGATGAGTGGGCCCGCCGAACGGGCTGGCGGCCGCCGTCGTACGCCGCCGCAGGACCGCAGGGTAGCGCCCAAAGCTGAATCAGGGTTTCCTGTCGGAGGGCAGCGGTAGATTAGGAACATGAGCCTTGCCCAGGAAATCAACCGTGTTGTGGCGCCCTTCGAAGTCATCAGCGAGTTCAAACCGGCCGGCGACCAGCCGGCCGCGATCGCCGAGCTGACCGAGCGCATCAAGAATGGCGAAAAGGACGTGGTGCTCCTGGGCGCCACCGGTACGGGTAAAAGCGCCACAACGGCGTGGCTGGTCGAGCAGGTCCAGCGCCCCACCCTCGTGATGGTGCAGAACAAGACCCTCGCCGCCCAGCTGGCCAACGAATTCCGTGAGCTGCTGCCGAACAACGCGGTGGAGTACTTCGTCTCCTACTACGACTACTACCAGCCTGAGGCCTACGTGGCCCAGACGGACACCTTCATCGAGAAAGACTCCTCCATCAACGAGGAAGTGGAGCGGCTCCGGCACTCCGCCACGAACGCACTCCTCACCCGCCGCGACGTGATCGTGGTGGCCACCGTGTCCTGCATCTACGGCCTGGGCACGCCGGAAGAGTACATTTCCGGCATGGTCACCCTGCGCAAGGGCGCGGAAATGAACCGTGACGACCTGCTCCGGAAGTTCGTCTCCATGCAGTACGCCCGCAACGACATGGACTTCCACCGCGGGACCTTCCGGGTTCGCGGCGACACCGTGGAGATCATCCCGATGTACGAGGAACTGGCCATCAGGATCGAGTTCTTCGGCGACGAGATCGAAAACATCCAGACCCTGCACCCGCTCACCGGTGAAGTGCTGCGCGAGGAAGAGGAAATGTACGTCTTCCCGGCCTCGCACTACGTCGCCGGCCCCGAGCGGATGGCCCGGGCGATCAAACGGATCGAAGACGAACTTGCCGACCGGCTCAAGGTCCTGGAGAGCCAGAACAAGCTCGTCGAGGCCCAGCGGCTGCGGATGCGCACCACCTATGACCTTGAGATGATGCAGCAGATGGGCTTCTGCAACGGCATCGAGAACTACTCGTCGCACATTGACGGCCGTGCCCGCGGGACGGCTCCGCACTGCCTCCTGGACTACTTCCCGGACGATTTCCTGCTCGTGATCGACGAATCCCACGTTACGGTCCCGCAGATCGGTGCCATGTACGAGGGCGACATGTCCCGCAAACGGAACCTGGTGGACTTCGGTTTCCGGCTGCCGTCGGCCATGGACAACCGTCCGCTCAAATGGGACGAATTCCTCGAGCGTGTCGGCCAGACCGTGTACCTCTCCGCGACCCCGGGCAAATACGAGCTCGGCAAGGCCGACGGATTCGTGCAGCAGATCATCCGGCCCACCGGCCTGATCGACCCGGAAGTGATCGTCAAGCCCACCAAGGGCCAGATCGATGATCTGCTGGGTGAGATCCGCACCCGCACCGCCAACAACGAACGCGTGCTGGTCACCACCCTGACCAAACGGATGGCGGAGGACCTCACCGACTACCTGCTGGGCCACGGCGTTAAAGTCGAATACCTGCACTCAGACGTAGACACCCTGCGCCGCGTGGAGCTGCTCCGCGAACTCCGGATGGGCGTCTTTGACGTCCTGGTCGGCATCAACCTGCTCCGTGAAGGCCTGGACCTGCCCGAGGTCTCGCTGGTCAGCATCCTCGACGCGGACAAGGAAGGATTCCTCCGCTCCGCGACGTCCCTGATCCAGACCATCGGCCGTGCCGCCCGAAACGTCTCCGGCCAGGTTCACATGTACGCGGACCGGATTACCGATTCCATGGCCCAGGCCATCGACGAGACCAACCGCCGCCGGGCCATCCAGGTGGCCTACAACACCGAGCGGGGGATCGACCCGCAGCCGCTGCGCAAGAAGATCGCCGACATCACCGACCAGCTGGCCAAGGAAGACGCGGATACCCGCGAGCTGCTGGCCAGCGCGAACAAGGCCCGCGGCAAGGGCAAGGGCGGGGCCAAGGTCCGCACCGACGGACTTGCCGCCGCCCCCGCCGAGGACCTGGTGGGCCTGATCGAACAACTCACGGAGCAGATGCACGCGGCAGCCGGCGAGTTGCAGTTCGAACTGGCGGCACGACTCCGCGACGAGGTCGGCGATCTCAAGAAGGAGCTGCGCCAGATGCAGTCGGCGGGTCACGCCTAAGGTAAAGTAGATGGAACGTAGGGGAGTATCCCAAGCGCTACGATCGTCAACACGCAGGGCACAGATGCCATGCCGGGCGTAGCGGGCAGCAGACTGACACCGGAGGCCACGGCCCGGGTGCGGGAGCCTAGCCGGAGAGACTTACACCGCTGAGCTGTACCCTGCGAAAGGTCACTTCGTGCCCGAACTTCCCCTCTGGTTTGAGATCGGCTCCTTTGTCGTCCTCGGCCTCATCCTCGCCGTCGACCTGCTCCTGGTCCTGAAGCGTCCGCACGAGCCCTCCATGAAGGAAGCAAGCCTTTGGGTCTCCTTCTACATTGCCTTGGCCCTCGTCTTCGCCGGCGCCATGTTCATGTTTACCGGCCCGGAATACGGCGGCCAGTTCATCGCCGGCTGGGTCACCGAGTACAGCCTCAGCATCGATAACCTGTTCGTGTTCATCATCATCATGGCGCGCTTCTCGGTACCCCGTAAGTACCAGCAGGAGGTGCTTATGGTCGGGATCATCATCGCCCTGGTCCTGCGCGGCATCTTCATCCTGCTCGGCGCGATCGTGATCGAACAGTTCAGCTGGATCTTCTACATCTTCGGCGCCTTCCTGCTCTGGACCGCATGGAAGCAGGCCCAGGACGAGGGCGAAGACGAGGAAGACAAGGAAAACCCGCTGATCGCCCGGATCCGCCGGGTCCTGCCGATGTCCGACAAGTTCGACGGCGGCAAGCTCCGCGCCGTGGTGGACGGTAAAAAGGTCTTCACCCCGATGCTCATCGTCTTCGTGACCATCGGCCTGACGGACCTGCTGTTCGCCGTGGACTCCATCCCGGCCATCTTCGGCCTCACCCAGAGCGCCTTCATCGTCTTCACGGCCAACATCTTCGCCCTGATGGGTTTGCGCCAGCTGTACTTCCTGCTGGGCGGTCTCATGAGCCGGCTCATCTACCTCAAGCACGCGCTCTCGGTCATCCTGGCCTTCATCGGCGTCAAGCTGGTGCTGCACGCCATGCACGTGAACGAACTCCCGTTCATCAACGGCGGCAAGCACATCGAATGGGCGCCGGAGATCCCCACGTTCGTCTCGCTCGCCGTGATCATCGGCACGATCATCATCGCGGTGGTCGCCAGCCTGCTCAGCTCCAAGGCCTCCAAGGCCAAACTCGACAGCCGGCTGGAAGAGGACTCCCGCAAGAGCCTCAGCGACGCCGAGTAGCCACCACGCGGGCACCGAACGGGCAGGCCACGCGCCTGGGCCGCGGCCGACCCTCGACGGGCTAAGCTCGGAGCGTGAAAACGTTTGATGCCGCACAGGCGGCCGATACGGCGCTGCACCCCCAACGGGTGCAGCGCCGTACCGTTGTTGTCCTCAGCATCGCCCAGCTCCTGAGCGGAATCGGCAACGGCGCGAGCCTGTCAGTGGGATCACTGCTGGCGGTCCAGCTTTCCGGCTCCAACGCCTGGGCCGGCTCGGTCACCACCACCATGACTCTCGCGGCAGCCCTGACCGCCCTGCCGCTGGCCGGACTGGCCGGCCGGAGGGGGCGCCGGGCCGCTCTCGTGACCGGCCTGCTCTGCGCGATGACGGGCGCCCTGCTGGTGATTCTGGCCACCGTGACCGGGGTCTTCCCGATCCTGCTCGCGGCTGCGGCCCTGCTGGGCCTTGGCACCGCGGCCAACCTGCAGGCGCGCTTTGCCGCCGTCGACCTCGCCGATGCCCAACACCGCGGACGGTCCCTCGCAATTGTCGTGTGGTCGGTGACGGTTGGCGCCGTGGCCGGCCCCAACCTCATCCAGCCCGGCGCGGTAGTGGGGGAGGCGCTGGGGCTGCCCGCCATCTCAGGGCCGTTCGTGTTTTCGACGGCGGGACTGTTCCTCGCAGCCCTGCTGTTGCTGGTCGCGCTGCGGCCCGACCCGCTGCTGCTGGCCGGCCGGCTGCGTACCGCCTCCGAGGGTCCCGCCAAGGGAACGCAAGGCAGCCGGGGGAGGCACGCCCTGCGGGACGGCCTCCGTGCCGTCCGCTCCTCGCCCCGGGCGCGGCTGGCGCTGCTCGCCGTCGTGGCCGCGCACGGCTGCATGGCGGCCGTGATGTCCATGACGCCGCTCCACCTGCAATTGCTCACCGAAGGGCCGATGGCCGGCCCCATAGCCGGTCACACCCACACCACCGGGACCGATGTGTTCGTGCTGATCGGCTTCACCATCTCGCTGCACATCGCCGGGATGTACGCGCTCTCACCCGTGATGGGCTGGCTCACCGACCGGGTGGGCCGCCGCCAGGTCATCCTGCTGGGCCACGGGTTGATTCTTATCGCCGTATGCGAGGCCGGGTTCGGCCAGTCGCAGCCGGCCCTGGTGACCATCGGACTGGTGCTCCTGGGGCTGGGCTGGTCCGCTGCCACCATTGCCGGATCCACGCTGCTCGCCGAAAGTGTGGCCCCCGGGGACAGGGTCCTCGTGCAGGGTGCCTCGGACACCCTGATGGGCATCGCCGGCGCCGTCGGATCCGGTTTCGCCGGACTGCTGATGAGCGGAATCGGCTACCAGGGGCTGAACCTGGTAGCCGCCGCCGTCGCCGTCACGGTCCTGGCCGTGATCCTGGCAGCGCGAGCGCCGCGCACGGAGCCGGCCCTGGACGGCTGAGTCCTCAGGCCCCGGCCGCGCGCGCCATGCCGAGCAGCCGCCCGAAGATGGCTTCCCCGTCATCGGCAATGCCGTCATGGTGGAACTCATCCGTTTCCCACACCTGCAGGCCGCGGACTGCACGTGCTGTCTCCAGCGAGAGGTCCCGGTCCACGTAAATATCGTCGCTGTAGACGGCCGCCGCCACGGGGACGTTGTTCAGTGCCAGGCGCTCGGGATCATAGAGCGGCTTCCAATCGTCCTTCTCCGCGAGCAACTGCGCCACCGTGCGGAGCGGCCGCAGCGCCGGATCCTGGTCAAAGTACCACGGATAGACCATCTCACCCGTCAGCAGGGGCTCGGCCGCGTCAGGGCGGAACTCGGGGAAGTCCTGGAGCACGCGCAGGGCAGCCCAATCGGTGGCCTCGCCCTGGCCGTAGATGGACTCATGCATAAGGGCATAGAGCGGGTTGGATGCGCGGGAAACGAGGCCGCGGACCTGCTCCAGGAAGCCGTCGGAGAGCCGCCCGCCGTCGGGCGTGGCAACGAACGCATCCTCCAGCAGGTGGTGGAGCCCGTCGACGCGGGTGTTGCCGCCGAGGTAGGCACCCACCATCTGGAACCGCTCCACGGTGAGCCGGGTGCCGTCGGGAAGGACTTCCTCGGTGTCCCGGAGGTGCCGGGCGATCCGGGTGACCAGTTCGCGGTCCTGCGGATACCAGCTGAAGTATTCGGCATTGCGGGCCGCGACGCGCCGGAAGGTGGCCTGGTAGACCCGGTCGGCGGGACCGGCCAGCGGGGCGAGGCCGCCGGTGATGAGCGCCTCCCGCAGGCCCTCGGGAGCGAAGGACAGGTACGTCAGGGCGCAGAAGCCGCCGTAGCTCTGACCGTAAATGGTCCACGGCGCTGCACCGAGGGCCCTGCGGATAGCCTCGGCGTCCGCCACGATCGAATCGGCCCGGAAGTGCTCCAGGTACTCCACCTGGTCCCGGTCACCGCCGCGCAACGGCAGCGTGTTGCGGTCGATGGGGGAGGACAGGCCGGTGCCGCGCTGGTCCAGCATCAGGATGCGGAAGTCCCTGGCCGCGGCCTTGCTCCAGCCGCCAAGGGCCGGGAAGCGGTTGCCGCGGCCCCCAGGGCCGCCCTGCAAGAACAGCAGCCACGGCAGGTCCGCGGCAGCCTCTTCGCTGTGGTCGGCGGAGACGTACTCGCGGGCGAAGACCGTGATGGTCTCGCTGCCGGCACCGAAATGGTCCAGCGGCACTTCGAAATAGTGTTCCGTGGTGCGCATGCCGCGGTAGTCATGCCGGGCTTTGACGATGTGCGGGACGACGCCGGGCGCCACCGCTGCGGCCTTAACCACGGGCGGTTGCCGTCCGGGCCGCGCCGAACCCGGCGAGGGCTTCACCGGTCAGACGGAACGTTGACCATTCGTCCATCGGGGCCGCCCCGAGGTTTTTGTAGAAAGCGATCGAGGGCTCGTTCCAGTCCAGCACACTCCACTCCACCCGGGCGTAGCCGCGCTCCACGGCCGTGGTCGCAAGGTGCTGCAGCAGGGCCTTGCCGTGCCCGGCGCCGCGCGCCTCGGGCATCACGTAGAGATCCTCGAGGTAGATCCCGTGGACGCCTTCCCACGTGGAGTAGTTCAGGAACCACAACGCGAAACCCTGGACCTCACCGGCGGCGTTCTCCGCCATCGTCGCGTAAACGCGCGGGTTCTCGCCGAACAGGGCCTCGGACAGCATCTCCGGGGTGTTTCGGACCGCGTCCGGTTCCTTCTCGTAGATGGCCAGGTCGTGGATCATCCGGAGGATGGCGGGAACGTCGGCGGCGGCGGCCGGGCGGATTACACTCATGGGCACGAGTTTACTAGCGGCTACAGCCGGTTCACGTCGCTGACCCGGACCACAGCGGTGCCGGTTTCGTCGGAGGCTGCCAGGTCCACTTCGGCGGAAATGCCCCAGTCGTGGTTTCCGGCGGGATCGTCGAAGATCTGCCGGACTTTCCACACCCCGGGCTCCTCGGTGATGATGAGCAGTCCGGGGCCGCGGGCATCCGGGCCGGTGCCGATGTCGCCGTGTTCCTCGAAGTAGTCATCAAGCGCGTCTTCCCAGCGCTCAGCGTCCCAGCCCGAGCCGCCGTCGAGCTCGCCGAGGGCAGTGGCGGCCTCGTCCGCGAACAGTTCCACCCGGCGGAACATCTCGTTCCGGACCATCACGCGGAAGGCCCGCACGTTGGAGGTCAGCGACGGCGGCGGGGGCGGCGGGGCGTCATGCGGGGTCGGCGCGGCGCCGGACGTCAGTTCCTCCCACTCGTCGAGCAGGCTGGAGTCCACCTGCCGGACCAGTTCGCCCAGCCAGGCAATCAGGTCTGCGAGGTCTTCGCGCAGGGCGTCCTGCGGGACAGTCTGCCGGAGGGCCTTGAAGCCGTCGGCCAGGTAGCGCAGGACGATGCCTTCGGACCGGGCCAGCCCGTAGAACTGGACGAATTCGCCGAAGTTCATGGCACGTTCGTACATGTCGCGGACCACGGACTTGGGCGCCAGCTCAAAGTCGCCGATCCAAGGTGCGGCCTTGCGGTAGACGTCGAACGCTTCACCGAGGATCTCGGCGAGCGGTTGCGGGTAGGTGACGTCCTCGAGCATGGCCATGCGCTGGTCGTAGTCGATGCCGTCGGCCTTCATTGCGGCGATCGCCTCCCCGCGGACCTTCTTCTGCTGGGCGGACAGGATCTGCCGCGGCTTCTCCAGCGTGGACTCGATGACCGACACGACGTCGAGGGCGTACGACGGCGACTCCGGGTCCAGCAGGTCGAGGGCCGCGAGGGCGAAGGGGGAGAGCGGCTGGTTCAGGGCGAAGTTCGCCTGCAGGTGCACGGTCAGCCGGACGCTGCGCCCGTCCGGACCCTGCTCTGCCGCCGGAATCCGCTCGACGACGCCGGCCGCCAGCAGTTCGCGGTAGATGCCGAGGGCCTTCTTCATCAGCTGCAGCTGTGCGGACCGGGTCTCATGATTCTCCGTGAGCAGCCGGCGCGCGGCCTTGAAGGGGTCCCCGGGCCGTTCCATCAGGTTCATCAGCATCGAGTGCGTCACGGTGAAGCTCGAGCCCAGCGGATCCGGGACGGATTCCACCAGGCGCTTGTAGGTGGGTTCGCCCCAGGACACAAAGCCTTCCGGCGGTTTTTTCTTGACCACCTGGCGCAGCTTCTTTTGGTCGTCGCCGAACTTCGCGGTGGCCTTGGCCATGGCCTTGACGTTTTCGATCACGTGCTCGGGGGCCTGGACCACCACCGTGCCCGCCGTGTCATAGCCGGCCCGGCCGGCGCGGCCGGCGATCTGGTGGAACTCACGGGAGTTCAGCAGGCGGGTGCGGACGCCGTCGTACTTGCTGAGCGCGGTCAGGAGGACGGTGCGGATGGGGACGTTAATGCCGACCCCCAGAGTGTCCGTGCCGCAGATGACCTTCAGGAGGCCCGCCTGGGCCAGCTGCTCGACCAGCCGGCGGTATTTGGGCAGCATCCCGGCGTGGTGTACCCCGATGCCGTGGCGGACCAGCCGGTTGAGGGTCTTGCCGAAGCCCGCGGCGAAGCGGAATCCCGCGATCAGCTCGGCGATTTTGTCTTTTTCTTCACGGGTGCAGATGTTGATGCTCATCAGGTTCTGCGCCCGGTCGATGGCCTCGAGCTGGCTGAAGTGGACCACGTAGACGGGGACCTGCTTGGTGGAGAGCAGCTCCTCCAGCGTCTCGTGAACGGGGGTCTGCTGGTAATAGAAGTGCAGCGGGATGGGCCGTTCGGCGGAACTGACCGTCGTCGTCGGGCGGCCGGTCAGCTCGGTGATGCCGTCCTCGAAGCGGCTCACGTCGCCCAGGGTCGCGGACATCAGCAGGAACTGGGCCTGGGGGAGTTCCAGCAGCGGAACCTGCCACGCCCAGCCGCGCTGGGGGTCCGAGTAGAAGTGGAACTCGTCCATGATCACCGCGCCGAGGCTGGCGTCGGCCCCTTCGCGCAGGGCGATGTTGGCCAGGATCTCTGCGGTGCAGCAGATGATGGGCGCGTCCTGGTTAACGCCCGAATCTCCGGTGATCATGCCGACGTTCTCGGCCCCGAAGATTTCGCAGAGGGCGAAGAACTTCTCCGAGACGAGCGCCTTGATGGGGGCCGTGTAATAGCTGCGCTGGCCGCGGGCCATGGCCTGGAAATGCGCCGCGATGGCCACGAGCGACTTCCCCGAGCCGGTGGGGGTGGCGAGAATGACGTTGGCGCCGGCCGCCAGCTCCATCACGGCCTCGTCCTGGGCGGTGTAGAGGGCAAGGCCGCGGCTCTCGGTCCATTCGACGAACCGGGTGTAAAGCTCATCCGGATCGAGGCCGGTCCGGCCGGGGACTCGGGCGGCCGGGGCGGGAAGCTGATCTACGAGTTTCATTGCCTTCCAGCTTAGTGTCCCGCGGCGCTCCCGCAGCCGGGCCGGATAACCGCAGACAGCAGGTACTTGATGATTCAACCTTTTAGGCGTATGTTGGTTGTAGCTTCAACAAAACATCCAGTATCCGACCGAACAGAATCTGATGACGAACTTCCTGGCCCGAATCTTTGGAAAGAAGACCCCCATGACCAACATCACCATCATCGGCAACGGCAACATGGCCCGCGGCATCGCCACTCGCGCACTCGCCGCCGGCCGGACGGTCGAGATTCTCGGCCAGGATGCAGCCAAAGCCCAGGCCCTGGCGGAGGAGCTCGGAGGGGGTGTGCGCTATGGCACGACGGCGGATGCGCCGCAGGGCAGCCTGGTAGTCCTCGCAGTACCGTTCGACGCCGCCAAGTCCGTGGTGCGCGCCTATGGCGATGCCCTGGCCGGCAAGACGCTCGTGGACATCACGAACCCGGTCAACTTCGAGACCTTCGACTCCCTGGTGGTGGAGCCGGGCACGTCCGCTGCCGAGGAAATTGCCAAGCTCGCCCCGGCCGGTGCCGCAGTGGTCAAGGCCTTCAACACCACGTTCGCGGGAACCCTGGTGGCGGGCAAGTCCGGCAGCCAGCCCCTGGATGTGTTCATCGCGGGTGACGACGCCGCCGCCACCTCGGCCGTCAGCAGCTTCGTTGCCGACGCCGGCATGCGGCCGCTCGTGGTCGGCCCGCTCAAGCGCTCCGGTGAGCTGGAAGGCTTCCAGTTTGTCCTCATGACGATGCAAGCCAACCCCGAGTTCGCCGATTTCAACTGGGACACCGGCCTGAAGGTCACCAACTAATGGAAGCCATCTTCCCGGACCCGGTGGTAGCAACTGCCGGGTCCGACGACCCGGCGGCTCCGCTGGTGGTGCTTCTCCACGGCCGCGGCTCCGACGAGCGGGAAATCCTCGGCCTCGCCGGCCGGCTGCCGGCCGGACCCGCCTACGCCGCGGTCCGGGCTCCCATTGCCGAGGGCGGCGGCTACGCCTGGTTCGCCAATCGCGGCATCGGCCGGCCCGTGGCCGAATCCCTGGACGCGACGATGGCCTGGTTCCGCGCCTGGCTCGACGCGGCGGCACCGGCCGGCCGGCCGGTGGTGCTGGTCGGCTTCAGCGGCGGGGCAGCCTTTGCCGGCGGCCTGCTGCTGGCCGACCCGTCACGCTATGCCGGAGCTGCCATCCTCTACGGCACCCTGCCGTTCGACGCCGGTGTTCCGGTCGCACCAGGACAGCTGGCTGGCGTCCCGGTCTTTGTTGCCCACGGCGACCAGGACCGGGTCATCCCGCACGAGCTCCTCGAAAAGACCTGGGACTATTTGCTGACGGGCTCCGGAGCCGCCGCCACCTCACGCCGCGATCCCGGCGGGCACGGCATTACCGGCCAGACGCTGGCGGAGCTCGGCAGCTGGATTGAAGGGCTGCCCGCAGCCTAGGCCCGGCAGTGGCGCCAATCCGCCGCGGGTCGGTCCTTCGGGACCGGCCCTCGGCGGTAGGCTTCGGCTGAAGACACGGCGAAGCGGGGGCAAAGCGTGAAATGGGATCCAGCAAAGTACGAGGAATTCGGCGGCTACAGGGACCGGCCGTTCTTTGACCTGACGTCGCGAATCCGCGCTGGCTCCCCGCAGCAGGTGACGGACCTGGGCTGCGGCCCGGGAAACCTCACCGCCACGCTGGCGGCCCGCTGGCCCGGAGCCGCCGTCACCGGGCTGGATTCCTCGGCCGAAATGCTCGCCAAGGCCGGCGGCCTGGCGGCCGGCACGGACAACCTCTCCTTCCGCCAGGCGGACATCGGCGACTGGATGCCGGCACCGGACACCGACGTCGTGGTCACCAATGCCGCCCTGCAATGGGTACCCAACCACCTGGAACTCCTGCCGCACTGGCTCGAAGCCCTGCGACCCGGCGCCTGGTTCGCCCTGCAGGTTCCAGGTAACTTCAACGCCCCCTCGCACTCCCTGATGCGTTCCCTCGCGGAATCGGACGACTGGTCCGGGCGCCTGGCCGGCGTGCTCCGGCACAGCGACGCCGCGGCCGGCCCCACCGAATACCTCCAGCTCATGCTGGATGCCGGCTGTGACGCCGACGCCTGGGAGACCACCTACCTCCAGGTCCTCCCCGGCACCGATCCGGTGCTTGAGTGGGTCCGGGGAACCGGCCTGCGCCCGGTCCTCGCGGCGCTGGGCCCGGCGGACGCCGAACGCTTCGAGGCCGAGTACGCCCGGCAGCTGCGCGTCGCCTACCCGCCCGGGGACCGCGGGACCGTCTTCCCCTTCCGGCGGGTCTTCGCCGTCGCCCGCAAGCGCGGCTGAGACCCGGCCGGGCCACCCGTGCCAGCACCATTGACCAATGTGACATGCCACATGACAAAGATCGGCATGTGATGGGGCTTACAATGACAAAGCGGTCTTTGGGGCGACCGCGTCCTGCTCCACATCCGGGCCCTGTTCTAGTGATGGAGGTTCGGTGCTACTTAGCCTGATGAGGCGCCTGCTGGCGGCCCACAGGGTGACCGTCCTGGCCATCATCTGCCTCCAGCTGGTGCAGACCAGCGCCAACCTGATGCTGCCCACCCTGAACGCCGCCATCATTGACGACGGCATTGTCGCCGGCGACACGCCGGTGATCCTGCGGCTCGGCGGCTGGATGGCCGCGGTGGCCGCCCTCCAGGTCGGGTCCGCCGTCGCCGCCGGCTACCTTGGCGCTGTCGTGGCCATGCGGGTGGGGCACGAACTGCGCGAAGAGCTGTTCGCCAAGGTCCAGACGTTCT
The DNA here is from genome assembly GCF_056397605.1 of Arthrobacter sp. 05L44. NCBI lineage: Bacteria > Bacillati > Actinomycetota > Actinomycetes > Micrococcales > Micrococcaceae > Arthrobacter > Arthrobacter sp. 05L44. The sequence continues at coordinate 469,741 of NZ_JBFTNS010000002.1, read as the reverse complement.
CCTCACAAGACGTCGGTGCCTTCGGTGCGCCCAGCCTGGTGACCCGGGCCACCAACGACGTCACCCAGATCCAGAACCTCACCGTCCTGGTCTTCACAATGCTGGTCGCCGCTCCCGCGAGCTTCATCGGCGGCATCGTCCTCGCCCTGCACCAGGACCTCGCACTGTCCGGCGTCGTGGTGGTGGTGATCCCGCTGCTCGCGGGCCTGATGGTGCTGATCGTGCGGCGGCTGATTCCGCTCTACCGGCGCGGACAGGCACTCATTGACCGGATCAGCCGGGTGCTGCGCGAACAGATCATCGGCGCGAACGTCATCCGCGGCTTCGTCCGGCAGGACCACGAGATCCGCCGCTTCGATGCCGCCAACAAGGAACTCACCAGGAACAACCTGGACTCCGCGCTGCTGGTCGCCGGAATGAACCCCATGATCATGGTGGTGGTGAACCTTTCCTCCGTCGCGATCGTGTGGTTCGGCGGCCACCGGATCCAGTCCGGCCAGATGCGGCTCGGCGCCCTGACCGCGTTCATCGCCTACATCCTGCAGATCCTCATCGCCATCCTGATGGCCATGTACGTTTTCACCACCGCCCCCCGCGCCGCTGCGTGCGCCGAACGTATCCGCGAGGTCCTCGATACGGACCCCTCCATTGGTGACCCGGACCCGGCGTCGGCCGCTCCGTCCCCGGTGCCCGGAGCGGCGGCCCTCCGGCATGTCGCCGCCGGAACCGTCGAATTCCGCGACGTGGCCTTCGGCTACCCCGGGGCGGAAGCCCCCGTCCTCAGCGGAATCAGCTTCACCGCCGTTCCCGGAACGGTGACAGCCATCGTCGGAGCCACGGGCAGCGGCAAAACCACCCTCCTGAACCTGCTGCCCCGGTTCCTGGACGCGACCGCCGGCAGCATCAGCATCGGCGGCCGCGAGATCAACACGCTGCCGCTGGCGTCGCTCCGGGACCTGATGGCTGTGGTGCCGCAGCACTCCTACCTGTTCTCCGGGACCCTCGCCCAGAACCTGCGCGTCGGTGATCCGGAAGCCACTGACCACCAGCTGTGGGCGGCGCTGGAGACGGCCCAGGCAGCCGACTTCGTCCGGGATCTTCCCGACGCCCTGGAAACTCCGGTCAGCCAGGGAGGCACCAACCTCTCCGGCGGACAACGCCAGCGGCTCTGCATCGCCCGGGCACTGCTGCGCCCCGCTCCCGTGTACCTCTTCGACGACAGCTTCTCCGCCCTGGACTACGGCACCGACGCCCGGCTCCGCTCGGCGCTGGAGCCCCTCCTGCGCTCAGCGACCGTGCTGGTGGTGGCCGAGCGGGTAGCAACGATTGAAGATGCCGGACTCATCCTGGTCCTTGAAGAGGGCCGGCTGGTCGCCCAGGGAACCCATGCCGGGCTCATGGCGTCATCGCTGACCTACCGGGAAATCGCCGCCTCGCAGCTGGTCCTCGAGGAAACACCATGAGCGCCGGATTCCCTGCACCGCGGGCCGGAGCCGCCGCCAAGTGGCGGGCGGCTGGCCGGCTGCTGGGACTTCTGAAACCCGTGCGCCTTCGTATGGCCGGCGTCGTCGCCACCACCTGCGGGTTCGCGGCGCTCAACGTCGCAGCGCCCAAATACCTCGGCGACGCCACGGACGTCGTGGTCCACAGCGTTGTGGGCGGCACCTTTAACGACCAAAAACTCGGTCGCCTGCTCCTGGCGGTGGCGCTGATGTACCTCGGCGCGTCCTTGTTCAGCTGGATCCAGGGCGCACTCACGGCGACGGCCGTGCAACGGCTCAGTTACGGGCTGCGCGCCTCGGTGGAACAAAAGCTGCACGTCCTGCCCTCCAGCCACTTCGACGACCAGCACCGCGGCGACGTGCTCAGCCGTGCCACCAACGACGTCGACAACGTCTCCCAGGCCCTCAACCAGCTGCTCAACCAGCTGATCATGTCCGTGCTGATGCTCACCGGCGCCCTGGCCATGATGTTCTGGCTCTCCCCGCTGCTGGCGCTCATTGCCCTGGCCTCGGTTCCGCTCTCCACGCTGATCACCGTGCTTGTCGCCCGGAAATCGCAGGCCTATTTCACCGACCAGTGGGACAGCACCGGGGCCCTCCATGCCCACCTGGAGGAATTCTTCACCGGCCATGAGGTAGTCAAGGCCTTTGGCCGGCAGGAGGCCGCGGCGGCCGTCTTCAGCACCAGCAACGGCCGGCTCTTCCGGGCCTCTTCCAACGCGCAGTACGTCTCCGGGGTTGTGCAGCCGCTGATGATCTTCGTCGCCAACCTCAACTACATCGCCGTGGCCGTCATCGGAGCCCTGCAGGTCGCCGCCGGCACCATGACCATCGGCGGGGTGCAGGCCTTCATCCAGTTCAGCAGGCTCTTCAGCCAGCCCATGGGCCAGATCGGCGGAATGCTGAACCTCATGCAGTCCTGCATCGCCTCCGCCGAGCGCGTCTTCGCGCTGCTGGACGCGCCGGAAATCCCCGCCGACGCGGCCGGGCCCGCCGCCGGGTCCGCCCGGGCCGCCGCGGCCCGCGCGGCCGACGCCGGATCCCCGCCGCCCGCCGGCAGGGTCACCTTCGAGGGCGCCACGTTCGGCTACGACCCCGCCTCTCCCGTCGTCGAGGGCCTGACCTTCACCGTGGAACCGGGCCAGACCGTGGCGATCGTCGGTCACACCGGCGCCGGCAAGACCACCGTGGTCAACCTCCTGATGCGGTTCTACGAGCTGGACTCCGGGCGGATCACGGTCGACGGGGTGGACATCGCCGAGTTGCCCCGCGACGGACTGCGGGCAACCTTCGGCACCGTGATGCAGGACGCCTGGCTGTTCACCGGCAGCATCCGGGAGAACATCGAATACGGCCGGCCCGGCGCGGACGACGACGACATTGTGGCCGCCGCCCAGGCAAGCCACGTGGACCAGTTCGTCCGGGCCCTCCCGGCCGGCTACGCCACCATGCTGGGCAACGACGGCGACTCCCTGAGCCGCGGCCAGCGCCAGCTCATCTCGATCGCCCGCGCCCAGCTGGCCGCCCGCAGCATCCTGATCCTCGACGAGGCCACCAGCTCCGTGGACAGCCGGACGGAAATGCAGATCCGGCAGGCCATGGCCCGGCTCCGGCAGGGGAGGACCAGCTTCGTGATTGCCCACCGCTTGTCCACAGTCCGCGACGCTGATCTAATTCTGGTCATGGACCACGGACGGATTGTTGAACAAGGGACCCACCAGGACCTGATGGCCGCGGACGGTGTGTACACCGGGCTTTACCGCGCTCAATTTGCCGGCCGCGAGCAGCCCGCACGGGTGCTGGAGTCGGACCGGTGAGCGCCGCAGAGCATGCCGCGGCGCAGTTCCCCGGCGCCTGGAAGCCCAACACCGGCAGTTCCGTGCCGCTGTTCGAGCAGCTGCGGCTGAACATCATCGAACACGCGGACAAAGGCACCCTGGCCCCAGGAACCCGCCTCCCTGCCGTGCGCAGCCTCGCGGCCGAGCTCGGCGTTGCACCGCACACCGTGGCGCGGGCCTACAAGGAACTCGAAGCCGCCGGCGTCGTTGCCACCCGCGGTCGGAACGGCACCGTCGTGTGCGCCCGCGACGAGGCCTGGGGCTCGCTCGCCGCCGCCGCTGCGGAGTTCGCTGACGCCGCCAAGGCCCAGGGCGCCAGCTTCGCGGAGGCCGTCCAACTCCTCGCGGCGGCGTACGACCGCCACTAACGGGGCCGCCATTAGCACATCCCGGCCCGGAATGGATATTCGAAGAAGTTTTCGATTAGCATTGGAGGCGTGCCTAAAGCCGTAGCTGATCAACCTGCCGTCGATGTCCAGCCTGCCGCCGTTCCGGTGAAGTCCGGAAAAGCGGCCCCACAGCGCTCCAGCCCGGCGTCGTCCGGTACGGAGCTGGCCCGTCCCGACCTGTCCCGCCTGGTGGTGAAGGGCGCGCGCGAACACAACCTCCGCAACGTCGACCTCGACCTGCCGCGCGACGCCATGATCGTTTTCACCGGACTCTCGGGCTCGGGCAAGTCCTCCCTCGCCTTCGACACAATCTTCGCCGAAGGGCAGCGCCGCTACGTCGAGTCGCTCTCCGCCTACGCCCGCCAGTTCCTTGGCCAGGTGGACAAGCCCGACGTCGACTTCATCGAGGGCCTCTCGCCCGCGGTCTCCATCGACCAGAAGTCCACCAGCAAGAACCCCCGCTCCACCGTGGGCACCATCACCGAGATTTACGACTACATGCGCCTGCTCTGGGCCAGGGTGGGCCGCCCGCACTGCCCCGTCTGCGGCGAGCCGGTCACCAAGCAGACCCCGCAGCAGATCGTCGACCAGCTCCTTGAACTTCCCGAGGGCACCCGCTTCCAGGTCCTCGCGCCCGTGGTGCGCGGCCGCAAGGGCGAGTTCGTCGAGCTGTTCAAGGAGCTCACCGCCAAGGGCTACTCCCGCGCCCGGGTGGACGACAAGCTGATCCAGCTCAGCGACCCGCCCAAGCTCGGTAAGCAGTTCAAGCACACCATCGAGGTGGTGGTGGACCGGCTGGTGGTCAAGGACGGCATCAGCCAGCGCCTGACGGACTCCGTCGAAACCGCACTGGGACTGGCCGAGGGCCGGGTCCTCGCCGAATTCGTGGACCTTGAGGCCGACGATCCCGGACGCATCCGCGCGTTCTCCGAACACCTCGCGTGCCCCAACGAGCACCCGCTGGCAATCGACGAGATCGAGCCCCGCTCGTTCTCCTTCAACAACCCCTTCGGCGCCTGCTCCGCCTGCAGCGGCATCGGCACCAAGCTCGAGGTCGATGAGGAACTCCTCATCCCCAACCCCGAGCTCTCGCTGTCCGAGGGTGCCATCGCCCCGTGGTCCCTCGGCACGGCCACCACGGAATACTGGAACCGGCTCCTCGGCGGCCTGGCCAAGGAAATCGGCTTCAAGATGACCACCCCGTGGGAGAAACTCTCCGCGGAGGCCCGGCAGACCGTGCTGCACGGCAAGGACCACCAGGTGGTGGTCCAGTACCGCAACCGGTTCGGCCGCGAACGCAAGTACAGCACCGGCTTCGAAGGCGTGGTCCAGTACGTGCACCGCAAGCACACCGAGACGGACTCCGACTCCGCCCGGGACCGCTACGAGGAGTACATGCGCCAGGTCCCGTGCCCGGCCTGCAACGGTGCCCGGCTGAACCCGGCGTCGTTGTCCGTCCTCATCAACGGCAAATCCATCGCCGAGGTCGCGGCGCTGCCCATGCGCGAATGCGCGCACTTCCTGGACACCCTGGTGCTCAGCGGCCGTGAGGCGCAGATCGCGCACCAGGTCCTCAAGGAGATCCAGGCCCGCCTGACGTTCCTCCTCGACGTCGGCCTCGAATACCTGAACCTGGAACGCCCCTCCGGCACCCTGTCCGGCGGCGAGGCCCAGCGCATCCGGCTGGCCACCCAGATCGGCTCCGGCCTGGTGGGGGTGCTGTACGTCCTCGACGAACCGTCCATCGGCCTGCACCAGCGCGACAACCGGCGGCTGATCGAAACCCTCACCCGGCTCCGGGACCTCGGCAACACACTGATTGTGGTGGAGCACGACGAGGACACCATCCACGAGGCCGACTGGGTGGTCGACATCGGACCCGGCGCCGGCGAGCACGGCGGAATGGTGGTCCACTCCGGTTCCTACCAAGACCTGCTGAAGAACACCGAATCCCTCACCGGCGACTACCTGTCCGGTCGCAAGTCCATCCAGGTGCCGAAGAAACGCCGCAAGTACGACAAGAAGCGCGAGCTGAAAGTCGTCGGGGCCAAGGAAAACAACCTGCTGAACGTGGACGCGGCCTTCCCCCTCGGCTTGTTCACCGCCGTCACCGGCGTCAGCGGCTCCGGCAAGTCGACCCTGGTCAACGAGATCCTCTACAAGGTGCTCGCCAACAAGCTCAACGGCGCCAAGCAGGTCGCCGGCCGGCACAAGACCGTGCAGGGCCTCGAGCACCTCGACAAGGTGGTGCACGTCGACCAGAGCCCCATCGGCCGGACCCCGCGCTCCAACCCGGCCACCTACACGGGCGTCTTCGACCACATCCGGAAGCTCTTCGCCGAGACCACTGAGGCCAAGGTCCGCGGCTACATGCCCGGCCGGTTCTCCTTCAACGTCAAGGGCGGCCGCTGCGAAGCCTGCTCCGGCGACGGCACCCTGAAGATCGAGATGAACTTCCTGCCGGACGTCTATGTGCCCTGCGAGGTCTGCCACGGCGCGCGCTACAACCGCGAGACGCTCGAGGTGCACTACAAGGGCAAGACCATCGCAGACGTCCTGAACATGCCGATCGAGGAAGGCGCGGAGTTCTTCGCCGCGTTCTCGCCGATCGCCCGGCACCTGAAGACGCTGGTGGACGTCGGCCTCGGTTACGTACGGCTGGGCCAGCCCGCCACGACCCTCTCCGGCGGTGAGGCGCAGCGCGTGAAGCTGGCCGCGGAGCTGCAGAAGCGGTCCAACGGCCGGAGCGTGTACGTCCTGGACGAGCCCACCACAGGCCTGCATTTCGAGGACATCCGCAAACTGCTGATGGTCCTGCAGGGCCTGGTCGAGAAGGGCAACACCGTGATCACCATCGAGCACAACCTCGACGTCATCAAGAGTGCGGACTGGATTGTCGACCTGGGGCCCGACGGCGGTTCCGGCGGCGGCAGGATCGTCACCTCGGGTACGCCCGAGCAGGTGGCCAAGTCCAAGGAGAGCCACACGGCCACGTTCCTCGCGGACATTCTGGGCTGACCCCGCCCCTGGCGACGCGGTCTTTGTCCCACGACGCGCAAATGCCCTGCCGCCCCGGTTATTCCGGCCGCGGCAGGGCATTTGCGCGTCGCCGGGCAGCAGGCCGGTCGGCAGCGACGTATGCCTGCAGGGGTATGTGAATTTCAAGCATCCCCATCGTCGTGAGAAACTACTCCGGTGACGCATACATCGGCGGGAGTGCCTGCCGGCCTCGACGGCCCGCCCGCCGGAACGGCTGCACCACCGCCTCCCGCCGCGGGCGTAGGCTGGGGTTTTGTGCCCGACGGCGGCCGGCGAACCGCCGGAGAAGTTGAACCTGCGCGCACCGCCCCGGGGTTACCCGCTACGATCACCAGAATCTCCGACTGCCCGGGGACCACAGCCCTAAAAGAGGTGCACACCATTGGCAATGTTTGACGCAATCCGCTGGACGACGCGTGGTCTGGTCACGTCCACCTGCCGGCCCACCGTGATCGGACTCGAGAATGTGCCCAAGTCCGGCCCCTTCATCGTTGCGCCGAACCACCTCTCCTTCCTGGACAGCGTGATCGTCCAGGCCCTGATGCCGCGCCCCGTCGCGTTCTTCGCCAAGGCCGAGTACTTCACCACCGGCGGCGCCAAGGGCAAGCTGATGAAGTCCTTCTTCGAGGCCGTCGGATCCATTCCGGTCGAACGCGGCGAACAGGCCGCCAGCGTGCAGGCCTTGAAGACGCTGCTGGACATCCTTGACTCCGGCAAGGGCGTCGGGATCTACCCCGAAGGCACCCGCTCCCGCGACGGTATCCTCTACCGCGGCCGCACCGGCGTCGGCTGGCTGGCCCTCACCACCGGGGCCCCGGTCATCCCGGTGGGCCTCATCGGCACAGAAAACCTGCAGCCGGCGGACAGCAACAAGGTCAGGCCGCAGCACTTCACCATGAAGGTGGGGGAGCCGCTCTACTTCGACAAGACCGGCCCGGACCACTCTCTGCCCGCACGGCGCCAGGTCACGGACCGGATCATGGACGCGATCGCCGAACTCAGCGGCCAGGAACGGGCCACCACCTACAACCAGAGCAAAAGCGTCGACTAGGCGCGCTTCCCGGCGGAACGCACGGTTCGCGGCACACGCCGCCGGGGAGCGCCGTCGGGCGCGGACCCGGCCGGCTTAGTAGAATAGACCAGTGGCGAATCCAGCTAGTTACCGGCCCCAGACGGGGGAGATCCCGACCAACCCGGGTGTCTACCGTTTCCGCGACCCGCACGGCCGGGTCATTTACGTCGGCAAGGCCAAGAACCTCCGTTCCCGGCTGAACTCCTACTTCGCCAACCCCGCAGGCCTGCTGCCCAAGACCTATGCCATGGTGCACACTGCCAGCAGCGTGGAATGGACCGTAGTCGGCAGCGAACTGGAGTCCCTGCAGCTCGAATACACCTGGATCAAGGAATTCAAACCGCGGTTCAACGTGATGTTCCGCGACGACAAGTCCTACCCCTACCTCGCCGTCACGATGGCGGAGAAGTTCCCGCGTGTGCAGGTCCTGCGCGGCGAGCGGCGGAAGGGGACCCGCTACTTCGGGCCCTACACGGCGGGGGCGATCCGCGACACCATGGACACTCTGCTGCGCGTCTTCCCGGTCCGCAGCTGCAGCCCCGGCGTCCTTAAGCGCGCCCAGGCCAGCGGCCGGCCCTGCCTGCTGGGGTACATCGACAAGTGCGCCGCGCCATGCGTCGGCCGGATCTCCGCCGAGGACCACCGGGCCCTCGCAGAGGACTTCTGCGCCTTTATGGGCGGGGAGGCCAAACGCTTCGTCTCCCGCCTGGAGAAGGACATGGCCGCCGCCGTCGCCGAGCTGGACTACGAACGCGCGGGCCGGGTCCGCGACGACATCATCGCGCTGAAAAAGGTCTTCGAACGCAACGCTGTGGTCCTCGCCGAGGACACCGACGCCGACATCTTCGCGCTGCACGAGGACGAACTCGAGGCAGCGGTCCAGGTGTTCCACGTCCGCGGCGGCCGGATCCGCGGCCAGCGCGGCTGGGTGGTCGAAAAAGTCGAGGACTCCACCACACCGGACCTCGTCGAACACCTCCTCCAGCAGGTCTACGGCGAGGAAGGCGAAAGCCAGGGCCGGATGCCCCGCGAAGTGCTGGTCCCCGCGGAACCGAGCAACGCCGCCGAACTCGCCCAGTGGCTCAGCGGCCTGCGCGGAGCCCGGGTGGACATCCGGGTCCCGCAGCGCGGCGACAAGGCCACGCTGCTCTCCACTGTCCGGGACAACGCCGAGCACGCCCTCAAACTGCACAAGTCCCGGCGCGCCGGCGACCTCACCATGCGGTCCCAGGCCCTCCAGGAACTGCAGGAAGCCCTGGACCTGCCCGTGGCGCTGCTGCGGATCGAATGTTTCGACATCTCCCACATCCAGGGCACCAACGTGGTGGGGTCCATGGTGGTGGTCGAAGACGGCCTGCCGAAGAAGTCCGACTACCGGAAGTTCTCGGTCACCGGCGCCGCGGCCAACGACGACACCGCGGCCATGCACGACGTCCTCACCCGCCGCTTCCGGAACTACCTGCAGGAACAGGCGGAGAAGGCCGAGCCCGGCTCCGGCCCGCTCGCCGCCGCCCAGGCCGCCGCGGTGGCCGACACACCGCTGGAGGACACCACCACCCCGGCTCCCAAGGCCAAGTTCGCCTACCCGCCCAACCTCGTCGTCGTCGACGGCGGCAAGCCCCAGGTCAACGCCGCCGCCAAGGCCCTCGCCGAGCTCGGCGTCGAGGACGTCTACGTGGTGGGGCTGGCTAAAAGGCTCGAGGAGGTCTGGCTGCCAGACAGTGACTTCCCCGTCATCCTGCCTCGCGCCTCGGCGGGTCTTTACCTCCTCCAGCGCATCCGTGATGAGGCGCACCGCTTCGCGATCTCCTTCCACCGGCAAAAGCGTGGCAAGGCCATGACCGTGTCCGCGCTGGACGGGGTCCCCGGGCTCGGGGACTCGAAGCGCAAGGCCCTCCTGAACCAGTTCGGCTCGGTCAAAAGCATCAAGGCCGCCAGCGTCGAGGAGCTCACGGCCGCCAAGGGAATCGGACCGGCCCTCGCCGGGGCGATCGTCCGGCATTTCTCTGCCGCGGAGGACGCCGGTGAACCGGCGGCGCCCGCCATCAACATGACAACCGGCGAAATCCTCGAAACTTAGCTAGCCCCGGCATTCTTAGCTAGGGTTAGGAGCTGAGGTACGGGCCGCGGCCGGCAGGCGACTGCCACGTGCGCCGGCCTCATGGCAGAGCAGACAGCAGAGATGGAGCACGACTGATGGCAGAGTCAACGGCGGGATCCGGCACCGAGACGGACGGCTTAACCCCCGTCAAACCGATCGAGGCCGAGCTGCTGGTGGTCACCGGAATGTCTGGAGCCGGCCGCAGTACCGCCTCGGATGCCCTCGAGGACCACGGCTGGTACGTGGTGGACAACCTCCCGCCGCAGATGCTTGGAACCCTCGCGGAGCTTGTCTCGCACGCGCCCGGCTCCATCTCGAAGCTCGCCGTTGTGGTGGATGTCCGCAGCAAGGACCTCTTCGCCGACATCCGCACCGCCCTGCGCAACCTGGAAACCAGCGGCATCACCTTCCGGGTGCTGTTCCTGGACGCCAGCGACGACGTCCTGGTGCGCCGGTTCGAACAGGGCCGGCGCCCGCACCCGCTGCAGGGCGGCGGCCGGATCCTCGACGGCATCGCCGCCGAACGCGACCTCCTGCACGAGCTTCGTGAATCCTCGGACATCGTCCTGGACACCTCCACGCTCAACGTCCACGGCCTCGCCACCGCCATCACCGAACTCTTCAGCGAGACCGGCCCGGTGGCGCTGCGCCTGAACGTGATGAGCTTCGGCTTCAAGTACGGGCTGCCGGTGGACGCCAACTTCGTCGCCGACGCCCGCTTCATCCCGAACCCGCACTGGGTTCCGCAGCTGCGCCCGCACACCGGCCTGGACAAGGACGTCAGCGACTACGTGCTCGAGGCCGAGGGGGTCGGCAACTTCGTGGAACGCTACGTCCTGGCCCTCGAACCCGTCCTGGACGGCTACCGCCGCGAAAACAAGCACTACGCCACCATCGCCGTCGGCTGCACCGGCGGCAAGCACCGCTCCGTGGCCGTGGCCGTGGAACTCTCCCGCCGGCTCGCGCAGTACCCCCGTGTCACGGTCACCACCACCCACCGGGATCTGGGCCGCGAGTAATGGCGCTACTGACCGGGCCACTGCCCCTGGTGCCGGCCGCCAGCGCGGCCTCCGCCGGCCAGCAGGACAAAGGACCCTCCGTCGTCGCCCTCGGCGGCGGTCACGGACTGTCGGCCTCCCTGTCGGCGCTGCGCCTGCTGACCTCCGAGCTGACCGCCATCGTGACGGTGGCGGACGACGGCGGTTCCTCCGGACGGCTGCGCGAGGAGTACGGCGTCCTGCCCCCGGGGGATCTGCGGATGGCGCTCTCCGCTCTGTGCGACGACACGGACTGGGGCCGGACGTGGCGCGACGTGATGCAGCACCGCTTCAAGCCCGGCAAGGGCTCCGGCGGCTCCCTCGACGAACACGCCATGGGCAACCTGCTGATCGTCACCCTCTGGGAATTGCTGGGCGACGCCGTCGTCGGCCTCCAGTGGGCCGGGGCGCTCCTCGGTGCCCGGGGCCAGGTGCTGCCGATGTCCACCACGCCGCTGACCATCGAGGGCGAAGCCCGGGTGGAACTCCCGGACGGCAGCACCGGGCTGCAGACCGTCCGCGGGCAGGCCAAATGCGCCGTCGCCGGGTCGCTGGAAGCGGTCCGGCTGCTGCCCGACTCGGCCCCGGCCTGCGTGGAGGCGCTGACGGCGATCGAACTCGCCGACTGGGTGGTCCTGGGCCCCGGGTCCTGGTACACCTCGGTGCTGCCGCACTTGCTGCTGCCCGAGATGCGGGATGCGCTGTGCAAGACCGAGGCCCGGCGCTGCCTCACCATGAATCTCGCCACGGACACCAAGGAAACCCACGGGATGTCCGCCGCCGACCACCTGCGGGTGCTGCGGGACTACGCGCCGGAATTCACGGTCGACGTCGTCCTGGCCGACCCTGCGTCGGTGCCTGACCTCCCGGACTTCCAGCAGGCCGCCGGGATGCTCGGCGCCGAGGTGGTCTTGGGTAAAGTAAGGGCGTCGAGCCGCCGGCCGATCCACGACCCCCTGCGCCTGGCAACGGCGTACCACGACATTTTCGGGAACAGGTAGGAAAGGTGCCATGGCACTGACAGCATCAGTCAAGGAAGAACTTTCCCGGCTGGACATCAAGAAATCCTCGGTCCGCAAGGCTGAAGTGTCCGCCATGCTCCGCTTCGCGGGCGGGCTGCACATCATCTCCGGCCGGATCGTGATCGAAGCCGAGGTGGACCTCGCCTCGACCGCCCGCCGGCTGCGTGCCGCGATCGCCGAGGTCTACGGCCACCAGAGCGAGATCATTGTGGTCTCCGGCGGCGGCTTGCGCCGCGGCAGCCGTTACGTGGTGCGTGTGGTCCGCGACGGCGAGGCCCTCGCCCGCCAGACCGGCCTGCTCGACGCCCGCGGCCGGCCCGTCCGCGGCCTGCCCTCCGTGGTGGTGAACGGTTCGGCGGCGGACGCCGAGGCCGTCTGGCGCGGTGCGTTCCTGGCCCATGGTTCACTCACCGAGCCCGGGCGGTCCTCCGCGATGGAGGTCACCTGCCCCGGACCCGAATCCGCCCTCGCCCTCGTCGGCGCGGCCCGCCGCCTGGGCATCCAGGCCAAGGCCCGTGAAGTCAGGGGAGTGGACCGCGTCGTCATCCGCGACGGCGACACCATCGCGGCGCTGCTGACCCGGATGGGCGCCCACGACGCGCTGATGGTCTGGGAGGAACGCCGGATGCGCAAGGAAGTCCGTGCCACGGCCAACCGGCTGGCCAACTTCGACGACGCCAACCTGCGCCGCTCGGCGCAGGCCGCCGTGGCCGCCGGCGCACGGGTTGACCGGGCGCTGGAAATCCTCGGCGACGACGTCCCCGACCACCTCAAGTACGCCGGCGAACTGCGCGTGGCGCACAAACAGGCGAGCCTCGACGAGCTTGGCCGGCTGGCCGATCCGGTGATGACCAAAGACGCCATCGCCGGCCGGATCCGCCGGCTCCTGGCCATGGCCGACAAACGCGCCCAGGACCTCGGCATCCCCGGGACCGAGGCGAACGTTACGCCGGAAATGCTCGACGAGTAGCCCCGGCCGGCAAACAGGGACAGAATCGGATACGGCGGCCGGGAATACCCAGGGGGACCCGGAGGCTATGCCCACTGGATCCGCATCCATAGATTTCCGGATGTCCAACCATCCGGATGCACAATCCGAGAGTTAGCAAAACCGGACGAACCCGTCCACGACATTGGAGGATTTTGTGACCGAGTACGTACTTCCCGAACTTGACTACGATTACGCCGCGCTGGAGCCCCACATCTCCGCGAAGATCATGGAGCTGCACCACAGCAAGCACCACGCCGCTTACGTGACGGGCGCCAACAACGCTCTGAAGCAGCTGGCGGAGGCCCGCGAGAAGGGCGATTTCGCCAACATCAACCGCCTCTCGAAGGACCTCGCGTTCCACACCGGCGGCCACATCAACCACTCCGTGTTCTGGAAGAACCTCTCCCCGGACGGCGGCGACAAGCCTGAGGGTGAGCTGGCCGCCGCGATCGACGACGCCTTCGGCTCCTTCGACGCCTTCCGCGCCCAGTTCACCGCTGCGGCCATGGGCCTGCAGGGCTCCGGCTGGGGTTTCCTCGCCTACGAACCGATCGGCGGCAACCTCGTCATCGAGCAGCTCTACGACCAGCAGGGCAACGTGGCGCTGGGCACCACCCCGCTGCTGATGCTGGACATGTGGGAGCACGCCTTCTACCTGGACTACGTCAACGTCAAGGCCGACTACGTCAAGGCGTTCTGGAACATCGTGAACTGGGCCGACGTCGCCAAGCGTTTCGACGCCGCGCGCACCAACGCCACCGGCCTGATCACCCTTTAAGGGTGGCCGCAGCCGAAACCGGGCTGTAACAAAGCTCACATTTCGTGCCGTTCGGCCCGAATCGTGGACCGCCCGCCCCTGCAGTTGCGGGGGCGGGCACACTTAAACGTAAGATGGATCACGGAAGGCGGTTAGCCTTCAGCAACGTGGCTGGTCGCCCTCCGATCTGGTAATCATCTCTGCCCAATGGCGTGCGGGATCTGTTAGTTGGCTTGAACGCCTACTCAACTAGTCGTGCTTGATAGAGCACCAAGGAGACTGAAAACGTGACGACACGTATTGGTATCAACGGCTTTGGCCGCATCGGCCGCAACTACTTCCGCGCCGCACTGGCCCAGGGCGCAGACCTCGAGATCGTTGCAGTCAACGACCTCACCAGCCCGGAGGCCCTCGCCCACCTCTTCAAGTACGACTCCGTCGGCGGCCGCCTGGCCGAAAGCATCGAGGTCAAGGACGGGAACATCGTCGTCGACGGCAAGACCGTGAAGGTCCTCGCCGAGCGCGACCCCGCCAAGCTGCCGTGGGGCGAGCTGGGCGTGGACATCGTCATCGAGTCCACCGGCTTCTTCACCAAGGCCGCCGACGCGCAGAAGCACATCGACGCCGGCGCCAAGAAGGTCCTGATCTCCGCCCCCGCCTCGGACGAGGACATCACGATCGTGATGGGCGTCAACGACGGCCTCTACGACCCGGCCGCGCACAACATCATCTCCAACGCCTCCTGCACCACCAACTGCCTCGGCCCGCTGGCCAAGGTGGTCAACGACGCCTTCGGCATCGAACGCGGCCTGATGACCACCGTCCACGCCTACACCGCGGACCAGAACCTCCAGGACGGCCCGCACAAGGACCTCCGCCGCGCCCGCGCCGCCGCCATCAACATGGTCCCCACCTCCACCGGTGCCGCCAAGGCAATCGGCCTGGTCCTCCCGGAACTGAAGGGCAAGCTGGACGGCTACGCCATCCGCGTCCCCGTCCCCACCGGCTCCGCCACCGACCTCACCGTCACCGTTTCCCGCGAGACCACCGTCGAGGAAGTCAACGCCGCCCTCAAGGCCGCCTCCGAGACCGAGGAACTCAAGGGCCTGCTCACCTACACGGACGAGCCCATCGTCTCCTCCGACATCGTCGGGGACCCGGCGTCGTCCATCTTCGACTCCGGCCTGACCAAGGTCATTGGCAACCAGGTCAAGGTTGTTTCCTGGTATGACAACGAGTGGGGCTACTCCAACCGCCTCGTCGACCTCACGGAGCTCGTCGCTTCCAAGCTGGGCTAGGGTAAGACTCATGACATTCCACACCCTCAACGAACTGATCGCTGATGGTGTCCGCGGGCGGTACGTTCTGGTCAGAAGTGACTTGAACGTGCCGCTCGACGGCTCTGCAGTCACTGACGACGGCCGCATCAAGGCCTCCCTGCCAGTGCTTTCACAGCTTACGGACGCCGGTGCCCGCGTACTCGTCACCGCCCACCTGGGCCGCCCGAAGGGCGCGCCCGAGGAAAAGTACTCGCTCAAGCCCGCCGTAGCGCGCCTCGCCGAGTTGGCGACCTTCAAGGTCACCCTTGCCGGCGACACCGTGGGCGACGCGGCCAGGGACGCGGCCGCCGCCCTCCAGGACGGCGAAGCCCTCGTCCTTGAAAACGTGCGCTTCGACGCCCGCGAGACCTCCAAGGACGACGCCGAACGCGGCGCCTTCGCGGACGAGCTCGTTGCCCTCACCGGCGACAACGGGGCCTTCGTGGATGACGCCTTCGGGGCCGTGCACCGCAAGCACGCCAGCGTATACGACGTCGCCACCCGGCTGCCGTCCTACCAGGGCGATCTGGTCCGCACGGAAGTTGAGGTGCTGCGCAAGCTCACCACCGACACCCAGCGGCCCTACGTCGTGGTGCTCGGCGGCTCCAAGGTCTCGGACAAGCTCGCCGTGATCGATAACCTGATCGGCAAAGCTGACACGATCCTGGTGGGCGGCGGCATGCTGTTCACCTTCCTCGCCGCGGCCGGACACAAAGTCGCCGGCAGCCTGCTCGAAGAGGACCAGATCCCCGTAGTGCAGGACTACCTCAAGCGGGCAGCGGATGCCGGCACCGAATTCGTCGTCCCTACCGATGTTGTGGTGGCCGCTAAGTTCGCCGCCGACGCCGCGCACGAAACGGTGCCGGCCGACGCGATCGAGTCCAGCAGCTTCGGCACCGCCGGCATCGGCCTCGACATCGGACCCGACTCGGCAGCCGCCTTCGCGGAACGCATCAAGGGCGCCAAGACCGTGTTCTGGAACGGGCCCATGGGCGTCTTCGAATTCCCCGCGTTCGCCGCGGGCACCCGGGCCGTTGCCCAGGCGCTCACGGAAACCGGTGGCTTCACGGTGGTGGGTGGTGGCGATTCCGCCGCCGCCGTCCGTACCCTCGGCTTCGCCGATAACCAGTTCGGGCACATCTCGACCGGCGGCGGCGCCAGCCTGGAATACCTTGAAGGCAAGGAACTTCCCGGCCTGAGCGTCCTGGACCGCTAGAAACTCCAGCCGGCGGCGGGCCCGCACTGCGGGCACGCCGCCGGCTCTTTCACTGCTACGACTCTTTTGGAGATCACGTGACAACGTCAACCAACGGCAAGTTCGACCGCAAGCCCTTCATCGCCGGCAACTGGAAGATGAACATGGACCACGTCCAGGGCATCACCCTCCTGCAGAAGCTGGCCTGGACCCTGTCCGACGCCAAGCACGACTACAGCCGGGTGGAGGTCGCCGTCTTCCCCCCGTTCACCGATCTCCGCGGCGTACAGACCCTGGTCCAGGGCGACGAACTCGACGTCGTCTACGGCGGGCAGGATCTGTCCCAGTTCGACTCCGGCGCCTACACCGGAGACATCTCCGGCCAGTTCCTCGCCAAGCTCGGCTGCGGCTACGTCCTGGTCGGCCACAGCGAACGCCGCACCATCCACCAGGAGTCCGACGAGCTCCTCAACGCAAAGACCAAGGCCGCCTTCCGTCACGGAATCACACCCGTCCTGTGCGTCGGGGAGGGCCTGGAGGTCCGCCAGGCCGGCACCCACGTTGACCACACGCTCGCGCAGCTGCGCGCCGGCGTCGAGGGCCTCACGGCCGAGCAGGCCGCGGAACTCGTCGTCGCCTACGAACCCGTCTGGGCCATCGGCACCGGCGAAGTCGCCGGCCCCGAAGACGCCCAGGAAATGTGCGCCGCTATCCGCGCCGAGCTCGCCACCTTGTTCGGGGCGGACGTGGCGGCCAAGACGCGGCTCCTCTACGGCGGCTCGGTCAAGGCGAATAACGCCGCGTCCATCCTGAAGGAACGCGACGTGGACGGATTGCTGGTGGGCGGTGCCAGCCTGGATGCGGCCGAGTTTGCTAATATTGTCAGGTTCGAGAGTCACCTGGTGACGGATTAGTCCGGACGCAGTTGTGGCCCCCGCAATCCCCATCTTCTGAAAGGCCGTCGTGGACGTTCTTCATGTCATTCTCCAGGTGCTGCTGGGCATCACCAGCCTCCTGCTGACCCTGCTCATCCTGCTCCACAAGGGCCGCGGCGGCGGTCTGTCCGACATGTTCGGCGGCGGCATGAGCTCCGGCCTGAGCTCATCGGGCGTGGCTGAGCGGAACCTGAACCGCTTCACGATCATCCTCGGTGTCACGTGGGGCGTCGTTATTATCGCCCTCGGCCTGCTGATGCGCTTCAGCACCGGCGCCGTCTCTTAATACGCCACTTTCCATAACTTCATAAGGGGCCTTGAGGCCCTCCCGGCATCGGGAACTCCCGGATTACACTGTCGCTGGCAAGCACCATTCCACCAGCCACGTAGCTAGGAGTTCCCGATGCTGCATTCTGCTTCCGGATTCAGGGGCATCCGCGTTGGTGCTGTCGCCGGAGCCCCGGCCCGCCACGAACCCCTCGACGGCGGTGGCGCCAGACAACCCCGGATCGGTGTGACCTACACGTGCGCCAAGGGCCACGAAACCACGCTGGTGTTCGCGAAGATCCCCGAGGACCAGATCCCGGGCGTGTGGGACTGCCGGCGCTGCGGTGCTGCGGCCACGCGGGACGAGTCCCGGTTCGCGCTGGAAGACGAAGCCGTCGAGGGGTTCAAGAGCCACCTCGAATACGTTAAAGAGCGGCGCTCCAGCCAGGACGCCGAAGACGTGCTGGCCGGAGCGCTCGAAAGGCTACGCGCCCGACGCGCCCTTCCGGACGAGCTGCTCGGGGACGCGTGAGGCCGCGTCCTCGTCGATCAGCCACAGCGTCTGGAACCGGCCACGAGGCCCTGCCGCGGGTACCTGGACCGGATTGGCGCCGGCCAGGGCCAGGCCCACAGCACCGGCCTTGTCGTCACCTGCCACCACCATCCACACCTCGCTGGCCGTGTTGATCGTCGGCAGCGTGAGGGACAGGCGGGCCGGCGGCGGCTTGGGGGAGTTGCGGACGCCGACGACGGTCAGCTCCTTCTCCCGGATGCCGGCCTGCTCGGGGAAGAGCGAGGCCACATGGGCGTCCGGGCCCACACCCAGCAGCACAATATCCAGGCGCGGCAGGCTGCCCGGTTCCTCCGGCCGGTCATCGGACATGTCGGCGGAGTGTTCCGCCGCGGCAGCCTCGGCGAGCCGCCGGGCGTAGTCGGCGGCAGCCTCCTCGGGGGTCCCGAAGTCATCCGAGGATCCGGGGATGTGGATGCGGGCAGGGTCGACGTCGATATGGGAGAGCAGCGCCTCCTGGGCCTGGCGGGCGTTGCGGTCGGCGTCGTCGGTGCCGACGAACCGCTCATCCCCCCACCAGAAGTTCACCTTGGCCCAGTCCACCGCACGGGCGGCCGGTGACTCGGCGACTGCCTTGAGGGAGCCGATGCCCATTGTTCCTCCGGTAAGCACCACCGTTGCCTCGCCGTGCTTGTCCTGGATGTCCACAAGCTTGGTGATCAGGCGCGCCGCGATGGCCGCCATCAGGACAGCCGAGTCTGGATGGATGCTTACTCTCGGGTCAGCGCTCACTGGGACGGACACTCCTTAGGTTGGTACGGGGCAGTCCAATAGTAATCACTTCGCCGAAGACTTCGTCGGGGTCCAGACGCCGCAGCTCCTCGGCCAGGCAGTCTTTCAGGCTGCGGCGGGGGAGCGAGATCCGTTGCGCTGGCTGGCCCGGCTGGGTCAGTTCGGCCACGGTCAGGCCGGGACGGTACAGCTGCACATCGCCGCCGGTGCGGGTCAGCCGCACCCGCCGGATGCCGGTGCCGGCCGGGTCCGCCACGATGGTCACCGGAGCGTCCAGCGCGAGCGTCAGCCACGCCGCCAGCAGCATGGTGCTGGGGGAGTCGGAGGCGCCTTCGACGGCCACCGCGGTGACCGGAGAGGCATCCACCTGGTCCAGGACTGCGGCCAGCTGGATCCGCCAGTTGGTCAGGCGGGTCCAGGCGAGGTCGGTGTCGCCGGCCTTGTAGGTGCTCCGGAGGTTGTCCAGCGCCGCGAGGGGATCGGATTCGTTGGCCGAGTCGGTGATCCGGCGGTGCGCGATCCGGCCGATGGAGGTTTCGCAGGCATTCCGCGGGGCGCCGTGCGGCCACCAGGCCACGATCGGTGCATCCGGGAGCAGGAGGGCGGCCACCAGGGATTCGCTCTCCTCCGCGAGTTCGCCGTAGCCGCGGAGCAGGATTACCTCGGACGCGCCGGCGTCGCCGCCCACGCGGATCTGGGCGTCCAGCCGGGTAGGTGCCTCGGCGCCGGCGTCGGCCAGGACGATGATCCGGCAGGGGTGCTCCCGGCTGGCCTCGTTGGCGGCCTCGATGGCTTCCTCTTCGAGCCCGGACTTGGTCACCACCACCAGGGTGAGGACGCGGCCCAGGGCGATCACGCCGCCCTGTTCGCGCAGGGCCATGATCTTTTTGGAGATCTTGGAGGTTGTTGTGTCGGGGAGATCTACGATCATGGCCTTCTCCAGGTCCGTCCGTCGCGGGCGAGCAGTTCATCGGCGGAGCCGGGACCCCAGCTTCCCGGGGCGTACGGCTCGGGCTGTTCCTTGAGCCCGGCCCAGTAATCCTCGAACGGGTCAAGGATCTTCCAGGACAGTTCGACTTCCTGATGCCGGGGGAACAGGGGCGGTTCGCCGAGCAGGACGTCCAGGATGAGCCGCTCGTAGGCCTCGGGGCTGGATTCGGTGAACGAATGGCCGTAGCCGAAGTCCATCGTGACGTCGCGGACTTCCATCTGCGTGCCCGGCACCTTGGAACCGAAGCGGATGGTGGCGCCTTCGTCGGGCTGGACCCGGATCACGACGGCGTTCTGGCCGAAGTCGTCCTCGCCGTGGTCGCGGAAGAGCAGGTTGGGGGCGCGCTTGAAAACGACGGCGATTTCCGTGACCCTGCGGCCGAGCCGCTTACCGGCCCGAAGGTAGAACGGCACGCCGCTCCAGCGCCGGGTGTTGATGTCCACCCGGATCGCGGCGAACGTCTCGGTTTTGGAGTCGGCGGGAATGCCCTCCTCCTCGAGGTAGCCAAGAACCTCCTCGCCGCCCTGCCAGCCGCCGGTGAACTGCCCGCGGGCCGAGTGCGAGGACAGGTCTTCGGGCAGCCGCACCGCAGCCAGGACCTTTTCCTTCTCGGCCCGGAGGTCATCAGCGTTGAAGGAGATTGGTTCCTCCATGGCCGTCAGGGCCAGGAGCTGCAGCAGGTGGTTCTGGATGACGTCGCGGGCCGCGCCCACGCCGTCGTAGTAGCCTGCGCGGCCGCCCGTGCCGATGTCCTCCGCCATGGTGATCTGGACGTGGTCCACGTAGTTGGCGTTCCACAGGGGTTCGAACAGCTGGTTGGCGAAGCGCAGGGCCAGGATGTTCTGGACCGTCTCCTTGCCAAGGTAGTGGTCGATCCGGAAAACGGCGTCCGGCGGGAAGACCGATTCGACGATGTCATTGAGTTGGCGCGCGGACTCGAGGTCATGCCCGAAAGGCTTCTCGATCACCACGCGGCGCCACTTGTCGCCCTCGGCCTGGGCCAGCCCATGCTTGGAGAGCTGGCGGCAGACCAGTTCAAAGGCCTTCGGCGGGATGGACAGGTAGAACGCGTGGTTGCCCCGCGTGCCGCGCTGTTCGTCGAGTTCGTCGATTGTCTCGCTGAGGCGCTCGAAAGCGTCGTCGTCGTCGAACTCGCCCTCCACGAACCGGATGCCCTCGGAGAGCTGCTTCCACACCGTCTCGTCGAACGGCGTGCGTGCGTAGTTCTTGACCGATTCCTTCACCTCCGCGGCGAAGTCCTCGTTGTCCCACTGCCGGCGGGCGAAGCCGACCAGCGCGAAGCTGGGCGGAAGCAGCCCGCGGTTGGCGAGGTCGTAGACGGCCGGCATGAGTTTCTTGCGGGCGAGGTCACCGGTGACGCCGAAAAGCACCAGGGAGGACGGGCCGGCGATGCGGTTCAGTCGGCGGTCCCGCGGGTCCCGGAGCGGATTACGCCCCCGGCCCGCGGACTTAGCGCCGCCGTTTTGCGAGAGTGGCATGGTTGCTGAAGTGCCTTAGCTTTCGGTGGATGACGCCGGACGGGCGGCCGATGACGTGCCGGCCAGCGACGAGATGAGCTGCTGCAGTTGGCGGACGCCGGCAGCACGGTCCGTGAGGTGGAGCCGCAGGACGGGCCGGCCGTGTTCGCTGAGGACCTGCGCGTCGCCTGCCGCCTGGGCCGTGATCAGTTCACCAAACGTGAACGGCCGGTCCGGGATGGGAAGGTCCGTCGCCGCGGCCGCGGTGACCTGCAGGAAGACCCCGATCGCCGGTCCGCCCTTGTGGAACTGGCCGGTGGAGTGCAGGAAGCGCGGGCCCCAGCCGAAGGTGACGGGACGGCCGCTTACGGCGGCGAGCTCGTCCCGGATGCCTTCGAGGGGGGCGTAGCTGAGCCGGTCAAAGTAGGCCTGGACGCTCAGGTAGCCGTCCGCGCCAAGCTGGCCCAGGAGGGCCTTGACGGCGTCCGCCGCCGTCCCGGCGCCGCCCAGCCAGTCGCCGCCGCGGACCTCGATGGTTCCGTCGGTGAAGTTGGCGGGCGTGGGCTCCGGCTGGGCGTCCAGCAGCCCGCGGGCGGCCACCTTGGCGGCCTCGACGTCGGGCTGGTCGAAGGGGTTGATGCCGAGCAGACGGCCAGCGACGGCCGTGGCGAACTCCCACGTCATCATCTGCGCGGCCAGGCCGCCGGCAATGGCCGCCTCGTTGGCGCCGAGTTCGACGTCGGCGTCCGCGGCCACCAGCCGGATGGCCAGGACGTCAGCGGCGCCGCCGGTAACCTCGGGGGCGTTAGGGCCGGCGACTACCGGCAAGACGCCGGTGCCGAGCTTGCCAGTGGATTCGGCGATCAGCTGTTCGGCCCAGTCAGCGAATCCGGCAATCCCGGAGCCGTCCTCGGCGATGACCACCTTGTCGCGCAGCGGGTTGGTGCCGCCCAGTGCGGCGCCAAGGGCCAGGCCGATGTTCTCCGCGCTGTCATCGTTCAGGATCTCCGCCGTTTCTTCGGCCTCGTCAAGGAACGCCTGGATGTCGACACCGGCCAGCCCGCACGGCACCAGGCCGAAAGCGGTGAGCGCCGAGTAGCGGCCACCCACGTTGGGGTCGGCGTTGAACACGGCGCGGTAGCCGGCCTCGCGGGAGGCCTTGTCCAGGGGGGAACCGGGATCGGTGACAATGACGATGCGGCTCTTCGCGTCGAGTCCTGCCTCGGTGAAGGCGTGCTCGAAGACGCGCCGCTGCGAGTCCGTTTCCAGGGTGGAGCCTGACTTCGAGGACACCACGATGGCGGTTTCGGCCAGGCGGTCGGCGAGGGCGGCAGCGACCTGCTCGGGGTCGGTGCTGTCCAGGACCGTCAGCTCGACGCCGGCGGTTCCGGCAATGACCTCGGGGGCCAGGGAGGAACCGCCCATGCCACACAGGACAATCCGGCTCACGCCCTCGGCGCGGAACGCATCACGCAGGGCGAGGATGTCCGCGACGAGCGGCTGGGAGACCGAAGCGGCCTCCACCCAGCCCAGCCGGACCGCGGCCTCGGACTCGGCGTCCGGACCCCACAGGGTGGCGTCCTTGGCGAAGATCCGGGTGGCGACCCGGTCCTCAAGCAGGGCGGGCAGGTGCTGTTCGTGGGCCTGGCGGGCAGCGCCCGTGGCGTCGTAGCTGAGAGTGGTCATAGGAGGCTATGCGTCCTTCCGTGCAGCGGCGAGGGCGCCCTCGACGTCGGCCAGCAGTTCCTTCCAGCTTGCCACAAACTTGTCCAGGCCCTCGGTCTCGAGCAGGGCCACCACCTCGTTGTAGGAGATGCCGAGCGCGTCGAGGGAGTTCAGGGTGGCGTTGGCGTCGTTGTAACCGCGGGTCACGGTGTCGCCGGTGATGGCTCCGTGGTCGTAGGTGGCGTCGAGGGTCTTCTCGGGCATCGTGTTGACCACGCCGGGGGCGACCAGTTCCGTTACGTACAGGGTGTCCGGGTACGCCGGATCCTTGACGCCGGTGGAGGCCCACAGCGGACGCTGCGGGCGGGCACCGGCCTCGGCGAGCAGGGCCCAGCGTTCGGTGGAGAAGAGTTCCTCGTAGACCTGGTAGGCCAGCCGGGCGTTGGCCAGGCCGGCCTTGCCCTTGAGGGCCCGGGCTTCGTCGGTGCCGATGGCGTCGAGGCGCTTGTCGATTTCCGAGTCAACGCGGGAAACGAAGAAGGATGCCACCGAGTGGATCTTGGAGAGGTCGTGGCCGTTTTCCTTCGCCTGCTCCAGTCCACTCTGGAACGCGTTGATCACTGCGCGGTAGCGTTCGAGCGAGAAGATCAGGGTCACGTTAACGCTGATGCCGCTGGCCAGCGTGGCGGTGATCGCCTCAAGGCCCTCGACCGTGGCGGGGATCTTGATCAGGACGTTGTCCTTGTTGACCTGGCCGTGGAGTTTCTTGGCCTCGGTAATGGTCCCTGCGGTGTCCCACGCCAGGCGGGGGTCCACCTCGATGGAGACGCGGCCATCCACGCCCTGCGTTGCCGCGGCAACCGGTGCGAAGAGGTCGCAGGCGTCCGCGACGTCGGTGGTGGTGATCGAGAAGACGGTCTCTTCAACGCTGGCGCCCGCCGCGGCCAGTTCGCTGATGGTGGCGTCGTAATCGGTGCCGGCGGTGATGGCTGCGTGGAAGATGCTGGGGTTGGTGGTGACCCCAACGACGTTCTTCTCTTCGATCAGCTTGCGCAGGGTGCCGGTAGCCAGGCGGCCGCGGGAGAGGTCATCGAGCCAGATGGAGACGCCGGCATCGGAGAGCTGCTGGGTGGGGGTGGTGTTCATGTGTAACTCCTGAAGTCTGGGGCCGCCGCCGTCAGTGGGGCGGCGGCCCGGAAAGCGTGAAGTTGGGGTTTAGGCGTTGAGTCCGTGGAGGGATTCTTTGGCTGCGGTGGTGAGGGCTTCGGTGGTGATGCCGAATTCCTGGAAGAGGCGTTTGTAGTCCGCGGACGCGCCGAAGTGTTCGAGGCTGATGGAGCGGCCGGCGTCGCCGACAAACTCGCGCCAGCCCAGGGCCAGTCCGGCTTCCACGGAGACGCGTGCCTTCACAGCGGGGGGCAGCACGACGTCGCGGTAGGCCTGGTCCTGGCGGTGGAACCATTCGACGCAGGGCATGGACACGACCCGGGTGGGGATCCCTTCGGCCTGCAGGGCTTCGCGGGCGTTGACGGCGAGCTGGACCTCGGAGCCGGTGCCGATCAGGATGACCTGGGGTGTCACGGACCGGCCCTGGGTGGAGGCTTCGGCCAGGACATAGCCTCCGCGTGCGACTCCGGCGGTGGAGGCGAACGTGTCGCCGTCGGCCTCGCCGGTCCCGCGGGCGTAGGTGGGGATGTTCTGCCGGGTCAGGACGATCCCGGCGGGGTGGGCGTGGTTTTCGAGCATGGTCTTCCAGGCCGCGGCAACCTCGTTCGCGTCACCTGGCCGGACGACGTCCAGGCCCGGGATCGCGCGGAGCGCGGCGAGCTGTTCGACCGGCTGGTGGGTGGGGCCGTCCTCGCCGAGGCCGATCGAGTCGTGGGTCCAGACGTAGAGCGACGGGACCCCCATGAGGGCGCCGAGCCGGATCGCGGGGCGCTGGTAGTCCGAGAAGATCAGGAACGTGCCGGAGAACGCCCGGGTGGGGCCGGCCAGGGTGATGCCGTTCACGATCGAGGCGGCGGCGTGTTCGCGGATCCCGAAGTGCAGGACCCGGCCGTAGGGGTTGCCCTTCCACGCCTCGGTCTGCCGGGACGCGGGAATGAACGAGGGCGAGCCCTCGATGGTGGTGTTGTTCGACTCGGCGAGGTCGGCCGAGCCGCCCCAGAGTTCGGGCATGACCGGTCCGATCGCGTTCAGCACCTTCCCGGACGCGGCCCGGGTGGAGACGTCCTTCCCGGCCTCGAACACCGGCAGCGCCGCGTCGAAGCCCTCGGGCAGGGTGCGGGACTCGATGCGTTCGAGCAGGGCAGCGGACTCCGGGTAGGCGGCCTGCCAGGCGTCGAAGCCTTCCTGCCAGATCTTGCGCTCGGCGGCGCCGCGGTCCCGGGCCCCCCGGGTGTGGGCGAGGACGTCCTCCTCGACCTGGAACGATTTCTCCGGGTCGAACCCGAGGACCGTCTTCAGGCCGGCGACTTCCTCCGCGCCGAGGGCCGAGCCGTGGATCTTGCCGGTGTTCTGCTTCTTCGGTGCGGGCCAGCCGATGATGGTCCGCAGCGAAATGATCGAGGGCTTGTCCGTCTCGGCCTTCGCCGCGAGCAGGGCCGCGTGGAGTTCGGCGATGTCTTCCTTGTATTCACCCGTCCGGGTCCAGTCGACCCGCTGGGTGTGCCAGCCGTAGGCCTTGTAGCGGGCCAGGACGTCCTCGGTGAACGCCACGTCCGTGTCGTCCTCGATGGAGATGTGGTTCTCGTCGTAGATCACCACGAGGTTGCCCAGTTCCTGGTGCCCGGCGAGAGAGGACGCCTCGGACGTCACGCCTTCCTGCAGGTCCCCGTCGGAGGCGATGACCCAGACGGTGTGGTCGAACGGGGACTGCCCGGCGGGCGCCTCGGCGTCGAACAGCCCGCGCATCCGCCGCTGCGAGTAGGCGAACCCGACCGCGGAGGCCAGGCCCTGCCCGAGCGGGCCGGTGGTGATCTCCACCCCGGCGGTGTGCTTGTACTCCGGGTGCCCGGGGGTCAGCGACCCCCAGGTCCGCAGCGCCTCGAGGTCCTTCAGCTCCAGGCCGTAGCCGGAGAGGAACAGCTGGATATACAGCGTCAGGGAGGTGTGCCCGGGGGAGAGGACGAACCGGTCACGGCCCAGCCACTCCGGATCCGCCGGATCGTGCCGCATCAGTTTCTGGAAAAGCAGGTACGCCGCCGGGGCCAGGCTCATGGCCGTGCCAGGGTGGCCGTTCCCGACCTTCTCCACCGCATCCGCCGCCAGCACCCGGACAGTGTCCACGGCTCGGGCGTCGATGTCG
Organism: Arthrobacter sp. 05L44; assembly: GCF_056397605.1. Taxonomy (NCBI): domain Bacteria; kingdom Bacillati; phylum Actinomycetota; class Actinomycetes; order Micrococcales; family Micrococcaceae; genus Arthrobacter; species Arthrobacter sp. 05L44. The sequence continues at coordinate 443,533 of NZ_JBFTNS010000002.1, read as the reverse complement.
GTCCATGACAGTTCTTGCTCTTCCAAATGTGGCACGTAAACCGGGCCCCTCTCTGTGCTGACGGCCGGTGGTACGGTTCTTCGCTTTGGGAAGGATTTCCCGCTGGAGCACAGGTCGGTGCCCGCTGCGGTTCGTACCAGCCGTTCACCATCGAAACGTTGATCTATCATTCAGTCGCATCCGCGGCGGCCCTAACGCCCCGAAAGGGCGGGCAGCCGAGCATGCTGATCTGTGTGACAGCTTATCCCCATTCCACCGGCCCAGCGGCGTACATCTCACGAATTGGACCGCTTTCCGGCTTATATGAATCACCGTGGAATACCGGGGCGGTGAACCCGCGTTAACATGCCCGAATTATGGCCGCCCGCGGCAGGGCCGGCGGCTCGTGCCGCCACGGTATGATGGGTGGTGGCTACCAACGGGGGCGAGGACATGCCTGTGCGCCGCGCGTGGACCCCCTCCGAATGCCGTGCGCCGGATCCAGGACGCACTGCGATGACCAGCCGGACTGAACAGCCAGACAGAACAGAGTGACTGCCACCGTGAGCACAACTGATACGCCACTGAACGCTTCCCGGGCCCCCGGCCGCATCGGCTTCGGCCGTAAAGCCAAGGCCTACCTGGCGCTCACAAAACCGCGGGTGATCGAACTCCTGTTGGTCAGTACGCTGCCCACCATGATTTACGCTGAACGCGGATTCCCGTCGCTGGGCCTGATCCTGGCAACCCTGGTCGGTGGGGCTTTCGCTGCCGGCAGTGCGGGGGCGTTCAACTGCTATATCGACCGGGACATCGACAAGCTGATGCACCGGACCGAGAACCGGCCCCTGGTCACCGGTGAAGTGACCCCGCGCGAAGCGCTGGTCTTCTCCTGGCTCCTCGGCGCGGCCGCGATCGTCATCCTCTGGTTCGGCGCCAACCCGCTGTCCGCCTGGCTGGGCCTGGGCGCCATCGTCTTCTACGTGGTCATCTACACGATGATCCTCAAGCGCCGGACCGCGCAGAACATCGTCTGGGGCGGCGCCGCCGGCTGCTTCCCCGTACTGATCGCCTGGGCCGCGGTGACCAACACCGTCGAGTGGCCCGCCGTCGTCCTCTTTATGGTCATCTTCCTCTGGACGCCCCCGCACTACTGGCCGCTGTCCATGCGCTACGGCGAGGACTACCGCAACGCCAACGTCCCGATGCTCGGCGCGATCGCCGGCGCCAAGGTGGTCTCCGTTCAGGTGGTGCTTTACGCCTGGGCGATGGTGGCCTGCTCGCTGCTCCTGATCCCGGTGGGCGGGGCCGGCTGGGTGTACACCGTTACCGCCGTCGCCGCGGGTGCCTGGTTCCTGTACGAGTCCCATGCGCTGTACAACCGGGCCCAGGGCGGGGACGTGTCCAACAAGGGAGCCATGAAGGTTTTCCACGGCTCGATCAGCTACCTCACGCTGCTGTTCATCGCGCTGGCCGTCGATCCGTTCATCGGATCGGCGATCGTCGGCGGCTAGTTCCCGCCGCCGGCATCCCCTGCCGGTTCCCGCCGGGCGCGCCGCGTCCGGCGCAGGTGCCAGACGATCAGCCCCAGCACGCCGAGGGTCACCACCACCGCGGTGATGTCACGGCCGGCCACTTTTGCGACGGCGTCGTAGGAGTTCCCGGCGAAGAAGCCCAGCAGCACGAACCCTGTACCCCAGACCACCCCGCCCGCTGCGTTGAAGGCCAGGAAGCGCGGGTAGTGCGTCCGCGAGGCTCCGGCCAGGGCGGGCATCACCGCCCGGAAGAACGCCACGAAGCGGCCCAGGAAGACGGCCGAACCGCCGCGCCGGCGCAAGAAGGCCTGCGCCTTGGCCAGGCCGCGCCGCCGCCGTTTCATCAGCCGGATATCCAGCAGCCGGGTCCCCACGTGCTTGCCGATTTCGTAGCCCACCGTGTCACCGGCGATGGCCGCGGCAACCACCACGGCCGCCATGCCCCACAGCGGCACCTCACCGCGGCTCGCGATGACGCCGCCGAGCACCGCGGCGGTCTCGCCCGGAATGACGAAGCCCACGAAGATGGCGTCCTCCGCGAACACCAGACCGGCCACGAGCGTGAACGCCAGCGCGGGGCTGATGTTCAGGATGCCCTCGATGATCGCGTTCACTACTGCCCTCTCCCTCGACAGAGTCAGGTTACCGGCCGACAACGCAACACGGGGCCACCCGACGCCGGAGAGGCGGCCAGTGACCCCGTGTGAGGGATTGCAGGAAGAGGCGGGTCAGCTCCGCGGGCTGTTCCGCGCGATGTCCGCCGCGTTGGTGGATGCGCTCATCAGCAGGGCAGCGCCGAGCATGTGGGCGCCGACCAGGAGTGCCGGGATGCCGTTGTAGTACTGCGTGAAGCCGATAACGGCCTGGAGTACGGTGACGCCGAGGAGCATCAGCACGGCGGCACGGAACGGGCCGGTGATGCGGCCGCGGACCACGAGGAACACGCCGACGAGGGCGCCGGCGGTCACGAGGTACGCGGGGACAGCGTGGATGTGCGAGAACAGGTCCCAGTCGAGGTTGTTGCGCGGGGCAGTGGCGTCGCCGGCGTGGGGTCCGGCGCCGGTCACCACAACACCGAGGCATACGGCCACGGCCGAGAACAGGGCGACGGCGGCCATCACGGGGCGCGCGGCGCCGGGGAGCGCCGGAAGCTCGCGGGCCAGGGCGCGGCCGGTCCTGCCGTAGGCCCGGTTGACCAGAAGGGTGGCCAGGACCACTAGTGCCATCGAGACCAGGAAGTGCAGGCCCACCACCCACGGGTTCAGCCCCGTCAGGACGGTGATTCCGCCAATTACGGCCTGGGCCGGGATGCTGGCGAGCAGTCCGAGGGCCAGCAGGAAGAGGTCCCGGCGTTCCTTGCGCAGGTTCCACAGGTAGACCAGCATCATGACGGCGACGGCGGCCAGCGCGAAAGTCAGCAGCCGGTTGCCGAATTCGATGACGCCGTGGATTCCCATTTCGGGGGTGTTCACGAGCGAGCCGTCGGTGCAGCGGGGCCACGTGGGGCAGCCCAGGCCTGAGGCCGTCAGCCGGACAGCCCCGCCGGTTACCACCAGGACCGTCTGGCCGATCAGGGACAGGACGGCCAGCCGGCGGATCGTTTTGTCGACGGTGACGGGCAGCCGGGAGGAAATCCGGGACACGATGCGGGAAGGGCGGGACGCCGTACTCACAGTTTTCTCAATTCCACTTGAACCAACGGGTTGCTGCGAAGCCGGCAATCGCCGTCCAGAGCAGCAGGACAAATACGGCGGCCAGGTTGACGCTGCCGTGCAGGAAGGCATCCCTCAGCGCCTGGCCCAGCGCGCCGGAGGGCAGGAAGTGGACCACCGCCTGGGCGAGGGCCGGGAGCCGCTCGGCCGGAATAACGATGCCGCCCAGAGCGCCGAGCAGGATCCAGAGCAGGTTGGTGATCGCGAGTGTCGCCTCGGGCCGGACTGTGCCGGCCACCAGGAGGCCGAGGGCCGTGAAGGCCGCCGCACCAAGGATCAGCAGGCCGATGCCTGGCAGGATGCCGACGGCGGACGGCCGCCAGCCCAGGGGCAGTGCGACGGCGGCCACCACCAGTACCTGCAGCAGCAGCACTGCGAGGACGGCGAGCACTTTGCCAAGGATCAGGCCGGTGCGGCCCAGGGGAGTGCTGGACAGGAAACGGAGCACACCGTACCGGCGGTCGAAGCCCGTGGCGATGCCCTGGCCGGTGAAGGCGGTGGACATGGCGCACAGGGCCAGGATGCCCGGTACTGCGACGTTGACCCGGCTGGCGCCGAGCCCGTCGAGCAGTGGAGTGACGGTCAGGCCGATCAGGGCCAGGAGCGGCAGGATGATCGCGAGGATCAGTTGCTCGCCGTTGCGGATCATGGTGACGGTCTCGTACCTGCCCTGCAGCAGGACACGGCGCAGGAGCGGCGCCGGTCCGCTGCCCAGCGGGTTGCCTGCGGGGGCGGTAACCGGGGTCATCGGATGTCCCTTCCGGAGATGTCGAGGAAGACGTCCTCGAGGCTGCGGGCGGCCAGGCTCATGGACGCGGGCATGATGCCGCGCTCCGCCCACCAGGCGGTGATGGCCGCGAGGTCGGCCGGTGTCAGCGCCCCCGTGGCGGTGTAGCTTCCGGCGCGGGTTTCCCGGACCTCGATGCCCGGCGGCAGGACGCCGGCGAGGTCGAGCCCCGGGGTGGCCTCGAAGTGCAGGGTGCGGATGTGTTGCCCGCCGGCCGGTGCCAGTTCATGGCGCAGGAGCTGGGCAACGGTGCCCTCGGCGACGTTCCTGCCGGCGTCGATGATGTAGACGTAGTCCGCGAGGCGCTGGGCGTCGTCCATCAGGTGCGTGGTCAGGATGATGCCCATCCCGCGGTCCCGCAGTTCGCCGATCAGTTCGAACACCAGCTGCCGCGACTGCGGATCCAGGCCGGCGCTCGGCTCGTCGAGGAACAGCACTTCCGGGCGCCCCACAAGGGCGGCCGCGAGTGCCAGCCGCTGCTTCTGGCCGCCCGAGAGCCGCCGGACGGAGGTCCGGCTGAAGGCCTCGATGCCCAGCCGGCCGATCAGTTCATCCAGCGGCCATGGGTCCTGGTACATGCCCGCGATGTGGCGGAGCAGGGGGATGGGGCGGGCCGACGGAGGCAGGCCCCCGTCCTGGAGCATCACGCCGACGCGGGCACGCAGCTCCGCGCCGGACGTGTCAGGGTCATGGCCCAGCAGGCTGATGCTCCCGCCGGTACGTTTCTGCAGGCCCTGGGCGCATTCGATGGTGGTGGTCTTTCCGGCCCCGTTGGCTCCCAACAGGGCCGTGACCTGGCCGCGCTCGGCCGTGAGGGAGAGGTCGCTGACCACCCGCAGCATCTTGCCGTCGAGGCTGGGCAGCGGGCCAACGTCCTTGACGAGCCCGCTGATTGTCAGGGCGGGGGATTCGGGAGATCGCACCAGAGCATTCTACGCGATGTAGTAGGACGTTCCCTGACCGCGAGCGGGCCCAGCAAAGCCATGCCTTACTGGATCAGGGGACTAAATTACGACATGATTGTGTTGTGTATTCCATGAGTCCAACAACGTCTGCCGTGCCTTCCGCGCGGGCGGAGGCGCATGAGCCCGCCGGGGGAGCGCCGGCTTCCTCGACGCATGCCTCCGATGCGGAGGACCGCACGCGTGACCGCGTCCTCGCCGCTGTTCTGGAGCACGGCCCCATCAGCGCCGCGGAACTGGGCGAACTCCTCGGGTTCACCCCTGCAGCGGTCCGCCGCCACCTGGACCACCTTTCACGCCACGGCGTCATCGAGGTCAAGCGTGCCGCGCGGGCGGGCGCGGGCGCGGGGAGGCCCGCGAGGCGGTATGTGCTCAGCTCGCAGGGCCAGTCGACATTGGGCAACGACTACCTCGACATTGCCGGGTCGGCGCTGCAGAAGCTCAGCGATATGGCCGGGTCCGACGCGGTGCGGGAATTCGCCGTCGAGCGCTTCGCGGACATGGAACGCCGGTACGCCCCGGAGATCGAGCAGGCCGGGACGGATATTACGGCCCGTGCCCGGGCCCTCTCCGAGGCCCTGAGCCGCGACGGGTTCGTTGCCTCGGCCCAGTCAATCGAGGCCAAGGCTCCGCTCCCTGCCGCACTCTCCAGCGTCCAGCTTTGCCAGGGACACTGCCCCATCCAGCAGCTCGCGGCGCAGTTCCCCGTGTTTTGCGACGTCGAGACCGAGCTGTTCTCCCGGCTGGTCGGCGTCGACGTGCGCAGGCTTTCCACGCTCGCCCGCGGCGGGCACGTCTGCACCACCCACATACCTACGGGCCGTCCGGCCGCCGCAGGGGCCGCCAGCCCCGCAGGCCCGGGCAACCCGGACGAAGTATCCAACCATCTGCAAGAAAGGCCGTGATGACGGACCAACTATCAGAGAAGAAGGTTGCTGAATCCACTGTGATCTCTGAGATTCTGGAAAAGAATCCCGAGCTCCACGGAATCGGAACCTACGAGTACGGCTGGGCCGACAAGAACGACGTCGGCGCCAACGCCCGCCGTGGTATCGATGAGGACGTCGTACGTGACATCTCGGCCAAGAAGAACGAGCCGGAATGGATGCTGGACCTGCGCCTGAAGGGCCTGAAGTACTTCGACCGCAAGCCCATGCCCACCTGGGGCGCGGACCTGTCCGGCATCGACTTCGACAACATCAAGTACTTCGTGCGCTCCACGGAGAAGCAGGCCGCCACCTGGGAGGACCTGCCCGAGGACATCCGGAACACCTACGAGAAGCTGGGCATCCCGGAAGCCGAGCGCAGCCGCCTGGTCTCCGGCGTGGCCGCCCAGTACGAGTCCGAGGTGGTTTACCACCAGATCCGCGAGGACCTCGAAGCCCAGGGCGTGATCTTCCTGGACACCGACACCGCGCTGCGCGAACACCCGGAAATCTTCCAGGAGTACTTCGGCACCATCATCCCCGTGGGTGATAACAAGTTCGCCTCGCTGAACACCGCGGTGTGGTCCGGCGGTTCGTTTGTGTACGTGCCCAAGGGCGTCCACGTGGACATCCCGCTGCAGGCCTACTTCCGCATCAACACCGAGAACATGGGCCAGTTCGAGCGGACCCTGATCATCGCGGACGAGGACTCCTACGTCCACTACATCGAGGGCTGCACGGCGCCGATCTACACCTCGGACTCGCTGCACTCCGCCGTTGTGGAGATCGTTGTGAAGAAGGGCGCCCGCGTCCGCTACACGACCATCCAGAACTGGTCCACCAACGTGTACAACCTGGTCACCAAGCGCGCCATCTGCGAAGAGGGCGCCACCATGGAGTGGATCGACGGCAACATCGGGTCCAAGGTCACCATGAAGTACCCGGCCGTCTACCTCGTGGGCGAGGGTGCGAAGGGCGAGACCCTCTCCATCGCGTTCGCCGGTGAAAACCAGCACCAGGACACGGGCTCCAAGATGGTGCACATCGCGCCGAACACGAAGAGCTCCATCATCTCCAAGTCCGTCGCCCGCGGCGGCGGCCGCGCCGCCTACCGCGGCCTGGTCCAGGTCCGCGAAGGGGCCAAGCACTCCGCCAACACGGTGCGCTGCGACGCCCTCCTGGTGGACACCATCAGCCGCTCGGACACCTACCCGTACATCGACATCCGCGAGGACGACGTCGTTATGGGCCACGAGGCCACGGTCTCCCGGGTCAGCGAAGAGCAGCTGTTCTACCTGATGTCGCGCGGCATGCGCGAGGACGAGGCCATGGCGATGATCGTGCGCGGCTTCATCGAGCCGATCGCCCGTGAACTGCCGATGGAATACGCCCTTGAGCTGAACCGCCTGATTGAACTGCAGATGGAAGGATCGGTCGGTTAATGACTGACATCACTACTGAAAAGGCGCGCATCGGCGCCCCCTCATCCCAGCCGTTCATCGACGGTTTCACGGAGGAAGGCGAAAGCCTTTCGCCGCTGAACGTGGCCGAGTCGAAGTCCCCGCTGGCCGGCGAAGCCGTCAAGGCCCACTCGCACGGCGGCGGCGTCGGCATCCCGGACAGCTCCCGCGCCGGCCGCCTGACCTCGTACAAGCTGGCGGACTTCAAGCCGCTGACAGGCACGGAGGAGGACTGGCGGTTCACCCCGCTCAAGCGCCTCCGCGGCCTGCACACCGAGGTCCTCAACGGCGCCGCTCCGGCCGTGTCCGTCACCGGTCCGGACAGCGTCCGCGTCGAAACCGTCGGCCGCGACGATGCCCGCATCGGCTCGGCAGCCATCCCCGAAGACCGGGTAGCCGCCAACGCCTGGGAAAACTTCACCGAAGCCACGGTCATCACGGTGCCCGCCGAGGTCCAGGCCGAGGGCGAGGTCAGCGTGCTCCTCACCGGCCAGGGCTCCGAGGCCGCCGCGCAGCACGTCGTCATCATCGCCGAGAAGTTCTCCAAGGCCGTTGTGGTGCTGGACCACCAGGGCACCGCCGTCGTCTCCGAAAACATCGAAATCCTGGTTGAGGACGGCGCGCAGCTCACCGTCATCTCGCTCCAGGAATGGAACGACGACGCCGTGCACGCTTCCTCCCAGCAGGCGAAGCTCGGCCGCGATGCCAAGTTCAAGCACATCGTGGTCAGCCTCGGCGGCGACCTGGTCCGCGTCACCCCGTCCACCCGCTTCACCGCCCCCGGCGCCGAAGCGGAAATGTTCGGCCTGTACTTCGCCGACGCCGGCCAGCACCTGGAACAGCGGCTGTTTGTGGACCACGCTGTAGCCAACTGCAAGTCCAATGTCTTGTACAAGGGCGCCCTGCAGGGCCGCAACGCGCACACCGTCTGGGTGGGTGACGTCCTGATCCGTAAGGAAGCAGAAGGCACCGACACCTACGAGGCCAACCGCAACCTGGTCCTCACCGACGGTGCCCGGGCCGACTCCGTGCCGAACCTCGAGATCGAAACCGGCCTGATCGCCGGCGCGGGCCACGCCAGCGCCACGGGCCGCTTCGACGACGAGCACCTGTTCTACCTGATGGCCCGCGGCATTCCGGAAAAGGTGGCCCGCCGTCTGGTGGTCCGCGGCTTCCTGAACGAGATCATCCAGCAGATCCGGGTTCCGGCCATCGAGGAACGCCTCACGGCCGCCGTCGAGCGCGAGCTCGCGGCCACGGACAACTAAGGGACACGGACAGCGAACATGACGGAACAGCCAAAGGGCGAGCTGGTCTGCAGCGCCAGCGAGATCCAGCTCAAGCAGGCGCTGCGGATCCTGATCGACGACTACCCGGTAGCCGTAGTGAAGGACTCGATGGGGGAGATCCACGCCATCGGCGACACCTGCTCGCACGCGGACATCTCGCTCTCCGAGGGCGACGTGGAAGGCTGCAAGATCGAGTGCTGGGGCCACGGCTCCCAGTTCGACCTGCGCAGCGGCCAGCCGCTCCAGCTGCCGGCCTACGACCCCGTGCCGGTCTTCGCTGTCACCATCCAGGATGACGATGTCTACGTGGATGTCAGCACCATCCTCAACGGCGCCGAGGCACCGAACTTCAGCTGAACCCGGCGGCAAGCCCCGCTTGCCCCGCCGGACCGGCCAGCATCACCAGAAACGTATTCGACCAGACCACGCACCGCCGCCGAGGGGCACGGGGCAGAGGAGAACAAGACATATGTCTACTCTTGAGATCAAGGACCTGCACGTCAGCATTGACACCGAGCAGGGCACCAAGGAAATCCTGAAGGGCGTCAGCCTGACCATCAAGACCGGCCAGACCCACGCCATCATGGGACCGAACGGCTCCGGCAAGTCCACCCTGGCTTCGACCATCGCAGGCCACCCGCGCTACAACGTCACGAGCGGCACCATCACGCTCGACGGCGAAGACGTCCTCGCGATGAGCGTGGACGAGCGTGCCCGCGCCGGCCTCTTCCTGGCCATGCAGTACCCGGTGGAGGTCCCGGGCGTGAGCATGACCAACTTCCTGCGCACCGCCAAGACCGCCATCGACGGCGAGGCCCCGAAGCTGCGTAACTGGACCAAGGACGTCAAGGCTGCCATGGCCCAGCTGCGCATCGACGCCGACTTCACCCAGCGCAACGTCAACGAAGGCTTCTCCGGCGGCGAGAAGAAGCGCGTGGAGATCCTCCAGCTCGAACTCTTCAAGCCGAAGTTCGCCATCCTCGACGAGACCGACTCCGGCCTCGACGTCGACGCGCTGAAGGTCGTCTCCGAGGGCGTCAACCGCGCCCACTCCGGAGGCAACATGGGCACCCTGCTCATCACGCACTACACCCGGATCCTGCGCTACATCAAGCCGGAGTTCGTGCACGTGTTCGTTGACGGCAAGGTTGTTGAAGAAGGCGGCCCGGAGCTTGCCGACCGCCTCGAAGAAGAAGGCTACGACCGCTACGTCCAGGGCGCCGGAGCCGCCACCATCGCTGCCGCCGACGCCGCAGCACAGGCTTAGTTAGGACTACGCCATGACCGAAATCAATATGGCCCGCACGGGCCTCGAGGATGTCGAAGAGGCACTCAAGGATGTGATCGACCCTGAACTGGGTGTGAACATTGTTGACCTTGGCCTGCTGTACGGCCTGAAGTATTCAGACGACGACGGCGCCCTCCTGATCGACATGACCCTGACCACCGCTGCCTGCCCGCTCACCGATGTGATCGAGGAGCAGGTCGGCAAGGCCCTCGACGGAATCGTCGACGACTGGCGCCTGAACTGGGTATGGATGCCGCCATGGGGTCCGGAACGGATCACCGAGGACGGCCGCGACCAGATGCGGGCCCTCGGCTTCAACATCTAGATCCCCGGCCGCCCACGCGGCACCCGCAGGAACGACGACGGCGGGCCCACCTCCAGGAGGCGGGCCCGCCGTCGTCGTTCTATCGGTTGCTCCGCAACGGCCCTTTTGGCGGCCCATCACGGCCGTTTCGGAGCAGTCGATGGATTTGGGGCTACGGGGTGGCGGCCCTGAACGTGTCGCACTGGTTGATGTCACCGGTCTTGTAGCCCTGGTAGAACCACTTCTGCCGCTGGGCGCTGGAGCCATGGGTCCAGGACTCCGGGGAAACCCGCCCGGTGGCGGCCTTCTGGATCCGGTCATCGCCCACGGAGGACGCCGCTGACAGGGCGTCCTGCAGGTCCTGCGTCTTCAACGGCTCCAGGAACGGCTGGCCGGACTTGGGATCCTTGGTGGTGGTGGCGTACCGAACCCACAGGCCGGCGTAGCAGTCGGCCTGCAGCTCAACCCGCACAGCACCGGACTGCGGACCCTGCGGATCCTGCTGGGCCCGGTCGATGGTGCCGAGCAGGTTCTGGATGTGGTGGCCGAACTCATGCGCCACGACGTACTCCTGCGCCAGCGGCCCGCCCGAGGACCCGAACCGGTCCACCAGTTCCTGGAAGAAACCCGGATCGAAGTAGGCCGTCTGGTCCGCGGGGCAGTAGAACGGGCCCACCTCGGAGGTCGCCGCGCCGCACCCGGTGTTGGTGCCGCCCCGGAACAGGACGGTTTCCGGCTGCGGGTACTTCTTGTTGTACTTCGCCAAATACTCCGGCCAGAACGCGTTGAGGCTGTTCACCGTACCCACGATCCGGCACTCCAGGCGGGCGTCGGCGTCGGCGCCGGTCTTGCACGCCGGAGCCGTTGCCTGGCTTTGGGTCTGGTCCTGGGTGGTGCCGGTCAGGCCCTCGAGGAGGCTGGGGTTGATGCCGAAGAGGGCTGCCAGGAGCAGCACAATTCCGCCGCCGATCCCGCCGCCGATTTTGGTGCCGCGACCCATGCCGCCGCGGCTCTGGACCTGGGACGGGTCCAGCTGGACGTTGTCATTGAAGCTCATGCTGTCACAATATCCCCTGCCGCCCGCCGATACGTCGCTGCCCGGTAAAGTTGGTCCGATGCCTTTTCTCGACAGACTCCAGCGCTGGGCCGACGACCGCCCCGACGCCACCGCCGTCGTCGTGGCCGGTCAGCGCCTGAGCTGGTCCGGGCTGCGGGATGCCGCGGCCGCTCTTGTTGCCGACACACCGGCGGTGACGGTGCTGGCCGAGCCGAACTCCACCGGTTTCGCGGTCTCCTTCGCGGCGGCCGTAGCGGGAAGCCGCCGCTGCGCCGTCCTGGATCCAACCTGGCCCGGGCCGCTCCTGGACGCCCTGACCGGACGGATCGCCGAAACCTGCCCGGCCGGGGGCGGCGAGGTGGGCAGCGCGCCGGGCGTCGCGCCGGGCAGTGAGCTGGGCAGTGAGCTGGCGGACGGCCCGGCGGCGTCGCCGTTCCTGATCGGACTGACCTCCGGCACCACTGCGCTGCCCAAGGCGTTCAGCCGGTCGCGGCAGTCCTGGCGGCGCTCCTTCGAGTCTTCCGTGGAGTTCTTTGGCCTGCGGACCGGCGATAAAACCCTGGCGCCGGGGCCGCTGGCGGCCAGCCTGAACCTCTACGCCCTCGCCGAATGCCTGTACGCGGGTTCCGAGTTCCACACCCTGGCGGAGTTCGATGTCGGCGACGCGCACGCCGCGGTCAGCCACGACGGCATCACCCGACTGGTCCTGGTGCCCACCATGCTGCGGCTGCTCAGCGAACGCGGCCTGGCCGGGGGAGTGGACGGCTCCGGACTGCGGAGCATCATCTGCGCCGGCTCCAAGCTCGACGCGCGGACCCTGGAGGCCGCGCGGCGCTGGGCACCGAACGCCACAATTTTCGAGTACTACGGCGCCGCGGAACTCAGCTTCGTCGCCGGCGCCGGACTGCCGCCCGGCGAAGTACCCGCGGCCGGCGGGACCGGCATCGGCGCCCCGTTCCCCGGCGTCGCCGTCAGGATCCTTGACGCCGCCGGCTCCCCGGTTCCGGACGGGCAGCCGGGCAACGTCTGCGTCCGCAGCGGCCTCGTCAGCGACGGCTACCTCTGGGGGGACGACGGCGAGGCGCTGCAGTGCTTCGACGGCTGGTACACCGTGGGGGACCAGGGCTACCTCTCTGACGGCGTCCTGCATCTGCTGGGCCGCCGCTCGGACATGATCGTCACTGCCGGCACGAACGTGTACCCGCATGAAGTGGAACTTGCCCTCGCCTCCGTGCCGGGGGTGGCCGCCGCTATTGCCGCAGGTCAGGCCGACGATCTCCGCGGCCAGCGCGTGGTGGCGGCCGTACTGCCCTCGCACGGCGGGCTCACGGCAACCCTGCTCAAATCCGGCCTCGAGCACATCCTGGCCCGGAACAAACGACCCCTGGACTACTACCTGCTCACCGATCTGCCCGTCACGGACCGGGGCAAGCCCAGCCGGCCGCTCCTCCTCGAATGGATCCTTGGCAACGACCCGCGGGTCCGGCGCCTTGGCTGAGGACCCGGTGACCCCGGCCCCGGCGCGCGCCCGGCTGCTGCCGGATGACCGGCAGCCCGTCATCATTGCCGCGCTGCGGACCCCGGTGCGGCGCGCCCACGGCGCCCTGAAATCCCTGCAGGCCCACGAACTGCTGGCACCGGTCCTGGCCGGCCTGATGGCCGGCGGCGGGGTGCCGCCGGACCTGGTGGCCGACGTCGTGATCGGCAACGCGGTGGGCGGCGGCGGCAATGTGGCCCGGCTCGCGGCCCTCGAAGCCGGACTGGGCATCGACGTGCCCGGACTCACCGTCGACCGGCAGTGCGGGTCCGGCCTGGACGCGGTGGTGTTGGCCTCCCGGCTCGTCGCTGCGGGCGGGCCGGGAGCCAACGTGTACCTCGCCGGCGGTGTGGAGAGCATCAGCACCGCGCCGCTGCGTGCCCGTCCGGACGCCGATGCCGGACCGCAGTTCTTCAGCCGCGCACAGTTCGTCCCGGAGCGTTTCGGTGATCCGGACATGGGGGCCGCGGCGGAGAACGTTGCGGCCCGATGCGGTATTTCCCGGCAGCGGCAGGATGACTTTGCCCTGCGCAGCCACCGGCGTGCCCTCGACGCCGCGGCGTCCGGCGCCTTCGACGCCGAGATCGTGGCCCTGCCGGGGCCCGCGGGACCGGTGGTCACCGACGACGGCCCCCGATCCTCCCTTACCCCGGGTGTGCTGGCCCGGTTCGGTCCCGCCTTCGTCCCCGGCGGAACGGTCACGGCCGGCAACTCCTGCTTCGACGCTGATGCGGCTGCCGCCGTCGTCGTCACGTCCCTGGCGCGGGCCAGGGAACTCGGCGCCCGCGACGGGTTGCTGGTGCTCGGGACGGACACGGCCGGGGTGGACCCGGAACTGCTCGGGATGGGCGCGGCTGCCGCCGCGGAGCGCCTCCTCGGCACTTCCGGGGTGGCCCCCGGTGACCTCGGCCTCATCGAATTCAACGAGGCCTTCGCCTCCCAGACACTGGCGTGCCTGGACCGGCTCGGCATCGATCCGGAGCGGGCCAACCTCGACGGCGGAGCTCTCGCCCTGGGCCATGCCTACGGTGCATCCGGTGCGGTGCTCGTCACCCGGCTGCTGGCTCAGGCCCGCCGGAAACCCCAGGACGGTACCCTCGCCCTGGCCATGATCAGCATCGCCGGCGGGATGGGGACCGCGGCGCTGTTCGAATACCGGGCGCTGAGGTAGCTGCCTCCTGGCGGACATGCCCATCCGCGGGCGCCAGAGATGGACATGCCCATTCCTGGGCTTGAGCGTTGGACATAATGCCGATATGTCCACTGGCTGGCGCAGCGAGTGGACATGCTCATCCGGAGTAGCTCCGAGGGCTGGCTTGGACAGTGCAGCAACGGACATGTCCATCCGTAGGACTGAAGGTTGGACATGTCCATTTGCTGATGCCAGGGGCGGACATGCTCATCGGCGCGCAGTCGGGAGCCGGAGGCCGGTGGCTTACTGGGAAGGACATGTCCGGTGCCGCCAGCGAGGCGCGGACATGTCCACTGCCTGAGCCCGCTGATGGACATGCTCATCCGCCGTCTCCGTGGACCGTCGGCTTGCGTGGTGCACCAACGGGCATGTCCATTCCTGGTCTTGAGGGTTGGACATAGTGCAAATATGTCCACTGTCCGAGGCCACGAATGAGCATGTCCATCCGGGCAGGCACCAGACGGACATGTCCATCCGGGCAGGGCCACAAACCCGTCAGGCGTCGTGGTCTTCCGTTTCGCCCAGGCCTCGCGCAGCCAGGGCGTCGCCGGTCTGTCGGGCGAAGGCCACTGTCGTGATGAACACCGGCAGCACCAGGGCGCGCGGATTCCGCTCCAGGCCACGGGCGCGGGCGGAATCGCGGACATCGGCATACGCGCCCGCGATGAACGGGATGCTGCGCAACATCACCGCGATGGTCAGGGCAAACCGCTCCGGATCCGCGCCGAGCCGCCGGAACGGGCGTGCCAGTGACGCGACGCCGTCCAGGAGCGTCTGCACAGGCGTCGTGGCGGTCAGAATTGCGGCGGCCACCACGCAGACAAGGACGTTCAGCACGATCTTGGCGGCCACGGGACCGCCGAGCTGCCACCACTGGAAAGCACCGACCACGGCCAGCACCGGCAGGACCGGCCGGACAGCACGCAGCAATCGGCCAGGGCCGGCCCCGCTCAACAGATACACCCCGCACAGCACGGCCAGTCCCACGGCGGCAGCGGCCCAATCGGCGATCAGGAACGAGCCCATCCCGCACGCCACGACCAACGGAAACTTCAGCCACAGCGGCGCCCGATGGACCAGAGAGGACCCCGGCACAAAAGTGGCCAGCAGGAATCCGTGGCCTCTCACGGCCGGTCGCCGTCCCGGCGGCGCACGGCCGCATCCCCGCGGCCCCCGCCCCCGCCCCCGGCGAGGCCTACGGCCCCGGCCCCGCTGGCCCCTGCGAAACCTCCGGCCCCGCCAACGCCCCCGCCGACGCGTTCCGACTCCACCGCGCACAGCGCCCGGTAGTGCGCGACGGCGTCGGCGGCACCGCCGTCGAACACGACCCTGCCGGCGTCGACCACCAGCACCCTGTCCAGGTCGAGGGCAAGGTCAAGGTCGTGCGTGGACAGAATGATTTGCTGGTCGAGACCCGCCAGCGTCCGGCGCAACAGTTCCCGGTTTCGGAGATCCAGGAGCGTTGACGGTTCGTCCAGCACCAGGATTTCCGGGTCCACAGCCAGCACCGCCGCCAGGGCTACGAGCTGCCTTTCACCGCCCGAAAGATCGTAGACGCTCTGGTCGGCGAGCCCCAGCAACGCGAAGCGGTCGAGGCAGGCTTCGGCGAGGGCACGGCGCTCGACGGCGTTCCGCACCGAGCGGCGCAGCGACAATTCGACGTCCTCACGGCCGGTCGGCATGACCAGCTGCGACAGGGGATCGGTGAACACAAAGCCCACCCTGCGGCGCACGGCGCGGACGTCCCGGACGGTATCGGCGCCCGCCACCGCCACCGTCCCGGACGTCGGGGCGACGAGGCCGTTGAGCATCCGCAGCAGGGTGGACTTGCCGGACCCGTTCGCGCCGATGACGCCGATGCGCCGCTCCGCCAGCGTGAGCGAGACCGGTTCGAGCAGGGTCCTGGGCTCCGGGCGGCCGTCAACAACCACCCGGACTCCGGCCCGGTCTAGGACGATGCTCACGGCCGGACAGCTGCCCCGGCTGCCCCGTCGGCCTGAGCGGCCCGGCCCGCGGGAAGAGCCCGGCCCGCGGAACGACCCTGGCCCACGCGGCGGAGCAGCAGGTCCGGGAACGCCTTGTGCAGCGCCAGGGCCACCGTCACGGCGAGGATGTTCTTGATGATGTCGCCCGGGTAGAACGCGAGGTCGGCGACGAAGGCCGCCGGGAAGCTGAGCTTGGCGTTGACCATCATGCCCAGGACCCCCAGGCCGTGGATGAAGACAATGCTGCTCACCATGGCGGCGCCGAAAAGCAGGAGCCCCCGCACCTTCGAGGAGCGCCCCGCGGTGCGGCGCAGTACGACGGCGGTCAAGGCGCCTACCGCCGTGGCCGCCAGCAGGAAGCCGAAGATGTAGCCCGCCGAGGGGCCGGCCAGGACACCCAGCCCACCGCGGCCGCCGCTGAAGATCGGCAGCCCGGCGAAGCCGAGGAGAAGATAAAGTCCGACGGCGGCGAAGGCGCGGCCGGCGCCCAGCGCGAGCCCGGTCAGCATCACCGCGAGCGTCTGCAGTGTGATGGGAACCCCGAAACCGCCCACCGGGATGGCCGCGATCAGCGCGAATGCCGCGATGATCGCGGCGAAGACGGCGATGAGGGCAAGGTCGGTGGTGTCCCAGCGGCGCCGGGGCTGGCGGGTGCCGGCCGGGGAGGCAGTCGTGTTGCCCGCAGTGGTGCCGCTGACGGCGTTGTCGGTGTTGCTCATGCTGGTTCCTGTCGGGTGGTCGGTGGTGGGGAAGCTCACTTTCGACGATACGGCGGCGGCGCACACGCCATTTTGTAGGCCCTCCACTAAGCGGGGCCGCTCCGGCTGGACAACCCCGCCAAACCGGACGGTAGCTCCCGCCGTTGTGCACAGCACTTCCCGATGTCACCCGCCGGAGTACCTGCCGGTAGACTGGCAGAGGCCGTCCTCTCGGCCATACTGCCCCGGCCCCGTCCAGACTCCATCCGTCGTGCCGCGGCGTCCCCTGTTGTGAAAGGCCTTACCTGCATTGATTACCGTCCAGGACCTCGAACTGCGCGCCGGCGCCCGTCTGCTGATGGACTCGGTGAGCTTCCGGATCGACAAGGGGGACAAAATCGGCCTTGTCGGCCGTAACGGTGCAGGCAAGACCACTTTGACCCGTGTGCTGGCAGGCGAGGGGCTGCCCGCCGCCGGCAAGGTCACGCGCAGCGGCGAGATCGGCTACCTGCCGCAGGACCCGCGCACCCCTGACATGGAGCAGCTCGCCCGGGACCGGATCCTTTCGGCCCGCGGCCTCGACATCGCCGTCGGCAAGCTCCGCATCGCGCATGAGGAAATGGCCAGCGAGGACGCCACCATCCAGCGCAAGGCCATGAACCGCTACGACCGCCTGGAATCTGAATTCCTCGCCGCCGGCGGCTACGCTGCCGAGGCCGAGGCGGCGGCGATCTGCTCCAACCTCGCGCTGCCGGACCGCCTGCTGAACCAGCCGCTCAAGACCCTCTCGGGCGGCCAGCGCCGCCGTGTGGAGCTGGCCCGGATCCTGTACTCCGACGCCGAGACGATGCTGCTGGATGAGCCCACGAACCACCTCGACGCCGATTCCATCGCCTGGCTCCGTGAGTTCCTCAAGAACCACCAGGGCGGCCTGATCGTCATCAGCCACGACACCGAGCTGCTCGAGGCCACGGTCAACAAGGTCTTCCTGCTGGACGCCAACCGCGCGCAGATCGACTTCTACAACATGGACTGGAAGCGCTACCTCACCCAGCGCGAGACGGACGAACGCGCCCGCAAACGCGAACGCGCCAACGCGGAAAAGAAGGCCCAGGTCCTTATGGACCAGGCTAACAAGATGCGCGCCAAGGCCACCAAGGCGGTCGCCGCGCAGAACATGGCCAAGCGCGCCGAGCGTCTGCTGGGCGGCCTCGAAGCGGTCCGCGAGAACGACCGCGTGGCAGCCCTGCGCTTCCCGGACCCGTCGCCCTGCGGCAAGACCCCGCTCACGGCGGACGGCCTCAGCAAGTCCTACGGGTCACTGGAAATCTTCACCGACGTGGACCTCGCGATCGACCGCGGCTCCAAGGTGGTCATCCTGGGCCTCAACGGCGCCGGCAAGACCACGCTGCTGCGGATGCTGGCCGGCGTGGACAAACCGGACACCGGCGAGGTCATCCCGGGCCACGGGCTGAAGGTCGGCTACTACGCACAGGAGCATGAGACGCTCGACGTCGACCGCACCGTGCTGCAGAACATGCGTTCAGCCGCCCCGGACATGAACGACTCCGAGGTCCGCGGCATCCTGGGCTCGTTCCTGTTCTCCGGGGACGACGTCGACAAGCCGGCGGGCGTGCTCTCCGGCGGCGAGAAGACCAGGCTGGCACTGGCCACCATCGTTGCCTCGAGCGCGAACGTGCTGCTCCTCGATGAGCCCACCAACAACCTCGACCCCGCCAGCCGCTCCGAAATCCTCGGCGCGCTGCGCAACTACACCGGGGCTGTCGTCCTGGTGAGCCACGACGAGGGGGCCGTAGAAGCGCTGAACCCGGAGCGCGTTGTGCTGTTGCCCGACGGCGTCGAAGACCTGTGGAACGCGGACTACCTGGACTTGATTACGCTCGCCTAGGCCTAGGCGTAGGCGTAGGCCGAGCCGTGCGGGCCTGCAGCCCCACCGGTCCGCGGCTCGCGCGGGTGATTTGCCGCGTGCTCGCTCGTTCCTCGCTTAGACGCACGCTACGCAAATCGCCCGCGTTCGCCGCTTTGCGTTTTCGTGCTGATTCGCGGCATGCTAACGCCGCTTTGTTGGCTGGCGTTCCGTCACGCCGCGGCCGGACGTCGTCTCGTGGCGCTAGCGGACCTGGAGTTCCTCTGCTGCTGTGATGCGGTGGAGTTCTTTGTAGGTGATCGAGAACATCGAGTTGTGGTCACCGGCTCCTGCCCAGAGGAGGGGGTGCTCCGCCAGGGATTCGTCCAGCAGTGTCCTGATGGGTTGCGGGTGGCCGAGCGGGGCGACGCCGCCGACGTGCTGGCCCGTGTGGCGCAGGACGAATTCCGGGTCCGCCCGGCGAATCTTGCCGCAGCCCAGGCGGTCGGCCACCATCCGGACGTCCACTTTCGCCGCGCCGCTGGCCAGAATCAGCAGGGGAGCGCCGTCCAGGTCGAAGACGAGGCTGTTGGTGATCGCCGCGACATCACAGCCCAGGGTGGCGGCCGCGGCGGCGGCGGTGGGAACTGCGGTGTCGAACACCGCCACGGTGTCAGTTGAACCTGCTGCGACAAGGGCCCGCCGGACGTTGGCGACGGCGTCGTCATCCATGGCGTGGACCTCAGAATCCCTGGGCATCGAGGATGGCGTCTTCCTCTTCCTCGGCCGTGGGGTTCCTTCCCTTCCGCGGTGCCGGACGACGGCGGGGCCCCGGCCGGCTGGCATGCACGTACACGCCCTCCTCCGCCTGGGCCGCCTGGGCCTCGGCGTCCTCCGCGTCGATCGCGGCGTTGCGTGCCTGCTGGCGGGCGGCGTAACCAAAGCCGATGAACATCAGGACGCCAAAGGCAAACCACTGGAGCGAGTAGGACAGGTGCGTCCCCTCGTCGGTGGAGGGTTTGAGGAAGGGGACCGGCATGTCCGCGACCGGGGGCGTCTCGGAGGCCAGCTGGCCGTACGCGCCGGTGAGCAGGGGATACCCAAGCTGTTTGGAATAGGCGGTCAGGTCGATGGATGCCAACTGGCCCTCGGGGGCGCCGCGCTGCAGGGCCGGTTCGGCGGGCTTCAGCCGCGCCACCACCGTCACATCCCCGGACGGCGGGGCCGGTACAGAGTCCGGGCTGCCGGGGGTCTTGTTTCCGATCGGAAGCCACCCCCGGTCAATCACCACCGTCTCTCCGGAGACGAGCCTGAACGGCACCACCACTTCGTAGCCCGGCTGACCGTTGAGCGGCCTGTTGCGGACAATCCGCTGGCCTGCTTCGTCGTAGCGGCCGTGGAGTTCCACCTGCGTCCATTCGCGCTCCGCGTCCATGCTGATAAACTCCTGGCGCGCCGCGGCGAAGGGAATCGGGGTGGCCGAATAGTTCGAAACCACCCGGTTGATCTCGGCAAGCGTCTCCGCCCGGCGGTCCATCTGCCAGCGGCCGAGGAAGACGCAGGCGGTGGCGAAGATCGCGGCCAGCAGGAGATAGCCCAGCCATTTGCTGGAAAAGAGGAAGCGGTACATTCAGCAGGCCTTGCCCGCGGCATCGGCCGCGTCGTCCAGCGGAACGGTGGCCTTCCACAGCCCCCGGGTCTGCAGGTAGTCCTCCAGCCACCCGCGGTGATCCGGACACGCGAGCCAGATCTTGCGCCGCTCGGGGGTGTGGATCTTGGGGTTGTTCCACAACAGTTGCCATTCGGCGTTAGCGCGGCAGGCCTTGCGGGAACAGGTCGCTTCGGCAGGCTCGGCTGCGGCTCCCGCGAGGTCAAAGATATTCATGATGCAGCCCGTCCGTGGTCCTCGTCGTCGTCAATCAGTTCACCCTGCAACAGGGTGCCGGGGACATCGTCCGCCGGGGCTGGCCCTTGCCCGGGTGTTTCCGTGGGGCCGGGCGCGTCCAGCTCGCCCATGGGCACGTAGTCCAGCAGCGACTCGCTGTGCACCTCGGCGTGGTCGCTGCCGTTGGCAATCACCACCGCCACCCAGGGCAGGAATACGGCGCCGATCACGGGCAGGATCTTGAACCAGCCGTCCACCACAAACACCAGGACCAGGCAGACCATACGGATGCCCATGGCCACGGCATACTTGATCATCCGCTGGCGCATCTCTTCCGAGTGGGCCGCGGCAGCGTCCGTAATGCTGTGGACCTCGGTGTCGCCGGAGTCCTCCCCGGACGTCCGTTCACCGGGTCGGTTCTTGTTTGTCACGGCTGTCAGATCACGCTCCATAGGCTTACTTCGATTCTCTCACCATCGGCAGGGCCGCCCAAACGCCGGCGGGCCGGGCGGGAAGGTGCCGGCCGGAGGCTAAGATCGGAGGCAGGAAAATCCAGCCGACCCAACGCGGTGCCCGTGCGCCGCAGAATCCCGGAGCCCACCATGACTGAAGCACCCACCACCGGCCGCAGCGTCCTCATCACCGGCGGCAACCGCGGCATCGGACTGGCCATCGCCGAATCCTTCCTCGCCAACGGCGACAAGGTGGCCGTCACCTACCGCAGCCAGGCCACCCTTCCGGACGGCATCCTCGGCGTGAAGGCGGACGTCACCGATGAAGCCTCGGTGGACGCAGCCTTCGCCGAAGTCGAGGCGGCGCACGGTCCCGTCGAAGTGCTGGTGGCCAACGCCGGCATCACCAAGGACACCCTCCTGATGCGGATGAGCGAAGACGACTTCACCTCTGTTCTGGACACGAACCTCACCGGCGCCTTCCGGGTCATCAAGCGCGCCTCCAAAGGCATGATCCGGGCCCGCAAGGGCCGCGTGGTCCTGATTTCCTCGGTCTCGGGCCTCTACGGCGCCCCGGGCCAGATCAACTACTCCGCATCGAAGGCCGGCCTCGTGGGCATCGCCCGGTCCCTCACCCGCGAACTGGGCGGCCGGGGCATCACCGCCAACGTCGTCGCACCCGGCTTCATCAACACGGATATGACCGCCGAACTGCCCGAAGCAACGCAGAAGGACTACCTCTCCAAGGTCCCCGCCGGCCGCTTTGCCGAGGCCTCGGAAGTGGCCGACGTCGTCCGCTGGGTCGCGAGCGACGAGGCCGCCTACATTTCCGGCGCGGTCATCCCGGTGGATGGCGGACTCGGGATGGGCCACTAACAGACAGTCCGACTGCGGGTCTTTGGCCCTTGGCGCGCGCCCTGCCGCAGGCGTGTAATGGACCCACAGCCCCGGACCACGCGCGGCAGGGGCGTGCACCCAGGAGGAGAATCATGGCTGATCTGAGCAAGTGGGCACCATCGGACATGCTGGAGCCTGTCCGCCGCTTCCTTGATGGCGACCTCACCATGGCGTCGAGTATCAAGGTTGAACAGTTCCAGGACGGCAGCACCCTGGTGGTGCGGGCGGAAATCCCTGGAATCGATCCGGACAAGGACGTCGACGTCTCGGTCAGCGGCGGCATGCTGCATATCAAGGCCGAACGCGAGGAACGGTCCGAGCACAAGGAGAAGGACGGCTACCGCTCCGAATTCCGCTATGGCTCGTTCCAGCGCAGCATCGCCCTGCCGGCGGGAGCTAAAGAAGAAGACATCACGGCAAGCTACAAGGACGGGGTCCTGGAAGTGCGGGCGCCCGCCCCGGTAGCGGCGCCGGACACGTCCGGGACCAAAATCCGGGTGGACCGCGGCTGAGGCCCGCCGCGCGAGGGAGGCCGGGGCGCACTGGCGGCCCGGCCGCCCGGCTGCCTGAACTAGGCCCGTGCGGCTTCTTTGTGGATCCCAAACAACCGGATTGGCCCGGACCGCTGGCATGATGGACAGCAGACCCACCAGTATTTGGATGTTTGGAACAAAGGAGCTCGTATGGGACTGCTGGATAACAAGACCGCTATCGTTACCGGTTCATCACGGGGAATCGGCGCGGACGTGGCCAAGTTCCTCGCCGCCGAGGGTGCCGCCGTCGTCGTCAACTACCGCCAGAAGGCGCCGCGCGCCAACAAGGTGGTCGCGGAAATCGAGGCCGCGGGCGGCCGCGCGGCAGCCGTTGGGGCCGACCTGACCACGCAGGAAGGCGTCCAGGCCCTGGCCAGCGCCGCGATGGAGAACTTCGGCTCGCTGGACCTGCTGGTACTGAACGCCTCCGGCGGCATGGAATCCGGTATGGAAGAGGGCTACGCCCTCAAGCTCAACCGCGACGCCCAGGTCAACATGCTCAACGCCGCCGTACCGCTGATGGCCGAGGGCTCCCGCGTGGTCTTCGTGACCAGCCACCAGGCCCACTTCATCGACACCGTGCCCACCATGCCGGAGTACGAGCCGGTAGCCCGCAGCAAGCGCGCCGGCGAAGACGCGCTCCGCGACCTGGTGCCTGCCCTGGCCGACAAGGGCATCTCGCTGGTGGTTGTCTCCGGCGACATGATCGAGGGCACCGTCACGGCCACCTTGCTGGACCGCTCCAACCCCGGCGCCATCGAGGCCCGCCGCGCCGAGGCCGGCAAGCTGTACTCCGTGAAGGAATTCGCTGCCGAGGTCGCCAAGATGGCCACCGCCGACGTCGAAACCGGCCACACCGAATACGTCGGCGGCGCCGACTACTTCGACAAGTCAAGCGGCGCGGGCACCAACTAGCCACCACTGCGATGACCCCTGGCGGCAGTGTTCTTCAAGGACACTGCCGCCAAGGGTCATCCCGCGTTAACGGGCCTCAAACGCCGGCGATGTACCGGACCGCGTCAAGGTAGGGCAGGTCGAGGGCCGCGTCAGCGGCCGCACGGACGGCCGGTTTGGCGTTGAACGCCACCCCGATCCCGGCCGCGCCGAGCATATCGAGGTCGTTTGCCCCGTCGCCGACGGCGATGGTGTGCTCCATCGGAATGCCTTCCGCCGCCGCCCACTCCCGGAGGTACTTCTCCTTCGCGGCACGGTCCACCACATCACCGAGCACCTTGCCGGTCAGCGCACCGTCCACGATTTCAAGTTCATTGGCAATCCAGTAGTCCAGTCCCAGGCCCTCGGCTATCGGCCCGAGAATCTGGTTGAAGCCACCGGAAACCACGGCCACCACATGCCCGGCCGCCTTAAACGCCGCCACCAGGTCGGCGGCGCCGTCACTGAGCAGCACTTCTGCCCGGACGGAATCGACGACGTCGGCCGGCAGTCCGGCCAGGACAGCTACCCGGGCGTGCAGGCTCTGAGCGAAGTCGAGTTCGCCGCGCATGGCCGCCTCCGTCACCGCGGCAACCTCCTCGCGCTTGCCCGCGTGCGCGGCAAGCAGTTCGATGACTTCCTGCCGGATGAGCGTCGAGTCCACGTCCATGATCAGGAACTTCCGCGGAGCCTCCCGCAGGGCCGCCGGAACGAGCGCAGTGCCGATGCCGGGGACGGCGGCCGCTGCCAGGCTCTGCCGCAGTCCAGCCAGGCCGGCCGCCGTGACAGGTGCCCCGGAGGTGCAGTCGGCGGTGTAGACGGAAAAGCGGCCGTCTCCCGTGGTTTTTTCGGCGCCGATCTCCAGCCCGATCGCTGCCAGCGTCCCGCGGACCTGCGCGAGCTCGGGGGCGGAAAGGTGGGCGCCGTAGCTGACCGCGGTCACGTTCGAACTCATGGCTTCCATGCTACCGAGCACGGCCCGGCCGCCCTGAATTCGTTTCGCTCCGGTGACGCAGGCGGATGGGGACGCCCGGCGGCCGTTTGTCCGGTTATCAGTCGTCTGGTTTTTTGACCTAATGTCTACTCCTATGAGTGATGTTCTTGAATTGGCCGCCGTCAGCGTTGTACGTGGAGCGAAAACCCTCCTGGACAAGGTCGACTGGCAGGTCAAGGAGGGCGAGCGCTGGGTAATCCTGGGCCCCAACGGCGCCGGCAAGACCACTCTGTTGCAGGTTGCCGCCGCCCGGATCCACCCCACCAGCGGCATGGCCGGGATCCTCGAGGAAATTCTCGGCGCCGTGGACGTCTTTGAACTCCGCCCGCGGATCGGCCTGTCCTCGGCGGCACTGGCCAATCAGATCCCGGAACACGAGAAGGTCCTCAACGTCGTCGTCACCGCCGCCTACGGTGTCACGGGCCGCTGGCGCGAAGGCTACGAAAAAGACGACGAACGGCGCGCCTTCGCCCTCCTGAACGAATGGGGGATGGGCCCGCTGCTCAACCGCCCCTTCGCCTCGCTCTCCGAAGGTGAACGCAAGCGCGTGCAGATCGCCCGGGCCCTCATGACGGACCCGGAGCTGCTCCTGCTCGACGAACCCGCCGCGGGCCTGGACCTCGGCGGCCGCGAAGACCTCGTCCACCGGCTCAGCGGACTCGCCCGCGATGAGGCCGCCCCGGCGATCGTCCTGGTCACCCACCACCTCGAAGAGGTCCCGCCCGGGTTCACCCACGCCCTGCTGATGCGCGACGGCGGCATCGTCGCCTCCGGCCCGATCAGCGAGGTGCTGACCGCGGAAAACCTCAGTGAGACGTTCGGCGTCGAACTCGACGTCAATGTCTCCGGCGGCCGGTACACGGCCACTGCCCGCCGCTGACGGGGGTCCCTGACAGCGCGTGGAGTTACTCAACAGCGTCCTCATCTTCTTCGCCGGCCTGTGGGCCGGCACCATCAACAGCGTGGTCGGCTCCGGCACACTCGTCACCTTCCCGGTGCTGATCGCGCTCGGATTCGCTCCCGTCACCGCCTCGATCAGTAATGCCATGGGTCTCGTCGCGGGCAGCGCGGCCGGCGCGTGGGGCTACCGCAGGGAACTGGCCGGACGCCGGACCCAGCTCCTCCGCCTGCTGCCGGCATCCCTGCTCGGCGGCATCACCGGCGCCTACCTGCTCCTGCACCTCCCGGAGGTGGTCTTCCACTACGCCGCGCCCGCGCTGATCGTGGTGGCCCTGCTTATGGTGGCGTTCCAGCCCCGGCTCCAGAGCTGGGTACAGAACCGGGAATCAGACCCGGAACAGGCCAGCCGGGACAAACGCCACGGGTTCCTGCTGGTGGTGCTCGTTTTCCTCGCCGGCGTCTACGGCGGATACTTCGTGGCCGCGCAGGGGATCCTCCTGGTCGGGATCCTCGGGGTGTTTATGGCCGGCACCATGCAGAACGCCAACGCCATGAAGAACATCCTGGTCCTCGGGGTCAACCTCGTCGCCGCCACGTCCTATCTGCTCTTCGCCTTCGACCGGATCAGCTGGGGTGCAGTGGGCCTGATCGCCGTCAGCTCGCTGATCGGCGGCCTCGTCGGCTCCAAGGTGGGCCGGAGGCTCTCCCCGCGGGTCCTCCGCGGCGTCATCTTCGTCCTCGGCACCGTGGCGCTGGGCTTTATGATCGCCAAGCTGGTGAACTGAGCCGGCCGTGACCTTTCACTACCTCGACTCCGCCGCCGACCCGCGTGTGGCCGACTACACCCAGCTGACCGACGTTCACCTGCGCAAACTCAGGGAGCCCGCGGAGGGGATGTACATCGCTGAGTCCTCCCGGGTGCTGCGCCGTGCCCTCGCGGCGGGTCACCGGCCGCGCTCGTTCTTCCTCGCGGAGAAGTGGCTGCAGGACCTTGATGACGTTTTCGCCGCGTACCCGGAAGTGCCGGCCTACATCGGTTCGGCCGCGCTGCTGGAGGAGATCACCGGGTTCCACCTGCACCGCGGGGCGATGGCCGCCATGCACCGCCCCGCGCCGGTGCCGCTGCCGGAACTGCTCGCCGGCGCCCGGAGGATCGCCGTCCTCGAAGACATCGTGGACCACACCAACGTCGGCGCCATCTTCCGCTCCGCAGCCGCCCTGGGGCTCGACGCCGTGCTGGTGAGCCCGCGCTGCGGCGACCCGCTCTACCGGCGGAGCGTGCGGGTCAGCATGGGCACCGTCTTCCAGGTCCCCTGGGCGCGACTGGACCTCTGGCCCGGTGACCTGTCGGTGCTGAAGGACCACGGCTTCCTGGTCGCCGCGATGGAACTGACCCCTGACGCGGTGGATGTTGATGTGCTCGCCGCCCGGAACCCCGCACGGCTGGCACTGGTCCTCGGCACCGAGGGCGCGGGCATGAGCGCCGAGACCCTGGCCGCAGTCGACCTCGCCGTCAAAATCCCGATGCGCGCCGGCATCGACTCGCTCAACGTCGCGGCGGCTTCCGCCGTCGCGTTCTGGGAGCTGCGCTCCCGCGACTGACGCGGCCACGGCACCGGGCCGGCACCGGGCCGGCAACCGGCGGAGATCCGCTGGAGGCCAGTGTACGGCCAGGTTCGTCCGGCCGCCGGATCTGGGCTAGTATTGGTAGCTGGCCGTGCTGCGTCTTCAGGCGCCGGGCAGCCACTCCCACTCATACCTGGCAGCTGGCAAAATCCAGTTGCGCGAACAAAGGTCCAATTATGCAGTCTGATATCCACCCGAAGTACGAAGCTGTTGTTTTCAACGACCTGGCTTCCGGCGTCAAGTTCCTGACCAAGTCCACCGTGTCTTCCTCGAAGACCATCGAGTGGGAAGACGGAAACACCTACCCGGTCATCGACGTCGAAATCTCCTCCGAGTCCCACCCGTTCTACACGGGCAAGCAGCGCATCATGGACTCTGCAGGCCGCGTCGAGCGCTTCAACGCTCGCTTCAAGGGCTTCGGCGGCAAGAAGTAACTTTCTGCTCCCAAGGTCTTTTGGAAAGCCCGCACCGGTAACGGTGCGGGCTTTTTGCGTACCGGGCCGGCCGCACCGGCGCCCGGTTCTGTTTGGGCCCGGCAGTGGGGGAGGATGGCGGTATGACTTCTTTCCCCGCCTCCGCAGAATCCACCACCGAGGACGACGGCGGGCGCCGCCACGGCGAGTACAAAGTCCCGGGCGGCAAACTGGTGGTGGTGGACCTTGAGGTCGCGGACGGCGTCCTGGCGCATGTCTCGGTCAGCGGGGACTTCTTCCTCGAACCCGACGAGGCGCTGCCGGAGATCAACCACAGCCTCACCGGGCTCCCGGCCGACTCCAGCGCCGCAGAACTCGCGGCTGCCGTCACGGCGGCGCTGCCCGAGGACACCGTACTGTTCGGCTTCTCGGCCGAGGCCGTCGCGATCGCCGTCCGCCGCGCCCTGGCAAAGGCCACGGGCTGGGGAGACCACCACTGGAACATCATCGGCCCGTCGGTGCTCCCCACCCACGTGAACGTGGCCCTCGATGAAGTCCTCACCGAAGAAGTCGGGGCCGGGCGCCGCAACCCGACCCTCCGGTTCTGGGACTGGGAGGAACCGTCCGTGGTGATCGGCAGCTTCCAGTCCGTCCGCAACGAGGTCCACCCGGACGGAGTGAGCCGGCACGGCATCAGCGTGGTCCGCCGGATCAGCGGCGGCGGCGCGATGTTTATGGAGGCCGGCAACTGCATCACCTACTCGCTCTACCTGCCGCAGACCCTGGTGGACGGCATCAGCTTCGCCGACTCCTACGGTTTCCTCGACGCGTGGGTCATGGCGGCCCTCGACAGGGTGGGGATCAAAGCCTTCTACGTGCCCCTGAATGACATCGCCACCGACCAGGGCAAGATTGGCGGGGCGGCGCAGAAGCGGCTCGCCAACGGCGGCATGCTGCACCACGTCACCATGAGCTACGACATCGACGCCGACAAAATGGTTGAGGTGCTGCGGATCGGCAAGGAAAAACTCTCGGACAAGGGCACCACCAGCGCCAAAAAGCGCGTCGATCCGTTGCGCCGGCAGACCGGACTGGCCCGCGCCGAGATCGTCGCGGCCATGATGGAAGTCTTCACGGAACGCTACGGCGCGACGCCGGCCGAGCTGACGGAGGCCGAACTCGACGCCGCCCGGCAGCGGGTCGACAGCAAGTTCGGCACCACCGAATGGTTGCACCGGGTCCCGTAGTGGTCCTAGCCGGCCGCCTGGGCCGTGAGTGCCCGCAGCAGCTGGCTGCGCTGTTCGATGATGATGCGGCGCAGCGCCCGCGGCGCGGTCGG
The DNA here is from genome assembly GCF_056397605.1 of Arthrobacter sp. 05L44. Classification (NCBI taxonomy): domain Bacteria; kingdom Bacillati; phylum Actinomycetota; class Actinomycetes; order Micrococcales; family Micrococcaceae; genus Arthrobacter; species Arthrobacter sp. 05L44. The sequence goes on along the minus strand of NZ_JBFTNS010000002.1, from coordinate 414,983 downwards.
GTGCTCGGCGAGCCACCTGTCAGTCCGCACCAGGACCGGGTGCTCTTCAGGCCGCGGCGGCGCGCCGCCGGCCGCAGCCGGGGGGAGGTCCTGCCCGGCAGGGTAGAGCCCCCGGACGATCCTGCTGGCGATCTCGATACTGCGGTCCCGCCAGACCCGTTCAATGCACTCGAAGTACGGCTCGACGTAACCAGCCAGCAGGGCGGCCGGAGCCGTGTTGAACCCGGCGATCGTGGCGCTGAGCAACTGGTTGGACAACGCGGTGCCGTGCACGGCTGCGTCCCAGGCCGCATCCTTGACCGCCGGGTCCGGCCGTGCAGCGAGGGCCGTCGCGTGCCCGGATTTGCCGGAGGCGGTGTTGTCCCGGGCCAGTTCCGCGTCGAGCAGGCCAATGTCCGCCCGGCCGTGCGCCGCCAGGGTGTGCCAGAAGTTCCAGCGCAGTTCCGCGTCGACGGAAAGCCCCTCGATCACCGTGCTGCCGTCCAGGAGCGCTGCAATGAGGTCGAGCCTGCCCGCGTCAGAGCGGCTGGTGGCGGCAAGGGTGCGGGCCCAGGCCAGCTGCTGGTCTGAGCCGGCTTCGGCCCGGGCCAGCTCCGCCGCTGCCGTGTCCAGGAACTCGCGGCGGACGCGGTCCCGGTCCGCGGCCGGGACGTAGCGTTCGATTGCGGTTCCGGCGTTCCCCAGGACGGCCAGGAGCACGCCGATGCCCGGCTCCGCGGGGGCGAACCGTTGGACGGCGTCGACGTAGCGGGCGGCAGGGCTGACGGCGTCGCGGGCCGAATCCCAGAGCGCGGTCCAGCACAGGGCGCGGGCCATCGGATCGCTGATCGCCGAGAGGGACGCCCGGACGGTGGCTTCGGAGTGCGGATCGAGCCGGACCTTCGCGTAGCTGAGGTCCTCGTCGTTGACCAGGAGCAGCGCCGGCCGCGGCTTGCCGGCGAGCTGGTCCACCCGGGTGAGGCCGCCGTCGACGTCGGTTTCCACACTGTCCGTGCGGACCAGGGCGCCGGCGGCGTTGTGGTTGTAAAGGCCGATGCGCAGCCGGTGCGGCCGGGGTTCCTGCCGGCCGGTGATGGGGTCCTCAGCGTGCTGGTGCAGCGAAACCGCAGCCAGCACGCCGTCGTGCTCCTCGATATCGGCCGTAAGCGTGGAGATGCCGGAGGTCTGGAGCCACTGCCGGGCCCAGGCGGCCAGGTCGCGGCCGGAGGCTGCGCTGAGGGCTGCCAGCAGGTCGCCCAGTGTGGTGTTGCCGTAGGCGTGGTCGCGGAAATACCGGCGCGATCCGGCGATGAAGGCCTCAAAGCCCACATAGGCCACCAACTGCTTCAGGACCGAGGCGCCTTTGGCGTAGGTGATGCCGTCGAAGTTCTGCTTGGCAGCCTCGAGGTCCGGGATGTCCGCGACGATGGGGTGGGTGGTGGGCAGCTGGTCCTGGACGTAGGCCCAGGCCTTGCGGTTGTTGGCGAAGTTCACCCACGCGGTGTCCCAGTCCGTGGTGCGGTCCACCCCGAGGGTACCCATGTAGTCGGCGAAGGACTCCTTGAGCCACAGGTCGTCCCACCACTGCATCGTGACGAGGTCGCCGAACCACATGTGGGCCATCTCGTGCAGCAGCGTGTTGGCGCGGCCCTGGTACTGCGAATCGGCGGCCCGGGACGTGAAGACGTAGCTCTCGGTGAACGTCACCAGGCCGGGGTTCTCCATGGCGCCGAGGTTGTATTCAGGGACGAAGGCCTGGTCGTACTTGCCCCACGGGTACGGGAAGTCGAAGAGTTCGTTGAAGAAGGCCAGGCCGTTGCGGGTCAGCCGGAACAGTTCGTCCGTGTCGAAGGAGGACGCCATCGAGGCCCGGCAGTAGAGGGCCAGGGGTACGTCCAGGGCCGAGCCGTCGCTGAGGGTTCCCTGCCAGCTGTCCTCGGCCTTGAAGTAGGGCCCGGCGAGGACGGTGGTGATGTAGGTGGACATGGGCTTGGTGGGGGCGAAGTCCCAGCGGCTTGTCGCGGGATCGCTGCTCAGCTGCGTCCGGCCGGTTTCGGCGCCGTTGGAGGAGACCTGCCACCCGGAGGGTGCCATCACATGGAACGTGAATTCGGCCTTGAGGTCGGGCTGTTCGAAGTTCGCGAACACCCGGCGCGCGTCGGCGGGCTCGTACTGGGTGTAGAGGTAGCACTGGCCGTCCGCGGGATCGAAGAATCGGTGCATGCCCTCGCCGGAGGTGCTGAAGAGCGCCGTTCCGGTGACGGTGACCTGGTTCTCGGCCTGCAGGTTCTCCAGCAGGATCCGGGAGCCATCCACCACGTCGGCCACCGGCAGGCCCTTGCCGTTGAGGAACACGCTGTGCACGGAACTGCCGATGAAGTCCAGGAACGTGGAGGCGCCGGGTTCGCTGGCCGAGAAGGTGATGACGCTGCGGCTGGTGTAGCCGGCCACGGTGGGATCGGCCGCCTGCCGGACGTCCAGGGAGACGTCGTAGCTGTGGGTGGTGATCAGGGCTGAGCGGGTTGCCGCTTCGTCACGGCTCAGGTTCTGGTTCGACACTCCGCTATCTAATCACGCGCGGTGCCGCCGCACCGCCGCGGGCCGGCTACCGTCCGGGCACGAGGACGACGGCGGCGCCCAGGCCCAGCGCGGCGATCAGGAGCCACGACGCGAGCGCAGCCAGGAGCGCGCTGGTCCCCGTCCGCAGCAGGTGCCCCACCCGGACGGCGGAGCCGAGGCCGAACAACGCCATCCCGAGCAGCAGGTCCTGCAGCAGGGCGGCGGCCTCGAGCACCCCGGGGGAGAGCCAGCCGGTGCTGCGGAGGGCGGCCATCGCGATGAAGCCCACGACGAACAGCGGCACCACGGGCGGGAGGCGTCCGCCGGCGTCGGACCCGATCCGGTGGTGGATCCCGGCAGCTGCGACCATGGGCGCGAGCAGCAGCACACGGGTGAGCTTGACGATCACGGCGACGGCGAGCGCCGAGGCGCCGGCGGTCTGGGCCGTGGCGACCACCTGGCCCACGTCGTGGACCGACGCGCCCGCCCACGCACCGAAGGCTTCCGGCCCGAGCCCCAGCGGGCCGATCAGGAGCGGCAGCACACCGATGGCCAGGGTGCCGCACAGGGTGACGAGGGCGATCGGCAGCACGGTGTCCTGTTGCCGGATGCGGCGCACAGCGGCCATGGCACCGATCGCGGAGGCCCCGCAGATGGAGAAGCCGGTGGCGATGAGAAGGGACACCGTGGGCGTCAGCCGGAACAGCCGGCCAATGCCATACGTGCCGGCAAACGCCGCCAGCACCACGCCAGTAATCAGCAGCAGGGCGGGCCAGCCGAGGCCCAGGACGTCCACCACACTGACTTTTAGGCCCAGTACCACCACGCCGCTGCGCATCAGGTGCTTGCCCGCGAAGTCCAGGCCGGGCCGGCCCGTCCCGGCGCTCCAGCCGGCCAGGCCCGGAAGATTGGCGGCCAGCAGCCCCAGGACCACCGCCACCGTCATGGCCGGCACGGCGGGCAGCAGCAGGTGGACGCCGAGGGCGAGGACGACGGCGGCAGCGCACGCCAGCAGGCCCGGCACCAGCCGCCGGAAACTACCCGGGCGGCGCTGCCGGAAAACGTTAACAAATCGGGGCACGCCTCAACCTTGCCCTAATCGCGGGACAAACATTGCAGCGTGAGCTGCAACACGCCCCGCAGGGCCAGTCGAAATGATTTCGTAACGAAAAGGTGGTTGGCTAGTGGGCATGTCTGACCTTTTCCAGGATTACTCCGAGGCCGCCGGCCGCAGCGGCGCCTACGACGAGATGTTCACTCCGGGCCAGGAGGCCCGCCGCTCCTACGGCCAGGTTGCCGGGGCGCTGCAGGAACTCTCGCTGGCCGACGTCACCGCCCGCGCCGACTCCATGGCCCGGACCTTCCTGGACCGCGGCGTCACGTTCGACTTCGCCGGCGAGGAACGGCCTTTCCCCCTCGACATCGTGCCCCGGGTGATCCCGGCCGACGAGTGGGCTGTCCTCGAACGCGGAGTGGCGCAGCGCGTCAAGGCCCTTGAAGCGTTCCTCAACGATGTCTACGGCAAGATGGCGGTAGTCGCCGACGGCGTCATTCCGCGCCAGCTCGTCACCACCAGCGCGCACTTCCACCGCCAGGTCCACGGCTTCGAGCCGGCCGGCGGCGTCCGCGTCCACATTTCCGGCATCGACGTCGTCCGCGACGCCGCGGGCACGTTCCGGGTCCTGGAGGACAACGTCCGGGTCCCCTCGGGTGTCAGCTACGTCCTGGAGAACCGTCGGGCCATGGCCAAGGGCCTGCCTGAGGCGTTCGGCCAGCAGCTCATCCGCCCGGTCGAGGAATACCCGCGCCGGTTGCTCTCCGCGCTGCGCAAGACGGCCCCGTCGGGCGTGGACGACCCCACCGTGGTGGTCTTGACCCCGGGCGTGTTCAACAGCGCCTACTTTGAGCACACCCTCCTGGCCGGCCTGATGGGCGTCGAGCTCGTCGAGGGCCGCGACCTCATCTGCCGCGGCAACCGCGTCTACATGCGCACCACCGCGGGCGAGCAGCGCGTGGACGTGATTTACAAGCGCATCGACGACGAGTTCCTCGACCCGCTGCAGTTCCGCTCCGATTCCATGCTCGGCTGCCCCGGCCTGGTCAACGCCGCCCGCGCCGGCGGCGTCACGATCGCCAACGCGGTGGGCAACGGCGTCGCGGACGACAAGCTGGTCTACAGCTACGTGCCGGACCTGATCCGCTACTACCTGGGCGAAGAGCCGGTCATCGCCAACGTGGATACTTTCCGACTGGAAGAAGCCGAGGCCCGGGAGCACGTCCTGGACCGGCTCGACGAACTGGTGGTCAAGCCCGTGGACGGCTCCGGCGGCAAGGGCCTGGTCATCGGGCCCGACGCCTCCAAGGACGAACTCGAGGCGCTGCGCAAACGCATCATCGCAGACCCGCGCGGCTGGATCGCACAGCCGGTCCTGCAGCTGTCCACAGTCCCCACCCTCAGCGGCGACAAGTTCGGTCCGCGGCACGTGGACCTGCGGCCCTTCGCAGTCAACGACGGCGACGACGTCTGGGTCCTGCCCGGCGGCCTGACCCGGGTGGCGCTGAAGGAAGGGTCCCTGATTGTGAACTCCAGCCAGGGCGGCGGCTCAAAGGACACCTGGGTGCTGGCGGATTCCCCGCAGGTCCCGGTGGAGGTCCTGCCACGCCCGGCGATCGCGGTCCGCGAGCGGGTCTCAGTCTGGCCCGTGGAGAGCAACTGGCGCGACAGCCAGAAAGAGCAGCAACAGCAGCAGATGTCCGACGCGCAGGAGGTAGCCGCGAATGCTTAGCCGTATTGCCGAGTCACTGTTTTGGATCGGCCGCTACGTGGAACGCGCCGACGGTACAGCCCGCATCCTGGACGTGCACCTTGAGCGGCTCAACCACCTCCCGATGGACGAACAGCGCAGCGTCGCGCAGGAACTCCTCGCCGTGATGGGCGCCCGGCCGCAGTCCGATGACTTCGGCCTCGACGAGCTCCTGCACGCCCTGGCCTACGACAAGCAGAGCGCCACCTCGATTGCCGGTTCCCTCGGGGCGGCGCGGGAGAACGCCCGCCGTGCCCGGGAAACCGTGTCCTCCGGGCTCTGGGAGAGCCTGAACACCACCTACTACGGGCTGAACCAGCACCGCAAGGACGTGGTGGGCACGTACCGGTTCTGCAACTGGGTGCTGGAGCGCACCGCCATGGTCAGCGGCCTGGCGGACACCACGGTCAGCCACGACGAGAGCTGGCTGTTCCTGGTCCTCGGCCGGTCACTGGAGCGTGCCGACATGACGGCCCGTATGCTCTCCACCCGGGACGTGCTCTCTGCCGGGATGTCCTGGGTGAACATGCTCCGCTGCGCCGGCGCCTACGAATCGTTCCTGCGCACCCGCCGCGCCGCGTTCGGCGACCAGCACGCGGCCGAGTTCCTGCTGCTGGACCGGCTCTTCCCGCGCTCGATCGTCTACGCCCTGCGGGACGCGGACGAGTGCCTGGCCAAGCTGGACCCCTCGGCCCAGCGAGTCGGGTTCATCAACGACGCCCGCCGGATCGTCGGGCAGGCCCGGACGTTCCTCGAGTTCCACCGCACAGACGACCTCATGTCCGAGCTGCCCGAACACATGGAGCGCGTGCAGAAGGCTGTATCGCAGGCCTCGGACGCCATTTCCCGTAAGTACTTCAATCAGGCAGACGAACTGGCCTGGGTGGGAGAAGTTTCATGACCCGGCTCAGCATCACGCACAAAACCGCCTACAAATACAACCGGCGGGTCACCCTCTCCTACAACGAGGCCCGGATGACCCCGCTGACGGACCCTCAGCAGGTGGTCCTGGAGTCCTCCATGAAGGTCTCGCCGTCCCAGGCCGCGCTCAGCAGCTACCGGGACTACTGGGGGACCCGTGTCACGGCCTTCGACATGCAGATGCCGCACGACCACCTCGAGGTCCTCTCCACCACCACGGTGGAAGTGCACCGCGTGGAGCGGATCGCGGCGGAAGCGGACATTGTCGGCTGGGACGTGCTCTCCGCCCCGGAAACCCTGAATCAGTTCAGCGACTGGATTCCGCAGTCCCAGCTGACCGGACCGGGCGACGAGGTGCTCGCCATCGTTCCGGGCGTCGTCGAGGGCCGTAACCCGCACGAAGCGGCGATGGCCATATTCGAGTGGATGCGCGGCGAGATGAGCTACATGAAGGGTTCCACCGGTGTGACCACCAACGCCGAAGAGGCGTGGAACCAGCGGCAGGGTGTCTGCCAGGACCTCGCCCACCTTGCGATCGGGGCGCTGCGCAGCTGCGGAATCCCTGCCCGTTACGTTTCCGGTTACCTGCATCCGCGCTCGACGGCGGACCTCGGCGAGACGGTCGCAGGCCAGTCACACGCGTGGCTGGAATGGTGGGACGGGGAATGGCGCAGCTGGGACCCGACCAACCACAAACCCGCCGGCGATTTCCACGTCACGGTGGCCCGCGGCCGGGACTACCGGGATGTTCCCCCGCTGAAGGGCATCCTCTCCGGCGGCGGCGGATCGGCGCTCTCAGTGACGGTGGAGATCACCCGGCTGGCCTAGTCGCACGGCCCGGAGAGTCCCGGCAGAGCTACTCGAGGCCGGACCGGGTGGCGTCGTCCAGCGGCGTCCACCAGGTCAGCGGCGGGACAATCTTGAACCGCCTGCCGGTGATGGTGTCCGGCGTAATGCGCACAAAGTGTTCCTTTTTGCCGGCCTGCCAGGGGAACAGCAGCAGCCCGACCGTGTCGAGGACTTCTTCCTGGTTTTTCACCGCGGCGGCCTGGCCCTTGATGACCACGCTCCAGGCGACCCCGCTGTCGGCATCGACGCCATCGGCCTCCAAGGCCACTGGCGTGTCGCCCGTGGCGGCCTGCAGCTTGGTGCCCTCCGCTGTCCGGAAGACCAGGGTCCCGTGGTCCACTTTGTAGTTGACCGGGAAGATGTCCGGGTGGTCGTCCACCCACACAGCCATCCGGCCCACAGTGACGCTGCGCAACAACCGCCAGCACTCGTGGTTATCCAGGTTCTCGACGGCGTGGGGCTGGCCAGCAGCCGCTTTCGGATCGGTGCTCATGGCGGCGAGCCTATGCCGGGCAGCGCCGGGCGGGGTAGGGCACAAGGGCCCGGCGGCGTAATAAACCACCGGTCATAGGGGCCCGTTAGTAAGGGATGAGGGTAGTCTGGCATCACGGCATCGGCGCGGATGTACGTGCTGAGGATTGGGGCCATTGAAGATGCAATCTCCTGGTAACAGCCCGGAAGTCATGAGCTCCGGGGCGTCCCGGATCGAGGACCTGCTCAAGGATTTCGTGTCCCGTGCCGGCGCCGTGCACCAGTCCGAGGAGCGGATGGCCGGCCTCCTCGAAGCCGTCGTCGCCGTTGCCGAGGACCTCAGCCTTGATGCAGTCCTCGAACGCGTCGTCCAGTCCGCCTGCCACCTGCTGGGCGCCCGGTACGGGGCGCTGGGGGTGATCGGGGAAGACCAGGGGCTGAACCACTTTATCAGCGTTGGGATTGACGGCGAACTGGCCAGCCAGATCGGGGCCCTTCCAGTGGGCCACGGAGTGCTGGGCCTGCTCACCAGGGAACCCCGGCCGCTGCGGCTCGAGGACCTGCGCAAACATCCTGAAGCCTACGGATTCCCGAAGCACCACCCGATCATGAAATCCTTTTTGGGCGTGCCGGTGCGGGTCCGGGATACCGTGTTCGGCAACCTGTACCTGACCGAAAAAGAGGGCGGCGGGGACTTCAGCGACGAGGACGAAGGCCTTGCGGTGGCGCTGGCAGCCGCTGCCGGCGTCGCCATCGAAAACGCCAAGCTGTACGACGACGCCCGCCGCCGGGCCCGCTGGCTCGAGGCCTGCATGGACGTCTCCGGGCTGCTGCTGGGCAGTGACCTGGACTACACCGCGGGCGGGCTCGACCCGATCGCCGCCCGCGCCCTGCAGGAATCGGATTCCCGGCTGGCGCTCATCGCGGCGCCGGCTGCGTCCGGGACCGGCTACGTGGTGGCCGGGGCCGCGGGGGAGCAGGCGAAGGACTTCACCGGCAAAGTGTTGGAGCTCGGCGCGCCCGAGCTGGAGGACGTCCTCGCCGGCGGCGAACCTGTCATGGTGGAGCCCTCGGCAGGAGTGCTGCAGGACTTCGACGGCGGCTCGCTCGGGCCCGTACTGGCCGTTGCCCTGAGCACCCAGGGCGCACACCACGGACTCCTGCTCCTGGCCCGCAAGCCGGAGTCCCTGCGGTACACCCGCACCGATATCGAGATGGGCGCCGTCTTCGGATCGCACGTTGCCCTCGCCCTGGAACTCGCCCGCGTGCACCGGCTCCGCGAGGAGTTGTTAGTGTTCACCGACCGGGACCGGATCGCCCGGGACCTGCACGACCTCGTCATCCAGCGGCTCTTCGCCGCCGGACTGAGCGTGCAGAGCCTGACCCGCTACACCAAGGACGAACTCGCCACCGAGCGGATCCGGAACATCACCGGCGAACTGGATGAGGCGATCAGGAGTCTGCGGGACACGATCTACTCGCTGCGCAGCAGCAGCGGCGAAACAGAGCTGCTGAGCGGCCGGATCCGCCGGGTCACCCGCAGCTCCGCCAAATCCATGCCGTTCACGCCCCGGCTGACCCTGACCGGTCCGGTGGACGCCGTCACTCCGGAGAAGGCAGACAACGTGGTGGCCGTCGTCTCGGAAGGACTGAGCAACGCGATCCGGCACTCCGGGGCGGACGCGATTTCGGTATCGGTAGCCGTCATCAAGGGCCAGGTCACGGTGGTCATCACGGACAACGGGTCCGGGTTTGACGAGAACCAGGAACGCAACGGACTCGCCAACCTCGAGGACCGGGCCCGGATGCTGGACGGTCACTGCACCATCACGACGGCGCCGGAGGCCGGGACCAGCGTCGAATGGTCCGTGCCGGTGTAGCACCTGCCCGGCGGCAGGCGCCAGCCGGTAAGGGCCGCCGGGATCAGTGGACGCTGTGCTGCCTGGCAGCTTCGGACGGGACGCCCGCCGCGGCATTCCCCGAGGGGCTGGCAATAAAGACCGCCGCCTGGGTGCGGCGCTCGAATCCGAGTTTGGCCAGCAGCGATGAAACGTAGTTCTTGACCGTCTTCTCTGCCAGGAACATCTCGGCCGCTATCTGCCGGTTGGTCAGACCGCCGCCGACCAGCTCCAGCACACGGCGTTCCTGCGGGGTGAGGGCCGCCGTCCGCGGGTCCACTTCTTCGGTCTCCACCAGGCTTTCCACCACGCCCGCGGCCACGCCGTCCTCGAAGAGGGATTCGCCGGCCGCGGCTCGCCGCAGGGCCCCGATCAGGTCGGTCCCGCCGATCTCCTTCAGCACATACCCCGAGGCGCCGGCGAGCACCGCCCCGCGCAGGGCCTGCTCGTCGTCGAAGCTGGTGAGGATGATGCAGTTGAGGGTGGGATCGACGGAGCGCACGTCACGGCAGACTTCGATCCCGGTGCCATCGGGCAGCCTCGCGTCCAGGACGCAGACGTCCGGATGCAGCGCGGGGATACGCCGGGTTGCCTCCACTGCGGAACCTGAGCTGCCGACCACCAGAAAACCCTCACCCTCCAGCAGCTCCTGCAGGCCGCGGCGCACCAGCTCGTGGTCGTCGAGGATGAAGACGCGGATCACCGCGGTGGGGTCCTCGGCTGCGGTGAGACCGGCGTCCGTCCAGGCAATCATCTTTCTCCCGTCCGGGCGCTTGCCAGGCCCCGGGTCCCGCCGAGCCCCCAAGCTCGCGGTGTGGGCCCGTGGCAGGCCGCGTCCGTCCATGTTGTGCGGGACCCCGGCTGCTGGTCCCTGGAGTGCGGTGGAATAGTATCCTCCATTGTGGCCCCTGGGGGACCGCAGTGGTTGCTGGGCCAGAATATTTCTTGGCCGCGCACAGCAAGTCTCCGGCTGGTACCCTCGCCGGGCAAGGGCCCTTAGGCCTACTGGACAGGTTGTAGCGGACCCGCCGCCGTGGCGCCGTGACCTTCGGCCCTAGCCCGCGGCGCGGCACGGCGCGATCGTTGGTGCAACGCCCGGCCGGGCGGGATGAAGGGAAGAGTTATGAGCGAGGCAACGGGCATCCGGAGAATCGTGGTGGGCGTCGACGGCTCTGACGCGTCCGTCGAGGCGCTGCGGCAGGCCCAACAGCTCGCCGGACCGCTATCGGCCGCGATTATCGCGATGGCCTGCTGGGACGTTCCCCCGGTCTACGACGGCTACGTGGCGATGGGCATCGACGACTTCGACGTCAGGGCCGGGGAGCTCCTTGAATCCACGGTGACCAAGGCCTTCGGTGAGGACCTGCCTGCCAATGTGGAAACCCGGTTGGTGCAGGGGCATCCGCGCCGGGTACTGCTGGACGAAAGCAAGACGGCGGACCTGCTGGTGCTGGGCCGGCGCGGCCACGGCGGTTTCGGCGGGCTGCTGCTCGGGTCCGTGAGCTCGGCCCTCGTGGCCCATGCACACTGTCCCGTGCTGGTGGTGCATGCCCCGGAGAAGCGCTGACTCCGTAAAGCGCTGAGCCGCAGCGCCCAGGCCTCCGGCTCTATTCGAAAGCTGCCCGCCGCGGATCCGCGAGCCGGGTGCGCCACACATCGGGGTTGTTCACTTTGAACCGGCGCCCGGTCAGGGCCTTGGGTGCCAGCCGTACGTAGTAGTTCTTCTCGCCGGGCTGCCAGGGCTCCAGCAGCAGCTCGTCCACGGCGTCCTTTTCAGCCTGGTCCTCGATGAGCTCGGCCTCGCCGCGGGCCACGACGCTCCATGCCGCCTGCTCGTGGGCGTCATAGCCGTCAATCTCGAAGGCCACCGGTTTGGCCGTGATCGCGCCCCACAGCTTCGTCCCGCCGGCGGTCCGGAACACGATCGAGCGGCGGTGCAGGACGAAGTTCACCGGAAAGACCTCCGGGTGCGCGTCCACAATCAGGGCGATCCGTCCCACCACCTCGCTGTCGAGCAGCACCCAGCACTGGTCGATGGACAACTGGAAATTCGGCTGCGGAGTCGTCGTAGTCACGGCTCCACGTTACGGACCGCTTCCGGAACCCCATTAGGGCCATAAGGCCCGTGCAACCGGGCCCGGGAGGGGCCGCAACGCGGTTGCTACCAGGGGCAGGCCTTGTAGTCCTTGAGGAAGACGCCGTACTGGTCCTCGCCGGCTTCGCCCATCACAATGGGGTCGTAAACCCGCGCGGCGCCGTCCACCAGGTCCAGCGGGGCGTGGAAGCCTTCCTCCATCAGCCGGACCTTGGTGTAGTGCGGCCGCTCATCGGTGATCCAGCCGGTGTCGACGGCGGTCATCAGGATGCCGTCGGACTCGAGCATTTCCTTGGCGCTGGTGCGGGTCATCATGTTCAGTGCGGCCTTGGCCATGTTGGTGTGCGGGTGGCCGGGCCCCTTGTAGGCGCGGGAGAACTGCCCCTCCATAGCGCTGACGTTGACGATGTACTTCCGCCGTGCCGTGGAGCATTTCATGGCCCCGCGCAGCCGGCTGACCAGCAGGAACGGCGCCGTGACGTTGCAGAGCTGCACCTCGAGCATTTCGAGCGGATCCACCTCATCCACCACCTGCGTCCAGCTGTTGATGGTGGCGAGGTCAGGGACCAGGCCGCCGGCGTCGATGGCGGTGCCCGAAGCGATCCGTTCAAGGGATGCCGACCCGGTGGAGAGCGCCAGCGAGGTGATGGCGTCACCGGCCAGGACGGGGTGTTCCAGCACGGAACTGGCCAGGGCCAGGGGGTGCTTGTCGTGCGCGTGCCCGAAGGTGACCAGCTCGGGGCCGCCGTTGGCCGCCTCCAGGGCTGCCGGCAGGGGCTCGTCTTCGGCGTCGACCAATGGCTTGTACGCGTTCCCGGAGCGGCGCACCGTCTGGGCCGCGTTGTTGATGATGATATCGAGCGGTCCCGCGGCGTCCAGGGAGTCGGTCAGCGCCATCACCTGCGAGGGGTCCCGCAGGTCGATGCCGACGATCCGGAGCCGGTGCAGCCAGTCGCCGCTGTCCTCCATCGCGGCGAAACGCCGGGCCGCGTCCTTGGGGAAACGGGTGGTGATCGTGGTGTGGGCGCCGTCCCGGAGCAGCCGCAGGGCGATGTACATCCCGATCTTCGCCCGTCCGCCCGTCAGCAGGGCCCGCCGGCCGGTCAGGTCGGTGCGGGCGTCGCGCTTGCTGTGGCTGAACAGCGCACACTCGGGGCACAGCTGGTGGTAAAACGCATCCACCTGGGTGTAGTGCTGCTTGCAGATGTAGCAGGGCCGCGACCTGATCAGGTGACCGGCGACCTCCCCGGTGGCGGAGGTCGCCAGTTTGTTGCCGCGGGTCTCGTCGTCGATCCGGTCCGGCGCCGCCGTCGCGGTCTGGGCAATCACGGCGCGGTCGGCTTCGGCAATCAGGTCCCGCTTGGTCACCCGGCGGTGGCGCTTGACGGCCTTGAACATTTTCCCCGTGGCGCGGCGGACCGAGACGTAGTCCGGGTGCTCCTCGTCGTAGACGTGGATGCTGTTCAGGACTTTGAGGCAGGCCTCGATCTCCTCGGGGGTCAGTTCAGCAGTGGCCGGCGATTCACTGGACTGCAATTCAGTGAACGGCGCAGGAGGCAGATCGGGGGAGCTCATTGACCCAATTTTACAGCCAACTGCGCAGGGGTTTTACAGCTACTGCGCGGGGGGTTCGACGCCGACGGCGGCCGCGTGCACCTCGCCAACCTTCTCGACTGACTCGCGTCCGGCCGGCCAGTTCTCGGTGGCCGTCTTCACGGCGTCCGGGACCAGGTAGAGGTTGGCCGCGGACAGCGACCGTTCGTCGTCGCCGGGTTCGGGAACCTCCTGGCCCTTAGCGAGCACGGTGATGCCTGATTCGGTGACCTTGAACCCGCGGGCCCGGTCCAGGTCCGGGTCCAGGCCGATAGCGGCGCCGGCCGGGATCCGGACGTTCTTGTCGATGATGGCGCGCTTGATCACTGCGCCCGCCCCGACCTGGACCTTGTCCATCAGGACCGAATCGAGCACCCGTGCCGCGGTGCCGACGTAGACGTCGTTGGAGAGCACGGAGCCCTCCACGATGCCGCCGGAGATCACCACGCCGCTGGCCACAATCGAGTCCAGCGCCGTGCCGACCGTGCGGCCCTCGCCGCGGACGAACTTGGCCGGCGGGGAGATGCTCTGCCGGGTGTAGATCGGCCATTCGGAGTTGTAGAGGTTGAACACCGGGACGGGGGAGATCAGGTCCATGTGCGCGTCGTAGAACGAGTCGATGGTGCCGACATCACGCCAGTAGGTGCGGTCCCGGTCCGTGGAGCCGGGAATGTCGTTGAGGGTGAAGTCGTACACGCCGGCTTCGCCCTGGTCCACGAAGTAGGGAATGATGTCCCCGCCCATGTCGTGCTTGGTGTCCAGGCGTTCGGCGTCAACGTGCAGCGCCTCGACCAGCGCCTCGGCGTCGAAGACGTAGTTGCCCATGGAGGCCAGGAACTGGCTGGGGTCGGCGGCGAGGCCCGGCGTCGAGGACGGCTTCTCCACAAACGCCGCGATCTTCTCGGGGTTCTGCTGGTCCACTTCGATGACGCCGAACTGGTCGGCCATGTGGAGGGGCTGGCGGACGGCGGCCACGGTCGCTTTCGCGCCGCTGGCCACGTGCTGGGCCACCATCTGCGCGAAGTCCATGCGGTAGACGTGGTCGGCGCCGACGACGACGACGATGTCCGGATTCGCGTCGTGGATCAGGTTCAGCGACTGGTAGATGGCGTTGGCGCTGCCGAGGAACCAGCTCTTGCCGACGCGCTGCTGGGCCGGCACGGAGGCGATGTAGTTGCCCAGCTGCGTGGACATCCGCCAGGTCTCGGAAATGTGCCGGTCGAGGCTGTGGGATTTGTATTGCGTGAGCACCACAATCTGCAAATAGCGCGAATTCACCAGATTCGAAAGGGCGAAATCAATGAGCCGGTAACTGCCGGCGAAAGGTACGGCCGGCTTGGCCCGGTCGGCCGTCAATGGCATCAGCCTATTTCCCTCGCCACCTGCGAGGACAATGGCCAGGACTTTCTTCTGATGCGGCATAGTGATAGCTCCTGAACGCCTTCGTTGCTCCCCAAAACTGTCCGGTGTTCCCGGACCTCTTCACACTAGAACAGATCAGCCGGAACGACTACCTTGGGGTTGTGCGTATAGACATTGTGACCAAGGAATTCCCGCCCGAAATCTATGGGGGCGCCGGCGTCCACGTAGCCGAACTCAGCCGGGTGCTGGCCGGGAGGGTCGATTTGCAGGTGCGGGCCTTCGGCGCGCCGCGCACCCCGGACTACCACGGAGCCACCGTGACGTCATATCCCGTGCCCGAGGATCTGTCCGGCGCGAACGCCGCGGTACAGACCCTGGGCGTGGACCTGCGGATCGTCCCGGACATCGCCGGCGCGGACCTGGTGCACTCGCACACCTGGTACGCGAACATGGCCGGGCACATCGCCTCGCTCCTGCACGGGATCCCGCATGTGCTCAGCGCCCACAGCCTGGAGCCGCTGCGGCCGTGGAAGGCCGAACAGCTCGGCGGCGGCTACGCACTGTCCTCCTGGGTGGAGAAGACCGCCTACGAGGCCGCGGCCGCCATCATCGCCGTCTCGGAAGGCATGCGCCAGGACATCCTGCGCAGCTACCCCGACGTGGACCCGGCAAAGGTCCGGGTGGTTCACAACGGCATCGACGTCAGCCTCTGGAACCGGGACAAGGATGACGACGTCGTCCGCGCCCTCGGCATCGACCCGGAGCGCCCGAGTGTGGTCTTTGTGGGCCGCAACACCCGGCAGAAGGGTGTGCCCTACCTGTTGCGGGCGGCCGCGAAGCTTCCCGCGGACGTCCAGCTGGTGCTGTGCCTGGGCGCGGCGGACACCCCGGAGCTGGCCGCGGAAACCGCGCGGCTGATCGAGGAGCTGCAGGCCCAGCGCAGCGGCGTGGTCCTGGTGGAGCGGATGCTCCCGCGGCGGGAACTGATCCAGGTCCTCAGCCACGCCACCGCCTTCGCCTGCCCGTCGATATACGAGCCGCTGGGCATTGTGAACCTTGAGGCCATGGCCTGCGGAGCAGCTGTGGTGGCCAGCGCCACCGGCGGCATCCCGGAGGTTGTGCAGCACGGCGAGACGGGCCTGCTAGTGCAGCTTGAACAGGTCACCGACGGCACCGGAACGCCGCTGGATCCGGAGAAATTCGTGACGGAATTCGCGGCGGCCCTGACCGAGGTTGTTTCCGACCCTGTCCGGGCCCGTGAAATGGGCCGCGCAGGCCGGCGCCGGGCCGAGGAACATTTCTCCTGGGAATCCATTACGGAAACCACCCTTGAGGTCTACCGCTCGGTCCTCCCGCAGTAGGACCAGTACCTCCGTAGCAACAACGACGGCGCCGCCCCAACCGGGGCGGCGCCGTCGTTATGCGTCGGTGGACCTAGCCGCGCTTGGCGCGCGCCGGACCGGACCCGGTCTTGCCGCCCTGTTTGCCTTCGCGGGCTTTACGGGCCAGCAGGATCTTCTCGTCGAGCGGGGCGCTGCCGCTGGCGCGCTGCTGCCGGAAGAACTCCCGGGCCTCATCCTGCCGTGTCTTTTCCGCCCCGGTGGCGATGGCCGCGCGGAGGTGTTCGGGGCCGTAACCGAAGGCGTCCACCAGGTCCAGGGCGTGCGGACGGATCTTGACGAGGAGGCGGTTGATGTATTCACCCACGGTGCGGGCCCGCTGCATCGAAAGCCGGCCGTTCATGAGGTACCAGGAGAGGTGCTTTTCGATCAGGGACAGGCCGAAGAGGTCCCGCAGCCAGGTGAGCACTGCCTTGGTTCCTGGGTCGGTGACTGTGCCGAGCGCCTCGGTGAAGGCCTCCCACTGCAGCAGTTCGGCGTGCGCCAGGGCGGCCTCGATGAGCTCGTTCTGGTGGCTGTTGAACAGCGCGGCGGCCTGCGCCTGCGGCAGCTTGTTCGCGCCCTTGAGGGCGGCCCCGACGTCGGCCACCATGGCCTGGACCCGTTCGGTCAGCAGGGCACGCTGCCCGGACTCGTCCTTGATGGCGGTGGCGGCCTTCTGCACGGACCCGGAGTCCGCCATGAACTGGGCCACGCCGCGCAGCCCGGTCCGGTGGATGGCCGCGCCGGTGGCCTGGCCCACGACATAGCGGGCGAGGACACCGAAGTCCACGTTGCGGAACTCCTTGGCGTAATCGGCGAGCAGCCGCTTGGCGACGAGCTGCAGCAGCACCGTGTTGTCGCCTTCGAACGTGGCGTAGACGTCGAGGTCGGCGCGCAGCGACGCGAACCGGTTCTCGATCAGGAAGCCGGCGCCGCCGCAGGCTTCGCGGCATTCCTGCAGGGTGTCGAGCGCGTGCCAGGTGCTTAGCGGCTTGAGGGCGGCGGCGAGGGTCTCCAGGTCCTGGCGGTCCTCGTCCGTGTCGTTCCGGCCGGAGAAGACGTCGTCGAACTTCTGCAGCAGTTGTTCGCTGGCGAAGCCGGCGGCGTAGGTGGTGGCGAGCCGGGTGAACAGCCGGCGCTGGTGCCGCTGGTAGTCCAGGAGGACTTCCTCGTCCGTCAGGGAGGAAGCGTTGAACTGGCGCCGCTCCGAGGCGTACTGGATAGCGGTCTTGAGGGCCAGCTTGGACGCGGTCACGGCGGCGCCGTCGAGGGATACCCGGCCTTGGACCAGGGTGCCGAGCATGGTGAAGAAGCGCCGGCCGGGGCTGGCAATCGGCGAAGTGTAGGTGCCGTCGGCGTCGACGTTGCCGTAGCGGTTGAGCAGGTTGGTCCGGGGGATCCGGACCCGGGTGAAGTGCAGCCGGCCGTTGTCGATGCCGTTGAGGCCGCCCTTGACGCCGTCGTCCTCACCACCGATCCCGGGCAGGAATTCCTTGGTCTCGGGGTCGCGGAGGTCCATGTAGAAGGCATGGACGCCGTGGTTGACGCCGTTGGTGACGAGCTGCGCGAAGACGACGGCGGCCAGGCCGTCCACGGCCGCGTTGCCGATGTAGTCCTTCCAGGCGGCGCGGAACGGAGTGTGGACCACGAACTCTTCGGTGGCGGGATCATAGGTGGCGGTGGTGGCGATGCTGGCGACATCCGAGCCGTGCCCGGTCTCGGTCATGGCAAAGCAGCCGGGGATCTCCAGGCTCATGATGCCCGGAAGCCACTTGCGGTGGTGCTCTTCGGTGCCGAGGTGGTTTACCGCTGACCCGAAGAGTCCCCACTGCACCCCGGCTTTGATCTGCAGGGAGGGATCGGCGATCACGAGTTCCTGGAAGCCGGCCACGTTGCCGCCGTGTTCGTCCTCGCCGCCGACCTCCACGGGGAAGGCCCGGTGCACGGCGCCGTTGTCCACCAGGATCTTCAGCTGGTCGAACACGCGCTTGCGGTGCTCGGTGTGGGTCAGGCCCTCGGTCTTGTGCAGTTCCGGACGGCCTGCCAGTTCCCGGGCCGTGAGGCGGACCGTGGCCCATTTGCCCAGTAGCAGTTCGCCGAGGGCGGCGACGTCGACGGCGGGTGCTCCGGCTGCGGCGGCGGCCGGCGGGGCGGCAGGCGACGCGGCGGGGCGGTTGGCGAGTTCAGTCATGTCGATTCCTTCGTTGGTACTGACACTGTGGTTCTGGCGGTCGTTAATGGGTGGTGTTCGCGGGGTGGTGCTGGGGCTGCGGCCCCAGCACGGCTAAAGCGGCGGGGGTTCCCGGAGCTCTGGGGCGACGCCGACGCACAACCAGTCGGTGATCTGGCGGGCCATGGCCTCCTGGCCGGGCTTGACGGGGGAGTCGGGACTGGCCAGCCATTGTTCGCCGGCGTTCCGCACCAGGCCGATCGCGGCGTTGGGCCAGTAGCCGATGACCGCTTCCTTGCCGGGGATGGCGCGCAGCTGGTGGCGCATCGGCACGGCGATCATCTCGCTGATGGCGGCGAAGAAGTGCCCCAGGGCCCCGGCCGCGGCAATCGACCCGCTGTGGCTGTCGGCGTCGCCCGGGGCATACCGGGTGACAAATGTATAGACGTTCGGGCTGGTCTCGGCCATCTGGAGGTACGCGGAGACCATGGCATAGAGGCCCTCCCGCGGCGTCTGGGCGCTCTGGGCCGCCTCCTGGATCTTCCTCTGCATCTGGTTCAGGACCACCTCGCCTACAGCCTGCTGGAGCCCGGCTTTATCGCCGAAGTAGCGGTAGAACACGGATTTGGATGTTCCGGCCGCCGCCGCGATGTCTTCCATCGATGCTTCGCTCCCGAGTGAGTGGACCGCCTTGCGAGCCGATTTGATCAACTCACGGCGCCGCTCTTCGCGGTGCGATTGCCAGCGGGACGCCCGGCCGTCCACCGCGGTAACGGGCGCGGCGGAAACTCCGGCGCTGCCGCCCGACGGCGTGGGCGCGGCCGGGACGGGGGGTTCAGCCTTCAGGATGTTCACGATACCCAGCGTATCAGGTACGCTGGGTATCAGTAACCGCTTGGATCAAAGGAGACAGCTCATGACTGAAAACGGAACGTCCGCAACCGGACCGCAGGAGACGGCTTCCCGCACCCCGCGCGCGACCGCAGCCCCCCAGCTCCGCAAGGCCGTGATCGTCGGCGGCAACCGCATCCCCTTCGCCCGCACCGGCGGCGCGTACACCAAGTCCTCGAACCAGGACATGCTCACCGCTGCACTCGACGGCCTCATTGCCCGGTTTGGGCTGCAGGATGAACGGATCGGCGAAGTCGCCGCAGGCGCCGTCCTGAAGCACTCCCGGGATTTCAACCTCACCCGGGAGGCCGTCCTTGGCTCGGCGCTCTCGGCCGAAACCCCCGCCTACGACCTGCAGCAGGCCTGTGCCACCGGTCTCGAAACCGTGCTGGGCCTGGCGAACAAGATCAAGCTCGGCCAAATCGACTCCGCCATTGCCGGCGGCGTGGACTCGGCCTCCGACGCCCCCATCGCCGTCAGCGAAGGCCTGCGTGAAATCCTGCTGGACCTCAACCGCGCCAAGACCCTGCCGCAGCGTCTCCAGGTCCTGAGCCGGATCCGCCCCAAGGACCTCGCCCCGGACGCGCCGAACACCGGCGAGCCGCGCACCGGACTGTCCATGGGCGAACACCAGGCCCTCACCACCGCGCAATGGAAGATCACCCGCGAAGCCCAAGACGAACTGGCCTACAACAGCCACCGCAACCTTGCCGCCGCGTACGATGCCGGCTTCTTCGACGAGCTCCTCACCCCCTACCGGGGCCTGAGCAGGGACTCCAACCTGCGCCCGGACACCACCAAGGAAAAGCTCGCCGGGCTCAAGCCGGTTTTCGGCAAGAACCTCGGGGCCGAGGCGACCATGACGGCGGGCAACTCCACCCCGCTGACCGACGGCGCGTCCACTGTGCTGCTCGCCACGGAGGAGTGGGCCGACGCCCACGACCTGCCCAAGCTCGCCACCGTCCTTGACGGGGAGGCCGCCGCCGTCGACTTCGTCCACGGCAAGGACGGCCTGCTCATGGCGCCCGCCTTCGCCGTCCCGCGCCTGCTGGCCCGCCACGGCCTCACGTTCGATGACATCGACTTCTTCGAAATCCACGAAGCCTTCGCCGGAACCGTCCTGAGCACCCTGGCCGCGTGGGAGGACGAGGAGTTCTGCCGGACCCGGCTGGGCCTGGACGGGGCCCTTGGAAGCGTGGACCGCGCCAAGCTCAACGTCAACGGTTCCTCCCTCGCCGCCGGGCACCCGTTCGCGGCGACCGGCGGGCGCATCGTCGCCACACTGGCAAAGATGCTGCACGCCAAGGGGCAGGTCGGCGGCCGCCCGGCCCGCGGCCTCATTTCCGTTTGCGCCGCCGGCGGCCAGGGCGTCGTCGCCATTCTTGAAGCACACTAGGGGGACCGGATGACTGACAAATACACACAATTCGTGAGCAAGGGCCTCGGCAAGGACCTCGCCAAGAAGCTCGGGCTCCCGCAGCCTGCCGTGCTGCGCCGGCACCGGCCCGGCCAGCCGCTGGTGGTTGGACCCGTTCTGGTGCAGGGCACCGGAAGCGGCGCCGACGAACTGGCCGCCACCCTGCTGTCCTGGGACCTGGATGTCCGCCGCCACGCGGTGCCGCGTGAGAAGCTCGGCGCGATCATCCTGGTCCTGGACGAGGCCGCCCGGCCCGAGGACCTGGAAAAGCCGGTGCTCTCCGCTGCGGCGTCGCTGCGGGACCTCGCCGCCAACGCCCGCGTGATCACTGTCTCGCGGGCCGCCGCGGGAACCGCCGACCCGGCCGCGGCCGCCGCCCGGCAGGGCATCGACGGGTTGCTTCGGTCACTGGCCAAGGAACTGCGGGGCGGCGCCACCGGGAATGGCATCCTGCTCGCCGACGGCGCCACCACCACCAGCCCGAGCACCCTCGGCGCCCTCCGCTTTTTCCTCTCCGGCCGCTCCGCCTTCGTGGACGGGCAGTTCCTCACCGTCACCTCCGGCGCGGGCCAGTTGCCGGCTGACGCCGAGAAGCCGCTGGCCGGTAAGGTCGCGGTTGTCACCGGCGCCGCCCGGGGCATTGGTGCCGCCATCGCCCGCACGCTGTACCGCGACGGCGCCACCGTCGTCGTCGTCGATATCCCGGCCGCCGGGGACCACCTGGCCAAGGTCGCCAACGAAGTCCACGGCACGGCCCTGCAACTGGACATCAGCCGCGACGACGCCGGCCGGCGCATCATCGACCACGCCGTGGAACGGCACGGCGGGCTGGACATTGTCATCCACAATGCCGGCATCACACGGGACAAACTCCTGGCCAACATGGACCAGAGTCGGTGGACTTCCGTGATCGGCGTGAACATCGCCGCGCAGCTGCGCATCAACGAGGCCCTGCTGGCCTCCGAGCACTTCCGGAACTCCCCGCGCATCGTCTCCGTCGCCTCCACCAGCGGCATCGCCGGCAACCGCGGCCAGACGAACTACGCTGCCTCCAAGGGCGGCGTGATGGGCATGGTCCGGGCCACGGCGCCGCTGCTGGCGGACCGCGGCGGCTCCATCAACGCCGTCGCCCCCGGTTTCATCGAGACCGAAATGACGGCGCGGATTCCCTTCGCCACCCGCGAAGTGGCACGCCGACTCAACTCCCTGCAGCAGGGCGGCCAGCCAGGGGACGTGGCCGAGGCCATCGCCTTCCTCGCCAGTGATGCCGCCGGCGGAATCTCCGGCGAGGTGCTGCGTGTCTGCGGCCAGAACCTGGTGGGCGCATGAGCGGCACCCAGCCGGTCATTCTTGGCGAGATGCCCTCCCTGTCCAAGCTGTACGTGAATGCCGCCGCGACGGCCGCACGCCGGCGGCTCCTGGGGGCGCAGACCGGGACGGAACTGCCCGGCTGCAGCCATGAGGTGCGGGGTGTCCGGGCCGGGGTGGCCAACCTGACCGCCTACCAGCACCTGATCGGCGAGACCGCGAGCGATACCCTGCCGGCGGGATTCATCCACGCCCTGGCGTTTCCGCTGTCCATGTCGGTGATGAACCGGGATGATTTCCCGCTGCCGCTGCTGGGAATGATCCATCTCACCAACAAGGTGGTCCAGTCCGGGCCGGTCCTCTTCTCCGAGGCCCTGGACATTCGGGCCTGGGCCGAGAACCTGCGCGGCCACCGGGCCGGGACACAGCTGGACCTGGTGGCAGAGGTCCGCGGGGCCGGAGAGGAAACCCTGCGGTGGCGCGGGGTATCCACCTATCTCGCCAAAGGGGTGTTCCTGCCCGGGATCGACAAGCCGACTGCCGCGGCAACGCCGAACGGCTTCACCCCGCCGGATCCGACCGCGCTCTGGCAGCTTGGGGTGGACACCGGCCGGGCCTACGCGTCCGTCTCCGGTGACTTCAACCCGATCCACCTCAGCGTCCTCAGCGCCAAGGCTCTGGGGATGCGGCGCTCGATCGCCCACGGCATGTACCTGGCCTCGAGGGCGCTGGCGGACGTCGGCGCCGCCAAGGGCGACGCGTTCAGCTGGGATGTCGCGTTTGAGGCCCCGGTGTTCCTGCCCGCGCGGGTGGCGCTGGACATCAGCACTGGGCAGGCCGACGACGGCGCGTGGCTGCGTTCTGACTATGTGGCGTGGAGCCCCCGCTCGGGGCGGAAACACTTCAGCGGGTCCGTGGCCTCCCTGGCGTAAGCTCCGCGCCTCGGCGCAACCTGCACGACGACGGCGGCCGCCCGGGGGATCACAGGGCGGCCGCCGTCGGGTAGTCTCCAAAGCGTTTCCGGTTCACCGACGAGCAGCACGTCACACCGGCGCGGCGGGATGGCCCGCGGCGCCCACGGCTGAGGGAGTACGCAATGACCAGCACCGAATCGACCGGCACTGAGTCCCAAAGCGTCCGGGTCCTGGGCACCCTGAGCGCCACGGAGGACGGCGGGATTGTCCGGCTGGAAGCCCGAATCAACTCCGGAAGCCGGGAGGTGTGGCTGGCCCTGACCGACCCTGCGCGCCTGGCCCGCTGGCTCGGCGTCGTGGACGGGGAGTTGCGTCTCGGCGGTGTTTTCCGGGCGCGCCACTTCGCCAGCGGCTGGGAAGGGACCTGCCGCGTGGACGTGTGCGACCCCGGGCAGCGGCTGCTGATTTCTACGACGTCGCCCGGCGAGCCGGACGGTGCCATGGAAGTGACGCTCACCGCGGACGGGGACCACACCGCCGTCGTCCTCGAGGACCGCGGGATGCCGGTGGCACAGATCGCCGCCTACGGTGCGGGCGACCAGATCCATCTTGAAGACCTCGGCGCCTACCTCGCCGGCGGCGGACCCTGCGACGCCGCTGCCCGCTGGCAGGAACTCCACCCCGCGTACCAGCAGCTGGCCGGCGGCCTGGCCTAAGGGACCAGGCTCACTGGAGGTCCGGACAGGCCTGGGCTAGGCCGGGGCCTTTGGGGAATCCGCCGGCCCCGGATTCCCCTCGCCCGACTTCAGGACACGCAGCATCCGGTGCAGGCTCAGGAGGATCGATTCCACGGCGCTCGGGGCCTCGACGGGCCGGTCGTCCCCGGCGATCCGCGCCGTGAACGCGGTGACGGTGGCATCAGCCTTGGCTGCCAGTTCGGCCTGGCGCTGCGGATCGTCCTCGTCGGCGGCGCGAATGACCTCGCCCACGGTGGTCATCGCCTCCGCGAGCGGCTCGGCATGACCGTCCGGGATGACAAACGGGTTGTCCGTAGCCCAGATGACGTCCGAGAGCACCTGGGTGACGTCCTGGATATGGAACGTCAGCCGCTCAAGGTCACGCAGGTTGCTGTAGTCGGCGTCGACGTCGCGCGGATGCAGCCGGCGCCGGGGATTGGCCTGGCGGCTGGCGTCGGCCTTTTGCACAGCCGCGCGCACCGAGCGGGCGTGCGCGGCCAGGGCTTCGGAGCGGCGGGACCAGTCCTCGTGCTCCGGCGGCCAGTTTTCCCGCAGCGCTTTGCCCATGTCCACCAGCTGCTGGGACAGGGCCAGCCGCAGTTCGGCCAGGCTGAGGGCCGCGGCGCGGAAGTGCAGGGGCGGGAAGACGAGGAGGTTCACCACGATGCCGACGGTGACGCCGACGCCCATCTGGAAGAGGTAGCCGAAGGAGAACTTGTCCGGGTTGTGCCCGCCCACCAGCAGCACCAGCAGGGCGGCGGTGGGGATCCAGTCGCTGCCGGACCCGATGCGCGGCAGGCCGGCCAGGATGACGCCCAGGCCCATCACCAGCGCCACCGTCAGCGGCGTGGGGTTGCCGAGGCTAAAAAGGGTGAACGCGAGGCCGACGCCGATCGCCAGGCCCACCAGCGTCTGGACGCCCTGCCGCATTGAACCGGACACGTTCTCGTACATGGCCACAAGGGCGCCGAGGGGTGCGTAGTACGGGTATTCCGCCGCCGAGCCGGGCATGTACGGGGCGATGAAGAAGGCGATCCCTGCCGCCAGCCCCGCCTTGGTCGCCAGTTGGAGCCGCGGCCACAGTACGGCGGCGGTGACGCTTCCGGTGACGGTCCGCGCGAGCCGTCGGGCCAGGGAAGGGTGGCCGCCGGTGTCGGGGTTGGTTGCATTTGCCATCCCGGCTCACCCTAGGGCCGCGGCGTCGCTGCGACAACTGGACGAACTCCGTCCCTGGTCAGCGGGCTGCGAGGCAGGCCCTCCGGACCGCGGCGGACAGGCGCTGGGCCCGTCCGTTGGTGCGGCCCTCCTCGCTGCGCCGGGGGACGTAGCCGAACCCGATTCCGTGCCCGGGGTCGGCGAAGCCCAGGGCGGCATTGGCGCCTTCGTGGCCGAAGGCCAGGTGGCTGCCGAAGTCCCGTCCGGGCTGGGGTTTCATAAAGACCACGGCGAAGGCGTTGTCCTGTCCCGAGGAACGGTCCAGTCCCCAGACCTGCTCCTCGGCCATCAGTGAGATGGTGCGGGCCGAGAGGAAGCCGGACTTGCCGTCCACCCCGGTGGTGGCCGCGGCGTAGAGCCGGGCGAGTCCGTCCGCGGAGCCCACGCCGCCGGCGCTGCTCATGCCGCCGGCCCGGATGATGCGGTGGTTGGGCAGTTCCATGATGGTGCTCACGGGCGCATTGCTGTTCAGCCCGGCCTGGCTGAGCGGGTCGAGCCAGGTGTCGGCATCCTCCGTGTAGAGCACGGGGCGGTAGCGCGGCTCGTCTTCCGCCGGCAGTCCGAGGAAGAAGTCGACGCCGAACGGCAGTCGGATGCGCTGGTCGTAGAGCTCCTGGAGCGGGGTGCCGGCGGCCCGGCGGCACAGCTCCTCCATCAGGATGCCGATGGTGAGGGCGTGATAGCCGAACGTCCCTCCCGGACGCCAGAGCGGGGCGGCCGCCGCCAGCCGGCTGGCGGCAGCCGCCGTCGGAAACTCTGCGAGCGCGAATCCGCCTGCAATGCCCGGCAGTCCGGCCTGGTGCGAGAGGGCCTGCCGGACGGTGATCCGGCCCTTCCCATGGGCACCGAACTCCGGCCAGTAGGAGGCCACCGCGGCGTCCAGGTCCAGCAGTCCGTCCTGGACCAGCAGGGCGATGACCAGGGCCGCGGCCCCCTTGGAGCACGAGTAGGTCCCGGTGATCTCACCCGGGCCGAGCCCCGGTCCGCCACTAAGGTCAAGCACCCTGGTGCCGGCGCGGTAGACCGCAAGCTGTGCGCTGTACTCCGGATCCTCGGCCAGGAAGGAGTCGAAGAGTTCACGGACCGGCGTGAACTCCGGCGCGGCCGTCCCGCGGGACAGCGCGCGGGTGTGCGGTTCACAGACAGGACCCGGGGAAGAATTCATTGGACCACCCTAGCCCGCCGCCCCGGACACGGATCTGTCCGGGTCAGGCTGCGCCGTGTCCCGCGGTGACCTCCTCGCCGGCGCGGACCGGTCCGGGCGGTGTCCCGTCGCCGAAGGGCCGCCCGCCGAGGGTTTCCCGGCCGTGCGGCGAGAGCCAGTTCGCCAGGTCCGGGCCCTTCGGCACGATGCCGGTGGGATTGATGTCCTCATGAACGATGTAATAGTGCTGTTTGATCTGGACGAAGTCCGTGGTGTCGCCGAACCCGGGTGTCTGGAACAGGTCACGGGCGTAGGCCCACAGTGCGGGCATTTCGCTCAGCTTCTGGCGGTTGCATTTGAAGTGCCCGTGGTAGACGGCGTCGAAGCGGGCCAGTGTGGTGAAGAGCCGGACGTCCGCCTCGGTGATGGTGTCGCCCACCAGGTACCGCTGTCCGGTGAGGCGTTCCTCCAGCCAGTCCAGTGCGGTCCAGAGCCTGTCGTAGGCGGCGTCGTAGGCTTCCTGGGAACCGGCGAAACCGCAGCGGTAGACCCCGTTGTTCACTTCGGTGAAAACACGCTTGTTGACGGCGTCGATCTCCTCGCGGAGGGCCTCCGGGTACAGGTCCGGGGCGCCGTCGCGGTGGAATTCGGTCCACTCCGTGGAGAAGTCCAGGGTGATCTGCGGGAAGTTGTTGGTGACGACGGCTCCGCTGGGGACGTCGACGATCGCCGGGACCGTGATGCCGCGCGGATAGTCCGGGAAGCGGCGGAAGTAGGCCTCCTGGATCCGTTCAATCCCGAGGACCGGGTCCTTGCCGCCGGGGTCCAGGTCGAAAGTCCAGGACCGGGCATCGTGGGTGGGGCCGGGCTGGCCGAGGGAGATCACGTCTTCGAGGCCGAGCAGGCGGCGGACAATGACCGTCCGGTTGGCCCACGGGCAGGCCCGGGCCGCGACCAGGCGGTACCGGCCCGGTTCCACGGGCCAGCCGGGTTCGCCGTGCGGGCCAGGGGCGCCGTCGCGGGTGATCCGGTCCTCGATGTAATTGGTGTCCCGGGTGAATTCCGCGCCGCCGGTGACATAGGCGCCCCGGGTACTGAACTCGGTTCCAGTGGTTGTCTCAGTCATGGTCCCAGCCTATGCGCAGTCCGGCGCGGCGGGCTGGAGCGGGGCCCCGGGGGCTTAGCCGGCCTGGTGAAGCGCCTGGCCGATGAGTCCGGTGAAGACCGGGGCAATGGACAGCCAGGCGGCCCACCATGCACCTGCCACCACCAGGGTGAAGAGTCCGATCCATGCTGCTGCCGGCACCCGGGTGG
This sequence comes from Arthrobacter sp. 05L44, assembly GCF_056397605.1. NCBI lineage: Bacteria > Bacillati > Actinomycetota > Actinomycetes > Micrococcales > Micrococcaceae > Arthrobacter > Arthrobacter sp. 05L44. The sequence goes on along the minus strand of NZ_JBFTNS010000002.1, from coordinate 387,960 downwards.
ACCTGGCGAGGAGGTAGGCGTCCGACGTCGAGAGGCGGGTGCGGTGCCGGGTATGCACCGCGGCGAGTTTGGCCAGGTCCCGGACGGCGGCGACCAGCAGGGCGAGGCCCAGCCCGATCATGACGTGGCCGATGAACTGGGCTGGGACGAACAGGACCAGGAGCACCGCAGCCAGGACAGCCGCCGCCGTGATCAGCACACCGATGCCGTTACGCAGGAACAGGAAGGAAAGCAGCAGCAGCAGCGTGCCGACAGACATCGCCGCCGGTCCCCAGCCGTTGACGCCGGACCACACCATGGCAGCGCCCACCACGGCCGGGACCGGGTAGCCCCAGAACGTGGACCAGACGGCCGCCAAGGGACGGCGGCTGAAGGTGGTGGTGGTGCCGGAGTGGTCCAGGCTCAGCTTGATGCCGCCGAGCCGCTGGCCGGTCATCAGGGCGGCGAAGGCGTGGCCCAGTTCGTGGGTCACGGTGGCGAGGAGGCCGAAGTACCGCCAGCTGGCACGCGGCAGGGACAGCGCGATGGCGACAGCCACCACCAGCAGGAGTTCGGTTCCGGTGACCACGGGTACCGGGGCATGGCCGAATCCGGCGATGATCCTTTGCCACCAGGTTCCGGCGAGGTCGCTGGCGGTCAGAGCCGTTGATTCAATGCTCATGTGAGCGGTGGGGCCTTTCGTGTGATGCCGTAGCTGTCAGGGCTTGCCGGCGCTGTGCCGGATGCAGTAGGGCGTCCAGGGCCTGGCTTCCAGCCGGCCCTCGGCGATCGGTCCGCCGCACACGGCGCAGATGCCGTAGGTGCCGTGCTCGATCCGGGCGAGGGCGGCGTCGATCTGGGCCAGGCCGGCCCGGCTCTGTTCCAGGAGCGCGGAGGCCTGTGACAGTTCGAAAGCGATCGTTGAACCCTCGGGGTCGTGTTCGTCGTCGACATTGGAGTCCTGCCGGGCAGCGTTCACGGAAGCGATGTCGCTGCGTAGCGCGGGCAGCAACGCAAGTTTTCGTTGGCGCTCCTCAACAAGGAGCTTCCGGAACCGTTCGACGTCGACCATAAGGTGCAAGGCTAGCGCGGCTACCTGGGCACTGCCGAACCGGCTGCCGGGCTCCCGGTTCCGGGATCCGGGGACAGGCCCTGTTCGCGGTGACGGGCCGGCCGTACAGTTTGATCAGCAGCAGAGTCAGGCCCGACCAGGGAGATGCCATGGATATGCCGGTTTCCAGCGACGGGCAGGACGACGAGCGGGCCCTCGCCGCCGTGGAGACCCACCATGCCGGGATGCTCAGACGGCTCGAGGCCCTGATTGCCGCCCTCACCCGTGCCGTGGGCGCCCGGGACACAGCAGGCGAGCACGAGGCCCATGAGGTGCTGGTCGAGTGGTGTGAGACTGAGCTCGTCCCGCACGCGCTCGCGGAGGAAGGACCCCTGTACGGCGGCGCGGGCGCCGTCCCGGAAGGCCGCCTGCTTGTGGCTGCGATGCTTGCCGAACACCAGGTGATCGTCGCGCTCGTCGAACGGCTGCGCGGTTCCCGCGGCGTGGACGCCGCCGTTGCCGCCGGCGCCATCGGCCACATCTTCGCCCTGCACCTGGACAAAGAAAACCGGCTGCTGATGCCCCTCATTATCGCGACACCGGGGCTCAGCCTTGCCGAGTCCGTGGCGGGCCTTCAGGAACTGGTGGGGGAGGCGCACATCCACGGGGAGCACACCCACGAGACTCAGCCCGGTCCCGGGCCGGCGGCACCCCCGGTCAGCGGCTGAGGCCCTCATGGACGATCTCGCGGCGAATTCCCGCCAGGAACCGGCGGACGACGATGCCCTGCTCCGCGGGCTGGCGGCTGCCCATGGGGTGGACACCTCCTATTGGGGCTGGGACGGGGCGGAGAGGTCCGTCGCCGCCGAGACCCTGCGCGGCGTCCTTACCGCCCTCGGCGTTCCCTGCACGGGGTCGAAGCAAATGCGGCTCGCCCTGGAGGACGCCGGAAAGGCGCCGTGGCGCCGGCTGCTGCCTCCCATCGTGGTAGCGCGGGAGGGGGCGGCGGCGTCGTTCCACGTCCACGTCCCGCACGGGAGCAGCGTCAGTGTGTGGATCGTGGCCGAGGACGGAGACCGGCACGAGGCCCGGCAGTTGGAGAACTGGGAGCCTCCCGTCGACGTGGACGGCGTCCTGACCGGGCAGGCCAGTTTCGCGGTGCCTGATGGCCTGGGCCTCGGCTGGCACACCATCCACGCGGACACCGCAGGACGGAGCGCCCAGTGCCCGCTGGTGGTGACGCCGGACAGGCTGCGCACCACCGCCGCCCTCGGAGGGCGCCGCAGCTGGGGGCTGACGGCACAGCTCTACTCCGTCCGGTCCGGGCGGTCCTGGGGCATCGGCGACTTCGCGGATCTGGCGGAGCTGGCCGCGGTGGCGGGTGCGGAGGGAGCCGGGTTCGTCCTGGTGAACCCGCTGCACGCCGCCGAACCGCGGCCCCCGGTCGAGGACTCCCCGTATCTGCCGGCCACGCGGCGGTTCTTCAACCCCCTGTACATCCGGGTTGAGGACATTCCGGAGTACGCCTACCTCGAGCCGGGCGCACTCGCCGAGGCATCCCGGCTGGCCGCCAGCCAAAAGGCTGCCAACACACAGGCGGAGCTGTTGGACCGCAATTCCAGTTACGCGGCGAAGCTGACTGCGCTGGAGCTCATGTTCCGTGTCTGGCGGGGCCCGGGCCGCTCCCGATACTTCAGTGACTTCTGCCGGGAGCATGGCCGGGGTTTGGACGACTTCGCGCTGTGGTGCGCGCTCGCCGAAACCCTGGACCCCGGGGCTGCCGAGTGGGCCGGAGACGCCGTCTCCCCGGATAGCGCTTACTGCGAAGGACAACGCGTTGCGCTCGCGGACCGGATCGACTTCTACCGCTGGCTGCAATGGATCTGCGACCAGCAGCTGGAATCGGCCCAGGACGCCGCACGCCGGGCCGGCATGGGCCTCGGCATCATCCACGACCTCGCAGTCGGGGTGAAGCGCGGCGGGGCGGACGCCTGGACCCTCGCCGGTGTCCTGGCCCAGGGCGTCACGGTGGGCGCCCCGCCGGATATGTTCAATCAACAGGGCCAGAACTGGACCCAGCCGCCCTGGCACCCGGCCCGGCTCGCGGAATCCGGCTACGCCGCCTACCGCGACATGTTGCGGACCGTGCTGCGCCATGCGGGCGGCATTCGGGTGGACCACATTCTCGGCCTGTTCCGGCTCTGGTGGATCCCCGAGGGCGCAGGGCCGGACCAGGGAACGTACGTCTACTACGATCACGAGGCGCTGATCGGGATCCTAGCCCTGGAGGCCCAGCGTGCCGGGGCGGTGGTCATCGGGGAGGACCTTGGCGTGTTTGAGCCCTGGGTGCGGGACTATCTGGCCGAGCGGGGCATCTTCGGCACCTCGATTCTGTGGTTCGAGCACGACGACGACGGCCCGCTCGTCCCCGAGCGGTACCGGCCGGCGTGCCTCACGAGCGTCAACACCCATGACCTGCCGCCGACCGCGGGCTACCTGGCGGGTGTGCACGTAGCCCTCCGTGAGTCTCTCGGACTGCTGCGGCGACCTGTCGCGGAGGAACGGACCGCGGATGCCGCCGAACAGGAGGCCGTGCTGGCTTTGGTTCGGGAGCGCGGGCTGCTGCCGGCAACGGGGGAGGCAGGGGAGCAAGCCACCGTCGAGGCGCTGTATGAGTTCACCGCCCTGACGCCGTCGTCCTTGCTGGGGGTGGCGCTGGTGGACGCCGTAGGGGAGAGCCGGATCCAGAACCAGCCGGGAACGAGTACCGAATATCCGAACTGGCGCATCCCGCTGGCGGGGCCCGACGGCGTCGTCCTGATCGAGGATCTGCCCGGTGACGAGCGGTTCCGGTCCCTCCTCCAAACAGTCCAGCAGGCCCTCCATCCCGCCGCCGGTCAGCCAGTGCCGGAAGGCTATTAACCGGCCTGCAACAACGCCGGACGGACCGGCGGAGGCGCTGCTGCCGGGCCGGTTCCCGCGTGTCGTTGCGGGGTGCGGTTCCGGGGTGATAATTTCTCTTGCCAGCGCATTTCAGCGGACATTCCTGGCCCCCGTTTCCCCCTGACCGGCGCATCACCGCGCACCAGAAAGGCCGCAATGGCGCTGCTGCTTCCTGACACCCTGCCGACCCTTCACACGGTCACCGGCAGGTTTGTCCTGGCACCGTTCACACCCCTCGACGTCGAGCCGCTCGCGCGCCTGCTGGCCCGCGACGAAATCTGGTCGCAGGGCTTCAGCGACAGTGAACCCCGGCCCGCGGGGGAGCGCGCCCTGAACGCTTTCGTGGACCGCCGCTTCGCCGGGCTGCAGGTCTTTTCGGTCTATCAGCAGCTTCCGCTGGGCCAGTCCAGATTCATCGGGACAACCGGGATCACCGAGCACGACGCCTGGACCGAGCGGGTGAAAATCGGCCGGACCGTCCTCGATCCGGATTTCTGGGGCGCCAAGGTGAATCACGAAGTGAAAATTTCCCTGCTCGACTGGCTGTTCTCCAGCGGCGCCGGCCGGGTGGAGTGCGACGTTGATGCCCGCAACCAACGGTCCCTGGCCTCGCTGGTACGGTTCGGTTTTACGGCCGAAGGGACCCGACGGCGGTCCTCCCGAAACGTCGACGGCATGTGGCGGGACTTCGTCATCCTGTCCATGCTGACTGAAGAGTGGGCCGACGTGCGGCCCCGTGCCCTGGCGTCCCTGACAGGGCACATGCCGGCGGACCTGCTCGCCGTCTAGCGGCCGGCCTACGGTTCTGTGACTAAGGCTCTGGGACTACGCCTCCGGGACTACGGTGTCGCCGTGACGGTGTGCCACCCGCCACTGGCCCGCCTCCCGGCGGTACACCTGGGTAGCCCTGAGGGTATAGGTGCGCGGGGTGCCGTCAACCTCCGCGGAAATGTGCTCCAGGCCCGCCGTATAGGCCATGTCGCCTACGACGTCGTATGACAGAACCTCGAAGCTGTACGAGGTGCAGTTCGAGAAGCTCTTCTCCAACGCGCTAAACAGCTCATCGAGTTCGCTTACACCCTGCGCGTTGCGCCACGCCCCGAGGACACTGACGGGTTCCGTGCGCGACCAGATGCGCCGCCGCGGTCCAGCATCCCCGCTGTGCAGTGCAAGTTCCGCCTGGTGGAGCGCTGACTCCACCCAGACCAGGAAATCCTCACGGTCCGTCATGGTCCAAGTATGCTCCCGGGCGGGCGCGAAAGACCGTTGACGGCGTCGGACGGGAAGCGTAAACCGGGAATTGCCGGTTCAATCGCGGGCCGCAACTTGCGTGCCTGCAAGTGCAGAGGAGCACGAAATGGCTGTCGCAATCATCATGGAATTCAAGGGCGCCACCTTGGCGCAGTACAACGAGGTCAACCAGAAAATGGGCCTCACCCCGGGCGGACCCGGCCCGGAAGGGTCCATTTCCCACTGGGCCGCCGAAACGGATGGCAAGTTGCTCATCACCGACGTGTGGGAATCCCGCGAACGGTACGACCAGTTCGCTCAGGAGAAGATCGGGCCGCTCAGTATGGAGGCCGGCTTCCCGGCACCCCCGACGACCACCTATTACGAGGTCGCCAACTATTTCACGGCCAACGTCTGAGACGCGGCTGCCGTTCTCTCGGCGACCGGGACGGAACGAGGCCGCTTCGGTGGGAGTCTGAGGGCGAACCCGGAGTTAGCTTGGATAGCAAAGAAAAGGCCCCTAGAATCCGTGGATCCTAAGGGCCTTTCTCATTGTGCGCGGAGGGGGACTTGAACCCCCACCCCCTTTCGAGGACTAGCACCTCAAGCTAGCGCGTCTGCCATTCCGCCACCCGCGCAGGTGGTATTTCCGGGAAGAATTTCGCCTTTCAGCGTTTTGCTTTTCTCGGAAGCAGCGAGAAAGACTCTACACGAAGTTTCCGGAAACAAATAATCGGGGCCAATGGGTAGGCTGAAGCCAGTACTGAGCCACTGCGACGAGGAGCGATATGACTGACATTCGGCCCGAAGACGAGGTCGTCCGGATCTGCCAGGAACTGATCAGGATAGACACATCCAACTTCGGCGATGGGTCCGGCCCGGGGGAGCGCGCAGCCGCCGAGTACACCGCAGGGCTCATCTCGGAGGTAGGGCTGGAAGCCGAGATCTTCGAATCCGCCCCGGGCCGCGCCAGTGTGGTCACCCGGCTGGCCGGGGAGGACCCGTCCGCCAGCGCCTTGGTGGTTCACGGCCACCTCGACGTCGTCCCTGCCCTCCGTGAGCAGTGGTCCGTGGATCCCTTCGGCGCCGAGCTCAAGGACGGCCTGATCTGGGGCCGCGGCGCCGTGGACATGAAGGACATGGATGCGATGATCCTGTCCGTCCTGCGGGACTTTGCCAGGACCGGCCGCAAACCCAAGCGGGACCTGATCTTCGCATTCTTCGCCGACGAGGAAGCCGGCGGCAAGTACGGCGCGGGCTACGCCGTCGAACACCGCCCCGAACTCTTCGAGGGCGCCACCGAGGCGATCTCCGAGGTCGGCGGGTTCTCCGCCACGATCGGGGGCCAGCGCACCTACTTGCTGCAGACGGCCGAGAAGGGCCTTTCCTGGCTGCGGCTGGTGGCCCACGGCCGCGCCGGTCACGGATCGCAGATCAATACTGACAACGCCGTGACCCGGCTGGCCAGCGCCGTCTCTCGGATCGGCGAATACAAGTGGCCGGTGGAGCTGACGCCCACCACCCGGCAATTCCTCGACGGCGTGACGGAACTCACCGGGGTGGAGTTCGACCCGGATGATCCCGACAAGATCCTGAAGGAACTCGGCACCGTGGCCCGCTTTGTCGGCGCCACGCTGCAGAACACCACCAACCCCACCCTGCTCAAGGGCGGCTACAAGCACAACGTCATCCCCGAATCGGCGGAAGCCCTGGTGGACTGCCGGACGCTGCCCGGCCAGCAGGACCAGGTCCTCGAAATTGTCCGGGACCTGGCCGGCAGCGGGGTGGATGTGAGCTACGTCCACAAGGATGTCTCCCTCGAGGTGCCGTTCGCCGGAAACCTGGTCGACTCCATGATCGACGCCCTCCACTCCGAAGACCCCGGTGCGAAGGTGCTGCCCTACACGCTCTCCGGCGGAACGGACAACAAGGCCCTCAGCCGGCTCGGCATCACCGGTTACGGCTTCGCGCCGCTGATGCTGCCGGACGAGCTCGACTTCACGGGTATGTTCCACGGCGTGGACGAGCGGGTGCCCGCGGACTCGCTGAAGTTTGGCGCCAGGGTGCTGAACACCCTGCTAAGCAACTACTGAGCGGAAGAACAGCGTATGTCCCTCTCCACGACCTCCCTGGAGCAGATCCTTCCCGATGCCCTGCTGGAGCGTATCCGCAGCCGTGCGGCCGGCTATGACAGTGAGAACACGTTTTTCACCGAAGACCTGCGGGACCTAGCGGACGCCGGCTACCTGAAGATCTTCGTCCCGGAGGCCGACGGCGGGCTGGGCCTGGGCCTGGCCGGCGCCGCGCAACTGCAACGGCGGCTGGCAACGGCGGCCCCGGCCACGGCGCTGGCGATCAACATGCACCTGGTCTGGACCGGCGTCGCGCATGTGCTGGCCGCCCGCGGTGATTCGTCCCTGGACTTCGTCCTGCAAGAGGCGGCCCAGGGGGAAATCTTTGCCTTCGGCAATTCGGAGGCCGGCAACGATTCCGTGCTCTTCGACTCCCGTACGGAGGCGACGCCGCTGCCGGACGGCAGCTACGGGTTCACCGGACGAAAAATCTTTACGAGCCTCTCGCCGGCGTGGACCCGGCTGGGGATCTTCGGCAAGGACGCAGCGGCCCGGGACGGCGACGGCGAGCTGGTACACGGCTTTATTGACCGCGAGACTCCCGGGTACCAGATCCTGCCCGACTGGGACACCCTGGGGATGCGGGCCAGCCAGTCCAACACCACCGTCCTCAAGGGAGCTGTGGTGCCGCCGGCCCGTATTTTCCGCAAGCTCCCGGTCGGTCCGAACGCCGATCCGCTGATTTTCGCCATCTTTGCCTGCTTTGAGATCCTGCTGGCCGCGGTATACACGGGGATTGGCGAGAGGGCACTGCAGTTGGGCGTCGAGGCGGTCAAACGCCGCACCTCGTTCAAGAACGGTGGCCGCAGCTATGCCCAGGATCCGGATATCCGGTGGAAGGTGGCGGAGGCTGCGATGGCCATGGATGCCCTCTACCCGCAGCTGGCCACCGTCGCCGCCGACGTCGACGCCCTCACGGACCACGGCGGACAGTGGTTCCCCAAGCTCGTCGGGGTCAAGGTGCGTGCCACCGAGACCGCCCGCACCGTGGTGGACCTGGCCATCAGGGTCTCCGGGGGATCGAGCTACTTCCGGGGTTCGGAGCTGGAACGGCTTTACCGCGATGTCCTGGCGGGTATGTTCCACCCGTCGGACGACGAATCAGCGCACGGCACGGTGGCGTCGGCATGGCTGGGTCCCCTGGAGTCCTAGCCAGCTGAGCCTAGACGGTCCGCTGGACCTGGATCACCTTACGGCGAAGCCAGAAGCGCCGTCCGCCGCCCACGTACAGGACGCTGCGTTCGAGCTCCCACTTACCATACTCGGAATGCGCCGCAAGAATCCGGCGGGCCTCGGGCAGCGAATCCTCAGGGCTTACCGTCAATACGAGGTACTCGTACTGACGTGCGTAGTCCCGTTCCCGACGGACCGAGCTGTTCAGAAAATGTTCCTTCATCGCTCTCCATTTTCGTCTTTTTCGGGCTAACGTGAAGTCATGAGCATCGATCCGCGTGTCGCGCTTCAGTCCCTAACCGGCGCCCTCGAAGAACATCTGGCCGCTTCCGCCGCACGGCGGGGGGACGGCGATCCCGCGGTTGAGGCAGCCTTCTTCGCCGTAGCCGATGCCTTCGAGGTTTATGACGACTCCCTCTACGAAGCGTACGGCGAGGTTACCCCCCTCGAAGTCATTGACGAAGAAGATGACGACGACGAGGACGAAGACGTGGACGACGAGGAAGACCTCGAGCTCCTGAAGGACTAAGCAGGACGGACGACGCCGGCGACTCCGCTGGCGTCCCCAGCTTGCTCCCCGGAATTCCCCAGCTTGCAGGCATATTCTGTGGATGTTCCCCACGGAATGCATTCGGTGGCCTGTTGGCTCCGACCGATGAGCCGAGTTCGTGGTCCACGTTGGGTTATTTTCGGAGGATGTTGTTGCCTGCACCATTGATCCGCAGCAGGCCTGCCCTGCTGCTGGGACGATTGTTGCGGCGGCTCGGCCGCACCGCCGCGGGCATGCCGCTGGCCCTGTCGCTGACGGCCTTTATGTGGACCCTGGGAATCGGCACCGGGTCAGTCGTCTCCGGACCCCCGCCGGGCCTGCTCGCCGCCGTTTCGGTAGGCCCTGACCTCCTGCTGGCCGGGCGCTGGTGGCCGGTGTTCTCCTCAGTCTTCTTTCCCGGGCCTCTTGCTTCGTACATCCTCGCCACTGCCCTGATCCTGGGGTGCGTCGGATTGGCCGAAGCCACCATGGGTGTCCGCCGGACGGCCATCGCCTTCGTCGGAGGCCACCTCGGGGCACTCTTTCTCTACGTGGCAACAGTTGAGCTGGGGGCGGCGATCGGCAGCGACTGGCTCGCCTCGCTCCGCCACCCTGCGCTGATGGGTCCGTTTGCTGCGGCGCTGGCCGCCCTGATGGCAGCCAGTCCACGGATCAGCGCGCTCTGGCGCCGGCGGGTACGCTCCGTAGCCATAGCCGTGACGGTGATGCTGCTGCTGTACATCGGGCACCCGCAGAGCCTGCACAGTATGCTGGGCGTCTTTTGCGGCCTGGGCATCGGCGCCGTCCTGGGCGGACGGCGCGGGACCGGCCACTTTGTGCACTCCACGAGCCGCGAAGTCAGGGCGCTGCTATCTATGGTGGTCGCCGTTTTTGCCGCCGGACCGGCGCTGGCGAGCCTGGCCAAGGCACCCTCGGGCCCGCTCGCCGTGCTCCGGAACCTGGTGGTAAACCCGCTGCCCACCATCAACGACCTCCAAGCGAGCTGTTCGGCCGCCGTCGACCTATCCTGCCTCCAGATCATCCACAGCCCGGGGCTCCGCGGCCCTGGCCTGGAAGCCCTGTCCCTGGTCCCGCTGGTGCTCCTCCTGGTCTGCGCCGAAGGACTCCGCCGGGGCAACCGTGCCGCGCTCTGGGTCGCGATCTCCGTCCAGCTGGTCATCGGCGTGCTCTCCGCCATTTATTTGCAGCTGTTCTCCCAGTTCGGGGCGTCCGTCCGGAGCGGGTCCCGGGTGATCTCCGTGGATGCCGGGGTCACTGAAGTGCTGCCGGTGGTGCTGGTGCCGTTGCTCATCGCCGCGGCTTTGTTTGCCTCCCGGAGGCACTTCAACGTCGATGCGGATCCGGTGCTCGGCCGGCGGTCCCTGCTGCTGCTGGCCGGAGTTTTTACGGTGTTCGTCGCCGCATACGTGGTGGCGTGGTTCGCCGAGGACAACTACAACCACAGGGCCGGGCTGGTGGCCCTGCTTGCCACCCTGCCGCGGATGTTCCTTCCCTACCCCTTCTCCTTCCGCTACTCGGTGTCGGTATATCCGCACGGCGTGTGGTCACCGCTGATCTTCAGCTACGGCGGGGCCGTGTTCTGGCTGATCTGCCTCATCAGCATCCTCGCCATGTTCGCCAGCCGTAAACTCCGGGACCTCCGGGCAGACAGGGGAATCACCCTGGCACGGAGGCTGGTCCGCCAAGGCGGCGGCTCGCTGTCCTGGATGGCGCTCTGGCCCAACAACAGGTACTGGTTCAACGACGCCGAGACGGTGGGCATTGCCTACCAGCTGCACTACAACGTGGCGCTGACCGTCGGCGAGCCGTTCGGCCGGGCCGAGGACGTGGAGGGCGCCATTACGGAATTCACGGCGTTCTGCGCCCAGGAGTCCCTCGCCCCCTGCTGGTATTCCGTCACCGACGAACACTGGCCACTGCTGCAGCGCCTCGGGTTTAGCCGTGTGCGTGTTGCCGAGGAGACCCTGCTGCCGCTGGGCAGCATTGAATTCAAAGGCAAGGAGTGGCAGGGCGTCCGCACCGCCCTCAACAAGGCCCGCAAACTCTCCGTCGAGGCGCGGTGGTGTACCTACGCCGAGCTCCCGGGCCCGCTCCGGACCCAGGTCCATGAGATTTCCGAGGAATGGGTTTCGGAGAAAACACTTCCGGAGATGGGATTCACCCTTGGCGGCATTGAGGAGCTGAAGGACGAGAACGTGTTGCTGTGCCTTGCCGTCGACGCCGAAGGCAAGGTCCATGGCGTGACCAGTTGGCTCCCCGTGTTCACGGACGATGCCGTCACCGGACGCACCCTGGACTTCATGCGCCGAAGCCCCGACGGTTTCAACGGCGTGATGGAATTCCTGCTCGCCTCCGCGGTCCTCCATTTCGACGGCAGCATGCCGGAAATTTCGCTGTCTGGTTCGCCGCTGGCGCCCGTCCGCGACGGCGACGCCGACCAAAAAACGCACGACGGCGCCACGATCGGCCGCTTCCTCGACTGGCTGGGCGCCGTGCTCGAACCCGTGTACGGATTCCGGTCCCTCGCCGCTTTCAAACAGCGATTCCACCCACGCCACCGGACGCTGTACATGATGTATCACGACGCCCTGGCGCTGCCGGTCATCGGCCGTGCCGTCACTGAGGCCTACCTGCCCACGATGTCCATCCGGCACACCGCCAGGCTGCTGCGGGGCGCCATCCGGTAACGGCCCCGGAGGCGGGCACGGTACTTGCCGGCACCCGAGTGGTAGCCCAGCCGGGGGTGCTGAAAAGCGAGTACGTACTACTCCCGAACGTCAGGCTGGACCGGAATATGCTTCAGCCATGACGTAGCCCTGCCACGGTAACGGGTTGCGCTGCCGCACTCGAAGTGACGGGGGACATGAAGCCTACGAGCAGCACACCGGTCCGCGTGGACGAACGTGTGCAGGGGCCAACAGCAACCCGGCGGACCAGGCCGCAAATGGGCTATGGCCTGCGGCAGATCCCTGTGACGTGGCTGTCGGTTCTCCTGATGTGGGTAGCCGGCGCCGCCACCGGATCACTGATTTCCGGCCCGGCGTCAGCGTTGATCGCGTTCGTGGACGTGGGCCCGGACACCCTGACGAGTTCACAGTGGGCTTCGATCCCGGCGAGCATGCTGTTTCCCGGCGGCATCTCTTCGTATGTGCTTGCCAGCCTGGTGTTGCTCATATGTGTCGGGGTCGCCGAACTCGCACTGGGGAGCGGAAGGGCCGCGGCGGCGCTGGTAGCCGGCCATGTGGCCGCCGTCTTGTTCTATGTCGGGATCGTGGCTGCCGGTGATGAACTCGGCAGCAGCTGGCTCAGTTCCATGCAACACCCGGCATTGGCGGGCCCGTTCGCGGGAAGCCTGGCTGCCGTCATGGCCGCGGGCCCGGCCCTTGGTCCGCTGTGGCGGCGGCGGGTTCGCTCCGTCGGCCTGGCGGTGACGATCATGCTCCTGCTCTACGTCGGCCACCCCCAGAACCTGCTCACGTTCCTTGGCGCGCTGTGCGGGCTGGCCAGCGGATGGGCGGCGTCCATGGCCTCAGCCCGTTCCTCAGCCCGTTCCTCAGCCCCTCCGGTGACGCGTGCGGGGCTACGGACGGCGGACCGGCGCGCTGCGGGGGAGAACCCCTGGACCGGCCGTGACGTCAGGTCCGTCCTGGCCATGACCGTGGCGGTCTTCGCCGCAGGTCCGGTCCTGGCGGGACTGTCCCAGGCACCCGTCGGGCCGCTGGCGGCCCTCCGGAACCTGATCGTCAATCCCGTGCCCAGCCTTAGCGAGCTCCAAACCGACTGCGTCGCCGCCGTCAACGCCGGTTGCCCCCAGATCATGCACAGCCCCGGCCTGCACGGGCCCGGGGGAGCGGCCCTGTCGGTGGTGCCACTGCTTCTCCTGCTCGCGTGCGCGGAAGGGCTGCGGCGGGGGAACCGGGTGGCGCTGTGGATCGCGACCGGAGCGCACCTGGCCGTGGGAGTGATCTCAGCGGTGTACCTCCAGCTCTTCGCGCACTTCGGGGTGTACGTCAGGAGCGGCCGGCGCAGGATTCCGGTCGACTCGGGCATCGTGGAGATCCTTCCGGTGGTGCTGGTGCCGTTGCTCATTGCCGCTGCCCTGTGGTTCAACCGCCGGCACTTTGCCGTGGACACGGATCCGGTCCTCGGGCGCCGGGCACTGGTGATCGTGCCGGCCGTCTTCGGGGCCTTCGTCGCTGTGTATGTCATTGCCTGGTTCGCCGAGGGCAACGACCGGCACCGTGCCGGTCTGCTCGCTCTCGGGGCCACCCTGCCGCGGATGTTCCTGCCCTACCCGTTCTCCTTCAAGTACTCGGTGTCCGTACACCCGCGGGGCTACTGGTCCTCGCTGCTCTTCAGCTACGGCGGCGCTGCGTTCTGGCTCATCTGCCTGATCGCCGTCCTCGTGATTTTCACCAAGCGCCGGCTCTGGGACCGCCGTATGGAAACCGACCGTGCCGTCGCACGTCGGCTGGTCTTCCAGGGCGGCGGATCACTTTCGTGGATGGCCCTGTGGCCGAACAACCGGTACTGGTTCAACTCCACCGGCACGGTGGGCATTGCCTACCAGCTGCGGCACGGCATCGCGCTGACGGCGGGCGGCCCGTTCGGCCACGACGTGGACTTCGCAGCCGCGGAGCGCGAATTCACCAGATACTGCGCGGAGCAGACCCTGACGCCGTGCTGGTACTCCGTGGCGGACGCGCACTGTGCCGAGCTGCGGTCCATGGGCTTCAAGAGCCTGGAGGTGGCGCAGGAAACCGTCCTGCCCCTGGCCGACGTCGACTTCCGGGGCCGGGAGTGGCAAAGCGTCCGGACCGCCATGAACAAGGCCAGGAAGCTCGGCATCACCGCCCGCTGGGGCGCCTACAGTGACCTGCCGGGAGCCTTGCAGACCCAGGTGCACGAGATTTCCGGCCAGTGGGCCGCCTCACGGTCGCTTCCGGAAATGGGCTTCACCCTCGGTGGCGTGGAGCAACTCAAGGACGATCACGTGCTGCTCTGCCTGGCCGTGGACCCTGCTGGCGCGGTCCTCGGCGTCACCAGTTGGCTGCCGGTCTTCCACGACGGTGAACTGGTCAGCCGGACGCTGGACTTCATGCGCCGCCGCGACGACTGCTTTAACGGCGTGATGGAGTTCCTGATCGCCTCCGCAGTGCTCCGCTTCAAAGGCACAATGACCGAGATCTCGCTGTCCGGCTCGCCCCTGGTGCCGGCGACGGCGCTGGTGCGCCGCCGGCAGGGCGGTCAATCCGGGGGGCAGGATGCTCCCGTCCTGGAACCCGGCGGTCCGGACGTCGCGGCCGCCGACGTCGATGCAGCCCCCGCCGGCCGGCTGCTGCGCTGGCTGGGGGACGTCCTCGAGCCGGTGTATGGCTTCCGGTCGCTGGCGGCGTTCAAGCAGCGGTTCCAGCCGCAGCACCGGACGCTCTTTATCCTTTACCAGGATCCGCTGGCGCTGCCCCTGATCGGCCGTGCCCTGGCCGAGGCCTATCTGCCAACCTGGTCACTGCGCCATACGGCGCGGCTGCTTCGCGACGTCACCGCCGGTCCGCAGTCCGCGCGCCGGCCGGTCCGGGCAGGCCAGCCCGAGCAGCAGCTCAGCCGTTGACCCCCAGGCGGGTCATCAGCCAGTCCATGTTGTTCTCGACCCCGTACTTCCAGGCCGTCCAGGCGTGGCCGCCCGGCGCTTCCTGGAACTGCACGTTGATACCCGCCTTCTTCATGCCCTGGTAGACCTGGACTCCCTGGGCCCGGAAGAACGGATCCCCGGCGCCTACGGTGACAATGCCGGCGGTGTGCGGGTACTTGCGTGTCTTGATGACATCCAGGGCGTTCTGCTTCTTGAACTCCGCGGCGCTGCCGCCGAAGTACTGCTGCAGGAGCACCTGGTGGCCCTGCCGGATGGTCGGCTGGTTTTCGCCGGAGCTGTCGATGAACGTCGGGTAGACCTCGGGGTAGTTCATGGCCAACTGCATGGCGCACGTCCCGCCGTAGGAGAACCCGCCGATGGCCCACTGGCTGGTGGAGTGCTTGCCGGCACCGAAGGTGGCCTTGATCCAGTTGGGCACGTCCTCGCTGAGGTACCTGCCGGCCTGGCCTTGCTTGCTGTTCATGCACAGCGGGGGGTAGTTGGCCCACTTGGCTCCGGCGTCGGGCATCACGATGATCGGCGCCAGCCCCTTGTGCGAGGCCGCGTAGTCGTCCATAAACTGGGCGATCCGGCCGTTGCGCAGCCAGTCGACCGGTTCTCCCGGGACTCCGTGGATCAGGACCAGCACGGGCAGGTCGGCCCGCGGAGTGGAAAGGTACGCCGGGGGAAGGTAGACAAAGGCGGTGGAGGAGACCTCATGGGAGATGGGTGCCGGGATGAACGCCCGGATCACGGTCCCTTGGCTGGGCATACCCTCCGGCGCCGTCCAGTTTGCCAGCGTGGTGGGAGCCTCACTCGGCGTCGACAACGGAACCGGGTTCCCGCGTTCCTGGTTCTTGAACTGGTCGAGGGTTTCCATCTTCACGCCGGTGTCCCCAAAGATGGAGCCAAGCGTGGGGTAGTACTCGAAGTTCTGGTTGATCAGGGACCCGGACGCCAGGACCACCACAAGGGCCGCCGGCAGCACGGCGATCCGGGCCGGCAGCCGCCGCAGGTCCCGGATCTTCGGCACCACCAGGAGGAGCGCCAGGATGCCGATGCCTGCAAACGCGTAGACGCGCTTGGGCAGCGGGGAACCCCACAGGTTCCAGATAGGTTCGGAAAAAAGCCAGACTATAATGCTGAGAATGCCCGCCACGACAACCGCGGCCGGCACCCAGCGACTGATATGCCGACGGCGCCCCCAAACCAGCCAAGCGAGGGACGCGGCAGCCAGAATGTAGAGAACCACGGGCACAACGCCGGTCGTTATCGCGAGGTTCTGCAAGTTCATGGACTCAGATTAAGTCCGGAACCCGGGAGTTTGCCCGGAATGGGCCGAAAGAATCCTGCGGGTTAGGCGGGAGCGGAGACGTCCTCGAGAGCTGCCGCAATCTCAGGAGGCAATGGCGTCAGCACTGAGTCCATAATTTCCTTCAACTGGACCGGCGTCCGGGCCCCCACCACGCCCGTGGCGACGCCGTGCTGCGACAAGAGCCAGCTCAGGGACACGTCCAGGGCAGTCCGGCCCAAACCCTTCGCCGCCATTGCGACGGCCTCGACAACACTGGAGGCGGTGCCTTCAAGGTAGGGCTCCACGTAAGCGGCGAGTTTGTGGTGCGCACCCCGGGAATCGGACGGGAGGTGTCCTCGGTATTTACCGGTGAGCACCCCGCGGCCCAGCGGACCCCACGCCATGAGCCCGAGCCCGGCGTCCTCGATGGCGGGAATCAGTTCGGCTTCGGCCTTGCGCTGCAGCAGGGAGTACTCAGCCTGGCAGGCCACAAGGGGGAAATCTGCCACGGCGGCCGCCTTGGCCGTCTGCCAGCCGGTGAAGTTGGAGATGCCGGCGTACCGCGCCCGGCCGGACCGCACCGCGAATTCCAGGGCCGACAGGGTTTCCTCCAACGGCACGTTTGGATCCCAGGCCTGGGCGAACCAGATGTCCACGTAGTCGGTGCCGAGGCGGGCCAGGCTCGCGTCGAGGCCGGACAGCATCCCGTTCCGGGACGTATCGACGCTATGGCGGCTGCCCGACGTCGTCAGCCCGGCTTTCGTGGAGATAACAACCTCTGACCGCGCGACGACGTCGCCGAGCATTCCGCCGAGGACCGCCTCGGCCCCGCCACCGGCGTAGGACGCCGCGGTGTCGATCAGGGTGCCGCCGCCGTCGACAAAGGCGTGGAGCAGCGCCGAGGCGTCCTGCTCATCCGTCTCACCGGCCCACGACATAGTGCCAAGGGAAAGGGACGAGACACGCAACCCACTGTTGCCGACATAACGCTGCTGCATGCCTGCAAGCTTACGGTGCTTCGGAACGTCCATAACGTAGGGTCTATAAACGTGAACTGGTTAGAAGCTGCCTTTCTGGGCCTTGTACAGGGACTGACAGAATTCCTCCCTATCTCCTCGAGCGCCCACCTGCGGATTGTGGGGGCCTTCCTTCCCAACGCCGCGGACCCCGGAGCCGCCTTTACCGCCATCACCCAGCTGGGTACCGAGACCGCGGTGATCGTCTACTTCTGGCGTGACATCGTCAGGATCGTCAAGGCCTGGTTCGGCTCGCTCACCGGCCGGGTCTCCCGCCAGGATCCCGACGCCCGGATGGGCTGGCTGGTGATCCTGGGCAGCCTCCCGATCATCATCCTGGGCCTGCTCTTCCAGGACCAGATTGAATCGGTGCTGCGCAGCCTGTGGATCGTCGCCACCACGTTGATCGTCTTTGGCATGATCCTCGCCGTAGCCGACGCCGTCGGGCGCCAGGAACGCGACCTCACCAGCCTCAGCTACAAGCACGGCATCTTCTACGGACTCGCCCAGGCCATGGCCCTGATCCCCGGCGTCTCGCGCTCCGGCGGCACCATCACGGCCGGCCTGCTGATGGGCTACACCAGAGAGGCCGCAGCCCGGTACTCCTTCCTGCTCGCCATCCCGGCAGTATTCGGCAGCGGCCTGTACCAGCTGTACAAGGTGGTTTCCAAGGACGGGATCACCGGTCCCTACGGCCTGCCCGAGACCGCCCTGGCCACCGTGATCGCTTTCGTGGTGGGTTACGTCATCATCGGCTGGTTCCTGCGCTACGTCTCGACCCGCAGCTACCGCATCTTCGTCTGGTACCGCATCCTGCTGGGGCTGGCCCTGTACCTGCTCCTCGGTTTCAATGTCATCAGCGCCTAGCACTAGGCTTGGGATGTGAAATCCTGGATCTCCCGCCCCGTTCCTCAGCTTCCGGGCAGTATGCCTGCACTGCGACTTTTCGACACCGTAACGGGAGGCCCGGCCACCCTTGAGGCAACCGGGCAGCAGTCCATGTACGTATGCGGCATCACCCCGTACGACGCCACCCACATGGGGCACGCGGCCAGCTACGTGGCCTTCGACCTGCTGAACCGGGCCTGGCGCGACGGCCGCCAGCAGGTGTCCTACGTGCAGAACGTCACCGACGTCGACGATCCGCTCCTGGAGCGCGCCACGGCGACCGGCGTTGACTGGCGTGAACTTGCCGCCAGCCAGATCGAGTTGTTCCAGACCGACATGGAAGCCCTCAACGTCCTCGCGCCGGACCACTACGTGGGTGCCGTCGAGGCGATCCCGCGGATTGTTCCGGCCATCGAGTCTCTCCTGGAGCGGGGCTTGGCGTACCGCGTGGCCGGGGGAGCGGGCGAGCCTGACGGGGACGTCTATTACGACGTCGAAGCCGCCGGCAAGCACTCTGCCGAGGCAGAGGACGCCTGGACCCTCGGCTCCGTCTCCGGGCTCTCCGACGCCGAGATGCTGGAACTGTTTGCCGAGCGCGGTGGCGACCCCGGCCGCGCCGGAAAGCGGCAGGCCCTGGACCCGTTGTTGTGGCGCGTTGCCCGTGACGGCGAACCGAGCTGGCCCGGCGGCGCCCTGGGTGCGGGCCGTCCCGGCTGGCACATCGAATGTACCGTGATCGCCCAGCAGTACCTGCCCGCACCCTTCACCGTGCAGGGCGGCGGCTCAGACCTCGTGTTCCCGCACCACGAGATGGGCGCAGGCCACGCCTGGTCGCTGGCCGGGGTGCCGCTGGCCAAACACTTTACCCACGCCGGCATGGTGGGGCTGGACGGCGAGAAAATGAGCAAGTCCAAGGGCAACCTGGTGCTCGTCTCCAAGCTCCGGGCGGAAGGTGAGGAACCGGCCGCGATCCGGCTGGCCATCCTGGCCCACCACTACCGCAGCGACTGGTCGTGGACGGCGGAGGGCTTCGCCGAAGCCAAAGAACGCCTCCGCACCTGGCGCGCCGCGGCCGAGGTCGCGCCCTCAGGTTCAGCCGCTCCGCTCCTTGGCCAGCTCCGGGCAGCACTCTCGGACGACCTCGACGCCCCCCGCGCACTGGCAGCTGTGGACGCCTGGGCAGGCGCGGCGCTGACGGCCGACGCCGGTGAGGGGTCCGCGGCCGATGCCGCACTCGTGGGCGACGCCGTCGACGCATTGCTCGGCGTCGAACTTTAGGCCGGTAGCTCCCGGCGCGGTATGACCAGCGCCGGGACCGAAGGGCCTGCCTGGAAGCTAGGGCTTGTCCTTGCCCCGGCGCTTGAGGTACCGCTCGAATTCGCGGGCGATGGATTCACCGCTGGCCTCCGGGAGGTCGGCGGTGTCCTTCGCCTCTTCAAGCTGCCGGACGTAGGCAGCGATCTCGGGATCCTCGGTGGCGAGTTCGTCGACGCCGCGCTCCCACGCGTCCGCGTCCTCCACCAGTTCCTGGGTGTCCACCGGAACCTGCAGCAGCTCCTCGATCCGGTGCAGCAACGCCAGCTGGGCCTTCGGGGACGGTGCCTGCGCGACGTAGTGCGGCACCGCGGCCCATAGCGAGACTGTAGGCAGGCCGGCAAGCAACGCCACTTCACCGAGCACGCCGACAATCCCCACCGGGCCCTCGTACTGCGAGGCCTCAAGGTCCATCCGTTCCCGCAGCGCGGCGTCGTCCGTTGAGGCGCTGACGGGAATCGGCCGGCTGTGCGGCACGTCCGCGAGCAGGGCGCCGACCAACACCACGTAGTCCACGTTCAGCGCCTCCGCGTGGACCAGCAGCTCAGCCGTGTAGGCCCGCCACTTGTACGAGGGTTCCGTGCCCTGGACGAAGATGACGTCCACGTTTGAGTCGGGCACCCTGGCCTTGAAAATGCGGGTGGAAGGCCACTTGATCTTCCGCTCGCCGGAGGCCGTCCGGCGGATCGTGGGGCGGGTGAACTGGAAGTCGTAGTATTCGTCCGCATCAATGGAGCCGACCTTCTTGCCGCCCCACAGCTTGTTGAGGTAGCGCAACGCATCACTGGCGGCCTCACCGGCGTCGTTCCAGCCCTCAAAGGCCGCGAGCATCACGGTGACGCGCTGGCCCTCGGGCACGGGCTGCAGCAGCCGTTCCGGCTCAGGCGTGGCGCCAGTCTCCGCGGTGTCTGGCTCGAAGCTATTCATGTGTTCACCCTACGTCCAAGTCGCGGGCGCGTGCAGGAAGGAAAACGCCCAAGCCACCTTGAAATTCGCCGACGGCGTAGCCCCGGGCACCCCGCAGTACCCGCACCGTAGACTGAAGGGCATGCGATCCCCAGTCTCCCAGCCCCCGCTCAAAGCCGTCTTATGGGACATGGACGGCACGATCGTGGACACGGAACGCTACTGGATCGAAGCTGAGCACGCCCTTGTGGCGGCCCATGGCGGACAGTGGTCGCACGAAAAAGCGATGCAGCTTGTTGGCCAGTCACTGGTCTTCTCCGCCGGCATCCTGCAGGACGCCGGCGTCGAGCTCGAAGTCCGCGAAATCATCGACACCCTGACCGGGCATGTCGTCAGCCTGGTCCGCCAGTCCGTCCCCTGGCGTCCGGGGGCACGCGAGCTGCTTGAGGAACTGCACACCGCCGGCGTCCGCTGCGCCCTTGTGACCATGTCCGAGGCCCCGCTGGCCCGCGAGATCGTGGCCAGCCTGCCCAAGCCCTACTTCGAGTTCCTCATCACGGGGGACACCGTGGCGCAGGGCAAGCCCCATCCGGAGGCTTACCTCAAAGCGGTGGAACTCCTGCAGGAGGATGACCCTAGCCTGGACCACCGGCACTGCGTGGCCCTGGAAGACTCGGGGCCGGGCGTGGCGGCGGCGGTCGCGTCCGGTGTCATCACAGTGGCCATCCCGCACCTCGTGCCGCTGCTGGATGACCCGCGCCGCGCCACGTGGGACACCTTGGCCGGACGCGGTGTTGCGGACCTTGAAGAACTCGTCGCCCTCCGGCACGCGAACGACGGCGGACTCCCGGGCTCAATCCCCGAACTGGCCGGAACCCGTGGGGGCCGGAGCCTTGACTGAGCAGCCGCCGCAGAAGCCCGCAGGGAACCCGACAGGGGAGCCCGGGGAAGTCCCGTTCTCGCTCCGCGGCGGGATCCCGCTCGGCAGGATCGCCGGGATTCCCGTGGTGCTGGCCTACTCGTGGTTCGCTATCGCCGCCTTCACCGTGATCGCCTATGGCCCGGTGCTCGCACACAACGATCCCCGGCTTGGCGCCTCGGCCTATCTCGTGGCGTTCGCGTACTCGGTACTGCTGCTGGTCTCCGTGCTGGTGCACGAACTGGCCCACGCGCTCACCGCCCGCCTCTATCGCTGGCCGACCCGGAAAATTGTGCTCAACCTGTGGGGCGGCCACACCCAGTTCGAAGAATTCACCGCATCCCCTGGCCGGTCTGTGCTGGTGGCCATGGCCGGACCTGTGGCCAACCTGGTGCTGGCCGGCGCCGGCTGGCTGGTCCTCGCCGGCGGGCAGCTGCACGGCGTGGCGGACACCCTGGCCAACATTTTCGTCTGGGCCAACCTGCTGATCGGCATCTTTAATGTCCTCCCCGGCCTGCCGCTGGACGGCGGGCGACTGGTGGAATCCGCGGTCTGGAAAGTCACCGGCAGCCACGAACAGGGCACTATCGCGGCCGGCTGGGCCGGGCGGATCATCGTCATCGCCCTGGCAACGTGGTTTGTGGTCCTGCCGTTGCTGAGCGGTAACCGGCCGGACACGTCCTTGATGCTGATCACTGTCCTGGTGGGCGGCTTCCTGTGGATGGGCGCCTCGGCCTCGATCCAGCAGGCCAGATACCGGGGCAGGCTCCACCTGGTGGACGCCGCGGCCCTGGCCGAACCCGCCGTCGGGCTTCCGGACACCGCGAGCGTGCTGGACGTGCTGCGGCATTCGCCCCGGGGCGCGCCCGCCGTCGTGCTGTACGGCCCGGACTTGCGGCCGGCCGCCGTCGTCGACGAGTCCGCCGCGGCGGACGTCCCCGAAGCGCTGGCGGCAGCGACACCGGCAACCGCAGTCGCCTACCCTCTGGCTGCCGGCGCTTACGTCAAGGAAGGTGACCGGGGCGCTGACCTGCTGTCCTATCTAGCCCAGCTGCAGGGCTCGGATTACGCGGTGGTTAACAACGCCGGAACTGTCACCGGACTCCTGCGGCAACTGACCGTCCTCAACGCCCTCACGGGAAAGCAAACGCGCGGCTCCGTCCGTCCACGGGCCGGCGGCGAGGCCCGGAACCAGGACCAGAACCGGTAGAGTTACCTGCCGGTCGTGAATTTCCCGGCCCACGACCACGGGCCGGTGCCCGCCGCCCATCCGCGGCCACCCAGCTTTACAGGAGCGAGGAACACCTTCATGAGCAGCGACACCGCCGCCAACCCCACCCCTACCGACGACACGGCAGCCGCCGCCGGTGCCGCAGCGCCCGACGCCGGGGCTTCCGCACCGGTCGGTGCCAACCGCCGCCGCGGACCGTTCCGCGAGGGTGAGCGTGTGCAGCTGACCGATGAACGCGGCCGGATGAACACCATCAGCCTGGAAGCGGGCGGCGCCTTCCACACGCACCGCGGTTTCCTCAACCACGACGAAATCATCGGCAAGCCGGACGGCTCGGTGGTTGTGAACAACGTCGGACAGCAGTACCAGACGCTTCGCCCGCTGCTCTCGGACTTTGTCCTGTCGATGCCCCGCGGTGCCGCTGTGGTGTATCCCAAGGACGCCGGCCAGATCGTCACGATGGCCGACATCTTCCCGGGTGCCCGCGTGGTCGAAGCCGGCGTCGGCTCGGGTGCGCTCTCCATCTCCCTGCTCCGGGCGGTGGGGGACAACGGCTACCTGCACTCCTTTGAACGCCGCGAGGAGTTCGCCGACATTGCCCGCGGCAACGTCGAAACCATCTTTGGCGGCGCACACCCGGCCTGGCAGATCAGCCTCGGCGACTTCCAGGAGGAAGTGGTCCGGACTGAAGCCCCCGGCTCCGTGGACCGCGTGGTCCTGGACATGCTGGCACCGTGGGAATGCCTCGACGCCGTTGCCACCGTCCTCGCACCGGGTGGCGTGTGGATCAATTATGTCGCCACTGTCACTCAGCTTTCCCGCACCGCAGAGGCCATCCGCGCCGACGGCCGGTTCACCGAACCGGATGCCTGGGAATCCATGGTCCGCGGCTGGCACCTGGAGGGCCTGGCTGTACGCCCGGACCACCGGATGGTCGCCCACACCGGCTTCCTGCTGGTGACCCGCCGGCTGGCCGACGGCGTTACCGGCATCTCCGTGAAGCGACGGCCCTCTAAGACCGAGTTCGACGCCGAGGACGTGAACGCCTGGACTCCCGGCGCCGTTGGCGAACGTGCGGTCTCCGACAAGAAACTCCGGCGTGCTGCCCGCGACGCGATCGCCGGCACCAACGTCAAAGACACCCCCGAGGTCACGAACTAGTCCGCATTTCGGATGTCTTCAACAGCACCCGCCGTCTTGGGGCTATGGTCTTAATAGAAGGACGGAAGGGGCTGATGATGATGGAGACTCCGAATAACGAACACGGCGGAACGCCGGCGGAGGACGAGGCCCAGAGGGCAGGCGGCGCCGGCCAGCCGGTGCCGGCGGCGGCCGGCGGGGTGGACTTTACCGCGAACGAGCTGTCCGTCGCCGAGCGCCAGGTAAACATCCTCCGGGACAAACTCCGCCACATTGACCGCCAGCTGGCGGCTGCCACGCAAAACAACTCCAAGCTCGTGGGCATGCTGGAAACGGCCAAGGCCGAAATCCTGCGGCTGAAGAACGCGCTGGACCAGGAAGGGCAGCCGCCGTACAGCTTCGGGACCATCCTGCAGCTGAACCCCAAGCGGCGGCCCGAGCCGGGAAGCAGCGGGCAGGCAGCAACTGAAGAGTCCGTGGACATCTTCAACGCCGGGCGCAAAATGCGCGTAGGCATCAGCCCGCTCGTGAACCTCAACCAGCTCTCCGTCGGCCAGGAAGTCTTGCTCAACGAAGCCCTCCTGATAGTGGCCGGGCTCGGCTACGAACGGGCCGGGGACCTCGTAACGCTCAAGGAGCTTCTGGGCAGCGACCGCGCCCTGGTGGTGGGACGCGCCGACGAGGAACGTGTCATCAGGCTCTCCGGTGCTCTCCTGTCCCAGAAACTCCGGGTCGGGGATGCCCTTTCCATCGACAGCCGCACCGGCTACGCCCTGGAGAAGATCCCGCGCTCCGAGGTGGAGAACCTCGTCCTCGAAGAGGTCCCTGATATCACCTACCAGGACATCGGCGGCCTGGGACCACAGATCGAGCAGATCCGCGACGCCGTCGAACTGCCTTTCCTGCACCCGGACCTGTACCGGGAGCACGGCCTGAAGGCGCCCAAGGGGATCCTGCTCTACGGCCCTCCCGGCTGCGGCAAGACCCTCATCGCCAAAGCCGTCGCCAACTCGCTGGCGGCGCGGGCAGCGGAGCGCGCGGGCAAGTCCGACATGAAGAGCTACTTCCTGAACATCAAGGGACCGGAGCTGCTGGACAAGTACGTCGGCGAAACCGAACGGCACATCCGGCTGATCTTCTCCCGGGCCCGGGAGAAAGCGTCAGACGGCAGCCCCGTGGTGGTGTTCTTCGACGAGATGGATTCGCTGTTCCGCACCCGGGGCACCGGCATCTCCTCCGACGTGGAGACCACCATCGTGCCGCAGCTGCTCAGCGAAATTGACGGCGTCGAACGGCTGGACAACGTCATTGTGATCGGCGCTTCCAACCGCGAGGACATGATCGACCCCGCCATCCTGCGGCCGGGCCGGCTGGACGTCAAGGTCAAGATCCAACGGCCCGACGCCGAGGCGGCTGCTGACATCTTCAACAAATACATCACCCCGGACCTGCCGTTCCATCAGCAGGACCTCGCCGAGCACCACGGCGATGCCCAGGCCACAGTGGACGCCATGATCCAGCGCACCGTTGAGGCCATGTACTCCACCGAGAAGTCCAACGAATACCTGGAGGTCACCTACGCCAACGGTGATACCGAAATGCTCTACTTCAAGGACTTCAACTCCGGCGCCGTCGTCCAGAACGTGGTGGACCGGGCCAAAAAGTCCGCCATCAAGGACCTGCTGACCACGGGCCAGAAGGGTCTTCGCATCGACCATCTTCTCCGCGCAGTGGTGGACGAGTTCCGCGAACACGAGGACATGCCCAACACCACCAACCCCGATGACTGGGCCCGGATCTCCGGTAAAAAGGGCGAACGCATTACCTACATCCGTACCATCGTCCAAGGCAAGGCCGGCCAGGAGCCCGGGAAGTCCATCGAGACGATGCCCACCACGGGCCAGTACCTGTGACCGCGGGTCCCGCGTCGGCATCCTCGGGCCTGCCCGTCGGCGGCGCCATGCGGGTTATGGGATCGGAGACCGAGTACGGCATCCACGCGCCGTCGGCGCCCGGCGCCAACGCCTCCATGATGTCCGCCCGGGTCATCCAGGCTTACGCGCAGGTGACGCGCCAGCGCGCCGCCGGCGGGGCCGAAACCCGCTGGGACTACACCGACGAGGAGCCGCTCCACGACGCCAGGGGCTGGACCCTCGAGCGGAGCAGGGCGGACCCCGAGCAGCTCACTGACCGGCCGCCGGTCCTGGACGCGGAGGCCGTGGCCCTGGCCTACGGCCGTGCCGAACTGGACCACGACGGCGATGACGAGTCCGGGTCCCTGCTGATGAACATGGTGCTCGGCAACGGGGCGCGCCTGTACGTCGACCACGCCCACCCGGAGTATTCCAGTCCGGAAGTGACGAACCCGCGCGACGCCGTGACGTGGGACGCCGCCGGGGACCTGGTGGCGCTGGCCGCGGTCCGGCGGCTCGCCGCCGACCCCGAGTTGCCGCCGATCAACCTTTACAAGAACAACACGGACAACAAATCCGTGTCCTACGGTTCCCACGAGAACTACCTGATGCCGCGCTCTGTCCCGTTCGGCGAAATCGTGAGGGGCCTGACGCCGTTCTTCATCACCCGCCAGATCATGTGCGGGGCGGGGCGCGTCGGGCTGGGCCAGGACAGCTCACGGCCCGGCTACCAGATCAGCCAACGCGCGGACTTCTTCGAGACCGAGGTGGGGCTCGAAACCACCATCCGGCGTCCCATCATTAACACCCGCGACGAACCCCACGCCACGGCGGACAGGTACCGGCGCCTGCACGTCATCATCGGCGACGCCAACCTCAGCCAGGGCGCCAATTTCCTCAAGTTCGGCACCACCGCCATGGTCCTGAGCCTCATCGAGGCCGGGCTGGCGCCCAGGATCGAGGTCCACGAGCCTGTCGCCGCGCTGCAGACCGTCAGCCACGACACGTCACTCACGGCGACGCTCCGGCTGGCCGACGGCCGCCGCATCACCGCCCTGGACCTGCAATGGATCTACTTCGAGGCCGCCGCCAAGCTTGCCCAGGACACCGGCGTCGCCGACGCGGTGGACGGGGACGGCCACACCCACGCCGTGCTGGAGCGCTGGTCGGCGACCCTGACCGCGCTCGACAGCGACCGGGCCGCCGCAGCATCAACCGTGGAGTGGCTGGCCAAGCTCACCCTGCTCGAGGGCTACCGGCAGCGTGACGGCCTGGAATGGTCCGATGCGCGGCTGGGGCTCGTGGACCTGCAGTGGGCGGACATCCGGCCGGAGAAGGGGCTCTACCACCGCCTGCTGGCGCGCGAGAGGATGCAGCGAATCGTCGACGACGCCGCGATCACCCGGGCGGTGACGGAACCGCCGTCGGACACCAGGGCCTTCTTCCGCGGCCGCTGCGTCAGCCGCTTCGGCTCCGATCTGGTCGGCGCCAGCTGGGACTCGGTGATCTTCGATCTGCCCGGCCGGGGCAAGCTGCAGAGGGTGCCAACCCGGGAACCGCTGCGCGGCACTGAGGCGCTCACGGCAGGCCTGTTTGCCCGGCACCGCGAGGCCGCACCGTTCCTCGCCGAGCTCCTCGGACTGCCGCCCGGTTCGTGAGCCCAAAGCCCCCGTGAGGGGCCCTGACGTGGCAATATGGCTTTACAGGGTGTCCCGCTCACGGCGCGGCATCCGGTGGAAATGCAGTGGGATCTAAGGAGAGAACAATGGCAGGCCAGGAGCAGCAGCAGCCGCAGTCCCGCGAGACCGAAATCGAGGACACCCCACCGGCACCACCGGCCGCGCCCGAGGCGCAGGCGTCGGAAGCGACCCAGGGCGTGGATGACCTTCTCGACGAGATCGACGGCGTCCTGGAGTCCAACGCCGAGGAATTTGTCCGGGCTTTTGTCCAGAAAGGCGGCCAGTAGGGCCGCCGACCGGCGGCTGGCTGGCGGGCACTATTGGAGGAGGACCGGGCTGAGGATTCATGGGGCTGAGAGCCGGAAGTCGTTGATCCACTACGTTGAGGGAGTGCACCAGTGCAGGAAACATCAGCCAACCAGGTAGCGGCGAACGCGACGTCCTCATTCACCGAGCACCTGCAGCGCTCCCGGCCCGAGCTCTTGCCGTTCAGCGCCCTCCAGGCGGGCGTGCTGTCCGCAGCGTCGTCCGCGCCGCTCCAGGCGCCGCACGCCACCACGATTGTGGCCATGACCTACGCCGGGGGAGTCCTCATGGCCGGGGACCGCCGCGCGACCATGGGCAACGTCATCGCCAGCCGGCACATCGAAAAAGTCTTCCCCGCGGACCAGTACTCGGTTCTGGGAATCGCCGGTACGGCAGGGATCGCGCTTGATATCACCCGGCTGTTCCAGGTGGAGCTGGAACACTACGAGAAGATCGAGGGAACCCAGCTGAGCCTGGACGGCAAAGCCAACCGGCTGGGCGCCATGATCCGCGGCAACCTGCCGATGGCGATGCAGGGACTGGCCGTGATCCCGCTCTTCGCCGGGTTCGACCGCCCGGCCGGCATCGGGCGCCTGTTCTCCTACGACGTCACCGGTGGCCGCTACGAGGAGCAGGAACACCACACCGTGGGCTCCGGGTCCATGTTTGCGCGCGGGGCACTGAAAAAGCTTTGGCGCCCCAATCTCTCCGAAGCCGAGGCCGTCCGGGTAGCCGTCGAGGCACTGTACGACGCCGCCGACGACGACTCGGCCACCGGAGGGCCCGACCCGGTGCGCCAGCTCTGGCCGGTAGTCTACGCCGTCAGCCGTTCCGGTGCCGTGCGCGTTCCCGAACGCGAGCTCGCCGCCGTAGCGGGCACCATCATCGAGGCACGGGCCGCGGCCCAGCGGGAGGCCTGAAATGACCCAGCAGTTCTATGTCTCCCCTGAACAGCTAATGAAGGACCGGGCGGACTTCGCCCGGAAGGGCATCGCCCGTGGCCGGTCGGTAGTGGTGATCAGTTGCCGGGACGGCATCGCGCTGGTGGCCGAGAACCCGTCGCCCTCACTGCACAAGATCAGCGAGATTTACGACAAAATCGCGTTCGCCGCCGTCGGCAAGTACAACGAATTCGAGAGCCTACGCCAGGCCGGTGTGCGCTATGCCGACGTACGGGGTTACTCGTACGACCGTGAGGACGTCACCGCCCGCGGGCTGGCCAGCGTCTACGCCCAAAGCCTCGGCGCCGTCTTCACCACCGAACAGAAGCCGTTCGAGGTGGAACTGGCGGTGACCGAGGTGGGGGAGAGCCAGGACGCCGACCACCTCTACCGCCTGACGTTCGATGGCTCCATCGCCGACGAACGCGGGTTTATTGTGATGGGCGGCCAGGCCGACAAGGTCTCCGAGGCCGTGGCCGCGGGATGGCGCAGCGAACTCGACTTCGCCGGTGCCATCCGGCTGGCGCTGTCCGGGCTCGTCGCGGACAAGGAAGCGACGGCGCTGCCCGCGTCCGCCGTGGAGGTAGGCGTCCTGGACCGCCGCTCGGAAAGCAGCCGCGGCAGCCGCCGCGCGTTCCGCCGCCTGGACGACGCCGCAATTGAGGCCCTGCTGGCTGAGGAGAACTGAGATGGATAAGCGTATTTTCGGCATCGAGACCGAGTTCGGCATTTCCTATTCGAGCCCGGAGTCACGACCACTGGCGCCGGAAGAAGTGGCCCGGTACCTCTTCCGCAAAGTGGTCAGCTGGGGGAGATCCTCCAACGTGTTCCTCACCAACGGCTCACGGCTCTACCTCGACGTCGGTTCGCACCCGGAGTACGCCACCGCCGAATGCGATGACCTCGCCCAGCTGATCGCCCATGACCGGGCAGGCGAGCTGATCCTGGACGACCTCGTCGACGAGGCCCAGGAACGCCTGGCCGCCGAGGGCTTCAACGGCACGGTGTACCTGTTCAAGAACAACACCGACTCGGCCGGGAACTCCTACGGCAGCCACGAGAACTACCTGATTCCGCGGCGCGGGGAGTTCTCCCGGCTCGCCGAAATCCTCATTCCGTTCCTCGTGACCCGCCAGCTGATCGCCGGTGCGGGCAAGATCCTGAAGACCCCGCACGGGGCCACCTACGCCTTCTCCCAGCGCGCCGACCACATCTGGGAAGGTGTCTCCTCCGCCACCACCAGGTCCCGGCCCATCATCAACACCCGGGACGAGCCGCACGCGGACGCCGAGTTCTACCGCCGGCTGCACGTGATTGTGGGCGACTCAAACATGTCCGAGACCACCACGCTGCTCAAAGTCGGCACCGTGGACCTGATCCTGCGGATGATCGAGGCGGGCGTCATCATGCGCGACATGCGGATGGAGAACCCGATCCGCAGCATCCGCGAGATCTCCCACGACCTCAGCGGCCGGGCCCTGGTCCGCCTGGCCAACGGCCGCCAGCTGACTGCCCTGGAAATCCAGCGCGAGTACCTGAACAAGGTGACCGAATTCGTGGCCGACCGGGGAGCGCACAACGCCCACGTCCCGGTCATCCTGGACCTGTGGGAGCGCACCCTCGACGCGATCGAAGGCGGCAACACCAGCACCATTGACACCGAGGTCGACTGGGCCATCAAGAAGAAGCTGATGGACAGCTACCGCGAACGGCACAGCCTGGACCTCGATGCACCGCGGATCGCGCAGCTGGACCTCACCTACCACGACATCTCACGCACCCGCGG
Organism: Arthrobacter sp. 05L44; assembly: GCF_056397605.1. NCBI lineage: Bacteria > Bacillati > Actinomycetota > Actinomycetes > Micrococcales > Micrococcaceae > Arthrobacter > Arthrobacter sp. 05L44. Next base: position 357,937 of record NZ_JBFTNS010000002.1, on the reverse strand, counting down.
GCTGTTCTACCTGCTGCAGTCCCGGGGTGCAGCCCGGAGGCTGGTTGACGATACGGCCGTGAAGGACGCCGTCGACGCCCCTCCGCAGACCACTCGGGCGAAACTGCGCGGCGACTTCGTCCGCCGGGCGCAGGAACTGGGCCGGGACTACACCGTGGACTGGGTCCATCTGAAGCTGAACGACCGCGCACACCAGACCATCCTCTGCAAGGATCCCTTCCGCAGCGTCGATGACCGTGTGGATGCCCTGCTGGACTCTATGGGCTGATACCCAGCTTTCCGCGTTACTCTGGATAAGGTGCCGTTTGACGGCCACCGTGTGCTTTGCCGCTGGCTCATGTCCGGCGAAGCGTCCATCCTGCCCCGACGAAAGTTTTTACGTGCGCCGACTATTAGCAATTCTCCTCCCCGGACTGCTGCTGCTCACCGCTTGTGGTGGCGGCCCAGCTGCCACCCCGGAGCCCACCAGCCAGTCCGCCGGCGAGACCGCGAAGCTGGACTCTCTGAAACTGACCGAGAACGGCGACAAGAAGGCCCCCGGCGTCGAGTTCACCAAGCCACTTGAGGTCAAGGAATTTACGGCCAAGGTGATCACTGAGGGCTCCGGTCCTCAGCTCAAAGCCAACCAGATTGCGAGCCTTTCCGTGGTCGGATTCAACGGCACGGACGGAAAGCCTCTGGGCGACACTTTCGGGAAGACTCCCGACCAGATGGAACTGAACGACCAGCTCAAGTCAGGCAATCCCGTGATGTACAACGTGTTCGTTGGAGCAAAGATCGGATCGCAGATTGCTCTGGCTGTGCCCGGACAGGCCGCCGCGCAGGGTTCTGCCGCGCAGCCCCCGCAGCTGTTCATCGTCAGGGTACTTGGTGCGAAAGACGCACCCAAGCCCCTGAGCCAGGACGAAACAGACAAGCTCGACAAAGCTGGAAAGCTCCCGAAGATTGCGTTCAATGCGAAGGGCGTTCCGTCTGCCGACATCCCGAAAACGGATGCACCCACTGGGCTCTCCGTGAAGATCCTCTCTGAGGGCTCAGGTGAAAAGGTCACTGCCAACGACACTATTGAGGCCAACTACACAGGGTGGCGTTGGGAAGACGGCAAGGAGTTTGAATCCACCTTCGGCAAGAACCAGCCAGCGACTTTCCCCCTCACGGGCGTTATTCAAGGATGGAAACTGGGGCTGGCAGATCAGAAAGTCGGTTCTAAAGTTCTACTCACCATTCCTACTGATCTCGCATACGGCCCCAGCGCGGCCTCCCAAGGCAAACCGGCTGGTCCTCTCGTTTTCGTAGTCGAAATCAAGGCCAAGAAGTAACGTCTGACCAGCAAACCACCACAGAAGGAGCAACCATGTCATTTGGACAGCGCAACCTCGACCGCCAGAAGCCGGAAATTGACTTCCCCGAAGGCGACGTACCCACCGAACTCGTCATCACCGACCTGATCGAGGGCGACGGCGCCGAGGCCAAAGCCGGCGACACCGTCTCCACCCACTACGTCGGCGTGGCCTGGTCCACCGGCGAAGAATTCGACGCCTCCTGGGGCCGGGGCGCGCCCCTGGACTTCCGTGTTGGCGTCGGCCAGGTTATCCAGGGCTGGGACCAGGGCCTGCTGGGAATGAAAGTTGGCGGCCGCCGCCGCCTGGAGATCCCCTCGGAGATGGCCTACGGCGCCCGCGGCGCCGGCGGAGCGATTGGCCCCAACGAGGCACTGATCTTCGTCGTGGACCTCGTCGCGGTCCGCTAACGCACCGGCTCCCGGCCCCGCAAGCTCGGGCCGGGCCTCTCGAAAGCGCGGTAACAATCGGAAAGTTCTTCCGGCTGTTGCCGCGCTTTCGGCGTTTTTGGCGCCGCGGCTTTAGTACCCTTGCGGAGTGTCCGCCTCACGTACAGAACGCCTCCTGAACCTGCTGATCGCCCTGCTCAACACCAAGTACGGGCTGCGCCGCGCCGAACTGCGCGAGAAGGTTTACCACGACACCACCAGCTCCGAGGTTGCCTTCGGGCGGATGTTCGAGCGGGACAAGGGCGAACTGCGCCAGTTCGGGTTCGACGTCGAAACGGTGACGGACAAGGGGTGGGGCTCCGACGATCCCGCGACCACCCGGTACCGGATCGGCAAAGAATCCAACCGCCTGCCCGATGTCAGCCTCACCCCGGCCGAGTGCACCGTCCTGATCCTCGCGGCGCAGCTCTGGGAGCAGGCCGCCCTCGGATCAGCCGCCCGCAACGCCGTGCGTAAACTGCAGGCCGCCGGCGGCCCGCTGGAGGCCGAACTTCCACCCGGCGTCCAGCCGCGCATCCGCCCCGCCGGACAGGCCTTCGAAGACCTCGTGACCGCCATCCACGCCCAGCACCCCGTGACCTTCGGCTACCTGGCCGGCAGCACCGGCCGGGAAGAGACACGGATTGTCGAGCCGTGCGGCCTCGGCAGCCGCTTCGGGCAGTGGTACCTGGTGGGCCACGACCGGGCCCGCGGCGACCGGCGGTTCTTCCGGCTCTCGCGCTTCACCTCCGCCGTCACCGTCCGCGAGCAAGAGAACTTCACCCCGCCGTCGACGTTCAACGTCCGGGACCAGCTGGCCACGCTCCCCGAGCTACCCGTGCAGTCCGCAGTAGTCGACGTCGCCGCCGGCGCTTTGCTCGGCCTGCGCGGCCACTCAGCACCGTTCGACAGGACGGCCGACGCCGGGCAGGCCGGCCCGGCCCGCGACGGCTTCGACCGCCTCTCGGTACCGTACCGGGACCTCGAAACCCTCGCCCAGGAACTCGCCTCCTACGGCCCCAAAGCCGTCGTTGTTGCGCCCGCCGACCTGCACACCGCTGTCCGCCGGCGCCTGGCCTCCGCTGCGGCATTCGCGGCAGAGCCGGCCCCGGCCATCGACTTCCCGCGCACAGGACCCGCCAAGCGGTCGCGCAAGCGCACCTCCGAGGACCAGCTAAAGCGGATGCTGCAGCTGGTGCCGTTCCTCGTCCACAACCAGGGCCTGCACATCAGCGACGTGGCGGAGCGCTTCGGCATTACCCGCAAGGAACTTGAAGAGGACCTGCGCATCCTGATCTGTTCCGGGCTGCCCGAAGGCTACCCCGACGATCTCCTCGACATCCGCTGGGACGATGACCACGTTTACATCATGGAGGACCTGGACCTCAACCGGCCGGTCCGTTTTACGGTGGACGAAGCCTGCGCCCTGCTCACCGGGCTGGAGGCCCTCAACGGCCTTCCCGGCATCGCCGAGGGCGGCACGCTGGAGTCGGTGACCCTCAAACTGATGGCCGCCGCCGGCGAGGAGGGCCTGAAGGCTGCCGCCGTCTCCGGACCCGAGGTCGCACCGGAAGACTCGGGCACCCTGGAGACCGCCCGCACGGCGATCCGTAACGGTTCCCAGCTGCGGCTCAGCTATCTGTCCCCGCAGCGGGACACGGTCAGCGACCGGGATATCGACCCGTTGCGGCTCTACTCGATGGACAGCACCTGGTACCTGGAGGCGTACTGCCACTCGGCGCAGGGCCTGCGCAACTTCCGGCTGGACCGGATCCGGAGCCTGGAGCCCAACGGTCGTCCGGTGTCCTCCGCCGCCAGCCCGGCCGACGGTTTTCCCGTAAAGCTGTTTACCCCGAACGACGACGACGCCGTGGTGGTGGTCGAACTGACCCGGCAAGGTGCCGGGCTGGCTGACGAGTACTACGCCGAGCGGACCGCGCCGCTTCCAAATGGCAACACCCTGGCGGAAATCCGCTTTGGCAGCGCAGACTGGCTGCCGATGTTCGTGGCCCAGCACGGCGGCGCCGTCCGCATCCTGCAGCCTGCGTCCCTGGCAGACACGGTACGTGAATGGCTCGACGCGGCCCTTGCGGTGTACGGGGAGCCGGCCGCCCGCCGGTTAGACTGATCAGCATGCCTTGGTGGTCCTGGATCGTAATTTGGATAGCGCTCGTCGCCCTGACGCTGCTCTTCTTCGGTGTGCTCGGCGTGCGGCTCTTCCGGCAATTCATGGCCACCGTCAAGGAACTTGGTGAGGCAGGGGATCGGTTCTCCGACTTCGCTGCCGGCCCCCGAACCGCCAGTTCAGCCGTTGTTCATGTCGAGTCCGTAGGCTCGGATGACATCGACGCCGGTCAACGGCCCGGCGCGCACGCCGTCCCCGGGTCTGCCGTTTTTGCCGAGCCTGCGTCGATGCGTCATGATTACCATGCATCCAAAGCCGCCCGGCAGGAAGCCCGGAGGTTACGCCGGATCCGGCGCAAAACGGACCGTGGCCAGCCACAGGCGCTGCGCGACATCGATCTCCGTTAGACATAGGATGTACACAAACGAAAGGACCACCCGGCATGAGGCTTGAAGGCTGGCATCTCATCATCATCATCGTCCTGGCCTTGGTGCTCTTCGCGGCGCCCAAGCTGCCCGGAATGGCCCGCAGCCTGGGCCAGTCGATGCGGATTTTCAAATCCGAGGTCCGCGAAATGAAAAAGGACGGCACGCCCGAGGCGAAGGCTGATCCGGACGCGGTCGAGGGCAAAGTTGTGAACCACCCCCGGTCCAACGGCACCGAGAGCCGCCCGGGCGAGGGAACTGACGTTCCGCCGCCGAACCGCGCCTAGAACCACATGGCAGTAACCATGAACCGCCGATCGAACCCCGAGGGCCGGATGGCCCTCCTCGATCACCTCAAAGAGCTCAGGAACCGGCTCTTTAAGTCAGCGATCGCCGTCGTCCTCGGAACCGTCGCCGGGTTCGTTGTCTACCAGCCCATGCTGGCCGCACTGATCAAACCGATCCGCGACCTGAACCTGCATGAGGGTCGGCAGGCGTCGCTGAACTTCGACGGCGTGGCGAGCTCTTTCGACCTGATGATCCAAGTGTCCGTGTTCCTGGGCCTGATCGTGGCGAGCCCCGTCTGGCTCTACCAGCTCTGGGCCTTCATTGTCCCTGGTCTGCACAAAAAGGAACGTCGGCTGGCCCTGTCCTTTGTCGCGGCCGCCGTCCCGTTGTTTGTGGGCGGTGTCCTGCTGGCTTGGCTGGTCCTCCCGAACGCGGTGCGGGTGCTGACCGACTTCACACCGTCCGGCGGCTCCAACTTCATCAGCGCCCAGGTGTACCTGTCCTTTGTGCTGCGGCTCCTGCTCGCGTTCGGCATAGCGTTCCTGCTCCCGGTGGTGCTGTTCGGCCTGAACCTCGCCGGACTGATCAAGGGCCAGCAGCTGCTCAAGAGCTGGCGGATCACGGTGTTCCTGGTGTGCCTTTTCGCCGCCATGGCCGCCCCCGGAGCGGACGCGATGAGCATGTTCTACCTCGCCGTCCCCATGCTGGTGCTGTTTTTCACCGCGATCGGGCTCTGCCTTCTGAACGACCGGCGGCGGGAGAAGCGTGCCGCCAAGGTGGCCGCCGAGACCGAAGCCACAGCAGACCAGGCGACTCCCAGCTCCGAGCTGGAGAATCTGTAGCCTTCCGCCCATTAGGCTGGAAACATGTCGTCACAACCCGGGCCGGAATCGCCGTCCGAGCGCTACCGCGCCAGCGCCGAGCGGGCCGCCGAAGCCAAAACGTACCTGGGCGGATTTACCCGCACCCTCACGTTTGATCTCGATCCCTTCCAGCGCGAGGCATGCCTGTCCCTGCAGGCCGGCCGGGGAGTGCTCGTTGCCGCGCCCACCGGCGCTGGTAAGACCATCGTGGGCGAATTCGCCATCTACCTGGCCCTCCAGCGCGGCCTCAAGGCCTTCTACACCACCCCCATCAAAGCGCTGAGCAACCAGAAGTACTCCGAGCTGGCCGAGAAGTACGGCGCTTCGCAGGTGGGCCTGCTAACCGGCGACACCAGCATCAACGGCGAGGCGCCGGTGGTGGTGATGACCACCGAAGTGCTTCGCAACATGCTCTACGCCGGCTCGGAAACCCTCGACGACCTCGGGTTCGTTGTGATGGATGAGGTGCACTACCTCGCCGACCGCTTCCGCGGTGCCGTCTGGGAAGAAGTCATCATCCATTTGCCCAGCGAAGTGCAGGTCGCCTCGCTGAGCGCAACGGTCTCCAACGCCGAGGAATTCGGTGCCTGGCTGGACACCGTTCGCGGCCAGACCGACGTAATCGTCTCCGAGCACCGCCCGGTACCGCTGTGGCAGCACGTGATGGTGGGCCGCAAGATTGTGGACCTGTTCGCCGGCGACACCAGTTTCGATGAGATCGCGCCCGCGGGCGCCGACGCCGACGTCGAGGACGACGGCGCTGCTGCGGCAGCCGACGGCGGAGGCCGGGGCGCCGGTGGTCACGCTGCCCGGGGCGCCGCTGCAGCCAGCTCCGCCGGCAGCGTGGCTTCCGGCACTGTCACCACCGAGCGGGCCGGCTACGAGGTCAATCCCGAGCTGCTCTCCATGGCCCGCGCCGAGAGCCAGATGAACTTTCGCGGCCGCTTCGGCCACGGCGGCCGCAACCAGCGCCGGCAACAACGCCAGCGGGATGAGGCACCCCAGGGCGGCACCCGCAGCCCGGTCCGGAAAGCCAGCCGGCCCCAGGTCATCGCCAGCCTTGACCGGATGGACCTGTTGCCCGCCATCACCTTTATTTTCTCCCGCGCCGGCTGTGATGCCGCCGTGGCCCAGTGTGTTTCCGCCGGACTGTGGCTGACCACGGAGAAGGAACAGGCCATCATCGCCCGGATGGTCGATGAGGCGGCCCAGGACATCCCCTCCGACGATCTCGACGTCCTCGGCTTCTGGAGCTGGCGCGACGGCCTGCTCCGGGGCCTGGCAGCGCACCACGCCGGCATGCTGCCCACCTTCAAGGAAGTCGTGGAGAAGCTCTTCGTGGAGGGCCTGGTCAAGGCCGTCTTCGCCACGGAAACCCTGGCCCTCGGCGTCAACATGCCCGCACGCTGTGTCGTCCTCGAGAAGCTGGACAAGTTCAACGGCGAGGCGCACGTCAACATCACCGCGGGGGAGTACACCCAGCTAACCGGTCGGGCGGGCCGGCGCGGGATCGACGTCGAGGGACACGCCGTGGTGCTGTGGCAGCCGGGAACGGATCCGGCCGCCGTCGCCGGCCTCGCCTCCCGCCGGACCTACCCGCTGAACTCCAGCTTCCGGCCCACCTACAACATGTCGATCAACCTCGTGGCCCAGTTCGGCCGGCCCCGGGCCCGCGAGATTCTCGAATCGTCCTTCGCCCAGTTCCAGGCCGACCGCTCCGTCGTCGGGTTGGCCAAGCAGGTGCGCAGCCGGGAGGAATCACTGGCCGGTTTCAGCGCCGCCATGAACTGCCACCTGGGGGATTTCACTGAGTACTCCAGGCTCCGCCGGGCCCTCAACGATGCCGAAAAGACGGCGTCCAAGAGCACCTCGCGTGCCCGGAAATCCCTCACCGAGGATTCGCTGAGCCGGCTTCTGCCGGGCGACGTGGTGGACGTGCCGTCCGGCCGCGCGCCTGGCCTCGCGGTCGTGCTCAGCTCCGATCACCACTCCCGCGAGCCGCGCCCGGCGGTGATGACCCTGGACAACCAGCTGCGGCGGATCGGGCTGCACGACGTCGAGGGCCCCCTGGCCCCAATCACCCGGGTCCGGATCCCCAAATCGTTCAACGCCAAGGTGCCAAAATCCCGCCGGGACCTGGCATCCTCCGTCCGGAACGCGGTCCGGGAAAACCGGCCGCCGGCACCGCCGAACCGCAACGAGGACTTCGGCCGTGCCGCGGCCCAGCCGAACATGGAGAAGAAGATCGCCGAATTGCGCCGCGAACTCCGGGCGCACCCTTGCCACGGCTGCAGCGACCGCGAAGACCATGCCCGCTGGTCTGACCGCTGGTGGAAGCTGCGCCAGGAGACCGACGGCCTGATCCGCCAGATCCAGGGGCGCACCAACACCATCGCCAAGACCTTCGACCGGGTCTGCGGGGTCCTGTCGAGTTACGGCTACCTGGAAACCTCCGATTCCGGCGTGATCTCCATCAGCGCTGACGGGCAGCGGCTGCGCCGGATTTACGGTGAGAAGGATCTGCTGATCTCGCAGAGTCTGCGGATGGGTGCCTTCGGTGACCTCGATGCCGCCGAAATCGCGGCGCTGGCCAGTGTGCTGGTGTACCAGGCCAAACGGGAGGACCGGGGCCTGCGGCCCAAGATGCCCAGCATCTCCCTGGAGTCAGCGGTGGACACCGTGGTGCGTGAATGGTCAGCCCTTGAGGATGTCGAGGAAGCCAACAAGCTCCCGCTGACCGGCGAACCCGAACTCGGCCTGGTATGGCCCATCTTCAAATGGGCCAAGGGCCGGCACCTGCAGGAGGTCCTCAGCGGCACCGACCTGGCCGCCGGCGACTTTGTCCGCTGGGTCAAACAAGTCATCGACCTCCTGGACCAGCTGGCCAAGATCCCCCAGTTGGACCCGCGGGTCGCCCGCCTCTGCGGCGAGGCGATCACCCTGATCAAACGCGGCGTCGTCGCCTACTCCGCTGTGGCCTGACCCCCTTCCCGAAACCCGGTTATCCCGGGCCGCCATCCACTTTTCCCATCCCACCGGGCCGGCCAGCCGCCGGACCCCCTACGAGGAGTTCTCCATCATGACTGCTTCACCAACCCCGGCCGCCGGTGCCCCGCGCAAAGTGACGCTGTACCGCAACGGTTCCGTCTACACCGCCGCGGATCCCTTCGCCTCGGCCATGCTGGTGGACGGCGACACCGTGGCCTGGGTTGGTTCCGAGCAGGCGGCCTCGTCCATTGCGGACTCCTCCATGGATGTCATCGACCTGCAGGGTGCCCTCCTCGCCCCGGGGTTCGTGGACTCCCACGTGCATCTGACGGAGACCGGCCTCGCCCTGGACTCACTCCGGCTTGGTGAGGTCCGCTCCGCGGCCGAGCTGCTCGACGCCGTCGCCGGCTCGACCGCGGAAGGCACGGTGCTGGGCCACGGCTGGGACGAGACCCTCTGGGACGACCAGACCCTGCCCAGTCGGGAAGAACTCGAGCGCGCGGCCGGGGGCCGCAAGGTCTACCTGTCTCGGGTTGACGTGCACTCGGCGCTGGTCGCCGGTTCCATAGCGCCGGCCACCAGTTTGGAAACCCTCGACGGGTACGACGCCGACGGCCATCTCAAGCGTGCAGCACACACCGCGGCGCGGCTGGCCGCCCGCGATCTGCCCGCCGACACGCTTCGCGGCTACCAGCAGGCGGCCCTGTCTGAGGCGGCTGCCAACGGCTACGTGGCGCTGGCTGAGATGGCGGCCCCGCACATCGGCGGCATCGAAGACCTGCAGCTGGCCGCCGGCTGGAATGCCGCCGGCCGTCCCGGGCAGGCTGTCCCGGAGGTCCTGCCCTACTGGGGCCAGCTCGCTGCTTCCGCTGACGAGGCCCGGTCCATCCTGGACAGCCTCGGCGTCGCCGTCCTCGGCCTTGCCGGCGACCTCAACATCGACGGGTCCATCGGATCCCGGACCGCGGCGCTGCGCGGCGACTACGCCGACGCCCCGGGGGAGCGGGGCAGCCAGTACCTCTCGGTGGACGAGGCCGCCGCGCACCTTGCCGCCTGTTCGGTGCTGGGCATCCAGGCCGGTTTCCACGTGATCGGCGACGCCGGGCTCGACGCCGCCCTCGACGCCCTGGACCGTGCCGCCGCCGAGGTAGGGGAACAGCGGGTCCGCGCCGCGGGCCACCGGTTCGAACACGTCGAGATCGCCGACGCGGCGGCTATCCAGCGTCTCGCCAAATACTCGGTGACCGTCAGCGCCCAGCCTGTCTTCGACGCGCTCTGGGGCGGCGGGGACAGCCTGTACGCGCAGCGGCTCGGAGCCCGTCACACGGCGATGAACCCGTTCGCGTCATTCTACTCGGCCGGCGTCCCCATCACCTTCGGCAGCGACAGCCCCGTCACCCCGCTCCGGCCCTGGTCCAGTGTGCGGGCCTGCCTGGAGCACCACAACGCCGCCGAGCAAATCTCTGCCCGGGCAGCCTTCCTCGGCCACACCCGGGCCGGCTGGCGGGCCGCCCGCTACCGCAACCCGATGGCCGGCCAGCTGGTCCCGGGCGCACCGGCCAGCTTTGGGGTCTGGGAAGTCGAAGAGCTTATGGTCCAGGTGGCCGACGGCCGGGTGCAGTCCTGGAGCACAGACCCGCGGGCCCGCACACCGCTGCTCCCGGCGCTGGACACCGGCGCCGATCCGATCTGCCTGCAGACGGTGCGCGACGGCGTCGAACTCTTCTCCAACGGCTCGCTCGGAGCCTGACCGGGACGGTGGCGTGGTGCACGCCACCGTCCCGGAAGGCAGGGTTCCCGGCCCCTGACTGTCTATAATGGGGAGCTGTGCCCGTCGCCGGCTAATTGCCGGCCCGGCCCACCGACCGCTCCCTCCAAGGAAAGGCCCCGCAGTGCGTGTCCTCACGATTATCCCGACCTACAACGAGCTGGAATCGTTGCCCAAGACCCTTGGGCGTCTGCGCACTGCCGTGCCTGCCTCCGACGTCCTGGTCGTTGACGACAACAGCCCCGACGGCACGGGCCAGCTCGCGGACCGCATCGCCGCCGAGGACAGCCAGGTCCACGTCCTGCACCGCCAGGGCAAGGCCGGGCTGGGTGCGGCCTACATTGCAGGCTTCAAGTGGGGCCTGGACGCCGGCTACGACATCCTGGTCGAGATGGACGCCGATGGCTCGCACAAGCCCGAGCAGCTGCCCCAGCTGATCGAAGCCGTGGAACAGGGCGCCGACCTGGCCATGGGCTCCCGCTGGGTTCCGGGCGGCAGCGTGGTCAACTGGCCGCTGTACCGGCAGGCGATCTCCCGCGTCGGCAGCACCTACGCCCGCCTGATGCTCGGCGTCAAGATCAAGGACGTCACCGGTGGTTTCCGCGCGTTCCGCCGGAGCACCCTCGAGAAGCTCAACCTGGATTCGGTGGATTCGGTGGGCTACGGCTTCCAGGTGGACCTCGCGTGGCGCGTGGCCAAGCTGGGACTGAACATCGTCGAACGCCCCATCACCTTCGTGGAGCGTGAACTCGGCGCCTCGAAAATGAGCGGCAACATTGTGGTCGAGGCCATGATCAACGTGACCAAGTGGGGCCTCAGCGCCCGCTGGAACACGCTGGCCGGCAAGCTCGGCCGCAAGTAGCCACAGCAGGCGCAAAAAAGGCCGGTCCGGCACCTTCTCAGGTGCCGGACCGGCCTTTTTGCTATGGTGCCGGCTGCCGGGCAGCGGAGGAACCCTAGGCCGAGCGGCGTTCGCCGCGGCGCTCACGCAGGATGGTGAGGCGGTCTTCGAGGATCTGCTCCAGCTCGGGCAGCGAGCGGCGTTCGAGCAGCATGTCCCAGTGGGTGCGGACAGCCTTCTCATTGCTGTTGACGGGGCGTTCGCCGTCGACCAGGAGGGCTTCCTTACCGGTCTTCGAAACCCATACCGGGGGGATCTCCGCTTCCGAGGAGAACGTCACAAAGACCTGCTCGCCGTCCTCGCAACGGTACTCAACACGCTGGCGCGGAGCCGGTTCGACACCGGATTCGGTCTCCATGCTCTGTGCGCCAAGGCGCATACCCCGCAGGCTGCGATCGCTCATCTTTTCTCCCTTATGATCGGTTCGCAGGGCCGGGCCCTGCGCTAGCCGGGGGCCACGAGGACCCCGCCGGACTACTTTTTGCATTGCGTTCCCACTGCAGAAATCGTCAGTAGATATAACGCGCCGCGAAGCGTAAATGTTCCGGCGGGCTGAACCGACCGGACAAATACACAAGTATACGCGGCCCCAGCGTCCCAGGTAAACCCGGGACCTCCCGGCGGAGCGGACCCGGGCAGCCCGGCGGGGGAGCCTTCCGGCAGCGGGCGGGGTCAACAGGAAGGGAGGCACCCGCCGCAGCGGATGCCTCCCTGTTTAGCCTGGCCGCACGGAGCGGTCCATCTCGCTTCGCGGCTAGGCGCCCGGGACGCCGGTGGACGACGCGGCTGGTTCTGACGGCGAAGACTGTGCGGCCGGCCCAGCGAACGGGCCGTCCGACGTCGGATCCGGGTTGGTGCCGCCCAGGACGTTGCCGATGCCCTTGAGCGCTTCGCCAACTTCGCTGGGGATGATCCACAGTTTGTTGGATGTGCCCTCGGCAAGCTTCGGCAGCGTCTGCAGGTACTGGTAGGCCAGCAGCTTCTGGTCCGGGTTGCCCTTGTGGATGGCCTCGAAAACCTTCTGGATGGCCTGGGCCTCACCGTCGGCGCGCAGGATGGCTGCCTGGGCATCACCTTCGGCCTTCAGGATCGAGGACTGCCGCTGGCCTTCGGCCGTAAGGATGGCCGACTGCTTGGTGCCCTCGGCCGTCAGGATCGCCGCGCGGCGGTCACGTTCGGCGCGCATCTGCTTTTCCATCGAATCCTGGATGGAGTGGGGCGGATCGATCGCCTTCAGCTCAACCCGGGATACACGGATACCCCACCGGCCGGTCGCTTCGTCCAGGACGCCGCGCAGCTGGCCGTTGATCTGGTCACGGGAAGTCAGCGCCTCTTCGAGGTTCAGTCCGCCCACGACGTTTCGGAGCGTGGTGGTGGTGAGCTGTTCGACGGCCTGGATGTAGTTGGCAATCTCGTACGTTGCTGCCCGCGCGTCCGTCACCTGGAAATAGACCACAGTGTCGATGGAGACCACCAGGTTGTCTTCGGTGATGACTGGCTGCGGCGGGAAGGAAACCACCTGTTCGCGCAGGTCAAGGAGCGGCAGCAGCCGGTCAACGAACGGAATCAGGATGGTCAGGCCCGGATTCAGCGTCCGCTGGTACTTGCCAAGCCGTTCGACGACGCCGGCCCGTGCCTGCGGAACAATCCGCACCGAGCGCGCCAGGACGATTATTACGAACGCAACGAGTACCAGCAGCACTATTGCGACTGCGATATCCATACATCACCTTTTCCCCAGATATGTGGTTTTGCTGTGCGCGGCAGCGGTACTGCCGCAGATCCTGAAGCCGGTGGCGGCGGCAGGAAGACTGTGCCCCGGGTTCTGTTCCCGGGCGGGCTGCCTACTCGGCTGCCGGATCCGGCTCCGGGACAATCACGGCGGTGGCGCCGTCGATCGAGCGGACGACGGCGTGCTGCCCGGGGGCGAGCTCGCCCACCTCCATGCGGGCACTCCAGACATCGCCGCCAATTTTGACCAGTCCGCCGGTGGCGCTGACGGGTTCCATCACCAGGGCCGATTCGCCGATGAGGCGCTCGACGTTGCTGCGCTGGTCAGCCGGGCTGCTGCGCAGGTGCTTGAGGGCGACGGGACGGACGAAGCCGATCATGAGCAGGGACACGACGCTGAAAATGACGATCTGGAGCCAAAAATCCGCGCCGGCAAAGGCCGCAACGAGTCCGGCCAGCGCGCCGCCGCCGAGCATGATGAAGAACAGATCGAGGGTGAGCATTTCCACCACAGCGAACACCAGGAAGACCGTGAGCCAGAGAGCCCACCAGTTGTCGGCCAGCCAGTCGAACATTTTTCCCCCTTAGCCACGCTGCACCTTGTCTTCCCATCCTAGGCCGGAGGGTGGTGCAGGGGGCGGGCAGTCCGGACTAGGGGGCGAACGTGGCCAAGTCGTTATGTTGACTGCGGCGCGGCGGGGGAGGGCAGCGGCTCGAAGACGCTGACCCTGAAGCGGGCAGTGACCGGGGTGCGCGGCGGCAGCCCCGCCGCAATGGCTGACAGGGACGCGGGGTCGAGGTGGTGCCCGGCCGGTCCCATCATGGCCAGCTTCGCGACGTCTTCCGGCGCCAGCTCCAGGGCCAGATTCAGTTCCTGGACTTCGTGGGCACTGAAATGTGTGCCGAGGGTCGCCGCGAGGCGCTCTTCCTTCGCCGGCTCAATGCCCAGCATTCCCGTGACCGTCGCCACCTCGGCGAGATGCCCGGGAAGCGGTGTGACCACGATCAAGCGGCCGCCCGGCCGGAGCACCCGGGCAAACTCGGGTGCGTTGCGCGGCGCGAAGACCACCGTCACGACGTCGACGGCGTCGTCCGCGAGCGGGAGCGGCTGCCAGACATCGGCCACAAGGTTGACCGCCTCGGGGTTCAGCCGGGCTGCCCGTCGCAGCGCGAACTTGGAGATGTCGAGGCCGACGGCGGCCGCGGGGGAGCGGTCCAGGAGGGCCCGGAGATAGTGGCCGGTACCCGTCCCGGCGTCGAGCACGGCTGCCTCGGGGCCGGCGAGGAAAGGACCGGCCAGCTCGGCAAGGGTTGCCGCCAACTGCCGGTAGTGGCCGGCGGAGAGAAAGTCGAAGCGGGCGGCCACCATCGCGGCCGAGTCCGCTTCGAAGACGGTGCCCTTGCCGGTCAGGACATTGAAATATCCCTGTTTGGCGGCGTCGAAACTATGCCCGGCCGAACACATGAGCGAACGCATCCCAGCGTCGGCCGCGAGGGGCTTCCGGCACACGGGGCACGCCAGGGCGGCGAGGGAAGCGGGGAGCATAGAGTCCATCGTAGGGCCGCGGCGCCGGCCCCGCCGCTCTCCTTCCCGGCCATTCGGGCGGAACGCCGCGCCGGTGTGAGCTACTTCACCTCCCGCGCCGCAGCGGTTAGGCTCGCACTCGTGAAATCCGAACATCTTCCCTTGCTCAAGTCCGTTTCGGCTCCCGCGGTGCACCCTGACGGCTCCAAAGCCGTAGTGTCCGTGGTCCGCCCCGATTTCGACGCCGACGCCTACGTGGGCCAGCTGTGGACGGTGCCGGTGGATCCGGCGCTGCCTCCGCGGCGGCTGACCCGCGGGTTCCGGGACTCCGCTCCAGCGTTTTCCCCGGATGGGCGCGTCCTCGGGTTCCTGCGGGCGCCGGCCGGGGGCAAGCCCCAGCTGTACATCGTGGAAGCCACCGGCGGCGAGCCGGTTCAGCTGACCGATGCTCCGCTGGGGGTCGGCGCCTTCACCTGGTCGCCGGACTCGCGCGGCCTGGTCTTCAGCGCGCGGACTCCCGACGAGGGCCGCTACGGCACCGTCGACGGAGTCTCTGCCGGCGGTGAAGATGCACGGCTGATCACCACGTACCAGTACCGGATGAACGGCGTCGGCTACACCGCTGACAAGCCCGTCCAGCTGTTCGCCATCGACGTCCCGGGCCTTGACGAGGAGCCGTGGGTCGCCCCCGCGGGCCGGGCGTTGAAGGCCGCCGGGGCCTCTGCGGACAAGAGCGGAGAGGAACCCGGCAACCTGCCGAAGGCGCGCCAGCTCACCACTGCGGCCACTGACCACGAGGGAGCCAGCTACAGCAACGACGGACGGTTCCTGTACTTCACGGCCGCCCTGCATGAAGGCCGCGACAACGACCTCATTACCGGGATCTACCGGCTGCCGCTGGACAGTGCTGCGAACGTGGACACTGCGGCTGCTGATCCCGAGGCGGTAGCCCCGGCCGCGCTGGCCCGGCTGTCCGTCACCGCAGTCCGGCAGAGCCGGGATGGGCAGTGGCTGTATTTCGCCGCACAGGACCTCGGGGACGCCGGCCAGGATTTCGTGGCCCGCAACACGGTGCTCTACGTCATGCCCGCTGCCGGCGGAGAACCGGTGGCGCTGAGCGACGTGGAAACGATGGACGTCGGCGGCAGCCTCGAGTTGATGGGCCAGGACGGGGTCCTGGTGCTCAACAACGCCCGCGGCGCCGTGCAGCTTCTAGAGTTCGGGCCGTCGGGGCAACGGGCGGCGTTGGTCGCCGATGAGCGCGTGGTCACGGGCGCTGCTGAGAACGGGGGAGCGGTGGTCCTGAGCTACACCGACGCGACCACCTCAGGCGATGTCGCGGTCCTCGAGGCGGGCCGGCCACGGAGCCTGACCGATTTCTCCGCACCGCTGCGGGACCAGGCCGGGATCATCCCGCCGCAGGAACTGACGTTCGCCTCCGCGGACGGCTATCCGGTGCACGGCTGGCTGGTCGCACCGGCCGGCGAGGGTCCGCACCCGGTGTTGCTGAACATCCACGGCGGCCCGTTCGCGCAGTTCACCGGCGCGCTGTTCGACGAAGCCCAGGTGTACGCGGCGGCCGGATACGCGGTGCTGATGAGCAATCCGCGCGGTTCTGCCGGGTACGGCCAGGCCCACGGCCGCTCCATCAAGGAGCGTATGGGCACGGTGGACATGCAGGACGTCCTGGCCTTCCTGGACGGCGCCCTGGAGAAGTTCCAGGAGCTCGACGGCGGCGCGCTGGGCATTATGGGCGGGTCCTACGGCGGCTACCTGACAGCCTGGACCATCAGCCACGACCACCGCTTCAGGGCCTCGATCGTAGAGCGGGGCTTCCTGGATCCTGTGAGCTTCACCGGGTCCTCGGACATCGGCTGGTTCTTCGGCGGTGAATACACCGGCCGATCCGCAGAACAAATGGCGGCACAGAGTCCCATGGCCCGGCTGGAGCACGTCCGGACGCCCACCTTGGTCATTCACAGCGAGGAGGACCTCCGGTGCCCCGTGGAACAGGGGCAGCGGTATTTCACGGCGCTCAAGCAGCAGGGCGTCGAAGCGGCGTTCCTGGTTTTCCCTGGTGAGAACCATGAACTCTCCCGGTCCGGCACCCCGCACCACCGCCGCCAGCGCTTCGATCACATCCTGGCCTGGTGGGCCAAGCACTTGCCGACGGCGGACAATCCGGCGCCGGCGGCAGGCTAGCCGGTGGGCTCGTCCGGCAGGAATCCGAGTTCCTGCCGGGCGTGCCCGATGTCCGGCTGGGCCCAGCGCGCCGCATACTCGGCATTGTTGCTCAGCGAGCGCAGCTCGGCCCGGTCCAGATAGACAATCCCGTGCACGTGGTCGGTTTCGTGTTGGACGATCCGGGCCTGCCAGCCGGTGAAATCCCGCTGCTGTGTGCTGCCGTCCACGGCCATGAAAGTCAGGCGCACCGACTCGGGACGCATCACGGCGGCCTGCAGACCGTTCAGGGACAGGCAGCCCTCGTAGAACGCCGCCCGGGCCGTGCCGAGCGGCTCGTAGCTGGGGTTCAGCATGGCGAAGAACGGCAGTGGTTCCCGTCCCCGGACGGCAGCGACGTCCGGGTCGACGTCGAACCTGTCCTCGAGGACGGCCAGCTGGAGCGGGATGCCCAGCTGGGGCGCGGCAAGGCCAACGCCCGGCGCCTTGTGCATAACCCTGCGCATCAGGTCAATGAGGCGGCCGAGCTCGTCGTTGGTGAGCTGGCCGGTGTACGGAACAGCCACGTGGCGGAGCGCCGGATGGCCTACCTGGACGATGGGTGGCAGCACCCCGGCGTTGACGATCTCCGCGACGGATTCCCGGATGTGGTCGTCCCTGACCCGGGATTTCGGGGCGTTATGGTCGTGTTCGTTCCGTACGTTGGGAGACATGGCAACAGACTACTGTCGTCCGCATGCCGACGTGACGAAATCCTGCACGCGTCCCTTCAACTGAGTGCTGGCACCCACTTTTAGGATGCCCTGCCGGCCGGCGACGGTGATCCGCACGGGGAACAGGGTCCCCACTTTGTCCTCAGCTACGGCGTGCGGGTCACAGCGGGCCGGCCGGATACCGAGCCGGATTCCGTACGCCGGGCCGGTTGCGGACACCCGTAGCCCGACCGGCCAGCGGGCGCTGGGATCCTCCTCCACCAGCGTGGTCCCGCCGATGCTGTCAAGCGTCAGCCCCGCCCCGGCAGGGCCGGCCGTTCCGGCCTGGTTCCGCGGGGTCACCACCAGGGTCAGGACGGCGCTCCGGCCGTCCGCAGACACCGCGAGTCCGGGACCCAGCCTGAAGTCGGCCACCGCGGCGGCCGCCTGGGCGGTGCAGAGTTCGGCGTTGTTCCGGTCCAGGACACCGAACGGGTCCGTTGCGGGCGCCGTCACCGTCCTGGCCGGCTCCCCGCCGGCCGCCGCCACCCGGACCTCGACGACGGCGGACTGTGCCGAACTAGCTTCAGGGGAGGGCTGGCCGGTCTGCGTAGGGACAGGTTGCGTTTGACCTGTGCATGACGCGGCCGGCAGCCGGGCCGGCAGGCTCTTGGTCTGGCCCGGCGGCAGCTCCGTCCCGGCCGCTGCCGAGCTCCAGTTGATACCGGACTCGAACTGCGGGCTCCGCAGGCCGGCTGCGATCACGGTCATGGGCGCGGCCGTGGTGTTGGTCAGCTGGATCTCGATGATCTGTTTGCTGTAGTTGTCGCGGAACTGGTTGATCTGGGCCGTCAGCGGTCCGGCGGCAGGACCCGCCGTCGTCGAACCGGCCCGTGTCCCCGGATCCGGAACCCCGCTGCAGGAGGCGGCGGCCACCACCGCCAACACGGTGGCAGATCGGCAGAGCATCAGGGAAAGGCGGCCCATGCGGTCAGTCTAGGCGGCGCCGCGTCCGGACGCACCGCGTTGTACCTCCCGCCGGCCAAGCGTCGGCTAGTCTCGGTCCATGACTTCCCCCACTCCGCTCGATTGCGTCCTCGGCCTGCTCCGCGCCATCGAAGCCGACGGCGGCGCGGCGGCGCTGGAACCGTTCCTGGCCGACGACTACGTCCTCACCGAAGCCCCGCACCTGCTGGGCCCGGCCGGGTCCACGCGCAACCGGTCCCAGGTCCTTGAGGGTGCCGAGCACAGCAGTGAGATCGTCTCCGGGCAGCGCTTCGACGTGGAGCGCACCACGTGTGAGGGCGGGCGGGTGGTGGTGGAGGCCGAATGGTCCGCGACGCTGCAGATCGACCTGCCGCATTGGGACCGGGGCGAGCAGATCCGGGCCCGGACGGCATCGATTTTCGAGGTCCGCGACGGCAGGATCGTTAGCCAGCACAGCTACGACTGCTACTACAAGCCCCAGTAGCCCGCAGGGCCCTAGTGCATGGTGAACCTGCGGGCGACGAACCGGTTTATCGCCGGGACCCCCGCAACGGCGGCGATGGCGCGGTTGCGCACCACCAGGGGGCCCTGCCGGAGCGGCCGGCCCAGTGCCATGTTGAGCTCGGCCTGGCGGGCCGCCCGCGCCGCATGGCGCATCCGGGCTGTTTCGAACAGCGGCAGCCCGGATGCGTCCCCGGCCAGGAGCGCCGGTACCAGCGGCGCCAGGGCCAGCGCGTCGAGCCACCCCAGGCTCATACCCTGCCCGCCGATCGGACTGATTTCATGGGCCGCATCCCCGATCAGGATCCCGCGGCCGGCCACCATCCTGCGGGCCAGGCCTGAACGGGCGCCGAACCTGCTCAGCATGCTGTTGCTCCCGGCGTCCACGTCGATCCCTGTCCGCCGCCGGATCTCTCGGGCGAGCCAGGCGGCGTCGGCAACCCCTTCCGCGCCGGGGGATGCCTGGGATAGGCGCACAACCCAGCGGCGCAGCCGGCCGGGCAGCGGAAAGGACTCCACAATCCCGGCGCCGGCCAGGAACAGCGCGGCGTCAGGACCCAGGCCCGTGCCGTCGGCGAAGTCGCCCATGACGTAGCAGTCCGGATAGTCGCGGCGCCGCAGGTGCACGCCCAGGCCAGCCCGGGCCGTGGACCTCACCCCGTCGGCGGCAATCACCAGAGGCGCCGTGAATGTCAGCTGTTGGTCGCCGGCCCATGCCTGCACGGCGACCTGCCGGCCGTCGTCGTTCAGCGAGGACACCCGCACGCCGCGTTGAAGCGCCTGCGGGTCGAGGGCGCGGAGGCGCTGCGCAAGGACGGCTTCGGTCCGGTCCTGCGGCAGCGACAGGACAAACGGATACCGCTCCGATACCCGTGCGAAGGACATTTCAGCTCTGATGCTCCCGCCGGCCAGGGCGACCCCGCGCCGGATGGGAACGCCGCGGTGGATGAGTTCCCGGTCTACCCCGATCCGCCGCAGTGCCTCAAGGGCCGGCGGGTGGATTCCGATGGCCCGCGAGTTCGGCTCCGGTCCGGAGCGCTGTTCCAGCACGGTTACCGGAACGCCTTCCTGGGCCAGCAAGGCGGCCATAAAGAGCCCCACCGGGCCGCCGCCAACGATCAGGACGTCATTCACTGACTCGCCCCCGGACGGCCGTGGCCCTGTCCAGGACCAGCAGATTGCGGAAGGGCGCCCGGGGGGCCACGGCCCAGCCCGGGGGAGCGGCGGCCGAGAGCTCGGCCGCCGTGTAGCTTCGCCGGATCGAGGTCAGACCGTCCTGCCGGATATAGGAGCCGCGCAAGGGCAACGCGCCGACGGCGAACAAGGCGTACGCTGCGGCGCTGCGGCGCAGATCGTTGTGGATGACTTTGCCGCTGGCAAGGGCCGCCGATTCGTCGAGGAAGACCGGCAACTCGTCCGGTGCCAGATGGTGCAGGACATGGTTGGAGACCACGACGTCGTAGCGAGCGCCGCCCGCCAGCAGCTCTGCGGCTGTCTGCTGCCGGAATTCGACGCCTGCATGGCCCCGGCGGCCGGTCGCGAAAGCTGCGGCCCGCGGGTCAGGATCGATGGCCGTTACCGCGAGGGTAAACCCGTCCCGGGCTGCCCAGCGGGCCAGGAGCACCGGGACGTCGCCGCCGCCGCAGCCGATGTCCAGCAGGGTTGTGGTGCGGGTAGCGGAGAGCAGCGGCCGCAGTTCGCGCCGGTAGATGCCACGCCAGCCGGACACGGCGCGGTTGACCAGGGCGAACTGGGCGTAGGTTCGGCGCAACCGCAGCGGATCGCAGTCCTCGCGGTCCATTTCCTCGACGGCATCGACGTCACGCCGGCGGAGCGCTTGCATGGGCCGGACCTCAGACCACGGCGGTTTCCGGCCGCGGCACCCCAAGGCGTTCATCGGCGTCGCTGTTCACGGCCCGCGGTGAAATGAGTTTAGTGAACAGCGCTGTTTCAACAGTCAATCCCGGTCCAAACGCCATGGAACAGATCCGCTCCCCGCCGTCGGCCGCGTCCACACTTCCGTCCCCGCCGTCGTCGTTCGTGCCCGCCGGGAGGTCAAGGATGTACCGGATGACGAACAGCACCGTGGCGCTGCTCATGTTGCCGTAGTTGCGCAGGGTTTCGCGCGCGGGCACCAGCTGGTCATCGCTCAGCCCGAGCCGGGACTGGACCTTGTCCAATATGGACCGCCCGCCCGGATGGATGGCCCAGTGCTGGATATCCGCGTAGTCGAGACCGGCTAGCGCCGCGTCGTGGGCCAGCAATGGTTCGAGGGCCCCGACGATGTGGTCGTCGATGATGTGCGGCACGTAGGTGCCGAGGACCATTTCGAAGCCTTCGTCCCCAATGTTCCACGCCATCGCTTCTTCTCCCACCGGGGTCAGGACGGTCTCAAAGTGGTCCAGAGTCAGCAGGGCCGGCTGATCCGGGAGCTCACGGGCGCTGATGACGGCGGCCGCAGCGCCGTCGGCGAACAGCGCCGAACCCATGATGGTGTCCGGATCGTTAGAGGTCCGGACGTGCAGCGAGCAGAGTTCGGCACAGACCACCAGGACCACAGCGTCCGGGTCGGCGTCGCAGAACGATTTGGCGGCCCGCAGGGCCGGGAAGGCTGCGTAGCAGCCCATAAACCCGAGGTGGTAGCGCTGGACTGCGGGGTTTAGGCCGAGTGCGCGGACGATTTTGTAGTCGGGCCCGGGATTGAAGAAACCCGTGCAGGAAACCGTGACCAGGTGGGTGATGTCCCCGGGCAGCATACCGGGACAGGCCGCGAGGGCCTTGGCTGCTGCCTCGACGAAAAGTTTGCTGGCCTCGGAGGCGAAGATGTCGTTGCGGACCTTGGTGCTGGGGCTGAGCAGCAGGCCTGTGGCCGGGTCGAAGAATTGCGGATCCTCCGACCGGAAGTCGGTGGTGAGTTCCCGGACGGCGGTGTAGCGCGTGTCGATGGCGGCGGAGTCGAAGCAGGTGCTGACCAGCCGGGCGCCGAGCCGGCTGAGCCCCGGCTGGGCGGCGAAGACGTCGCGGGCTTCGGCTTGGATCAGGAGCGTGGGCGGGACAGCAGTTTCGAGGGACCTCAGGTAGACCGTCATGGTTCATTCTCAGTGAGGGCCGCAGATAGCACAATGATTAGCCCACCGACTGTTCTAAGCTGTTCACATCCAGCGGGCGACGCCGTCGAGCCCGCCTGGGGACGGCCGGGCGGGAACAGAGGGAGACTCGATGAGCATGGCAGCGACCACCGACACGCAGGGCCCGGCGCCGCATATTGCCGACACACACGACCTCATCCGGGTCCAGGGCGCCCGCGAGAACAACCTCAAAGACGTCAGCGTGGAAATTCCAAAACGCCGGCTCACTGTCTTCACAGGAGTCTCCGGCTCGGGGAAGAGCTCCCTGGTCTTCGCCACCATCGCTGCGGAGTCCCAGCGGATGATCAATGAGACCTACAGCGCCTTCGTCCAGGGCTTTATGCCCACCCTGGCCAGGCCGGACGTGGACCTGCTCGAGGGGCTGACGACGGCGATCATCGTCGACCAGGAGCGGATGGGATCGAACCCGCGCTCCACCGTCGGGACCGCCACCGACGCCAACGCCATGCTGCGTATCCTTTTCAGCCGGCTCGGCACCCCGTACGTCGGGCCGCCGACGGCGTTCTCCTTCAATGTCCCCACACGCAAGGCCAGCGGTGTGATGAGCACGGAAAAGGCCGGCCGGGTCGAGAAAAGCGTGGTGCAGAACGCGGTCTACCTGGGCGGGATGTGCCCTCGCTGCGAAGGCATGGGCTCGGTCTCCGACTTCGACCTGACGGCCCTCTATGACGAGTCCAAGTCGCTGGCCGGGGGCGCGCTGTCGATCCCCGGCTACAGCATGGACGGGTGGTACGGGCGGATCTTCAGTGGCTCAGGCTTTTTCGACATGGACAAGCCGATCAGCAAGTTCACCAAGAAGCAGCTCCACGACCTCCTCTACAAAGAGCCCACCAAGATCAAGGTCGAGGGCATCAACCTCACCTATGAAGGCCTGATCCCCAAGATCCAAAAATCCATGCTGTCCAAGGATCCGGAATCCATGCAGCCGCACATCCGTGCCTTCGTTGACCGGGCCATCACGTTTGCCCTCTGCCCTGAGTGCGACGGCACCCGGCTCAGCAAGGAGGCACGGTCCGCCAGGATCAACGGAAAGAACATCGCGGACGTCTGTGCCATGCAGATCAGCGACCTGGCCGGCTGGGTCCGCGAGCTGCGGGAACCGTCAGTCGCGCCGTTGCTGCGCGGACTGCAGCACTTGCTGGACTCCTTCGCCGACATTGGGCTGGGCTACCTCTCACTGGACCGCCCGGCCGGGACGCTGTCCGGGGGAGAGGCCCAGCGGACCAAAATGATCCGGCACCTGGGGTCCTCGCTCACCGACATCACCTACGTTTTTGATGAGCCCACGATCGGCCTTCACCCGCACGACATTGAACGGATGAACGGCCTGCTGCTGCAGTTGCGGGATAAGGGCAACACTGTCCTGGTGGTGGAACACAAGCCCGAGACCATCGCGATCGCGGACCATGTCATCGACCTGGGGCCGGCCGCCGGTTCCGGCGGCGGTCAGGTGGTCTTCGAGGGGAGTGTCGAGGATTTGCGGGGGAGCGGCACCATCACCGGACAACACCTGGATGACCGTGCCGGGCTTCGGGGCTCCTTCCGCCAGTCCGCGGGTGCCCTGGAAGTCCGTGGCGCTGCGACGCACAACCTCCGGGACGTCGACGTCGACATTCCCCTCGGTGTGCTGTGCGTTCTGACCGGTGTGGCCGGGTCCGGCAAAAGTAGCCTGATCAACGGTTCGGTGGCGGGCCGGGACGGCGTGGTCATCATCGACCAGGGCGCCATCCGCGGTTCCCGCCGCAGCAACCCGGCAACCTACAGCGGGCTGCTCGAGCCCATCCGCAAGGCGTTCGCGAAGGCCAACGGCGTCAAACCGGCGTTGTTCAGTTCGAACTCCGAAGGAGCCTGCCCCACGTGCAACGGGGCCGGCGTGATCTACACAGAGCTGGGCGTGATGGCCACCGTGGAATCGACCTGCGAGGAATGCGAGGGGAAACGGTTCCAGGCGTCGGTGCTGGAGTACACGCTGGGCGGCCGCAACATCGCCGAGGTGCTCGCCATGTCAGTCACCGAGGCTGAGGCGTTTTTTGCCGAGGGGGATGCCAAGACGCCGGCAGCGCACAAGGTGCTGGACCGCCTGGCCGACGTCGGCCTCGGTTACCTGAGCCTGGGGCAGCCGCTCACCACACTGTCCGGAGGCGAGCGTCAACGGCTCAAGCTTGCCACCCAGATGGCCGAGAAGGGCGACGTCTACGTCCTCGACGAACCGACGACGGGCCTGCACCTGGCCGATGTGGAGAACTTGCTGGGGCTTCTCGACCGGTTGGTCGACGGCGGCAAGTCCGTCATCGTCATCGAGCACCACCAGGCAGTCATGGCGCATGCGGATTGGATCATTGACCTCGGGCCGGGCGCCGGGCACGACGGCGGCAAGATCGTTTTTGAGGGGACGCCGGCTGAGCTGGTGGCGGCCGAGTCCACGCTCACAGGCGAACATCTGGCAGCGTATGTCGGGAAATAGATCCGGCGCGTGCGGCATATTGTTTGCACTAACTGAATTCATCTCGGTATTTCTTCGTAAAGGGCTTGTAATTTCGGTGTGCGCTAATTAGATTAATTCCTAATAACGGATTTATCGCATAAATTGCCGGGGGAGTAGCTGCCCTCTTGGCCAACCGGGGTCTTGATCAACCGCAGTCCCCGTGGGTGGCTTCACGTGGCCACCTGCGTTGCCCCTGCGGTCCCGTGGGACGTGCGCTTCAGGAGAATCCAAGGAACAGCTGATGCCGGACGGCGCCGGAGCGCTAACAGCGAGATTGTGCATACGCCCGCGAATCGGCCTCAGCAGGCGACTGAGAGCTCATCAATTCAACCCGGACATATTTAGCTGAGTGCATTTTCCGGTTCACCGATGAAATCATTTGATGTCACTGGAAAGCCTGCTGAAATCACCAGTGCACTTTTTTGTCATCGACACTGTAGTTCGTTCTCTGTAAACCTGGCTGGCGTTGAGTCAGGCGAATGAACGAACGCGACTCACAACGTCAGCCACAGACGCTTGCTGAACGACTCGGTGGAGACTAAATCTGCCTGGATACGGGCCCGCTCTCGAAACTATCAAGAACGCCGATAATCAACATTATGTCAAGTAACATGAAAAGCGCTGAACAGGTTCTCGCTCCACAACTCCCCGCCTGCCGCCCGCCATGCGGTTGCCTTCGACGTCAGCGATCACTCCCGAAGGAAATCCGCGCTGGTACGCCACGGGCCTCCGTCGCCCAACCATCTGCCCACAGCGGATCAATCGGTTTGCAACATCGTCGTCGACGGGAACCCGGCGATACACCAACGCGGCAAGGTCGACGTCGGACTCCGGTCACAAGACTCCGGTCACGCACGTACGGCCGTCGGAACAGATCCGGGCGACGAAGACCCGGCTCACGGCTCCTCTCCCCCGGCGTTCGAGGCACGCATGCGTCTCTTGGCCGAATCCTCCGGCTCACAAGGTTGGCGCGTCGCTCGCCCGAGGGTGGGCCGTTGGCAGCCGTGGGATCCAGCAGCGCACAGCGGCGCGGTAGCGCTCGAAGTCGTCCCCGAACCGCGTCCGGAGATCGGACTCCTCCAACGGCCTTACCACGTAGTTCCAGACCAGCGAGCCTGCGACGGCGTATGCGATGACCAGCCAGGAATGCATGATGAGGCCGACCGAAGCGCCCTGGACGATGCCCGCCAGCGCCATCGGGTTGCGAATCCAGCGGTACGGGCCGGCGATGACCAGCCGGTTCGGCATCGCCGACGGAAGCGGTGTCCCTAGCCCGCGCGTTGACATGGCTACTGCCGACCAAATCCCGAGTGCACTTGCTATTACCAGCGCCGCGGCACCGGCAAGTCCGGCCCCCGGCGGAAACGGAAGCGCCACCTGCCAGCGCATCTCGAAGAAGCGAATGACCCACGGCAACAGACCAAGGAAGAATCCCCAAAAGATCACGATCTGCCCGAAGGTAGCGAGCACATGGGGAGCCGTCGTCGGCCGTCTGGTGGCGGTCCTGAAGGCGAACGGACCGCGGAGGATCCATTCCGTAGGAACGCGGCCCAGCCACACCGCGCACAGGGCGATCAGGGATCCCGCCGTTGCGGCGCCCATGCCCAGCACACCCCAGCCGGCCTGGCCGGTGAGCGTTGCGTAGACCGCGAGGGCGAGGGCGACGGCGGCAGTCCAGCCGGCGTTCACGGAAGCTGCCGCCCGCACACCGAAAGCTGCGGCGGCGGAGGCCATCACGAACAACGGAATATCAACGACGGCGATCGCTGCGGGGTCGAGTTTGCCGAGCGTCACCTGACGCAGTGCAGGCCACAACCAGACTCCGACCCACCAACAGGCCCCTGCAGCAGCTTGCAATCCGAAGTAAGACCGGCCCCACCGCTCAATGCCTGTCATGCGTCATTGCCCCATCAATGGTTGCTCTGGAGCTGGCTCGTGCCAGCTCCGGCATCAGCCTACCGATCTCTTGCGCCCGGACCGTTCAGGCGCGAAAGCAACCCGCCGGTCCCCCGCCGGCGGGCTCCTTCGTCCGATCAGGACGTGCTCACGCGTAGTCGAGGCTCAGCAAGAGGGCCTTGAGCTGGGCGTACTGGTCGGTATTCATCCAGGCCCGTGCCGCGCCCTGGTTCTTGAACGCGGGCTCGTCGAACAGCACGCGGCTGAACAGCCCGCCGTTACCCGTCTGGACGAGGCTGCACCACGAAGCGACGCCCTCCCCCTGCGCCAAAGACCGTGGATCGACCAGGCCCATGTAATAGGCGTTGACGTCGCCGATGGCTTCGACGGCGAACCCGAAGACCGGCTCCGTTCCGTCGGGCGCCGTCATTCCGGGAACCGCCGCCTGGTCGAGCACGTGGCGTGTCACCGGACCAGCGGCGCAGCCGGCAGTGACACCATTGGCAAAGGACAACAGATCGTTGCCCGCGCCGTCCGTGACGATGACTTCGATGCCGGGCAGTCCCGCCGGAGGCTGCACGGTCCGGACAGTCCACGATGCGGGGTACTGGAAGGAAATGTGCCCGTCCGGAAAGGTGAACGACTTCAGCGCCTGCGGTGCGTGTTTGGACGGCGACGCCGGAGCCGTCAAGGCACGCTCGGCGGCATTGGCCTGCACCGCCGGCCGGGCAGCCGCCGCAGGAACGACGGAAAGCGGGGCGGCCAGATCGGACACGTCGGTCACCTGCCGGGGTTCGGGTGAAGCTGCGGTTCCTGCCTGTGACCCACATCCGGTGAGCACCAGGCTGGCGGCAAAGCCTGCCAACGTGACAGTCGTCCAAAGGCTGGTGCGGTTGCTTTTCATTGTCTAACCCCCAAATATCCGTTATCGCGGGCTGAACCGCCCGCTAGACATTAGGTTTCCCGGCGAGGGACGAAAATTACGGGCGCACCTACGAAACTTGATTGACCAGGCGGGCCCGCAGCTGGCGGCACCGAGGTGGAACCCGGGGTCAGGCGGTTGCCACCCAGTAGCGCCGCTTGCCCTTGCGCGAGTCCTCGTACACACCGCCGTTCTTCTCGATGGTTGCCCGGGATCCAACGTTGCCTTCGTCGCAGGTGATGAGTGCGGGGCCGATCCCAAGGTCCCGGGCCACCGGCAACGCATCCGCCAACGCCCGTGACGCGTGTCCGCGACGGCGGGCGGACGGCCTAACGCTGTAGCCAATATGGCCACCCTCGTTGAGGAGGAAGTCGTTCAGCTCGTGCCGAATGGCCAGCGATCCAAGGAACGTGCCGCCGTCCACAATCCACAGGTACGTGCACGGGACATACCCAGGCTTTCGGGGAGTTTCAGGCAACGCGGCACTGACCAATTCCTCGACAAATGCGGCGAAAGCCCCGGGGTCCTGCAGGTTCTGGAGCGACCAGTCCTCTCCCCCGCCGCCGTCGCGATGGGCGCCGTCGAACTCTGCCGACCCTTCCAGCCACGAGCTATGGAAACGAACGTCGGGTGCAGTCAGGCTGGTCATCCGTCGATCCTACGTCCCATGAAGCGGGCGAGCGGTAGGCCGCGACACGGCGAAAACCAGGGAATCGCGCCACTGTCCCCGAATCAGCCTGTCGGCCCTCCGAAGCCCCTTACAGGACATCCCGATCTTCGAGAGCACCCGCGCTGAGGCGGCGTTCTCCGGCCTGCAGGTGGCGCTGACGGATTGCAGACCCTGTTCGTCCAACCCGAACGCCAGAAGTGCTGAGGCGGCCTCCGTGGCGTAGCCGCTGCCCCAATGGTCCGGGGCGATGACGTAGCCAAGCTCCCCGTGGCCGTGGGCGAGAGTCAAACCGACAGTTCCCAGCGGGCCGCCCAATGGAGCGGCCACTGCGAGCGTGAAGTCGACCCGCGGGGAGGCACCTTGTGCCTGGACGCAGGATTCCAGGAACCCCCTGGTGTCGGACTCAGTGTTCGGGCCCCATTCAACAAACTCGGCGACCCGCTCGTCCGAGGCGAATGTGTGGACCGCAGCGAAGTCGTCCATGGTGTACTCACGCAGGATCAGCCGTTCAGTCCTCAGTCGCATCCCAACATCATGCCGGACCGCTGGAAATGTGCGCTCAGGCGGCCGGCTCTGTCCCGCCGTCGAAGGTCACATCCCTGGTCTGCACCACCTCGGCGGTACGCCCGGGGGCGGAGTGGTTCTCCCAGTAGAGATTGGTGTGCGCTATGACCTGCTCCGGCGGGGGTGCACCCCAGTCGGTCAAGTCCTCCGTTGTGTGGGCATCGGCCACCAGGGTCACGTCATACCCGCGCACAAAAGCACCGTGGATGGTGGACCGGATACATTCGTCCGTCTGCGCCCCGGTCACCAAGAGCCGGCCGACACCGGCGTGCGCCAGGACGTCCTCAAGGTCGGTCCCCTCGAAGGAGTCCCCGTACGACTTGTGCACCAGGGCCTCGGAGTCCTGGGGCGTTAGGGCGGGCACGTATTTCCACGCTTCACTCCCCCGCTCCAGCTGGGCATCCGAATGCTGCACCCAGACGACTGGAACCGCCGCTTCGCGGGCCTTGCCGAGCAGCTCGGCGATGTTCGTGATGACGGCATCGCGCTGCACCACCCCCTCCAGCACGCCGTTCTGTACATCGATGACCATCAGGGCCGTGTTGGGCCTGCCGGGCAGTGTTGTCATAGCGCTCTCCTCCGCGTCCGCCTACCGGCATCATGGTAGGCCGCCGCCCCGCTATGCACCACAGGCCGCCGCGCGCTCGGATCCCGGATGCGCGATGATGTGGACATGACAATCCTGAAGTCCGTCCTGCTCTTTGTGCTTGCCGCCGTCGCGGAAATTGGCGGGGCGTGGTTAGTCTGGCAGGCCATCCGGGAGGGCCGGGCCTGGTGGTGGGCCGGGCTGGGGATCATTGCCCTGGGAATCTACGGATTCGTGGCCACTCTGCAGCCGGATGCGCACTTCGGACGCATCCTCGCCGCGTATGGCGGCGTCTTCGTCGCGGGATCCCTCGCCTGGGGCATGGTCTTCGACCGATTCCGGCCCGACCGCTGGGACGTCATCGGTTCCCTGGTCTGCCTCGTGGGAGTCGCGGTAATTATGTTTGCCCCGCGCGCTCCCGTCACCTGAGCAACGCTGAGGAACGCCCGGGAAAACCGACGACGGTCAGCAGCTCAGGCAGTCGCGGCTACGCTGGAAGTATGCTTTCGAACAGTTCCCTGCCGACGCAGCGCCCCGCCACCAAACGCGCCACAGTGATAGCCGCCGTCGCCGACGTCGTCCTGATCCTCCTCTTCGCGGCCATCGGCCGTGACGCACACCAGCGCGGCGAAATCATTACCGGCGTCCTGGCCACAGCGTGGCCGTTCCTGGCCGGGGCCGCGGCGGCCTGGCTCGCCTTCCGGCTCTGGCGCGGACCCCTCGCGGTGTGGCCGGCCGGCGTCGCAGTCTGGCTGGGAACGGTGGCGGTGGGGATGCTCCTCCGGGCGTTGACCGGGCAGGTTGTGGTGCTGCCGTTCGTGATCGTGGCCCTGATCAGCCTCGCGGTATTCCTGCTTGGCTATCGGCTGCTGGTGGCGGCCGCGCGTCGCCTAAAGGCACGGCGCCAGCGGGGCTGATGCACTAGGCTTGCAGGCAGATGGCACGGCCCTTTGAGGCCAATCGATACGCCGGCAACGGCGCGACAGATCCGAAAGGTTCCCCTGTGATCACCGCTTTCGTCCTGATCAAGACTGACGCTTCCGCAATTCCGGAAACGGCCGAAAAAATCTCCGCGATTCCCGGCATCAGCGAGGTCTATTCCGTCACCGGCGAGTGGGACCTGATCGCGATTGCCCGGGTGGCCAAGCATGAGGAACTCGCGGACGTCATCGCGGACAAACTCTCAAAGGTTCCCGCGGTGGTTCACACCACCACCCACATTGCGTTCCGCGCGTACTCGCAGCACGATCTCGACGCGGCCTTCGCCCTGGGCTTCGAACAGTAAAGACCTAGTCGCGCGACAGCGCGACCCACCGGTCCAGGACCGCAGCCGCAGCGCCGGACCCGACCGATTCCTCGGCCCGGGCCATCGCCGCGGCCATCCGCTCAGTCAACGGGCCGGTGGCCTCGAGGTCGAAGGAGACCAGGCCGGCAGCAGCGTTCAACAGGGCAGCGTCCCTTGCCGGACCCGGCTCACCCGCCAGGACAGACCGGACGACGGCGGCATTGGCCACGGCGTCCCCGCCCCGCAGTTCCTCAACCGTCGCCTGCCGGATCCCCAGGTCCCGCGG
The DNA here is from genome assembly GCF_056397605.1 of Arthrobacter sp. 05L44. Taxonomy (NCBI): domain Bacteria; kingdom Bacillati; phylum Actinomycetota; class Actinomycetes; order Micrococcales; family Micrococcaceae; genus Arthrobacter; species Arthrobacter sp. 05L44. The sequence goes on along the minus strand of NZ_JBFTNS010000002.1, from coordinate 327,351 downwards.
GTCAAAAACGCCTTCAGTGACCACGCCGTCGCGGATTTCCCAGATGCGGGACGGTCCGGTGGTGGTCAGTTCATCAAGCCCGTCGTTACCGCGGAAGACCAGGCCCCGGCTGCCGCGTTTGGCGAGGACACCGGCTACCAGCGGGGCCATGCGTTCATTGGCGACGCCGACGGCGGACGCCTGGACGTGGGCCGGGTTGGTCATCGGTCCCAGGAAGTTGAAGGCCGTCGGCACCCCGAGTTCGCGGCGTGCGACGGCGGCGTACCGCATCGAGGGGTGGAACACCTGGGCGAAGCAGAACGTAATGCCGGCTTCTTCGGCGTTCCGGGCCACCCGCGGGATCGGCAGGTCAAGACGGACACCCAGCGCTTCGAGGACGTCCGCGGAACCCGACGTCGACGACGACGCGCGGCCGCCGTGCTTGACCACTTTGGCCCCCGCCCCGGCTGAGACAAGGGCAGCCATGGTGGAAATGTTGACGGTGTTCAACTGGTCGCCGCCGGTACCGACAATGTCGAGCTTCTGGCCGGCGATCTCGAGCGGGTTCGCCGAGTCAATCATTGCCTCGACCAGACCGGTGAGTTCCTCCACCGTCTCGCCTTTGGCGCGCAAAGACACCAGGAAGCCGGCCACCTGGGCCGGGGTGGCCTCGCCGGACATGATGGAGTTCATGGCCCACTCCGTGTCGCCGGCGGTGAGGTCCGTGCCGTTGATCAGCGCGCCGATGAGGCGCGGCCACGTCTTGCCTGCCGCCTGTTCAGATGCCTGGGAAGTCACGTTCCGATGCTATCGACCCGGGGGCTGCAATGCCCAATGCGAAGGGGTCCGGGAACTTTTCCGCGTGATTTCGCGTCTTTGTAGAAAAAGTCCCCTCAAAACGCGGTTTGCGTTGGGCAGGACAGAGTTTTACAGACATAATGTCTATGTGACATCTGCGACCCATGCCCCCAGTACCCCGGCGCACCCGACGCTGAATCGCCCGAACATGGTTTCCGTTGGAACCGTTGTCTGGCTGTCCAGTGAGTTGATGTTCTTCGCCGGTCTCTTTGCCATGTACTTCACACTCCGTTCGACGTCCGGACAGATGTGGGCTGAAGAGACAGCCAAGCTCAACTTCCCCTTTGCGCTCGTTAACACGATCGTCCTCGTGGCCAGTTCCTTTACTTGCCAGATGGGCGTCTTCGCCGCCGAACGGCTTCAGCCGCGTCGGCTTGGCGGTCCCCTGAGCTTCACCCGCTGGGGAATGAATGAGTGGTTCACACTCACATTCATCATGGGTGCGTTCTTCGTGGCCGGCCAGACGACCGAGTACGCCATGCTCGTCTCCGAGCACGTCTCGCTCTCCACCAACGCCTACGGTTCGGCGTTCTACATGACCACGGGCTTCCACGGCCTGCACGTTATCGGCGGCCTCATTGCCTTCCTGCTCATCATCGGACGCTCCTTCGCAGCGAAGAAGTTCGGGCACTTCGAAGCAACCTCCGCGATCGTCACCTCGTACTACTGGCACTTCGTCGACGTCGTATGGATCGGCCTCTTCCTGGTCATCTACGTCCTCAAGTAGCCACGGCTTGACTCTTTTTCTACAAGAGGCAGAATTTCAAGAAGCGGCTCCCGGAGCCAACGCAGCATCGAAAAAAGGAACCACCACGTGAAGGCACTCTCGCAGAAGCGACGTCACCCACTGGCAGCAGTTGCGCTGCTGCTTATGGGTCTCCTCATCACTGGTGGGCTGTACGCCGTCGCCACCACCGTCAACCAGGCCAAGGCCGACACCACCACCTTCAGTGCAAGTGACGCGGAAGAGGGCGGCAAGTTGTTCGCCGCCAACTGCGCCACCTGCCACGGCATGGGTGCCAGTGGTTCACAGGCCGGACCGTCGCTTGTGGGCGTCGGCGCCGCCGCCGTTGACTTCCAGGTTGGCACCGGACGTATGCCCATGCAGATGAACGGCCCGCAGGCTTACAAGAAGCCGGCGCAGTTCAACGAGGAGCAGACCCACCAGCTCGCGGCGTACGTCGCTTCGCTGGCACCCGGCCCCTCGATCCCCGAGGCCGGTGTGCTTGATGAGAAGGGCGACGCCGCCAAGGGCGGCGAGCTCTTCCGCACCAACTGCGCGATGTGCCACAACGCCGCTGCCGCCGGCGGTGCGCTGACCCGGGGCAAGTTCGCCCCGGCCCTCGCCGACGTTTCCGGCAAGCACATCTACGAGGCCATGGTCACCGGCCCGCAGAACATGCCCGTCTTCAGCGACGCCAACGTCTCCCCTGAAGGCAAGCGCGACATCATCACCTTCCTCAAGCAGATTGAGGCCAACGGCTCACCGGGCGGCAACGACCTCGGCGCCCTGGGTCCGGTCTCCGAGGGCCTGTTTGTTTGGATCGCCGGCCTGGGCGTCATCATCGCCTTCACCATTTGGCTGACTTCGCGGACGTCCTAGGCGTCAGCGGCACTTGTAAGAATTTTCTGCTGATCCGTCAGCAGTTTGAATTGAAAACTAACTCGACACTGGTCGAGACGAGAGAAGGATGAGGCGAATTATGGGCAACCATAGTGACGGCAGTCCGAACCACTCGGGCACCGTAGCTACGGCTGGTCAGAATGAGGTGGAGAAGTTCCAGGATCCTGGAATTCCCCCGCATCGTTTGCGCCTGGCTGACACGGACCCGAGGGCCGCCAAGCGAGCGGAACGGCAGGTGGCCCTTCTGTTCGGCGCCTCGGTCGTGGGCACCCTGATATTCCTGGTGGCGTACTTCGCCATCGATCTTGGAAATGACTCCTCGATCGCCACCATCCGGCTGCAGAACACCCTGCTGGGCATTGGCACCGCCTTCGCCATGCTGGGTATCGGCACCGGTATCGTGCACTGGGCCAAGGCCCTTATGCCGGACCACGAAGTGTCGGAAGAGCGCCACGCTATCCGCACCGAAGAGGACCGCCTGGCCGCCGTCCGGATCGTCGACGACATCGTCGAGGAAACTGGTATCAAGCGCCGTCCGCTGATCCGCAACACCCTGCTTGGCGCCGTCGCCCTCGCCCCGCTGCCGGCCCTGGCCGTCTTCGGCGACCTCGGCCCCCGTCCGGACAACAAGCTGGCACACACCATGTGGGCCCCTGTTGACGGGAAGACCAAGCGCCTGACCCGCGACCCCGATGGCACCCCCATCAAGGCTGCGGACGTCACCATCGGCTCGGCTTTCCACGTCATCCCGGAAGGCCTGAACGAGCTGCACGAAGGCAAGCTGAACGAGAAGGCCAAGTCGGTCGTCCTGCTCATGCGCCTGAACCCCGAGTCCCTCAAGCCCTCCCCGGGCCGTGAGGACTGGAGCTACAACGGCATCGTTGCCTACTCCAAGATCTGCACCCACGTCGGTTGCCCTGTTGCCCTGTACGAGCAGCAGACCCACCACCTGCTGTGCCCGTGCCACCAGTCAACCTTCGACCTGACCCAGGAATGCAAGGTTATCTTCGGCCCGGCCAGCCGGCCGCTCCCGCAGCTGCCCATCGCCGTAGACGACGAAGGTTACCTCTACGCTACGAGCGACTTCAAAGAACCTGTTGGACCTAGCTACTGGGAGCGTGATGAGCATGAGCGCAACGTCAACAGCTAACACCCCCACCTTCGTCGCCAAGACCAAGGGCGGCCGCATCACCGACTTCGTCGACCAGCGCGTCGGCGGCTCCGGCATCCTCCGTGAATTCGGCCGGAAGGTCTTCCCCGACCACTGGTCCTTCATGTTCGGCGAGGTGGCGCTGTACTCCTTCGTCATCCTGCTGCTCTCCGGCACCTTCCTGACGTTCTTCTTCGATCCGTCGATGGCGGAAACCCACTACCAGGGTTCCTACCTGCCGCTGAAGAACGTTGAAATGTCCGTGGCGTACAACTCGTCCCTGAACATCTCCTTCGATGTCCGCGGCGGCCTGTTCATGCGCCAGGTCCACCACTGGTCCGCACTGCTCTTCGTGGCCTCGGTGTCCGTGCACATGCTGCGCGTCTTCTTCACCGGCGCCTTCCGCAAGCCGCGCGAAATGAACTGGGTTGTGGGCAGCGTCCTGCTGATCCTGGCCATGGCTGCAGGCTTCACCGGCTACTCACTCCCCGATGACCTGCTCTCCGGCAACGGCCTGCGCATCATCGACGGCGTGATCAAGTCCATCCCGGTGATCGGCACCTACATCTCGTTCTTCCTCTTCGGCGGCGAGTTCCCGGGCACCGCGATCATCGGCCGCCTGTACATGCTCCACATCCTGCTGGTTCCGGCGCTCATCCTCCTGATGATCGTTGCGCACCTCTTTATGGTGGTCGTGCACAAGCACACCCAGTACCCCGGCCCGGGCCGCAACGACGGCAACGTCGTCGGCTACCCCCTCGGCCCGGTCTACGCGGCAAAGGCCGGCGGCTTCTTCTTCATCGTGTTCGGCGTTATCGCGCTGATGGCAGGCTTCTTCACGATCAACCCGATCTGGAACTACGGCCCGTATGACCCCTCCCCCGTCTCGGCCGGCACCCAGCCTGACTGGTACATCGGATTCGTCGACGGTGCCCTGCGCCTTATGCCGGGCACCTTCGGGAACTGGCACGTTGAGCAGGTCTGGTTCGGCCACGTCTTCACGTTCAACGTCCTCCTGCCGGCCCTGGTGCCGGCCGGCATCCTGTTCACCGTGATGTTCACCTACCCGTGGATTGAGCGCTGGATCACCAAGGACGACCGTGAACACCACGTCCTGGACCGCCCGCGCAACGCCCCGACCCGGACCGCCATCGGTATGGCCGGTTTCGTCTGGTACTGCGTGATGTGGGCCGCCGCAGGTTCCGACCTCATCGCCACGCACTTCCACGTGGCCCTGAACGACGTCACCTACTGGCTCCGCGCCCTGTTCTTCATCGGCCCGATCCTCGCCTTCATCGTCACGAAGCGCGTCGCCCTGGCCCTGCAGCGCAAGGACCGCGAAATTGCCCTTCACGGCCGCGAGACCGGCCGTATCGTCCGCTTGCCGCACGGCGAGTTCATCGAGGTCCACGCCCCGCTGGATGAGTACAAGCGTTACAAGCTGGTCGGCTTCGAATCCCCGTCGCCGCTCCCGGCCGTGCCGAACAGCCACGGAATCGTGGACCGCAAGGAAAAGCGCCGTGCGCTGCTCTCCAAGTGGTTCTTCGAGGACCGCGTTGCTCCCGCCAGCCCGGCGGAACTCGCGGCGGCACACAGCCACCACGGCGCGCACGAATCCATCGACGCGGCTGCGGATCAGAAGACCCTCAGCCACTAGTTCACGTCGCTAGCCACAGGAGAGGCCCGGTCCATACGGACCGGGCCTTTTTTGTGTGCCGCGGGCTGCTGATCAGGGGCGGTACCCCGATGCGTAGTTCCGCGTGGGCCGGACGCCCGGCCGTTGCAGCGGCACCCACAGCTTGTAGCGATCGGCCCGGTAGTAGGACACGGAGTAGTCCACCATGGCTCTGGCGACGAACGCGTGCCGCTGGATCTTCAACAGCGGCGAACCAACCTCCACATTCAGCAGGCGGGCCGTGGAGGGCGACGCGGCCGTGGCCTCGATCATGTCCTCCCCCCACTCCATCACCAGCCCGTAGCGTTCGCTCAGCACGTTGTAGAGGGACGTCGGCGGCTGACCGTCCAGGAGCCCCGGCACCCGGTGCGCGGGGATAAAGTTCTCGTCGACGCTCATCGGTTCGTTGTCGGCGAGCAGGAGGCGCCGGAACCGGACCAACTGGGTGCCCTCCTCCAGCTGCAGTTCACGGGCGAGGAACGCGCTGGCACTGATCTGTTCGAAGCTCAGGACCTTGGCTGCCGGAACCATGCCGCGGCGCTGCATCTCCTCACTGTAGGAGGTCAGCTTCACCTGGAGGTCCAGTTTGGGCTTGCGCACGAACGTGCCTAAACCCACGACGCGTTCAATCACTTCCTCGCCCACGAGGGCGTCGATGGCCTGCCGGACGGTCATGCGGGCGAGGCCGAAGCGCTCGGAGAGGTCTCGCTCCGAGGGCAATGCCGATCCGGGCGGACAGGAGCTGGCAATGTGGGCGCGGAGTATTTCCCGGAGCTGGACGTAGATGGGGACTCCGCTGCTGCGGTCGATCCCGCCGGCCATCCGTGCTGCGTTAGAACCCACGGAACCGCCCGATGGAATGCTTCATGCTCCAATCTTAAGCCACCATGGGAGCAGGTCTAGACCACTCAGCCGTTACGGTTCGCCCGGTGCTAATCCCCCGGCTACGCTTAGGAAGCACACTTGCCGGAGCACTCCCGGCCCACCTGTTTCAAAGGAGTTCCATTGCCAGCTCGCAAGGCGGTCGTCCAGGCCTCGATCGGACTGCACGCCCGTCCCGCGGCCGTGTTCGTCAGGGCGGTCACCCAGACCGGCTTCGCCGTGACCATCAGCAAGGAAGGCCGGCCCGGCGTCGATGCACGGTCCCTCCTGGAAGTCATGACCGAGGACTTCGGGCACGGCTGCGAAGTGGAGCTCGCGGTCCGGGCAGATTCGGTTCCGGACGGCGCGAGCGAGGCCGACGCCGAGCACGCCCTGACGGAGCTCTGCGCCCTGCTGGAGTCACAGTCCGGCTAGCGCTCGGCCTGGTAACGCTGGGCCAGCATGGTCCCCGGAACATCCGGTTTAGGCAAACGACGGCGGGCCCCACCTCAAAGGTGGGGCCCGCCGTCGTTGGTCTCAGTTTTGAATGTTAGTGCGCGTGGTCACCGCGGCTGTACTCGTAGACCCAGCCCACGAGCGCCACGACGGCCAGGCCGCCGGCGATGAACGTGATCCAGAAGCCCACGGCAAGGCCGAGGAAGCCACCGGCGCAGGCGAGGCCCAGCACCAGGGGCCACCAGCTCCAGGGGCTGAAGTGGCCCTGCTCGCCAGCGCCCTCGTGGATCTCAGCGTCGCTGCGATCCTCCGGGCGCATACCGACCCGGCGTCCGGTGAAGCCCAGGTAGGCGCCGATCATGCCGGCGAGGCCTGCGACCAGCAGGACCCCGAGGATGCCCACCCATTCGGACCAGTGCGTCATAAAACCGTAGACGATGGCTACAGGGACGAAGAAGAAGACTCCGAGCCCAAAAATCCGTGATTCGATCTTCACTTCGCGGTGTCCTTCTGGTCGGCGTTACCCAGCGCGGCCGCTGCCGGGGCAGGCGAGTCGATGGTGTAGTTCTGGGAGAGCTCGGGGTGGTGCAGGTCCAGGGCAGGACGTTCCGAGCGGATCCGCGGCAGCGACGTGAAGTTGTGGCGCGGCGGCGGGCAGGACGTGGCCCACTCGAGCGAGGCACCGAAGCCCCAGGGGTCATCAACCATGACCTTCTCGTTGCTGCGCCAGGTGATGTAAACGTTCCAGAAGAACGGGATCAGCGAGGCACCCAGCAGGAAGGACGAGTAGGTGGAGAACTGGTTCATCCAGGTGAAGTTATCCTGCGGCATGTAGTCCGCGTAGCGGCGGGGCATGCCCTCGACGCCGAGCCAGTGCTGGATGAGGAAGGTGCCGTGGAAGCCCAAGAAGAGCATCCAGAAGTGGATCTTGCCAAGGCGCTCGTTGAGCATCTTGCCGGTCCACTTCGGCCACCAGAAGTAGAAGCCTGCGAACATCGCGAAGACGACGGTACCGAAGACCACGTAGTGGAAGTGCGCCACCACGAAGTAGGAGTCGGAAACGTGGAAGTCCAGCGGCGGGGAGGCCAGGATGATACCGGTCAGGCCGCCGAAGAGGAACGTGGCCAGGAAGCCGATGCTCCACAGCATGGGGGTTTCAAAGGTGATGGAACCCCGCCACATGGTGCCGATCCAGTTGAAGAACTTCACGCCGGTGGGTACCGCGATCAGCATCGTCATAAAGGAGAAGAACGGCAGCAGGACCGAGCCGGTCACGTACATGTGGTGGGCCCACACGGTGACGGACAGGGCGGCGATGGAGATGGTGGCGTAAACCAGGCCCTTGTAGCCGAAGATCGGCTTGCGGCTGAAGACCGGGAAGATCTCGGACACGATGCCGAAGAACGGCAGGGCGATGATGTAGACCTCGGGGTGGCCGAAGAACCAGAACAGGTGCTGCCAGAGGACGGCGCCGCCGTTTTCGGGATCGAAGATGTGGGCACCGAAGCGGCGGTCCGCACCGAGGGCGAAGAGAGCGGCAGCAAGCGGCGGGAACGCCATCAGAACGAGGATGGCGGTGACCAGGACGTTCCAGGTGAAGATCGGCATACGCCACATGGTCATGCCCGGGGCGCGCATGCAGATGATCGTGGTGATGAAGTTCACCGCGCCGAGGATGGTGCCGAAGCCGGAGAGCGCCAGGCCGAAGACCCAGAGGTCACCGCCGACGCCGGGGCTGAAGGTGGTGTTGGACAGCGGCGCATACGCGAACCAGCCGAACGAGGCTGCACCCTGCGGGGTGATGAAGCCGGAGACCGCGATGGTGGAACCAAAGAGGAAGAACCAGAAGGCCAGCGCGTTCAGTCGCGGGAAGGCGACGTCGGGAGCGCCGATCTGCAGGGGCATGATCACGTTGGCGAAGCCTGCGAACAGCGGCGTCGCGAACATCAGGAGCATTACGGTGCCGTGCATGGTGAAGAGCTGGTTGTACTGCTCTTTGGTCTGCAGGATCTGCATGCCGGGTTCGAACAGCTCGGCACGGATCAGCAGTGCCATAACGCCGCCGAAGCAGAAGAACACGAAGGACGCGATCAGGTACATGTACCCGATGGTCTTGTGGTCGGTGGAGGTGATCCAGTTGACGACGATGCGCCCCTTGGATTTGGGTACTACGGGAGCCTCAAGGATCCCGGAGGGCTGAGAGTAGGTCGTAGCCACGTCGCGCTCCCCTTACTTGTTCTCGGTCGGGGCCGGGTTGCGGTCGTACTCTTCGCCGAGCAGTCCGGTGTTGCCGGCCTGGCGGAGCTGGTCAAGGTGGGCCTTGAACTCCGTCTCGGAGACGACCTTCACGCGGAACAGCATTTCGGAGTGGTACTCACCACAGAGTTCGGCGCACTTGCCGTCGTAGGTTCCCTCTTTAGTGGGGGTGAACCGGATGTAGTTGGTCTTGCCGGGGATCATGTCGCGCTTCTGCAGGAAGGCGGGTACCCAGAAGGAGTGGATGACGTCGCGGGCGTTCAGCTCCAGGTCAACGGACTTGTTGACGGGGAGGTAGAGCGTCGGCAGCTTTTCCTTGTCGACATCATTGCCGGTGAGGTGTGCCTGGACGCCGGCCTCGTGGACGTCGCCGGTGACGACGTCGCCCTTCTTGTAGTTGAAGTCCCAGGCCCACTGCTTGGCGCGGGCGTCGACGACGACGTCGGCCGGCTGGTCACGGTTGTCGATCGCCTGCTGGTCACGGTCGGTGAAGTAGAAGAACACCAGGACCATAAAGAGCGGGATCGTCAGGTAGAAGACCTCGAGGGGAAGGTTGAAGCTGTTCTGCCGGGGGAAGCCGACGGTGCCCTTCCGGCGCCGGTACGCCACGATGCACCAGATCATCAGGCCCCAGGTGATGATGCCGACGACCAGCGCGGCAATCCATGAGTTGACCCAGAGGTCCATGATGCGGTCAGTGTGGTTGGTGGTGCCACGCTCAGTGGGCAGCCACCCTTTCTGTACCTCTGGTGAACATCCAGTCAATGCCAACGCGCCGGCTAGTGCCAAGCCAGTGATCGTAGTGATCTGTTTGCGTCGGCTGCCGGTTCGGTTCTGCGAACTCACAGACGGCCCTTCCTACTTGTTGCTGTCGCCCGGCCGCCGTAAGCGTTCCGGGCACACTAAAAGTTTTACTACTCGGTGTAGAGCTTACCGCTCCCCGCGAGTTTTCGCCCACATGTCCGCGCCGTGCCTCCGTGGAGTTTTCGGCGATTCCGGTGACCCTCCCCCGGACGGCGCTAAGGCCGGGCCCATGGCCCGGCCTTAGCCCTTAGTGGAAGGAGTCTCCGCAGGCGCAGGACCCGCCCGCATTGGGGTTATCAATGGTGAAGCCCTGCTTGGAGATGGTGTCCTCGAAGTCGATGCTGGCACCGCTCAGGTAGGGCACGCTCATCTTGTCGACAACGACTTCGACGCCGTCGTAGTCGCGTACGGCGTCGCCCTCGAGGAGGCGCTCGTCGAAGTAGAGCTGGTAGATCAGGCCGGAACAACCGCCCGGCTGCACGGCAACGCGGAGCCGAAGATCAGTGCGGCCTTCCTGTTCCAGCAGGCTGCGGACCTTGCCGGCGGCCACGTCGGTCAGCTGGACCTCGTGGCTGGCCAGGTCCTGGTCCGCCTGGACGGTGGTGTCGGCGCTGTTTTCATTGGTTGTAGTGCTCATGGCCTACCTTCTTACGACGGTCGTGGCGGCTCCGCCTGCGCGGTGCCCGCCCCTACTTAAACGGTATGGGCTATAGCTACATGCTACGTCGATCAGACGTGTAGCTCTAACTCCTGACGTAACCCTCACCGCCGGCTGGATGTTCCCCGGAAGCGGTGTGGGGCCGCGGGCCTCAGGCGAGGCCGTCAGCGTTCAACCGGGCCAGGAGCAGCGCTTCCGCGACGATGGCGTTCCGGAAGTCCTCGAGGTGCAGCGATTCGTTGGCGCTGTGCGCCCGCGAGTCGGGGTCCTCGACGCCGGTGACGAGGATCTGCACGTCCGGGTACAGCTCGGTGAGGTCCGCGATGAAGGGAATGGAACCGCCAATGCCGGTCTCGACGGCCGGAACGCCCCATGCCTCGCCGAGGGCCCACATGGCCATGCTGGCCGCGGTGGACGTGGTGTCCGTGAGGAACGCGTTGCCGCTCTCCCCCGGGGTGAAGACCACCTCGGCTCCGAACGGTGCGTGGGATTCGACGTGGCGGCGGACGGCGTTCATGGCTTCGGCCGGGTTCTGCCCCGGGGCGAGCCGCAGGCTGAACTTGGCGCGGGCGCGCGGCAGCAGCGTGTTGGAGGCAACGTCCACGGCGGGTGCGTCGAAACCGATGATGGACAGCGCGGGCTTGGTCCACATCCGCGACGCGATGGTTCCGGTGCCGGCGAGCTTAACGCCGTCGAGCACGGAGGCGTCCTTGCGGTACTCCTCTTCGGTGAGGTCGACAGTTACGTCGTCGCGGCTGACCAGGCCGTCGATCGCGACGCTGCCTTCGTCGTCGTGCAGGGTGGCGATCAGCCGGGCCAGCAGGGTGGGGGCGTCCAGCACGGGGCCGCCGAACATGCCGGAGTGGACGGCGTGGTCAAGGACCTTAACCTCGATGGTGCCGTCGACCAGGCCCCGGAGGCTGGTGGTGAGTGCCGGGATGCCGACCTTCCAGTTCGATGAGTCGGCAACGACGATCACGTCCGAGCGCAGCAGTTCCTTGTGCGTTTCAAGGAACGAACGGAAGGTCGGCGAACCGGCTTCTTCCTCGCCTTCAAAGAAGAAGGTCACGCCCAGGCCCAGTTCCTCGCCCAGCACGCGTGTGACGGCGGAGTAGGCGGCCACGTGGGCCAGGATGCCGGCCTTGTCATCGGCCGCACCGCGGCCATAGAGGCGGCCGTCGCGCTCGACTGCGGTGAAGGGTTCGGTCTCCCAGAGGGCCAGGTCGCCGGTCGGCTGCACGTCATGGTGGGCGTAGAGCAGGATGGTCGGCTTGCCGGCCGCGGCAGCACGGCGGGCGACGACGGCGGGACCGCCAGGGGTGCCGTCTTCCTTGTCGCATCGCAGCACCCGGACGTCGTCGAACCCGGTGGCCCGCACCAATTCGGCGACGGCGTCGGCGCTGGCGTTCAGCGGTGCCGGGTCGAAGCTGGGCCAGGCGATGCCGGGGATGGCCACAAGCTGCTTGAGCTGTTCGACAGTGGTGTCAAAGGATTCGGTAACGGCCTGGCGGAGGGCGTCGGCATCGATGGCGCCGCCGGCTGGGGTCTGCGGGTTCCCCGCGGGTGATGAAGTCATGGCCAAAACACTACCGTGCCTCCTGTTACAGCAAACGGGCGGCCGGGTGTGGCCTGGGCCTCGCCCCGGTGCCCGCAGGGTATTCTGTAGGGGTGTTTGGACGTAAAAAGGAAGCGCCCTCGGCGCAGGACGTAGTTGACCAGCAGGTGGCCGAGGCAGCAGCCCGGGACGCCGCCATCGGCAAGGGAGCCCCAACGCCTAAGCGCAGCGCCCAGGTCGCCGCCCGCAAGCGGCCCCTGGTTCCGGAAGATCGCAAGGCCTCCAAGGCTGCAGAACGCACCGCCATTGCGGACCAGCGGCTCAAGATGCGCCAGGCCATGGACACCGGTGATGAGAAGTTCCTGCCGCTTCGCGACAAGGGACCGCAGAAGCGCTTTGCCCGCGATTACGTGGACGCCCGTTTCAGCCTCGGCGAGTACCTGATGTTCGGCGCGTTGCTCTTTGTGATCATCTCCCTGCTGGTTCCGGCCAGCAGCGACCAGATGATCTACGTCCTGGGCGGATTCTGGGTCATGTTCCTGGCCGTGTTCGTGGATGTCTTTATCCTCTCCCGCAAGCTGAAGAAGCGCCTGGCCGAGAAGTTCGGCGAGGTGGAGCGCGGCACCGTCTGGTACGGCTCCATGCGCTCCCTGCAGTTCCGCCGCCTGCGGCTCCCCAAGCCGCAGGTCAAGCGCGGCGAGTTCCCCGCCTAATTCAGCCGTCAAAAGGCCCCCGGCAGTTGGACTGCCGGGGGCCTTTTTGTGTCTGACGGGCGCCCGCGGACTCTTTCCGGAGCCGCGTCCGGTCAGCGTCGGGCGGCCTGCTTCGCGAGGTCCCGGTTGATCCGCGCAGCCCAGAAGGGGCCCTCGTAGAGGAAGGCCGTGTAGCCCTGCACCAGCGTTGCGCCGGCGTCGATCCGGTCGCGGACGTCCTGGGCGGACTCCACGCCGCCCACCGACACCAGGGTAAGGGCACCGCCGGTGGCGGCTTTCAGCCGGGCCAGGACCTCAAGAGACCGCTGACGGAGCGGAGCACCGGACAGGCCGCCGGCGCCGCACGCCTCGACAGTGTCCGGGCTGGAGACGAGCCCGGTGCGGCCGATGGTGGTGTTGGTGGCAATGATGCCGTCGAGCTTCAGGTCCAGCGCCAGCCGGGCGACGTCGTCGATGTCCTCGTCGCTGAGGTCCGGGGCGATCTTAACCAGCAGCGGGACGTGCCGGCCCGCGGCGGTGTCCGCGGCTTCGCCGACCGCGGACAGGAGTGGCCGGAGTGTGTCAACGTCCTGCAGCAGCCGCAGGCCGGGGGTGTTCGGGGAACTGACGTTCACCACGAGGTAGTCGGCGGCCGGGGCCAGGCTGCGGGCGCTCACCAGGTAGTCCGCCACTGCGTCCTCAAGTTCCACCACCTTGCTCTTGCCGATATTGACGCCGATCACCGGACGGACGCCTGGATAGCGGCGCTGCAGGGCGGCGCGGGCGGAGCGCAGCCGGGGTGCGACCACAGCCGCACCGTCGTTGTTGAAGCCCATCCGGTTAATCACGGCACGGTCTTCGATGAGCCGGAACAGCCGGGGGGCCGGGTTGCCCGGCTGGGCCTGGCCGGTAATGGTGCCAACCTCGACGTGGCCGAAGCCGAGCTCGGTCAGGGCCTCAATGCCGTGGCCCTCTTTGTCGAACCCCGCGGCGAGTCCGAACGGTGACGGGAACGTCAGCCCGAACGCCTCGGTGCGCAGGGACGGGGCCGGCGCGGTGAAGCGCTGCAGCACCCGTCCGGCGCCGCAGCGGTTGGCCAGCCGGATGGCCCGGAAACCGATCGTATGGGCGCGCTCGGCGTCCATCCAGGAGAAGGCAAGCCGGAAGAAGGTGGGATATACGCGCATGCCCCTAGTTTTCCGGTTCCCGGCGCACAAACCAAAATGCCGGCCAATCCGCATCCCGCCCGGGCGCTAGCATGAAGCCATGAGCAGCGAGGATGCAGTCACCAGCGGCGTAGTGGGAGCCGGTCCCGGCACGCGGATCGAGGCCGACGTCGTGGTGGTCGGCGCCGGTCTGGCGGGGCTGGCGGCAGCCGCCGAGGCGTACGCGGCCGGACGGCGGGTGGCGGTCCTGGACCAGGAACCCGAGGCTTCCGTCGGGGGCCAGGCCCACTGGTCATTTGGCGGGCTGTTCCTGGTCGACACACCGGAGCAGCGCCGGCTGGGCGTACGGGACAGCGCGGACCTGGCACTGGCGGACTGGCTGTCGTCGGCCGGTTTCGACCGGAGCGAAGACACCCATGCCCGCGCCTGGGCGGAGGCCTACGTGAACTTCGCGGCCGGCGAGAAACGCGCCTGGCTCGCCGCCCTCGGCGTCGGACTCTTCCCGCTGGTGCAGTGGGCGGAACGCGGCGGGTACGGCCCGGACGGCCACGGCAACACGGTCCCCCGCTTCCACGTCGCCTGGGGCACCGGGCCCGCGATTGTCGCGCCCTTCCTCGCCAAGCTCAGGGAGGGCCAGGCTGCCGGAAGGGTCTCCTTCCATTTCCGCCACCGCGCCACGGGACTCACCACCAGCGGCGGCACTGTCACCGGGGTGCGCGGCGAGGTCCTCGTCCCGAGCGGCGCGGCACGGGGCGAGCAATCATCCCGTGAAGCCGTCGGCGGTTTCGAGGCCGCCGCGGGCGCCGTCGTCGTCACCAGTGGCGGAATTGGCGGCAACCACACCGCCGTCCGTAAGCAATGGCCGGGCGGCGGCGCACCGGAGGCGATGCTCAGCGGGGTCCCGGCGGCGGTGGACGGCGATTTCCTGGCCGCCGTAGACAGTGCCGGCGGCAGGCTTATCAACGGCGACCGGATGTGGCACTACCCGGAAGGCATCCACAATTACGATCCTGTCTGGCCGAAGCACGGCATCCGGATCCTGCCGGGCCCGTCGGCGCTGTGGCTGGACGCTACGGGGAAGATGCTCCCGGCGCCGCTGTTTCCGGGCTTCGACTCCCTCGGCGCACTGCGCCATATCCTGGCCACCGGGCATCAGCACTCCTGGTTCGTGCTGAACCGGTCAATTGCCCTCAAGGAATTCGCGCTCTCCGGCTCCGAGCAGAATCCGGACCTCACCGGCAAAGACATCCGCCTGCTCGCCGCGCGCCTCAAACCCTCCATCGACAGCCCACTGCAGCGTTTCCTGGACCGCGGTGTGGACTTCCTGCAGGCGGCCAGCCCGGCCGAGCTCGCCGGGAAAATGAACGGCCTGACAGGCTCGCCACTGATTGACGCAGCGGAACTGGACCGGCTGGTCCGCTCCCGCGACCGCCAGTTCGCCAGCGGCCTGGGCAAGGATCCGCAGCTCGCCGCGATCCGCGCCGCCCGCCGCTTCACCACGGACCGGGTGATGCGGGTGGCTCCCCCGCACCCGATGCTCGATCCCCGGCACGGGCCCCTGCTCGCGGTGCGCCTTTCCGTCCTGACCCGAAAGAGCCTCGGCGGGATCCAGACCGACCTGCAATCCAGGGTGCTGGACCGTTCCGGCCTGCCCGTCGCCGGGCTGTACTCCGCCGGGGAGGCGGCCGGTTTCGGCGGCGGCGGGATCCACGGCTACCGCGCCCTTGAGGGAACGTTCCTGGGCGGATGCCTGTTCTCTGGCCGGACGGCGGGCCGCGCGGCCGCCGCAGCGGTCTAGCTGCGGGCCGGGAGGAGCCGATGGAGTGGCAGACAGACATCCTGGGCGAGGACTTCGCGGCCTGCGTCTTCCAGGCGGCCGGGCCCGACGGCGTGGAGCGCACCGCCACACTGGTCCGGCACGTCCCCGCGGCAGGAGCCGGGCCGGCCCCGCAGCGTGCCGTCCTGTTCCTGCACGGGTGGAGTGACTACTTCTTCAATGAGGAGCTCGCCGGATTCTGGACCGCCCAGGGCTTCGAGTTCTTCGCCCTGGACATGCACAACCACGGCCGGAGCCTGCAGCATGGCACCCATGGCGGCTACGTGGCGGACCTGGCCGACTACGACGCGGAGATCACCGCCGCGATCGGCATCATCAGGTCCCTCCGTCCTGACAACGCGCCCGCCGTGCCCGTGACTCTGATGGGCCACTCCACCGGCGGCCTCATCGCGGCCCTGTGGGCGAGCCGGCACCCGGGGATTGCCGCGCAGCTGGTCCTCGACAGCCCGTGGCTGGAGATGCATGGCAGCCCGGCGATCCGCAGGGCTGCCTGGACCATGGTGGAACCGCTGGCACGGCTGCGGCCCGAGTATGTCATCCGGCTTCCCGAGCGTGCCTTTTACTGGCGCAGTATCAGCAGCGCCGCGGAGGGCGAGTGGCTCCTCGACGACAACTACAGGCCGCGCCGGGCCTTCCCCGTGCGCGCCGGTTGGCTCAGCGCCGTCCTCAGCGGTCAGTCGAAGGTGGCCCGGGGGCTGAACATCGACGCCCCCATCCTGGTGATGATCTCCGGCGCCAGCGCCAACGGGATGTTCTGGAAGGAATCCATGCGGCGCACGGATGCTGTCCTTGACGTCAACACCATCGCCTTGCGCGCCCTGAGCCTCGGCCGGACCGTGACCCTGGAACGGATCGACGGTGCCCTGCACGACGTCTTCCTCTCGGCGCCGCGGGTCCGCGCCGACGCGTACGCACGGCTGGCGCGGTGGATTAGGGCGTACGTCCCGGACGACGGCGGGGCGGGCTAGCCGCGGGGAAGCTCCCCCGTCGGGACTGCGGCGTCGACCGCGCCGCCGTACCGGCGGTCCCGCTGGGCGTAGATTTCGACGGCGTCCCACAGCGTGCGCCGGTCGACGTCGGGCCAGAGCGTGTCGAGGAAAACGAACTCGGCGTACGCGGACTGCCAGAGCATGAAGTTGGAGAGCCGCTGTTCACCGGAGCTGCGCAGGAACAGGTCAACGTCTGGCAGGTCAGGCTCGTCAAGGTATTTCTGGATGGTGCGTTCTGTGATGGCACCGGGCTTGAGCCGGCCCGCGGCCACCTCCTCCGCGATGGCGGCCACGGCGTCGGCGATCTCGGCCCTGCCGCCGTAGTTAACACACATGTTCAACGTGCAGGTGCTGTTGCCGCGGGTGAACTCCTCGGCCTCCTCGAGCTCCCTGATGACGGAGCCCCAGAGTTTGGGCCGCCGCCCGGACCAGCGGATCCTGACACCCCAGTCGTCCAGCTGGTTGCGCTGGCGTCGCAGCACATCCTTGTTAAATCCCATCAGGAAGCGGACTTCCTCGGGTGAGCGTCGCCAGTTCTCGGTGGAGAAGGCGTAGACACTGACGTGTTCGATGCCGAGCTCGATGGCGCCGGCCATCACATCCAGCAGCGCCGGCTCGCCGGCCTTATGGCCCTCGATGCGGGGCAGGCCGCGCTGGTTGGCCCAGCGGCCGTTGCCGTCCATGACGATCGCGACGTGCCGCGGAATGAACTCCGCGGGGATGGCCGGTGCAACGGCACCGGAGGGATGCGGGTACGGCGCCACCACGGGGGTGCTGCGCTGCCGGACGGGATTCTTCTTTTTGCCCAGGGCCACGTTTACGTTCGCTCCACATGTTTGAGGGATTTCAGGACACGTTCCAGATGCCACTGCAGATAACTGGCCACCAGCCCAGCGGCCTCCCGCCGGTGGCCGGGGGCGGATGCGTCTGCTGCAACCCAGTTGCCGGTCAGCAGCGCCCCGAGCAGGATCACGGTCTCCGCGGCGGGGGCCGGCGAGCCCGGGGGCCGGCACTCCCCGCAGACCATGCCGCCGAGAGGAGCCGAGAACGCGGTGTGCGGTCCCGGGGCGCCGCAGCGGGCGCAGTCGGTAAAGCTCGGCGCCCAGCCGCCCGTGGACAGTGCGCGGAGCAGGTAGGAGTCAAGGATAAGTTCCGGGGCGTGGTCGCCCCGGCTGAGCGATGCCAGGGCCCCGACCAGCAGCAGGTACTGGGCCGTGCCGGCTTCGCCGTCGACGTCGGTGAGTTTCTCCGCGGTCTCGGTCATCGCTGCAGCCACCGTGTAGCGGCCGTAGTCGGAGGCGATGCTCGAACCGTAGGCGCCCTTCGCGACCGCCTGGGTCACCACGTCCAGGGTGCGCCCCGAGATGAGCTGGAGGTCGGCGACCATAAAGGGCTCAAGCCGGGCCCCGAACCGGCTGCTGGTGCGGCGGACACCCTTGGCCACGGCGCGGACCTGGCCGTGGTGTTTTGTCAGCAGCGTGATGATGCGGTCCGCCTCGCCCAGCTTGTGCGTGCGCAGGACCACGGCGTCGTCGCGGTAGGCGCGGGCTGCGAAGGAGGAAGGTTGGGCCACAGTTAATCTTCGCACTGACTTTTGGGATTCGCCGCCATTGGAAACAGCACTGCGCCGCCGGAACCTCCGGCGGCGCAGTGGGACTGCTCTAGGCGCGGGCGTCCCGGATGGCGCGGTTGACGGCGGAAATGACGGCCTTCAGCGACGCCATGGACGTGTTGGCGTCAATCCCGACGCCCCACAGCACCCGCTCCCCCACGGCGCATTCGACGTAGGCCGCGGCCTGGGCGCTGCCGCCTTCGGACAGGGCGTGCTCACTGTAGTCGAGGACGCGGACGTCCACGCCGTCCTCCCGCAGGATGCTGAGCAGGGCCGCGATGGGGCCGTTGCCCACCCCGGTCCGGCGCAAGGGCTTGCCGTCGATCTTCAGGGCGGCGGTGAGGGTCATGGTGCCGTCCTCGTCCGACTCGGTGCTGACCGCGCCCAGGGCGTAGCGGCCCCACTGGGCTTCGGCTGCGGCGGAGGGCAAGTACTCGTCCTGGAACAGCTGCCACAGCTGGGCGCCGCTGACCTCCCCGCCCACGGTGTCGGTGCGGCGCTGGATAACGCCGGAGAACTCGATCTGGGCCCGGCGCGGCAGGTCCAGGTTGTGCTCGTTCTTCAGCAGGTACGCCACCCCGCCCTTGCCGGACTGGGAGTTCACCCGGATGACCGCCTCGTAGCTGCGGCCGAGGTCCTTCGGGTCCACCGGCAGGTAGGGCACCTGCCAGGTGTAGTCGGCGACGTCCTTGCCCGCTGCGGCTGCATCCTTCTCGAGGGCTTCCAGGCCCTTCTTGATGGCATCCTGGTGCGAGCCGGAGAAGGCGGTAAACACCAGGTCCCCGCCGTAGGGTGAGCGTTCGGCCACGGGCAGCTGGTTGCAGTACTCCACCGTGCGCCGGACGTCGTCAATGTCAGAGAAGTCGATCATGGGGTCCACGCCCTGGACGAACATGTTCAGGCCCAGGGTGACCAGGTCCACGTTGCCGGTCCGCTCGCCGTTGCCAAACAGGCAGCCTTCGATCCGGTCGGCTCCGGCGAGGTAGCCCAGTTCCGCTGCCGCGACGCCGGTGCCGCGGTCGTTGTGCGGGTGCAGGGAGAGGATGATGCCTTCGCGGGGATGCAGGTGCCTGCTCATCCACTCGATCGAATCGGCGTACACGTTCGGGGTTGCCATCTCGACAGTGGCCGGCAGGTTGATGATGACCTGCCGGTCCGCCGAGGCTTCGAAGACATCGGCAACGGCGTTGCAGACGCGCACGGCGTAGGCGAGTTCGGTGCCGGTGAAGGACTCCGGCGAGTACTCGTAGGTGATGTGCGTGTCCTCGAGTGTTTCCTCGTACTTCTTGCACAGGCGGGCGCCCTGCAGGGCGATGTCCAGGATCCCGTCCTCGTCCTGGTTGAACACCACCCGGCGCTGCAGGACGGAGGTGGAGTTGTAAAGGTGGACGATGGCCTGCTTGGCGCCTACCAGGGACTCGTAGGTCCGCTCGATCAGGTGCTCGCGGGCCTGGGTCAGGACCTGGATGGTGACGTCATCCGGGATGTGGTTGCCCTCGATCAGCTGCCGGACGAAGTCGAAGTCCGTCTGCGAGGCCGAGGGGAAGCCGACCTCGATCTCCTTGTAGCCCATCCGGACCAGCAGGTCGAACATTTTCATCTTGCGGGCCGGGCTCATGGGATCGATCAGGGCCTGGTTGCCGTCACGGAGGTCAACGGCGCACCAGCGCGGGGCCTTGGTGATGACCTTCCCGGGCCAGGTGCGGTCCGGCAGTTCGACACTGATGAGGTCCTGGAAGGGGACATAGCGGTGGACCGGCATTCCTGAGGGCTGCTGTGCGTTTCGCATTACTTATCGGGGCCTTTTCTGTGGTTCTTGGTGAAAGGGTGGCCGGGCAACACAAACTCCGCAGCGAGGTTTGGCCTTGCGCTAGATCGCGTCTGAGGCCCCGCCGCGGCAGCTAAGAAGAAGCAGTTCTGCACGCACATTTTCACAGTAACACGGGTGCGTAAGATGAAGGAGCCATACCCCAGCAACGTCCACCATGCAGACGCTGTACCGGTGCCAGGCCCGGTACAGCCGTCCTCTCGAAGGAGCATCAGTGCCGCTTTCCGGAATCGACCCCGCCACCATCGACGCCAGTGTCCGACCCCAGGACGATCTCTACCGGCACTTCAACGGGCGCTGGCTGAAGACCACCACCATTCCGGATGACCGGCCGCTGGAGGGCACCTTCACGGCGCTGCGGGACGGCTCGGAACTCGCGGTCAAGGAAATCATCATCGAGGCCGCGGGCCGCGGGGAGGCCGCGACCGGCATTGAACGCAAGATCGGGGACCTCTACAGCAGTTTTATGGATGAGGCCGCCGCCGAAGCCAAGGGCGCGGAACCGATCCGGGAACGGCTGGCCGAGGTCTTCGGCACCGCGTCGGTGGCCGAGCTGGTCCGTTTGGCCGGGCGGCTGTTCCGGGCTGACGTGTCGGGACTGTTCTACATTTATCCGGCCCCTGACGCGGGCAATCCGGACCGGATCCTGCTCTACACCGGGCAGGGCGGCCTCGGCCTCCCGGACGAGTCGTACTACCGCGAGGAAAAATTCGCGCCGATGGTGCAGGCCTACCGGGAGCACGTCCGGACCCTGCTGGAGCTCGCCGGCATCGCCGAACCCGGGGCCGCCGCGGCACGTGTGGTGGAACTGGAAACCTCCCTGGCATCCCACCATTGGGACAAAGTCACCCTCCGCAATCCGCAGAAGACCTACAACCTCAAGTCAGCCGACGAAGCCGCAGAGCTCTTCCCGCTTCTCGCCGACTGGTTCGACGCCGCGGGCATCGCCGCCGAAAAGCGCGCCGAGCTGGTGGTAAGCACCCCGGACTTCTTCGCAGGGGCGGCAGCGCTCCTTGACTCGGTGCCGCTGGCCACCTGGCAGGAATGGCTGGCCACCCGCGTGGTCAGCGCCGCGGCTCCCTACCTTTCCGCGGCGTTCGTGGACGCAAACTTCGCCTTCTACGGCACCACCCTCAGCGGCACGCCCCGCAACCGGGACCGCTGGAAGCGCGGCGTCGCCGTCGTCGAGGCCGCCCTGGGCGAAGCGGTCGGGCAGATCTATGTGGCCCGGCACTTTCCGGAGAGCCATAAGGAGCACATGCGCTCACTCGTGGGGAACCTGACTGAGGCGTACCGCGACTCCATCACTGGCCTGCCGTGGATGGGCGAGGAAACCCGGACGGAGGCCCTGAAGAAGCTCGATTCCTTCCGGGCCAAGATCGGATACCCGGAGAAGTGGATCGACTACTCGGCCGTGGTGGTGGACGCCGGGGATCTGCTCGGCAACGTTGAACGAGCCCACAGCGCGGACGTCGACCGGCACCTGGACGAGGTAGGACAGCCCGTGGACCGCGAGAAGTGGCTGATGACGCCGCAGACCGTCAACGCCTACTACCACCCGCTGCTCAACGAGATCGTCTTCCCGGCGGCCATCCTGCAGCCCCCGTTTTTCACCGCCGACGCCGACGACGCCGTGAACTACGGCGGCATCGGCGCCGTGATCGGGCACGAGATCGGCCACGGCTTCGATGACCAGGGGTCCCAGTACGACGGCAGCGGCCTGCTCCGGAACTGGTGGACTGAGGCCGACCGGACTTCCTTCGAGGCGCTGACCGCCAAGCTGGTGGCCCAGTTCGACGCCCTCTCCCCCGCCGAGGCGGACGGCCAGCACGTCAACGGCAAACTGACGCTGGGCGAGAACATCGGCGATCTCGGTGGCCTCACCATTGCGTACAAGGCGTACCTGATCAGCCTTGGCGGGCAGGAACCGCCGGTCCTGGACGGCCTCACCGGCGCCCAGCGGTTCTTCGCGTCCTGGGCGGCCAGTTGGCGGCAGGTGATCCGCAGCGAGGAAGCCATCCGCCGACTCGCCACGGATCCGCACTCCCCCAACGAGTTCCGCACCAACAACATCGCCCAGAACCTTGATGCGTTCCACACGGCCTTCGCGACCACGGACCAGGACGAAATGTGGCTGGCACCGGAGGACCGCGTCAGCATCTGGTAAAAACGGGGGGCGTCCAACGGCGCCGAAACGGTGTTATGCAAAAGAGGAGCCGGCCCGTGTGGGCCGGCTCCTCTTTTGTGTCCTCTTTTGTGTCCCCGGGTTTTGTGTCCCTGGACGGGGTTGTCCCTGGATGGGGTTAGGCGTCCCGGGATCGGGCTAGGGCACGATCAGGACCGGATTCGCCTGCTGGCAGACGGTGTCGCCGGCCGTCTGGTTGACGATGTCCG
This sequence comes from Arthrobacter sp. 05L44, assembly GCF_056397605.1. NCBI lineage: Bacteria > Bacillati > Actinomycetota > Actinomycetes > Micrococcales > Micrococcaceae > Arthrobacter > Arthrobacter sp. 05L44. The sequence goes on along the minus strand of NZ_JBFTNS010000002.1, from coordinate 304,957 downwards.
GCGGCAGCGAGACCGGTGCGTCAGTCTGCTTGGTGCCGGATTTGAAGTCGCTGCCAAGGTACACCTGCACCCCGTTGACCCCTGCCGGGAGGACCTGCCGCGCCGGGATCCCCAGCAGTTTGGCGACGTCGGCGGCGACGTCGGCGTAGTCGGCGCCGTAGTAGACGGCCGTGGTGGCGACCGCCTGGGCATCGAACTGGCTGGTCTGGGTGAAGCCGCCGGCCTTGAGGGAAGCGAGCACTTCCTGGGCTTTTGCCGGGGTGCCGGAACCGTTCGCCACGGCGACCTGCTGGAGGGTCTTGTCATAAGCGGGCGCGGCCGGCGCCTTGGTGGCCGTCGGCTTGGCGCTGGCCGAAGCACTGCTGGAAGCGGCCGGGGTGGGCGAGGGCTTGGCGGTGGGATCGGTCAGGTCGACGTCCTTGCGCAAAGCCGCGAACAGCTCGGAGGCAGCGGGTTCGGCCAGCTGAAGCCGGTTTGTGTCGGAGACCGCAGGCTCGGTGGGGGCGGCCACAAAGGCCACCTTGCCGACGTCGATGTTCTTCAGCCGGTTGCCGACGGTGAGTAGCGTCGGGACCGATGCCAGTCCTTCGTCGATGGTGAGGTTCTTGGTGATCGCGTCCGCGATCCCGAGCATCCGCCCCGGGTTGCTCAGGGTCCCGTCGTCCTTGATCTTCCGGACCAGCGAGGACAGGAAGCCCTGCTGCGCCTTGATCCGGCCGAGGTCGCTGCCGTCACCGAAGGCGTGCCGCGTCCGGACGAACGCAAGGGCCTGCTCGCCCTTGACCTGTGAGGTCCCCTTCTTCAGGCGGAGGCCGGAGTCGGGATCGTAGATGGAGTCGCTGACGCAGACGTCGACGCCGCCGACAGCGTTGGAGAGTTCCTTGACGGCGTTGAAGTCGGCCATCATAAAGTGGTCGATCTCCAGGCCGGTGAGCTTGTTGACGGTGTCCACGGCGCAGCCGATGCCGGCCTCGGACATGGCCGCGTTGATCATCACGCCGCTCTGGGCCGGGTATTGCTTGTTGGACTTCGGATCCTTGCAGGCGGGGGTGTCCACCAGGAGGTCGCGGGGGAAGCTGATGACGCTGACGCGTTTGTTGTCCGCCGAGATATCCATCAGCATCATGACGTCGGAGTGGCCGTAGCCGGAGGAGTCATCCTTGCTGCCGTACTGCGAGTTTTTGCCGTCCCGGGTGTCCGTGCCCAGGATCAGGATCTGCATGCGCCCGGTGGCGTCGTCGGGGGCCGCCTCGGTGCGGTTGTTTCCGGCGCCAAGGGCTTCGGTGCTGATGTTGCCTTGCAGTCGGATGACCCAGTAGGCCCCAAAAGCGATGACGCCGACCAGCAGCACGGAGAGCACGATCGTGGTGGCTTTCAGCCAGGTGGGGATCCGCCGGGCGCCCCCCAGATGGCGCGCCGGGCCGACGGAGGAGTCGCCCGTATGCCGGGCAGCCGCGTGGGACCGAACCGGACGGCCGGTTCCGTCTGCACGGTTATCAGGGGGTCGAACCACGGGTGGTGCCTTCCTTAGCGAACGGGAGTTTCCCTATTTTACGGGCCGAGTCTGGGAAAAACCCGATGGGCATGCCCGGGCGGGGCCGCGGCGTGTGCGCGGCCCGGTCCGGCGGCAAGCGGCGGCCGGTCAGTGGGCCTAGAAGCCTAGTTTCACGAGCTGCTTGGGATCCCGCTGCCAGTCCTTGGCGACCTTGACGTGCAGGTCGAGGTAGATGCGGGCCCCGAGCAGCGCCTCAATGGCCTTGCGTGCGGTGGTCCCGACCTCGCGCAGCCGGGCGCCGCCCTTGCCGATGATGATTGCCTTCTGGGAGGGGCGTTCGACGTAGAGGTTGACGCGGACGTCCAGGAACGGCCGGTCCTCGGGCCGGTCCTCGCGCGGGACGATCTCGTCGACGACGACGGCCAGCGAGTGCGGGAGCTCGTCGCGGACGCCCTCCAGGGCAGCCTCGCGGATGAGTTCGGCGATCATAACCGCCTCGGGCTCGTCGGTCAGGTGGCCGTCCGGGTACAGCGGGGGCGACGGCGGCATGTGTCCGATCAGCACGTCGGCGACGGTGCCCACCTGGAAGCCGTCCGTGGCGGAGACGGGCACAATGTCCCGCCAGCCGTCCTCCCCGAGCACCTCGCGGCCCAGGGCGGCGACGGCCAGCAGCTGCTCGGTGAGGGCCTGGCGGTCAACGGTGTCGGCCTTGGTGACGATGGCAATGACAGGCTTGTTGCCGATCGCGGCAAGCTGCGCCGCGATGAACTTATCGCCGGGCCCGATTTTCTCGTTGGCGGGCAGGCAGAAACCGATGGCGTCCACCTCAGCGAGCGTGTCGGCCACGAGTTCGTTAAGGCGTTTGCCCAGCAGGGTGCGCGGGCGGTGCAGGCCCGGGGTGTCGACCATAATCAGCTGGGCGTCCTCGCGGTGGACGATGCCGCGGATGGTGTGCCGCGTGGTCTGCGGCTTGGCCGACGTAATGGCGACCTTCTGGCCCACCAGGGCGTTCGTGAGGGTGGATTTCCCCGCGTTCGGCCGTCCCACCAGCACCGCGAACCCGGCCCGGTAACCGCCGAAGGGCGCGCCGCCGTCGGTCTTATTCTGCTTGCTCACGTGGAACTCCCTGTTGCGTTGATTCGGCCTCGTCGAGAAGATCGTCAAGGTCAGTTTCTTCCTTTGGAACGGCCGCCGCAATGATGTGGCTGACGCGGTTCCGGCGGCCTTCGAGCCGGTCGGCACGGAGGGTGACGCCGTCGACGGCCACCGTGCTTCCAACGATCGGCACCCGGCCGAGCGCCTTCGCGAGGAGGCCGCCCACGGTGTCCACCTCGTCGTCGTCGAGCTCGAGGTCGAAAAGTTCACCGAGGTCATCGATGCTCATCCGGGCGCTGACCCGGTAACTGCCGTCGCCCAGCTCCACGGCTTCGGCAGCCTCGGTGTCGTATTCGTCCACAATCTCGCCGACGATTTCCTCGATGAGGTCCTCGAGGGTGACCAGTCCGGCCGTTCCGCCGTATTCGTCGATGACGATCGCCACGTGGGTGGATTCCTTTTGCAGCTCGCGGAGCAGGTCGCTCACGGGCTTGGAATCGGGGACATAACGGACTTCGCGGGCCAGTTCGTCGACGACCGGCGGCTCCTCGCCGGGGCGAAGGTTGTGGATCACGGCGGCGACGTCCTTGAGGTAGACGATGCCGAGGATCTGGTCGGTGTTCTCGCCGATGACCGGGATCCGGGAGTAGCCGGAGCGCAGGAACAAGGACATGGCCCGGTGCAGGCTGGAGCCGGAGTCGATGCAGAGGATGTCGGTGCGGGGCACCATGACCGAGCGGGCCAGGGTGTCGCCGAAATCGAAGACGGACTGGATGAGCTCGGCCTCGTTGTCCTCGATGACGTCGGATTCGCTGGCGCGTTCGACGAGTTCGCGGAATTCCTCTTCGCTGAAGAAGGCCTCGTTGTCCGCCGGCGCCCCGGGGGCCACGGCGCTGCCGAGGGTGACCAGCCAGGCAGGGATGGGTCCGAGGACCCAGCAGAGCCAGCGGATCAGCGGCGCGGCGAAGCGGACCATGCCGGCCGAGTGGACCCGGCCGAGCTGGCGCGGGGACACACCGACGATCACAAAGCCCAGCAGCGCCATGATCCCGGTGGCGGCGAGGCCCGCGAGCCAGACGTTGTCCAGCATGCTGTGCAGGAGCACGGTGACGGCCACCGCGGAGGCCATCTCGAACCAGATGCGCCAGAACCGCAGGGCACGCATGTGGGCCACGGGCTGGGCCATGATCCGTTTGAGCGCCGTCCCGCGGCTTTGCAGGATCGCCAGTTCGGCGTCGTGCCGGGGCAGGTAGTTGAAGGCGGCCTCGGCCGCAGTCAGTACGGCGGCAAAACTCAGGAAGACCAGCGCCATGCAGGCCAAAATCAGTGGGGTCACTGAATCGTCTCTGCCGGGGCGTCCTTACCGGTGAATCCGGAGAGCAGTTCGCGCTGCAGGCCGAACATCTCCTCCTTTTCCTCCGGTTCCGCGTGGTCGAAGCCGAGCAGGTGCAAGATACCGTGGGTGGTCAGGAGCAGCATCTCGTCCTGGGTCGAATGCCCGGCGTTCTTGGCCTGGACCTCGGCCACCTGCGGGCAGATCGCGATATCGCCGAGCATGCCCTGGGGCGTCGGCTTGTCCGGGGTGCCGGGGGTGAGCTCATCCATCGGTACGGAGAGCACGTCGGTTGAGCCGGGCTCGTCCATAAGCTCAATGTGGAGCTTTTCCATCGCGGGCTCGTCCACCAGCAGGATGGACAGTTCCGCCTGCGGGTGGATGAAGAGGCGCTCGAAGACGAACCGTGCCAGTGCCACCAGCTCCGCTTCGTCCACGGCGACGCCTGATTCGTTGTTGACCTCGATGCTCATGCGTGTTCTCCCCGGTTCTCCCGGGTGACAGAATGCTTGACCCGGTTCCTCTGTGTCTCGTCCCAGATGCTGTAAGCGTTGACGATGTCGCCCACCAGCCGGTGCCGGACGACGTCGGAGGCGTCCAGGACCGAGAAGTTGACGTCTTCGATGCCGTGCAGGATGTCCTCCACGATGCGCAGCCCCGAGCGGGTGCCGAAGGGCAGGTCCACCTGGGTGACGTCACCGGTGACCACCATCTTGGACCCGAAGCCCAGACGGGTGAGGAACATCTTCATCTGCTCCGGCGTGGTGTTCTGCGCCTCGTCGAGGATGATGAACGCGTCGTTCAGCGTGCGTCCGCGCATGTACGCCAGCGGGGCGACCTCGATGGTGCCGGCGGCCATCAGCCGCGGGATCGATTCGGGGTCCATCATGTCGTGCAGGGCGTCGTAGAGCGGCCGCAGGTAGGGGTCGATCTTGTCGCTGAGCGTGCCGGGCAGGAAGCCCAGCCGCTCCCCCGCCTCGACGGCCGGGCGGGTCAGGATGATCCGGTTGACTTCCTTTTGCTGCAGCGCCTGGACGGCCTTGGCCATGGCCAGGTAGGTCTTGCCGGTGCCGGCGGGCCCGATTCCAAAAATCACCGTGTTCGCGTCGATCGCGTCAACGTAGTTTTTCTGGTTCAGCGTCTTGGGCCGGATGGTCTTGCCGCGGCTGGAGAGGATGTTGTGGGTCAGGACCTCCACCGGATTCTGCAGCGACTGTGTGCGCAGCAGGGACACGAGTTGCTGGAGAACGGCGGGGGTGATCACCGTTCCGCGTGCCACGAGTCCCCGCACCTCGTTGAGCAGGCGCATGATCCGGGGCACGTCGGCGGCCGGGCCGTTGATGGAGAGTTCATTGCCGCGAACGTGGAAATCTACGTTCGGGAACTGGGTTTCAATAAAGCGCAGGGCCTCGTCGTGACTGCCCAGGGATTGCACCATCTGATCGGAATTGTCGAAGACGACCACCTCCGTCCGCAGGCCTGGGAGGGAGTGGGGGAATTCCCCTGCGGTGCGCTCGCTCGCGCTGATCCGCGCCTTGCCGTTGGCTGCTTCAGTCATAGTGTTGGCCCGCGGGCCTCTGGTCCCCTCCAGTTCGGAAATGGTCGCCCGCTGCAGTTGCCGGCCGACGGCGGTCGGGGCCGTCCGCGCCGGGTTCCAGCGGGTCCTTCCATCTTACGCCAGTGCAGTCCCGTGGCCGCGCGGGCCGGGCGGCGGCCTCTTTAGGTATCAACTTCATATCGGCCTCATATCGTTCCCGTTGCAGTTCGTCCGGCAGCCCGCAAACCCGGCTGCACTCCAAGGCCGCTGTGCCATGCTGGATTGGGCCCTTCCCGGCACGAGCCGGATTCGACGGGGCAACAGCAAGGGAACCAGACCATCAGCAGGCGTGGAATGACCAGGACAACTGCAGGACGGCGTACGCGCCGCGGCCTGTTGCGCCTTGTGCTGCCTGCCGCCGTCGCCCTCGCACTGTCCGGCTGCGTGGCCACGCCCCAGCCGGGGATCACAAACTCGACGACGCCGTCACAGACGGTTCCGGGGCCAGCCGCAGGGATCGCCACCACCAGTGCACCCCTGGAGTCCACGCAGGCGTCCAACAAGGCCCCGGTGTATTGGATCGGGCGCAGCAACAACAACGTTTTCCTGTACCGCGAATTCCGGGATGTCTCCCAGGACGACAATCCGATCACGCGGGCCCTGCGGGTCATGATGTCGGAAAAACCCCTGGACCCTGACTTCTTCACCCCGTGGCAGAACCCCCGGCTGCTGGCCACGTCGATTTCCGGCAAGAACGTGATCACCGTGGACGTCTCCGCGGATGCGTTCAACAGCAATGTCGACGGCGACATGGCCGAACGCGCTATCCAGCAGCTGGTCTACACAGCCACCGCGGCCGGGGCCAGTTCCGGGCTGACCGATACCGGGCAGCAGATCCAGGTGGTAATCCTCGTCGACGGCCACACCGACTACGTCGCCTTCAACCGGGTGCGGCTCGGCTCCCCCACGTCACGCAGCGCGGGAATGGTGGCGCCGGTGTGGATCATTGATCCGCAGGAGGGCACCCAGGAAGCCGACGGTTCGGTCAAAATCTCCGGCCGGAGCACCGTCCCCGGCGGGAAGCTGCACTGGGAGATCCTGCGGGTCGACGGCACCAACAAGACGCCCTATCTCAACGGCAGCGTCACGGCGTCAACCGACGCCGCCCAGTCCGGCATGTTCAACATCTCCGTGAACCTCGGCCAAGGGAACTACGAGGCACGGGTCTCGCAGGTGGACCCGACCGGCAAGGTTCAGGACCTCAACGTCGATACCCGCGGGTTCACCGTCCGCTAGCCCGGCGGTTTACCAGCGGCCGAGGATGTCGCTGGCCACAACAGTGGCGGCCGGGCCCGCGGTGGACGAACGCAGCACGTGATGGCCCAGCAGGGCCGTGACCGCACCGGCATCACAGAGCCGGGTCACCTCACGAGGGCTGATCCCGCCTTCGGGCCCAACGATCAGAAGCACCTCGCGGGACCCTCCGCCGTCGCCGGCGTCGGCATGCCAGGCCTCCAACACCCGCCGCAGCGGCCGGACCGCGTCCTCATGCAGGATCACGGCAAGGTCCGCGGCGGCGACGGCGGCCTGCAGCCCGTTGGCGTCCACGGCGGCGCGGACCTCCGGGATCCAGGCACGCCGGGCCTGCTTCGCGGCGGCCGTCACCACCGACTGCCATTTAGCGTGGGCTTTGGCTGCGCGTTCGGGTTTCCACCGCACGATCGAGCGCTCCGCCTGCCAGGGGATCACGGCGTCGATCCCCAGCTCGGTCGCGGTCTCCGCGGCGAGTTCGTCGCGGTCGCCCTTGGCCAGGGCCTGAACCAGCACGAGCCGGACCTCCGGCCGTGGTTCCTCGGCCAGGGCACCGCACTCCACCGACAGCTCCTGCGGCGCCACGGCCGTGACGGTGCCGGTGATGCGCTTCCCGGCGCCGTCGGCGATGTCAACGGACTCCCCCACAGCCAGCCGCTTGACCGTCACCGCATGGCGCGCCTCGGCGCCGTCCAGGACGAAGTGCGCGCCGGGAACCAGCTGGTCCAGGGTGCCTGCGGGCGTGAAAAAGACGGGGTTGCTCACTGCTACAGGTTACCCAGCCGTCCCCGCAGCTTTGCGAACACGCCGCCGCTGGCTGCGAGCTTGCCTTCGGTGAACTGCTCGCCGCGGAGTTTGGCGAGCTGCCGGAGCAGGTCCTCCTGGGCGGCGTCGAGTTTGCCTGGCGTGTCCACCTGCAGGTGGACCTTCAGGTCGCCACGGCCGTAGCCGCGCAGGTGAGTCACGCCCAGGCCACGGAGGGTGATGACCTCGCCGGACTGGGTCCCGGCCTTGACGTCGATCTCCTGTTCGCCGTCAAAGGTTTCCAGGCTCACTTCGGTGCCCAGGGCCGCAGCCGTCATGGGGATGTTCAGGCTGGCGTGCAGGTCATCGCCTTCGCGCACGTAGGTGGAGTCGCTGTTGACCCTGATCTCGACGTACAGGTCTCCCGCGGGGCCGCCGGCGGGACCGGCCTCGCCCTGGCCGGAGAGCTGGATGCGGGTGCCGGTGGCCACACCGGCGGGGACCTTCACGGTCAGGGAGCGGCGGCTGCGGATGCGGCCCTGGCCGGCGCACTCGTTGCACGGGTCCTTGATGACAGTGCCGAAGCCCTCGCAGCTTCCGCACGGGGCCGTGGTCATGACCTGGCCAAGGATGGAGCGCACGGCGCGCTGGACCTGGCCGCTTCCGCCGCAGATGTCGCAGCGTTCGGGGTGGCTGCCCTCGCGGCAGCAGGAACCCTCACACGTGGGGCAGGTGACGGCCGTGTCCACTTCCAGTTTCTTGTTGACGCCGAACACGGCGTCCCGGAGGTCGATCCGAACGCTGATCAAGGCGTCCTGGCCGCGGCGGACCCGGGACGCGGGACCGCCCTGGCCGCCCGCCCCGCCGAAGAACGTCTCGAAGATGTCCTGGAACGCGAAGCCCTGGCCGGCGTAGCCGCCGCCGAATCCGTTGTCCGTCCCGTTCTCGTTGCCTGTGGTGTCGTAGACGCGGCGTTTCTGCGGGTCGGAGAGGACCTCGTAGGCGTGGGTGACCGCCTTGAAGCGCTCCGAGGCGTCATCACCGGGATTGACGTCCGGGTGCAGGGTCCGGGCAAGCTTGCGGTAGGCCTTCTTGATCTCTTCGCCAGTCGCTTCGCGGGAGACTCCAAGAACGTCGTAGTGGCTGCTCAAAGTGTGTATCTCTTCCTTTTTGTACTGCCAGTGGGGCACTGCCTGGTAGAGGCAACAAAGTGGTGACCGGGTCCGCCCGTCAGGGGCCGAGGATCCGGGACAGGTAGCGGGCCACCGCGCGCACGGCGGCCATGGTGGTTGGATAGTCCATTCGGGTGGGGCCGAGGACCCCTACCTTGGCAGTCGCGTCCGGCCCGTAGCCGGTGGCAACCACGGAGGCTTCAGACAACCCGTCGTAGGGGTTCTCCCGGCCGATGCTGACGGTGACGCCGCGGGGGTCCTGGGCCATGTCGCTGAGCAGCCGCAGCATCACTACCTGCTCCTCCAGCGCTTCGAGGACGGGACCGATGCTGAGCGGGAAATCCACGTTGGAGCGCGCCAGATTGGCCGTACCGGCCATCACCATCCGCTCCTCGCGGCTGCTGGCGGCCAGGGATTCCAGCCCCCGTGCCAGGGCCTGGGCTGGGCCGCGCCGCACCGGCGGGCAGCTGTCCACCACGGCCTGCAACGACTGCGGCAGCAGGCTCAACCGCGTCCCGGCGAGCCGGTTGAGGAACAGGGCACGAAGCTCTGCCAGGGCGTCGTCGCCGAAGTCCTGTCCAACGTCGATAACGCGCTGTTCCACTTTGCCGGTGTCCGCGATCAGCACCGTCAGTACTTTGCGGGGGGCCAGGAGCACGAACTCGATGTGCCGGACGCGGGCGCGGCTCAGCAGCGGGTACTGGACCACGGCCACCTGGTTGGTCAGCTGCGACAGCAGCCGCACGGTCCGGTCAAGGACGTCGTCGAGGTCATCGGATCCCTCAAGGAGCGCCTGGATAGCCCGGCGCTCCGCCTGCGACAGGGGCTTGACCGCAGAGATCTGATCCACGAACAGGCGGTAACCCTTGTCCGTCGGGATCCGGCCGGCACTGGTGTGCGGTGCCGTGATCAGGCCCTCGTCTTCCAGTGCGGCCATGTCATTGCGGATCGTCGCGCTGGAAACGCCCAAATGGTGGCGCTCCACCAACGCTTTGGACCCCACGGGCTCGCGGGAGTGGACGTAGTCCTCGACGATGGCGCGCAGCACTTCGAGTTTGCGTGGCTCGCTCACGCTCCACCTCCAATCGACACGTATCGCTTCGCCGGTGCCGGCCGGACTGAATCCCCCGGTTAGCACTCGACATGCCTAAGTGCCAACCAGTCTAATATGAGTCGCGCCGTTGTTAGCATTGGATTCGCTGCGGGCGTGAACCCCGGGAACCGTGTCTCCGGGCAGACAACGCGCCGCGCCCATGGTCCTTCCCCGAATTTCCCGAGTGCAAAGCAGTGTGTAGCAGATGTCGTACGAGAACTGGGGTGCGCAGGATCTCACCGCGCCCGCCAAGGCCCAACTGCCCGAGATCCCGGTGGAACGCGGCATGGTGCTGGAGGACGTGCAGTCCGGCTGGGTCGGCGCCGTGACCCGGGTGGAGAAATCCGGGGGTATGTACGTCGTGGCCCTGGAGGACCGGCGCGGTAAGTTGCGGTCCTTCCGGCTGGGCTTCGGTTTCCTGCTCAAGGGGCAGCCCATCCGGCTGATGCCGCCAGCCCCGCGGGCTGCCCCGGCCGGCCCCGCCCGGAGCGTCCGGACCGCGTCCGGTTCCGTCCGCGTCGAAGGGCAGCGCGCCCAGGTGGCGAAGGCCAGCCGGATCTGGGTGGAAGGCAAGCACGACGCCGAACTCGTTGAGAAAGTCTGGGGCGATGACCTGCGGGTGGAGGGCATCGTCGTCGAACCCCTGCACGGCATTGACGACCTCGCCGCCGCCGTCCGGGACTTCCGGCCCGGCCCCGGTCGCCGCCTGGGCGTCCTCGTGGACCACTTGGTCCCCGATTCGAAGGAATCCCGCATCGCCGACGCCGTGATGGCGTCTCCGGGTGCCGCCGGCAACGTCCTGATTGTCGGCCACCCGTATGTGGACGTCTGGCAGGCGATCAGGCCGGCGGTCCTCGGCATTGAACGCTGGCCGGTGATTCCGCGCGGCGTGGACTGGAAGACCGGCATCCTGACGGCCTTCGGCTGGCCGCACAGCACCAAGGAGGACATCGGCCTGGGCTGGCAGAAGCTGCTCGGCGCCGTGCGCAGCTACACGGACCTGGAGCCCTCGCTCCTGGGCCGGGTGGAAGAGGTTATCGACTTCCTCACCGTGCCCTGACGCCGGCCGGGTGCGTCGTCCGGCGGCCGGAGCACGTATTCTTGAAGGGCGCCTGCTGCGAACTGCGGCAGCCGCTGCTCGTTGCCGTACCGCAGCTCCACCGCAATCCAAAGGATGAAACGTGTCAGAAGACGCACGCGAACACCCGGACCACCAGGCCGGTCATGACCAGCCTCCGTACCACGGCGTCCCCGCCAATGCACTGCCGCTGACGGCGGCCGAGGACCGGCAGTGGGCCACCCTCGCGCACTTCGGCGGCATCCTGGGTTGCATCCCCGCACTGCTGATTTACCTGATCTTCAAGGACCGGGGCCCGTTCACCGCCCAGGAATCAAAAGAGGCGCTGAACTTCACCCTGCCGCCCACCATCGCCGCGGTGGTGGCCAATCTCCTGGTCTTTATTCCGGTGGTCGGCAACTTGTTCGCCGTGCTGGCGACCCTCATCTGGATCGCCCTCGCCTGCTTCTCCGTCGCGGCCGGCATCCACGTCAACCGTGGCCAGCCGCACCGCTACGACTACAACCTCCGCTGGATCAAGTAGCGCCGGACTAATTGCGCCGGGTCATGCAGGTCAGTCCGGCAGGATCCGGCGGACAACGGCGTCGGCCAGCAGCCGGCCCCGGAGGGTCAGCACTAGGCGCCCCTTGAAGGCAGCCGCCGGGTCCACCAGGCCGTCCGCAATCAGACCGGCGATGGCGTGGCGGCCGGTGTCGCCCAGGCCGCCCAGGCTGGTAATCGCCAGGCCGGTCACCAGCCTCGCTTCGAGCATCACGCGTTCCATGTCCCGGGTTTCCGCGTCGAGGGTTTCCCTGCCAGCCGCGGGTGACACACCCGAGGCCAGCCGCCCGGCATAAGCCGTGGGATGTTTGACGTTCCACCAGCGGACGCCGCCGACGTGCGAATGCGCCCCGGGGCCAATCCCCCACCAGTCGTCCCCGCGCCAGTAGGCCAGGTTGTGCCGGCAGGCCTGGTCCGGGGTGCGCGCCCAGTTGCTGACCTCATACCAGCCCAGGCCAGCAGCGGAGATCAGTTCTTCGGCGAGCTCGTATTTGGCCGCGTGGTCGTCGTCGTCGATCCCCGGCACTTCGCCGCGGCGGATCTGGGCGGCCAGCTTGGTGCCGTCCTCCACGATCAGCGCGTAGGCGCTGATGTGGTCCGGTCCATAGGACAACGCGGTTTCCAGCGAAAACCGCCAGTCATCCAACGACTCGCCGGGAGTCCCGTAGATCAGGTCCAGGCTCACCGCCAGGCCGGCGTCCCGGGCCCACTGGACGACCTGCGGCACACGGCTGGGCGTGTGCGTTCGGTCCAGGACCTTGAGGACGTGGGGCACTGCGGACTGCATACCGAAAGACACCCGGGTGAACCCGGCGTCCGCGAGCAGCTGGAGGGATTCGGGCGTGACCGAATCCGGGTTGGCTTCCGTGGTGACTTCGGCGCCGGGTTCCAGGCCCCAGGTACCGATCGCGGCGGCGAGGATCTTCGCGAGGTCCTCCGCCGGCAGCAGCGTGGGTGTCCCGCCGCCGAAAAACACCGTGCCCAGCCGCCGCTCCGGCAGGCCCGAGGCCTTCAGGACCCGGCCGGCGAAATCGACTTCGGCGACGGCTGTGCTGGCATACGCGTCCTGCGAGGCGCCGCCGCCCAGCTCCGTGGCGGTGTAGGTGTTGAAGTCACAGTAGCCGCAGCGGACGGCGCAGAACGGGATGTGGACGTAGAGCCCGAAAGCCCGGTCCGCGGCGCCCTCCAGCGCCTGGGCGGGCAGGAGCCCGTCCGACGGCGCGGGGTCACCGAGGGGAAGCGCGCTTGGCATGGCTACTTCTTGGCCTTGTCCTTGGACTCTTCGGTGGTCAGGGCGGCGATGAAGGCTTCCTGCGGTACCTCGACGCGGCCCACCATCTTCATGCGCTTCTTGCCTTCCTTCTGCTTCTCGAGCAGCTTGCGCTTACGGGTGATGTCACCGCCGTAGCACTTTGCGAGGACGTCCTTGCGGATGGCACGGATGCTCTCGCGGGCGATGATCCGGGAGCCGATGGCTGCTTGGATCGGCACCTCGAACTGCTGCCTCGGGATCAGTTCGCGCAGTTTGCCGGTCATCATCACTCCGTAGGCGTAGGCCTTGTCGCGGTGCGTGATGGCGCTGAAGGCGTCCACTTGTTCGCCCTGGAGCATGATGTCCACCTTGACGAGGTCGGCGACCTGGTCGCCGTCGGCCTTCCAGTCCAGCGAGCCGTAGCCGCGGGTCTTGGACTTGAGGATGTCGAAGAAGTCGAAGACGATCTCGGCCAGCGGCAGGCGGTAACGGATCTCCACCCGGTCCTCGGACAGGTAGTCCATGCCGCCCATCACGCCGCGGCGGCTCTGGCACAGCTCCATGATGGCGCCGACGAAGTCGTTCGGTGCCAGGATGGTGGCGGAAACCATCGGCTCGCGGACCTCTGCGACCTTGCCGGTGGGGTATTCGCTGGGGTTGGTGACGTGGACCACCTTCTTGTCCTCAAGCGTCACCTCGTACTCCACGTTTGGCGCGGTGGAGATCAGGTCCAGGTTGTATTCGCGTTCGAGCCGCTCACGGGTGATCTCCAGGTGCAGCAGGCCCAGGAAGCCCACGCGGAAGCCGAAGCCCAGGGCAGCGGAGGTTTCCGGTTCGTAGACCAGCGCGGCGTCGTTGAGCATCAGTTTCTCGAGCGCGTCGCGGAGCACCGGGTAGTCGGTGCCGTCCAGCGGGTAGAGGCCGGAGAAAACCATCGGCTTGGCGTCGGCGTAGCCGGCGAGGGACTCGCTGGCGGGTTTGGCCAGGTTGGTGACGGTGTCGCCGACCTTGGACTGGCGGACGTCCTTCACGCCGGTGATCAGGTACCCGACCTCGCCGACGCCCAGGCCCTTGGACGGGGTGGGTTCCGGGGAGCTCACACCGATTTCAAGGAGTTCGTGGGTGGCGCGGGTGGACATCATCTGGATGCGTTCGCGCGGGTGCAGCATGCCGTCCACCACACGGACGTAGGTGACGACGCCGCGGTAGGTGTCGTAGACGGAGTCGAAGATCATGGCGCGGGCGGGCGCCGTCGGGTCGCCGACCGGAGCCGGGAGGTCGTGGACGATCTTGTCCAAGAGGGCTTCGACGCCGGCGCCGGTCTTGCCGGAGACGCGCAGTACATCGTCCGGGTCGCCGCCGATCAGGTTGGCCAGTTCATCGGCGTATTTTTCCGGCTGGGCGGCCGGCAGGTCGATCTTGTTCAGGACCGGAATGATCGTGAGGTTGTTCTCCATCGCCAGGTAGAGGTTGGCGAGGGTCTGCGCCTCGATGCCCTGGGCTGCGTCCACGAGGAGGACGGCGCCTTCGCAGGCTGCGAGGGACCGAGAGACCTCGTAGGTGAAGTCAACGTGGCCGGGCGTGTCGATCATGTTCAGTGCGTAACTGGTGTCATCGAGCTCCCAGGGCATACGGACGGCCTGGGACTTGATGGTGATGCCGCGTTCGCGCTCGATGTCCATGCGGTCCAGGTACTGGGCCTTCATGTCGCGGGACTGGACGACGCCGGTGTACTGGAGCATCCGGTCAGCCAGCGTGGACTTGCCGTGGTCAATATGCGCAATGATGCAGAAGTTCCGGATGAGGGCCGGATCTGTTGCGGCAGGCACCGGGGCGGTGCGGGCCATGGGAGACACGCAGGGTCCTTACTGTTGGCAATACGCGGGAGCGGTACTGAGGGCTTATCCATGGGGTGGCGCTGCCGGCTGTCCGCCGTGCTGCGGCGCACCGCATTTGTCGTTCCTATAGTCTCCCACGTCCGCGTCTCCGGCACCGCATTCCCGCCACGGACCGGCCATTGCCGGCGCAAAGGAACCTAGCTCCGGGCTGCTGCCGGGGCCGGGGCGCGGCGGGCGGTATGGTGTGCCCATGGCCCTGAACCTTCGCTCCTTTGGCAACGCCCTCCGCCGCACCCTGCGTTTCCTGGACCGGCTGGGCGGTGGGCCGGCACCCACCCGGCGGCCCTCGGGCACCGCCCGCGGCCGCGCGTCTGCCCCCGGCAAGGCAGGCGCAGGCAGCATTGGCCTGAGCGGCCGCTACCCCGGTGACTTCCAGGGCACATCCACCGTCCAGTACAGGCCCGCCGTCAACGGCCTGCCTGAGCCGGGCGAGATTGTCTGGACGTGGGTTCCGTTCGAGGAGGACCACAGCCGCGGCAAGGACCGCCCGGTACTGCTCGTCGGGACCCGGGGGCGCTATCTGCTGGGGCTGATGCTCACCAGCAAGGACCACGACAGCGACGCCCGACGCGCGGATGACTACGTGGACATCGGTACCGGACCCTGGGACCGACAGTGGCGCCCCAGCGAGGCCAGGGTGGACCGCGTCCTGCAGATCAATCCCCAGGATGTGCGCCGCGAAGGGGCAATCCTGGATGCCGGACGGTTCCGCGATATCGCCGCGGCCCTGCGCACCCGCCACGGCTGGTCCTGATCCCGCCGGGAGGTCTTACTCCGGCGGGGCCCGGCCGCTCCCCGTCCGGCCGGACGCGACCCGCGCAACCGGCCCGAAATCGCCAGCGGGTGCACTGCTCTGCTATTATTGACAGCTGTGTGTCCGTGCAGGTCGACGGCCACAGATGGTTGGTCGCCATAGGTATCCCCACGCCGCTCAGTCAATGGCCAATCTGAAAGCCCTCTAGACCATTTTCCGCATTGAAAAAGAGAGTTCACACGTGGCTAATATCAAGTCCCAGAAGAAGCGCATCCTGACCAACGAAAAGGCTCGCCTGCGCAACAACGCAGTCAAGTCCGAGCTGAAGACGGCCATCCGCGCCGTCAACACTGCCGTTGCGTCCACCGACAAGGATGCCGCTGCTGCTGCACTGGTTTCTGCCAGCCGGAAGCTCGACAAGGCTGTCAGCAAGGGTGTTCTTCACAAGAACAACGCTGCAAACCGCAAGTCGGCGATCTCCAAGAAGGTCAACGCACTCTAAGGTTTTCCAGTTCAACTGAACTGACGATTGTGGCCGGCACCCCAGGGTGCCGGCCACAGCCAGTTAAAAACCCGGCCACATTTTCTGCGGCGGTGCGGGCCGGCGCCAGCCTGAGCGGGATCAGCCCCTCGCCTGCGGGGACACACTGCGGAGCTATCGGCAACCGGCCCGCGCCCCCGAGGGTCAGCGCCGGACCGATCCCGCGATGACCGTGACGGCGTGCTCGACGGCATAAACCGGATCACGGGACAGCCCTTTGACCTGGGCGTCTGCCTCGGCGGTGACCTGAATGGACCGGACCAGGCCTTCCGGGGTCCACCGCCTCACCTCACGCTGCGCCTGTTCCACCAGCCAGGGCTGCATGCCCAGCTGTTTCGCGATCTGGGCAGACGAACCCTGCGCGCCGGCAACTTTGGCCAGGGAGCGCAGTTTCGAGGCAAGGGCGGCAACGATCGGCACGGGGTCCGCCCCGGTGTCCAGGGCGTGCCGGAGGGTCGACAGGGCCAGGGGCGCGTTTCCGGCCATCGCTGCGTCGGCGACCTTGAAACCGGAAGCTTCGACCCTGCCGCCGTAGTAGCGGTCCACCAGTTCGGCATCGACGGCGGACGTGGCATCGGCGATCAGCTGGCTGCAGGCCGCGGCGAGCTCGGACAGATTTGCCCCGACGGCATTGACCAGGGCCTGCACTGCCTCAGGCTCGATGCGCCGCGAGGCCGCCTTGAACTCCGTGGTGACGAAGGCCACCTTGTCAGCGTCTTTTTTCAACGGCTGGCAGTCAACCACGGGCCACCCGCCGGCCTTAATGGCGTCGAGCAGTTTCTTGCCGCGCACTCCCCCGCCGTGCCGCAGCACCAGGACTGCGTCCGGTTCCGGCTGGGCCAGGTACTTGAGCGCGTCGGCGAGGAAGGCATCATTCATTGCCTCGAGGCCTTCCACTTCGATCAGCTTCTGCTCACCGAACAGCGACGGGCTGACGTTCATGGCCAGGGCCCCGGGGTCGTAGCTGCCGGCGTTGAGCCGGGTGACCTCGACGTCGGGCGCGGCGGCGCGGACCTGGGAGCGGATCCGGTCCATGGCCCGGGACCCCAGATAGTCTTCCGGTCCGCCCACCAGCACTACCGGCGCCGGCGTAACGTCCCGCCAGGTGGCGGTGTTCGCGGCCGTGGTCCGGGTGCGTTGGGTCTGGGCAGCAGCCACTGGTGGTTCCTCCGGGAAGTTGGTTTGCAGACTCTAAGCGTGCCACGGCCGGGGCGGTGCTCCAAGCCGCGCGGTCTGTGCCGGACGGGCGGTTTCCGGGCAGCTGCGGATGCCGCAGGGTGGTCGAGGATCCGGGTGAGCAACAGTGTGGCCTGCCCATGCAGGATCAGGACCAGACGCCGGACGGCGGCGGGGTGGGTGGCCGCCCACGTCCCGGCCAGGGACACGGCGGAGAAGCCCGCCATCGTGGCTGCACCGAAGGCTCCCTCCGGCCACGGCAGCGCCGCGCCAGGCAGGGCTGCAAAGTAGCGTGCTATTCCGGCCACTCCGTCGGCGAACATGCCGGCCACTGCGATGGGCAGTGCAGCGACGTCCGGAACGAGTGGCACCAGCGGTACCGCGGCCGTACCCGTAAGCGTCACGGGCGCCACGAACGCAGCGGCGGCCAGGTTCGCCGCCAGGGCGTAGCTGCTGAACTGGGGCTGAAGCAGCACAATCACGGGACCACAGAACAGTTGCGCCGACAACGGGACCGCGAGGCCCGCAGCCGCCCAGCGAGGCACAGCCGGTGGAAACCAGCCCATGAGGGGGCCTCCGGCGACGACGATGCCCAGGGTCGCCAGGACGGACAGCACAAACCCGAAGTCGCCGGCGAGTTCGGGGCTCCCGAGCAATAGTCCAGTTGACGCCAGGCAGAGCAGGCTGAGGCCGCGCCCGGCCCGGCCGAACGCCAGGGCCGAGAGTCCGATGGCCCCCATGAGGGCCGCCCGGAGCACACTGGCGTCGGGGCCGACCATTAGGACGAAGAGCCCCAGTCCGGTGGCCGCAACCGTCGCGGCTACAGCACGGGGGAACCGCAGGCTGCGGGCCGCGAGCAGCAGGGCGCCCAGGATGAGGCTGCAGTTGGCTCCGCTGACAGCGGTCAGGTGCGTCATGCCGACGGTTTTCATGGCTGCGGCCAGCTGCGCGTCCAGGGCGGCGGTGTCCCCCGTGACCATGCCGGGCAACAGGCCGCGGGCGTCCCCCGCCAGGCGTTCTGCGGCGGTACGGAACCCTTGGCCCAGCTTGGCTGGCAGGCTTTCCCAGCCCGGGGCGGCCGATAGCTGCTGCGGCGCGGAGGACGCGGCCAGCATTCCTGCCTCGGCTTCGCCTTGCCCGGCCGTTTTGAGGGTGCCAGTTGTCCGGAACCGCTGGCCTGGTTCGGCGATCTGCCACCCGCGTCCGCCGACGACCAGCAGCTTCGCGGGGGCCTCCACCCTGCGGCCATCGAAGACCAGAACCCGAAGGGTCACCGGGACCAGCCAACGGTCCGCGAGGCCGGAACGTCCTGGCGCCCGTAGCCGTTTGGGCGTGCCGGCGACGTCGACCTCGGCCACCACGGAGGCGCCGGCGGCGACGGCCTCCGACACCGCTCCCTCGCTCCGTAACGTGGACGCCCCCGCCGAATGGGCACCGGCGACGGACGAAAGCAGCAAACCGACGGCCAGCGTGGCCCGGAGGCTGCGCGCTACGGGGCTTCGGCGGCGGGACTGGACCCCAAGCAACAGGGCGGCAGCCGCGGCTGATAGAGCAGCGCACAGTACGGCGAGGGCGGCCGGCGCCAGCCAACCGCCGGCCAACGCTGTAGCCCAGACCAGGAGTGTGGCGGGGACCAGCCGCACGTCGGTCCGGCGGCGCTGGGGGCTCGGGCTCTGTTGCCGCTCCCGGCCCCTCGCCCGGTGCAGCGCATCCGCCAGGGCCCCAGACATTACATGGCGCAGGGCACGCCCCTGGGCGCCGTCCCCGGACGGGGTGTGGTCCGGTGTGTCGGGGCCCCTGGCCATCCCTGCGGCGGCGGCGTCCCGCATGATCTGCCACCGGGGCCGGGGTGAGGCTGCCATGTCAGACCCTCACCAGGGGTAGGAGCGCCGCAAGCATCTTGGGGCCGACGCCATCTACAGCATCGAGTTCTTCGACCCTGCCGAACCGGCCGTGCTGCTTCCGCCAGTCCACGATTCTCTGGGCCAGCACCGGCCCGACACGGGGCAGTGTGGTGAGTTCTTCGACGCCGGCGGTGTTCAGGTTGACCCTCCCCGAAGACTCTCCGGATCCGTTTGCCGTGCCTGCACCCGAAGTTGTGGAAGGGCCTGCGGGTTCCACAGGGTCCGGGGTGCCCCGCTCCGGAACGAGGATCTTCTGGCCGTCCTCGAGGACAGCGGCGAGGTTGAGCCGGTCGAGGTCGGCCGTGCGGGTACTTCCGCCGGCAGCCTTGATGGCTTCGTGGAGCCGGCTCCCGCGCGGCAGTTCCACCACTCCGGCTTTGGCGACGGCGCCGGCGACGTGGACGATGATGACTGCTGCCGTCCCTCCGGCGGAACCGCCCGCGGGCGCGGTGGCCGCCGGGTCCGCCGGGGCTGCGGTCGCGCCGGTCCCGGGCTCTCCGCCGGCCCCCGCGTCGGCTCCGGCCCTCTGGGCTATTGGCTCGACCCGTGGTGCGCCGCTCGCCGCCTGCCACCAGAACCAGCCGCCCAGCAGCACCGAGACAACGGCCAGGAGCGCAGCGGCCCGCCGGCCTGTCCGCCACCGGAATCCGGCCCCGCCCTGCACACCGGCCTCGCCCGCGGGGGCACCCGCGTCATCGTTCGCCTCGCCCCGCACCGGAGGGACGACCGCCGTCGGGTTCCTGCTGCCCGGCATGGGCCCGAGCAGCCCCTCGTCCGCGGCGGCGCCTAAGGTGGCGGCCCAGCGGTGCCGGGCCGGAACGGCTCCGCCGCGGGACCCGGCGTCCGGATATCGGCCTGACATGCACCCAGCGTAGAAACGGCAGCCATCGGGCCGACAGGGGTATTAACGGCTATGTGGAAAGCGGCCCGGCAGTCTCCGGCGTCGGACCGCTCCCGGGCAGTGGAGTGCTGCTCTCCCCCACAATGACGGCCAGGACGCCGAGTCCGGCGTGGGCAGCCAACACCGCAGGCAGTGCGCTGAGCTGGGCGGGCGGGCAATCCGGAAGCAGCTGACCCAGCCGGGCGGCCATCTGTTCAGCCTCCACCCGGTTACCGAAGTGGTGCACCGCGATCCGGGCCTCCCCGTCGGGGCGGGAGCGCGCATCGGCTGCCACGATCTCTTCGAGCCGGCCAATGGCGCGCGCAGCGGAGCGGACCTTTTCCAGCGGCACTACCTTGCCGCCGTCGACCGCGAGGATCGGCTTGATGGAGAACATGGTGCCCCACAGGGAGGCCGCCGCACCGATCCGTCCCCCGCGGCGCAGCTGCTCGAGGCTCGGCACGTAGAAATAGACCTTGGTGCGGGCCAGCCGTTCCTCGGCGAAAGCCCTGACCTGTCCGGCGCTCCGGCCGTCGGCGGCCGCGACCACGGCGCTCTGCACGCCCATGCCGAGAGCCATCCCGACCGTACGGGAATCGAGGATTTCCACCGGAATCCCCACCCTGGCCGCGGCGAGCCTGGCGGAATCGGCGGTGCCGGAGAGCTCGCCGGAGATGTGGATCGAGACGACTGATTCGAAGCCGCGGGCCGCAGCCGCCAGGTAAGCCTGCTCGAACTGGCCGGGCGAGGGCCGCGACGTGTGGACCGGCACCGCGCCGGCAAGCGCCACGGCGATGGTCTCGGCGATGTCGTCCTCACCCTCGCCGTAGATCTCGGTGCCCACCATCACCGGCATCGGCACCACGGTGAGGCGCCCGTCGGCGGTGAAGTCGCGCACCCACTCCGCGGGCAGCGCGGCGGCCGAATCCGTGACCACTGCGGTCCGCACGGCCACGGCAGGCACGGGTTCAACAACGGCGCCCGGACGGGTGGCCTGGCGGAGCCTGATGAGGCGTTCGCGCAGCCAGGGCCAGCCAGGGGGCTCACGGTCGGGCACCACACACCTCCTGGAAGAGTTCCGGCCGCCGGCGTCTGCCGGCGGCCGGATCGAAAATGGCCTGCCCGGCTAGGCCGGGACGATGTTGACCAGTTTAGGGGCCCGGACAATAACCGTGCGGATTCCCCGTCCGTCCATCGCGCGCTGGACGTTCTCGGACGCCAGGGCCAGTTCGCGCAGTTCGTCCTCGGTGATGTCCGGCGAAACCTCCAGCCGGTCACGCACCTTGCCCTGGACCTGGACGACGGCGGTGACAGAGTCCTGCACCAGCAGGGCCTCGTCATGCGTGGGCCAGCCGGCGTTGGCGACGGACGCCGGGTGTCCCAGCACGTTCCAGAGGTCCTCGGCCGTGTACGGGGCGAAGAGGCTCAGGATGACGGCAACAGCTTCCACAGCCTCGCGGACCGCCGGATCCGCACCGCCGGCGCCCCCTGCAGCGTCGATAGTTTTGCGGGTCGCGTTCACCAGCTCCATGAGCTTGGCAACCACCACGTTGAATTTGTTGTGGTCGAGCAGGGCCTGCGCGTCGGCGATGGTGCGGTGGGTGACCGTGCGCAGGGCCCGGTCGCCGGTGGAGAAGTCGACGCCGGGTGCGCTCGTAACGTCCTGGCCGAGCCGCCAGGCGCGGGCGAGGAACTTCGCGGAGCCCGACGGCGATACGTCGGCCCAGTCGACGTCGTCCTCCGGCGGGGAGGCGAAGATCATGGTCAGGCGCACGGCGTCGACGCCGTACTTGTCCAGCTGTTCACCCAGGTCCACACCGTTGCCCAGGGACTTGCTCATGGCTTTGCCGCCGTTGAGAACCTGGCCCTGGTTGAGCAGGGCACGGAAGGGTTCGTCGGCTTCGATCAGTCCGAGGTCGTGGATGACCTTCGTGAAGAAGCGTGCGTACAGCAGGTGCAGGATGGCGTGCTCCACACCGCCGACGTACTGCCCCACGGGCATCCAGTCGTTGATCTTGGCCGGGTCGAATGGTCCCTCGGTGTAGTCCGGGGAAACGAAGCGCAGGAAGTACCAGGACGAATCCACGAAGGTGTCCATGGTGTCCGTGTCCCGTTTCGCCGGGCCGTGGCAGGTGGGGCATTCGACGTTGACCCAGGCCTCGGCGGCGGCCAGCGGGGAGGTGCCCTTCGGGGACAGGTCCTCGCCGCGCAGGTCCTCGGGCAGGGTGACCGGGAGCTGGTCATCCGGGACCGGCACTTCGCCGCAGGACGGGCAGTGGATGATCGGGATAGGGGTTCCCCAGAAGCGCTGGCGGCTCAGCAGCCAGTCGCGCAGGCGGAAGTTCACGAATTTCTCGCCCGTTCCTTGCTGGGCCAGGATCTCGATGGCGGCCGGGATGGCCTCGGCCTTGGGCAGGCCATCCAGCGCGCCGGAATTGATCAGGGTGCCCTCGCCGGAGGTCGCCGTGCCGGAGACGGCAGGGTCCTCCTCGCCGGTGTCCAGCACCGCCCGGACGGGCAGGTCGAACGTCTTGGCGAAGTCGAGGTCGCGCTGGTCGTGGGCCGGCACGGCCATGATGGCGCCGGTGCCGTAGTCCGCCAGCACGTAGTCGGCGGCCCAGACGGGCAGCTTTTCGCCGTTCAGCGGGTTGGTGGCGTACCGGCCGGTGAAGACGCCGGTCTTCTCCCGTTCGGTCGACTGCCGTTCGATTTCGGACAGCGCCTTGACCTGTTCGCGGTAGGCGTCCAGGGCTGCGGCGTGCTCGTCGGTGACCAGCTCGACGGCGAGCGGGGCGTCCGCGGCGACCACGAAGAACGTCGCGCCGTACAGGGTGTCCGGACGGGTGGTGAAGACGGTGACGTCCTTGGCGGGCTTGCCGGCGTCGGCTTCGATGACGAAATTGACGTGCGCACCCTCGGAACGGCCGATCCAGTTTTTCTGCATGGCCAGCACGCGCTCGGGCCAGTGGCCGCGCAGTTCGTCCATGTCATCGAGCAGGCGGTCCGCGTAGTCCGTGATCTTGAAGTACCACTGGTTCAGCGATTTCTTGGTCACGGCGGTCCCGCACCGTTCGCAGGCGCCGTTGACGACCTGTTCGTTGGCCAGCACGGTCTGGTCCTTGGGGCACCAGTTGACCGGCGAGTTCTTGCGGTAGGCCAGGCCGCGGTCGTAGAACCGCTTGAAGAGCCACTGGGTCCAGCGGTAGTACGCGGCGTCGGAGGTGTGCAGCCGGCGGGACCAGTCGGCGGAGATGGCGTAGCGCTTGAAAGACGCCGCCTGGGTGTCGATGTTCGCGTAGGTCCACTCGCTGGGGTGCGCGTTGCGTTTGATGGCGGCGTTCTCGGCCGGCAGGCCGAACGAGTCCCAGCCGATCGGGTGCAGCACGTCGTAGCCCTGCTGGCGCAGGTAGCGGGCGACGACGTCGCCCATCGCGAACGCTTCGGCGTGGCCCATGTGCAGGTCACCGGAGGGGTACGGGAACATGTCCAGCACGTAGCGGCGTTCCTTCGACCCGTCATCCAGCGGCGTGAAGACCTTGAGGTCCTCCCAGACCTGCGGCCACTTGGCCTCCATGGCTGCGAAGCTGTAGGCGCCCTCCTCGGGGCCTTCGCTTGCGATGGCTGCTGCTGTTCCGGTCTCTGTCTCCGGCTGAACGCTCACTGCTGGCCTCTTCTGTTCTTTCGATCTTGTCGGATCAGGACTGTCCTGCCTGATCCCAGGTCCCCTGCTGCTGCCCGGTAATTGCCCCGGACACACAAAAGCCCCTCGACACGGAGGGGCTGCCGCTCGGCAATCCGGCTGTTCGTCGGGATGCCGGGCGGCTAACTAAGCAGGAGGATCGCACGCATACGACTACTTTAGCGCAAAGCCCGCCGCCCCCAAGGTAAGTCGCCACGAGCGGCTGGATCGGAACGCTGAGAAGAGGGAGGCCGCACCCCGCCAGGGTGTGGTGGGCACCGCGAAGCGGGCGGGGCGGGTGCGGCCTCCCTCGTCAGAGCTGTGGCCTACTTCACGTCTTCGTCGACCCACTCCATGGACTTGGTGACGGCCTTCTTCCACAGACGCATCTGGCGGTCACGCTCGGCCTGATCCATCTGCGGCTCCCAGCGCTTGTCCTCGGACCAGTTGGCCGAGCACTCGCCCAGATCCTTCCAGAACCCGACGGCCAGGCCGGCCGCGTAGGCCGCACCCAGGGAGGTGGTCTCGACGACCTTCGGCCGGATCACCGGCACACCGAGGATGTCGGCCTGGAACTGCATCAGGGCGTCGTTGGCGACCATACCGCCGTCGACCTTCAGCTCCGTGAGCGGAACCCCCGAGTCCGCATTCACGGCGTCGAGGACCTCGCGGGTCTGGAAGGCCGTGGCCTCCAGGGCCGCGCGGGCGATGTGGTTCTTGTTCACGAAGCGGGTCAGCCCGACAATCGCGCCGCGGGCGTCGGAACGCCAGTACGGTGCGAAGAGGCCGGAGAACGCCGGAACGATGTACACGCCGCCGTTGTCTTCGACGGAGGCGGCCAGGGTCTCGACCTCCGGGGCGCTGCCGATCATGCCGAGGTTGTCGCGCAGCCACTGCACCAGCGAACCGGTGACAGCGATCGAGCCTTCCAGGGCGTAGTGCGGCTTGGCGTCGCCGAGCTTGTAGCCGACGGTGGTGAGCAGGCCGTTCTTGGAGTGGACGATTTCCTCACCGGTGTTGAAGATCAGGAAGCAGCCCGTGCCGTAGGTGTTCTTCGCCTCGCCGGTATCGAACGCCGCCTGGCCGAAGGTGGCCGCCTGCTGGTCGCCGAGGATGCCGGCGACCGGAACCTCACGCAGCAGCTGGGAGGTGTGGACATTGCCGTAGACCTCGGAGGAGGACTTGATGGCCGGCATCATCGAGGCCGGGACACCGAAGGCATCCAGGATTTCCTGGTCCCAGGACAGCGTTTCAAGGTCCATGAACATGGTCCTCGAGGCGTTTGTGACATCGGTTACGTGCACGCCGCCGTCGGTACCGCCGGTCAGGTTCCAGAGCACCCAGCAGTCGGTGTTGCCGAAGACAAGGTCCCCGGCCTCGGCCTTGGCGCGGGCGCCCTCGACGTTGTCCAGGATCCACTTGATCTTGGTGCCGGAGAAGTAGGTCGCCAGCGGCAGGCCCACCTTCTGCTTGAAGCGCTCCGGCCCGCCGTCCTTGGCAAGTTCGTCAACGATCGACTGTGTGCGGGTGTCCTGCCAGACGATCGCGTTGTAGACGGCCTTGCCGGTGGTCTTGTCCCAGACCACCGCGGTCTCACGCTGGTTGGTGATGCCGACGGCGGCGATGTCGTGGCGGGTGAGGTTGGCCTTGGACAGCGCCGAGGCGATGACCTCGCGGGTGTTGTTCCAGATCTCCGCGGGGTCATGCTCAACCCAGCCTGCCTGCGGGAAGATCTGCTCGTGCTCCATCTGGCCGGAGGAAACGATGTTGCCGCTGTGGTCGAACACAATGGCACGGGTGCTCGTGGTTCCCTGGTCAATGGCAATTACATACTGGTTCATGCTGACGTCCTTGTCTTGTGGGCCTGACGGTTGAAGTGATGCGATTCGAGCGGGCTAATACGGTTGGATCGGCGGGGCTACGCGGCCGCAGTGGCGATGATCGGCACGATGGCTGCGACGATGCCGGCGAGTCCGCCGCCAACGAGCGGGCCGACGACCGGGATCCAGGAGTAGCTCCAGTCCGACGCGCCCTTGCCCTTGATGGGCAGCAGCGCGTGGGCGATGCGCGGACCGAGGTCACGGGCAGGGTTGATGGCGTAGCCGGTGGGGCCACCGAGGGAGACACCGATACCGACAACGAGCAGGGCGACTGCCAGCGGGCCAAGTCCCGAGGGGGTCCCGCCGAACGTCAGGATGACGAAAACGAGGACGAAGGTGCCGATGATCTCGGTGATCAGGTTCCAGGGGGTGGAGCGGATGGCCGGGCCGGTGGAGAACACGCCGAGCTTGCTGGCGGGCTCGGGTTCGGCGTCGAAGTGCTGCTTGTGGGCCAGCCACATCACGACGGCGCCGAGGAAGGCACCAAGCAGTTCACCGCCGAAGTAGGTCAGGGTGGAACCAAAGTCCACCGCGACACCGGGGGCGTATTCCTTCTTGCCGTTGAGCAGCAGGCCGAAGGTGACGGCCGGGTTTAGGTGCGCTCCGGACTTGGCGGCAACGAAGACACCGCAGAAGACAGCAATGCCCCATCCCCACGTGACCATCAGGAACCCGCCGTTGTTGCCCTTGGTGCCTTTGAGCGCAACGTTGGCCACAACGCCGCAACCCAGCAGGGTCAGCATTGCGGTGCCGAATACTTCGGACAGGAAAACTATTCCAAGAGACATCTTTGACTCCTCTATTTTCTGTTGTCAGCCCTTCGCGAGTTTGAAGGGCCGTTGGGCCGGCAGCGGTTTCGCGCTGCCGGCCGGCCACTGCGACGCCCCGGAAGGAGCCGCAGTCTTTGCTCCCGGACAAACCCGTCCGGTCGCACAAGCTCTTAGGCGACCAGGCTGTGGACCTGGACGCCGTGGTTCCGCCGCAGCACCTCCTGGGCGTGGTTGATCTCGGCGCTGCGCTTTTGCGCATCCCAGCCCAGCGGTCCGGCCAGGATTCCGGCCACCTCATTGAGGAGTTCGCCGGTCACCAGCCCGCGGAATGCCAGTGAGGTGCGGCGGACCAGGACGTCGATCAGGTGGCCGACCTGCTCGTTGTGGGCCATGAACTCCAATTCACGGACGCTCAGTTCCCGGGTGGAGTGCAAGGCCCGGTCCTGTCCGGCGTCAAGATAGGCCATAACGTCCACGGCGCGTGTGCCGTAGCGGGTCAGCAGGCCGGCGGTGCGGTCCGCGTCGCGGCCGGCGGCCATGTGGGACTTGATCCAGCGCTGGACGCCGTCATCGGTCTCCGGGAAGCCGGCACCGCCGCCGATGGGGAGCTTCGCCGTCGAGACTTTCCGCTCCAGGCCGAGTTCGGCGAGTACGTCGTTGCTCAGGTGCTCGGCGAGGGCACGGAACGTGGTCCACTTGCCGCCCACCAGGCTGAGCACGACCGGGGTTTCCGCGCCTGACTTGCCGGCTCCGCCGCGGCGTTCGATCCGGTAGTCGCGGCTGACGAATCCCGGCTGCGTGGCGTCGTGCCGGGGCAGGGGGCGGACTCCGGAGAAGCTGTAGACGATCTGTTCACGGTTCACGGCGACGTCCGGGAAGACGTGGCCAATGAGGTCGAAGAAGTAGTCGATCTCAGCCTCGGTGCACACGGCGTCCTCGGCGGGATCGGCGTCGATGTCGGTGGTGCCGACGAGGACCCTGTCACCCATCGGGTAGATCAGGACGATCCGGCCGTCGGTGTGTTCGAAGAAGATCTCGCGGCCCTGGCAGGCCTCCAGCAGCTCGGGGTGGTCCAGGACAATGTGGGAGCCCTTGGTGCCGCCCATAAAGGCGGACGCGGAACCCATGGCCTGGTTGGTCAGGTCCACCCAGGCGCCGGTGGTGTTGACCACGACGTCGGCGCTGAAGTCGAAGACCTCGCCGGTCAGTTCGTCGCGGAGCTGGACGGTGCCTGCTTTTCCGCCGGCGGATGCGCCGTCCATGGAGACGAGCGAGAGATAGTTGCTGGCGCGGGCTCCGTTGCCGCCCGCTTCGCCGACCTTCTCGCCGTCCTGCAGGACATCGAGGGTGAGCCGCTCCGGGTTGTGCACGGAAGCGTCGAAGTAGGTCGCGGCGTATTTGATGCCGCGGTGCAGCCGGGGCAGCTCCGCCAGGGCACGCTTGCGTCCGCGGAACTGGTGGCGCGGAACGGTCCCGCCGTCGCGGGAGAAGGAGTCGTACATGCTCAGGCCAAGCTTGATCAGGAAGGCGCCGCGCTCCTTGGGCGCACCCTGCTGTTTGTGGGTCAGGAACCGCAGCGGCGCGGCGAGGATGCCGGAGAAGGTGCTGAAGATCGGGATGGTGGTCTGCAGCGGTTTGACGTAGTGCGGGGCGATCTTCAGGAGGCGGTTGCGTTCCACCACGGACTCCTGGACCAGCCGGAATTCGCCGTTCTCGAGGTACCGGATACCACCGTGGATCATGTGCGAGGAGGCGCCGCTGGCGCCCTGGCAGAAGTCGCCGCGTTCAACGAGTGCGACGTCGACGCCCTGGAGCGCCAAGTCACGGAAGGTTCCGACTCCGTTGATGCCGCCGCCGATGATCAGCACTTGCGCGTGGGGCCTGTTTCGCAGCCCCTGCACGGATGTGCGGGGTGCGCTCGACGCCGGATGGCCGGATGAAACCTTGTTTCCCAAAACTGCTCCCTAGGGATTGGTGCTGTGCGACGCGCCGATAGGGCACGCCGTCGTTCATCACTATTGTTTGGACTAATGGAAAATGGAGTCAAGCACTATGCACAAACGTGCAGATCGGAATCATCATGTCGCCAACACGCCCGTCCGATGCACTCCGGGCCGCCCAGCTTTATTACCTCCAGGACCTCACGATGGACGCCATCGCCAGGGAGTTGCGGACCTCCCGGTCGACCGTCTCGCGGCTGCTCTCAGCGGCCCGGGAGTCGGGGCTGGTGCAGATCCAGATCCGCAGCCCGCTGGACACCGGACCCGAACTTGCCAGCATGATCCGGGCCGAATACAAGGTGGACGTCCACGTGGTTCCGGTGGTCGACACGCTCAACGAAGCCGAAACCCTGGACCGGGTGGCCATGCAGGCGGCCCGGACCATCGGGCCGCTGGTGGACTCGAACGCCATCATCGGGGTCGCGTGGGGCTCCACGCTGAGCGCAGTCAGCCGGCACCTGACTCGGAAGATCACCCATGACAGCATCATCGTCCAGCTCAACGGTGCCGGGAACATGCAGACCACCGGCATCACCTACGCCTCGGACATCATGCGGCGCTTCGGCAGCGCCTACGGTGCCCGGGTGGAGCAGTTCCCCGTGCCGGCCTTCTTTGACCATGCCGAGACCAAGAAGGCCATGTGGAATGAGCGCAGTGTGCAGCGGATCCTGCAACTGCAGTCCCGGATGAGCATCGCCATTTTCGGCGTCGGATCGGTCGACGCCGATTACCCCAGCCATGTGTACGCCGGCGGCTACCTGGACGAGGACGATCTCAGCGTCCTGGCAGGTTCCGACGTCGTCGGCGACGTCGCAACCGTCTTCTTCCGCGCCGACGGCTCCTCCGACGGTATTACGCTCAACGAAAGGTCCACCGGGCCGGACCTGGCCCAGCTGCGGCAGGTCCGGCGCCGGATCTGCGTGGTGTCCGGGGCCTCCAAGATCAACGGACTGCGGGGCGCGCTCGCCGCGGGCCTCGCCACCGACCTGATACTGGACGAGGCCAGTGCCCGGCGACTGGTCAGTTCCGAGGGCCTGGCCTGACGGCGTTGCCGTCCCCCAGCAGCACCGTCCCGGGCGCCGGACTGGGTAGAGTCGGGGTATGCGAATCTCCCCCCGGCTGACCTTGAACAATGGCGTGATGATGGACCGCCTCGGGTTCGGCCTCTACAAGGTACCGCCGGCCGACGCCGCCGGACTGGTCACGATGGCGCTGGAGGCCGGCTACCGGCACGTCGACACAGCCGCGATGTACGGGAATGAGACCGGCGTGGGAAAGGCCATCGGGGCCCTCTCCGCGTTCGACGGCTCGGCCGGGGGCTCCGGCGAACTGCACCCCGCCCTGGCCCGCGAGGACATCTTCGTCACCACCAAACTCTGGAACGACGACCAAGGCTACGACGCGACACTCCGGGCCTTCGACACGTCCATCGCCAAGCTGGGACTCGAATACATCGACCTGTACCTGATCCACTGGCCGTGCGCCCAGCGCGGGCTCTTCACCGAGAGCTACCGCGCCCTCGAAACGCTGTACCGCGAGGGCAGGGTCCGCGCCATCGGGGTGTCGAACTTCCAGCCCGCGCACCTGGACCGGCTGCTGCAGTCGGCAGAGGTGGTGCCGGCCGTGAACCAGATCGAGCTGCATCCGTGGCTCCAGCAGGCCGAACTGCGGGCCCTTCACGCCTCCCTGGGCATCACCACCGAAGCCTGGAGTCCGCTGGGCCGCGGACAGCTCCTCGAGGACCCGGTGGTCCTGCAGCTTGCTGAGGCGCACGGCCGCAGCGCCGCGCAGATCATCCTGCGCTGGCACCTGGAACTGGGCAACGTGGTCATTCCCAAGGCGAGCTCCTACGCCCGGATCCGCGAGAACCACGACATCTTCGGCTTCAGCCTCAGCACCACCGACCTGGATGTCCTCGCCGGACTGGAGCGCGGGTTCCGCACCGGCTCGAACCCTGACAACGTCAACTAGGATCCGAACGAATGGAACACGTGGCCACCGAGCCCTCTCCCCCGCGTCCACTGCTCAGCGCGGAACTTGATTCACGCACCAGTGCCTCGGCCGTCGACCTCAACGGCACCCGGGTGGCGTACTGGAGCTACGAACCGGCCCACGTATCGCCAGAGACCCGGACAATCCTCGTCATCCATGGCTTCCGCGGCGACCACCACGGCCTGCTGCGGGTGGTGGACCAGTTGCACGGGATGCGCCTCATCATGCCCGACCTGCCCGGGTTCGGCGCATCGGGTGCTTTCGGTGCCGGGGGGCACAGCGTCGCCGGCTATGGCGGGTTCGTTGCCGACTTTATGGCGGCCCTCGGCTTGGGGCCGGACACGGTGCTCCTGGGCCATTCTTTCGGTTCGATCATCGCCAGCCATTTCGTGGCCAGCCACCCCGGCGCCGTCGCCGAACTGATCCTCATCAATCCGATCGCCGCGCCCGCCCTGGAAGGCCCCAAGGGCCTGATGACGAAGGCGGCCGTGCTGTATTACGAGGCGGCGGCCCGGCTTCCGCGCAGGCTCGGGAACGCGCTCCTGCGCAACCAGCTGATAGTCCGGGTGATGAGCGAGACCATGGCCAAGACCAAGGACAAGGCGCTGCGGGAGTTCGTCCACGCCCAGCACAGCGCGTACTTTTCGGCGTTCGCGGACCGGGACAGCCTGCTTGAGGCCTTCAAGGCTTCTGTCGGCAGCAACGTCGCCGAGGTGGCGCCGCGGCTCACCCTGCCCGTCCTGCTGGTGGCGGGCGAAAAGGACGAGATCGCCACCCTTCCCGACCAGTACAAACTGTTGCCGTTGCTGCCGGACGGAACCCTCGAGGTCATTCCCGGCGTCGGGCACCTGATCCACTACGAGACCCCGGAACCCGCCGCGGAATTCATCCGCCGCTTCCTGAAGGACCACACCGCGTGAAAATCCTCATCGACGCCCGCTTCACCCGGATTGGCCACCACGACGGCATCAGCCGCTACGGTTCAAGCCTCATCGCTGCTGCCGCTAAGGTGGCCGATGTCTCCATGCTGATCAGTGACACCCGCCAGCTGGCCTTGCTGCCGGACGTCCCCTACACGCTGATCAACAGCCCGCTGTCCCCGGCCGAACTGTTCGTGGCCGCCAAAATCAACCCGCTCGGGGCGGACGTGGTGGTCTGCCCGATGCAGACCATGGGCACCTGGGGCCGGAAATACGCGCTGGTGCTGACCCTGCACGACCTCATCTACTATGAACACCCTGCCCCTCCGGGCTTCCTTCCTGCTCCCGTCCGGGTCCTGTGGCGGCTCTACCACAAGGCGTTCTGGCCGCAGCGGGTCCTCCTGAACAGGGCCGACGTCGTCGCCACCATTAGCGCCACCACCGAGGCGCTGATGGCCAAGTACCGCCTGACCAAGCGTCCGGTCCGGATTGTGGGCAACGCTCCGCAGCCTGTGCCGGCCCCGCGTGATCCGGGCGCCGGCTCCGACCGGACGGTGCTCTACATGGGGTCGTTTATGCCGTACAAGAATGTCGAAACCATGGTCCGCGGCATGGCGGAACTGCCCGGCATGACCCTGCATCTCCTGAGCCGGATCACGCCGGAGCGCCGGACCGAGCTGGAGGCGCTGACGCCGGCGGGAGCCGACGTCGTGTTCCACAACGGGGTGACGGACGCCGAGTATGAGGCCCTGCTGGCCCGGACCACGGCACTTGTCAGCCTCTCCAGGGCCGAGGGGTATGGCCTGCCCCTGGTGGAGGCGATGTCGCACGGCACACCGGTCATTGCCAGCGACATCCCCATCTTCCGCGAAGTGGGCGGGGACGCTGTCAGCTACGTCGATCCGGAGTCGCCGTCGGCCTTCGCAGCCGCGGTCCGCGAACTCGCGGAGCCCTCGCTTTGGAAGGACCGGTCCGCCCGGGCCGTGCAGCGGGCGTCGCAGTTCAGCTGGGACGCCTCCGCGCAGCACCTGCTCGCTGCCGCCGAAGAGGCCGTCGAACTACGGCGGCGCAAGCGGCGGTAGCCCACACCCGTCGGCCACTTCGACGGTTCCCTGCCCGTTGGACGCGACTGGACGTCGAGTGGGCCCGGAACCGTCGAAACGGCGAGCGTCGAAACGGCTGGCGGCGAAATGTGAGATCACCGCGGCGTCGTCGGCGTGGTACGTCCGCCAGGGCGAGTCCACTTCGACCCACAGCGCGGGTTGGCCCGGTTCCGGGACCAGCTCCGCATCCGGGTCCGCCGTCGCCCAGTAGGACACGTTCAGAGTTTCCGGCAGGTCCCGGTGGTAGGAGCGGAGGGCGGCGTGCGCCGGGCGGCCGGCAATAACCGGTCGCAGACCTGTTTCCTCTGCCAGCTCCCGGATGGCGGCCTCCCGCGGCGCCTCCCCCGCCTCGACTTCTCCGCCGGGCGGCACCAGCCCGCGCCAACGATGCTCCACAACGAGTATCCTGCGGAAGTCCGGAGAGAAGACCCACACGTCGGCGGCCAGCGGTCGCTGGTCCGCACGCCAGATGGATTCGATCCACTCCTGGAGTCCCTCTTCGGCGGTATGCGCCAGCGACAGATCCCGCAGCGCCTCATCCACAACACGCTTGTACTGCATGGAACCTCCTGGTGGTTGCCGGATGCGGGTGGTTCCCCACCGTTGGACGCAGGCGCTACAGCACGTCCACACCGTCGAGCCGAAGCTGCACGGGGTCGTCGCTGCGCTTGGCCGCGGCGGCTGCCTTCGTGGCACGCAGCGCTTTGGTAACCTCGGCGGCCTGGGCGTACGGGATAAACAGCAGCGTCCGGACGTCATCTCCCCCGGGCCGGCCTGCCCCGGCCGGCGCCGGCATGCCCGCGCCGGATCCGGGCACCGGGGCGGGGCCGGCCGTCCGCAGCACAATCCCCTGTTTGGCGAGCCCGGATTCAACGGCCTGGGTGAAGTGCCCGACGGCGGTCCGGCCGCCGGTGACGGACGCGATCCGCACCGCCGGCGGAAGCGACAGCTCCTGCCGCAGGGCCAACTCGCGCCCGGCGTATCCGGCGGGGTCCCAGCGCAGCAACGCCCCGACCCCTGCCGCGTCCTCGGCCGTGATGACCACCAGGCCACCTGCGGAGGCCGGCCGGACCAAGGCCGCTGCGTTGAACCAGCGGCGGACGGCGTCCTCTCCCGCGCGCAGGTTCTCCCGGCGCAGCAGCGAATCGCCGTCGAGCAGCAGCGCCGCGGCGTACCCGCCGGGTGCGACCGGCTCCGCGCCCACCGTGGCGACCACGAGGGCCTTGGAATCGGGCACGACCGCCAGGACACGGTCGCCGGATGAGGTGATCACGGGTTTGCCGGGAAAGGCCCGGCCGAGTTCCTCAGCTGTCCGCAGGGCTCCGGTGGCCCCACGCCGCAGCCGGACCCCGTTGCAGTGCACGCAGCGCCACTCGGGGGCCGCCGCAGAGCACCAGCGGCAGACGGGTACCGCTGCGCTGCCGGCCGGACCGGCAATCGCGAGCGGGCCGCTGCAGGCGGTGCAACGGGCAGGTTCGCGGCAGCGCTCACATGCCAGGGAGGGCGCGTAGCCGGCGCGGGCGACCTGCACCAGGACCGGACCGCGCTCGAGGCCTTCTTTTGCCGCCCGCCAGGCGGCCCCGGGGAGCCGGGCGATGCGGGCCAGCGGATCGCGTTCCTGCTCAAAACTGTCCGCGGTGTTGACGACGCGGGGAACTGTCCGGCGCAGCACGGACCGGCCGGCCTCCACGGCATTGGCCCAGCCGGATTCCACCAGCCGCTGCGTCTCAGTGCTGCGGGTGTGCCCGGCCAGCAGGCACGCGGCACCCTCGTGGGCTGCGCGGAGCAGGAGGACCTCGCGGGCGTGGGCGTAGGGTGCGCGTTGTTCGATGTGGAGGTCGTCGCCGTCGTCCCAGCACACCACTAGCCCCAACTCGCGGACCGGGGCGTAGGCGGCAGAGCGGGTGCCGACGGCCACGCCCGCGGCGCCACTGAGCAGGCGCAGGAAGCTCCGGTACCTGGGCGTCTGGCCGTCGTCGGCGGTCAGCCGTGCCACGTCACCGGCGGGCAGAAGCTCGAGCAGCGCCGCCTCCACGCGGTCAAGGTCCCGGTAGTCCGGTACCACCACCACGGCACCGCGGCCGGACCGGCGGACAGCAGCCACGGCCTCGGCGATCATCCGGGGCCAGCTGTTGGAGCCGAACCCCTGCAGGACACTCAGCACGGCCCTGGGTGATTCCCCGGCGCCGAGGTGTTGAAGGTACGCGGGGCCGTTGTGATAGTCCGCCCAGCTGGAGTGCCCCGCCACCGCAGGAGCCGCGGTGGCCTCATCAGCGCCGAACAGTGCGGGGTCCAGCACACCGTCCGGGGCGTACTCTTTCTCAAGCTTGGCCATCCTCGGCGGTACGGCAACACGCAGCACGTCGCTGACGGTTCCGGCGTAGCGCGCCGCAACCCTCCCTGCAAGCTCGGCCACGGCCGGAATGAGGACCGGCACCGGGGAGACCACCTTGTGCAGGGGCACCAGCGTATGGCCGGCGTCGGAGGCGGCTACCCGTTTAAGCAGGTACCCGCTGAGTTCCTGGCCGCTGAACTTGACCTTGACCCGGACTCCGGGCCGGGCCGCGGCATCCAGCTCCGCCGGCACGCTGTAGTCGAAGGGCCGGTCGAGATGCGGCAGCGGGGACTCGAGCAGGACGCGGGCCACCGGCAGTTCCGCGGCCAGGGCCGGCCCGGCAGCAGCGGCAGAGGCAGGGAAGCCCTGCAGCAGGGAGAGCTGCAGGGGCTCTTCCTGGGCGGTCGCGCTGCCACGGGTGGAAGCCACGGTACCGGTCTCCCTTCGATCGCTGGTTGCGGGTGGTCAAGGTCCGGTGCCACAGCACTGCTGGCAAAGAACTGTAGCCAGGCCACCGGTTGGCGGCCTGGCTACAGCACATCACAAAGCTACGACATTCAGCGGAACCGGAGCCTCTTAGGCGTTGAAGAAGGCCTTCAGGTCATCCACGCGGTCGAGGCGCTCCCACGTGAAGTCGGGATCCTCGCGGCCAAAGTGGCCGTGGGCGGCCGTCTTGGCGTAGATCGGGCGCTTGAGATCCAGGGCATCGATGATGGCCCGCGGGCGCAGGTCGAAGATCTCGGCGATCGCCGTGCTGATCTGCGCGGGGTCGACGGTCTCGGTGCCGAACGTCTCCACGTAGGTTCCAACCGGACGGGCCTGGCCGATCGCGTAGGCGATCTGGATTTCGGCCCGCTTCGCGAGGCCGGCCGCCACCACGTTCTTGGCGACCCAGCGCATGGCGTAGGCGGCCGAGCGGTCAACCTTGGACGGATCCTTGCCGGAGAACGCACCGCCGCCGTGCCGGGCCATGCCGCCGTAGGTGTCGACGATGATCTTTCGGCCGGTCAGGCCGGCGTCGCCCACGGGGCCGCCGATCACAAAGGCGCCAGCCGGGTTGAGGATGTTGCGCGAGCGGGAGGTGTCCAGGTTGGAGAGCGCCATCACCGGGTCGACGACGTGCTCGGCGAGGTCAGCGCGGAGCTGATCGAGGCTGGCGCCTTCGGCGTGCTGGCTGGAAATTACTACGGTTTCCAGCGAGACCGGGCGGTCGCCGTCGTAGCCCACGGTGACCTGCGTCTTGCCGTCGGGGCGGAGGTAGCCCAGCTGGCCGGACTTGCGAACCTCCGTGAGCCGCTCGGAAAGGCGGTGCGCGAGCCAGATCGGGACCGGCATGTAGGACGGGGTCTCGTCGCTGGCGTAGCCGAACATAATGCCCTGGTCGCCGGCGCCCTGCAGGTCGTAGTCGTCTTCCTGGCGTCCTTCGCGCGCTTCGAGGGAGTTGAAAACGCCCCCGGCGATGTCGTTGGACTGCTGGCCGATCGACACCGAGACACCGCAGCGGGCGCCGTCGAATCCGTTCGCCGAGGAGTCGTAGCCGATGCCGAGGATGGTCTCCCGGACGATCTGCGGGATCTCGACGTAAGCATCCGTGGTGACTTCACCGGCGACGTGGACCAGGCCGGTGGTGGCCAGGGTCTCCACGGCCACGCGGGACTCGGGGTCCTTGGCCAGCAGGGCGTCAAGGATGGAATCGCTGATCTGGTCACAGATCTTGTCAGGGTGTCCTTCAGTCACCGACTCGGAGGTAAAGAGCCGGAGCGAAGCGGGCGTGGACCCGTGGAAGTCTGGGATGTGCAGCGGTAAAGTCACTCAACTACCTTACTGGTTGGGATACGGGCGTCCGGCGGCGTGTGTCGTCCTGCTAAGGAGACGTTGATTACGCCAGCGCTCAAGCGGGCGGGACAACCCGGCTCAACTCGGCGCTGATGCGGTCAATCACGGCAGCCGCGACGTCGGCTTTGGAACCCGACGCCTCTTGGGGTTCGGAGCCGGACCGCGCAAGGATGACTACGGCGTTGCTGTCCTGGCCAAAGACCTGGTCCTGTCCCACCTGGTTTACCACCAGGAGGTCACACGCCTTGCGCCGCAGCTTGTCCCGGGCGTACTCGAGGACGTCGCCGTTGTCGTCACCGGTCTCGGCCGCGAAACCCACGATCAGCTGGTTCCGCGCCGCCGTGTCCCGGATTTCGACGAGTTCGCGCAGGATGTCCGGGTTGCGGACGAGGGTGATGACAGGGTCCGCGACGTCGTCCCGCTTCTTGATTTTGGTCCCGGAAACGTCCGCCGGCCGGAAGTCCGCGACGGCCGCGGCCATCACAATAACGTCCGAGTCCGCGGCGGCGTGCAGGGCAGCCTTGCGCAGCTCGAGCGCGGTTTCCACCCGGACCACTTCGACGCCGCCGGGGGCGGGGACGTCCATGTGGGCTGCCAGCAGGCGGACCCGGGCGCCGGCGTCGCGGGCGGCGGCGGCCAGTGCCACGCCCTGCTTGCCGGAGGACCGGTTGCCGAGGAACCGGACCGGGTCCAGGGGTTCGCGGGTGCCGCCGGCGCTGATGGTGACGGTGAGCCCGGCCAGCGGCCCGTGGGCGGCGGGGTGCGCGTCCGACGCCGGACCGTCCGGGTGCCCGGGCGTGGCTAGATCGGGCGTGGCGGCGGCGCCCGCGAGGGCCAGTGCGGCGTCGAAGATCGCCTGCGGCTCGGGCAACCGGCCGGGGCCGGAGTCCGCACCCGTCAGCCGGCCGGAGACCGGTTCCAGGACGGTGATGCCGCGGCTGCGCAGGGTTTCGACGTTGGCCTGGGTCGCGGGGTTGCGCCACATTTCGGTGTGCATCGCCGGGGCCATAAGGACCGGGCCGCCGGCCATCAGCAAGGTGTTGGTCAGGAGGTCGTTGGCCTGTCCGGTCGCGGCGCGGGCCAGCAGGTCAGCGGTCGCCGGG
Source organism: Arthrobacter sp. 05L44 (assembly GCF_056397605.1). Taxonomy (NCBI): domain Bacteria; kingdom Bacillati; phylum Actinomycetota; class Actinomycetes; order Micrococcales; family Micrococcaceae; genus Arthrobacter; species Arthrobacter sp. 05L44. The sequence goes on along the minus strand of NZ_JBFTNS010000002.1, from coordinate 267,536 downwards.
GCGACGACGATCAGCTCCGCTTCGTGGCCGAGCCGGACATGGTTAACGGTGTGCACCTCGTCGAAGACGCTGTTGCTGACCGGGTGCCCGGAGAGCGCCTCCCAGGTGGCCACCCCTACGAACCGGGTGGCGGCCTCAGTGGGAATAACAGTGACGTCATGACCGGCTTCAGTAAAAAGCCGGAGGAGCGATGCCACCTTGTAGGCGGCAATCCCTCCCCCGACTCCGAGGACTATGCGCACGTGACCTCCGTCAAGCAGCAGAGTTGTTACTCTGCGGCGGCCTCGATCGGCGTGGAAACGAGCTTGCCTTCGTTGATCTCGCGCAGGGCGATGGAAAGCGACTTTTCGTTCAGCTTGGTGTCAACCAGCGGGCCAACGTACTCGAAGAGGCCCTCGTGCAGCTGGGCGTAGTAGGCGTTGATCTGGCGGGCGCGCTTGGCACCGAAAATCACCAGTCCGTACTTCGAATCGGCGGCCTTCAGCAGCTCGTCGATCGGCGGGTTGATGATGCCTTCAAGGTTCGTGGACACGAATTCTCCAAATTCTTACGGGCCGATACTTCCCGTGGCCTGGGTTACGGGTTCGGGGTCAGCCCCATGAGTGAAACAAGCTCGTCCGCTGCCCGGCGAACATCATCATTAACGACGGTGTGGTCGAACTCCGGTTCAGCAGCAAGTTCTAGTTTAGCGGTTTCCAGCCTTTGCTGCTGTTCTTCGGCCGATTCCGTGCCGCGGCCGACGAGCCTGCGGACCATTTCGTCCCAGCTCGGCGGGGCGAGGAAGACAAACTGGGCGTCCGGAACGGCCTGTTTTACCTGCCGGGCACCCTGCAGGTCGATCTCCAGCAGGACCGACCGGCCATCGGCGATGGCGGCGTCAACCGTGCTGCGCAGCGTGCCGTAGCGGTTCCGTCCGTGCACAACCGCCCATTCGAGCAGCTCGCCGTTCTCGACCAGGGAGTCGAACTCCTCGGCGGACTTGAAGAAGTAGTGAACACCGTCCTGCTCCCCGGGACGCGGGGCACGCGTCGTGGCCGACACGGAAAGCCAGACGCCGGGATAGTTGTCCCTAATGTAGGTGGACACTGTGCCTTTGCCGACGGCCGTCGGTCCGGCGAGGACTGTCAGTCCGGGTTTCTTGCTCACGTATTCCTTTGTCGCGGTGGGGCAGCCTGGCGGACCAAACTATTTCTCGTCTATAAAATCTACCAGCGCCCGGCGTTGGTGAATTCCCAGCCCGCGGATGCGCCGTGAGGGCGCGATGCCGAAACGCTCCATGATCGCCGCGGCCCGCACCTGCCCGATGCCCGGCAAGGCCTCCAGCAGCTCCACCACCCGCATCCGCGCGATGGCCTCGTCCGTTTCGCCGGCGCTGAGCAGGTCCTCGATTGACAGGTCCCCGGTCTTGAGCCGTTCCTTGGCGGCGGCCCGGGACACCCTGGCCGCGGCGGCCTTGTGCAGGGCGGCGGAACGTTCCTGCGGGGTGAGGGGTCGCAAGCTCACTGAGGTCCTCCCTGCGTAACTGGACAGGCGATGCATAACCACCCGGCCGGACGAGCCGGGCGGCACCGGGCCCGTGCCGCGGACTCATCCTGAACCTACCCGCTGGGAGCGGCTGAAATCAATGGATCCGAAATCGATGGACCTGAAATCAATGTTTGGGGACCAGCCCGACGTCGGACGGCCGGCTGGCCTCCCGCCGTCGCCGCCCGTTTGCCAGAAATGGCCGCAAAGCCGAGGCTATAGCGGCCATTCCTGGCAAACGGTGTACTGCTGCGTCGCGTCTAAGAGTCGCGGAGTCCGTCGAGGGTCCGCTGGGCCGCGTCCCGGAGTTCGGCGGCGCGCGGTCCGGCGCCGAGAATGTCCCGGCTCGAGGTGCCCAGAACCTGCCCGTACGCGTTGCCGAAGGTGCGCCGCAAATCGGCCGCCGTGGCGCCCTGCGCCCCCAATCCGGGGGCGAGGATCGGGCCGCGCACAGCCGCAAGGTCCAGACCAAGGTCCTGTAGGGCTGAGCCGACGGTTGCGCCGACCACAAGGCCCACGGACCCCAGTTCACCTGCTTCAGCGGTGTAGCGCTGGTTTTCGACGGCGGCGGCCCGGGTGATCCGGCGTGCGACGGAGTCGTCCCCGCCGACGTGCTGCACGGAGGCGCCTTCCGGGTTGGAGGTCAGCGCCAGGACAAACACTCCGCGGCCGCTCTCTGCCGCGAGGTCCAGGGCCGGCCGCAGGGATTCGAACCCCAGATAAGGGCTCAGGGTGACCGAGTCCGCCGCGAGGGCCGAGCCGTCGCGCAGCCAGGCGTCCGCGTACGCTGCCATGGTGGAGCCGATGTCGCCGCGCTTGGCGTCCGCAATGGTCAGCACACCGGAGTCAGCCGCAGCGGCGAGGGTGCGTTCCAGCACCGCCATCCCGGCCGACCCGTGACGCTCGTACAGCGCCACCTGCGGTTTTACCGCGGCAGCGAGGGATCCCACGGCCTCCAGTACTGTCAGCGAAAAGCGCTCCAGCCCGGCGGCGTCGTCGTTCAGGCCCCAGTGCTGCAGCAGCGACGGATGCGGGTCGATGCCCACGCAGAGCGGGCCGCGCTGGGCCATGGCCCGCCCGAGCCGGGAGCCAAAGGACTCCCGGCCGGTGCGGCCGCCGGTACCGGCGGCCTCAGGCATGCTGGGACACCGTACCGGCAGCCTGCGCGACCCGTTCCTCGGCGTCGCGTTTCTGCGACTCGGCGAGGGCGCTGGCGTGTTCCTGCAGGCTGGTGACGGACCATTCGTAGGTCCGCATGGCCTCGATGGCCTGGACGGCCGCGTTGAACTCGGCCACGGTGGTGATGCAGGGAATGCCGATCGAAGTGGCGGCGGCACGGATTTCGTAGCCGTCACCGCGGGCCTCGCCGCCGGACGGGGTGTTGAAGACCATGTCGATCTCGCCGGCGACGATGAGGTCGGCGATGGTGCCCTCCCCCTCGGCACTGGAGCCCTCGGCGACCTTGCGGACCGTGGTGGCCTGCAGGCCGTTGCGGCGCAGCACGTCGGCGGTGCCGCCGGTGGAGACGATCTCGAACCCGAGGTCCGAGAGCCGCTTGACGGCCATGATGACGGCGCGCTTGTCCCGGTTGGCGACGGACACGAAGACCTTGCCTTCGGTGGGCAGTGCGTTGTTCGCCGCGGCCTGGCTCTTGGCGAACGCCGTGTCGAAGTGCTTGTCGATGCCCATAACCTCGCCGGTGGACCGCATCTCCGGCCCCAGCAGGGAGTCAACAACCTTGCCCTCAAGGGTGCGGAAGCGGCTGAACGGCAGGACAGCCTCCTTGACCGCCACCGGTGCGTCCAGCGGCAGCGTGGAGCCGTCACCGGTTTCCGGCAGCATCTTGTAGGCGGTGCGGAGCTGGTTGACGGTCACGCCGGTGCCGATCAGCGCGGCAGCCTTGGCCATCTGCACGCCCGTGGCCTTGGAGACGAACGGGACGGTGCGGGAGGCACGCGGGTTGGCTTCAAGGACGTAGAGCACGTCGGAGGCGAGGGCGAACTGGATGTTGATCAGGCCCCGGACGCCCACCCCCTCGGCGATGGCGCGGGTGGCGGTCCGGACCCGGTCCACCACGTTGTTGCCTAGGGTGATCGGCGGCAGCACGCAGGCCGAGTCGCCGGAGTGGATGCCGGCTTCCTCGATGTGCTCCATGATTCCGCCGAGGTACATGTCCTTGCCGTCGAAGAGGGCGTCGACGTCGATCTCCACGGCGTCCTCAAGGAAGCGGTCGATCAGGACCGGGTGGTCCGGGGTGATCTCGGTGGCGTTGGCAATGTAGCGGGAGAGGTTGGGTTCGTCGTAGACGATCTCCATGCCGCGGCCGCCCAGCACGTAGGACGGGCGGACCAGCACCGGGTAGCCGATTTCGTCGGCGATCTTCTTGGCGTCCTCGAAGGACACAGCGGTGCCGTTCTTCGGGGAGACCAGGCCGGCCTCGTCCAGCACCCGGGAGAAGGCGCCGCGGTGTTCGGCGAGGTCGATGGCTTCCGGGGACGTGCCGAGGATCGGCACTCCGGCGTCGGCGAGCTGCTGCGCCAGCTTGAGCGGGGTCTGGCCGCCGAGCTGGACGAACACACCCATCACGCCGCCGGTGCGTTCCTCCGCCGCGATGACCTCGAGGACGTCTTCAAGGGTCAGCGGTTCGAAGTAGAGCCGGGTGGAGACGTCGTAGTCCGTGGACACGGTCTCCGGGTTGCAGTTGACCATCACGGTCTCGTAGCCGGCCTTGCGCAGCGCCATCGAGGCGTGCACGCAGGAGTAGTCGAACTCGATGCCCTGGCCGATCCGGTTGGGACCGGATCCGAGGATGATGATCGACGGCTTGGAGTGCAGGGCCACCTCATCCTCCTCGTCGTAGGACGAGTAGTGGTACGGGGTGTACGCGGCGAACTCGGCCGCGCACGTGTCGACGGTTTTGTAGACGGGGCGGATGCCCAGGGCCTGCCGGACGCCGCGGACGACGTCCTCGGAGTTGTGCGTCAGGGCACCAATCTGGGCGTCGGAGAACCCGTGCCGCTTGGCCCGCTGCAGCATCTCCTGCGTCAGGGCGGTGGAGCGGCGGATTTCCTGGGAGATCTCGTTCAGCAGCTGGAGCTGGTCCAGGTACCAGGGGTCGATCTTGGTCGCCTCGAACAGCTGCTCCACGGTGGCGCCGCCGAGCAGGGCGCGCTGGACCTGGTGCAGGCGTTCGGTGCTGGGCCGTTTGGCCTTCTCAATCAGCTCGGGGACTTCCCATTCGGGGACGGGACCGAAGTCCAGCTGGGAGCCCTTCTGCTCCAGCGACCGCAGGGCCTTCTGCAGGGCCTCGGTGAAGTTCCTGCCCATCGCCATGGCCTCGCCCACCGACTTCATGGTGGTGGTGAGGGTGGAATCGGCGGCCGGGAACTTCTCGAACGCGAACCGCGGGACCTTGACCACGACGTAGTCGAGGGTCGGCTCGAAGGACGCCGGGGTCTTCTGCGTGATGTCGTTCGGGATCTCGTCCAGCGTGTAGCCGAGCGAGAGCTTGGTGGCGATCTTGGCGATCGCGAAGCCGGTGGCCTTGGAGGCCAGCGCGGAGGAGCGGGAGACGCGGGGGTTCATCTCGATGACCACAACGCGGCCGGTGTCCGGCTCGACGGCGAACTGGATGTTGCAGCCGCCGGTGTCGACGCCGACTTCGCGGATGACGGCGATGGAGATGTCGCGCAGCCGCTGGTATTCGCGGTCCGTCAGGGTCAGGGCCGGGGCGACCGTGATGGAGTCGCCGGTGTGGACGCCGACGGGGTCGAAGTTCTCGATGGAGCAGACCACCACGACGTTGTCGTTCTTGTCCCGCATCATCTCGAGCTCGTACTCCTTCCAGCCAAGGATGCTCTCTTCGAGCAATACCTCGGACGTGGGGCTGTACTGCAGGCCCTGGCCGACGATCCGGCGGAGGTCGCCCTCGTTGTAGGCCAGGCCGGAGCCGAGCCCGCCCATGGTGAAGGAGGGGCGGACCACCATCGGGTAGCCCAGGTCCTCGGCCGCCGTAAGGGCCTCGTCCATGCTGTGGATGATGTGGCTGCGGGCGGATTCGGCACCGCAGCGCTCCACCACGCCCTTGAACTTCTCGCGGTCCTCGCCGAGCTCGATCGCCGCGATGTTGGCGCCGATCAGCTCGACGTTGTACTTCTCCAGCACACCGTTTTTGTCGAGGGCGATCGCCGTGTTCAGCGCGGTCTGGCCGCCCAGGGTGGGCAGGATCGCGTCGGGGCGTTCCTTGGCGATGATCTTCTCTACCACCTCCGGGGTGATCGGTTCGATGTAGGTGGCGTCGGCGAACTCCGGGTCGGTCATGATGGTGGCCGGGTTCGAGTTGACGAGGATGACCCGCAGGCCTTCCTCCTTGAGGACGCGCAGTGCCTGGGTGCCGGAGTAGTCGAATTCGGCGGCCTGGCCGATGACGATCGGGCCGGAACCGATGACCAGGACGCTCTTAAGGTCAGTTCTCTTGGGCATTACTTCTTGTCCTCAGTGTTGGATTCGGTGGCAGTCTGTGTCTCGCCGGCAGGCTTCTTGGTCTCCCCCATGAGGGCGATGAAGCGGTCGAAGAGGTAGGCGGCGTCGTGCGGGCCGGAGGCAGCCTCGGGGTGGTACTGGACCGAGAAGGCCGGGATGTCGAGGCAGTACAGGCCCTCGACGACGTCGTCGTTGAGGCTGACGTGGCTGACTTCCACCCGGCCGAAGCGTTCTTCCGGCGCCTGGGTGGCGCCCTCCAGCGGGGCGTCGACGGCGAAGCCGTGGTTCTGCGAGGTGATTTCGACCTTGCCGGTGCGGCGGTCCATCACGGGCTGGTTGATGCCGCGGTGGCCGTAACGGAGCTTGTAGGTTCCAAAGCCAAGGGCGCGGCCCAGGATCTGGTTGCCGAAGCAGATTCCGAAGTACGGAAGCTTGGCGTCCAGGACGGAGCGGAGCAGGGTGACCTGGCTGTCGGCGGTGGCGGGGTCGCCGGGGCCGTTGGACATAAACACACCGTCGGGGTTGACCGCGGTGACGTCCTCGAGGGTCGCCGTGGCCGGCAGGACGTGGACCCGGACGCCGCGTTCGGCGAAGCGGATGGGGGTCATGCGCTTGATGCCGAGGTCGATCGCGGCGATGCTGAACAGCGGCTCGCCTTCCCAGCCCCAGTCGGCGGGCTCCACCGTGTAGGCCTCGTCGACGCTGACTTCCTCGGCGAGCCGTGAGCCTTCCATCGGCGCGCTGGCCAGGACGGCCTCCACGAGTTCCTTGTCGCTGGCGGCTGCCGCGTCGCCGGAGAAGATGCCGGCGCGCATGGTCTTGTGTTCACGCAGGTGCCGGGTGATGGCGCGGGTGTCGACGCCTTGGATCCCGATGATGCCCTGCTCCGTGAGTTCCTCGTCCAGGCTGCGTTCCGAGCGCCAGTTGGAGGGGCGGCGGGCGGCGTCGCGGACAATGTAGCCTGCCACCCAGATGCGGCGGGACTCGGCGTCGTCCTTATTCACGCCGGTGTTGCCGATGTGCGGTGCGGTCTGCACCACCAGCTGCCGGGCGTAGGACGGGTCGGTGATGGTTTCCTGGTAGCCGGTCATGCCGGTCGCGAACACGGCCTCGCCCAGTGCGGTGCCGGTGGCGCCGTAGCTGCTGCCGCGGAAAATCCGCCCGTCTTCGAGCACCAGCACGGCGAGGGCCGGTGCTGCCGGCGCCCCGTTGGTGGCCGCCGCTGCGGCTGTCTCTGACACTTCTTCTGTCACTGCGTTGGATTCCGTCACGTTGTTACTTTCCACTATCGGCGTCTGCCTGGGGGGCAGCGGAGATCAAATCTTGAAGGGTGGCCAGGAGCAGGACCTTGTCCTCGGCCCGGCGGGTGCGGAAACCGGTGTCCAGCTCGCGCGGCCCGAGCCGCCAGCTGAGTACCAGGAGTCCGTCTTTCTCGACGAATTTGCCGGCCATGCCGCTCTCCTGCCGAACGCCGGTGAGTGCGGCGGCCGGGATGAAAAGGGGCACGGCCCCGGATCGGTCGAACAGCACCCCGCCGGGGTGGACGCTGAGCTCGGCGTTGGTGCGGATCCCGAGCTGGTGCACGGCGATCCGGTCCAGCCAGTCGCCGGCCGTGGTGGAGGCAACATACTGGCCGGCAGCGGACGCCAGCGGCGCACCGGGTTCGTCCGGGACGGGGGGCAGGGGCTCGACGTCGGCCTGGCGGCGCAGGCGGTTGCGCCAGCCGACAGCGATCAGCGCGATGACCACCGCCGCGACGGCGAGCATCAGCAGCCCGGGGAGCAGCCTGTCCATCAGTTGCGGCCCGCCGGTGCGGCGTCGACGGCGTCGGCCGGCCACCGGTAGGGGGTGTTGAGCTGGCCGTCGAGGACGGTGGGGTGGCCTTTGAAGAACGTGGCCACTACCCGGCCGGGAAGTTCCCGGCCCGCGAACGGAGAGTTACGGCCCATGGTTGCCATCTTAGAAGGGTCCACGGTCCAGCGTGCAGCCGGGTCCACGAGTATGACGTTCCCGGGTTCGCCGGTCTCCAGCGGCCTGCCCTGGTCCTCGAGCCGGCCGATGGCTGCCGGTGTGGTGGAGGTAACGCGTGCAAAGTCGTCCCAGCCCATGAGCCCGGTCTCGATCATGGTGTGCTGCACCACGGAGAGCGCCGTTTCGAGGCCCGTCATGCCCATGGCGGCCTGGGCCCACTCGCATTCCTTGTGCTCGCTCGGGTGCGGTGCGTGGTCGGTGCCGATGACGTCGATCGTGCCGTCAGCCAGTGCGGCCCGCAGTGCCTGGACATCCGCGTCGGTGCGCAGCGGCGGGTTGACCTTGTAGACGGGGTCATAGCTGCGGACCAGTTCGTCGGTGAGCCAGAGGTGGTGCGGTGTGACCTCGGCCGTGACGTTGATGCCGCGGGACTTGGCCCAGCGGACAATTTCGACCGACCCCGCGGTGGACACGTGGCAGACGTGCAGCCGTGAGCCGACGTGCTGGGCGAGCAGCACGTCGCGGGCGATGATGCTTTCCTCGGCGACGGCGGGCCAGCCGGTGAGGCCCAGCACGGCCGAGACGTCGCCTTCGTTCATCTGCGCGCCGGCGGTGAGCCGGGGTTCCTGTGCGTGCTGCGCGACCACGCCGTCGAACGCTTTGACGTATTCGAGGGCACGGCGCATCAGGACGGGGTCGCTGACGCAGATCCCGTCGTCGGAGAACACCCGGACCCTGGCCCGCGAGTCGGCCATGGCGCCGAGCTCGGCGAGCTGTTGGCCGGCCAGGCCGACCGTGACGGCGCCGACGGGCCGGACGTCCACCCAGCCGGCGGTGCGGCCCAGGGTCAGGACCTGTTCGACGACGCCGGCGGTGTCCGCCACCGGGGTGCTGTTGGCCATCGCGTGCACGGCGGTGTAGCCGCCCAGGGCCGCTGCGCGGGTGCCGGTTTCGACCGTCTCGGCGTCCTCGCGGCCGGGTTCGCGCAGATGGGTGTGGATGTCCACCATGCCCGGCAGCGCGATGAGACCGGCGCCGTCGATGACGGTGGCGCCCTTGGCCGCTTCTGGGTCCGTGTCCAGGTTGGGGCCGCGGCCGGCGATGACGCCGTCGCGGATCAGCAGGTCCTCAGCGGCGCCGCCGAGAATCGAGGCTCCGCGGATGAGGTAGGCGCCGGCGCTGCCTGCGTCCTGGTGTTGTGATGCCATCAGTGGCTCTCCTTGGAGTAGGCGGCGGTGGGGGTGGCTGGCTCGCGGGAGTCCCCGGAGAGCAGCAGGTAGAGGGCGGCCATGCGGATGGACACGCCGTTGCGCACCTGTGCCAGGACGGTGGAACGGGGCGAGTCGGCGGCGGATGAGGAAATTTCGAGCCCGCGGTTCATCGGGCCGGGGTGCATGATGATGGTGTCCTTCAGGCCCAGGCGGTCCAGGGCACGGAGGCGGTTGTCGTCAAAGCCCCAGCGGCGGGAGTATTCGCGGGTGGACGGGAAGAAGGAAGCGTTCATCCGCTCGCCCTGAACGCGGAGCATCATCATCGCGTCCACGCCGCCGGCGAGTGTCTCGTCAAGGTCGTAGCTGACCTTGCAGGGCCACTGTTCGACGCCGATCGGCAGCAGCGTGGGCGGCGCCACCAGGGTCACGTCCGCCCCCAGGGTGCGCAGCAGCCAGACGTTGGAACGGGCGACGCGCGAGTGCAGGACGTCACCCGCGATCGCGACGCGCATTCCGCGCAGGTCGGCGCCGGTGGATGGCGTCCCCGCGAGCTTTGACCAGTGCCGGCGCATGGTGAATGCGTCCAGCAGCGCCTGGGTGGGGTGCTCGTGGGTGCCGTCGCCGGCGTTGATCACCGCGGCATCGATCCAGTCGGTTGCGGCCAGCCGGTGCGGGGCGCCGGAGGCCCAATGCCGGATGACGACGGCGTCTGCCCCCATTGCGGCCAGCGTCTGCGCGGTGTCCTTGAGGGACTCGCCCTTGGACACGGAAGAGCCCTTGGCTGCGAAGTTGATGACGTCCGCCGAGAGCCGTTTGGCCGCCGCCTCGAACGAGATCCGGGTGCGGGTGGAGTCCTCGAAGAAGAGGTTGACCACCGTGCGGCCCCGCAGTGCGGGGAGCTTCTTGACCTCCCGCTCCCCTACCGCGGCCATTTCTTCGGCGGTATCGAGGATGCGGATGGCGTCGGCGTAGCCCAGGTCTTCGGTGGAGAGCAGGTGCCTCATGCGGTGGCCTCGATGACTACTTCATCGGCGGCCGCGGCGTTGCCGGCGGAGTCCGTTTCGTGGAGCCGGACGCGGACTTTCTCCGAGGAGGACGTGGGGAGGTTTTTTCCCACGTGGTCGGCGCGGATCGGCAGTTCGCGGTGGCCACGGTCGATCAGGACGGCGAGGCGGACAATCCGGGGCCGGCCGAGGTCGATGATGGCGTCCAGTGCGGCGCGGATGGTGCGGCCGGAGTAGAGCACATCGTCGATGAGCACCACTACTTTGTTGTCGATCCCGGTCCGGGGCAGCTGCGTGGGGTACGGCGGCCGGGTGGGCTGGCGCGAGAGGTCGTCGCGGAACATGGTCACATCCAGCTGGCCGATAATTGCGGCCGGATCCACGCCGGGATCGGCGGCGGCAATCTTGGCGGCGAGGCGCTTGGCGAGTGGATAGCCGCGCCTGGGAATGCCCAGCAGGACAAGGTCCTGGGAGCCCTTGTTGGATTCGAGAATCTCATGGGCGATACGAGTCAGTGCACGGTCAATGTCGGCCTGGTTGAGGACAACCCTGCTGAGCTGGACCGCGGCCGGAACCGGTGCTTCTGGAACAGAAGTCAACGCTCGTCTCCCCTTTCCCCGCCTCACGGGACGGAATTAAAAAAGGATCATTTGCTCTTTCAAATTACCACACAGGCTGCCGCGGCCCCGCTCCGGCGGAGGCGTCGTCCGTCACACCGGAACCTGGCCGTTGGGCCGCCCGGACCGGGCACCATAGGCTCATGACATGACGAGCCCTGATCCCGGCCCCGGCCGGCCGGCACATGTGACGCCGGACCCGTTGCAGGAATCCAACCCCAGCTGGATGGGGCAGATCCAGCCTCAGCATTACCGGCCGGCGCCGGGCTTCGAGCAGCAACTGCAGCCCGGGTACCGGCCGCCGCCGCAGCCCGGGTATCCCCGGCTGCCCGCGGCAAGGGCTTCCGGAGGAATGGCCGCGCTGGTCCTCGGCGGCGGGGTCCTGGCATTCGTCAGCCTGTTCCTGGTTCTTCCCTTTGTGCTTCGCAGTACCGGTCCGGCTGGCTTCGTTGTGGGTTTCATCGCCTCTTTGCTGCCGCTGGGTTGTGTCCTGCTGGCCGTCCGCTACATTGACCGGTGGGAGCCCGAGCCCAAGCGGCTGCTGGTGTTCGCGTTCGGCTGGGGCGCCCTGGTGTCGATTTCCGTGACCATGCTGCTGCAGCCCGTTTTCTCGCTCGCCGCCGGCCCGGCCTCGGGACTGGACTACCAGACGTTTGCCGTGACCGTCCAGGCGCCGGTGGTGGAGGAGTTCGCGAAATCCCTGGGACTGTTGCTGCTCCTCGTGTTTGCCCGCAAGCAGTTCGACGGCCCGGTGGACGGGGTGGTCTTCGCCTTCACCATTGCCGGCGGTTTCGCGTTCACGGAAAACATCCTGTACTTCGGCCGGGCCATCGCCGAGTCGTCCAACCCGGGCGTTGATTTCGCGGTGGTGTTCTTCCTCCGCGGGGTGATGTCACCCTTCGCCCACGCGATCTTCACCGGCAGCACCGGCCTCGTCCTGGGCCTGGCGGCACGCCGCTGGCATTCCGGCCTGAGCCTGCTGGCCTTCCCGGTAGGGCTGGTCCCGGCCATGGTGCTGCACAGCGGTTGGAACTCCATGGGGCAGGACTTCCTGGCCCAGTACATCCTGGTCCAGGTCCCGATCTTCCTGGCCGCGGTACTGGTGGTGGTGCTGCTGCGCGTCGCCGAACGCCGGCTGACCCGCCAGCGGTTGCAGGAGTATGCGGCAGCCGGCTGGTTTTCGGGCCAGGAGGTCGCGATGCTGGCAACACCGGCCGGGCGCCGCTCGGCCCTGCGCTGGGCGCGCTCCATCGGGCGCACCCCGCAGATGCGGGCGTTCCTGCAGGCGGCCACCCGGCTGGCCCTGACCCGCCAGCGGATCCTCAGCGGCCGGGACGTCCCGGCCCACCGGCTCGACGAGCAACGGCAGCTGGCAGAGATCCTGCTCCTGCGTGACGCCGTTCTGCACTGAGGCAGTGGCCCAACGCAAAGGACCGGTGCCCGCCATAAGGCGGACACCGGTCCTTTGAGGTCAACGGCGCATCAGGCCAGCAGCGAAGGCTTCAGCTGCTGGAGGCGGCCAAGGAGGCCGTTGATGAACGACGGCGACTCGTCGGTGGAGAGCGTCTTGGCCAGCGCCACGGCTTCGCTCACAGCAACGCCGTCCGGAACGTCGTCGTTGTAGAGCAGTTCCCAGGTGCCGATCCGCAGGATAATGCGGTCCACCGCGGGCATCCGCTCCAGCGACCAGCCCTGCGAGTAGGTTTCGAGGAATTCGTCGATCGCGGCCTGGTGGGACACGACCCCCTCGACGACTTCCAGGGTGTAGGGGTTGATGATCTGATCCGTCTTTTCACGACGGGCACGCAGCACATCGAATGCGGAGGTGGAGCGCTGCTCCGCCTCGAAGAGAACATCCAGGGCCCGGTTACGGGCCTTACCGCGGGCACTCACTAGTCGTTGACCCGGCCGAGGTAGCTGCCGTCGCGGGTGTCGACCTTGACCTTGGTGTTGTTCTCAACGAACAGGGGCACCTGGATCTCGTAGCCGGTTTCGAGCGTGGCGGGCTTGGTGCCGGCCGAGGAACGGTCGCCCTGCAGGCCCGGCTCCGTGTAGGTAATCTCAAGCACGACGCTCGGGGGCAGTTCGATGTACAGCGGGTTGCCCTCGTGGATGGCGATGTTCACCATCTGGTTTTCGAGCATGAAGTTGGTGGCATCGCCCACGGTCGCGGCGGAAACAGTGAGCTGGTCGAAGTCCGAGGTGTCCATGAACACGAAGTCGGCGCCGTCCTGGTACAGGTACTGGTAGTCGCGGCGGTCAACCGTTGCGGTCTCAATCTTGAGTCCGGCGTTGAAGGTCTTGTCGACGACCTTGCCGGACATCACGTTGCGCATCTTGGTGCGGACGAACGCGCCACCCTTGCCGGGCTTGACGTGCTGGAACTCGATGATGTTCCACAGCTGGCCCTCGAGCTTGAGCACGGTTCCGTTCTTGATGTCGTTCGTGGTTGCCACAGTATCCTCAGGTTTCTTCGTGGACTGGTTCTAGCCACCAGCCGCCTATGCCAGGCGGGCACGCCAATCGGCCCGCCAGCGCGTATTTATCAAAAATCCAAAAACCATTCTACCGGTTTTGCCGGCAGGCTGCCGTACGGTCCCCTAGCAGGCCAGGTCGAGCACGTCCCGGGCCCGCTGCAGCGCCACCGTCGAGGAGTAGATCAGGGCCGCGTCCGCTGAGCCCGCCACCCGCAGGTCGAGCGCTCTGGCGAAGGACTCGACGGCGGCGGCGGCGTGGCCGGCTGCGAAGTGCGAACGGCCCAGGTGCTGCCGGACGACGGCCTCCTCCGGGGTCCCCTGGGCTTCCGGAAGCAGTTGCCGGTAGAGCTCAACGGCGCGGTCGAAGCGGTGCGAAACGCGCAGGACCTCGGCCTCGAACATCCGGAGCCGGAAGGAGTCCGGGTCCTTGTACCGCGCCTCTGCCAGCAGCTCCGCGGCCTCGCCCGGGTGCCCCTCAACCAGGCGGACGAAGATCAGGTCCGTCGGGTCCGTGGACCGGGCCAGGGCTTCGGCGCACGCGTCCTCGTTGACCACCTGCGGCATCAGTGTTTCAGGGTTGATCCGGATGCCGGGGAACCCGCCGTCGGGCCATTCGGTGGTGCCGCCGTTGTCGCTGATCATCAGGACGCGATTTCCTGGTAGGCCGCGAAAAGCAGCGAGGTGTCCGGCACGTCGAGGATGCCGGGGCGGCCGACGCCGTCGAGCACAACGAAGCGCAGCAGGTCGCCGCGGGACTTTTTGTCCCGCCGCATTCCGTCGAGCAGCGCCTGCCAGCGGTCACGCCGGTAGGTGATGGGCAGGCCGAGGCTCTCGAGGATGGTGCGGTGCCTGTCGGCGTCGGCGTCGCTGAGGCGTCCCACGCTGCGGGCGAGCTCCGCGGCGAACATCATGCCCACCGAGACGGCGGCCCCGTGGCGCCACGAGTAGCGTTCGGCCAGTTCGATCGCGTGCCCCAGGGTGTGGCCGTAGTTCAGGATCTCGCGCTGCCCGGTTTCTTTCAGGTCCTCGGAGACCACCCGGGCCTTGACCGTGATGGCCCGTTCGATCAGTTCCCGGAGGACATCGGAGCGGGGATCGGAGACCGCCGCCGGGTCCTTCTCGATCAGGTCGAGGATGGCGGGATCGGCAATGAACCCGCATTTGATGACCTCGGCCATGCCGGAGATGATCTCGTTCTTCGGCAGCGTGTCCAGGGTGTCGAGGTCCGCGAGGACCCCGGCCGGCGGGTGGAAGGCGCCCACCAGGTTTTTGCCTTCTGCGGTGTTGATGCCGGTTTTCCCGCCGACGGCGGCGTCCACCATGCCGAGAAGGCTGGTGGGCATGTGGATGACCTTGACTCCGCGCAGCCAGGTGGCGGCGACGAAACCGGCGAGGTCGGTCACCGCTCCCCCGCCGACGGCGACGATTGCGTCCGACCGGGTGAAGTCATTCTGGCCCAGGACCTGCCAGCAGAAGGAGGCCACCTCGATGTGTTTGCCCTCTTCGGCGTCCGGGATTTCAGCGGTCAGCGCGGTGAAGCCGGCGGCGGCCAGCTCCTCACGGACGGTGTCGCCGGTCAGCCGGAGCGCCCGCGGGTGAATGACGAGGACACGCTGGACGCGCTCCCCCAGCAGTCCAGGGAGGCTGGCCAGCAGGCCCCGACCGACGACGACGTCGTAGTTTTCCCCCGGAGTGGTGCCGGTGACTTTAATGACTGTTGATTCGGTGTTCACTTTTCAACTTTCCTAGTCGCTGCTGGCGCCGGAGTTTCCGCGGTACTGGCGTCGGTAAACTGCTCCAGCGCATCTTCAAGCCGGCGCGCGAGGTCCTGGACGGACCCGGTGCGGACGTCGAGTGTCAGGTCGGCGAGCCGTTCGTACACCGGCTGCCGGGTGGCGAACAGGGCCCGCCAGCGTTCCAATGCGTCGCCGGCCAATAGCGGCCGCCCGGAGTTCCGGGCGATCCTTTCGGACACGGTGGCGGCGTCGCATTCGAGGTAGACCACGGTGCAGCTGGCGAGCAGCTGCTGGGTCCCCGAGTCCAGTACGGCACCCCCGCCGAGGGAGATGACGGTGTTGCTGCCAGCCGCGTTTTCGATGGCCTGGGCGACGGCCCTGGCCTCCAGTTCGCGGAACGCGCATTCGCCCTGGCCGGCGAAGATGTCCGCGATGCTCCCGTGCTGGGCGACGACTTCGGCGTCGGTGTCAACAAACGGTGCGCCGAGCTGGAGGGCAAGCTGCTGGCCGATGGCCGACTTCCCCACCGCCATCGGGCCGATCAGTGCGACCGGGCGGTCCTGTCCTTTGCGTGGATTACGAGGCGGCACTAGTGCCCGATCGAGTCCAGGGACGCCGGGATGTTGTCCAGGTAGCCCTTGATGTTGCGGGCGGTCTCCTGCACGGAGTCGCCGCCGAATTTTTCCGTGACCGCTTCGGCAAGCACCAAAGCCACCATGGCCTCGGCCACCACGCCCGCGGCCGGGACCGCACAGACGTCCGAGCGCTGGTGGTGGGCCTTGGCGGCTTCTCCGGTCTTCACGTCAACGGTCTTGAGCGCACGGGGCACCGTCGCGATGGGCTTCATCGCGGCACGGACCCGGAGCACGTCGCCAATGCTCATGCCGCCCTCGATGCCGCCGGCCCGGTTGGAGGTGCGGATGATCCGGCCGTCGGCATCCTTCACGATTTCATCGTGGGCTGCGGAGCCGCGGCGCGCCGCTGTGAGGAAGCCGTCGCCGACTTCAACGCCCTTGATCGCCTGGATACCCATCAGGGCCGCGGCGAGGCGCGAATCGAGGCGGCGGTCCCAGTGCACGTAACTGCCCAGTCCCGGCGGGAGGCCGTAGGCGAGGACTTCGACGACGCCGCCAAGGGTTTCGCCCTCCTTGTGGGCAGCGTCCACCTCGGCCACCATCGCGTCGGACGTTTCGCGGTCGAAGCAGCGCAGCGGATCGGCGTCGAGCGCCAGTACGTTCGAGGGCACCGGCAGGGGCCGTCCCTCGGGAACGGAAACGTTGGCGATCGAGACGGTGTGCGAGACCAGCTCGATGCCGAGCTGCTGCAGGAAGGCGGCGGCGACGGCGCCGAGGGCCACCCGGGTTGCGGTTTCCCGGGCGCTGGCGCGTTCCAGGACGGGCCGTGCCTCATCGAAGCCGTACTTCTGCATGCCGGTGAAATCGGCGTGGCCGGGCCGTGGCCGGGTCAGGGGCGCGTTGCGGGCCTGATCGGCGAGGACTTCCGGATCCACGGGGTCAGCGGACATAATCTGTTCCCACTTGGGCCATTCGGTGTTGCCCACCTGGATGGCGACGGGGCCGCCCTGCGTGGTTCCGTGGCGGACACCGCCGAGCACTGAGACCGTGTCCTGTTCGAACTTCATCCGGGCGCCGCGGCCGTATCCAAGGCGCCGCCGGGCAAGTGCCTCGACGATCCGGTCGCTGGTGAGCTCCACACCGGCGGGGACGCCTTCGATAATTCCGACCAGGGCCGGGCCATGGGATTCTCCGGCAGTCAACCAACGCAACATAAAATCCATCCTGCCATGCAAGGCACTTAGAACACCCGTCGAGGAGCCCCGACTGCGTCACACATCACATCTATGACTTCGGCCGGGACGGGGCCGCCGAGGCCGCTGAAGTGGCGTACCTGTTCGATGGCCTGGTACAGCAGCATTTCCAGCCCGGGCACCACACTGCCGCCCCGGGCCGCCCAGGCCGCGGCGATCCGGCTGGGCCAGGGCTCGTAGGCCACGTCGAGGAGCACGCCGGTTGCTGCGGCTCCGGCGGGCAGGGTGGCCAGCTGTTCCGCCAGCCCGTCGGCTGCCCGCGGGGGGAGGGTGGAGATGACGACGTCGGCGGCCGCGACGGCCGGTGCGGCCATCTCCAGGGGCAGGACCGTCAGGGACAGTCCGACGGCGGCCGCCGCTGTCCGGGCTTCGGCGGCGCGGCCGACGTCCCGGACGTAGACCGTGGCGGCGGGGGCACCGAGTTCCTTCAGGGCCGCCACTGCGGCCGCCGCTGTTCCGCCGCCGCCCAGGATGACGGCGGTGGGCTCACGGCTGGCCCCGGCGTAGCGCAGGGCGTTCACGATTCCCGCGACGTCCGTGTTGTAGCCCACCAGCCGGGCCGGCGCGCCGGTGGCCGGCTGTGCCCGCTCGAACGCGACGGTGTTGATGACCCCGAGGTCCCGGGCCACGCCGCGGACTTCGTCCACCTCCGCGGCCATGGCAGCCTTCAGCGGCATGGTGACGGACAGTCCGCGCCAGCCGCCGTCGGCCCGGACACCAGCCATAAAGGCGGGCAGGGCGTCGACGGTGACATCAATGGCGTCGTAGTCCATCGCGACGCCGAGCTGCGCGTAGGCGGCGCGGTGCAGCGCCGGGGACTTCGAGTGGCTGATGGGATGACCGAGGACGGCGGCCCGCAGCGTCACACGCAACGGCCCGGGTTGGCCTCGCACCACGCGTTGTACTTGGCGACGTAGCCGTTGTGCTCGGCCAGGGTCTTGGAGAACTTGGTCTCCTTGGTGTCCAGGTTGATGGTGACCCAGTACAGGTAGTCGTTGCTCTTGGGTTTGGCGGCCGCGTCGAGGGCGCGCTTGCCCGGCGAGCCAATGGGACCGGCCGGGAGGCCAACATTGGCGTACGTGTTGTACTTGTTGGACTTGTCGGCCTTCTGGGCCTCGTCGATATGGAAGCTGCGGATGCCCAGGCCGTAGGTCACCGTGGCGTCCGACTGGATGAGTCCGTTGGTCTCGGTGTTGTTCGGCTTCAGCCGGTTGTAGATGGCACCTGCCACGTCCCCGTACTCGGCCTGGCCACCCTCGGCCTGCACAATGCTGGCGACCGTCACGACGTCGTACTGCTTGTTCGGGTCGGTGACGCCTTGGGCCTTGAGCTCGTCGAGTGCGCTGCCGCTGAGTTTCTTCAGGATGTCCTTGGCGGAGGTCCCGATCGGGAAGCGGTATTCACCCGGGAACAGGAATCCCTCGAGGTTCTTGGCCTTGGCAGGGACGCCGAACTGCTTCGGGTTATCGCTCAGTGCCTTCAGTTCCGGCACCGAAATACCTGTGCCGTCGGAGATGGCCTGCAGCGATTCGTTGATCCTCAGGCCGGCGCTCAGGGCAAAGTACATCACCTTGTCGGCGCCCTTGTTCAGCAGGATCGCGACGGCGTCGGCGTTGTTCATTTCCTGCCGCAGCGTGAAGGTGCCGGGGCTTAGCGCTCCCCCGGAGGACGCGAACTGCTTGACGAATGAGTCGGCGTTGGCGATGACCTTCTTGGATTCGAGGTCCGCGGCCACGGACCGGGGCCCGGCGCCTGGCGGCACGGTGATGGTCACGGAGCCGGTGCCGGGGCCAGGATAGTCTGCTGCGGCGTTTCCACCGAGAAGGGGTTTGATGACCTGGGCGCCGACGACGATCGCGACGACGAAGACGGTCAGCGTCAGGAGCAGAGCGAGGAAGCGGCGGCGCCGGCGGACCTTCTTGGAGGGGCCCTTCGCGGTGGGAATGCCGGCGGCCCCGGCCATCAGGCCGTGGCCCGGCTCCTCGTCGTAGCCGTGGGGGTCGTCCTCGTGGTGGCCCGCGTAGGCGGGATCGTAATCTGCCTCGTGGTGGGCGCTGTGGCCGTACTGCAGTTCGTCGGCACGGCGCAGGGTTTCCTCGCGGGACATACCGGCGGCGTAGTTGTGGACGGGCTCGTGGACCGGTTCCTCATAAACGGGGTCCTCGGCAACGGGCTCGTGGTGAACCGGCTCGTGGTGCACGGGTTCCTGGGCAACGGGCTCGTGGTGAACCGGCTCCTCGGCAACGGGCTCGTGGTGAACCGGCTCCTCGGCAACGGGCTCGTGGTGAACCCGTTCCTGGGGCGCGGGATCCTCACGGGTGGGCTCAGCGGGGTCCTCGCGAACCGGTTCGTGCACGGTCGGCTCTGCGACGGGAAGGTCCGGGGCGGCAGCTTCGCGGGGAGCGTCGGGCTGCTCTGCCGAAGCTTCGGACTCGGTCTCGAAAGCCTGGGGCGGGATGACATCGTGACCCTGTGTCGCCAGGAACTTCTCCTGGGCACGGATCTCTTTACGCGTCAGCGGACGGCCAGCGCCATTATTGGCATCACCAGAGGAGTCGTCATTATTGACCGGGCTCACTGTAGCCTTCCAGTTTGGGCAGAATGCGTTGTGCAGAATGCGTTTGTACTGCCGGGGCGGCCTGAGCGCCGCCGCCGGGTGGCCCCGGCGGCAGGTCCGCGCTGACGCGGCTTCCCACTTCCGTTCCCCTGGCCTTTTGCATATCGATCGCGTGCTGCAGAATGGCTGCGGCGGCGACCTGATCAACTACTTTACGGTGGTCCTTGCTGCTCATGCCAGCTTGGTGCAGGTTGCGGTGGGCTGTCACCGTGGTCAGCCGTTCGTCAACCAGCCTCACTGGCACGTCGGAACCGGCCTCGGATAGTTTCCCGACGAGTAGCTTTGCATACTCGGTGGCCATTCGTGCGGAAGCGTGCTCTTCACCTTTCATGGTGCGCGGCAAACCAACGAAGATTTCGACCGCCTCGAGCTCCCCGGCCAGCTTTGCGAGAATTCCCACATCAGTGTTCTTCTTCACGTTGCGGGTCAGGGTACGCAGCGGAGTGGCGAGGATCCCGTCCCGGTCGCACACCGCCACGCCCACGCGCACGGTACCGACGTCTACCCCGAGTTTCACGCCCCGGGGGTAGCCGCGGGGTATGGCCGATTCAGTCATCCGTTGTTCCGTGCTAGCGCCGGGTGATGGCGTCCACGACGGCGGTGAGGGCCGTGCCGACCTTGGCTGCGTCCGTGCCGCCGCCCTGGGCGACGTCGTCCTTGCCACCGCCGCCGCCGCCGAGGATGCCGGCAGCGAGGCGCACCAGCGCACCGGCCTTAACCCCGGCGGCCCGTGCTGCTTCGTTGGTGGCGATCAGGATGACCGGGCGGTCGTTGCTGACGCCGGCGACGGCGACGGCGGCGGGCTCGGACCCGAGGCGGGTCCGGAGGTCCAGCGCCAGTCCGCGGAGGTCATCGGCGCCGCTGACCATGCCGGCGTCGTGGGCAATAACCTTCACGCCGGCAGCGTCCTTGGCGGTGCCGACCAGCTGTGCGGCCGCGGCCGACAGCTGCTCCTTGCGCAGCCGCTCCAGTTCCTTTTCAGCCGTCTTGAGCTTGGTCAGGGTGCTTGCGATGCGCTCGGTGAGCAGGCCGGACGGAACCTTGAGCATTTCCGTCAGTTCAGTGACCAGGGCGCGTTCGGCCGCGAGGTGCCGGAACGCGTCCATGCCGACGAAGGCCTCCACACGGCGGTTTCCCGAACCGACGGACTGCTCGCCCAACAGGGAGAGGCTGCCGATGAGGGAGGTGTTGGAGACGTGCGTGCCGCCGCACAGCTCGCGGGACCAGGCGCCGTCGATCTCCACAACACGGACTTCGTTGCCGTAGTTCTCGCCGAACAGTGCCATGGCGCCCAGCGCCTTGGCTTCCGCGAGTCCCATGACCTTGGTCTGGACCTGGAAGTTGTTCCGGATGGCGATGTTGGAGACTTCCTCGATCTCGGAGCGCGTGGCGGCGCTGAGGCCTTCACCCCAGGAGAAGTCGAAGCGGAGGTATCCGGCCTTGTTGAAGGATCCGCGCTGCAGGGCTTCCGGCCCGAGGATCTGGTGCAGGGCGGCATGCACAATGTGCGTGCCGGTGTGGGCCTGTTCGGCGGCGTGGCGGCGTTCCCGGTCGACGGCGGCCTGGACCATGGCGTCGGCCCCGATTTCGCCTTCACGGACGATCGCCTTGTGCACGCTGAGTCCCTTGATGGGCCGCTGGACGTCCAGGACCTCGACGACGAACCCGTCGCCGGTGATGAGCCCGGTGTCGGCGGCCTGGCCGCCGGCCTCGGCGTAGAACGGCGTTTCGGCCAGGACCAGTTCGATTTCGTCACCGGTGGAGGCCTGCGAGACCTTGCGGCCGCCGGCCAGGATGCCGCGGACCTTCGACTCGCCGGCGAGCTCGGTGTAGCCGGTGAAGACGGTCTCGCCGGCGGCCAGGAGTTCCTGGAACGCGCTGAGGTCGGCGTGGGCGCCCTTCTTGCCCTTGGCGTCGGCCTGGGCGCGCTGGCGCTGTTCCAGCATCAGTTTGCGGAACTCGGGCTCGTCGACCTTGAGGCCCGCTTCCTCGGCCATTTCCAGGGTGAGGTCGATCGGGAAGCCGTAGGTGTCGTGCAGGGCGAAGGCGTCGGCGCCGGAGAGCGGCTGGCCCGCGGCCTTGGACTCCTTCACGGCGTCCTCGAGGCGGGCGGTGCCGGAGGCGATGGTGCGCAGGAACGCCTTTTCCTCGGCGTAGGCGATCCGGCTGATCCGGTCGAAGTCGGTCTCGACGATCGGGTAGACGCCCTTCATGGCGTCCCGGGATGCGGGCAGCAGGTCGGGCAGGCACGCCTTTTCGACGCCCAGCAGGCGCATGGAGCGCACGGCCCGGCGGATCAGGCGGCGCAGCACGTAGCCGCGGCCCTCATTGGAGGGTGTTACGCCGTCGGCAATCAGCATCAGGGCGGACCGGATGTGGTCGGCGACCACGCGCATCCGGACGTCGTCCGTGTGGTGCGGGTCTTCCGCGGTCTCGGCGGAGGTGTATTCCTTGCCGGAGAGAGCGGCGGCTTTGTCGATAACCGGGCGGACCTGGTCTGTTTCGTACATGTTCTCGACGCCCTGCAGGATCATCGCGAGGCGCTCCATGCCGAGGCCGGTGTCGATGTTCTTCTTGGGGAGCTCGCCGGTGATGTCGAAGTCGACCTTGGAGCGCACATTGTCAATCTGGTACTGCATGAACACGAGGTTCCAGATCTCGATGTAGCGGGTCTCGTCGGCCAGCGGGCCGCCTTCGATGCCGTAGGCGGGGCCGCGGTCGTAGTAGATCTCGGAGCAGGGGCCTGCCGGGCCCGGCTGGCCGGTGGACCAGTAGTTGTCGGCCTTGCCCATCCGCTGGATGCGTTCGGCGGGCACGCCGGTGTTCTTGAGCCAAAGCTCCTTGGCTTCGTCGTCCTCTTCGTACACCGTCACCCAGAGGCGCTCCGGCGGAAGGCCGTAGCCGCCGTCGTCAACGCTGGTGGTCAGCAGTTCCCAGGCGAACTTGATGGCGTCTTCCTTGAAGTAATCGCCGAAGGAGAAGTTGCCGCACATCTGGAAGAAGGTGCCGTGGCGGGCCGTCTTGCCGACTTCCTCGATGTCGCCGGTCCGGATGCACTTCTGCACGCTGGTGGCCCGCGAGTAGGGTGCTTCCTCACGGGCGGTCAGGTACGGAATGAACGGGACCATACCGGCCACCGTGAACAGCAGGGAGGGGTCGCTGGAGACCAGGGAGGCCGAGGGCACGGCGGTGTGGCCCTTGCTGACAAAAAAGTCGATCCAGCGCTTGGTGATCTCCTGCGACTTCATAACCTGGTTACTTACCCTTCAATATTCACTGCATAGTTGGTTCCCGGATGCTGGCCGGCAGCTGGTGGTGGCGCCAAACGCCGTGCTGCCGCCTCCGGAAGGCTTGAAATACCGGACTGGTTCCGGCAGGCATCCCGCGGGACGCCGGTGCTTCTCATTCTCTCCCGGCTAGCGCCGGACCGCACCCCGGCCCGGCAGGGCACCGTAGGGGGCCTCGGCGGCGGAGTCCGCGCCGGCGTCGGCCGCGACGTCCACGCCGAGGGCCGTGCGGAGTTCGGTCTCCCGTTCGCGCATGCCCACGCGGACGGCGTCGGCGAAATCGTACACACCGTCGGCGAGGCGGCCGACGGCACGGTTCAGGCCCTCGGGGCCAAGCGTTGACTGCGCCTCGGTGAGCTTGCGGAAGGCGATGACGCCGATCGCGACCCCGATGCCCATCCAGATGATCCTGTTCATGTCAGTTCCTGTCAGGTCGGCGTGGTCAGCGGCTGCGGCGGCCGGTGGCGGGTTTCTTGCGGGCCGTGAAGGCGGAGCGGACGCCGTAGCTGAACGCGGCCACCTTGATCAGCGGGGAACCGACGGTGGCGGCCACCAGGGAGGACAGCGCCGAGATGTTGGCGGAGGCATCCGAGACGTTGGAGGAGATCCCGTCAACCTTCTTCAACTGCTGGTTGGTAGTGGAGACGGTGGCAGTGACCTCATCCATGAGGGGGGTGGCGCCGTCGCTGATCGAACGGATGGTGCTGCGCACCTCGTCAAAGACGCCCCCGAGCTTCAGGATCGGCACGGCGAGCAGCAGCACCAGCAGTGCAAACACCCCGGCCGCGATCAGGCCGGCAATATCGCCACCAGTCATAGACGTTCATCTCCTTGAAACTCCGTGGATTCCTGCAAGGTCCTCCGGCGCCGGGACGGCAATCGGAGAACTCCCCCAAGTACCTTACATACAAAGAAGCCCGCGGCGCTTGCCACGGGCTTCTTTGTAAGGTGTCGCGCTGGATCTAGCGTGCGTAGAATTCCACGACGAGCTGCTCTTCGCAGGTCACGGGGATTTCGGAGCGCTTGGGGCGACGGACCAGGCGGGCCTGCAGGGCGTCGAGCTTGACGTCCAGGTAGGCCGGAACCATGGGCAGAACGTCGCGGTGTGCGCCGGCCGCTGCCACCTGGAAGGGAGGCATGGTCTCGCTGCGGCTGTGAACGTGGACCAGCTGGCCCTCACCGACGCGGAAAGACGGACGGTCAACGCGGATGCCGTCAACCAGGATGTGGCGGTGCACAACCAGCTGGCGGGCCTGGGCGATGGTGCGGGCGAAGCCTGCACGCAGCACGAGGGCGTCGAGACGCATTTCGAGCAGTTCGATCAGGTTTTCACCGGTCAGGCCCTTGGTGCGGCGTGCTTCTTCGAAGGCACGGGTCATCTGGGCTTCGCGGATGCCGTACTGGGCGCGCAGACGCTGCTTTTCGCGCAGACGTACGGCGTAGTCGGAGTCCTGCTTCTTGCGGGCACGGCCATGCTCACCGGGGCCGTACGGGCGGCGCTCCATGTACTTGGCGGCCTTGGGGGTCAAAGCGATGCCGAGTGCACGCGAGAGGCGTGCGGTACGGCGAGCACGAGTGTTGTTAGCCACTTGTGTCCTTCCAATATCTGCGGTGTGTCAGTGTTACTGGCCTCCACGATGGAGAGCATCGGCCAACCGCTGCCTTTTGCTACTGGGCACAGGGCAAACCCATCACATCAGCGTCAACCGCTGAAAACCGGTGGATTGTGCGTCCGTGCCTTGCCAGACAACAGACAATCCTAGCATGATCCCTACTTGCCCCGGATGATCTTCCGCAGCCGCTCAAGCCGGGTGGAGATCTCCCGCTCGGCGCCGTTGCCGGTCGGTTCGTAGTAGTTCCGGCCCACGAGGTCGTCCGGCGGGTACTGCTGCGTGGCCACCGCATGCGGCGCGTCATGGGCGTACTTGTAGCCCTTGCCGTGGCCCAGCTGCTTGGATCCCGGGTAGTGGGCGTCCCGCAGGTGGGCGGGGATGCCGTTGCCAAGCCCGGCCCTGACGTCCGCGATCGCCTGGTTGATCCCCATGTACGCGGCGTTGGATTTGGGCGCGGTGGCAAGGTGCACCACGGCTTCGGCCAGGATGATCCGGCCCTCGGGCATGCCGATCAGCTGCACCGCCTGCGCTGCGGCCACCGCGGTCTGCAGCGCGGTGGGATCCGCCATTCCCACGTCCTCGGCCGCGGAGATCACGATCCGGCGGGCCACGAACCGTGGGTCCTCCCCCGCCTCCAGCATCCGGGCGAGGTAATGCAGTGCGGCGTCGACGTCGGACCCCCGGATGGATTTGATGAAGGCACTGGCGACGTCGTAGTGCTGGTCCCCGGCCCGGTCGTAGCGCACCGAGGCGACGTCGAGGGCACGTTCCGTGTGCTTGAGCTCGATCCTGACCGCAGGCTCCGCGGCGGTGCCGTCGGCGTCGTCCGCGTCCCCGAAGGCGACGCCGGCAGCGGCTTCCAGGGCCGTCAGCGCCCGGCGGGCGTCCCCGCCCGAGAGCCGGACCAGGTGGGCCAGGGCCTCGTCGTCGAGCTCGGCCTTGCCGTTGAGGCCGCGGACGTCCTCGGCGGCCCGGCGGAGCAACCCCTCGACGTCGGCGTCGGTGAGTGGCTTGAGGGTCAGCAGCAGCGAACGGGACAACAGCGGCGACACCACCGAGAACGACGGGTTCTCCGTGGTGGCCGCGACCAGCACCACCCAGCGGTTTTCGACGCCAGGAAGCAACGCATCCTGCTGGGCCTTGTTGAAGCGGTGGATCTCGTCCAGGAAGAGCACGGTGGTGGTTTTATACAGGTCCCGGGCGGTGAGCGCCTCGTCCATCACGCGCCGTACGTCCTTCACTCCGGCGGTGATCGCGGAGAGCTCAACGAACTTGCGCCCCGGACCCTTGGCGATGACGTGGGCGAGGGTGGTCTTACCCGTCCCCGGGGGGCCCCAGAGAATCAGTGAGCTCGGCCCCGCCGGTCCGGTGGCGTCGCTGCCGGCAGCCAGCTGGCGTAGTGGCGACCCTTGGCCCAGGAGGTGCTGCTGGCCTACGACGTCGTCGAGGCTCCGCGGCCGCATGCGGACCGCCAGGGGGCTGCGCGGGGTGGAGTTCCCGCTCGACGGGGACCGGCCGGCCTCGTCGGCGTCGTCGTTGTTGGCGGACGCGTTGTCCTGTCCTGCGCCAAAGAGATCATCCACATAGATAGGCTACTTCTAGTTCCGCGGCCGCCCCGACACGGCGGCCGCCCCTTCCCCTCACACTGGAGACCCCGCCATGCCCAGCCCCGAGACCCGTGTGGCATTCGTCTCCGGCGACCGGCTGGCCGGCTGGGTGGAGAGGTTCCGCGCCAGCCATGGCGATTTGCGGGAAGAATCACTGGACGCAGGCCTGCAGCTGGTGGCGGCCGACGGCGCCGTGGCGTTGTTGCAGCCCCCGTGGCCCGACGCCGGCAGGCCGGGCCGCGGCGATGGTCCGGTTGCCCGGCTCGCGTCGTTGGCGTCGCAGCCCCGGCGCCTGGGCCTGGTCCTGGTGCGCCGCGGCGGGTATTCGGTGGCGGCGGTTTCCGAGGGGCGGGTACTCGCGTCCAAGACCGGTACCCGGCACGTGCAGTCCCGCACCGCAGCGGGCGGATGGTCCCAGCAACGGTTTGCGCGGCGCCGGGCAAACCAGGCGGACGCCCTGGTCGAGGCGGTGGCCGCACACGCCGCCCGGATTTTCGCGGACCACAGCATCGAGTACCTGGCTCCGGGCGGGGACCGTACCCTGGCCGACGAGGTGCTCGCCGAACCCGTGCTGAAAGGTTATGCGGGGCTCGACCGGCTGGCATTCCTGGACGTCCCGGACCCGCGCGCGGTGGTGCTGAAGAAGGCCGCGGCCGACGTTTGCGCAGTGCGGATCCACGTCACCGACCCGCCGTCGTAGGCCCCGCCCCGCGACGCCTCGCGCGCCACCTGAGCACCGCCTGGGCCGGGCCGTTTCGACGGTTCCGTGCCTACTCGACGCGAAGATACGTCTAGTGCACAGGGAACCGTCGAAATGGCCCGGAGTGATGGCGCCGGGTGGTGGCCCGGGGTGGTGGGGCGGGTCAGCAGCCGGTCAGGTGGCGCTTGGGCCGTTCCTGCCGGTAGAGGTAGCGGCCTGACTCCGTGAATCCGGCCCGGCCGTAGAGTTGCCGCGCGCCAGTGTTGGCCGCCGTAACGAGCAACCAGTAGCCCGCCAGGCCGATGCGGCTGCCGTCGTCCAGCAGGGCCTGCAGTACCCGCGCGCCGAAGCCCCGGCACCGTGCGTCCGGACGGGTCGCCATGCAGTACACCCCTCCCCACTGACTGCTATCCGCGGCCGGGGTGTCGACGGAGCGCCCGGGGGCGAGCACCGGCAGGGCGAGGCGTCCGACGGCGGCGGGGACGCCGTCGTCGTCCCGCACAAGTGCGTATAGCGCCGGGCAGCCCGTCAGGATGCCGCGGGCCACCTCGAGGGCAGCATCGTCGCCCCGGCCGTCCACGCTCCACCAGAGCCGCAGCCACTCCCCCGATGGCTCGTTGGAGAGTTCGACGGCGCCGCGGTCACCCGCTGCGACGCCGGTGCCTGTACCCGCGCCGTGCCGGGCCATCACGAGGGTTTCGGACTGCCGGGTGAAGCCTTCGGTGTCGAGGAGCGTGTTCAACGGCCCGGACTCTGCGCCGTCAAAGACCTGGAATATCAAGGGCTGGCGGCGAGTCCGGTACCAGAGCCGCGCTTCCCGGAGCGCAGCCTGCTGCGCATGCGGGTCCGCTCCGGGTTCGCGGGGCCAGACGGAGTTGGCGCGCTGCGTCACTCCGGCGGCGGCGCGGAGCACCCACCCGGCGGTGTCCGCCCGGTCGGCGGCCGGCCACGCGGCATCCATGAGTGCCTCCAGCGCGGCGGGCGCATCGTGTCCCATGCGGTCCTCTTCCCTCAATATCCAGTCCGCCGACAGCAATGGCCCCCCGGTTTCCCGGGGAGCCACGTGCTGCCAGTCAACTCAGGCTACTTGGAGCCGTCGTCCTTCTTGGTTTCCGGTTTGAAGTCGACGCCGGCTTCCTTGCGCTGCTGCGCCGTGATGGGCGCGGGCGCCTGGGTCAGCGGGTCGTAGCCGCCGCCGGACTTCGGGAACGCGATGACGTCGCGGATGGAGTCCACGCCGGCGAGCAGCGAGACCACGCGGTCCCAGCCGAACGCGATGCCGCCGTGCGGGGGCGCGCCGAACTTGAAGCCCTCGAGCAGGAAGCCAAACTTCTCCTGGGCGTCCTCGTGCGAGAGGCCCATGACCTTGAAGACCCGCTCCTGGATGTCGCCCTGGTGGATACGGATGGAACCGCCGCCGATTTCGTTGCCGTTGCAGACAATGTCGTAGGCGTAGGCCAGCGCGGTTTCCGGGTCGGTGTCGAAGCTGTCCATGAACTCCGGCTTCGGCGAGGTGAAGGCGTGGTGCACGGCCGTCCACTTGCCGGCGCCGACAGCTACGTCGCCGGAGGCCACTGCGGCGGCGGCGGGTTCGAACATCGGCGCGTCGACCACCCAGCAGAAGGCCCAGTCGGCGGGGTTGATCAGGCCGGTCCGGTGGCCGATCTCCACACGTGCCGCGCCGAGCAGGGCACGGGACGGGGTCTTCTCGCCGGCGGCGAAGAAGATGCAGTCGCCGGGGTTGGCGCCGACGGCCTCCGCGAGCCCGGCCCGTTCGGTCTCGGTCAGGTTCTTGGCTACGGGGCCGGCGAGTTCGCCGTCTTCCTTGAAGAGGACGTACGCGAGGCCCTTGGCGCCGCGCTGCTTGGCCCATTCCTGCCAGGCGTCGAGGGCGCGGCGGGCCTGCGAGGCTCCGCCGGGCATCACGACGGCGCCGACGTAGGGAGCCTTGAAGACGCCGAAGTTCGTGTCCTTGAAGAACTCGGTGAGTTCGGTCAGCTCCAGGCCGAAGCGCAGGTCCGGCTTGTCAGAGCCGTAGCGGGCCATCGCGTCGTTGTAGGTGATGCGCTGGATCGGGGTGGGGATCTCGACGTCGATCAGCTTCCAGAGCGCCTTAACGATGTTCTCGCCGAGGCCAATGATGTCGTCCTGCTCCACGAAGCTGGCTTCGATGTCGAGCTGGGTGAACTCCGGCTGGCGGTCCGCGCGGAAGTCCTCGTCCCGGTAGCAGCGCGCAATCTGGTAGTACTTCTCGAAGCCACCGACCTGCAGGAGCTGCTTGAACAGCTGCGGGGACTGCGGCAGGGCGTACCAGGATCCCGGCGCGAGGCGGGCGGGCACCACGAAGTCGCGGGCACCTTCCGGCGTTGACCGCGTCAGTGTGGGCGTCTCGATCTCGACGTAGCCGTCCTGGTGCAGCAATTCGCGCGCCACCCGGTTCGCCTCGGAGCGCAGGCGCAGGTTGCGGGCGGGGCCGGGGCGGCGCAGGTCCAGGTAGCGGTGCTTGAGCCGTGCTTCCTCGCCCACTTCAACGTGCTCGTCAATCTGGAACGGCAGCGGGTCCGAGGTGTTGAGGATGGTGACCTTTTCGGCCATGACCTCGATCTCGCCGGTGGCCAGCGAGGGGTTCTCGTTGCCCTCGGGACGCTTGGCGACGGTGCCGATGATCTGAAGCACGAACTCGTTGCGGAGATTGTGGAAGACCTCTTCTTCGCGGACGACCACCTGGGAGACGCCCGAAGCGTCGCGCAGGTCCACGAATGCGACACCACCGTGGTCACGACGCCGGCCGACCCAGCCGGCGAGGGTTACGGTTTGTCCAATGTGCTCGGAGCGAAGGGATCCGAGGTCGTGTGTGCGCAGCACAGCTCGCCTTTCAGAAGGAAAACAGGGTGATGTTAAAGAGGACCGCTACAGGAACGGTCCCGTTCGAGTTTACCCGCTGGAGAGGCCCTGCCCGCCACGGCCAGCGAACAGCACCGCCGCGGCCGGGGCGGCCCCGGGACGAAGCCCCGGGCCTCGGCCGGGTCAGGCCCGGGTCACGCGGGCGTGGAGGTCCTCGTCGGCCGGCATCCAGCTGGCGGGATCGGCGTCGGCCTGTTCACCGGTGCGGATGTCCTTGACCTGGTGTTTGCCGTCGTCGTCCGTGAACCAGACAAAGGGAATCCCGCGCCGGTCCGCGAACTTGATCTGCTTGCCGAACTTCTCTGCCTTTGCCGCCACTTCGGTGGCGATGCCGCGGGCACGGAGCTGCGCCGCGACGTCCTGGGCCGCTCCCCAGCTGCCGTCGTTCGCCAGCGCCACGAGCACGGCCGTGGGCACGGCCCGGGAGGCCTTGGCGAGGTCCTGGCTGAGGATCCGGGAGACCAGCCGGGTCACACCGATGGACAGCCCGACGCCGGGGAACTTGCGGTTGCCCTTGCTGGCCAGGGCGTCGTAGCGGCCGCCGGAGCAGATGGAGCCCAGTTGCTCGTGGCCCACCAGGACAGTTTCCACCACGGTGCCGGTGTAGTAGTCGAGCCCGCGGGCGATGCTGAGGTCGGCCACGACCTTGCCGGGGGCCCGCTGGACGGCTGCGGCGATGACCTGTTCGAGTTCGTTCAGGCCCTCCTCCAGCAGCTCGTTGGTGACGCCGAGCGCGCGGACCTGCTCCACGAACGAGGTGTCGCCGGTTCGGATGGCCGCCAGCTTCAGGGCCGCCTGGGCCTGTTCGGCGGTGGCGCCGAGCTCCGATTGCAGCAGTTCGGCGACCTTGGCCGGGCCGATCTTTTCCAGCTTGTCGATGCTCCGGAGGACGCCGGCAGTGTCGGTCAGGCCAATGCCGTTGTAGAAACCCTCGGCCAGTTTGCGGTTGTTGATCCGGAGCAGGAAGTCCGGAATCGGCAGGGAGCTCAGCGCCTCGGCGATCACCAGCGCGATTTCAACGTCGTAGCGGAACGGCAGTTCGCCGTCGCCCACAATGTCAATGTCCGCCTGGGTGAACTCGCGGGCGCGGCCCTCCTGCGGACGCTCGCCACGCCAGACCTTCTGGATCTGGTAGCGGCGGAACGGGAACGCCAGGTAGCCGGCGTTCTCCACCACGTACCGCGCGAAAGGCACCGTCAGGTCAAAGTGCAGGGCCAGGGCGTTGGGATCGGCCTTGTGGGACGCGTCGGTCCCGGCCTCATCGTCCTGCAGCCGGCTGAGGCCGTAGACCTCTTTGTCGATTTCGCCCTTGCGGAGCAACTGACCCACAGTCTCCACGGCGCGCGTCTCAATCGAGGAGAAGCCGTGCAGTTCAAAGGTCCGGCGCAGGGTATCCAGCACATGCAGCTCCACCATCCGCTCCTCGGGAAGCCACTCGGGGAATCCGGACAGGGAGGCGGTGCGTGCCATGGTGGAATTTTCTCCTCTGATAACGACGGCGGCCCGGCGGCCGCGGCGTCGCGCGCAGACCGGCCAGTCGTGCATAAACTGTGTGCGGCAGTCAGTTTATGCTTTCGGCGCGCGCATCTCTAATGCGGCCGCGGCGGGCGCGGCTGCCGCAGCATGCGTGTTGCACCCGGATCGATGCCCACCGCGCGGCCCGGGTTGCGGCCTTACAACCAGGAGGACTTTTGGCGGCCAGTTCACGGAGCGCCCGCGAAGCCAAGCGGCGCGTCCAGCAGATGGAGGCGAAGCGTGAGCTGCGCCGGGAGCAGGACAAACGCCGGAAACGGGACAACGTCCTCGCCACCGCCGGGGGCGCGGCCGCCCTGGTTCTCGCGATAGTGCTGCAGCTGACAGTTTTCTCCAGCAACCCCACTGAGGATGAGTTCAAGGCCGCCGAGGCCGGCCTGGAGAGCCCGACGGCGTCCGCGACGCCGTCGCCCGCAACCAGCAACGGCGCGAATATTCCGAAACCGGAGACGGCCGCCGGCAAGACCTTCACCGGCACACTGGCGCTGAACCGGGGCAGCCTGGGGGTCGCGCTCGACGGCACCAAGGCGCCCCAGGCCGCCGCCGTGTTCAAGTCCCTCGCGGACCAGAATTTCTACAAGGGCCTGGCCTGCCACCGGCTCACCACCGCCGATTCCTTCGGCGTGCTGCAGTGCGGCTCCAAGTCTGGCGACGGCAGCGGCGACCCCGCCTACAACTGGGGCCCGCTCGAGAACACGCCCAAGGACAACAAGTACCCGGCCGGCACCATTGCGGTGGCGCGCACCGGCGGCAACGCCTACGGCAACGGGACACAGTTCTTCATTGTTTATAAGGACACCGTGATTCCCGCGGATGCCGCCGGCGGTTACACCGTGGTAGGCAAGGTCACGTCCGGCCTTGACGTGGTCAGCAAGATTGCGGCGGCCGGCCTCAAAGCCGGCGCCAGCGCCACCGACGGCGCACCGGCAGAACCAGTCACGATAGACTCGTTCTCTCTGAAGTAACCAGCCGGGGCCCTCGCGGCCGCGGTGCCGGTATTTCCCTCCAAGCGAAAGACTTCTAGCGGTGACAGACAGTCAGAAATCCGACGAAACAGTGGCAGCAGCTGCCAACGAAACCGAAGCCGAGGTTGCGGTGACCGACACGGCAGGAGAGCCGGGCGGGACCACGCCGGCCGCCGAGCCCGCCGCTCCGGAGGCAGAAGTCCAGGAGGCCCCGGCAACGGAGGCGCCCGAGGCACCCGCCACGGAGGAGGCCCCGGCAGCGGAGGCAACTTCTGCCGCTGCGCCCGCAGCCCCGGCGCCCCAGGCTACCGCCGCCGCGCCCGCCGCCCCTGCGCCCGCACCGCGCCCCGCGCCGTCGCCTGCCGCCTTCGCGGCACGCCCCAAGGCAACGCCGACGCCTGCGGCACCGGCCGCCGCGCCCGCCTCCAGTGCCGCTTCGCTTGCCGAGGCCGCCCGCTGGGGCCGCGTCGAGGGCGACGGTCACGTCTACCTGACCATTGATGGCGAGGAACACTCTGTCGGCCAGTATCCGG
Organism: Arthrobacter sp. 05L44; assembly: GCF_056397605.1. Lineage (NCBI taxonomy): Bacteria > Bacillati > Actinomycetota > Actinomycetes > Micrococcales > Micrococcaceae > Arthrobacter > Arthrobacter sp. 05L44. The sequence continues at coordinate 234,927 of NZ_JBFTNS010000002.1, read as the reverse complement.
GCGTCAGTGACGAGGAAGCGCTGGGCTACTTCGCCCGGAAGTACGATGACGTCGTCGCCCAGATCGTCCTGCTCGAACAGCGCGTAGCCTCCAAGGCTCCCGCCACGGACATGCAGAAGACCGTCACGCACCTGCGCGAAATCCTGGCAGAGAAGAACATGGTGGGTGACCTCCGCGCCGCTGAAGGACGCCTCGATACGCTCTCCGGACAGATCACCGAGCTCGAGAAGACCGAGAAGGCCGAGCACGACGCCGTCCGCGCCGCTGAACTCGCCGCCCGTGAGGCCATCGTCGCCGAAGCCGAGACCATCGCCGGTCACGACCCGGCCCAGGTCCAGTGGAAGACCTCCAGCGCCCGGATGAACGAACTCTTCGAGAGCTGGAAGACCGCCCAGAAGAGTGGTGTCCGGCTGGGCCGCAGCAACGAGGATGCGCTCTGGAAGCGGTTCCGCGCCGCCCGCACCGTGTTCGACCGGCACCGCCGGGCGTACTTCTCCCAGCTCGACAGCAACAACTCGGCGGCCAAGGCCGCGAAGGAAAAGCTGATCACGGAGGCCGAGGCGCTCTCGTCCTCCACCGACTGGGGCTTTGTGGCCGGCGAGTACCGCCGCCTCATGGACCAGTGGAAGGCCTCCCCCCGCGCCAGCCGCAAGGACGACGACGCCCTGTGGGCGCGTTTCCGTGCCGCGCAGGACGTCTTCTTCACGAACCGCCAGGCCGCCAACGAGGAAATCGACCAGGAATACGGTGCGAACCTCGTGGTCAAGGAGGCCCTGCTGGTGGAGGCCAACGAACTCCTGCCGATCAAGGACCTCGCAGCGGCCAAGAAGGCCCTGCAGTCCATCCGGGACCGCTGGGAGGAAGCCGGCAAGGTTCCCCGTGCGGACATGGGCCGGATCGAAGCCGGGCTGCGGAAGGTCGAGGACGCCGTCCGCCACGCGGAGGACGAGAACTGGAAGCGGTCCAACCCGGAAACGAAGGCCCGCACCAACAGCGCCCTCTCGCAGCTTGAGTCGGCCATCGCCGGCCTCAAGGAAGACCTTGCCAAGGCCGAGAAGGCCGGGGACGAGCGGAAGATCAAGGCCGCCCGCGAAGCGCTGGAGGCACGGCAGGCCTGGCTGGAGCAGCTGGAGCGCTCAGCGAGCGAACTGTCCTAGGCAGCACCACGTAGCATCGGCCGGCCCCAAGCGGCCCGACAGGCCCCGCCGCGGTTATCCACATGACCGCGGCGGGGCCTGTTCCATGTCCGTGACTGGACGGCACGATGGCTGAATGACGCAGACGCCCGGCCGCACCGCCACAGGCTTCACGCCCGCCGCCCCCGGCACCGGCCCGCCTGGTGCGGGCGCTCCGGGCGCGCCTACGGTGCTCTACTCCCCCGGTACCCTCTTCTCCTGGTCCGAGCTGCAGGCGATGGCGTCCGACGGCGTGCTGACGCGGCTCTCCCAGCGCGGCTACCTGCCGCCCGGGGCCGCGCCGAGTCCCCAGTTGCGTGCGCGGGCGGCGGCCTGCGCCGTTCCCGGGCCTGTCCGGCAACGGGTAGTGGCGGGGCGGATGACGGCGGCTTGGATCTACGGCTGCAGCCCGGAACCGGACCGACTGGCCTTGCTGGTCGATGCCAACCGGCGGGTTTCCAGCCTGCGGGCCCTGCGCGGGTGCACTTTCCACGAGGTGCGGCTCGGCCCGTTCGACGTCGTCAGCCTCGGCGGCCTGATGGTCACCAGCCCGCTGCGGACCGCGGTGGACATCGCCATGCATGTGGAGGCCGAACGCGCACTGCCGGCCCTGGCAGCATTGGTCTCAGCGCCGGGCCTGGGGGTCCGGCTTCGGCTGCTGATCCGCGCGGTGGAGTCCACGCCGCGGGTGCCCCACAAGAAGTCGGCGCTGGCCACGCTGGCGCAATTGCAGGCCGATCAGGGCGGCCGCACGGCCCGCGGTCCATAACGTCACAGCCTGTCCGGGTGCCGCCTATCCGGGCACGAGACCCTCGTTACCGGACCCCTGTACCGCGGTCAGCTGCGGCGGCGGTTACCCGTGGTGCGGTAGACGTCGAAGACCCCGTCGATGCGACGGACGGCGCTGAGGACGTGGCTGAGGTACTTCGGGTCCCCCATCTCGAAGGCGAACTTGGAGATCGCCACCCGGTCGGTGGAGGTGTGAACGCTGGCGGCGAGGATGTTGACGTGGTTCTCCGAGAGGATGCGCGTGACGTCGGACAGCAGCGATTTGCGGTCCAGCGCCTCAACCTGGATCTCCACCAGGAAGACACTGGACTGGGTCGGTGCCCACTCCACCTCGACGATCCGGTCCGGCTGGTCCATCAGGCCGGAGACGTTGGTGCAGTCCGTCCGGTGCACGGACACGCCGGAGCCTCGTGTGACGAAGCCCAGGATGGGGTCCGGTGGCACCGGGGTGCAGCACCGTGCCAGCTTCACCCAGACGTCGTCGACCCCGCGGACCACCACACCGGAGTCCGAGTAGCGGGCCTTGGTGACCTGGGTGGGGATGGAGACCTCGGTGAGGTCATCCTCGGGTGTGTCGTTGCCGCCGAGGCTTTCAACGAGCCGCTCCATCACGGATTGCGCCGAGGTGTGGCCGTCGCCGACTCCCGCGTACAGCCCGGAGATGTCGGTGTACTTGAAGTCCTCCGCGATGGCGGCCAGGGCGTCGTGGGTCATCAGGCGCTGCAGGGGCAGGTTCTGCTTGCGCATCGCCTTGGTGAGCAGGTCCTTGCCGCGGTCGATCGCCTCTTCGCGGCGTTCCTTGCTGAACCACTGCCGGATCTTGTTCCGGGCGCGGGCGCTCTTGACGAAATGCTGCCAGTCCTGGCTCGGCCCGGCGCCTTCGGCCTTGGAGGTGAAGATCTCCACCCAGTCGCCGTGGTTCAGTTCGCTGTTGAGCGGGACCAGCTTGCCGTTGACCCGCGCGCCGATGGTGCGGTGGCCCACCTCGGTGTGGACGGCGTAGGCGAAGTCGACCGGGGTCGAACCTGCGGGGAGGGCCATGACCTCGCCCTTGGGGGTGAAAACGAACACCTCGCGGGCGTTGATCTCGAACCGCAGGGAATCGAGGAACTCACCCGGGTCGGACGTTTCCTGCTGCCAGTCAACCAGGGACCGGAGCCAGCCCATGTCGCCGTCGCGGGGGCTCCCGGGTCCGGCAGCGGTGCGGTTGGGCTGGTCTTTGTATTTCCAGTGCGCCGCGACGCCGTACTCGGCGCGGCGGTGCATCTCGTGGGTGCGGATCTGGATCTCGACCGGTTTGCCGCCCGGGCCGATCACCGTGGTGTGCAGTGACTGGTACATGTTGAACTTGGGCATCGCGATGTAGTCCTTGAACCGGCCCGGAAGCGGGTTCCAGCGCGAATGCATGGCGCCGAGCGCCGCATAACAGTCCCGCACGGAGTCGACCAGGACGCGGACGCCCATGAGGTCGTTGATGTCGTCGAAGTCCTTGTCCCGGACGATCATCTTTTGGTAAATCGAGTAATAGTGCTTGGGCCGGCCGGTGATCGTGGCCTTGATCTTGGCGGTGCGCAGGTCCTCGGTGATCTGGTTGCGGATGACGGCGAGGCTCTTCTCGCGCTCCGGGGTGCGGTCCCCCACCATCCGGACGATTTCCTCGTAGACCTTGGGATACAGGGCCGCGAAGGAGAGGTCCTCCAGTTCCCACTTGATCGTGTTCATGCCCAGCCGGTGGGCCAGCGGGGCGAAGATCTCCAGGGTTTCGCGCGCCTTGCGGGCGGACGACTCGGCCGACACGAAACGCCAGGTCCGGGCGTTGTGCAGGCGGTCCGCGAGCTTGATCATGAGCACGCGGATGTCCTTGGCCATGGCCACGACCATCTTGCGGACGGTCTCGGACTGGGCGGCTTCGCCGAAGCTGACCTTGTCGAGCTTGGTAACGCCGTCCACCAGCATGGCAACCTCGGGGCCGAACTCGCCCTTCAGGTCCTCCAGTGTGTAGGAGGTGTCCTCCACGGTGTCGTGCAGCAGGGCGGCAGCCAGGGTGGTCCCGCTTAGTCCCAGCTCGGCGAGGATGGTGGCGACGGCTACCGGGTGGGTGATGTAGGGATCGCCGCTCTTGCGCTTCTGCCCGCGGTGGCAGCGTTCCGCCACAACGAAAGCGCGCTGGATGAGCTCGAAGTCGTCCTTGGGGTTGTTCGCCCTGACGGTGCGCAGCAGCGGCTCCAGGATGGGCGAGTAAGACGGCGTGCCGCGGCCGGTCAGGCGCGCCAGCCGGGAGCGGGTGCGCTCACGCCGGCCGGGGAACGTGGGCCGGGTTCCCGAGTTGTCGACCGGGACGGCCGTATCCGGGCGTCCGGCAGCAACCACGCCAGTCTGGCTACCCTGGCCGGCACCCTGATCCGCTGGCGCTACTGGCGCCGGCGTCGCACGTTCTTCCAATGAAGCACCTCTCACAACCCGTTAATTATTCAAGTCTATTCCCGCAGCGGGTTACGTCGATAACCGGGACGAACGGCCACGGGCCGGAGGGCGTCGCGGGGACGCTCTCCGGCCCGTGGGGCGGTGTTCGGCGGGTTGCCGGCTAGGCCGTGGCAGGCGCCGGTTTCGCGGCGTTCTCCGCACGGCGCTGCTGCACCCGCTTGGCCTGCTTGACCAGGTCCGGCTCGCCTTGGCGCAGCCAGGCGTAGAGCGGAGCGGCGACGAAGATGGTCGCCGCGGTGCCGATCAGGATACCGACGAACAGGGCCAGGGAGAGGTCCCGCAGTGTTCCCGCGCCCAAGAGTCCCGCACCGATGAAGAGGATGGCGCCGACCGGAAGGATGGCCACCATCATGGTGTTGATGGAACGGACCAGGGTCTGGTTGACGGCGAGGTTGACCTCCTCGGCGAACGTGCGCCGGGTGGAGGCCTGCAGGTCGGCGGTGTTTTCGCGGATCTTGTCGAAGACCACCACGGTGTCGTACAGCGAGTAGCTGAGCACGGTCAGGAACCCGATGATGGCCGAGGGGGTCACTTCGAAATCACTCAGAGAATAGATGCCGGCCGTGATGAACATGGTCACGGCCATACCCGCCAGGGCCGAGAGCGACATCTTCCAGGTCCGGAAATACAGGGCCATCAGGACGGCGGCGAGGCCAACGAAGACCGCGAGGCCCAACAGCGCCTGCTTGGTCACGTCGGCGCCCCAGGTGGGACCCACGAACGTGGAGGTCACCTCGTTGTCGGTCACGCCGTAGGCCTTGGTCAGGCCGTCCTTGACCTTGAGGACCTCGTCGTCGTTGAGCTTGTCCGTCTGGATCCGCATTGTGTTGCCGGCGACGTTGGCAACCCGCGGGAGGCTGCCGGCAACGACCTGCTGGACAGCCTTTTCGCCGAGCCCGGCGTCGCGGTCCTTGACGTTGGAGACCGTGAATTCCGAGCCGCCGCGGAACTCGATGCCGAGGTTGAAGCCGCCCTTGGCGACCGGCAGCAGGATGGACAGCGCGACGCCGACCAGGGCGATGAGGAACCAGATCTTCTTGGAACCGACGAAGTCGTACGAACGCTTGCCGGTGTAAAGCTCGTTACCGAATGTGGCGAAGCTTGCCATTTACTTGCCCTCCTTGGACGCACTCTTGGCGGACCCGGCGAGCTGGTCCTGCCTTTCGGCGAGGCGTCGTTCTGCAATTGTCATACGGCGTTCGGCTTCGGCCGTGGCACCGGTGTTCTTGGCGCGCGGAGTCGCCACCGGCTTGTCATCCGGTGTGCGGATCCGGCCGGCGCCGCGGTACAGTGGCACTGCGCCGAGGCGCTTCGGGTCGAGGCCGGAGAACTTGTGGCCTTCGCCAAAGAACTTGGTGCGGGCCAGGACCTGCAGCGTCGGGTGCGTGAACATAAAGACCACGATCAGGTCGGCAATGGCGGTCAGGCCCAGGGTGAAGGCGAAGCCTCGGACGTTGCCGACCGCCACGAAGTAGAGCACGAGGGCTGCGAGCAGGTTGACGGCCTTCGAGGCAAGCACAGTCCGCTTGGCCCGCTTCCAGCCGTTCTCGACGGCGGAAACCAGGCCCCGGCCTTCGCGCAGTTCGTCACGGATACGTTCGAAGTAGACGATGAACGAGTCCGCCGTCTGGCCGATGGCCACGATGATACCGGCCACGCCTGCCAGCGACAGGCGGTAGTTTTCGGTCCAGCCGAGGATGGCGATGGCGAGGTAGGTCAGGGCACCGGCGACCACCAGGGACGCAACGGTGACAAGGCCCAGGGCACGGTACTGGAACAGGGAGTAGACAACCACCAGCAGCAGGCCGATCAGGCCGGCCAGCATACCCATACGCAGCTGCTCCCCGCCGAGGGTGGCGGAAATCTGCTGGTCGCTCTGGATCTCGAAGCTGATCGGCAGGGCGCCGAAGCGCAACTGGTCCGACAGGGCCTTGGCCGACTGCTCCGTGAAGTTGCCCGTGATCTGCGGGCGGCCGTCGGTGATGACCGCCTGGGACCGCGGTGCTGAGATGACGCGGTCGTCCAGGACGATGGCGAACTGGGCCTTCGGGTCCGAACCCGTGGTGCCGCCGGCGGCGACGTAGAACTTGTTCAGGCGCTCGGTGATTGTCTTGAACTTCGCGGTGCCCTGCTCATCGAACTGGATGTCGACGGCCCACTCGTTAGTGACGGCACCCTGGGCGCCGCGCTGGAGCTGGAAGGACGAGGTCTTGATGTTGGATCCCTTAACCTCAACCGGACCCAGGATGTACTTCACCGCGGGCCTGCCATCGGCAGCCGGTTCGCAGGTGACCAGGGGCTTGGCAGGGTCGGAGCGCTCCTGCTTTTCCTGGGAGGGGTTGTCGCAGTCCAGCGCCTCGTACTTTTCGTAGACGTCGGCGGTTATCCAGTTCTCGTCGCTGCTGTTCGCGGGGGCCGCGGTAGGTTTGGGCAGCTTGTTCGCCGGGGTACGGGAGGCGACCGGAACGGCTGCTCCGGCCCCGGCCTGGATCACCGGACGGAAGTTCATATCGGCCGAGGCCTGGATCAAGGCACGGGTTTCCTTCGACGGGGTACCCGGAAGGCTGACCACCACGTTGCGGCCGGACTGGGTGCTGATCTCGGCTTCGGCGACGCCGGAACCGTCAACACGCTGGCGGATGATCGCGACGGCCTGGTTGAGCTGTTCTTCGTTGATGCCAGAACCGCCCTCCACCTTGGGCGCCAGGATCATCTGGGTGCCGCCTTCAAGGTCCAGGGCCAGCTTCGGAGCCCAGCTCGCCTGCCCGGCGATGTTGCCGCCGGCCAGGACGGCAGTCAAGACGGCGAGAATAACGCCAAGCCAGACCAGCACCCGGAGGGCTGAGTTTTTGGGGCCAGTTCGTGCCATTGTCGATCTTTCTATTGTTTACGGAGGAAACCGCCGGTGCGGGCTCTCAGGCCTGCACCGGCGGATGCCCGCGCACCGTAGCGCCGCGGGTTAGCTCAGGAGGCAGACTAGCTGTCTTTTTTGCCTTCGTCGTTGAGGCGGCGCAGGGTTTCATCCGGCGTTTCGTTGCGGAGCGGGTCGCCGGCGACGGCGGCGCCGTCGACGTTGTCAACCGGGCTCACGGTCTCGGCGGGCTCGTGGGTCAGCGAGGAAGCGTCGTCGGGAACGACCGTGGGCTCCTCGGCAGCAACTACCGGCTCGACGACCTTGGTCACGGCCTGGCGGTGCACGGTGGCGGTGTTGCCCGGGGAGAGCTCCAGGACAACCTTGTTCTCGGCGTCGTCGATCTGGACGATGCGGCCGAAGAGGCCAAAGCTGGTCATTACCTCAACACCGGGGCTGAACTTCGACTGGAGCTCCGCCTGCTGCTGCTGCGTCTTCTTGTTGCGGCGGAACATCATAAAGACGAACACGCCGAGCATGACGAACAGGAGAATTGTCATTGGATCCAAGGGGAAAGTTCCGTTCTGTACTTGCAAGCTGGTTTCACAGCAACGTCCGCCTCGTTCCGGAACCGCCCGGTAGGGACCCGGCAGTTGGCGGGGCAGAAAGACCATGCCCTGCCAGCAGCGGCTAGTGGTAGCCGCACACGGAAACGAAGGCCCGAACGTGCCGAGCGTCATACCAGTCTAAAGGGAAAAGGTCACGAGCGAGTGCTATTGACTATTACGGATCCATTCCGGGTCCGCGGCGGGCGCAGCGTACTCCCCGCTTCCGGCCGGCCCGCTGTCCGGCTCGCCGGCCTGGAACAGGTCCAGCGGGTCCTGCCCGAAGACACCGGCGGGGACAGCGAATCCAAGATGGGTCCATGCCGGCGCCAGCGCGATCCGGCCCCGTGGCGTCCGGCCCAGCAGGCCCTCGCGGACGAGGTAGGGCTCGGCGACGGTTTCCACGGTTTCGGTTTCTTCGCCAACGGCGATCGCCAGGGTGGACAGCCCCACCGGGCCACCGCCGAACTTGGTGATCAGCGCCTCAAGCACTGCCCGGTCCAGGCGGTCCAGGCCGCGCTTGTCGACCTCGTACATGTCCAGGGCTGCGGAGGCGGAACGGGCGTCAATCTGGTCGACACCGTGCACCAGCGCCCAGTCCCGGACGCGGCGCAGAAGGCGGTTGGCGATGCGGGGTGTGCCCCGGGACCGGCCGGCGATCTCGCTGAAACCTGCGGAGTTCACCTTCAGGTCCAGCAGGCCGGCCGAACGCCGGAGCACCAGTTCGAGTTCCTCGACGGAGTAGAACTCCAGGTGCCCGGTAAAGCCGAACCTGTCCCGCAGCGGCCCCGGGAGCAGGCCGGCGCGGGTGGTGGCGCCCACCAGGGTAAAGGGCGGCAGTTCCAGCGGAATGGCCGTGGCGCCGGCACCCTTCCCGACGACGATGTCGACGCGGAAGTCCTCCATGGCCATGTACAGCATTTCCTCGGCCGGGCGGGACATCCGGTGGATCTCGTCGAGGAACAGGACCTCCCCTTCAGACAGGGACGACAGGATCGCAGCGAGGTCGCCGGCGTGCTGAATCGCCGGGCCGCTGCTGATCCGCAGCGGGGCATTCATCTCTGCGGCGATGATCATGGACAGCGTTGTTTTACCCAGGCCGGGAGGCCCGGAGAGCAGCACGTGGTCGGCACTGCGGCCGCGCATCCGCGACGCTTCAAGCACCAGGGAGAGCTGCTTGCGGACCCGGTGCTGTCCGACGAAGTCGTGCAGGTTCTTGGGCCGGAGGGCCGCCTCGATGGCGCGCTCCTCGGGTTCCTCTCCCCCGCCGACGATGGATGGCTCAGCCACGCGCGCCTACCCGGTTCCCGGCACGGGCGCCATCCTGGCCGAGCCAGCGCAGGGTGGCGCGAAGGATCTCTGCGACGTTTCCCTGCTCGGCGAGTTCGGGCGAATCCGCCAGCGACTTGTCGATGCTGGCGGTGGCGTCCTTTTCGGACCAGCCCAGGCTGGTCATGGCCGCCACCACCTGGGGCTTCCACACACTTTCTGCGGAGACGGACGGCACAGCCGCGCCCGGCGTGCCGTGCGGCACCAGCTTGCCGGCGAGTTCCAGCACAATCCGGCCCGCGACCTTGGGGCCAATGCCGGGCACCTTGGTGAAGGCCTTGCCGTCCCCTGAATGCGCGGCGACGCGGATCGCCTCGGGTTCGTGGACGGCGAGGACGGCCAGGGCCAGCCGGGGACCGACGCCGCTCACACTGAGCAGGACATCAAAGACCTCACGTTCGTCGTCACTGCCAAAGCCGAAGAGGGTCAGCGAGTCTTCCCGGACGATCAGGGAGGTAAACAGCTTGCCTTCCTCGCCGACCCGGAGTTTGCTGAGGGTTTGCGGCGTGGCGTTGACGCTCATGCCGGCGCCGTTGAGGTCGATCACTGCCGAGGACAGGCCAACGTGCGCTACGGTTCCGCGGAGAAAACTGATCAAGGCCTGGCTCCTGGGTTTTCAGCCGGACTTCCGGCTGGTGCTGGTTCAGCCAGTGTTAACCGGCCGGACCCGCGATCCGAACATATCTACGAATACCCTACCAAGCAGTGCGTCGGGACGGCGGGACATTCACCGCGCCCGGCGCGCTTTGGCTTCCGCCGCTGCCCAGGCGCGCTGGGCGGGGGTCAGCGACTGGCTTCCGGGGCCCGTTGTGGCTACCGCCGCACCGCTGCCGGCCCGCCACGCGTGCGTGATGGCCAGGGCCAATGCGTCGGCGGCGTCGGCCGGCCGCGGCGGGGCGTCCAGCCGGAGGATCTTGGTGACGAGTTTGGTGACGGCGTCCTTGTTGGATGTGCCGCTGCCGGTCACTGCCGCTTTGACTTCCGACGGCGTGTGCAGCGCCACCGGGATGCCCCGGCGCGCCGCCGCGGCGATCACCACCCCGGACGCCTGCGCCACGCCCATCACGGTGCTGACATTGAGCTGGGAAAACACCCGTTCGACGGCGAGGACGTGCGGCTCGTGCTTATCCAGCCATTCGTCGATGGACGTGGCGATGACCAGAAGACGCTGGTCCAGGCTCTCGTCCGGGGACGTGCCGACGACGCCGAAGGCCACCATCGTGGCGCGGCGGTTTTTTTCCACGTCCACGACGCCGATGCCGCAGCGGGTCAGGCCCGGATCGACGCCGAGGACGCGGAGGGTCACTCGGCTTCCAGCGCTGCCTGTACTTCGTCGCTGAGGTCGGCGTTGCTGTAGACGTTCTGCACGTCGTCGAGCTCTTCCAGCGCGTCCACCAGCTTCATGAACTTCTTGGCGGCGTCCACGTCCAGCGGCACCTGCATCGAGGGCACGAACTCGGCCTCGTCGGTGTCGTACTCGATCCCGGCTTCCTTCAGCGCATCGCGGATGGCCTGGAGGTCGGTCGGTTCGGAGTGGATTTCAAAAGTCTCGCCGTTGTCCTTGACTTCCTCGGCCCCTGCCTCGAGGACGGCCATCAGGACGTCGTCTTCGGTCAGGCCGTTCTTCGGCAGCGACACAACACCCTTGCGGGAAAACAGGTAACTGACCGACCCGGGATCGGCGATGGTGCCGCCGTTGCGGGAGATGGCCAAGCGGACCTCGGAGGCCGCGCGGTTCTTATTGTCCGTGAGGCACTCGATGAGCAGGGCCGAGCCCTGGGGTCCGCGGCACTCGTACATGATTTCGGTGTAGTCGACTACCTCGCCGGTGAGCCCGGCGCCGCGCTTGATGGCGCGGTCGATGTTGTCAGCCGGAACCGAGGTTTTTTTGGCTTTGGTGACGGCGAGCTCGAGGCCGGGGTTGCCGGAGAGGTCCGGTCCGCCCATCCGCGCGGCAACTTCGATGTTCTTGATCAGCTTGGCGAACGACTTGGCCCTGCGGCTGTCAAGGATGGCCTTTTTGTGCTTGGTCGTCGCCCATTTGGAGTGGCCTGACATGCTTTACGCTTCTCCTCTGATCATTCGAATAAACAGTTCATGCACGCGCTTCTCCCCCGTCACTTCCGGGTGGAAGGAGGTGGCCAGCAGCTTGCCGGAACGCACTGCAACAATTCTAGCTGTCCCGTCGAGGGATTCCGGGTGGCCGGCCTTCGACGGTTCCACCTTCGCTAGAACTTCGACGGCGGGGCCGACGCGCTCCACCCAGGGGCCGCGGATGAAGACGGCGTGCACGGGGGCCACGCCGGATTCATCGGCACTGAACTCCAGCCCCGCAAATTCAAGGTCGGTTTCGAAGGACTCGCGCTGCCGGCCAAAGGCGTTGCGGCGGACAGTGATGTCAAGGCCGCCGAAGGTCTGCTGCGGGTTGCCGGCGAGGTCGGTCGCGGGGTCCGCGATCTCATCGGCCAGCAGGATCATGCCCGCGCAGGAGCCATAGACGGGAAGCCCGGACCGGATGCGGTCACGGAGGGGGTCCCGCAGGTCGAACATCCGCGAAAGCTTGTCGATGGTGGTCGATTCGCCGCCTGGAATGATGAGGCCGTCCAGGCCGTCGAGTTCGGTGGGGCGGCGGACGGCGGTGCCGGCAGCGCCGGCGGCTTCAACGGCGTGGAGATGTTCCCGGAAGTCGCCCTGGAGGGCCAGGACGCCAATCCGCAGGCCGGATCCCACGCGGGAGCCAGGCGAAGAGTGGGGGGTGGTCATCCTGCCAGCATAGTGCTCGGGGCCGCACCGGGGCGCACCGCAGGACCCGGTTCCATGCCGCCGCTGGGATATATTACAAAGCATGCTCTACTTCAGCGTTCCGCTCGGCAAGTTCGTTCGCCGGGTTTCCCGGCTCCGGGGCGGAGGCTCTGCCCTCCCCGGCCTGGTGGTTGAGAAAATCGACCCTGGGTTTATGCAACGGACGCTCTCCACCCTTCCGCTGGGGGTCGCCGTCGTCAGCGGCACCAACGGCAAGACCACTACCACCAAGATGGTCGTCGAACTCCTGGAGAGCCAGGGCCTGAAGGTCTTCACCAACCGAACCGGCAGCAACTTCACCCGTGGCGTTGCGGCAGCACTGCTCGGCGAGGTGGACTGGCGCGGCCGGCTGGATGCCGACGTCGCCGTCCTGGAACTCGACGAGGCCCACGCCGTGCACTTCGTCAACAGGGTCCCGCCGCGGTATTGCCTGCTGCTGAACGTCCTTCGCGACCAGCTGGACCGATTCGGCGAAATCGACAAGACGGCGGAACTGCTCCAGCACATCGCCGCCAAAACCACCGGAACCGTCGTCCTGAACCGTGAGGACCCCCGCGTCGCCCGGATCGCGGACGCGCTCCCCCAGGCCGGCCACGGCGGCCCTGAAGTGCGCTACTTCGGCCTGGACCATTCACTGCTCAGCACCTTCCCCAACGACGACGAAATGCGGGCCGCGCCGGGCAGCCCGGTGCCGCCGGCACCCGCCAAGCCGGATGCCGACGTCGTGCTCCGCCGCGTGGGTGCCAGCGACGCCGACTTCGAGTACGACGGCGAGATTGTCAGCACCGGCATGAAGCTGCGAGGCGTGTACAACATCTTCAACGCCGCCGCCGCGCTGACCCTGGCCCGTGCGGTCACGGCCGTCCGCGGCACGGGTACCGACCAGGCCGGACTGCTGACGGCGCTGGCCAACGTCGCTCCGGCCTTCGGGCGCGGTGAATCCCTGGTGGTCGACGGCCTCCCGCTGGAACTGGTCCTCGTCAAGAACCCCAGCGGATTCCGGCTGGGCCTGAAGTCGTTCCCGGCCGCCGGCTACGCCACCATGATCGCCATCAACGACAACTACGCCGACGGCCGCGACATGTCCTGGCTCTGGGACGTCGAATTCGACACCCTGCGCGATGCCGGCGTGGACCAGCTCTCCGGCTCCCGCGCCTACGACATGGCCCTGCGGCTGCAGTACGACGACGTTGCGATCGGCGCTGTGGACACCGACATTGCCCCGGCGCTGGCAGCTTTCATCCGCGGCGCGAAGGACCAGCCAAAGCGGATCTTCTGCACCTACACCGCCATGCTGGCCATCCGCCGCGAGCTGTCCAAAATCACCACAGTGGAGGTGGTCTCATGACCCCGGCACCCGCCGACGCCCAGCACGGACTCTCCTTCGGGCATGTCCTGCCGCCCGAGGACCCGGCCGGCCCGGACAAGGGCACCATCCGCGTCCTCCAGCTTTACCCGCGGGACATGAACATCTACGGCGACTGGGGCAACGCCCTGGTCCTCGCCCAGCGGCTGCGCTGGCACGGTTACACCCCGGAACTGCTCGAATACAACGTCGGTGACGAGTTTCCCGCCGATGTGGACCTGATCGTGGGCGGCGGCGGCCAGGACAGCGGCCAGCTGGTCATCCAGGACGACCTTCTGTCGCGTGAAACCACCCTGAAGGAACTGGCCGAGGACGGGATGCCCATGCTGGTCATCTGCGGGCTCTACCAGCTGTTCGGCAAGTTCTTTAAGACCAGGACCGGCTCCGTCATCCCCGGAATCGGCGTCCTCGACGTCGAGACCCACGGCACCGACGAGCGGCTGATCGGCAACGTCGCGGTGTCCTCGCCGGAGTTCGGCACGGTGCTGGGGTACGAAAACCACAGCGGCCAGACGACGCTGGGACCGGGCGTGACACCGCTGGGGACCACGGCGAAGGGCACTGGCAACAACAGCAGCGACGGCCAGGAAGGCGCCCGCTACCGCAACATCGTCGCCAGCTACCTCCACGGGTCGCTGCTGCCGAAGAACCCTGCGCTGGCCGACTTCCTGATCAAGACTGCGGCGGAGCGGAAGTTTGGCAGCTTCGTTCCAGGCACCCCCGATGACACCTACGCCGTGCAGGCACGCGAGCACGCAGCCCGCCGGCCGCGCTGACCGGGACGTCCCCAGGATGCTACGGGTAGCTTCAATCCCGGCGCCCGAGGCCCGTGCATGATCACCATCGCGCGCGACACCCCGGCACGGCCGGACGTGCTGAACCTGCTGGCAGAGCACCTCGCCGACATGGCCGCCACATCACCGGCCGAGAGTGTCCACGCCCTCGACCCGGAGGCTTTGGCCGGTCCGGACATCGCCTTCTGGACTGCTCGCGACGACGGCGGCCCGGACGGCGGCCGTCTCCTTGGCTGCGGGGCTTTGAAGGAACTCGGGACCGCCGAAGGTGAGATCAAGTCGATGCGCACGGCCAACCACGCCCGCGGCCGCGGTGTGGCTTCGCTTCTGCTCGCCGGGATCCTGGACGAGGCGGCGCGGCGTGGTTACCAGCGGCTGTTCCTTGAGACCGGGTCGCAGGAGTTCTTCGCCCCGGCCCGCAGGCTCTACGAACGTCACGGGTTCACCGTTTGCCCCCCATTCGCGGACTACGTCCTGGACCCGCACAGCGTCTTTATGGTCCGCGCGGTTTCGGAGCGCCCGCCGCGCTGACGGGCGGCGCCTGTTGGCGGCCGGCCGCAGTCCCAAGTCCCGCCGTCGTTAGGTGGACACGGTGACTACCGGCAAGCCTTCCGAGGCCTCGGGGTCCTCGAAGATGCCCGCCAGGTGCCGGACACCAGCTTCGTCCAACGGGTGCGAGTTCGGCTCTCCGGCCAACGTCCGGAGCCGCGTGCGCTCTATGGCTGTGTGTAGCGGAGTCCGGACGTGGTGCAGGAGAACGGCGAAACCGGCGCCCGTGGCCCGGTCCCGCCACTCCGCCCGCCGGGCGCGGCTCCACTGGTTCCAGTCGAGGACGACGTCGGTACCGGCCTCCAGGACCTGCCGGGCTGTATCCCATATCAGGAGTTTGCAGGCCTCCGCCCGGCGGCCATACTCGCCTGTTGCGTAGTGCAGTTCCGGGTAGAGCCGGAGCATCCAGTCATCCAGGCTGTACCGGACTGCGGGAAGGGATGCCTGGAGTTCGCCCGCCAGGGTTGTTTTTCCGGCACCATTCAGGCCGCACAACAGGTGGACGGTTGCGGGCAGCGGCGCGGCCACCCCTAGCGTTCCTTGGTGATCAGGAGTTCGTGGGCGCCCGCGGCGGCGGCGCCCATCGATTCCACCACGGTACGGGTCCGCAGCCGGGTGGCCGCGTCCGCCGCGGCGCCGGCACAGGGACCCTGCGGGGCGTCGGAGGCCACAGAGCACCAGCGGTAGGGGCTGCGGACAATGACAGACGGCGCCCAGGCGAGGTCCGACGCGGACCACTTACCGGCGTCGTCCTGGCTGAACTGTGCGCGCAGCAGCAGCCCTTCGTTGTTCACCACGTACCAGGGTGAAAGTTCCGTTACGCCGTTCCCAAGCCCGTAGGCAATCCAGGTCCCCTTGTACCGTTCGATGGGGAGGACCGAGTGGGTGTGGTGGCCGTAGATCATGGTGAACTGGCCGCTGTCCACCAGGGCGTGTGCCACGCTGCGCTGTTCCGCGTTCGGCACGCTGGCATACTCATCCCCCGCGTGCATCACCCCGAGGACAATGTCCGCCCCCAGCGCCCGCGCTTTCTTGGCTTTGGCAATCATCGCGGCAGGATTGAGCATGTCCACCTGCCACGCGAACTCCGGGGTCTGGCCGTTCAGCCCGTAGGCCCCTTCGATCACGGCGATGTTTGCGGCGGCGGTAGGAATGATCATGATGCCGCGGGAATCGGCTTCGCTGCGGTAGGACCCGGTGTGCTGGAGGCCCGCGGCGTCGAGGGCGTCCAGAGTCCGGACCAGGCCCTTGGTGCCTTGATCGATGGTGTGGTTGCTGGCCGTGGTGCAGGCCTGATACCCCACCTGCTGGGCAGCGGTGATGATCTGCGGCGGAACGTTGAACGACGGGTAGGCGGAGAACGGGCCGGTGGGCGTGGACACCGGCGTCTCCTGGTGGCAGATGGCGAGGTCGCTCTTTTCTATGTATCTGCGCTGGCCGGCCAGGAGTGGGCCGAAGTCGAGGCCCTTGGAGCCGGCGGCCAGGGCGTCCGCGCGCGCCTGTTCCCACAGCTGGGCGTGGACCAGCATGTCTCCGGTCATCAGCACCGAGGTGCAGCGGACGGCCGCGCAGGCGGGCCCCTTTCCGGGGGTCGGCGTGGGAGCGGGCGTGGACGGTCCTTGTGTGCCCGGCGCCGAAGCTGTGCTGCCGGGGCTGGAGCCCGCGGATGTACCGGCGGAGGCACCGGCGGGCGCGCCTGCTGAGGTGCCGGACGACGACGGCGCGGAGTTGGCGTCCGGGCGGGCCACAAGTCCGCAGGAGGCCAGGGTGGCCGTCAGCGCAAGCGCTGCAGATCCGGCCAGCAGCCGCCCGCGCAGCCCGGTGGTGATGATATGCATTCCGCCATCGTACGGTGGCCGGGATCACAACACGCGCAGCACTCCATTGAGAACCGGCGCCGTACATGAAAGAGTTATTTCATGACCAACCCCTTGCTGAGCCCCAGCCCCTTGCCCTACGGACTGCCGCCTTTCGCGGACATCGAGGTCCGGCATTACTCCGAAGCCGTCGAAGCGGGCCTGGCCGAACATTTGGCCGAAATCCAGGCGATCGTGGACGACCCGGAACCGGCGACCTTCGAAAACACCGCGCTGGCCATGGAGCGCTCCGGACAGCTCCTGCAGCGTGCGGCGGCGTCGTTCTTCACGCTGGTCTCCGCGGATGCCTCGGACGCCATCCGGGATCTTGAGACGCAGCTCTCCCCCGCGTTCTCGGCGCACCAGGACGCAGTCTATTTGAACCGGGGGCTGTTCGAGCGTTTCGCTGCGATCAATACCGACCGGCTTGACGCCGAATCGGGCCGGCTGGTGACCGAATACCTCAAGGAGTTCCGCCAGTCGGGCATCCAGCTCGACGACGCCGGCCAGGAGCGGTTGAAGGCGATCAACGCCGAGCTGTCCACGCTTGGCACCGAGTTCGGCCAACGCGTGAAGGAGGGCATGAAGTCAGCCTCGCTGCTGCTCGATGACGCCGCCGACCTCGCCGGGCTTCCCGCCGACGACGTCGCCAGCGCCGCCGAGGCCGCCCGGACCGCGGGCCACGAGGGGAAGTTCCTGCTCACCCTGATCCAGCCGAGCAACCAGCCGGCACTGGCCGCGCTCGAGAACCGTGATGTGCGGCGCCGGCTGTTCGAGGCTTCCGTCAGCCGCGGCACGGGCGGCGGCAGCCTGGACGTGCTGGATCTGGTCAAGGACATGGTCCGGCTCCGTGCCGAGAAGGCGGCGCTGCTCGGGTTCGCGAACTTTGCCGAGCTCAGCGTCGACCAGCAGACCGCCCCGGACTTCGAAGCGGTGCAGGCCATGATGAACCGGCTGGCCCCGGCCGCTGTCCGGAACGCCGACGCCGAGGCCGAGGCCCTGGCAGAGGTCGCCGGCCACCCGCTGGAGGCCTGGGACTGGGCGTACTACTCGGCGAAGGTCAAACGCGAGCGGTATTCCGTGGACGAACAGGCCCTGCGGCCGTACTTCGAGCTGGACCGGGTGCTCCGCGACGGGGTGTTCTTCGCCGCCAACGCCCTGTACGGCATCACGTTCCACGAGCGCACCGACCTTGCCGGCTACCACCCGGATGTCCGGGTCTGGGAAGTGAAAAACGCCGACGGCACCGACCTCGGGCTGTTCCTGGGCGACTACTACACCCGGGATTCCAAACGCGGCGGGGCGTGGATGAACTCGCTGGTGGAGCAGTCCGGACTGCTGAATACCCGGCCGGTGGTGATCAACAACCTGAACATCTCCAAGCCGCCCGCCGGGGAACCCACCCTGCTGACGCTGGACGAGCTCCGGACTACGTTCCACGAGTTCGGGCACGCCCTGCATGGCCTGTTCTCCTCGGTCACCTACCCGCGGTTCGCCGGCACCTCCGTGCCGCGCGACTTCGTCGAGTACCCGTCCCAGGTCAACGAAATGTGGATCATGTGGCCGGAGGTGCTCGCCAACTACGCCCGGCACCACGCCACCGGCGAGCCGCTCCCGAAGGAAGCGGTGGACAAGCTCAACGAGGCCGCCCTGTGGGGCGAGGGGTTTGGCACCACGGAGTACCTGGGCGCGGCCCTGCTGGACCTTGCCTGGCATGTGCTCGACGGCTCGGAGATTCCCGACGACGCGCTGGAGTTCGAAGCGAAGGCCCTCGCCGCGGCCGGGGTGGCGCACAGCCTGATCCCGCCCCGCTACCGGACCGGCTACTTCCAGCACATCTTCGCCGGCGGCTGGTACGCGGCCGGGTACTACTCCTACATCTGGAGCGAAGTCCTCGACGCCGAAACCGTGGAGTGGTTCAAGGCCAACGGCGGGCTGACCCGGGCGAACGGTGACTTCTTCCGCGCCGAACTCCTCTCCCGCGGCAACAGCCGGGACCCGCTGGAGTCCTTCCGTGCATTCCGCGGCCGGGACGCCCAGCTGGAACCTCTGCTCAAGCGCCGCGGCCTCGAGTAGGTCCCTTAAGAGGAAACGACGGCGGCGGGCCACCCAAATAAGGTGACCCGCCGCCGTCGTACTCATCAAAAGCGCAAGGCCCCGGGCGGTGTGATCCGGCAGCGTGCGTAAAAGGGGCCCCGCGCCCCGGGCTGCCGCTTAGCTGCCAACAAGGCGCGGGGAATAGCACGCCGAGGATCAGCGCCGTCCGGCGCCCTCATTAGCGCGAGTTACCAGCCGCGCTCGGCGAGGCGGTGCGGCTGCGGGATCTCGTCGACGTTGATCCCGACCATGGCTTCGCCCAGGCCGCGGGAGGCCTTGGCGATAACGTCCGGGTCGTCGAAGAAGGTGGTGGCCTTCACGACGGCGGCGGCGCGCTGGGCCGGGTTGCCGGACTTGAAGATGCCGGAGCCGACGAAGACACCGTCGGCGCCAAGCTGCATCATCATGGCGGCGTCAGCCGGGGTGGCGATGCCCCCGGCGGTGAACAGCACGACCGGGAGCTTGCCGGTGGAGGCAACTTCCTTGACCAGTTCGTACGGGGCCTGCAGTTCCTTGGCGGCGACGTAGAGTTCGTCCTCGGGCAGGGCGGCCAGCTTCAGGATCTCGGCGCGGATCTGGCGCATGTGGGTGGTGGCGTTGGAGACGTCTCCGGTGCCGGCCTCACCCTTGGAGCGGATCATGGCCGCGCCCTCGTTGATGCGGCGCAACGCCTCACCGAGGTTGGTGGCACCGCAGACGAACGGGACGGTGAAGTTCCACTTGTCGATGTGGTTGGTGTAGTCGGCCGGGGTCAGGACCTCGGACTCGTCGATGTAGTCGACTCCGAGGGACTGCAGGACCTGGGCTTCGACGAAGTGGCCGATCCGGGCCTTGGCCATCACGGGGACGGACACGGCGTCGATGATCTTGTCGATCATGTCCGGGTCGCTCATGCGGGACACGCCGCCCTGGGCGCGGATATCGGCGGGAACGCGCTCGAGCGCCATGACGGCAACGGCGCCGGCATCCTCGGCGATGAGGGCCTGCTCGACGTTGACGACGTCCATGATGACGCCGCCCTTGAGCATCTCCGCCATGCCGCGCTTGACGCGGCTGCTGCCCGTTACGTTCTTGGCGGACGCGCCGGCTTCGTTGCTTACATCAGGTGTAGACACAAAAACCCCTATGGGTAGATAGATGACCTCGCCGGGGCACGGGCGGCACGCAGATGACAATCTGGCGTACACCGGCTCGCACACACCGGATTACCGGGAACCATTGGCCGGTAAGGCTAATACTAGTCCCCCGCCGGGGCCCGGTTGTATTCCGGTTACGGTGTTCAGGCGGCCTGTTCGCTGGCCGTTCCCTCGATCTCGTCGACGGACTGGCGGTGCACGGCGGCGATCCGCTGCACAATGGTCACGAAGCTGGCCACGGCCAGCAGGCAGAGGGTGGCGAGAAGGACCACCGTGGGCAGGCCGAGACCCGTAAAACCGGTGACTACCAGCACCGAGACCAGCCGTTCGGCCCGCTCTGCGATCCCAACGTTCGCGTGGTAGCCGAGCGCCTCCGCCTTGGCCCGCGCGTAGGACACCACCATGCCCAGCACCAGGCAGACGACGGCGGCGATGGCGATGGGGGTATCGGCGCCGCCGGTGAAGAACCAGATGGCGACGCCGGCGAAGAGCGCACCGTCGGCGACGCGGTCCAGGGTGGAATCCAGGAAGTTGCCCCAGCGTCCGCCGCGTTCCTGCATGCGGGCCATGATGCCGTCAATGACGTCGGAAAAAATAAAGGCCGTGATGAACAACGTTCCCCACCACAACTGACCCAGGGGGTAGAACACCAGGGCACCGACCACCACACCGGCGGTGCCGATGATGGTGACGGCGTCCGGTGAAATGCCCATCCGCAGCAGCCACCGGGCCAGCGGCGAGAAGAGTGCGGTGAAGAAACTCCGGGCGTGCTTATTCAGCATTCGCGGTCCCCGGGGTCGACGGACCGGCGTCGCTGCCGCTGTCGGCGGCCTGCGGCCACGCCTCGGCCACCTGCTGGCGGACTTCGCCGAGCGTCTGGGTGATCGCCTTGGTCTGCGCGATGATCGGGAAGAAGTTACCGTCCCCGCCCCAGCGCGGCACCACGTGCTGGTGCAGGTGGCCGGCGATCCCGGCGCCGCCGGTCACCCCCTGGTTCATTCCCAGGTTGAACCCGCTGGGGTTGGCAACCTTGCGCAGCACCCGCATGGCTGTCTGCGTCAGGTCGGCGAACTCGGCGGTTTCCTCGACGGTCAGGTCCGTGTAGTCCGGGATGTGCCGGTAGGGGCAGACCAGGAGATGGCCGGGGTTGTACGGGAAGAGGTTCAGGACGACGTAGCAGGTCTGTCCCCGGTACACGATCAGGGAATCGTCGTCCTCACGTTCCGGAGCGACGCAGAACGGGCAGTCGTCCGGGTTCTTGAACTGGTGCTGGCCGCCCTTGATGTAGGCCATGCGGTGCGGAGTCCACAGGCGCTGGAACGCGTCCGGCACCCCGGCCAGGCCAAAGTCGTCGGTCACGCCGTCGTCCCCCGGGTAGCCCGGGACAGCGCCTGTGGTCTCCTGCACGTGCTGCTCCCCCGCTAGCTGGCCCGGTTACGGACGGCGTCGACGATCCGCTGGACGGCCTCGGCCACGGGCACCCCGTTGTCCTGGCTGCCGTCACGGAAGCGGAAGGACACGGCGCCGGCCTCGGCGTCGTCCCCGCCTGCGATCAGCACAAACGGGATCTTGTCCTTGCTGGCAGTCCGGATCTTCTTCGGGAAACGGTCCGAGGAAATGTCCACCTCGGCGCGGATCCCGGCGGCCTTGAGCTGGCCGACGACGTCGAACATGTAGTCGTTGAAGGCTTCGGCCACGGGAATGCCCACCACCTGGACCGGCGCCAGCCACGCGGGGAACGCCCCGGCGTAGTGCTCGGTCAGGACACCCATAAACCGTTCGATCGAGCCGAAGAGGGCGCGGTGGATCATGACCGGCCGCTGCCGGGTGCCGTCGGCGGCCTGGAACTCAAGCTCGAACCGCTCCGGCAGGTTGAAGTCCAGCTGGATGGTGGACATCTGCCAGGTCCGGCCGATGGCGTCCCGGGCCTGGACCGAGATCTTGGGGCCGTAGAACGCTGCTCCGCCCGGATCCGGGACAAGCTCCAGTCCCGATTCCTGCGCGACCTCGGCCAGGGTCTGGGTGGCTTCCTCCCAGACCTCGTCGGAACCGACGAACTTCTCGGGGTCCTTGGTGGACAGCTCCAGGTAGAAGTCCTCAAGGCCGTAATCCTTCAGCAGCCCGAGGACGAAGTTGAGCGTGGTGGTGAGCTCGTCCTTCATCTGCTCGCGGGTGCAGTAGATGTGGGCGTCGTCCTGGGTCATGCCCCGGACGCGGGTGAGGCCGTGCACCACGCCGGACTTCTCGTAGCGGTACACCGAGCCGAATTCGAAGAGGCGCAGCGGCAGTTCGCGGTAGGACCGTCCCCGGGAGCCGAAGATGAGGTTGTGCATGGGGCAGTTCATCGGCTTCAGGTAGTAATCCTGGCCGGGCTTGCGCACCGTGCCGTCCTCGTTCAGTTCCGCGTCGATGTGCATCGGGGGGAACATCCCGTCCCGGTACCAGTCGAGGTGTCCGGAGACCTCGTAAAGGTGGCCCTTGGTGATGTGCGGGGTGTAGACGAACTCGTACCCGGCGTCGACGTGGCGCTGGCGGGAGTAATCCTCCATGGCCTTGCGGATGATGCCGCCCTTGGGGTGGAACACCGGCAGGCCGGAACCCAGCTCGTCCGGGAAGGAGAACAGGTCCAGTTCGGCGCCGAGCTTGCGGTGGTCGCGGCGCTCTGCCTCGGCAACCCGTTCCTGGTAGGCCTTCAGGGCCTCCTTGGTGGGCCAGGCAGTGCCGTAGATGCGCTGCAGCTGCTTGTTTTTCTCGCTGCCGCGCCAGTAGGCCGCCGAGGAGCGGGTCAGGGCGAACGCGTTGGAGATCAGCTTGGTGTTGGGCAGGTGCGGCCCGCGGCACAGGTCGCACCAGACGGCGGTGCCTTCCTTGCGCTCGACGTTGTCATAGATGCTCAGTTCGCCGCCGCCGACCTCGACGTTGGAGCCGTCGGCGTCGGACCCGGCGCCCTTAAGGCCGATCAGTTCGAGTTTGTAGGGCTCGTCCTTCATGGCCTCGCGCGCCTCGTCCTCGGAGACAACCCGGCGGACGAACTTCTGGTTCTGGTTGATGATCTTCTGCATCATCTTTTCCAGCTGGCGCAGGTCTTCAGGGGTGAAGGGTTCCTCGACGTCGAAGTCGAAGTAGAAGCCGTCGGTGATGTACGGGCCGATGCCGAGCTTGGCGTCGGGGCGCAACTGCTGCACCGCCTGGGCCATAACGTGGGCTGTTGAGTGCCGCAGGACATTGAGGCCGTCCGGGGAGTCAATGGTGACGGATTCGACGGCGGCACCCTCCGGGAGCGCCTGGTCCAGGTCCTTCAGTTCGCCGTTGACGCGGGCCACAACAACGTCGCGGCGCTCAAAAAAGAGTTCCGCGCCGGTGGTCCCGGTAGTCACCTTGGTCTCTTCGCCGTCGACGAGAAGGGTGATCTGCTGGGCATCTGACACGGGTGTCTCCTATTCAAAGTTAAGGCTTCGTAGCTTGTGGCATACGGGGACCACAGCCAGCCTCGTCCATGCTATCGGTTCCCGGGAGGCCAACCAACGCGGCCCGCCGCCGCCCGGCCGCCAGTGCGCAGAAGGTCTACCGTTGGTCAGCCGCCCATGCCAGTGATGGCAAGGTTGCGCCGGATCCCGTCCAGCGGACCGGGGACCGCGGCGTCGGGATACCCCGGATGCCCGGCCGTGCCGGGTCCGCCGCCCCGGCCGGGACCCTCCGCCGCCGGAGGGAACGGCAGGGTCTCGGTACGGCTGAGGTCCCAGGCCATGGAGGCGCTGATGCTGATGCCGCGCGGTCCGGTCCGCCGGGTGGTCCCGCGGATCAGCAGCAGCCGGGTGCCGAAGAGTAGGGGACCTGACTGTTCCTGGGCCTCGTGGAAGAACACGGAATCCACGCAGCCGGTGCCGTCATCGATGCTGATGAAGACCACCCGACGGCCGCCGCGCATCGGCGGGGTCTGGGTGGCTACCCGCACCCCGGCCACCAGGACTTCGGTGCCGTTTCGCAACCCCAGGAGCTTGTCCGCCGTCGTCACGCCCAGCCTTTCCAGCAGCGGCGCGTGGCTGGCCATCAGGTGCCCGCTGACGTCCAGGGCCAACAGATCCAGTTCGGCGCGGACCGTCTCCACCAGGGTGGGGGCAGGCAGGCCTCCTTTCAGGTTTTTGAGCTCGACATCGCCCAGGGGCAGGGCGAGCTGGCCCTCTATGATCTCTACGCCCTTGCGCTGCGGACGGGTTTGCAGTTGCTGCAGATGCTGGACCAGGTCAGCCCTGTTGGCAGTTCCCCCGGAGGAGCGGTGCAGGGAATCGAAGGCCCCCAGCTGGGCAAGCCGCTGGATGCTGGGTTTGCTCAGCCGTGAACGGGCGCGCAGGTCAGCGAGGGAATCGTAGGGCTGGCCGGCCACGGTACGTTTCAGCTCGGCCCCGGACAGCCCGTAGATACCGTTCAGGCTCAGCCGGATGCCGAGTTTGCCCTGGTCCGGGCCGGCCTCCACCCTTTCCACCCGGTATTCGGCCTGGCTGCGGTTGATGTCCAGGGGCAGGATGGGAATGCCCAGGCGCCGGGCTTCTGCCACCAGCAGCCGTTTGGGGTACATACCGGGGTCGTGCTCCCAGAGCCCGGCCAGGAACGCCTCGGGATGGTGGGTCTTCAGCCAGGCCGACTGGTAGGTGGGCACGGCGAAGGCCGCCCCGTGGGCTTTGCAGAACCCGAAGCTGCCAAACGCCTTGAGGGTTCCCCAAACCTTGTCCACCACGGCAGGGGTATAGTTCCGTGCCCGTGCCTCACGGCGGAAGAATTCCTCCACCTTGCCTTCCATGACCTCATTGCCGAGGGCACGCCGGAACTCGTCCGCCCGGGCCAGCCCGCAGCCGGTCATCACATCGAAGGTCTTAAGGATTTGCTCGTGGAAAACCGTCACACCATGGGTCTCCTGCAGCACGGGCTTGAGGTCCGGATGCGGATAGACCTCAGGGGCGAAACCGTGCCGGTGTTCCAGGAAGGGCCGCACCATGTCCGACTTCATGGGTCCGGGCCGGAAGAGTGAGATGTCGATGATGAGGTCGTTGAATTCCCGGGGCGCCAGCTTGCCGATCAGTTCCCGCTGCCCCGGAGATTCGATCTGGAAGCAGCCCAGGGTGTGGGTGCTGCGGATCAGCTCATAGGTGGGTTCGTCGTCGAGCGGCACGGCGTTGAGGTCGATCCGGCCGTCAGCGGCGATGTAGTCCGGGCCGGTCCCGTCGGAGCCTACGGGGTGGCGGCCGGCCGCCACCACCTCGGCCTTGGACGGGTGCAGCCGGATCACTTCCCGGACCGCGAAAGCCATGGCGCTTTGCATCCGGACGCCCAGCACATCAAGTTTGAGCATGCCCATCGGGTCCATGTCGTGCTTGTCGAACTGGCTCATCGGCAGGCCCAGGCCGCTGGGCTGGACCGGGGTGCGGTTCAGCAGGGTGGCATCGCCCAGGATGACCCCGCAGGGGTGCATCGAAATGTGGCGCGGCAGGCGGTCCAGCCGTTCGGTCAGGTCCACCAGAAGATCCAACTGCTGGTTCTCCGTGAAGTCCCGCTGCTCTACCCGGCCGGCGAATTCCTTCAGCTCTGGTTTTTCCACCAGTGCTTCGCGGAAGTTCCGGGCCGAGAACCGCCACAGTTGCTTGGCGATCTCATCGATGTCCCCGCCATCCATACCCAGCGCCAGGCCGGCATCGCGTACCGCCCCGCGGGCACGGTATCCGTTCTGCATGCTCATCAACGTGACGCGCTCGGAGCCGAACCGTTCAAAGATCTTCCGGTAGACGTTATGCCGTTCGGCGCTTTCAACGTCGATGTCAATGTCCGGCAGCGTGGCCCGGTCGCGGGAAAGGAAGCGTTCGAAAATGAGGTCGTGCTGCAGCGGGTTGACCTGGCTGACATCGATCAGGAAATTCACAAGGCTGGAGGCACCCGACCCGCGCGCCGCCGCCCGGACACCCATGTCCAGGATCATCCGGGACACCTCGGCAACCGTCAGGAAGTAGGAGGCGAAGCCGAGCCCGTCGATGATCCGCAGCTCGTGTTCCAGCCGGGCGCGCAGTTCCTCTGCAGCCTTCCCGGTGATCCCCGGGAAGCGCCGGTTGATCCCGGCCTCACACCGCTGGGTAAGCTCTACCAGCGGGTCGCCGGCGATCCCGATCACGGAGGCTTCGGGCACCACCGGCTGCTTCCACCCCATGTCCGTGACCGGGTCCATCCGGCAGCGGTCCGCGAGCGCCTCGGTGTGGGCCAGCAGGCTCTTGAGGTCCGCGGCGCCGTAGCCAGCGGCATGCATGATTTCCTGGCCCAGACGCAGCATTTGAGCCGGTGTCTTCAGCCAGCCCTGGCCGTTGGGCTGCAGCTGGGGGGCGGCGGAGAGCTCGGGAAGGGATTTCAGGGTGCGGGCGGAATCCAGCACGTCAGCCGTAGCTGCCCCGTCTTCGGCGCAATAGCGCACCGCGTTGCTGAGGACCGCGGGGACCGAGTGCTCGGCGGCGAGTTTGAGCATCCGCACGGCATGGGCGGTGCTGAAGGGTTCCCCGGGCGGGCTGAGCTGGGACACAACCTCTGCCGCGACGGTTCCCGCAGGCATCACATCCAGCCAGCGTTTGAAGAGGGTGCGGGGGCGTAGGTACCGGCGCCCGCCCATGGCCCGCCCCACGTCCGAATCGGGACCGATCAGAACGGTCAGTACCGGTTCAAGCGTTGAGGGATCGAGGGCGCGTGAGGCCAGCTCCGCCCTGGTCACGGCAACAGGCACCACTCCCCCCGCTTTCCCCGTGGTGCGGGCATGTGCGTCAGAGACCAGCCGGCACAGGGCACGGTAGCCGGCTCCCTGGTTATGCCCGTGGGCGAGCACCACAACACGTCCGCCCAGCTGGGTGCGGAGGTCGCCGTCGTCGTCAAAGACCGCCAGATCCACACCCACCACGGGGTCCAGCCCCGCCGCCATGCAGGCTTTAAGGTGCTTGACAGTGCCGTAGAGTCCGTCGCGGTCAGTGCAGGCGAGCGCCGTGGCCCCGTCGGCGGACGCGGCCGCCGCGAGTTCCTCCGGCCAGGACACCCCGTAGTGGGCGCTGAAGGCGGTGGAGACATGCAGGTGGGTGAAGCTCATGCCGATTCAGGCTCCCGCGAGGCATGCAGGGCATCATGGATCCGCAGCACCCGCCAGCGGCCGCTACCCAGGTGCCTGGTGAGGTCTAGGGTGAAAGTCCGGTCCGGCGTGACGGTGTCCCGGACCTGGACCCGCCAGATCTCGTGGTCCACCAGTCCCGGTCCGCTGCCCAGGGGTGCCCGCTGTTCCTCGGCCCACCACTGCCGCCGCTCGAACCAGCGGACGGGTTCGGCGCAGACCTCGTACTGCCTGCCCTTCCAGACGACCGTCTGCGGCTGGCCTGCCGGGGAACAGGCGACGTCCACCGACTCGCTGAACATCCCCATGAGGCCTCCCGGCAAGTACAAACCCTACAGATTGATTCGAATATATCTTCGAACAAATCAAGTCTACGCCGGGGCCGGGGCAAAACCTAGATGGGGGTGGACGGACGCAAGCCGAGGTAGCAGGATTGAGCCATGAGCTCCCACAGCGCACTCCTGAAGCACGTAAGCATCGCCGCCAAGGATTCAACCTTGGTGGCGAAGTTCGATATTGACGGGAACATCCCGAGTTCCGGGGCCTACGTGGTGGGGCTCGTAGCGGCCACCCCGGACCACTCCCACCAGCGCCGGATGGAAATCGAGTTCATGAACGGCGAGGCCGTCTCCTTTTTCTGCTTCAGCCACGACGGCACGGAGGAGAACTTCGACATCAAGGGCGTGGAGCACTCCGGAAACACCATTACCGGGAATTTTCCGCTCAGCACGGTCATGGGCCTGGCCAAGGGCCACCTCATGACGGCGTACAGCGACTGTGAGGGCAGGGACTACCAGTCCAACGTGCCCGTAGAAGAATCCCTCTAGGTTCGCTCTAGGGGCGTCCTGCCGCAGCCTTAGCTGCTGGCCTTGTAAACTTCCAGCTCCAGCCGGATAAAGGCATCGATCATGCCCCGGTAAGTCTGTTCGACAATGTCGGTGTCGATGTCCTTCTGCTCAGCCGTTGCCTTGACGTGCTCCAGGACACGTTCAACACGGCCCGGCGCCCTGACCTCTGCGCTGTCGGCTTTCAGGGTTCCGGCGATCCGGATTAGCCGTTCGCGCCGGCCGATCAGCGCGACGATTTGCTCATCCACTTCGTCGACGGCCACCCGCACGGCGGCGAGCTGTTCCTTGTCGGCCTGGGCGTGTTTGGCGTCACGGTGATGTGTGGACATGTGCATGACAGTATCGAATCATGCAACCACGAGTCGACTTCATCTCATTGGGTGTCCGCAGCGTTGACGCCTCCCGCCGCTTTTATGTCGAGGGACTGGGGTGGCCTGTCCACCGCGAGGTTCCCGGCGAAGTGCTCTTCCTGCAGGCCAACCACGGCCTGGTTCTCTCCCTGTGGGATGCCGGCCAAATGCAGGCAGAGGCGGCCACGGACGCCCCGGCCGGCATCCCCTGCATTACCCTGAGCCACAACGTGGGCAGCGCCGCGGAAGTTGATGCCGCACTGCGCCAGGCAGAAGCCGCCGGGGGCGCCGTCGTCGCTGCTCCGAAGACGCAGCCCTGGGGCGGGTACACGGGCTACTTCGCGGACCCTGACGGCTTCCGCTGGGAGGTCGCCTTCAACCCCACGTGGACGGTCGACGCCGGCGGCAAAGTCACGGTCTAGGCGCGGCCTCGGGCCGCCCGCCGCAGCCGTTCGCGCGACCGGCGGGGTGTCCCCTAGAACAGGCTGCCGACCGGTTCGATCAGCTCCGGGGAATCGTTCCGGACATTCCCGACGGCGGTGCCCACGGCGTCGATCCTCCAGCCCTCGGCGACGTCGTGCGCACCGGCCCGGACCAGCCCCACCAGGGCGGCGGCGTCATCGGCCTGCGGGTCCAGCCAGGTCGCCATGGTAGCCCGGTCCATTGGCAGCGGAACGCGGTCGTGCAGCGCTGTCAGTTCGGCGAGCATCCCGTCGGCGTAGCCCTCCGGCGGGGAGTCAGTGGTCAGGATCGACGTGGACAGCAGCCAGCGTTCCGGATCCCCCTCGGCCTTGGACGGGTCTTTCCACCA
The DNA here is from genome assembly GCF_056397605.1 of Arthrobacter sp. 05L44. Classification (NCBI taxonomy): domain Bacteria; kingdom Bacillati; phylum Actinomycetota; class Actinomycetes; order Micrococcales; family Micrococcaceae; genus Arthrobacter; species Arthrobacter sp. 05L44. Next base: position 205,959 of record NZ_JBFTNS010000002.1, on the reverse strand, counting down.
TTCGTAGAGGCCGGCGAAGACCACCGGGGAGCCGTCCGCCGGGTGCACGTAATAGGGCTGTTTGCCGCGGCCCTCACCCTTCCATTCGTAATATCCGTCCGCCGGCACAGCGCAGCGCCGGGCGCGGGTGGCTTTCCGGAAGGCCGGCTTCTCCAGCACACTCTCACTGCGGGCGTTGATCATCTTGGAGCCGATGCCCGGATCCTTGGCCCACGAGGGAACCAGGCCCCAGCGGGCAATGTGCAGTTGCCGCACCGGTTCGCCGTCCACCAGCCGCTCCAGCAGGATGGGCACGTCCGCCGTCGGGGCCACATTCCACGACGGCGGGATGACCACCTCCTCCTCGAGTCCGGCGTCGAACTCGGCCAGAAGGTCCCCGACAGCCCGGGCCATCACGTAGCGTCCACACATGGCACCAGCATGCCATCGGGACCCGCCGTGCGGGAATAGGGCCTCCCGGGTTACGGTTGATCACAGTGACATCCGGCTTTGCCGGCAGAGGCGCTGCCAACTGCGCGCCGCCCACCAGCGTTGAGGAGAACTTCGTGGACTTCACCCCCGATTCCGGCACCATCACCATGTTTTCGACCACCTGGTGCGGTTACTGCAACCGGTTGAAGAAGCAGCTGGACGCCCAGGGCATCGGCTACACCGAGATCAACATCGAGGAAGTCGAAGGCACCGCCGAACTTGTGGAGAAGCTCAACGGCGGCAACCGCACCGTCCCCACCGTCCTTTTCCCGGACGGCACGGCAGCCACCAATCCCTCGGCGGCCGAGGTCAAGACCCGCCTCGCGGCCTAAGCCCCACCAGGACACCCACCACCACACCACCACGGCGCGGACTCCCAGCTAACCCCGGGATTCCGCGCCGTGCCGCATCCCGTCGCGGACGCGGTGATGAAAGGAGCTACCCATGGTCCACGAAGTCAAAGGCGCGGTTGTCCGCTCCAAGAACGCCCCCGTCACCCTGGAGACCATCCTGGTTCCGGACCCCGGGCCCGGCGAGGCCCTGGTGGATATCCTCACATGCGGGGTCTGCCACACGGACCTGCACTACAAGCAGGGCGCCATCAACGATGACTTCCCGTTCCTGCTCGGCCATGAGGCCACTGGGGTGGTCAGCGCGGTGGGGCCCGGCGTCACCGAAGTTGCCCCCGGTGACCGGGTTGTCCTGAACTGGCGCGCTGTCTGCGGCGAGTGCCGCGCGTGCCGCCGCGGCGAGCCGCAGTACTGCTTCAACACGCACAACGCCACCCAGAAGATGACCCTGGCGGACGGCACGGAGCTCACCGCGGCGCTCGGCATTGGCGCCTTCGCCGAGAAAACCCTGGTGGCCGCCGGACAGTGCACCAAGGTGGACGCCGACGCCGACCCCGCCGCCATCGGCTTGCTCGGCTGCGGCGTGATGGCCGGCCTCGGCGCCGCGATCAACACCGGCAACGTCGGCCGCGGCAATTCCGTGGCCGTGATCGGCTGCGGCGGAGTGGGCGTGGCGGCCGTGGCCGGCGCGGCCCTGGCCGGCGCCACCACTGTCATCGCAGTGGACATCGACGCCAAGAAACTCGATCGCGCCAAGGAACTCGGCGCAACCCACACCGTGGACTCCTCCGGGGTGGACCCCGTCGAGGCGATCCGCGAACTGACCGGCGGCTTCGGCGCCGACGTCGTGATCGACGCCGTCGGCCGCCCGGAGACCTACAAGCAGGCGTTTTATGCCCGCGACCTCGCCGGCACCGTGGTCCTGGTGGGCGTTCCCAGCCCGGAGATGACCCTGGAACTGCCGCTGCTGGACGTGTTCGGCCGCGGCGGCTCCCTGAAGTCCTCCTGGTACGGCGATTGCCTCCCGTCCCGCGACTTCCCCATGCTGATCGACCTGTACCGGCAGGGCAGGCTCGACCTCGACGCCTTCGTCACGGAGCGGATCACCATCGACCAGATCGAGGACGCCTTCGACAAGATGCACGACGGTGCCGTGCTGCGTTCGGTGGTGGAACTGTGAGCGGCGGAGCACTGCGGATCGACCGCCTGGTCACGTCCGGGACGTTCTCGCTCGACGGCGGCACCTGGGACGTGGACAACAACGTCTGGATCGTCGGCAATGACGAGGACTGCGTGGTGATCGACCCCGCCCACGACGCCGACGCCACCGCGGCCGCCGTCGCCGGCCGGAACGTCAAGGCCATCCTGCTCACCCACGGCCACGACGACCACATCGCAGCGGTCGGCGCCTTCCGCAGCCTGGTCAACGCCCCGGTCTACCTGAACCAGCAGGACTGGATGCTGTGGGACCGCGTCTTCCCCGGGACCGAACCGGAGCACGGCATCGACGACGGCGATACGTTCGAGGTGGCCGGCGCCCGCCTCGAGGCGCTGCACACCCCGGGCCACTCCCCCGGCTCGGTGAGCTTCTACCTGCCCGCGAAGGGAACCGTGTTCACCGGTGACACGCTCTTCCAGGGCGGTCCGGGCGCCACCGGCCGGTCCTACAGCGATTTCCCCACCATCATCGGTTCCATCCGCGACCGGCTGCTCACGCTGCCCGCAGACACCGTGGTGCGCACCGGTCATGGCGATCCGACGACGGTGCGCGCCGAGGCGCCGCACCTGGAGGAGTGGATAGCCCGCGGCCACTGACAGCGCCGCGGGCCGCCACCGCCGCCCAGTCGACTTCGACTAGCCCACTTCGACTTGCCCACTTCGACGAACACCGTGTCGTCGCGGTGGAACATACGGCGGCCCTCGAGGCCGTTGAAGCGGACCCACATCACCGCACCGTCCGGCGTCGACCCGTCCACTGTTCCCGGCCCCAGGTAACGGCCGCCGGCCGTAATCCGTACCGGCAGGCCGCGCGGCAGAGCTGCCCACGGCAGCCGCCGCCCGGGACGCGGGAGCTGCCCGGCGTCGCCCGCCGGCGCGGTCATGGCTGCCGCTCCACCGGCGCCGCCGTTCCAGAAGCCGCCGTTACGCCGGCGCCGGCGGCGGCGTACGGTTCCAGATTGTTGAATGTATAGAGGTGGACGCCCGCCAGGGCCGGCTGCGCCGCCGACAATTCGGCCACGAGGCGGCTGGGCGAGTAGTTGCCGCCGTCGAGGAGCCGCCGGGCCAGCGGGCCCTTGCGGCTGATGAACCGCAGGGACGGTCCCACCCCGATCTTGGTCGCCAGCGAAATGAGCTTGGTCCGGGGAACGGACCCGGCGACGCCGGCCCACACCGGAAGGGTAACGCCTTCGCGGCGGAGCAACTCGACATACCAGCTGATCCGGGCCGCCGAGAAGCACATCTGCGTCACCACGCTGGTAGCGAGGTGCTGTTTTTCCAGCAGCGCATCCAGCATGTAGAGCTGGCTTTGCCCGGGATGCCCTTCCGGGTACCCGGCAACGCCGGCGGACATGGCCCCGCCGGACAAATCGGCGATGTCCTCCAGGAGCCGTGCACTGTTCTGGTACGGGCCGGCCGGCTGCGCGGCATCACCGCCGACGGCAAAAACCTCGTTGATCCCGGCGGTTCGGCACTCGGTAAGGATGCCGGCCAGTTGCGCACGGCTTTCAAGGCTCCTCGCTGCCAGGTGCGGGACTACGCTGTGGCCGAGCCGGCGCAGCTGGACGGCCGTTTCCAGGGTGGGTTGGACACCGTGATGGGGAAGGCAGGTCACGGTCAGTGCCGTTCCCGGCGCGAGTCCGGCCTGGACTCTGGTGACGATGCCGGAGGTGGGAATGATTTCCAGCCGCGCTGGCAGTGTTGTGTCCGGCTGGGCGGGCGGGGCATGGGACGCGGTTGACAGAGGAAGGTGGGTCTTCACAGGGAACTCCAGAATTTGGGCAGGCGGGCGCGGGTCAGCGCAGGATGACGGTGCGGTTCCCTGAGAGGATGATGCGCCCCTCGGAGTGCCAGCGGACGGCGTTCGTCAGGGCCTTGCATTCGGCGTCCCGGCCCACGGCGACGAGGTCCTCCGGGGTATAGGTGTGGTCCACCTCGATGACCTGCTGGGCGATGATTGGCCCCTCATCCAGTTCCGAGTTCACATAGTGCGCCGTGGCCCCGACAGTCTTGACGCCGCGGGCGTAAGCCTGGTGGTAGGGCTTGGCTCCTTTGAAGCTCGGCAGGAAGGAGTGGTGGATGTTGATGGCCCTGCCGGCGAGCCTGGCCGTGAGGTTGTCGCTGAGGACTTGCATGTACCGGGCGAGGACCACCAGTTCCACGTTGTACGCCTCCACCAGGTCCAGGAGCGTTGCTTCTGCCTCCGGTTTGGTCGCGGGGCTGACGGGCACGTGGTGGAAGGGGATCCCGTGCCAGGTGACCAGGCCCTCGTGGTCCGGGTGGTTGGACACGACGGCGACAATCTCGACCGGGAGTTCACCGATCCTGGCGCGGAAGAGAAGATCGTTCAGGCAGTGCCCGTATTTGGAGACCATAACGAGGATCCGCTGCTTCCGGCCGTGGCGTTCCAGCCGCCAGGTCATCGCCCACTCGGCGGCGACCGGCGCGAAATCCTGCCGGAGCTCCTCGACGTCCGCCGCGGTGCCGGTTGAGACGAAGTGCACGCGCATAAAGAAGTGCTCCACGAGCCGGTCGCCGAACTGCTTGATGTCCACAATGTTGCAGCCGTGGTCCAGGAGGAATTTGGACACGGCGTTGATGATGCCGGGTGATTCGGCGCAGTCGAGGGTGAGGACGAACTCGGCGCCGGGCTCTTCCCGCTGTTCAGTTGCGGGGCCGCCGGGCTGTGGGGTTGCTGCGGTGCTCACTGGCTCTCCACCTTCCGGGATCCGGCAGCTTCATCCTGCTCGGACTGGAGTTCGGCCTTGAAGGCCTCGTAACGGGCCAGGTGCACCGGACGGCGGCGCAGGACCAGCCATGCGGCGCCGAGGATGATGAACCAGACCGGCGTCACCAGCAGGGCCGACAACGTGTCCGGCTGCGTGGTCAGCGTCCAGAGCACGAAGGCGAAGAAGGCGAAGACGACCCAGACCATGGGCACGCCGCCGGGCATCTTGAACTTCGAGGCATCGTGCAGCTGCGGGCGGCGCCTGCGGAAGGCCAGGTAGCTGGCCAGGATGATGGACCACACGAAGACGAAGCAGACGGCGGACACGGTTGTAACCATTTCGAAGGCCTTGCCGATGTTCTCCCCCGCGTACATCAGCACGACGCCGGAGAGCAGCAGCACGCACGAGAGGAACAAGGCGTTCTGCGGAACCTTGCGGCGGGACAGCGCTGCGAAGGGGGCGGGGGCGTCACCTTCCTGGGCGAGGCCGTAGACCATGCGGGAGGTGGAGTAAATCCCGGAGTTGGCCGAGGACATGGCCGAGGTCAGGACCACCAGGTTGACCACGGTGGCGGCGGCGCCGAGACCGGCCAGGGAGAACATGGCGATGAACGGGCTGTGTCCGGCGGCGAACTGGGTCCACGGCGTGACCGACATCAGGATGATAAGTGCGCCGACGTAGAACAGCAGGACACGGATCGGAATGGAGTTGATGGCCCGCGGCAGGTTTTTCTCGGGGTCCTTGGCCTCGGCTGCGGTGGTGCCGACCAGTTCGATGCCGACGAAGGCGAAGACGGCGATCTGGAAGCCGGCCACAAAGCCCATGAACTCGTTCGGGAAGAACCCGCCGTGGCTCCAGAGGTTGCTGAAAGTCGCCGGTCCGGCGTCGGAGCTGAACCCGCTGAAGATCATAAACAGGCCCACCACAATCAACGCCGCTATCGCGACGATCTTGATCAGCGCGAACCAGAATTCGGTCTCGCCGAAGGCCTTGACGGTGGTCAGGTTCAGCAGCAGCAGGATCGCGATGGTGACCAGGCCCGGAATCCAGAGGGGCAGGCCGGGCCAGAGCTCCTGGGAGTACCCGGCAATGGCAATAACGTCGGCAATGCCGGTGATCACCCAGCAGAACCAGTACGTCCAGCCGGTGAAGAAGCCCGCCCACGGGCCCAGCAGATCGGCGGCGAAATCGCTGAAGGACTTGTAGTGCAGGTTGGAGAGCAACAGTTCGCCCATGGCCCGCATGACGAAGAACAGCATGAAGCCGATGATCATGTAGACGAAAATGACCGAGGGGCCGGCCGCGGAGATGGTCTTGCCCGAGCCCATAAACAGGCCCGTGCCGATGGCGCCGCCGATCGCGATGAGCTGGATGTGCCGGTTGCTGAGCTGCCGCTCGAGGTGGGGAGCTTCAACCATGGTGGAAGGTGGTCGCTGAATCGTCATAAGGAACTCCATCGTTCAAGTGGCTGGTGCCACGATGATTCGGGTTCCTCCCCGCTCTGTCTTGGACCTGAGAGTTTCCGCGTACCTGCCCCCGCAGGAACCGCTTGCACCGTCGGTGAGCCGGGAAATGATCCGGCTGCTTTCCAGAGTTGCCTCGCCGCGGCGGTACGTGGGCCTGAGAGATTCCTGGGGAGGATTTGCTCCTACGGCGCCTGCTGCATGTACCGGCAGGACTCTCCCGCCGCAGATCATAGGCTTGTTTACTTATAGGGGGTGACGCGGCGCTGCGGAGGGTGGCTCCGGGCAAGAACGCGTCGTCATGGTTGCCGTGCCCTGGCTCGGGCCGGTAACCGCCAAACATGATCGCCGGGACCTCCTCGGAAGGATTGTCCGGCGGATTCAGTGTGGGATGGATCACGCCGGAAAGTCAAACCGCCGGATTTGTGACGCAGCCCGCGTTCCGGCGCTACCCGCCGGTAGGTCCTCCGGGCGGATAGCACCGGCCGGGCCGGAGGGGCCGCAGGGGCCGCAGGGGCCGGTGCCGGGCCGGGTGCTATTAGGATGTGGCCTATGAGCCATCACCCCAGCACGGAGCCCGGTATTTTCGCGGCGGATCTGCGGACGCAGTTCGACGCGTTCCTCGACGAACACCGGGCCGCGCTGCACGATTGCCTGGACGGAATGACCGAACAGGAGGCCCGCGCGTCCCTGGTCCCCTCCCGCACCACGCTGCTGGGGCTGGTCAAGCACGCCACGTTCGTGGAGAAGGTCTGGTTCGACGAGGCCATCACCCGCCGCAGCCGGCAGGACATCGGTATTCCGGCCACCCCGGACGAGTCCTTCATCCTGGCTGCCGATGACTCGATCGCCGGCGTCCAGGCCGCGTACCGGGAAGCCTGCGCCCAGTCGCGTGAGCGCGCCGCACCCCTGGGCCTGGACCACCTGGTGACCGGAAACAGGCGCGGCCCGCTGCCGCTGCGGTGGGTTTACCTGCACCTGTTGCGGGAACTGGCCCAGCACTGCGGGCACGCCGATATCCTGCGCGAACAGCTCCTGGCCGCCCGCCCAGCGTGAGCCGTCTCGGCCGTTAGGGCAGCAGGGCGCCGAAGTCGCCGTCGTCGAGCGTGGCGTACCGGGCGTAGGCGGCCAGTACGGCTGCCTCCACGGCGGGCACGTCCAGGCCCGGGACCAGGTCATCGGCGGCGCCGGCGGTGGCCGGGTCCCAGTCAAGGCCCAGCGCGGCGTAACTCGCCTCGAGGACTGCCCTGATGGGCGCGGAGTTCTCCACGATGATCACGGAGCTGAACAGCCAGCCGCCGGCCACCACTCGCTGGGCGGTGCCGACCAGCTTGATGGGGTGCTCCGGGACCAGGGGATCCCGGCCGTGGACACTGAATTCGCCCGGGCAGTACTCCCCCGGAATCTCGCCGACAGCGGCCGCCACCCCGGCGTCGCGCAGGGCCTGCGCCAGCAGCTCGCCGAAGAGGGAGAACCGGCCTTTGGCCCCGGCAATCGCGTCAGCATGGGGCTCCAGGTGGTCGATCACCAGGGTGCCCTCGTGGTACGCGGCGGCCCTGCCCCCGGCCTTCCGGACCAGCGGTTCGAAACCAAGTTCCCGGCAGGCCAGGGTGGCGGCGTCAAAGCCAGGCAAGTGGGTGTCACGCTGGCCGAACGCCACCGTGGGGGCGGGCCGGTAGAGCCGCAGCAGGGGGACCAGGGACCCGGTCTTGACCCGCTGCAGAAGGGTCAGGGCGAAGTCGAGGTCCGCCGCCGGGCCGAGGGAGTGATCCTGCCGGAACACCGTCAGGTTCCGGGGTCCCGCCGCGGCCTGCTGCATGTTGTTATGCTCCCTTATGGTCATTCTGCAATTCCTGGTGGTAGCCGCCGCGTTCGCCGTCATCGACGCCGTCTGGCTCAAGTCGATGAACAAGTTCTACCGCCGGCACTTGGGCCACCTGATGTCGGACAAGCCCCATCTAGGGTACGCCGTGGTGTTCTACGTGCTGTACATCGCCGGGATCCTCTTCTTTGCCCTCCGGCCCGCGCTCGACGGCGGCAGCTGGCTGACGGCGCTGGGTTACGGCGCCGCGCTGGGCGGCTTCGCCTATGCAACCTATGACCTCACCAACGCCGCCACCCTGAAAAACTGGCCGCTGGCGATCGTGGTCGCGGACATCCTCTGGGGCGCGTTCCTGACCGGCCTGGCCACCGTCGTCGGCTGGCTCGTTTTCCACTAGCCGGCGCCGCGGCCGCCGGTCAGCTCTTCCGCAGCGTCAGGATCTGTTCGGCTCGCCCGAACGGTCCCGTGAGGTCGTGCAGCACGGTGGAGGTCAGGCCGATGCCGTCCGTACCGAAGGAGACCTCGTTGTCCAGGCCAAGCCACTCGCCCTCGGGCCGCCGGTACATGTGGATCTGGAGGTCCAGGTTGGGGAACGCGTAGCTGCCCTTTCCCGGCGGAACCCGGGCGGCAATGCCGTTGGCCGTATCCACCAGTCCGATCAGCCGGGCGAGGTCGCTGCTGTCCGCCCGGTCGGTCAGCGGGTAGTCGGTGTGCAGCCAGACGGTTCCGGAACCGGCACGGTGCCCCTCGGCGATCCGCATGCTCAGGGAGGCGATGTACCCGCCGGGCCAGACCGTGGCGGCGTCGTACGGCTCGCAATTCTCCGGTGCCGGGATCCGCGGATCTTCAAACGCGGCGACAGCCGAGGTATCGGAGGTCACCATCCGCCAGGCCGTCGCCCGGATGGCCACGCGGCCGCCGGCAACCAACTCGGCCTGCAGCAGTTCGATGGTGCGGCCGGGGCGCAGCGTGGTGGTGGTGACCTCGAATTCGCCGCCGGGGATGAGGCCGAGGATCTCATAGCTGATGCGGGCCATGCGCATGTCATCGCGCGGCTCGTGCCGGGCCAGGCAGTCGGCCATAATGCCCGACGCCGGTGCCATGTGCTGTTCGTGCTCGTTCCAGGCGCCCTGGGCGTGGACGGTGGAGCGGAAACGCCCGCCGCCGAGCACCTCGTAGTAGAAATCGCCCTCGGCCAGCACCGGTAATTCAGCAGTCAACGTCGACCCTTTCGCAGCAACAATCAGAGAATCCCCACCACCCTATCGCCTCCTCCCCCGGCCGGACTGGGTAGACTCGGGATCAGGCTTACCCCGACTATCGTGCGAAGAGGTGCTCCCCCTGATCCGAGTAATCAGCTACAACCTCCGGAAACACAAGGCCAGCGGCGAACTGGAAGCCCTGGCCAGCGGCTATGCAATCGATGCGCTCTGCCTCCAGGAGTGCGACACCGAAGACCTGCCGGACAGCATCGGCGACCTTCAGCTGGCGGACGCCACGCGAGGCAACCGGCTGGGCCTGGCCATCTACTACCGCCAGGACCGTTTCACCGCCTACGAGACCAAGACCTTCGCGCTGAAGAAATCCCTGCACGACCGGGTCCTGGCACCAGCACACGAACGGCTGATCGGCACCCGGGTGGTGGACAACCAAACAGACCATGACCTGGTGATCGCCTCCTTCCACGCCGCGCCGCTTACGGCCTCGAACTCCCTGCGCCGGAACCAGATCCACGCCGCGCACGGGGAACTGCTGAGCATGGGCGGCGGGCCGATGACGCTGATGGTGGGCGACTTCAACTATCCGTTCTTCACCAAGTACCTGACGGAGCAGATGAAGGACGCGGGCTACGAACTCTCGCTCAGCGACCGGAGGACCTACACCCGGTACAAGGTGTTCAAGGGCCACTTTGATTTCGCCACGTCCCAGGGCCTGATGATTGACAACGTCGAAACGCTGCCCCGCGGCGCCTCCGACCACCTGCCCATCCTCATCACGGCGGAGTACGGGCAGGACGCCAAGGGCGCCACCGGGGTGAGCGGCGCGGCCTGAGCCACTCGGGCTGCTAAACACCCGGTTAACTGTTCATGAACGGGCCAACAAACGGCCCGGACCCGTGATCTTTTCGTGATCTACTTTTGGGCGTGAACTTAACTCGACGTCACTTTATGACCGCCGCCCGGACCGTCGCGGCCACCGCCCTCGCCACCGGGGGCGCGGCCCGTGCGGCCCAGACGGCAGCGGCCCTGCCGACGCCGGCAGGCTCCGGAATCGAGCACATCATCGTGGTGATGATGGAGAACCGCTCCTTTGACCACTTCCTGGGCTGGATGCCCGGCGCGGACGGCAAACAGTCCGGGCTCAGCTTCACGGACCGCTACGGGATCCCGCATGCGACCCATCACCTGACGGACTTCCAGGGCTGCGGCCATCCTGACCCGGACCACTCCTACGAGGGCGGCCGGATCCAGTACAACGGCGGCAAGAACAACGGCTGGCTCCTGGCCGGCGAGAACGACGAGTTCGCCGTCGGCTACTACGACGCCGCCGACCTCGACTTCTGGCGGCAGGCCGGCCCGGACTGGACCGTCTGCGACCGGTACTTCGCGGCGACCATGGCCGAGACCTATCCCAACCGCTTCTACCAGCACTCCGCGGCCACGGACCGGATCCATAACTCGACCGTCACGTCCACCCTGCCCACCATCTGGGACCGGCTGGCCGCCGCCGGCGTCGCCGGCAAGTACTACTACGGCGACATCCCCTTCACCGCGCTGTGGGGCACCAAGTACCAGGGCATCTCACACCACTACTCGGAGTTCCTCACGGACTGCTCGGCGGGGACGCTGCCGGCGGTGTCGTTCGTCGACCCGCGGTTCACCGACGAGGGCTCCGGCACCTCGGGTGATGACCACCCCCACGCGGACATCCGCTCCGGCGAGACGTTCCTCGCCGAGGTCTACAACGCTGTCACCAGCGGACCGAGCTGGGCCAACACTCTGCTGGTGGTCAACCACGACGAGTGGGGTGGCTTCTTCGACCACGTCGCACCGGCCGCCGCCCCCGACACCAGCGCCGCCACCGCGCTGCGCGGCTTCCGGGTCCCCTCCGTGGTGATCTCCCCGCGTGCCCGGCGCCGGTACGTGGCGCACGACGTCTACGACCACACCTCGGTCCTCAAGGCGATCGAATGGCGCTGGAACCTGCCCCCGCTGACCCCGCGCGACACCGCGGCCCGCAACATCGCCGAAGTCCTGGACTTCGGGACACCGCCCAACCTGGCCGCCCCCAAGTACCTCGTGCCGCCCTTCGCCGCCGGGCCGGCCTGCACTCCCGTAGGACCGCCGGCGGCCGAGGAATGGTCCGGCCTGAAACAGAAAGCCCTCGCCGACGGATGGAAGCTCCCGTGAACACCACCACCGCACCGCCCGCCACCGCGCAGCCCCGCGGCCGCAGCCGCCGCTACCTCCGGAGGGCCGCTGCGGCCGCGCTGGTGCTGCTCGGCGCCGCGGCACTCAGCTACGGGCCCCCGTCCGCGACGGCAGGCACACCGGCAAACGCCGCGGCTCCCGCAACGGCCGCCGCAGGCAGTTACCTGCCCGGCGCCAAGCACGTCTTTGTGATCAACCTGGAAAACAAGGGGTATGACGAAACATGGGGACCGGCGTCGGCCGCGCCCTACCTTTCGCAGACGCTCCGGAGCCAGGGTGTGCTGTTGAACCAGTACTTCGGCACGGCCCACAACTCGCAGCCCAACTACGTGGCCCAGATTTCCGGGCAGGGCCCAAACCCCCAGATGCAGGCCGACTGCCAGAGCTACACGCCGTTCACCGGCACCGGCACGGCCAGCCCCGGCCAGGCCGTGGGTGACGGGTGCGTCTTCCCGGCCAGCGTGCCCACGGTCGCCGGCCAGCTGAAGGCCGCCGGCAAGACGTGGAAGGGATACATGGAGGACATGGGAACCCCGTGCCGGCACCCCGCCCTGGGCGCCGTTGACGACACCCAGAAAGCCAAAGTCGGGGACCAGTACGCGGCCCGCCACAACCCCTTCGTCTACTTCGCCGGGATCACGGGCTCGCCCGATTGCGCTGCCAACGACGTCGACCTCACATCCCTGAAAACGGACCTCGCCTCCGCCGCCTCCACCCCAAACCTGTCCATGATCACCCCCAACCTCTGCCACGACGGCCACGACTCCCCCTGCGTCGATGGACAGCCGGGCGGCCTGGCCAGCGCCGACGCGTGGCTCAAGCAGTGGGTGCCCGCCATCACCTCCTCCCCCGCGTTCAAACAGGACGGGGTCCTGGTGATCACCTTCGACGAATCGGACGGACCGCAGAGTGACGCCAGTGCGTGCTGCGGCGAGGGCCCGGGACCGAATTCCGCGCTGCCGGGCATCACGGGCCCCGGCGGCGGCCGGGTGGGCGCACTGGTGCTCTCGCCCTTCACCAAGGGCGGCACCTGGTCCACCACGCCCTACAACCACTACAGCCTGCTGGCCAGCATCCAAGACACCTTCGGCCTGCCGTACCTGCCCCCCCCACCACCGAGCCGGAGGATTCGATGACTGGACCTGCCCCTGAGGACCGCCTAGCACCACCCAGCTTCCCGGTGGGCCCGCCCGCCGCCGGGCTGCGCTTCCGGGCACTCCCGCAGGTCCGCCACTGGCTCCTGGTGGGCCTGCTCCTTTGCGCCGCCGTGATCGCCCTGGGCCTGACCGTTCAGCTGGTGCCGGGCGACACCCAGGCCGAGCTAAGTGTGGACCAGGGCCTCAGCCAGCACCACGCCGCGGCGCTGACCGCGCTCGCCATGGGCATCAGTGTGCTGTTCGGCCCGCTGCCCGGGCTGGTGCTGATCGGCGCCATCGCGCTCTGCGTCCTGCTGTTCCGCCGCGACCTCGTCACGGCTGTGGCGTTCGGCCTGGTTGCCTGCTCCGGCTGGGCGGCGAGCGAGGTCTTCAAACTCCTGATCGCCCGCCACCGGCCCGATCAGGCCCAGCTGTTCGATCCGCTGGCCCCCGAGTCAGGAACGGACAGCTTCCCCTCCGGCCACGTCTCCTTCGCCGTCGCCCTCGCCTTCGCGCTCTACTTCCTGGCCCGCGGCACCCGCTGGTCCAAGGTGGCCGCCTACGCCGGCGCCGCCATGGCCCTCGTGGTTGCCTGGTCACGCCTATACATCGGGGTCCACTACCCCACTGACGTCACAGGCTCGTTCCTGGCCGCAGGAGCTGCAGTCGTTCTGCTCTCCGGACTCTGGAACCGCTTCGCGCCGCGGCTTGTCGACAGGCTGCCCGCCGCCGTCGTCCGCGCACACCGACCCTAAGGACGTGACCATGCACAGCATTTTGACCACCGGGCTGGCCCCGGCCCTGGCGGCCGCGGCCGGCACGCCGTCCCTGCTGGACCCGGCCAGCCTGCTCGCCGGGCTCGGACCCGCCGCCCTCGGCGTCATCGCCGCCATGGTGTTTGTGGAGTCCGGCGTCCTGTTCCCGTTCCTGCCCGGCGATTCCCTGCTCTTCACCGCCGGACTGCTGCACCAGCAGCTCCACCTGACATTGCCCGTGCTGATCGGCGTCGTCACCGCTGCCGCCGTGGCGGGCGACCAGGTCGGCTACATGCTGGGGCGCACCTTCGGCCGACGGTGGTTCAAAGATGACGCACGGATCCTCAAGACCGCCCACCTGGCAACCACCGAGGAGTTCTTCCGCCGGCACGGTGGTGCCGCCGTCGTACTTGCCCGGTTTGTGCCCATGGTCCGGACGTTCGCCCCGCTGACGGCCGGCATCGGCCGCTACGGGTACAAGGCCTTCACGCTCTGGAACATCGTCGGGGCGTTCGCGTGGGCGGTGTCCGTGACCCTGCTCGGTACCTGGCTGGGCCACTACGAGATCATCGCCAAGAACATCGACGTCATCGCCGTCGTTATGGTCCTCGTCTCGGTCGTTCCCTGGATCATCCAACTGCTCAAGCGCCGCCGCCAGAACCGGCGCGACGCCGCGGATGCCGGTGGCACGCCGGCCGCGGACGGCGGCGACACGGGCGACGTCGAACCCAACCGGGAGCTGGCCGCGAAAGAATAGCCGCATGACAGTCACTGACCGGCCCGCCCTCCTGCTCGTCGAGGACGACCCCGTCCTGGGACCGCTGATCGCCGAACTGCTGGAACCGGACTACCGCGTGCGCCTGGCCGCCAACGGCCAGGACGGCCTGCACCTGGGCCTCACCGAGCCGTGGGACGTGCTGGTGATCGACCGCGGCCTGCCCGGGATGGACGGGATAGCCGTGATCGCGGCCCTGCGGTCCAAGGGAATCGCCACGCCCATCCTGATCCTGACTGCGCTGGCGGAGCCGGACGAGAAGGTCCGCGGGCTGGATGCCGGCGCCAACGACTACGTCACCAAACCCTTCGACGCCGGCGAGCTGGCCGCACGGCTGCGCGCACTGACCCGCAGCTACGCCCCGGCCGGCGGGCCGGTCACCATCGGCGGCTGGGAGCTGGACCCGTCCTCGCGCACTGTCCGCTCGGTGTACGGCGGGCTGGTGTCGCTGACGGCGAAGGAATCCGAACTCCTGGCAGCCCTGGCCGCCGAACCCGGCCGGGTGTTTACCCGCGACGAGCTCTTGGCCGCCCTGTTCGACCCCACGGACCAGCCCGGAGTGATCGACACCTACGTCCACCACCTCCGCCGCAAGATCACCCGGTCCGTCATCCGGACCGTCCACGGCGTCGGCTACCAGATCGGCGACGCCGATGACTAAGGAAGAGATGACACCAGGACCATCGCGCGGTGGAACCCCGGACCAGTCCACCCTGCGCAGGGCATCCCTGAAGGTGGCTGTGCGCATCAGTGCTGCCTGCGCCGTGATGGTCCTGGGCCTGCTCGCCGTAGCCGCCCTGTATCTGATGAACAAACTTGCCCGGCCGGAGCTGGTGCCCCCGGGCCCTGGCGGCACAACCTACGCCTACCTGGACTCGAAGGACCTGCTCGAGGCCATGATCGTTGCCGGAGTCGCCGGCATCGCGCTCGCCGGGCTGGTGGGGTGGCTCAGCGCCCGCAGCGCCATCCGGCCGCTGGGCGAAGCCCTGGCCCTGCAGCGCAGGTTCGTCCAGGACGCCAGCCACGAACTCCGCACCCCGCTCGCCATCCTGGATACCCGCATCCAGCTGGCGCAGCGCGGCGCAGAGCCGGAGTCAGCGGCGGCCAGGCAGCTGGCCCGGATCCGAGAGGACGCGGCAACACTCACCGGGATCGTCAACGAACTCCTGCTGGCGGCCACGGCCGACACCCCGGACCCGGCCGCCGAACCGGTGGATCTGGCCGACGTCGCGGCCTCCGTCGCCGAGAGCCTCGAGCAGCTGGCGGCCGCCGGCAACGTCAGCGTGGATTTCTCCGCCGTCGACCGTCCGCACGCCCGGATCGAACGGAACGCGCTGCGCCGTGCGGTGCTGGCACTCGCGGACAACGCCCTTGCCCACACTCCCCCGGGCGGCCGGGTCTCCATTTCAACCGAGGCCACGCCGCACCAGGCTGTTATCACCGTGGCGGACACCGGGACGGGGATCACCGGCGTCGATCAGGAGCGCATCTTCGACCGTTTTGTCCGGACGCCCGGGTCCGACGGCGCCGCACGCCAGCGGAGCTTCGGCATCGGCCTGTCCCTGGTCCGTGAAATTGCCATGGCTGCCGGCGGCACCGTTGAGGTTGCCCGGACGGGGGCCGACGGAACGGTTATGCAGATCATCCTTCCCCCGGCCGCACCCTAACTCCGACGCCGGGGCGCCCAGACGCGGGCACCCGAACGTCCGCGGGGCTACTCTCATTCCATGGCGAGAGAATGCAGGACGCGTGCCAGCCGGGCAGGCACCGGATGACGTTCCTG
Source organism: Arthrobacter sp. 05L44 (assembly GCF_056397605.1). Taxonomy (NCBI): domain Bacteria; kingdom Bacillati; phylum Actinomycetota; class Actinomycetes; order Micrococcales; family Micrococcaceae; genus Arthrobacter; species Arthrobacter sp. 05L44. Next base: position 190,026 of record NZ_JBFTNS010000002.1, on the reverse strand, counting down.
TCCCTGTCGCTGATCGCGGTGGTCGCGCTGGCCGGGCCGCTCCTCGCATTGCCGGCCCGCTGGCGGCTGCCCGTTGTCCTCGGCGAGCTGCTCGCCGGCGTGGTGATAGGCCGGACCGGCTTCTCCCTCGTCGATCCCGAAGACCCCACCCTCAGCCTCTTGGCCAGCATCGGCTTCGCACTGATGATGTTCGTCGCCGGAACCCACGTCCCGGTCCGGGACCCGGAAATCCGAGCGGCCCTGGGGAAGGGGTCGGCCCGGACCGCGCTGGCGGCCGCGGCGGCAGTGATCGTCGGCACGGGGGTGGGCCTGGCGTTCGGCACCGGCCATGCCCCGTTGTACGCCGTGCTCCTGGCGTCCTCGTCCGCGGCCCTGGTGCTCCCGATCGTCGACTCACTGCGCCTGCGCGGACCGGACGTCGTCGCCACGACAGCCCAGGTGGCCATTGCCGACATCGCCTGCATTCTCGCCCTGCCGCTGGCGGTGGACCCGCCGAATGCAGGACGCGCCGCCCTGGGGGCGCTCGCGGTGGGAGCCGCCGCCGTCGCCCTCTTCTTCGTGCTGCGAGCCCTGGAGCGAAACGGGACCCGGCAGCGGATGCACCGGTTGTCCGAGGACCGCAAGTTTGCCCTGGAGCTGCGGATCCAGCTGGCACTGCTGTTTGCCCTGGCCGGAGTGGCGAGCTTCGGCCACGTATCGGTGATGCTGGCGGGGTTCTCGTTCGGACTGGTGGTCTCCGCCGTCGGCGAACCCCGGCGCCTGGCCCGCCAGCTTTTTGCCGTGAGCGACGGCTTTCTTGGCCCCATCTTTTTCGTCTGGCTGGGCGCTTCCCTTAACCTGCGTGACCTCGCCGGGCATCCGGACATGGTCCTCCTGGGATTGTCGCTGGGGATCGGCACCCTTCTGCTCCATGCCGGCCTCAGGGTGTTCGGAATGCCGCTGCCGCTCGGCGTACTCTCCGCCGCCCAGCTGGGTGTGCCGGTGGCGGCAGCCAGCATCGGCACACAGCTCCATGTCCTGCAGCCCGGAGAGAACGCGGCCCTGCTCCTGGGCGCGCTGGTGACTATCGCCACGAGCGCTTGGGCGGGATCGCGGGCCGCCCGGGACTTCGCCCCGCCGTCCGGCGCCGCAGCCGTCGGCTAAGCCAGCGGAAACCGGAGGTGCGAAACGCGAAAACGTGCACCCTGGCCGCCCGGTTACCGGAAAGTAACCCCGTTCGGCCAAATAGGCGTGCACAAACGTGCAGAACCCTCTGAACGTCGCGCCATGGTCCCTACCGTGGAAAGGGTGGGCGTGAGTCAGGTCACAGTGGGGAAGGGCCGGCAACTCGCCTGCATCCATCAAGCCCCTCACCGTTGAGGGGCCCAACCTAAGAGGTAGTCCCGTGACCAAGCCCAATATTGCGTCCCGACCGGCCCGCGCAGTCGCCAAGTCCGCCGCGCTCGCAGCCATCGCCCTGCTCTGCGGATCCCTGGCGTCGGCCCCCGCGGCCACCGCAGACACTGTTGACGTCTCCCCGCCCGGGGCAAACGACTGGTCCTGCAAGCCCAGCGCGGCGCACCCCCGTCCCGTGATTCTCGTCCCGGGCACCTTTGAGAACATGGCGAAGAACTGGGCCACCATGGCGCCTGCCCTCAAGAACCAGGGCTACTGCGTCTATGCCCTCAATTACGGAGCGACCAACGGGATCGATGCCACCGGACCGGTCGCAGACTCCGCGGCCCAGCTTGCCCCGTTCGTGGACGCCGTGCTGGCCTCGACCGGAGCAAAGCAGGTGGACCTGGTGGGGCACAGCCAGGGCGGGATGATGCCCCGGTACTACCTGGGGTTCCTGAACGGGGCGAAAAAGGTCAACCAGCTGGTGGGCATCGCCCCGTCGAACCACGGGACCCAGGGACTGATTACACCGGCCCCGGGCTCCGTGCCGCCGGCAACGTCGGTTGGCGGCTCCAATTGCCAGGCCTGCGCCGACCAGCAGGCCGGCTCCGCGTTCCTGACCAAGCTGAACTCCATCGGAGACACCGTGGCCGGACCGGTGTACACCGTCATCTCCACCACGCACGATGAGGTGGTGACCCCGTACCAGAGCCAGTTCCTGGCCGGATCCGCGCAGAAGGTCACCAACATCACCATCCAGGACAAGTGCCCGGCGGATGTGATCGAGCACGACCAGACGCCGAACGACCCCGTGGTGCAGCGCCTCGTCTCCAACGCGCTGGGCCGGCCCGCCGGGCAGCCGGCGGATCCTGCGTACCGGCCAAGCTGCGTCTAACCGGGAACCGGGGGCTTCCGGGGGTTTTGGGGCTTCTGATCGTCGACGACGCCGGCAGCAGACACTAGTCTCTGACCATGGGGATCATCCGGAACGTCTTTGGCCACAAACCGCCTGCTGTACTAGTGCTGTTCACCGCCGTGGCGGGTCTCCTGCTGGGACCCGCCGCGGCGGCGTTCGCTGTTGCGCCGGTCGGCGTCGTCGTGGAGGACAAGGCCGGGGTCCTGGACCGCAATACGCTGCTCCCGGCCGTGCAGCAGATCGAGTTCTACCAGCCCACCACCGTCGCCATATATACGTACAACGGCAGCGCGGCGGACAATCTGAATGAGGAGGTCCTGCGCTTCGCCCGGGCGGAGCACCCGGACTGGATCAGCAAGGACGGCCAGAAATGGGCCGACGGCCTGTTCATCTTCGCGCTGGATCCGGTGGCCCGACACGTCGGGACCTACATGGGCGAAGACCGGAAGGTATCCCTGGAGCAGCGCACCGACATCCAGGACGCAGCCAAGGAACTGCTGCGCGACGCACAGTGGACGGACGGGACCATTGCCGGCATCCGCCGCGGCGCGGAGCTAATCAACCAGCCCTGGTACCGCTCCACCGCCTTCCTGGTCACCGCCTGGAGCGCCGCAGGAACGGTGGTTGCCGGTGCGGGCGCCTGGTTGCTGGTGCGGTGGCGCACCCGGGTGGGCAGCCGCAAGGAAATAGCCCGCGGTGACGCAAACTACTCCAACGTCAGCATGGACCTGCAGGTGACCGAGCTCAACGCGGGCACCATCCCGGCGTCCTCGCGCTACGGCAGCACGGTGCTGGAGAAACACCGCACCTTCCTGAGCCGCTATAAAGCCGCCACGGGCCTCGCCAACCAGGTACACGCGCTGACGTCCCGGGAACTATCGCGCAGTCCCGGCCTGGCGCTGGCCCGGGAGTACGCCGATGCGGCCGCGGAACTCGATGCCCTGGACGACGTCATCGCCGACACAAACGCCCTGCTGAACCGCGGGTCCACGTGGGCGACGGCGTGGGACCGTCAACTGGCACCGTTCCGCAGCGACCTGGCCGGCATTGAGGGCATGCTCGCCAAGGGCCACGGTGAAGGCGATTCCGCGACGGCCGCTTCCCTGCGGTCCTTCCGCGACGCCAGCCAGCGGGACATGGAACGCTGGACCGCAGACCTCGCGGACGGCACCATCACCCCTGAGACGGCGCTTGACCGCTTGCGCGACGCCAGGACTGAACTGTCCGGGCTGCTCAAGGCCCACGCCGACACGGTAATCGCGGGCTATGCACGCAATGACCGGGAGGCCGAGCTCATGCGGACGCAGATGGAGGAAGCGCAGGAAGGAACGGGGAAGAAGCAACGGCGCAGTTACGAGCCAAGCATCCTGGGCACGGTGTATCCGTCGTACTACTTTTTCTCGGTCCCCACCTTTAATACTGGGCTCAGCACCGGGGTTTCCAGCGTCAGCTCAGCCCGGGGCGGAAGCACCACGGGATACGGCGGCTCGGGCGGCAGTTTTTCCGGTTCCGGGAGCTCCTCCAGCTTCTAGGAAAGGTGTATCGACAACCGGCGGCCAACCGAGGATTCTTGGCTCCGTAAGCAGTTAAATTCCCTGAGCGAAAAGAGGGAGTGCAATGTCCACCAACGTTGTCACCCAGCTGCAAGTAAAATCCCACAATTCCCCTGATGAAAAGCGCCGGCCGGACAAGAGCGAGATCGACATCGTGTCGGTCGGCGACTACACCATCGGCCGGCTGAGTTTCGAGCCGGGATGGCGCTGGTCCGAATGCATCAAACCCGTGGTGAACACCGATTCCTGCCAGAACAGCCACGTTGGCTTCTGCGTGTCTGGCAAGCTGACTGTCGAGACCACCGACGGCGGCCGGATCGACATCGCCGCCGGCGACTCCTACACCATTCCGCCGGGCCACGACGCCTGGGTTGAAGGCGGCGATCCGTTCGTCGGGGTTGAGTTCCTGAGTGCGGCCGCCTACGCCAAATTACCGGACTAGGCACCACCCGCACGGCCCTTCCCGTAGCGGCGGGGCCACGGGTACGCTCGGGCCATGCGGAAGATCATCGTAGCGATGCAGGTTTCCCTGGACGGCTTCTTCGAGGGACCGGACGGCGACATTGGCTGGCACATGGTCGATGACGAACTCCACGGCTACTTTAACGACCAGCTAAGCACCATGGGGGCGTTCCTGGATGGCCGGGTCACCTACCAGCTGATGGCCGACTACTGGCCGACGGCGGACCAGGACCCGGACAGCTCACCGCGGGAGGTCGAGTTTGCCCGGATCTGGCGTGACATGCCGAAAATCGTCTACTCCCGGACCCTCCGGGAAGCCGGCTGGAACACCACGGTGGTGCGCGACGTCGTTGCGGAGGAGGTGCTGGCGCTCAAGGCCGAGCCCGGCGGGGACCTGGCGCTCGGCGGCGCGGAACTTGCAGACACTTTCCGCCGGCACGGACTGATCGACGAGTACTGGATCTTTGTCCATCCCGTCCTGCTGGGCCGGGGTAAGCCGTTGTTCAAGCCTGCGGAGGGCAGGACGGCAATGGCCCTCGCTGAAACCCGCAGGTTCGGCAACGGCGTGGTCCTGCTGCGGTACGGCAGCTAGGCGTTCAAAACACCAAAAGGCCGGCGGCCGGGTGCCCGAGGGCAACCGGCCGCCGGCCTTGGAAAGAGGCCTTGCGCGGTAATTAGGCGCCGGCGCGGACGAACGTCACGCTGCCGGTGGCGGTGAGCCACGACAGGGGGTGCTTGATGGTCTGGTTGCTGCCGTTCATGCCACCACTGATGGCCTGGCCGTCGCCGGCGTAGATGGCCACGTGGCCGGACTGGACGATCATGTCGCCAGGCTGCGGGGTGCTGACAACCTTGCCGTAGTTCATGAACTGCTGCGGACCAAGGTCGCCCACCGGGATGCCGGCTGCGCCCAGGGCCTTTTCGACCATGGCGGTGCAGTCCTGGGTGATACCGATCTGGCTGTAGGCGGCCGAGAGCATCGCGGCGTTGACTCCGCCGGCTGCCGGGGCAGGTGCGACTGCAGCCTTTGCCTGGACCGTGATCTGGGGTGCGGCCGGAGCCTGGGCAACCACAGGGGCGGGGACGGCGGCGGGAGCCGGTGCCGCAGCCACGGGCTTCGGCTGTTCGATGACGGGTGCCGGCGTGGTGGCGACTGCCGGGCGGTCGAAGCTGATGCGCACGGCGGAGTCCGCCGAGACGGGCGCCGAAACCTTGCTGCCGACGTCCACGGAGGATGCCGGGGCGGCGTCACGCTCGGCCGGTGCGGTGGCGGCGTTGGCGGCCATGCCGCTGGTGAGGACCAGGCCGGAGGCTGCGAAGATCACCGCGGCCTGGCGGCCGATGGTGCCGGACTTGACCGAGAATGCTGAACCCCGCCCGGCGGTTGCGTCGGAGCGATGGCGCGCAGAAGTAATGCTTGAAGACATGAATGTTGCCTCTCCCAATGCCTGCGAGGTGAGCTGTCGGATTCGGATGGGAGGCACCCGGCCGCGGGCCCGTCTGAAACGGACGCTGTGCGGCTTCACCCCAAGACCCGCTAAGAGCGCAGGTCGAAAGTGGTTTCCCCGTCTCTGCCAGATGGTTGCATTCGGATCCCGGGCCGCGGCAGAGTTAGGCAATCGGCTCGGGAGCGCCCGTATCGGATACAAACAGGCACCCATCAACGGTAACGACTCCGCGCCGGATTGTCACATTCAGGTAACGGGACCGTGTTGTGGCGGCAAAATTTCCCTACGTCCGGGTGCCCCGCCGCGCATAGGATGAAGGCATCCAGCGTTCCCGGAGCGGAGGCCCGAACATGACCAGTCCCTGTGTGGCAATCTGCCAGCTGAGCGACCAGCCCCGGGAGGATTTTGATGTCAACACCGAATTGCTGGTCCTGGAAGGAACCGAGATCCATGTCGGCACCTGGGACGCCGAGCCGCGTGACGGGGGCTTCGATGTGCACGTCCTGAACGACCGGGTGGACGCGCTGGGGTTTATGGTGGTCACGGACTGGCAGTTCCTGGACGGGAAAGCCTACGCCGTGGTGGAGCGCCGGCCCGGCACGTAACCGCTCTTCGCCTTTTCCGTACCGCCCGTTTCGACTGCTTCCCGGACCAGCCCGGCGTCGTCCGCGGTCCCCGTCCGGGCCAGCCCCGCCTGCCGCTGCCAGCGGTCCCAGTCGCCGTCCCCGGCCCGGAGCCCGCGGAGCGGGGCCAGCAGGGCGGCCCGCCGCAGCCAATCGTCCGGATCCTGCAGCCAGCGGCCCAGCACGGCCTCCGCGCGGGAACGGTTCTGGCCGGCGAGGCCTGCGGTGAGCGGCCCGACGACGTCGGTCGCCAGCGGATCGGCCAGCTCGCGCAGGCGCGCGGTCCGCAGGAAACCTTCGATCCGGGTCAGGTCCGAGTTATCCAGCACCGGAAGGCGGGACTGGAGCAGGACGACGGCGGCGAACCGGCGCTCGAAGACGGGCGCCTCCCACAGTTCCGAGCAGAGGGCGGTGATGTCGTCATGGCTTAGGTTCCGGTACCGCCGCAGTGCGTCCCGGACCGTTCCCCGGATGGCCCCGACGGATGAACCGTAGCTTGCCAGCCCGGTCCCGAAACGGGCCCGGGCCTCCTCCGCCCGCTGCCACGAGCCCTCCCGCTGCAGGGCCGAGTCAATGAATTCACCGGCCTCGCTCATGGGTCCATTCTGTCGTGCCGCCGCCGGGGTGTGCCGCCGCTGCGGTGCGCCGCGCGGCGGCCGTGGCCCGTCTCAGCCGGTGACCAGCCTGGTTGTCCGGTTCCAGGTCAGCCGGCCCCGCTGGAAGTCCGAGGCCCGGCCGACGGTGACCGCGTACTCATCCGTGGTGGGGTACCCGAGCCGTCCGCTTTCCCTGCCCAGGGCAGTCCAGCGGCCGCGGATCGCGCCCAGGACAAAGTGGGCGCCTGTCTTCGCGGTCCAGTAGATGGACGATCCGGACGAGCCGGCGAAGTGGTTGTAGCGTCCCAGCCCGTCCGGGGTGCGGGTCTCGTCCTGCGTCGGATAACCGAGCGGGCCGCGCTCCCGGCCCATCGCCGTCCACTTGGCCCGGATGACCCCCACAATGTAGTGCGCCCCGGTGGCGGGTGACCAGTAGATCGAGGCCCCGCCCGAGCCGGAGAAGTGGCCGTACCGGCCGATCGTGTCCGGGGTGGTCAGCTGGTCAGTGGTCGGGAACCCGAGGATTCCGGCGGCCCCGCCCATGGCCTTGTAGCGGGCGTAGATGGCGCCGCCCACCCAGTGCGCCCCGGTGGCCTGGGACCAGCAGATGACGCCCTTGACGTAGTCCTGGCACTTTCCTGCCCCGACCGGGTACTCCAGGGTCAGCGACCTGCCCAAAACCGACCTCGGGTCGCCGGCGCCGGTCTGGTAGGCCTTCAGGGCGATGGGGTCATCGACGCCGGCCCCGGTGAGCATGACCTTCTGCGCGCCCTGCCCGTCGTCGGCGGTAATCAGGTAGTAGGTGTCCGCGGTTCCGGCCTGGCCGACCGCCGTGGGCTTGAACGTGACGCTCTGGTAGGCGGATTCACCCGCGGGGATCACGAGGCCTTCGGCGATGGGATTGGTGGTGGAGAAGACCCCGAGCGGCGCCTTCGCCTTGGTGATGGTCATTGGGATATTGCCGGTGTTCACAATCGTGAAGTCCCACGTGGCCGAGGTCCCGATCGGAACATTGCCGAACGCCAGGGACGGCGGGAGCTGCAGGTGGGCCGCTCCCGAGACGGCGGTGGCGTTCACGGGGACGGTCAGCGAGCCGCGGTTGGTGGTGACCACCAGCTGGTCAGTGACGGGGGTCGCCGTTGTGGGGCTGAACGTCACCGAGACAGGGACCGAGGTGAGGGGCTGGATGACCTGGCCCACCGCCGGAACCGTGGCGGGGTCGACGCTCAGGGATGCATTGGCCGGCAGGGTCACACCCGTAACGGTTGCAACGCTCAGGCCCGTGTTGACGACGTTGACCGTCTGCCGGCTGCTGGTTTGGGTCGGGACACTGGTGTACGTGAGCGTCGCCGGGGTGGCGCCCAGGCCTTCCTTGGTTCCTATGGCGTGGACCCCCAAAAGGTCCACCTCGCCGTCGGCCATGGTGACAGTCAGCGCACCGTCCGCCTGTCCCGGGGCCGCCGGCGCGAACGTCACCGGAACCGTCAAGCTTGCCCCGTTCGCCAGCGTGCGCGGCAGCGCCAGCGTGCCAATCCCGAACGGAGCGGCCGCCGTGACGGTCTGGACCGTGACGGCGCGGGTGGCGGTGATGGTCACGGTGCCGGTCTTCACCGTGCCGACCTCAGCCGTCCCGAGGTCTCCGCTGGCGGTGCCCATCGCGGACGTGGTCGGCGCGCCGAACCCGATGATGTGGCCGTCCCGCGTCCCGACGTAAACCCGGCCGTTGTCGGTTGCCACAGTTGAGAACTTGGCTGCAATGCCCAGCGGCGCAGTGAAGACCTGCTGGAGTTTGCCGGCGCTGTCCGGAAGGGCGCGGTAAGCCCGAAGCTCAGCTCCGGTACCGGTGGGGCCGGTGACGTAGACCGCCCACACCAGGGCGGTGGACGCGTTGGTGCCGTTGGAGGTTACGGACGGAGCCCCGGAGGTATAGCCGAACGTGCCTACGGAGGTCCCGACCGAGGCCAGCTGGATGCCGCCGGTGCTGCTGGGCAGGAGCTTATGCGCCCGGAGGTACCCCTTGTTCTCGACGGTGTAGACGTAGCCGCCGCTGGTGGTCCCAAGGAAGGCCGGCCGTCCCCAGACTCCGCTGTACGGCCCGGCCTCGTCGACGACCGCATCGGTACCGCCGGCCCCCTGCCCCATGCCGCCCAGGTTGTCCCGGTCCAGCAGGTAGACGCGCCCGTCCTTCCCGACCTGCACCAGCAGCCGGGGATGCGCTGCGGTTCCGTAGCCGGCCGGGATGGCGATGGGCGCACCGGATCCGAGGTCGGCGTCGTTCTGGTCCAGCTTGGCGTTGTTGGCGGGGCTGAAGAAGTCGGTGGGTTTGAGGTTGCCGTCGGCGCCGACGGTGAGCCGGACGACGGACTCGGCCAGCGTGGCGGGCGGGGTCTTCCCGGGACCGGCTTTCGGGGAGATGCCGTTGCCGGTGGAGAAGAGGATCTGGCCGGCGCCGTCGGAGACCAGTCCCCCGCCGGACTGCCAGATGCCGCCCTCCGCGCTGCTGTTGCCCGATTCGGTGGCCCACATGGTGGTCTGGCGGCCGGCGGTGGAAACACCGACGACGTAGCCCACGAAGGGCGCCCAGTCACAGTGGCTCGCGAAACCGGCGTACACAACCCCGCCCAGCAGCAACAACCCGGGCCGCTGCATGGCGGTCATGGCGTTGAACGGCCGGGTCGGGTCGTTGGTCGGGGCGCCCCCGATCAGGACGGGGAACCCGGGCCGTTCGGCACCCGTGGTCCGGTCCAGGGAGTGCATGTACCAGTGCGGGAGCTGCGGGGTGGCGCCGTCGTTCGTCTTGGCCAGCATAAAAACACTGTTGGTCGCGGCGTCGTAGACAGGGGTCGAGGTGACACCTACGTTGGGGGCGAGGTCGCCGCAGCTGACGGTTGCGGACGGCCACGCCGGCCCGAGGTTCCGCTGCCACCTCAGCGCTCCGGTGCTGCTGTCCAGGCCGTAGGCGTTGTTGTTCTCGGTCGCGGCGATCACGGTGCCGCCCACCACCAGGGGTTGGGCGTAGACCTGGCCGTCCACCGTTGCGGAGAACAGTTTGCCGAAGTTCGAGGACGCGACCGACGTCGGCGACAGGATGGTCTCGTTGCTGTCCCACCCGGTCCGCAGCAGGTCGTGGGCGATGGTGCCGACGTCGGCGGCAGCACCGGCACCGACGCTCAGCCCGGCGAGCGTCAGTGAGGCTGCCAACAGCCCGGCCCAGGCGCCCTGCGAGCGCGGTTTAGCGCCTCGGCGCCGCCGGCCGGCATGCCGGCGGATTTGATCGACAGTTACCCCAGATTCTGTTGCTGCACGCATGGTTGAGACCCGATTTCTGACCACTGCATTTGACTTTCATGACCCAGTACTCAGGAGCCTAAAAGCGCGGAAAGACGGGGTCGCGAGTGGGCTCCACCCGTCTTCTGCGGGGCATTTCGCGCTTTTCGTGCCGCACTACTTGGTCCCTCCGCGGGACCACTTGCACGGCGACCCGCAGCCCCCATTTCGCGCGCTCTTTTCCGGCTTGCGGGCAGGGTGCGGCATTGCAGGCGCAGGTCACGATCAGGTAACGTTGACGGCTGGTCCGCGAGGTCCGTGCGGAGAAGCGTTTGCCACGTCAACAGCCCGGAGGGGTAGCTTGCTCAAGAAAATCGCCATTACCGCTGCGCTCGGCGCCCTGTCCCTGGCCGGATGCAGCGCTGCCCCCACCACCGGCGCGGCGTCCCCCTCGTCCCCTGAAAGATCGGGCACGCCGGCGTCGACCTCCCCCGCCGATACCGGCGCATCGACGCCATCGTCTCGCGGCCCGGGGCACTCCCCCGCCGCTTCCGCCACCGACAGCACTTCCCCGGGCACAGCCACCAACGGGCCAGTTGCCGCGGCACCGACCACGTCAGACGCACCGTCCGTCCCAGGCTCCCCGGCTGTAACCTCCGTGCCGGCGGGGACAGCACCTCCCGCGGTACCCGCTCCCGCAGCACCGGCGGCCGGAGACGGCGTGGAGGCGGCCACTGCTCACCGGTGGGGGCCGGTGATTGCCGGAGACGAATTCGGCTATGCCGGAGCGCCTGACGCCACGAAGTGGAACGTTGCCACCGGCCCGGGCCACGCCGGGCTGGGAAACCGGCGGCCCGAAGCCTGGACGGTTGCCGACGGGGTCGCCACCGTCCGCGGCGACGCCACCGGGGCGACCGGCGCCATGGCGGCGCGGTTCGGTGCGCAGAAGTACGGCCGCTGGGAAACACGGATGAAGACCACCACCCGCGATGCCCACTACCGGCCCCTGGTCCTGCTCTGGCCCAGCAACAACACCTCACCGAATTGCGCAGAGGTGGACTACGCCACGGGCACTGCCAAAGGGACCGGCGTGGATTTCCTGCTGCACTACGCATGCGGCGGCGCCACGGGACCGTCCGCGGCGGCGGCGCCCGTCGACACAACACAGTGGCACAACTACGCCGTGGAGTGGACCGCTTCCGGCATCACGGGCTACGTCGACGGCGTCAGCACTTTCAACGATCCGGACCCCGGCCATCAGCCCGCGGTGGACATGCGCCAGATGATGCAGCTCGACTGGTTCCCCGACGCCGGAACCAGCGGCCCGTCCCAGATGAACATTGACTGGGTGCGCGTCTACAACTAGGGCGACCGCAACTAGAGCGACTGCTACTAGGACGACAGCCCCGTCCCGGACGGGCCCAAATCCTCTGGCACCGGCGGCAACCGGGGCCCACCATGGATGGAGCACAACGTCCGACGGCAGGGAGCCCAGCCGTGTGTCCAGGCGCTGCACCCATGCGAAGTACCCGCGTCCCGCTGCGGCGGGGCAGGTTATCGTCCTGCCGGTTTGCTGTTGCCGCCGCCCTCGCCGCCGTCGCCCTCGCCGGCTGCACTTCCTCCCCGCCGGCCGCGCCGCCACCGGCGACTGCGGCCCCCCACACTGCAACCCCGGCCACAGCCGCGCCGTCCACACCCGCTACCACCACGGGGCCGCCAGCTTCCGCAGCAGAGAAGGTACTTTCCGACCAGGAACTGATGGCCCTGATGGACGCGGCCATCAACACCGCGCACAACGGGACTGCCCGGGTCGCGGACAGCAACGATCTCCGCTCCCGGCTCCAGAATCAGCCGCAGCCGGGGCCCGGCCCCGCCGTCGATCCCGCCGAGTGCGGCGTGTTTCGGCCGCACAGCGCCCCAACCAGCAGCGCCGACCTTGGGATGCATTTTGCGGCCGGAGTGCTGACGCTAACCGGAGAATGGTCCAGGGAGGCCCTCGCCTTTGTCCTGGTCCGCAGCGCTCCCCGCAGTGACGTACAGGCCGCTGATTTTTCCTACACGGATGAGCAGGCGCGCAGGTGCGCCCGGTTCCGGCGGACCGCCGGCAGCGGACCGGCCTCCACGGTCCGGCTGCTCCCCCTGGCAGCGGTGGGCGAGAAGGCTTACGCCACCGTCACCGTTCCCGCGGCCGCTGCAGGAACTCCCCCGCCGCCGGCCACACTTGCCCTTCAGGTCTTCAAAGGCTCCCTGACGATCGGGCTGAGCCGGCAGGCACCCGGTGCCAGTTCCGACGTCGAACTCAGGGCCGCGCTGGAACCGCTGCTCCGGATCGGAAAGCGCATGGTTGGCCAGCCGGCGGAGTCCCCGTCTCCCACAGCCCCTCCGGCCGTACCCGCTCCAGCGCCGGCCCCTCTGCCGCAGGAGACGCCGCAGCACCTGGCCCGGCTCCTGCAGCACATCACCGGCCCGCACGGTGACGAAGCCCGGGTCCTCGCCGGCCGGTACGCGCCGGCCGGCCCTGAGCCCGGACCACCGTCGCCTCCGTGCACCTACGACGACGTGAAGTACCTCGGGACGCTCCATGGCGCACCCCTGGTGGTCGCGGAGATTCCGGCGGCACTGCCGACGTCGGAGCACATCAGCCTCCGGCTTGTGCGGTTTGCCCGGGGCCCATCGGCCGCGATGCCCTTCGACCGCCGGGCCGCCGGGCTCGCCGGCTGTAAGGCCATCGAGCAGAAGGTGCCGGGAGTGCCCTCCCGTACCTGGACGGCCGTCCGCCGCCTCGCGGTCGATACCAGCGGCGAAACGGGTTATGCCCTCTCCTACGGGGTCTCCGGCGGATCCCCAGTCCGGCACATCCTGGTGGCCGCCCGGAAGGGCACTCTCTCCGTGGAAGCGGAAACCGAGGCCCGCTCCGAGGCCACGGCCCTGCAGGCAGCACGCGGGCTGGCCGCCACCATCAACAAAGTCATGGCCAGGGTGGGCACCTAGCAGGCGACAACACCGGGCGGGCCTGCGCCGACCTGGGCTAGCATGCAGACACGGTTCCGTTGCGTATTCCGCTCAGCACCCAACCGCCGTAATGACCACGTCCGAGGAGATCCGAGCCATGCCAGAAACCGCCATCCATGCTCCCGCCGACCGGTCCGGGGGCCCGGGAGGCTCCGGAAGCGGCCTCCGCTGGGGAATCCTCGGCACCGGGCTGATTGCCGGGCTGCAGGCGTCCGACCTCGTGGACCACGGTTTCACAGTTCAGGCCGCAGGGTCCCGCAACGCCGCAACGGCCCAGGAATTCACCGCCAAGTTTCAACTGCCGACGGCGCACGGCAGCTACGAGGCCCTGGTCAACGACCCCGACGTGGACGTGGTGTACATCGCCTCGCCGCACCCGTTCCACCACGAGCACGCGCTGCTGGCCCTCAACGCCGGCAAACACGTGCTGGTCGAGAAGCCCTTCGCAATGAACGCCGGCCAGGCGCAGGAGATCGTGGACCTCGCTGCGGCACGGGGCCTGGTCGCGTTGGAAGCCATGTGGACCCGCTACCTGCCCCACATGGTGCGGATCCGGGAGCTGATCACCACGGGTGCCCTCGGCGAGGTCCGCACGGTCATCGCGGACCACAACCAGAACCTCCCCAAGGACCCCGGCCACCGGCTGAACGATCCCGCGCTGGGCGGCGGCGCCCTGCTGGACCTCGGCATCTATCCCGTGTCGTTCGCGTTCGACGTGTTTGGCGCACCGGCCACCATCCAGGCGGCCGCCAGCATGACCACCACCGGCGTCGACCGCCAGACCGCCATGATCTTCGAGTACCCGGACGGCCAGCAAGCGGTGCTGCATTGCGCGCTGGACACCGCCGGCCCCAACCGGGCGGCCGTCATCGGAACTGCCGGCAGCATTGAGGTGGACCCCGTCTGGTACACGCCCACCGGGTTTACCCGGTACGACGACGGCGGGAACGTCGTCGAACGCTTCGACGAGCCGGTGTCCGGCCGGGGCATGCAATACCAGGCGTGGGAGCTGGAACGGCTGGTCGCCGCCGGTGCGACCGCCAACGAGATCCTCCCGCCAAGCGAAAGTGTCGCGGTGATGGCGGCCCTAGACGCAGTGCGCGGCAGGATCGGCCTGACGTACGCCAGCGACCTCCGGTAAGGGCTCCGCTCCGCGGCCGCAGGCGCACTGGTAGGGTCTGCCCATGGATGAAAAACTGGGGAAGTTCATCGACGATTTCGCGCTGCTTGTTCAGCTGGCACAGTCCGGGCAGCGCCGGGAACCAGCGGGCGAACAGCTCCTGCCAACGCTAACCGCGCATTTGGACAGCCCGGCGGGTTCACTACCCGTGGTGGTCGAGGAGATTCCGCCGCACCGCTTCGTGGACGCCGACATTCAGCTGGCGGAACTCGCCGGCGCGGACCCACAGTTCCGGCTGGCCGGCATCGGCGGCGGGGACCAACGCCACCACCACTCCCTCAGCGACATGCTGCAACAGGCACAGCAGTACCCCAACTTTCCGCTGGCCCAGCCGGACTACACCAACCTCGCGGTGGGTCCGGACGAGCAGCGGCAGGCTGTGGCGCTGGGCCTATGGCTCTTCCGCTACGAGGGCCGACCGCTCGCAGTGCTGCAACGCGACGCGAACCCCCGGTACGGCCGGCAGTCGGCATCCCTGGAGGTGCTGGCCGGATCCAGTGACCTGGCCGCGGCATTCCTGGCGGAGTTCCGCCGTCGGATGCAGAATCACAGCGTCCTCAAGGGCCAGGTCATCTCACTGGTCATGGGCGAATACGGGCCCAGCGCAGCGGGCGTGACCTTCCATGCCCGGCCGGAGCTGTCCGCGTCCGAGGTGGTCCTTCCTGAGGGCCTGCTGCAGCGGGTCTCGGACCATGCCCTGGCCATTGCCGAGCACAGGAGCACCCTCGCCCGGTACGGCCAGCACCTCAAGCGCGGCGTCCTGCTGTACGGTCGACCGGGCACGGGCAAGACCCACACGGTGCGGTATCTGCTGAGCCGAAGCGCGGACACCACTGCCATCCTCCTGGCGGGCGGATCGCTCGCCCGGATCTCGGAGGCAGCCGCCATGGCGCGGGCGCTTCAGCCGTCAATTGTCGTTCTGGAGGACTGTGACCTGATTGCCGAGGACCGCAGCTTCGGGCACGGGCCGCAGCCGCTGTTGTTTGAGGTCCTTGATGCCATGGACGGACTGGCCAGCGACGCCGATGTTGCCTTTGTGCTCACCACTAACAGGGTGGACATGCTTGAACGGGCCCTGGCCCAGCGCCCGGGGCGGGTGGACCTTGCCGTGGAGATACCACTGCCGGCATTGCCGGAGCGGGTCGCACTGCTCAAGCTGTATGCCCGGGACATTCCGTTCAGCGACGCCGCCCTGGACGAGGCGGCCGCCCGGACCGGGGACACAACGGCTTCTTTTGCCCGGGAACTGATCCGCCGTGCCGTCGTCGCGGCCGCGATGGACGGCACCGCGGTGGCGGACGGCCACCTGCTGACGGCCGTGGAGCACCTGATGGCCGACGGCGAGGCACTCACCCGCAGTCTGCTCGGCACCGGGGGCGGAACCGGTGCCGGGCCCTCTGCCCCGCCGCCGGGTGCCGGGCCCTTTACTCCGCCGCCGGGCGCCGGGGGCGGGTTCAGCGCCCCGTTCCCGGGCTGAGCAGGTGCTCGTGGAAGAACGCAAGGATCCGCCGACGCGCGTCCTCCGCCGACGGCTCGTGATACGCGGCCGCCACGAGCTTCGCCAGCACACGGTCCCCCACCGACAGGTCCGCCGGGCCGTGCCGGTTGATGAAGCCGTGGCCTGCGCCGGGGTAGACCTTGATGTCGTGGGCGATCCCGGCCTCTGCCAGGACCGGTTCCAGCCGGTCCGGCACACCCCGCACCCCCGGCCAGCGGTCCCTGGCCCCGTAGCTGGCAACGATCGGGCAGGCGCGCGGTAACGCCGCCGCCGTCGCCTCATCCAGTCCGCCGTAGTTGACACTGGCAGCGGCGAAGTCATGGTCCGGCGCCAGCATAAGGGCGAAACCGCCGCCCATGCAGAAACCCATCACTCCCACCCGGCCGGTGCAATCCGGGCGTCGTGCCAGCCAGGCGCGGGTGAGGTCAAGCTCGCCGAGGGGACGCCAGCCGCGGATCAGCGCCCACAGGCACAGCGCCCGGCGTGCCCAGTGAAACAGGTCCGGCGCCACCGCAAGGAATCCTTCTGCCGCGAGCCAATCCGCCTGCGCGCGGGTATCCGTGCTGAGCCCGAGTGCGTCGTGGATGACCACGACGCCGGGCCACGGTCCCGGCCCAGCGGGCACGGCAAGGTAGGCCGGCATGCGGCCGCGTCTGGTTCCAATGAACACCTCGGACATGGCCGCCTCCGGAGCCTCGGGCCGAAACTGGTACCCGCTGGTCTACCAGCGATTCGCATTCTCCGGGAAGAGTCAAGGTGCCAGCCCAGGGCACAGAAAAGTCCGGCCGGGAACCCCGGCCGGACTGTCATCCTGTTGGTCGAACCGAATGCCGCTGAAACTAGCCGACTTTGCCGGACAGTGCCACAAGCACACCGGCTGTGGCGAAGTATTTGTTGCTTCCCAGGTCGCGAATGGTCTTGATGCCGAGGCCGGCCAGAAGCTCGTCGTGCTTTTCCGTCAGCCCCGCGAGGGCTGAGGGCGGCGCGGAGAGAACTTCCTCGAGGCTGGCATTCTCGTAGGCCTTATCGAGTGCCTTGCCCAATTCAATGGAAACAGCCATGTTCATTTCCTTTCGTCGATGCGGAAATATGCGCATTCCCACCGCGGGGGCGGACCAGGGACTGCGCAGATACCGGGAAATTCCCGGCACCCCTGACGGCTAGGCTATCGCAGAGCCGGCCATAATTGACGGGAAAATCAGGATCAATTTTGCCGGACCCCGCCGCCCCGCAGGGCCCGTATCCGGACCCTGCGGGGCCGGCGCCGCTGCTAGACCCGGCGGTCCTGCTGCAGGGCATCGCGGATCTCGGTGAGCAGGGCGATCTGCGGGTCTTCGGCCGCCTCGTCCTTGACTTCGGTGTTGATGCCGAGCCGGCGATTGCGGCGTTCAATCATGTGGTTCATCGGCGCGACCACCACGAAGTAGATGGCCGCCGCCACGAGCAGGAAATTGACGATGGCCGTGAGGAGGACACCGAATTTAATGTCGTTGCCGTTGAGGGTAACAACGGCGAAGCTGTCAAAGTTGTGCGCTCCGGTCAGGCCCGCGATAAAAGGCATGAGGACGCTTTGGACTAGGGCCGTGACCACTGCACCGAAAGCGGCACCAATCACGACAGCGACGGCAAGGTCTACGACGTTGCCCTTCAGGATGAAATTCTTGAATCCGGTCAACATAATTTCCAAGCTACTCCGCGAAAATGGGATATGGGC
Organism: Arthrobacter sp. 05L44; assembly: GCF_056397605.1. Lineage (NCBI taxonomy): Bacteria > Bacillati > Actinomycetota > Actinomycetes > Micrococcales > Micrococcaceae > Arthrobacter > Arthrobacter sp. 05L44. The sequence goes on along the minus strand of NZ_JBFTNS010000002.1, from coordinate 172,380 downwards.
GACCCGACGCCAAATTTTTGGGGTGTTGGCCTCCTAGCCTCCAAGGCGCACGTGCCGCCCTCGGGTCTAGGGTGGACAGTGCCAGCGGCGCCCGGACGGCCGGGCGCCCCCACCGCAAAGGAGCGCGGGCGCATGGAAAGTTCGGAGCTGGTTCTGGCGGACCTGGACCGGGAACTCGGCTGGATCCGCGAAACGTACACGGCCGTGCACCGGCGGCCTGAGCTCAGCCTCGCGGAGCACCAGACGGCCGGGCTGGTCGAGGAAAAACTCACCGCATTCGGGTACGCCGTGACCCGGTGCGGCGGCACCGGCGTCGTCGGCGTCCTGGCAAACGGGAACGGCCCCACCGTGCTGGCCCGGGCAGACATGGACGCGCTGCCGGTCACCGAAGACACCGGACTGGACTATGCCTCGGAGGTGCCCGGGACCATGCATGCGTGCGGCCACGACGTCCACGTCGCCACCCTGCTGGGAGCGGCGAAGCTGATGGCGGACGGACGCCGGGCGTGGTCGGGCACTTACGTCGCACTGTTCCAGCCCGGTGAAGAGATCGGCGCGGGTTCCCAGGCCATGATCGACGACGGGCTGGTCACCCGCGTGCCGCGGCCCGACGTCGCCCTGGCCCAGCACGTGATGCCGATAGCGGCCGGGACCCTGGCCACCACGGCCGGGCCGGTCCTCTCGGCCGGGGATTCGCTGAGGATTACTGTCCACGGCAAGGGCGCCCACGGGTCCATGCCGCACATGGCGGTGGACCCGGTGGTGCTGGCCGCCGCGATCGTGCTGCGGCTGCAGAGCGTGGTGGCGCGTGAGACCAAACCCGGGGACTTCGCGGTGGTCACCGTAGGGGCCCTGAACGCCGGGACGACGTCGAACATCATTCCGGACCGCGCGGTCCTCCTGCTGAACATCCGCACGTACGACAACCAGGTCAGGCGCACCGTCCTGGCGGCGATTGAGCGGATCACCCGGGGCGAGTGTGCTGCGGCCGGGTCGCCCCGGGAGCCCGACTTCGAGTACTACGACCAGTTTCCGCTGACCAGCAACGACGCCGCGGTCACTGCCCGGGTGAGCGCCGCGTTCGCCGCGCATTTTGGTCCGGACGCGGTTCTGCGCGCCGCGCCGCAGACCGCCTCGGAGGATTTCAGCCGCATCCCGGACGCCTTCGGGGTGCCGTACACGTTTTGGCTGCTCGGAGGGGTGGACCCCGTGAGGTACCGGGCCGCCGTCGCGGCGGGCACCGTGCCGCAGGACATTCCGGCCAACCACTCGCCCTTCTTCGCGCCCGTCCTGGATCCGACGCTGTCGCTGGGCGTCCAGGCCCACGTTGTCGCCGCCCTGTCCTACCTCGCGGCAGCCCCGGCCGGCCCCTCCGCGGTGCCCGGGGCCTGACGGGTTAACTCGTGGTGCGGTGGCGCTCCGCCGCGGGGTCCGCGCTGGCACTCCAGCTTGCAAGCAGCCGGAGCCTTTCCGCCGAGGGCGAGCCCGGCTCCGCGGTGTAGACCATCATCACCTGGCCCGGTTCGGCGGTAATGGCCAGCTCCTCGTACGCGAGGATCAGCTCGCCGGCCACCGGGTGCTGGAAACGCTTGGTTCCCGAGCCGTGGGTGCGGACATTGTGGGCACCCCAGAGCGCTCGGAACACTTCACTCCGCGTGGAGAGTTCCCCGACGAGGTCCTGCATGGTCCGGTCGTGCGGGTCCCGTCCGGCTTCGGCGCGCATGATGCCGACGCACATCTCGCTGAACAGCTCCCAGTCGGGATAGAAGTCCCGCGAGGCCGGGTCCAGGAACTGGAAGCGTGCCAGATTGGGGGTGCGGCCGCCGTCGCCGATCACCGGCGAGTAGAAGGCGCGCCCCAGCTCATTGGTGGCCAAGAGGTTCTGGTAGGGGTCCCGGACAAAGGCGACGCCGTCGGTCACGGCGTCCAGGGCCCATTGCAGGCTGAGGCGCGGACCCGTTTGCTGGCCGGAGCGCTTCCGCTGCCGGCCGGACGTAGGGATCCCGTCCGCCGCACGGGCCAGGTGCAGCAGGTGCGCGTGCTCGGCGTCGTCGAGGCGGAGGGCACGGGCGAGCGATTCCAGCACCGACGACGACGCGCCGGCGATCGAGCCGCGCTCGAGCTTCGCGTAATACTCCACGCTGACGTCGGCCAGCAGGGCGACTTCGCTGCGCCTCAGACCGGCCACCCGACGGTTGCCGCCGGCTGCGAGGCCCGCTTCTTCCGGGGTGAGCCGGGCACGCCGCGACATCAGAAACTCTCGTACTTCGGCCCGGTTATCCATGCTTCAAGATTATGCCGCGGCGACCGGACAAGGGGTCCCCTCCCGGTACACCCCTCAGCAGTGACTCCCCCGCCCGCGGAAACGGCGCTTGACTGGTTGGACCCGGAAAACAGCGCACACAGGAGACCCATGACCACCGCCACCGTCAGTGCACCATCCACACCGCCTTCCGCCCCGTCGCGCCTGCCGCTGGGGGCGCTGATCCTCCTGACCGCGATGGGCTTCGTCCTGATCAGCGCAGAGACCATGCCGGCCGGCCTCCTGCCGGTGATCGCTGCGGGCCTGCACACCAGCGAAGGAACCGTGGGCCTGCTGGTCAGCGCCTACGCCCTCGGCACCGTCCTCGCGACCATCCCGGCGATCACCCTGACACGGGGTCTCCGGCGGAAGCCGCTGCTGCTCGCCGGCATCGCCGGACTCGTGGTGGCCAACACTGTCACCGCGCTCTCCCCCGATGTCGCGTTGTCCCTCGTCTCCCGTTTCCTGGCCGGCGCGTTCTCCGGCGTCATCTGGGGAATGCTGGCCGCTTACGGCCGCCGTATCAGCCCGCCGCGGAACGCCGGCCTGTCGCTGGCCATCGTCTCCACCGGAGCCCCGCTGGGCTTCGCGTTCGGCACGCCGTTGGGCGCCTGGATCGGGACGGCGTCTGACTGGCGCTGGTCCTTTGGCGCTCTGTCGGTCCTGGCGCTCGCCGTGGTCGGGCTCATCATCGCCTTTGTCCCGGATGCCCCCGGGCAGCCAGCCACCACCCGCCTTCCGCTGGGCCGCGTCTTCCGGCTGCCCGGCGTCGCCCTGATCCTGGCCGTCATCGTCGTCTGGATGCTGGCCCACAGCACCCTTTACACCTACATCGCCCCGTATCTCCGTTCCGGGGGCACCGGCCTCACCGCCGACCTCGTGCTGCTGGTCTACGGCATCGCCTCCGTCCTCGGCGTCGGGCTGACCGGGGCCCTGCTGGACCGCTACCCGCGCCCGCTGCTGCACCTGAGTGTCGCCGCGTTTGTCAGCGCCGGAATCATCCTGCTGGCCGGGCACGGTTCGGCCCCGGCCGTCCTGACCGCCGCGGCGCTCTGGGGAGTCGCCTTTGGCGGTGCGGCCCCGCAGCTGCAGGGACCGCTGACGACGGCGGGCGGCGAGAACGCAGACGTCGCCAACTCATTCCTGCCGGTTGCCTTCAACCTCGCGATCTTCGGCGCCGGTATTCTGGGCGCTGTTCTGCTGGTTCCTTTTGACGGCTCGGTGCTGCCGGTGGTGATGGTCGGCCTGGGCGCGGCAGCCCTCCTGGTCACCTTGTACGGCCGCCGTTCAGCATTTCCACGCCGGCTCTGAACCGCCGTCGAACACGCCGGCAGCCCCAAACCTAACCCCCAACCGGCAGCCCGCGCGCTGCACCCCATGAAAGGAACATCATGACTGAACAACCCCTGCAGGTGGGAGGCGGCCGCAAGATGTTCGGCGACTTCGCCCCGAAACTCGCCGAACTCACCGACGACGTCCTGTTCGCGGACGTCTGGAACCGCCCCGAACTCTCCGCACGGGACCGCAGCCTGATCACTGTGGCCGTGCTCACCGCCGCCGGCAACACCGGGCAATTGGGCTTCCACCTCGGACGCGCCGTTGAGAACGGAGTCACCCAGGAGGAGCTCATCGAGGCCATCACCCACGTCACTCTTTATGCCGGCTGGCCCCAGGGTATGGCCGCGATGGGCGTGGCCCAGCAGCTCTTTACCGACGGGAAGTAGTCATGCCGGACCCGGCGGCCGTCCTGGCCTAGTACTTGTAGAAGCCCTCGCCCGTCGCGACACCGAGTTTGCCGGCGTCGAGGTAGTTCTCCTTCAGGTGCCGGGCAAACGCCTGCGATCCCGCCGCCGGTGACGACGCGGCAATGTTGTAGGCGGTGCCCAGGCCGACGACGTCGAAAATCTGGAACGGCCCGCTGGGGGCGCCGGTGGCAATACGCCACGTCTTGTCGATGGTCCGCGGGTCCGCGACACCCTCCAACAACAATCCCGCGGCAGCGTTCAGGAGCGGCACCAGCAGCGAGTTCAGCACATAGCCGGCTTTCTCCTTCCTGATCTCGATTGGCTCCAGCCCGCTGTTCCGGGCGAACTCGACGACGGCGCTGAACACCGCCGGATCGGTCTCGGCTGTACCCATCACCTCCGCGATGTTCTGCGCCCAGATGTTGTTGGCGTAGTGGAGGGCGAGGAATCGGTCGGGGCGGCCGGTGGAGTCTTTCAGGTCGCTGGGCAGCAGCGTGGAGGAGTTGGTGGCGAAAATGGTCCGGTCCGGGGCGAGCCCGGCAAGCTGGCGGTAGAGCCCGCGTTTGAGCTCGAGCAGCTCGGGCACTGCCTCGATAACAAGGTCGGCATCCGCTGCGGCCTCGGCCAGGTCAGCGGTGAGCCGGAGGCTTTCCAGGGCCGACCCGGCCCGGCCCTCCTCCGCGCCGGGCATGCTGGCGTGGTAGATGCCGGCGAGCCTGGCGAACCGGCCCCGGGCCAGCTCGAGGGCGGCGTCGTCGACGTCGTACGCTGTCACCGCGAAGCCGTGGAAGGCTGCCTGGAAGGCGATTTGTGAGCCGAGCACTCCGGTGCCGAGCACGGTCAGGGTCTTGATCGGGGGCATACGGTTCTTCCTTTCGGGGCCGGGCGCTAGGAGCGGCCCGGTGTATCGGACCCGTAGATGCTGCGGATCCAGATGGTTGATAGGACCTCGAGGGCGTGCGCCTCAGTGATGGCAGGGGTCTCCCGGTTGAGGACGGCGGTGATCACCCGTTCGTTCATCAGGTTCAGGCTGACCGCGAGGTCGTGGGCGTCGATCCCCTCCGGAGCGGCGCCGCGCATCCGCTCGGACCGGATCACGCCGCTGGAGTAGTCGACCCACGACTGCATCGACCTGGACCAGAGCTCACGGACTTCCTCGTTGCGTGCCCGAGCGGCGATGGCTGCGGTGGCCACCCCGCGGTGGGCAACGAACACCTCGACGAACATGCCGATGGACCGGGTCCATGCTCCGGCGGGGTCACTGTCGAAGTCCCGCGGCAGGCCCCCCACCCGGTGCTCCACTTCGGTGATGACACGGTCCAGGAGGGCCAGCAGGACGGCGTCTTTGCCCGGGAAATAGAAGTAGAACGTGGGCCGGGAGATCCCGGCCCCGCGGGCGAGGTCCTCGATCGAGACGTCATCGAAGGACCCTTCGCCTAGGAGAGCCTCGGCAGTCACGAGGATTCCGTCCTGGCGTTCGTCCCCCGAGACCCGTGCGCTGCGTCGTCCTCGTTGAGCCATGCGCCCATCCTAACCCTCCCAATCAACACGGTGTTGACTCTCTCGACTGTGAGTCGATACCTTGGCGGGATGAGCGAGCACGTGGATGTGTTGATTGTCGGAGCAGGGCTGAGCGGCGTGGGTTTCGCCAGCCGGCTGAAGCGTGACCTTCCGGGGAAAACCTTTATGCTGCTCGAATCACGCGGCGCCGTTGGCGGTACCTGGGACCTCTTCCGGTACCCGGGCATCCGCTCTGACAGCGACATGTACACACTCGGTTACTCCTTCCGGCCGTGGGCAGGCGCCAAAGCCATTGCCGACGGTGACTCCATCCGTGACTACATCCACGCCACCGTCGCAGATGAGGGACTCGAACCGCAGATCCGCCTGAACACGCGGGTTGTCGCGGCGGACTGGTCCAGTGACACGGCGTTGTGGACGGTGACCGCCGTCCGCACGGCGGCCGGCGAATACAGTGCCGACGCCGCTCCCGACGCCGGGGAGAACGTTACCTTCACGTGTTCGTTCCTGTCGGTCTGCTCGGGCTATTACCGCTACGACGAGGGGTTCACCCCGGCCATCGAGGGGGCCGACAGCTTCGCCGGAGCGATCGTGCATCCGCAGCACTGGCCGGCCGGCCTCGACTACACCGGAAAGCAGGTGGTGGTCATCGGCAGCGGAGCCACCGCCGTGACCCTCGTACCGACCATGGCGAAGTCCGCGGCCAAGGTGACCATGCTGCAGCGCTCCCCCACCTACATTGCCCCGGTGCCGTCCCGGGACCACCTCGCCGACCGGCTCCGCGGCAAGGTGCCCGCGCAACTGGCCTACGACGTCGTCCGGGCCAAAAACATCCTCTTTTCGATGTTCACCTACCAGCTCAGCCGGCGGAGGCCGGAGACCATGAAGGCCATCCTCCGGAAGTCGGCCGTCGCCAAACTGCCCGCGGGCTTTGCCGTGGACACGCATCTGGCGCCGACGTACCAGCCGTGGGACCAGCGGGTCTGCGCCATTCCCAACGGCGACCTCTACCGGGCAATCAGTGCCGGGACCGCCGACATCGTGACCGACAGCATCACCCGGATCACGCCCGACGGCCTTGAGCTGGCCTCCGGCGGCTCGATCCCGGCCGACGTGATTGTCACGGCCACGGGACTGAACCTGCTGGTGCTTGGCGGGATGGCGCTGAGCGTCGACGGCGTCCCGGTGGACGTGGGAAATACCCTCACCTACAAGGGCATGATGCTCGACGGCGTCCCCAACTTTGCGCTCACCGTCGGGTACACCAATGCGTCCTGGACGCTGAAGGCGGATCTCGTGGCCGGCTACATCTGCCGGCTCCTGAAGCACCTGGACCGCAAAGACCTGCAGTGGGTGGCGCCGGCCGCCCCGGCCGAGGTGGTCAACGCCGAGCTGGGCTCCCTGATCGACCTCAAGGCCGGCTACATCTTCCGCGGGGCGGACCAGTTGCCGCGGCAGGGTGCCGTCTCCCCCTGGCGGCTGCACCAGAACTACTTCCGCGACTTCGCACTCCTTCGGGCCGGGAGGCTTACGGACCATGTCCGCTTCGGCCGGCGCGGGCAGCGCGCCGCCGCCAGAACCCCGGAGATATTCGCGGATCCGCTCCGGCTTCCGGGCACCGGCTACATCAACGCCGGAGGGACCCGGCTGCGGTTCCGAAGGACCGGCAGCGGCGACCCTGTCCTGCTTCTGCACGGCATTGGCCAGAGCCTGGACGACTGGAGCGAACAGCACGAACGGCTCGCGGCGAAGCACACCGTGATCAGTGTTGACCTGCCCGGTTTCGCTTACTCAGACCGGCTGCCGGGACGGACGACGCTGGCGGCGCTTGCCGACGCGCTGCCCGCGTTCCTCGACGCCGTCGGGGTCAACGGCCCGGTGCCCGTGATGGGCAACTCGCTCGGCGGCGCCGTCGCCATGAAGCTGGCAGCCGACCATCCGGGCCGCGTGTCCGCACTGGTGCTGGCGAACAGTGCCGGGTTCGGGAAGGAGGTGGCGCTGGCACTTCGGCTGCTCGCGATCAGGCCGCTGGCGGCGCTGCTGATGCGCCCCGACCCGACGGCGTCCCGCCGGACCGTCCAGTCGATCTTCTACGACAGGACGCTGGTGACCGAGGACCGCATTGGCCATGCCTTTGCCTTGTCGCAGCGGGCTCAGCACCGCCAAACAGTCCTTGACGTTGCCCGCGACCTCGGTACGATCTCGGGCATCCGGGCCGAGTGGCGGGCGGCCCTGCTGGACGCGGTGGCGCGGCTGGACCTTCCCACGCTGGTGGTCTGGGGCGACCACGACCACGTCCTGCCGTTCAGCCACCTCGAGGCCGCCCTGGCGTCGCTGCCGGGCGCGGAATCGCACGTCTTCCCCAAGACCGGCCATATGCCCCAGATTGAGCGGGCCGATGAGTTCGCCGCCCTGGTTGAGGACTTCCTGGCCCGGCGCGGCACGCCCGGCGATCTGGCGACCGGCCGACCGGGGGCCGGCCGGTCGGAGGTGCGGGCTACAGTTTAGGTCAGCGTCCAGGAGCGCTTGGAGAGGCCGAACCAGAACCCGTCGATGGCCGTTTTGGCGTGCAGGTCGCCGGATTCGTAAGCGGCGCCGAGAGCCACGTACAGCGGGGCCCAGTGTTCGCTGCGGGGATGGGCTTCGCGGGCGGCCGGGGCCTTGTGCAGGAAGTCGAGGATGGAGTCGACGTCGCCGCGCGCCATTGCTTCCTCCGCCCAGTGGTCGAACTCGCGGGAAACCGACGGCGGGGTGCTGTCCGGGCCGCCGGCGGGGTTGAACCAGCGCAGGTTGTGCGTGGTGAAACCGGACCCGACGATGAGGGTGCCGCGGTCACGCAGGGGAGCCAGGGACTTGCCGAGGTCGAACAGGCCCTGCGGATCCAGGGTGGGCATGGACATCTGCACGATCGGCACGTCAGCCTCGGGGAACATCTCCTTGAGCGGAACGTATGCGCCATGATCCAGGCCGCGGGTCTCGTCACGTTCGACGTGGTGGCCGTGGCCGGCCACCAGCTTCTCCACCTCGGCGGCGAGAACGGGGGCCTGCGGGGCGGCGTAGGTGACGTCGTAGTACTTCTGCGCGAACCCGCCGAAGTCGTAGACCAGGCCGGGGTTGCGTTCCGTGGCACTCAGGGTGACCGGTGCGTTCTCCCAGTGCGCGGACACCATAAGGATGTCCTTCGGCTTCTCAAAAGTGCCGGACCAGCTGCTCAGCTCCCGGGTCCACGTGGCGTCATCCGCGAGGGGCGGCGCTCCATGGCTGAGGAAAAGGACGGGAGGGCGGCCGGTGGTCTGTGTCATGGAAACTATTCTATCCAAGTTTACTTGAAGGTTCAAGTGTCAAAAGAATGGCCGCACTTCCTCGAAAGGAAGCGCGGCCAGGGGTGCAGCGGGCGTCCGGCTAGACAGCCGTGTAGCCGCCGTCGATCGGAATGGTGGCGCCGGTAATGAACTTCGCCTTGTCACTGGCGAGGAACGTGATGAGGTCGGCAACCTCCTGGGCCTCCCCGACCCGGCCGGCCGGGTGCAGGCCGGCGTACTGCTCGAGCGTGGGTTCATCGATGAGCGGGGTGCGGATGACACCCGGGGCCACGGCGTTCACGCGGATGCCCTCCTTGGCGTACATCGTGCCGGCAGCGCGGGTCATGTTCACCACACCGCCCTTGGACGCGGAGTACGCGATGTTGTTCGAGACCGCTACAAGGCCGAACATGGAGGCGAGGTTCACCACCACACCGCCGCGGCCCTGCTTGAGCAACTGCTCGATGACGTATTTGTTGGTGTAGAACACCCCCGAGTAATCGATGCCATTGGTGCGCTCCCAGTTGTCGACGGTCGAGGTGACCACGTCGCCCTCGCCTCCGACGCCCGCCGAGGCAACGGCGATATCCACGCCGCCGAACTCCGCAACGGTCTGCGCCACCGCCGCTGCCACACTCTCAGCCTTTGAGACATCACCCTGGAAGAACTTGGCGCCGATTTCGTCGGCCACTTCCTGCGACTTGGGGTTGTAGTCGAAGATCATGACTTTCGCCCCCTCGGCGATGAAGGTCTTGGCCGTAGCCAATCCCAGCCCCGATCCGCCGCCGGTGATGAATGCGACCTTGTTCTCGAGCTGCATGAGTCAGTCCAATCTATGAGCAATGTTGCGGGCGCATCCGGGCCGGCGCTCCCGCCCTACGCTATTATATGCGTATGCATATAGTTTCCCACTAATACTTGAAAAGTCAAGTAATGAGTCCTGTTGCGTGTCTCCTCTCCCCCGGAGGTCCGCCGACGGGACGCTTGGCCCTAGTGCTGCCGGAGCACAGGCCTCAGACTTGAATCGGGAACGCTCCAATCCGCGTGCTAATCGCGGGTTGTTCCCTGAGAATGAGGTGGCTGCGCACATGAAGATCCTGCGGCTGATGCTCGTCCCTCTGATGATCATCCTCGGGCTTAACGCCCCGACGCCGACGCCGACCGCTGCCGCCGTGCATCCGGCCGTGGTCAGGATGGCCACGAACCCGATGCCGCAGCTGCTCACCGCGGCCCGCCTGTCGGCCGCCGACCAGTCCAACATCCTTCATCTCTACGCGCACAGCGCGAACGTGCGCCTGACGTTTGATGATTGCGCCACCCAGGCCCGTCTCACCGGGATCCTCAACTGGCTGCGCAAGTACAACGTGCAGGCAATCTTTTTCTTCACGGGCAAGTGCATGCTGGCCCACCCGACGTACCGCGCGCAGCTCATCGGAGCCCGCCAACTGCTGGGCAACCACAGCTTTGACCACGGCGACTACTCACGGATGACCGCCAACCAGATCAACGTTGAGGTCCGCCGCTTCGGCAGCGTCATTCCCACCACATCGCCCAAACTGTGCCGGCCTCCCTATGGAGCCGGGGCATTCAGCCTCCGGGTCTACAACGCCCTGGCCCGCGCCGGCTGCCGCCCTGCCTTCTGGACCGTCGACACCCGGGACTGGGACGGCTCATCGGCCGCCACCATCATCCGGCGCGTACAGTTCGGCGACCGTTTTACCCCGCGCGCGCGGGCCGGCGGCGTCATCCTGATGCACGGGACCGGCCCCCACACCCTCGAGGCGCTCCCGGGTGTCCGCAATGCGCTCATCTACTGGGGCCTGGCAACGTTCCATATCCGGTAGGCCGGTTGCCGGGTGTTTCGGAACGGCCCTCGGAACTCTGGCGAACGGAACGTCGGCGAACGGATGCCGGCCAGGACGGTTTAGGGCAGACTGTTGGCGTGAACGGAATCCCGTGGGTGCTGCACGTCGACCTCGACCAGTTCATCGCGGCGGTCGAAGTGCTCCGGCGGCCCGAGCTTGCCGGCAAGCCGATCATCGTCGGCGGCCGCGGTGACCCCACGGAACGGGCAGTGGTGTCAACGGCTTCCTATGAGGCCCGGGCCTACGGGGTGGGCTCCGGCATGCCGTTGCGTATCGCGGCCAGGAAAGTTCCCGACGCCGTGATCCTGCCGGTCGACCAGGAGGCCTACCTCGCGGCGTCTGAGGTGGTGATGGCTACCCTTCGCACGCAGCCTGGCGCCACCGTGCAGGTGCTGGGTTGGGATGAAGCCTTCGTCGGCGTTCAAACGGCTGATCCGGAAGCCTATGCCCGGCAGGTCCAGTCCGCCGTGCTGGAGCGCACGCAGCTGCACTGCAGCGTGGGCATCGGCGATACCCTGGTCCGGGCCAAGGTGGCCACCGGGTTCGGCAAACCGGCCGGTGTCTTCCGCCTCACCGCGGCTAACTGGCTCGAGGTTATGGGCAGCCGTCCCACCAAGGAGCTGTGGGGCGTCGGAACCAAGGTCTCCGGCCGCCTGGCCAAACTTGGCATCACGACAGTCGCCGAGCTCGCTGCGGCCGATCCCCAGGACCTGGTTCCCGAGTTCGGTCCCCGGATGGGGCCCTGGTACGCGGAGCTGGGCCGGGGCGACGGCTCCAGCACGGTGGACGCCACCCCCTGGGTCGCCCGGGGACACAGCCGGGAAACCACCTTCCAGCAGGACCTGACCGACCCTGTCCAGGTGGATGACGCCGTGAGGGACCTGACAGCGCGGGTCCTCGAGGACGTTGTGGCCGAGGGCCGTCCGGTCGTGGGACTGACCCTGAAGGTTCGCTATGCACCGTTCCTGACGAAGACCCACGCCCGGAAGATTCCGGAGACTTTTGACCGGGATACCATCCTCGCGCAGAGCCTGGACCTCGCTGCCGCCATCGAGGCGGACCGGCCCATCCGGCTCCTGGGCCTGCGGGCTGAGATGGCGATGCCCGACGACGCCCGGAAAGGTCACACGTCGACGCGCGGCGGCTGGTGACGTCGGTGGTCCACGGTACCCTCGGGACCATGACTGAAAGCCCGCAACCGGTGGACCGAGCCCGCAAGTGGATCGCTGATGCCCGCTCGTGTCATTACAGGCAGCTCACCACGCATCGCACGGTACGCCGCTTCAGGAAGACCCGACTGACGTTCACCACGGGCCAGGCGGTCACCAGTGCGGGCGGCTTCTTTCTAGCCGGCTCGAGCGGCTCCGCAGGTGCACCGGACTGGGTTGTCCTCGCTGTCCTGGCCGGCGGCTTCCTGGCCGGCAAATTCCTGTTCCCTATTCCGAGCAGCAGCATCGCCAGCCGAAGAGGCCCTGCCGACGTCGTCAGCAAAAGCGCCGGGGAGCTCGACAACCTGACGCCGGAGGAGATCCGGATCTACGAGAACAACATGATGCTCAAACACCGGCTCAAAGACCCCCGGGAACTGGGGACGGCACACGCCTTGCAGCGCCAGCGCGAGGCCGTCTGGAAGGCCGCGGAAGCCGCCGGCGTTGCACCCGCGGCCCTGGGCGCCCTGTCGGTGGTGGATGCCCAGGCCTTCGCTTCGGTGGCCGCCCGGCACAAACAGCTTGACAGCCGGTGGCTGGCCTACGAGGTCGACCCGAAACTCCAGTTCGACTTCCCCGCCATGTCCGATACCGCCTTCCCCGCGACTGCGGCCATGATCCGGGCCAGAAGGAAAGCCGAAGAGGCCAAGTCGGAGGGCAGCGTGGCCACTTACCGGTCCGCGGTCACGGCGTACGGCGAGGCCCTGAAGGTAGCCGAGTCCGCCGCGGGCGTGCCCCGGGAGTAGGCAAGGAACAGTCCGCCCGGCATGAATGTGAGACTTATGGCGGAAAGCGCCAAATGTGCACCACCGTAATTTCGCGGTTTTTTAGCTAATACTCACGTCGGCTGGCGCATCGTGTTGGCGAAATCAATGAGTGCATTCACCCCATCCAAGCGGCAGCGGGAAGCCTAAGCTCGGGCGTATCATGGGTGGCCTCACAGCTGGGGTCTCACTTTGAGTTCGGACGCTTTCGAAGAGCGAAGCGGAAAAGCCGGACCGTGGAGCCCAGCGCCAATGCAGCCATAAGCAAATATGGCAAGGTCGCGCCGAGGACGTTCTCTGGTGCAAAGGGGCCGGGAACGTTAGCACTCGGAACATCTGCGCCCGCCACCCCTCCCAACGATCTCAGCAGCTGCCACAAGGCGAAGGCGGTGAGGAGAAGACTGCCTGCCAACTGCGCCATCATGGGGAGTGCATCCCGCCAGGACCTAAACGCCCCTGCATGCTTGGGTGGCTCGTCCCCCTGTCGCGGGCGTTGAAAAGTTGGTGTGTCGTAATGACGGTCCTCCTCGGCCCGGAGTCGGCCATTCCAACCGCCGATCCCTGGTTCCCCGCTGGAAATGCCCGGGAACTCGCTGCGTAACAGGGCGAGGCATCTTTCGTTGTGGCGAACCACGACGCCGGCCAGACCCGCTGGGGGCGTCAGGAAAGCCGTGATCCGAGTGACCTGGATTTCCCCATCCGCCCGCTCCCAGACAAGCTGGTCCACTACTAAGTCCAACACCGCCGCCCGCGGAACGGTCCGGTGCCGGAAAAATCCTTGAACCGTTACTTCGGACTCGGACAGGAGAACGGCCAATCGCCAGTTCCGCCAACTCATCCACAAGAGAAAACCGACGAAAAGCGCAAACGTCGCCACATCAAGTACAGCCACGAACCATTCGCTCTCCTCGGGACCAGTCGGCGGAGGCGGCGCCTGGGCGACAACCAAGGCCAGAAACGTCAGCACAAAGGCGCCCATGGCAGCCCTCGTGACAAACAGGGGCCGGAGCGTCAACGTACGGGGCGTCGTCACCCATTCCTCTCCACTGCTGTCGGACTTTCGCGGCCCTCGCAGAATACCCGGGGCGAGGGTTACTTGAACGAAGGCGCTCCCGACGGTCAGCGCTCACAGAGCGGACGTGGCCGGACAAATCTTTCATCGGAGCTGCGGTGAATTGGGGGACAAGCATGTCTGGCTCTTGGAAGTCGACGCTCAGGCGCGGTGGCATCGTGAAATGAGCCGCTACTCCTTAAAGAAAATTATCCGGATCGATTTCGGTGGCGACTCAGACAAAGCCCAATTCGCCATCGCCGGTCCGCTTCCGCCCCGAACCACTCCCCCGCTGCTCTCGGACGGGCTGTCACCCCCGAAAAATAAATGAGTGACAACTCTCACAAATAGTGCAACACTCTCTGTCACGACGTGCTGACAGGTTTTGTCAACACGGATCACGTTGATCCTCAGGGAGAGTTTGTGAAGAAAATTCTTAGCGTCTCAGGGACCTTACTGCTGTTGGCTGGTGCGCTCTCGTCGTTCGCGCCGCCGGCAAACGCCCAGCCGGCTCCATCCGCCAACTGGCATGCGCAGAGAGTCTGCGCCGACGCTCCAAGCGGTCACGCCTCATGCTTTGCGCTAAAACTTGTCGACGACTCAGCCACGGCAAACGCAGCCCAGGGTGGAAAGGTCCAGCCCGCGTCCACCACGCCGCCGCCCACCGGTAAGACTCCGGCCGATATTCAGAGCGCCTATAACATCGCCGGCCTCAACCCCGGCGGGCGTACCGTGGCCATCGTGGACGCATACGGTTATCCGAACCTCGAGCGCGACCTTGGCGTTTACCGCGCCCAGTTTGGCCTGCCGGCCTGCACTGTCAGCAACAAGTGCCTAACCATCATGGACCAGAACGGCGGCAGTAAACTTCCCCGCTTCGACGCGGGCTGGGCTGGCGAGACGGCCCTTGACGTCGACGCGGTCTCTGCCGCCTGCCCGGGCTGCAAAATCCTGGTAGTCCAGGCATCAACAGCCAGCCTGGCCAATCTTGGAACGGCTGTCGCCACAGCCGCCAAGCAGCCGGGTGTCGCCGCTATCTCCAACAGCTACGGCGGAGGCGACTCCGCGGATTCCAGCTACGGCGCCTACTACAACCACCCCGGCATCGCCGTGACGGCCTCCACCGGCGACAACGGCTACACCGGATCGTCCTACCCGTCATCATCGAGCTACGTCACAGCAGTGGGTGGCACGTCTTTGGTCAAGGACTCGAGCACCAGGGGTTGGGGCGAATCCGCATGGTCCGGTTCGGGATCCGGATGCTCCAGTGTTAATGCGGCTCTGACAGCAGCGGCGTCATTCGGCACGGGCTGCAGCAAGCGCGCCTCGGCCGACGTCTCCGCCGACGCAGATCCGCAGACCGGCCTGTCGGTCTATGCGCCGACCACCAGCTCTGCATCGTCCTGGGCCCAGTACGGAGGCACCAGCCTTTCCTCCCCCCTGATCGCCGCCATGTATGCACTCTCAGGAAACACCGGGAACTCCTCCACACTGGCTAACTCGATTCCCTATTCACACACCAGCAGTTTCAACGATGTCACCGCAGGTTCCACGGGCAGTTGCCCGACTACGCAGTGGTGCCTGGCAGGCACTGGCTGGGACGGACCTACCGGCGTCGGCTCGCCAAACGGAGTCGCGGGCCTCTAATCGCAATCCGCACGCAAGGGTGGCCGGCAGTCCACGACTGCCGGCCACCCCTGTAATTGCAGGCAAGAGCGGAACCTAACGCGCCGCCAAACAAAGGCCCCGCACGTCGGTGACAACGTGCGGGGCCTGATGCGTTTCGTGGAAAGCGGAACCTAAAAGTCCCAGTCCTCGTCCTCAGTATTAACAGCCTTGCCAATCACATAGGACGAACCCGAGCCCGAGAAGAAGTCGTGGTTCTCGTCGGCGTTCGGCGACAGGGCCGAGAGGATCGCCGGGTTCACGTCGGTGACGGAAGCCGGGAACATGGCCTCGTAGCCAAGGTTCATCAGGGCCTTATTGGCGTTGTAGTGCAGGAACTTCTTGACGTCCTCGGCCAGGCCGACGCCGTCGTAGAGATCGTGCGTGTACTGAACCTCGTTCTCGTACAGCTCGAAGAGCAGTTCGAACGTGTAGTCCTTGATCTCCTGGCGCTTCTCCTCGGAGACCTTTTCCAAGCCCTTCTGGAACTTGTAGCCAATGTAGTAACCGTGCACTGCCTCGTCGCGGATGATGAGGCGGATCAGGTCAGCCGTGTTCGTGAGCTTTGCCCGCGAGGACCAGTACATCGGCAGGTAGAAGCCCGAGTAGAACAGGAAGCTCTCCAGCAGTGTGGAGGCGACCTTGCGCTTCAGGGGATCGTCGCCCTGGTAGTAGTCCATGACGATCTGGGCCTTCTTCTGAAGGTTCTCGTTCTCGGTGGACCAGCGGAACGCCTCGTCGATCTCCTTGGTGGAGGCCAGCGTGGAGAAGATCGAGGAGTAGCTCTTGGCGTGCACGGACTCCATGAACGCGATGTTCGTGTAGACGGCCTCTTCATGCGGGGTCAGCGCGTCCGGAATCAGCGACACGGCGCCGACGGTGCCCTGGATGGTGTCCAGCAGGGTCAGGCCCGTGAACACGCGCATGGTGAGCTGCTGCTCGGCCGGCGTCAGGGTGTTCCAGGACTGCACGTCGTTGGACAGCGGCACCTTCTCCGGCAGCCAGAAGTTGTTGACCAGGCGGTTCCAGACGTCCACGTCCTTGTCGTCCTGGATGCGGTTCCAGTTGATCGCCTCGACGTGGCTAAGCAGCTTGACCTTCTCGGTCATGTCATCCCCTCAATGTTGGGTTAGTTCTCTAAGTTAAAGCGTACGACGGCGGGCGGGCGCCCGCCGTCGTACTTACCCGCGAAGGGTTGCTACAGCATGCAGCTGACGCAGCCCTCTACCTCGGTCCCTTCCAGCGCGAGCTGGCGGAGACGGATGTAGTAGATGGTCTTGATGCCCTTCTTCCAGGCGTAGATCTGGGCCTTGTTGATGTCGCGCGTGGTGGCGGTGTCCTTGAAGAACAGGGTCAGGGACAGGCCCTGGTCCACGTGCTGGGTGGCTGCGGCGTAGGTGTCGATGACCTTCTCGTAGCCGATCTCGTACGCGTCCTGGTAGTACTCCAGGTTGTCGTTGGTCAGGTACGGCGCCGGGTAGTACACGCGGCCCAGCTTGCCTTCCTTGCGGATCTCGATCTTGGACGCCACCGGGTGGATCGAGGAGGTGGAGTTGTTGATGTAGGAGATCGAGCCGGTCGGCGGGACGGCCTGCAGGTTCTGGTTGTAGATACCGTGCTCCATGACGGAAGCCTTCAGCTCGCGCCAGTCATCCTGCGTGGGGATGTGGATGTTCTGGAACAGCTCG
Organism: Arthrobacter sp. 05L44; assembly: GCF_056397605.1. Classification (NCBI taxonomy): domain Bacteria; kingdom Bacillati; phylum Actinomycetota; class Actinomycetes; order Micrococcales; family Micrococcaceae; genus Arthrobacter; species Arthrobacter sp. 05L44. The sequence goes on along the minus strand of NZ_JBFTNS010000002.1, from coordinate 155,269 downwards.
GCAACCTTGGCCGTCTGCGGGACCCATTCCTGCTCGGTGTACTTGTCGAAGAACTCGCCGGAGGCGTACTTGGACTTCTCGAAGCCGCCGAAGGTCTGGCCGGTCTGGATGGCCAGCAGGTTCGAGGCCCGGACAGCGTGGTACACCACCGAGTAGAAGTAGATGTTGGTGAAGTCCAAGCCCTCCTCGGAACCGTAGTGGACCCGCTCGCGGGCCAGGTAGCCGTGCAGGTTCATCTGGCCGAGGCCGATTGCGTGGCTCTGGTCATTGCCGCGGGCGATCGAGGGCACCGAGGTGATGTTGGACATGTCCGAGACCGCGGAGAGGGACCGGATGGCCGTCTCGATGGTCAGGCCGAAGTCCGGCGAGTCCATGGTCTTGGCGATGTTCAGCGAACCCAGGTTGCAGGAGATGTCCTTGCCGGTGGCGTCGTAGGACAGGTCATCGTGGTAGGTGGTGGGCTGGGAAACCTGGAGGATTTCCGAGCACAGGTTGGACATGATGATCTTGCCGTCGATCGGGTTTTCCCGGTTTACGGTGTCCTCGAACATGATGTACGGGTAGCCGGATTCGAACTGGATCTCGGCGAGGGTCTGGAAGAACTCGCGCGCCTTGATCTTGGTCTTCTTGATCCGGGAGTCGTCCACCATCTCGTAGTACTTCTCGGTGACCGAGACATCGGAGAACGGCATGCCGTAGACCTTTTCGACGTCGTACGGGGAGAAGAGGTACATGTCCTCGTCCCGCTTGGCGAGCTCGAAGGTGATGTCCGGGATCACAACGCCGAGCGAGAGGGTCTTGATGCGGATCTTCTCGTCCGCGTTCTCCCTCTTGGTGTCCAGGAACCGGTAGATGTCCGGGTGGTGCGCGTGCAGGTACACCGCGCCGGCACCCTGGCGGGCACCGAGCTGGTTGGCGTAGGAGAAGCTGTCCTCGAGGAGCTTCATCACGGGGATGACGCCGGAGGACTGGTTCTCGATCTGCTTGATGGGCGCGCCCACCTCGCGGATGTTGGTCAGCGCGAACGCCACGCCGCCGCCGCGCTTGGAGAGCTGCAGCGCGGAGTTGATGGAACGCCCGATCGACTCCATGTTGTCTTCGATGCGGAGCAGGAAGCAGGAGACCAGCTCGCCGCGCTGCTTCTTGCCGGCGTTCAGGAACGTCGGGGTGGCCGGCTGGAAGCGGCCTTCGATGACCTCGTCCACCATCTGGGTGGCGAGCTTCTCGTCGCCGCGGGCCAGGTGCAGGGCCACCATGCAGACGCGGTCCTCGTAGCGCTCCAGGAAGCGCTTTCCGTCGAACGTCTTCAGCGTGTAGGAGGTGTAGAACTTGAACGCGCCCAGGAAGGTCTCGAAGCGGAACTTCTTCTTGTAGGCGCGGTTGAAGAGCTCGCGGATGAAGTTCATCGTGTACTGGTCGAGGGTTTCCCGCTCGTAGTACTCGTTCTTGACGAGGTAGTCGAGCTTTTCCTCAAGGTCGTGGAAGAACACGGTGTTGTTGTTCACGTGCTGCAGGAAGTACTGGTGGGCGGCCTCGCGGTCAGCCTCGAACTGGATCTCGCCGTTGGCGCCGTAAAGGTTCAGCATGGCGTTCAGCTCGTGGTAGCCCAGGCCCTGATAGGCGGCGGGCAGCGCGGGCTTCTCGCCCGGAACGGTGTGCTTCTCGGTGTGCCTCTCGACGGCGGAGGGCGCCGGGGCACCCGCCGCGTCTACTGCGGTGTCTGCGACAGTCGTGTCCAAAATTCTTCCAATCCTTGTTGTACTCGGCTGACGTCTTCCGGCGTCCCCATGAGTTCGAATCGATATAGGTGCGGGACCTGGCATTTGGCGGCGATGATGTCGCCGGCCATGCAGTAGTTGTCCCCAAAGTTCGTGTTGCCCGCCCCGATCACTCCACGGAGCTGATGCCGGTTCCTCGGATCGTTCAAAAAGCGGATGACCTGCTTCGGAACGGATCCCTCTCCCCCGGTTCCGCCGTACGTGGGAACCACCAGGACAAAGGGCTCAGTCGCCAGCAGGGCCGGTTCCCTCGCGTGGAGGGGGATGCGGGCGGCGTCGATACCCAGCTTCAGGACGAAGCGTTCGGTGTTCTCTGAGGTGGAGGAGAAGTAGATGAGGTGGCTGGCCGTGGTCCGGGCGACTGCTGCCGGCGACGTGCCGGCGGTTGCCAGTGCCATGGGAGTCACCTCATCCGATGTGGTGGTGCTTTGGAGGGGCTTTCAGGCAACCGCGACGGCGGCAGCCTGTGCCAGTTCTTCGATCTTGTCCGGGCGGAATCCGGACCAGTGGTCCTGGTCCGTAACGACGACCGGAGCCTGCATGTAGCCCAGGGACTTGAGGCGATCAAGGGCCTCGGCATCCTGGGAGATGTCGACGCTCTGGTAGGCGATGCCCTTCTTGTCGAGCGCGCGGTAGGTGGCGTTGCACTGCACGCAAGCCGGCTTCGTGTACACCGTAACGGTCATGTCCTGGTCCCCTTTGTTGAAGTCTGTGGTTCGTGTCCGGTGGGGCCGACTCGGAACAGGAATCCTTATCCGTTACTGGCCTCGTTTAGCGGTCAGCGACCGCTCCGCTCGAACTGTATGTCGATACTACATGTAGTGCAAGAGTCCCGCGCGGACCCCAAGATGATGTATTACAAGTATGTCATTTAACGCACCTTTAATCCACAGCCGGGGGCCTTCAAAATGTCCGGATTTCAGCCATTTTCACGGACGAAATCCACACCCTGTGGAGTAGTTAGCCACAATTAACCCTCCCGCGTGTCGCGCACTGGACGGCGTGTCGCGGTACTCCCGCCAGAGGCTCCAACGTGGCACATGGCACTGCATGTAGTGCCTAACGGCACAAGGGCGACGACGACGCCGGGCGGCCGGTCCCGCGAACGGCCTACGGGCGGCCTGCAGGCTGCCTGCGGGCGGCTACTCCGCCGGGCGGAGGGAGGTGATGGTCTGCCGGATCTCTTCGTACTCTTCGGTCCCGGTGTACGCCTCCGGGGTATCGACGTTGGGTGTGTCACCGGGGATCGCGGCAAGCGGATCGTAGACACCGCTGAAGGCCGCCACACCGGGCGGCCAGGTGAAGAACTGGAAGATCGGACACGCGCTCGGTCCGGTTGGCAGCGGCGCTGAGGTAATGCCGTAGGACAGCGACGCCGGCCGCGACGGGTACGCCGCCTGGTCGTCCCGGCCCTCAAAGACAAACATGGGTGCGGTCCCCTTTTGCTCCAGGGCCGGCACCTCCCCCGAGTCCATCAGGGCATAGGGATACTTCGCGGGGCAATCGGCTTTGAGGATGATGTTGGTCCGCAGCGTCGCCACGGACTTTCCGGCGGCGGTGAGGACTTCGACAAAGATTCCGCCCGGCGCCGCCTCACGCGCCCTGTCCTTGACGGTCCAGGTGGACGGGTAGTCGAACATCAGCTTGCCGTCTGGCGTCGTATAAGTCTTCCATTCGAGCTGCGCGGACGCCCGCGGCGACGCCTTCGCCGGTTTGGGCGCCGGCTTTGAGGTGGCGGGTGTGGTCACACCGGCGGAGGTTCCCGGATCCACCGGCAGGCTGCTGGGCGACGAGCAGGCGGTCAGCAGTGCAGCAACAAAGACTGCGGCAGAAACTCTCCTGCTGGCTGGACCGGACCGGCTCATGGCGCCCTCCCCTCCCGGGTGCAAGTACTCCGCCTATTCTGGTCCATCCCCACCGGGACAGTAGGGTCTTTGGGCCTCCGGCCGGGAATCGGCCGGCCTCATCCAGCCTCCGTGTATCCACACGGCAGGGAACACGGCAGCGGGGACCGGCGACGAGTCGCCGGTCCCCGCTGAAGCTTCCGATCTCAGCCGGACGCTCAATGGTGCGTGGATTACCGCTTCAGGAGCGTGTTGCCGTAACCGGCGTCGCACTTGCCGTCGTGGATGACGCCCGCACCCGGGGCCACAGCGTAGTTGCTGGCCGGGTTGAAGACGGCGGTGCGCATGTTGGTGACCTGGCTGGCGCAGGCGTCTGCCCCGTCAGAGCTCATGCTCTGACCGCCGATCCACATGTCGATCCAAATGGTGGAGTTGGTGCCGCCGGCGTTCACGCCTTGGTGGCAGGGGCCGCCCTGCGGATCGTTCCCGTCGCCGCAGCTGTCCTCAACGATGAAGTAGCGGCGCACGTCCGGAAGGTAGATGCGCGTGCCGGCCGGGAAGTCCAACACGTCCTTGCCGGAAGCGGTGGAGTGGCCCACGGCGATGGTGATGGGGTCGTTGTACGTCCCGGCGCCGCCAGCCGACTGGTGCAGGATCGGGTGGCTGATCGTGGCGGAGCCCACGGGGGTGTTGTCGTACCAGGTGTACGCGGTCGTGTACGTGGTGTTCACGACCCGCTCGGAGGACGACGCCGGCACCACGGGAGCCGGGGCCGGCTTCGGGGCCGCCGGAACCACGGCGTGGACCGCGGGGGCGGGTGCAGCGGGCACAGCTGCGGCCTTCTGCGCGGCGGCCTGCGCCTGGGCAGCAGCCTTCTGCGCAGCGGCAGCAGCCACTGCCTTGGCCTTCTTGGCGGCAACGGCGGCGGCCTTGGCCTTCTCGGCGGCGGCACGCTGCGAGGCGCCGACCTCGGGATTCGTCTTCTCCGGCGAGGCGCTGGAGGTGGCCTGAACGCCGGCTGCGGCCGACTCCGAGGATTGAGCGGATGAGTTTGAGGCGCCGGCTCCCGCGCCGCACGCCGAGGTGGCGAGGAGGACGGAGAGCATGCCGGCAGCCAGCAGATAGTTTCTGCGCATGGAAAATAAAGCCTATTCATGGGAGTGCGGAATCGGGAAAGCCCTCTGGAAGCCTCGCCCGGAATCGGTCACGGTCTGCGGAGCGCAGGGGCGCTGCCGCCGCGGGACTTATCACACGCAAGAGCATTCAAAACACTCCGACAGGCATGTGGGCCAACCGGTGACCTAAACGTTACCTTGTCCCGGCCGGGGTGGCTAATCGTGGGAAATCCCACACCTCAGCCGGACGGCGTCGTCGTGGTCGACGTCGTGAAGAGCTGGTTGCCGTAGCCGCTGTCGCATTTGCCGTCGTGGATGATTCCCGCTCCGGGCGCCACCACCAGGTTGGCCGCGGGGTTAAAGACGGCAACCCGCACGCCGGTCACCTGGTCCGCGCACCGCTTGGTGAACGACTCTCCGGCACCTTGGCCACCGATCCAAATGTCAACCCACCTGGCGGCACCCCTGTGCCTGGAAGCGGTGGCATGGCACGGCCCGGCTTCGGGAGTCGGTCCGTCCCCGCAGGTGTCTTCGACAATGAAGTAGCGGCGGACGTCAGGAAGATAGATCCGGGTCCCCGCCGGGAAATCCAGGACGTCCCGTCCCGTTGCGAGGGAATGCCCGACGGCGATGGTCACCGGGTCCGCGTAGCTCCCGGTCCCGCCGGCTTTCCGGTGCAGCACCGGGTGGCTGATGTCCGGCGAACCCTCGGGGGTGTTGTCGTACCAGGTGTAGGCCGTGATGTAGGTGTCCGGAACCGCCGTCCGCGCAACGGGCAGAGCCGACGCCGGCGGGGCGGGTGGGGCGGGCGGTACCGGGGGCGCACTCTCACAGGCAGCGGCCACAAGGAGGATTGACAGCGCGGCAGCCAGCAGTCCGGTTTCCCTGCGCATTGGTCATCCGCCTCCACTCAGTCGGGCCCGTAGGTTGAACGCTACCCCTGCCTCCGCGATGGCGATAGCACCAATTCCGCGGGCCTGGAAAGTCAACCGCGCGTGTCCGCCCGGCTGCCGCGGCGCGCCCCCAAAAACCGGTTATCAGACGGCGTACTTGGTGCCGGAAAACAAGTAGAACCGGCCAAAAAACGCGAGTGTTACCCACGCGTGTGTGACCCCATAGGGCGCTCCTAACCTCAAAAGACAAGGGGGCCCGCCATAGGCCGGCGGCCCGTAGGGCTTCAGGGGAGAGATCAAACGAGCGCCGGTTTCTTCTCATGGAAATCGATCGCCAGGCCCGGGTTGGATCCCCGGCCACCAGCGGTGGCGCTCACGCCCTGGCCCAGGCCAGGACTTCAGCAAACGATTCCATGGCGAGGCAATCCATGACGAAATCATCCCCTGTTTCCGGCACAGCACCAGTCTTCTTTGACCCCAGCGGGAAAAGGTGGCGGCGGGTTCTTGCTGCCCTCGTTGCGAGCATCCTTTTGATTGCCCTGTCCATTGTCTGGATCCTGCCGGCCGCCAGCGCTCCGGTCTGGAACGTGCAGGAAAACCAGGCCGCCGATTATCCGCGGAAGCTGCTCTCCAGCCAGGACCTCCGGAACATTCCCAGGATTGGTCCCGAGGGGGGCTTTGCCTTTGACCGCATTGCCCTTATTGAACGGAAGAACGGCAAGGTCTACCTGAAGGATCCCTTCAGCAGCACCATCTGGCGGGAGGCTACTGCGGACGAAATCGACCTGATCGGCAACAGCAAGTACGCCATGGAAACTTTCGGCAAGCCGGCGGACCACACCCTGATGCTGACCTTTGATGACGGGCCGGATCCGCGCAACACGCCGCAAATCCTGGACCTGCTCTCCCGCGAAGGAGTGCCGGCCACGTTCTTTTCCGTCGGTGACAACATCGTCAAATTCCCGGATATCTTCAGCCGTATGGTCAAGGAAGGCCATATGGTGGGCAACCACACAATGTCCCACATTGATTTCTGGGCCCACGATGACGCCTTCAACCGCCAGCAAATCATTGGCGCGGACCGGGTGATGCGCGCCGCGGACAACTACGCGACGCGGTTGTTCAGGATCCCCACCGGCGACCCGGGAAACAATTCGCTCGCCCTGCTTCAGGCCCAGCAACTGGGGTACCTGCACATCAATATGGATTTCGATACGAGGGACTGGTCCTATCCCCCCGGCGTGCCGATCAAACCCCAGAAACTGGATGGCCAGGGCCATATTGTCCTGGTGCATGACGGCGGCGGCGATCGCAGTGCAACTATTGAAATGCTGAAGACGTTTATTCCCATGGCCAAAGCCCAGGGCTACACCTTCACGACGGTCCAGCCCATCCTGCCGGCCGAGTACGTTCCCCAGACCGGCGTTAAGGGATCGGTCGCAGACGACGCCACCCTCGCCGCAATGACGTCGTATCTGGTCACCCCTAACGTAGTGCTGACCTGGCTGTTCTGGTTCGGCATCGGTTCCCTGACCATCCTGACCTTCCTGTACGTGGTGCTGGCGGTCATCAGCAACAACCGCCAGAAGAAGCGCCGATGGGCCGACGTCAAGGACGAGGACTGGCCGTTCGTAAGCGTGGTCCTTCCGGTCTTCAACGAAGAACTAGTGGTGTCCAAAACCCTGGATGCCCTGAAAGCCAGCGACTACCCGCGCCTGGAAGTGGTGGCGATCAATGACGGCTCCACGGACAGCACCCTTGCCGTGCTTTCCGAATACGCAGAGACCTGGCCCCAACTGCGGGTTATTGACCAGCCCAACGGTGGAAAGTCGGCAGCGAGCAACCACGGGATTGCCCAGTCAAGGGGCGACATTGTGGTGACCCTGGACGGCGATACCCTCTTTGAGCCCCAGACCATCAAGATGTTCGCCCGGCATTTCCTGGCACCTCGGCACGGGAAGATTGTGGGCGCCGTGGCCGGGCACGTCAAGGTCGGAAACCGCCGCAACCTCCTGACCGCCTGGCAGAGCCTCGAATACCTGTCCGGCATCTGCGTCACCCGGATGGCTGAGGGACTGATGGGCGCGATCTCCATTGTCCCGGGCGCGTGCGCCGCGTGGCGGCGCGAGGCACTCCTGGAGGCCGGCGGCTACTCCCACGACACACTGGCTGAGGACGCCGACCTGACCCTGTCACTTCAGCAACTGGGATACAGCATTGTCCAGGAGAATTCCGCTATCGCCTGGACCGAGGCACCCATGACCATGAAGGGGTTGTTCAAGCAGCGGCTCCGCTGGACCTACGGCAACATCCAGACCCTGTACAAGCACCGGTCGATGCTCTTCAACCCGCGCTTCGGCGCGCTCGGCCTGCTGACCATGCCGTACGCCCTGATTTCCGTGGTGGTCCCCCTGATCTTTATGCCCCTGACGGTGATCGTCGCAGTCAACAGCCTGATCCACGGCGAATGGCAGGCCGTCGCATGGTTCTCGGCCTTCGTAGCCGGCACCCACATGCTCATCTCGATCGTGGCGGTCCTAATGGTCCGCGAGAGCCCCATGCACCTGCTCGTAGTGCCCATCTACCGGCTCATCTACGAACCCCTCCGTGCGTACGTGGTGTTCGGCTCGGCTCTCCTGGCACTGCGGGGCACCGCCGTCGGCTGGTACAAACCGGAGCGCACCAACAGCGCGCTGATGCCGGCGGCGCCCGCCACCGCAGCCGCACTGGCACCCGCGCCCGTTCCCGCGGACCGGTTGGCGCATCTGTGAACGCCGGCCCGGCGGGCGGGAAACAATTCCCCCATGGCGGCCGCCCTGGCCGGCGGACATAATGGGCACTAATGCGACCCCGAAAAGTGCCCGCACCCCGCCGATGGGCCACCACTGTGGCGGCGCTGGCCGTCGTGATGGCCAGCGCCGGCTGCACCTCCACGCCGCCGGGCAACTACGGTCAGGAGGAAGGGGTGAGCAGGACCTCACCGAACGGCCAGTGGTTTGGCGGCTACATCGATGTCACGCTGACGCCGGGCCTGCGGCTGCAGGACCTGCCGAAGCAAGGTTCCGTCACCACGGTCCTGTCCTTCATCAGCGCCCACCCGCAAAAGCCGTGCGAGCCGACGTGGGACGGCACCCACACCCTTGACGAGGCGGGCGGACGGCTGGATGTTGACGCCCAAGTCGATCCCTACCGGGCGGCAGGCAACGACGTTGCCGTCTCTTTCGGCGGCCAGCTCGGCAAGGAACTGTCCGGGACGTGCACTGACACCGCGGCGCTGGTGAAGGCCTACACGAAGGTCATCTCGCGGTACGGCCTCGACACCGTGGACTTCGACGTCGAAGGCACGGGCCTCGCCGACCGTGCCGCTGCCGAACGGCGCGCCGCTGCCGCCGCAAAATTGCAGGCCGCCCGTCCCAACCGCAACCCGCTCAAGGTGTGGCTGACCCTTCCCGTCTCCCTGGATGGGCTCACCCCCGACGGCGAAAAATCCATCACCGCTATGCTCGACGCCGGCGTGGATCTTGCCGGCGTGAACATTATGGTGATGGACTTCGAACCCCTGGACCCGGGCAAGACCATGCTGAACGCCGCGACGATGGCGGCCGAGTCCACCCACCAGACGCTCACTGCCCTCTATGAGCGCGCCGGGAAGCCACTGGACACGGCGGCCGTGTGGCGCAGGATGGGCCTCACCCCCATGATCGGCACCAACGACGTCAAAGGGCAGACCTTCACCCTGGCGGATGCGGCCGGCCTCAACAGTTACGCCGCGGAGCGGGGCATGGGACGGATTTCCATGTGGTCCCTCAACCGGGATAAGGCGTGCACTGCCAGCAGCCAGCCCGAACCCGGCAGCAACGCTTCGAACAGCTGCAGCGGCACGAAGCAGGTGCCCGGGAAGTTCGCGTCCGTCCTGGGCAAATCCTTCACCGGCTGAACCGGCCCTATCCGGGGCGGCTGCAGAGGATCTGCTCGACGCCCATCCGCCCCTCGGCGAAGCTGCGCAGCGCGCCCACCAGGTAAAGCCGCCAGACCCGGGCGATTTCAGCGCCCATCATCTCCACCGCCGCGCCGTGGTTCTCCTCGAACCGCGCGTACCAGGCCTCCAGGGTCCGAACGTAGTCCCGGCGCATCGCCTGGACTCCCTCCACCTCGAAACCGGCATCCTCCAGGAAGCCAAGCGTCTCCCCCACCGGCCGCATGTGCATGTCCGGGGCGATGAACGATTCAATGAACGGCCCGCCGCCCGGATGCTTGCCGCGCCGGGACATCTGCTGCACAAGGACGCGGCCGCCCGGGACCACGTTGTTGAACAGGGCGGAGGCGTACACGGGGTAGTTCCGCTGTCCGACGTGCTCCCCCATTTCCAGTGAGGCCACGGCGTCGAAGGGCCCGTCGGGGATCTCGCGGTAGTCCTGGACCCGGATCTCCACGCTGCCGCCGGCCCCGCTGCCGTCCAGGCCGAGGTCTTTGATCCGGGCGTCGATGAACGCCTTCTGTTCGACCGAGAGGGTGACGCCTACGACGTCGACTCCGTAGTGCCGGGCGGCGTGCAGGCTCAGCGAACCCCAGCCGCAGCCGACGTCGAGCAGCCGCATCCCGGGCCGCAGACCGATCTTGCGGCACACCAGGTCCAGCTTGTCCCGCTGGGCATCCTCCAGCCCGTACCCGTCGGACGAATCCGTCCAGTAGCCACTGGAGTAGGCCATCTGCGGATCGAGGATCAGCGCGTAGAAATCGTTGCTGAGGTCGTAGTGGTGGCTGATGGCGGCGCGGTCGCGGATCAGGCTGTGCAGGCGCCCCTTCACCTGGGCCTGGCTCGCGGGCGGCGCGGGCGGCGCGCCCAGGGCACCGGCGGCCTTGGCGATCCGTCCCACGCCGGCAAGCACGCCGGGGGTGGGGCGGATCCCGGTGAGTCCGCGGTCGCGGACCACCTTCCAGAGGTGTTCGAGCGCGGCATTGAGGTCGCCGTCGACGTCCAGCTCGCCGGTGACGTAGGCCTGGGCAGCGCCCAGCTCACCCGGTGCCCAGAGCAGCCGCCGGACGGCGTCCGGCGAGTTGAGCCGGACCACCGGGGCGCCGGAGGGTCCGGCTTCGCTTCCGTCCCAAGCCACCAGGCGCACCGGGAGTTCGCCGCCGACCACCGGGCGCAGGACCTCGGCGATGGTGGTCGCGAGAGCGGCCGTCACTTGGCGTTCCGATCGCCGGTACCGGCAACGGAGGCGCGCGCCGCGGGCTTGGCGGCCACCTTGTCCAGGACGATCTGCTGGACATTGAGGTAGCCGGTCTCAAATCCGGCGCGGGAGTAGCACAGGTAGAAGAGCCACATACGCTGGAAGACGGCGTCGAAGCCGAGCGCCCGGACGTCTTCGGCCCGGGCCATAAAACGCTCTTCCCAGAGCCGGAGTGTCTGGGCGTAGTGCTCGCCCATGGCGAGGCGTTCACGGACCCGGAGGCCGGTCTGCTTTTCGGTGACTTCCTCGATGGCCCGCACGGACGGGATGACGCCGCCCGGGAAGATGTATTTGTGCACCCAGGTGTAGCTGGTCCGGGTGGCGATCAGCCGGTCGTGGCCGATGGTGATGGCCTGGATGGCGACCTTCCCGCCGGGGGCCAGCACACGTTCGATGGTCTGGAAGTAGGTGGCCCAGTACTCATAGCCGACGGCCTCGATCATCTCGACCGAGACGACGGCGTCGAACTCGCCCTCGACGGCGCGGTAATCCTTGAGTTCGATCGTAACGGCGTCGGCGTAGCCGGCCTCGGCCACCCGCTGGCGTGCGAGTTCCTGCTGCTCGCTGGAGAGGGTGACGGAGTAGACGGTCGCTCCGCGGGCGGCGGCCCGGAGGGCGAGCTCGCCCCAGCCGGTGCCGATTTCCAGGACCCGGGTGCCCTCCGTGACTCCGGCCTTGTCCAGCAGCCGGTCGATCTTGGCCTGCTGCGCACCGGCCAGCCCGTCCCACGCCACGGTCCGCAGCGCGTCGCCGCTCTCCGGGAACAGCGCGCTGGAGTACGTCATGGTGCTGTCGAGGAAGGTCGCGAAGAGGTCGTTGGAGAGGTCGTAATGGCGGGAGATGTTGGAGCGGGTGTTCTGCTCCGTGTTCCGCTCGGTCCGGGGGGTGCGGGGCAGGTAGAGGCCCCGCAGTTTCTGCAGCGGCTCCGGTACCAGGGTGCCCACCCGGGCGGCGAAGACCTCCATCACAGCCGTTAGGTCATCGGCATCCCAGTCACCGGCCATGTAGGACTCGCCAAGCCCGATCAGGCCGCCGTCGCCGAGCCGGGCGGCGAAGGCCTCCGGCCGGTTCATCGTCATGACCGGGAACCCCTCTCCGGCCGTGCCCAGGACGGTGCCGTCCGGGTAGCGCACCTCCAGCGGCAGGCGGCGTACCGCGGCGCGGAAAATCGCGTCCGCAGCCTTGCCCGCAACGCGGGCCTTGAGACTGGAGGGTACGACGGCGATGCTCGGCCAGATCGCGGCGTCGATGGTCGCGGGAGCCTGCGGAACCGTGTAGGGAACTGGCCGCTGGAGGTCCGCCGGGGTCGACGGCACCTGGTCCAGGGCCGCCGGGGTGGTCTGCGCCGGGGTCTGCGCCGATGGGCGGGGTCCGGTCGCTTCGGTCATAGTCACTGGACTGCCTCCTGTGAGGGGTGGTGTGGTCGTTTGATGATGGGCAACCGACGTGCCCAAAGCTTGATTCCCTGCCAGCGGATCTGCGCTGCAACGCGCAGCGGGGCCAGCGGGACGGCGAGCGCCGCGGCCAGGATGTTCGGCACGGTGGCTTCGCTGCGGGCGCCGTCCATGGTGGCAACGAAAGGTTTCTGGCCCTCCCGTTCCAGCACGATCGAGACGGAGAGCCGATCCGAAGGTTCGGGCAGCTTCATCCGGTACTGCCCTTCGACGTCGTTGAACGGCGAGACGTAGAACGTCTTGGGCACGGTGGCCCGGCCGGCGTCGTCCGTCTCCAGCAGGTAGCAGTGCCGTTCACCGTACGTGTTGTGGACTTCGGCGACGACGCAGCGCAGCTTTCCGGCCGCGTCGTGGCACCAGAACAGGCTGAGCGGGTTGAACACATGGCCGAGGACGCGTGCGCTGGCCAGCATGGTGATGCGGCCGCCGTCGAGCACGATGCCCTGGGTGGCGAGGTAGCGCTCAACGTTTCCGCGCAGCGTTCCGTTGGGGTCACCGAGGTGGTCGGCCGCGGAGAAGCCGGCCAGTGGCGCCAGCCAGCGCGGCAGGGCCGGGAGGGCGTCGACGTCGACGTACCAGCTGTAGCTGCGGTAGGTGAAGGCGTTGCGCAGCGGGGTGCGCCGCACGTGCGCTATGGAGGTGCGGTAGATGGCCGCGCGGGTGCTCATGCGCCCTCCAGGGCTGCGACCTGCAGCTCCGGCGCGCCCGCGTCTTCCCACTCGCGTCCCAGCTTCGCGGCGGCGTGGACTCCGGAGAGCGCCCCGTCCTCGTGGAAACCCCAGCCGTGGTAGGCGCCGGCGAACGCGAGGCTCCCGTCGCCGAGGCTGAGGATCTGCTGCTGGGCACGCACGGAGTCCGGCGTGTACTGCGGGTGTTCGTAGGTCATCGTCTCCAGGACGGCGCCATCCCCGATCAGCTCGGATTCGCCGAGGCTGACGATGTAGCGCTTCCCGTCGGCGGGCTCGAGCCGCTGCAGCCGGGTCATGTCGTAGCTGACCAGCACGCGGTCGGGGCGGGCGTCGCAGGAGGGGAGCCGGTAGTTCCAGGACGCCTTGGCGTTGTCACTGGCGGGCAGGACGGCGTCGTCGCGGTGGAAGACGGTGTGGTTGACCGAGTACGGCATGCCGGCGAGGGCCTCCCGCTCGGCGGGCGTGGCGTCCTCAAGCATCCGCAGGGCCTGCGCCGGGTGGGTGGCGATGACGACGGCGTCAAAGGTCTCGGTGCTCTCCTGGCCGCCCGCGGAGCCGGTGGTGGTCACGTCTACCCCGCCGTCGTGGCGGCGGACGCGGGTGACAGGGCTGGAGAGCCGGACGTCGGGCAGCGCCGCGGCGATCTTGTCCACGTAGCTGCGGGATCCGCCAGTGACCGTGCGCCACTGCGGGGAGCCCTTGACGCCCAGCAGGCCGTGGTGGCCGAGGAAGGTGAAGAGGTAGCGGGCCGGGTAGGCCAGGGCGGTGACGGGGTCGCAGGACCAGACCGCGCTGACCACCGGGGTCATGAAGTGCACGATGAAGTAGCTGCTGAATTTCTCCCGGTCCAGGAACTCGCCAAGGGTCAGCTCGGATGCGCCCGGGGTGGTGTCCTCGTTCAGGAGCGCGCGGGCCCGGCGGTAGAAACGCGTGACTTCCAGGAGCATCAGCAGGTAGCGCCCGCGCAGCAGGGTGGACAGCTGCGGGATGATGCCGCGTGCTCCTGCCCGGGCGCCGGCGTATTCCAGGCCGCAGCCGTCGCAGCGGATGGACATGCTCATCTCCGAGTCCTGGGTCTGCACGCCCAGTTCCTTGAAAAGCCGCAGCAACGTGGGGTAGGTCCGGTTGTTGTGGACGATAAACCCGGTGTCGATACCCAAGGTGGGGCCGTCAGCCTGGGCGACGTCGTGGGTGTGGGCGTGGCCGCCCAGACGGGCATCAGCTTCGAACACGGTGACGTGGTCCCGACGGTTAAGGACGTAAGCGGCGGTCAGCCCTGCCACTCCGCTGCCGATCACGGCAATGCGCCGCCCGTTCGGAATACTCGCTTCTTGCTGCACTGATCTGCTCCTGTTGCCTCGCCTGAATTGTCCTCATGGACCGTCTACAGGGCAATTCGTAACTGCGGGGCGGCCGGATGAGTCCGAATTCCCAGCGGCTGCCTGCAGTCCAATGTGCCAGAATGAAGCGGGATTTCGGTCCCGGCTCACCGTAACCACTGAAGGGCAGTCCGTGATCAACCCCGTGCACCTCCGAACGCTGGTGGAAGTGGTCCGGCTGGGCTCCTTCGCCGCGGCCGCCACCAGGCTGGGTTACACGGCGTCGGCGGTGTCGCAGCAGATGTCGGCGCTGGAGCGGGACACCGGGGTGGATTTGTTCCAGCGCTCGGCCCGCAGCATCCATCCCACGGAAGCCGCCGTCGTAATGACCCGGCACGCGTCCAAGGTCCTGACGGACATTGACGCGCTGATGGCCGCGGCCGCCCGGACCAGTGACAGCGCCAGCCAGGAGCTCCGGCTGGGCATCTTCCCGAGCCTTGCCACCTATGTGCTCCCCCGCATCCTGCAGAATCCTGACTGGAAGAAACTGGGGATCGAGCTGCGGGTGTCCGTGGCCGAGCCGGGCCAGACCATCCAGGGCCTGCGGACCGGCGGCGAACTCGACGTCGCCCTGGTCTATCAGGTGGGCCAGTCCGGGCTGGCGTGGCCGCATACGGTCAACCGGCAGTGGATTGGTGACGACGACTTCCGGGTGGTGCTGCCGGCGGCCTGGGGCATCGGTCCCGGATCCAAGGTTGCGGCCGACCACCTGTCCGACATGCCGTGGATCATGCACCACCCCGGGACGTCCGACGCCACGGTCATTGAACGCCTGTTCGCCAGCTGCAACCTGCACCCGCGTGTGGTGGCGTACAGCGACGACTTCCACGCCAGCCTGGAAATGGCGGCGGCCGGCCTGGGCGCGGCCCTGGTTCCGGAACTGGCCCTGCTGCACCGGCCGGCCGGGGTGGTGGTGCTGGACGTCCCCGAGATCCGGCTGGCCCGCAACGTTTTTGCCCTGCTTCCCAAGGAGCAGCAGACGGCCCAGGTCCAGCTGTTCGTGGAGCTGCTCTCGGACACGCTGCACAAGCTGGGAACCACGCGCCGGGAGTGACGGCTAGGGGGTCCGGCGCTTCTTCGCGCGCTTCCAGGCTGCTTTCCCGGTCGCTTGGCCCGCCGTCTTCCCGGCCGGAGCCACCAGGGTGCTGATGATCCGGTCCTTGAGCGTGGTGTACGGCGGGTAGATCAGTTCCAGGGTGTCCGGCCGCGTGGGTTTGGACAGCGTGGCTCGCTCGTGGGAGAAGGTCCGCAGGGAGTGCTCCCCGTGGTAGGCGCCCATCCCGCTGCCGCCCACCCCGCCGAACGGCAGGCCCGGCACCATCAGGTGCGCGGCAGGCACGTCGAAGCACAGCGCCCCCGAGGAGGTCTGCCCGGCGAACGCCCGCCGGGTGTCGGCGTCGTCGCTGAACACGTAGAGGGCCAGCGGCTTGGGACCGGCGTTGATGGTCCGGATCGCATCGTCCCGCCCGTTGACCGGGACCAGCGGCAGCAGCGGGCCGAAGATCTCCTCCCCCATCACGGCGTCCCCCGGCGCCGGGCGCAGCAGCGTCGGCTCGAAGTACCGGCTCGCCGCGTCCCGGCCCCCTCCGTGCACCACGGTGCTGGTGTCCGCGAGCGCGGCGATCCGGTCGAAGTGCCGGCGGTTGATGATCCGGCCGTAGGAGCCGCTGGCCGCCGCGTCCGTCCCGAACAGCGCGGTGATGGCCTTGACCAGTTCGGCTTCCAGGGGCTCAAGGACGTCCTCTGCGGCCAGGACGTAGTCCGGCGCCACACAGGTCTGCCCGGCGTTCATGAACCGGCCCCAGGCAATCCGCTTGGCCGCCTTGGCCAGGTCCGTGGTCGCGTCGACGTAGGCCGGGGACTTGCCGCCGAGCTCCAGGGTGACCGGCGTCAGGTGTTCGGCCGCAGCCCGCAGCACCACCTTGGCGGCCGCTTCGCCGCCGGTGAAGAAGATGTGGTCGAACTGCTCAGCCAGCAGCGCGGTCGCCTCGGGGATGCCGCCTTCGACCACCTCGGCCGCGCCGGGCAGGTAGTCCGGAATCCAGCGCGCCAGCGCCGCTGAGGTGGCGGGGGCATGCTCGCTGGGCTTGAGCACCGCGGTGTTGCCGGCCGCGAGGGCGCCGGCCAGCGGGGCGAGCAGCAACTGCAGCGGGTAGTTCCAGGGCCCGATCACCAGGACCACACCCAGCGGAGTGAGCTCGGTCCAGGCTTTCGCCGGCTGGACGGCCAGCGGAACGGGAACCGGGCGCGGCCGGAGCCAGGCTTCCAGGTGCTTTTCGAGGTGCGACGCTTCCGCGGTGACGAACCCGATTTCCGTCAGCTGCGCCTCGGTTCCGTGCTTGCCCAGGTCAGCGGCCAGGGCGGCGGCGAACTCGCCCCGCCGCTCGGTGAGCATCCGCCGCAGGTTGCGGAGCTGCTCCAGCCGCCACGCCTGCGGGCGGGTGGTTCCGCCGTCGAAAACGGCGCGGGCACGGGCGACGGCGGCGGCAACAGTTTGCATCCGATCAATGTACCGGTCCCCCGCCGGACTCCGCCGCCGGTATCGGATAAATGCCGGGCGGTGCTGGAACGGACCACTTTTGAGGACTATGTTGAAGACATGAGCAAGGTAGCGAGCCGGCACTTTGGGGAGATCGAGCTCAACCACGGGCGTGACCACAACTTCGCCGCTAGACACGAACTGGCCGGCCAGCCCCTCGAGCTGGACCTCAACGTCGACGCCCATGACCATTTCGACGAGGCCGCCATGCACAAGGTCGACTACCGGCTGCGGTTCCTTCCGGAGCTCGTGGACCAGGTCCGCGAGATGATCGCCGAGGAGCTGGAGCAGGACGGCACCAGCCCGCAGGAGTATCTCCGTTTCCATTGCAACGCGCTCAAGCCCGAACACCTCAAGCAGGTGTTCGGCGTCGAGGAGAAGTCGCAGCTGACCAACCAGGTCTTCCTGAAGGCCCTCAAACTCGGCCACGTGGGCATCTACCCGGGCCAGCCGGAACGGTACTTCGTGCTGGACTTCACGCTCGGCGCGCACTTTACGGACGAGATCCTGGTCGCTTCGGCGGACGAGGACGGCGTCGTCGATGACGAGATCCTCTGGGAATCCTGAATCGATTGCTCCGAGGATGCCCTTTTGACCCCTCAGAACGGCGCCTACTCAGCAATCGATGACTGAAACGGACGACGCCGGCCGGTCACCCTGCGGGAGGCCGGCCGGCGCCGTTTGGTGCCGTCGATTGGTGAGACGGGCTTTGGAGCGGACCCTGGTGTTACTTGGCCGCTTCCAGCAATCCTGCGCGGACCACCTTGGTGGCCTCGACCAGGTTGCGCAGCGACTCCTCCGTCTCGGCGTAACCGCGGGTCTTCAGGCCGCAGTCCGGGTTGACCCAGAGCTGGCGCGACGGAACGTGCTTGACGGCGGTGCTGAGCAGGTCGGTGACTTCCTGCTCGCCGGGGACGCGGGGCGAGTGGATGTCGTAGACGCCCGGGCCTACGCCGCGGCCAAAGCCGTGGGATTCGAGATCGTGCACTACCTCCATGCGGGAGCGGGCGGCCTCGATCGAGGTGACGTCGGCGTCGAGGCCGTCGATCGCGTCGATGATGGCGCCGAACTCGGAGTAGCACAGGTGCGTGTGCACCTGGGTGGCGTCGCCGGCGCCGGCCGTGGCCAAGCGGAACGACTTCACGGACCAGTCCAGGTACGCCGCCTGGTCCGCCTTGCGCAGCGGCAGGAGTTCGCGGAGGGCGGGCTCGTCCACCTGGATGACCTTGATACCGGCCGCCTCGAGGTCGGCGATCTCGTCGCGGAGGGCCAGCGCCACCTGGTTGGCTGTCTCGCCGAGCGGCTGGTCGTCGCGGACGAAGGACCAGGCCAGGATGGTGACCGGGCCGGTGAGCATGCCCTTCATCGGCTTGTTGGTCAGGGACTGCGCGTACTTGGCCCATTCCACCGTGATCGGGGCGCTGCGGGTGACATCGCCCCACAGGATGGACGGACGGGTGCAGCGTGAGCCGTAGGACTGGACCCAGCCGTGCACTGTGACGTCGAAGCCTTCGAGGTTTTCGGCGAAGTACTGCACCATGTCGTTGCGCTCCGGCTCGCCGTGGACCAGGACGTCGAAGCCGAGCTCTTCCTGCAGCTCCACGACGCGCTTAATTTCGTCCTTCATCAGCTGCTCGTACTGCCCGGTGCTGAGATCTCCGCGGTTGGCGCGGGCCCTAGCAGTACGGACCTCGGCGGTCTGCGGGAAGGACCCGATGGTGGTGGTGGGCAGCGGCGGCAGGTGCAGCGCCTCGGCCTGCGCGGCTTCGCGGACGGTGTAGGCGGAACGGCTGAAGTCGGCGTCGGTCAGGGCTCCGGTGCGGGCCCGGACCTCGTCCCGGCGGACACCCTCGGCGGCTGCGCGAGAGGCGATGACGCGGGTGGCCTCGTCGATCGCAGGCTGGACCGCCGCGGCGTCACTCAGCAGCCCGGCGAGGGTCACCACTTCGACGGCCTTCTGGTCGGCGAACGCGAGCCAGCTGCGCAGCTGCGCCGAGAGCTGGACTTCCTCCTCGACGTCGTGCGGGACGTGGGCGGTGCTGGTGGAGGTGCTGATCGCGAGGCGGGACACCGAGTTCTGCAGTTCCGCGATTTTCGCCGCCGAGGCCGCGAGGTCGTTGCGCCAGATGTTGTGGCCGTCCACGACGCCCGCCACCAGGGTGGTGGTGCCCAGCGCGGCCAGGGCGGCGGCGGAAGGAACGTCGCCCTTGAAGACATCCAGGTGCAGGGCGTCGATGCCGGTAGCGGCGAGGGTGCCTAGCTGGCCGTTCAGTGCACCGTACGGGGTGGAAACGAAGAGCTGCGGCCGGTGCGCGGCGCCGGTCAGGACCTCGTAGGAGCGGGCGACGGCGGCCTGGATCTCGACGGCCGGGGTGTCCTGGTCCACAACAAGGGCGGGCTCGTCGAGCTGGACCCAGCTGGCTCCGGCCGCGGCGAGCTTCTCCAGCAGGGCCGTGTATACGGGGAGGACGTCCTCCAGGCGGGACAACGGGTTGAAGACCGCCGGCGCGTCGTCCGACGCCTTGCTCAGCAGCAGGAAGGTGACCGGTCCGACGATGTAAGGGCGGGTCTCGATCCCGTTGGCGAGGGCGTAGGCGAATTCGTCCACGATCCGGGTGGAGGTCAGCGCGAAGCTGGTCTCGGGGCCGATTTCCGGGACGAGGTAGTGGTAGTTGGTGTCGAACCATTTGGTCATTTCGAGCGGCTGCTGGTCCTTGGTGCCGCGGGCCAGGGTGAAGTAGCCGTCGATGTCGAGCTGGCCGTCGGCGTCGAGGAGGTTCCCGAAGCGGGCGGGAACGGCGCCGAGGTGCGCGGCTGCGTCGAGCACCTGGTCGTAGTAGGAGAAGGTGCCGGGGACAGCCGCGGCTTCCACCAGGCCCAGGTCCTGGAGGCGCTTGGCGGTGCCGAGCTGGATCTCCTTTGCGGCGGCGTCCAGGACGGCGGCGTCGATGGCGCCGGCCCAGTAGGCCTCGACGGCTTTCTTCAGTTCGCGGCGGCGTCCGATGCGCGGGTAGCCGAGGAGCGAGGCGGCCGGGAACGGGGTGGGGACAACGGTGTTCTGATCAGTCATGGGAAGTCCTAAGTGTTGGGTGGTGCAGTGGGAAGAAAGTGTGGGCTGCCGCTCAGCTGGCGAGCTGGCGGCGGGCGGACGGGCGCTGGTGGCCGCGGTGCGGGCGTGGCAACGCCAGCTTGTCCAGCACGTCGAGGGCACTGGCGTGCTCGTTGAAGGTGTAGAGGTGCAGGCCGGGCGCGCCGGCATCCAGGGCGGCGTTGGCCAGGTCCACCGTGGCGCTGACCCCGATGCGGTTCCGTTCGGCGTCGGTGTCCGCGGCGGCGAGCCGTTCGAGCAGCTCGGGTGCCGGTTCGACGCCGGTCAGTTCACCCAGCCGGGTGAGCCGGCGGATGCTGGTCAGCGGCATCACGCCGGGGATGATCGGGATGGTCACGCCGGCGCGGCGTGCCCGGGACAGCAGCTGCGCGTATTGCTCGGTGTGAAAGAAGACCTGGGTGATGGCAAAGTCGGCGCCGGAGCGCTGCTTGGCGAGCAGAACCTCGACGTCGTGGGCCTCACTGGGCGATTCGGGATGGCGGGTGGGGTACGCCGCCACGCCCACCGCGACCTTCCCGGCGCACAGCAGCGCTGACCGGCGTTGTTCGACCCGGCGGATGAGCTCGATCAGGTCCTGGGCGTATCGCAGGGATCCCTCGGCCGGTACTCCCCCGTCCTTGGGCTGGTCGCCGCGCAGGGCGAGGATGCCGCGGACGCCGACGTCGAGGAGTTCGCCGATGATGTCGGCCAGTTCCTGCGGGGTGTTGCCCACGCAGGTCAGATGCGCGAGGGGGCGCAGGGTGGTGTCCTGCACCAGCCGGTTGATGAGTTCGACGGCGGTGTTCCGGTTGGAGCCGCTCGCCCCGTACGTGACCGATACGTAGTCAGGACCGGTGGCTTCGAGTTCGCCGATGGTGGTCCAGAGCGATTTGGATGCCGCGGGTGAGCGGGGCGGAAACAGTTCGTAGGACAGGGCGACGGGGGCCGCGCCGGCAAGATTTGGATGGGTGTCAATGAGGCTTGGTGGCGACATTTGCGTCCTTGGCTGTGAGCCATTGGTGCCTGCCGGGCCTGATGCGGCCTGCTGGCACCAATGAGTTGAGTTTGGGGAACACGGAGGGAACTTCAGCAGGGCGCAGCCGCGACTGTTACGCCTGGTACGAAGTTGTCCGTGAGCAAATGTCAGGCCCACATGGGGGCACCCACACCCTCCTTGGCTGCCCGTGGAATGTTCCGTCGGGCGGGCCTGCAGCGGAGGATCGCTGACACGTTACCGCGGTAACTTGTGTACGACTTTAGGGGCCGCCGGGGCGGCATTCAAGCCGGCAGCCGAATTAAGACGAGACTTTACGCCTGTTGGCGGCATGCGGCAGAAGATTCTTCGTTGGAAAGGCTGCTTTTATGGCCAGCGCCTCACCGGAACCAGGGCACCACGGCCCCTCCCCCTGGACGCGGCGCAGGTCTATTCTGGGGGCATGATCCAGCTTCCAGCCAGCTACCAGGAGTATCTCGCCGGTAAGAGCGAGAGCCTCATCAACACTGTCCGGCCGATCCTGATGCAGTCGGCGGCGGACCGGTTGCACGGCGTCCGGGTGGTGGTGCACCCGCACGACCATCAGGCGCACCTGGACGACACCATTCCGTTCGGCACCGTCATCGAGGACATCGACTGAAGGTTCCGGGCTAGCCGTCCAGCAGGAGGCGCTGCGAGCGGGGCGCCAGCGTGTGCTCAAGGACCAGACACGCGGCCCCGACGGCGCCCACGTCCTCGCCCACGCCTGTGCCTACCACTTCGATGCCGTGGATCTTACGGGTGGCGCTGCCCTCCGCGATGAACCCCGGGATAAGCTCCAGGTAGGCCGGGGATAGGCATGACCAGAAAGGCCCGCCAAAGACGACGCGGTCCACGTCCAGGGCGTTGGTCACCGCGGAGATGGCCCGCCCCACCAGGACGGCGGATTTCCGGATGATGTCCAGCGCCACGGTGTTCCCGCCGTAGGCCAGGGCGCAGAGTTCGGCGAAGCGCTCCTGGATCACGGGGGCACTGCGGTCCTCGGAGGCGCTGTCAAGGACCCCGGCAGCCTCGGCCTGTGCCACCAGGACCTGCGGGATGGCCGAGGATTTCACGCAGCCGCGCTGGCCGCAGTCACACGGGGGCCCGTCGGGATCCACGATGATATGTCCGATTTCCCCGGCGTTGCCGGATGTGCCGCGGACCACTTCATCGTTGAGGACTATGCTGCAGCCGATCCCCGAGCCCATGTACATAAACACAAAGCTGCCCGCGCCGCTGGGACCGCCGGCCCAGGTTTCGGCGACGGCTGCGCTGGTGACGTCCTTGTCCATCAGCGTGGACAGCCCGGTGGCCTCGGCCAGGGCGTCCCTCAGTGGAACGCGTTCCCACCCCGGCAGCAGCGGCGGGTCCACCACCGCGCCTTCCTCGAGATCGATCGGGCCCGGCGAGGCGATGCCAAGGCCTGCGACCTTGGCCCGGTCCACGCCGGAGTCCTCGATGAGTTGCAGGATCTCGGCGGCGATGGTGGCGATGATGGACTGCGGCTCGGGGCGGGACGGGGTCTTGATCCGTGAATGCATCACGACGGCGCCCACCAGGTCCAGCAGGACGAAGGTCAGGACGGCGGGATCCAGGTGGACTCCGACGGCGTACATCCCGCCCGGGTTCAGCCGGAGCATGGTCCTGGGCTTGCCCGGGCCCGTGCCTTCCTTGCCGGCCTCGACGATCAGGTTCTGGTCCAGCAGGCGGCGGGAAATGTTGGAAATGGTCTGCGGTGAGAGGCCCACGATCTGCGCGAGCTCGACCCGGCTCAGCCCGCCGGGGGCGCGCCGGATTGCGTCCAGGATGACTGTGAGGTTGAAATCCCCCATCCGTGGAAGGTTCGTCCCGCGCCGCGGCGAGGGTGTTCGGATCTCAGTCACTGATACCTCTAAACGTCTTCGGCCAAGCACTGCTGATCTCAGAATGGTACGTTACCGGCGGCCTCCGGCCCCACAAGGAGCGTCAGAGCGGGCCGGCAGCGCCCGTGCCGGGGCGCCGGGTGCTGGCGGTGACCGTGAATTTCGGGTTGCGGCCGATCTCGCGGGTGGGGCCCACCAGTCGCTCCAGGAGCGGCCGGTAGTGCAGGTGGCTGTTGAACACCGTCCACAGCTCCCCGTCCGGGGCCAGCACCCTGGCGGCGGCTTCGATGAGCTTGATCCCGGCGCCGGCATGCACGGCTGCCCCGAGGTGGAACGGCGGGTTGAGCAGTACAAGCCCGGCACTGGCGTCCGGCATGGTGCTCATGGCGTCGTCCTGCAGGACCTCGATCTGCCCCTCGAGCCCGTTGGCCAAAGCCGTGGCCCGTGCCGACTCCACGGCCGCCGCGGACCGGTCGGTGGCGGTAACCCGGGCGTCCGGGTGGCGGCGCGCGTACATGGCCGCGAGGATGCCGGTGCCGCAGCCGAGGTCGACGACGTGGCGAGCACTCGGTATGTCGTCGAGGAAGTCCAGAAGGAAGCGGGTGCCGATGTCCAGCCCAGTGCCGGCGAAGACGGCCCCCCGGGCGCAGATTGAGAGGTCGAGGCCGGCGTTCCGCTCTGTGACGGGGAACGGCGCAGGGCCGGTGGCCGGCCGCGCTTCACGGGCCAGCAGGAGCCGCGATTTTTGCCGGGCCAGCTGCGGCTGCACCGACCCGAAGTAGCGGTCCAGGACAGCATTCATGCCCAGGCTCATGTGTTTGACCCTGCCGCCCGCAAGCAGCACCACGCCGGGCGCCGCGTGGCGGGCTACGGCGTCGGCGATCTCTTCCAGCTCGGCGAGCGAGCGGGGCAGCTGGAGGAGGACGACGCCGGCACCCGCCACGGTCTCTTCCAATGACAGCTGGACGAATTCCTCAGTGAGCCCCGTGGCCGCCGCGTTCCGGAGCAGGGCGCGTTCGCCGGTAACCAGGTCCTCGTGCACGCGCACGGCGCCGTTCTGTGGGCCCGTGTCCGGCCCGGTACCCTGCTGACGGCGCAGTGCCAGCAGGCCGAGGGTCAGCGCGCCATACCGGTCGCCCACGACGGCGACGGGTCCGTCCGACGGCAGCAGGGCCTCGGACCTCAGGTCCGAGGCGGTGTCCAGCAGCAGGCGGTCGGTGGCGTCCCAGGCCTGCAGGTTGGCCGCTTCGACGTCGGGAAACCTCCGGAGCCGAGGGAAAAGGGAGTCAAGAATGTGGTCCGCCACGCGGGGCTTTACCGCCGTTCCTTGTCGGGCCGTCTCAGATCAGGCACGGGTCAATTGCCACGCTCTACGTTATCGGAACCGGCCAGCAGCCGGACCATCGCCGTCACAGCCGCACGCCCGGCACGGTTGGCCCCGATGGTGGAGGACGACGGGCCGTAGCCAACAAGGTGGACGCGTGGCTCCGCGGCGACCTGCGTGCCGTCCATGGCGATGCCGCCGCCGGGACCCCGCAGGCGCAGCGGCGCGAGATGTTCCAGTTCGGCCCGGAAGCCGGTGGCCCAGAGGATGACGTCGGCGGGCAGGAAGCCGCCGTCGGCCAAACTCACTCCCCCGGGTTCTATGCCGGTGAACATGGGCTGGCGCTGCAGGACCCCGCGGGCTTCGGCGGCGCGCAGGGCTGGGGTCCAGATCAGGCCGGTCACGGCGACCACGCTCTGCGGCGGCAGTCCCTGCCGGACCCGTTCCTCCACGAGGGCGACGGCGTTGTGGCCCGCTTGCCGGTCAAAGGCTTCGTCCCGCCAGACGGGCTCCCGCCGGGTGAACCAGGTGGTGCTGGTGACCCGGGAAATTTCGTCCAGCAGGCCCACGGCGGAGATTCCGCCACCGACCACCACCACGTGCCGTCCCCGGAACTCCTCGGCCGAAACGTAGTCGGCCACGTGCAGCTGGCGGCCAAGGAAGCTCGCCTGGCCCGGGTAGATGGGCCAGAAGGGCCGGGTCCAGGTCCCCGTGGCGTTGATGAGTGCCCGGGCGGACCAGGATCCCCGGGAGGTGGTAATCCGGAGCCGTCCGGCCGGGTCGGCATCTTCGCGGGCAACGGAGTGGACCTTAACGGGCCGCTGGATGGCGAGGCCCAGCTGGGTCTCATAGCCGCCGAAATAGCGTGAGAGGAAGCTGGAGCTTGCCTCCGCCGGGTCCACGGAGGGTTGCGGGATGCCCGGAAGGTCGCTGATGCCGTTCACGGTGGCCATCAGCAGGCTCTTCCAGCGGTGCCGCCAGGCACCGCCGGGGCCGTCCTCGGCGTCGAGCACCACATAGCTGCGCTGTTGCCTGTCGTCGCCCGAATCGCCCGGACCCTGGGCTGGCGCCGGCGCCGGCCGCAGCGCGGACACGAAGCCCCGTCGCTGCAGGTGGTAGGCGGCCGAGAGCCCGGCCTGTCCGGCGCCGATCACCACAACATCGGCGAATCGAAGCGGCCGGGTTTCGTTCACGGTCCCCATCCTAAGCCAGGCTTAAATGACTCGAGGTCCCGCTCAGTGAGCGGGACCTCGTTCGGTGGAGCTGAGGGGACTCGAACCCCTGACCCCCTGCATGCCATGCAGGTGCGCTACCAGCTGCGCCACAGCCCCGAATTTGTTGTTCATCTGGGCTTCCGGAGAAGCCCGCCGATCAAGCAACCTGATTAGCGTAATCTACATTTCCCGCGGACGCTAATCGGCAGAGGGTGTGCGTCGATGCCGTCCGAAACCGGCGTCATTCGGCGGTCGGAACACAAAAAAATCCGCCGGAATCTTACGATTCCGGCGGATCATTCGGTGGAGCTGAGGGGACTCGAACCCCTGACCCCCTGCATGCCATGCAGGTGCGCTACCAGCTGCGCCACAGCCCCGAATTTTCGCTGCCCCGGTTTCGTTCTCTCCGAAGCAACTCAAATATCTTAGACCAGCACTTCCGAAAATTCCAAATCGGGTATATTCGGGGTTCCGCGCCGGAGGGACGCGGCGCCTAGTCGGTTTCTGTAGCTGCGCCGGCCTTCGCGGAGGCGTCGTCGCCGAGCTGCAGGTCCACGACGGGGCAGTCCTTCCAGAGGCGTTCCAGGGCGTAGAAGACGCGGTCTTCCTCGTGCTGGACGTGGATGACGACGTCGGCGTAGTCCAGCAGTACCCAGCGGCCGCCGGAGCGCCCTTCACGGCGGACGGGCTTGAGGTCGAACTTGGACAGTTCGTCCTCGATGCCGTCGACGATTGCGTTGACCTGGCGCTCGGACGGAGCGGAGGCGATCAGGAAGACGTCGGCGAGGGCAAGCCGCTCACTGACGTCGAGGCCCACAATGTCCTCGGCCAACTTTTCGGCGGCAGCGCGGGCTGCGTGGCGGGCTGTGGCGATGGATGAATCGGTTGCAGTCACGGGACTCCTTGTTGAAGATAAAACCTGGTGATTATTGAAAATTGTTGCGGAGGCTCATCCGCTGGTGCGGTCACCGGCCCGACGCCGGGACCTGCCGGGGCTTCCCGGCGGTTAGTGCGCCATTCCGGTGATAATCAGGATGATGCCGGCGATGAGCGCCAGCAGCCCCAGGGCCAGCACGCCAAGCTGCAGGGCGCGGAGGCGCTGCGCCCTGCCGAGGCCCGCGGTGGCGGCATCGAGTGGATCCAGGCCGTAGGCGGCATTGGCGGCTACCGGTGGCCGTGCGGCGAAATCCTCTTCCACTGCCTGGACACTGGCGTTCTCCGGCTCGGCGGCGCGGGCCGGACGACGGCTTGACGCGGCCTGCGCGGCCGCCTCGGCACGGGCCAGGACGCCCGCGCGGCCATTGACCGCCGCTGCGTCCCGCTTCCGCGGCTGGCCGTTCCGACGGGAGGTCTTTGAAGGCTGCACCTTCGGGCTGGAATTGGTGACCAGCGGGACGTAGGAGGTGGCGGGCCGCTTCATGACCGGCCGCTCCACGCCGGGCACCTGGACGAATTCCAGCGGGGTGACCATGGCCAGGTTGCTGGCCGTCGAGGGGTCGTTCTTTGGTGCTTCGGTCCGCTGCTGCGCCGGCTGGCTGTTCTGCTGGGCCAGTTTTTGCTTGGCGGCGGCCCGCCGGTTGAGGACGGCTGCGCGCTCGGCCAGGGCGATCTGCTCGGCGAGCATTTCGGGGTCGACGGCGTCCGGGTCCGTGGCAGCGATGTGCTCCATCTTCGCCACCTGGTTCCGGGCCTGGGCGGCGAGGAGTTCGCGCGCGGCCAGAGCCTGCTCCACGCTCATTCCCTCCGGAAGCTTCCCGTCCGGTTCGTTACCCGCTTCAGCTGCCTGCGCCGCGGGCGACGTGCCCGGAGTAGGCTCAGCGTCCGCCGCGGGCGCCGTGTGCTGGGCGGCCTCGGGCTGGTCTGCCGGTCGCTTCGCAGCCGGCGGCACGGCCGGGTGGGTGCGGGTGCGCGGCGACGGGACGATCGGATTGGCCGACGTGGCGGGCGCAGTTTCCTCGGCGAGTTGCTGGAGCCGCAGCTGCCGGCGGGTGGGCGGGCCGCCGGGTGAGAGCTGGCCTTCCTTTTCCGCGAGTTCCTTGATGGTCCGCAGTGCTGCGCGGTCGCGGGCGCGGACCTGGGATGACCGTTCTGCGGGGGTGGACGCAGGGACGGAGTCCACGGGGCCGGGGATGCGGCGGCGGCCGGTGGTCTCGGCCTCCGTAGGAGCCTCCGGGCGTTCCGAGAACGCGGGGGCGGCCTCCTCCGGCTGTGGTGCTGAGCCCGCGGAGCCCGCGGAGCCCTCCTGGCCCGGGGCAGCCGGAGCAGCGCCGGCACCGTCGGTACCGGCGCCGGGCTTGGTGTCCTGGCGTTCATCCCTGGCCTGGCGCAATTCGCGGCGGCTGCGGATGGGAGGCTGTTCCTGACTCATTAAAGGCTCATTCGGTGCTGGCGGTTAGGTGGGTCTCGCGGGCCGGCCGGGGCTCCTGGTGTTCCGGTTCGGGGCTGGCCTGGCCGTCATAGAGATCGTATTTGGCAATGTACTGGACCACGCCATCCGGCACGAGGTACCAGACGGGGTTTCCTGCGGCCACCCGTGCCCGGCAGTCCGTCGACGAGATCGCCATGGCGGGCACCTCGAGCAGGCTGACGTCCTTGCGGCCCATGCCGTCCAGCACGTGGCCCGGGCGGGTGACACCCACAAAGTGGGCCAGGGACCAGAGTTCGTCGATGTCTTTCCACGACAGGATCTGGGCCAGGGCATCCGCGCCGGTGATGAAGAACAGGTCCGCATCCGGCCGCAGCGTGCGGAGGTCCCGCAGGGTGTCGATCGTGTAGGTGGGACCCGGGCGGTCGACGTCGACCCTGCTGACGGTGAAGCGCGGGTTCGATGCCGTGGCAATGACCGTCATGAGGTACCGGTGCTCGGCCTCGCTGACTTTTTTGCTGCTTTTTTGCCAGGGTTGCCCGGTGGGGACGAACACCACTTCGTCGAGGTCGAACTTCGCCGCGACCTCACTGGCCGCTACCAGGTGGCCATGGTGGATGGGGTCGAACGTGCCACCCATCACACCCAGCCGCAGGCGGCGCTTCGCGCCGTGCTGCTTCACTGTGGCGGAAATAACTAGTGGCCCTGGCCGTGGTCGTGCTTGTTCGGGTGCTGGCGGTGCGGGTCCGCGTGCTCCTCGACGGCCTCGTGGCGCTTGCCAAGGTTGCCGTAGGAGAGCGTGATGAACATCAGGACCAGCAGGAACACGAACATGGTGCCGCCAATGACGAACGGCGGCGCGATGAGCGGCGCGAGTTCCTCGTGTTCGACCGCTGCGGCGATGGATGTGGCGATCTGCTGGAACAGCATGTTCTCCCCTAGTGAGTTCACAAAAAATACGATTGTTGGACGACGGCGGTATGCGCCCTCGTCCCTGGCTTCTGTTCCATGTTACCGCGTTACTAGCCGCGGATCTGGCCTTCGCCCTGCACGATCCACTTCGTGGTGGTGAGCTCGGTGAGGCCCATCGGGCCCCGGGCGTGCAGCTTCTGGGTGGATATGCCCACCTCGGCGCCCAGGCCAAGCTCCCCTCCGTCGGTGAACCGGGTGGAAGCGTTCACGATGACCGCGGCCGAATCGATCTCGGCGATGAACCTCTCGGCGTTAGCGAGGTCGTTGGTGAGGATCGCCTCGGTGTGTCCGGTGGACCAGGTACGGATGTGCCGGACTGCTTCATCCAGGCTGTCCACCATGGCCACCGCCAGGTCCAGGTCCATGTACTCGGTGGCCCAGTCCTCGTTGGTGGCCGGCACCGAGTCGAGGCCGGCCGGGAGCGCGGCCCGGATCCGGTCGTCCGTGTGCAGCGTGACACCGGCTTCGCGCAGGGCGGCGGCGACGGCCGGGAGCACGGTCGAGCCGGAGTGGACCAGGAGTGTCTCGACGGTGTTGCAGACGCTGGGGCGCTGGGTTTTGGCGTTGAGCAGGATGTCGACGGCCATCTGCTCGTCTGCCGAGGCGTCAATGAAGATGTGCACGTTGCCTTCGCCGGTTTCGATGACCGGAACGGAGGAGTTAGTGACCACGGTCTGGATCAGGTCGCGTCCGCCGCGGGGAATCAGGACGTCCACACGGCCGCGTGACTTCATCAGGACGTTGGCGCCGTCGCGGCCGAACTGGTCCACGGTCTGGACGGCGTCGGCGGGCAGGCCGACCGATTCCAGGGCGTCGCGGAGAATCCCCACCAGCGCCTCGTTGGTCGCTGCGGCAGCGCTCCCGCCGCGGAGGATGACGGCGTTGCCGCTCTTGAGGGCCAGCCCCGCAATATCGACGGTGACGTTGGGACGTGCTTCGTAGATCGCGGCGACAACGCCCATGGGCACGTTGATCTGGCGCAGGCGCAGGCCGTTGGGCAAGGTCTGGCCGCGAACCACGTTGCCGACCGGATCGGGCAGGTTGGCGAGGTTCTCCAGGGCCGCGGCGAGGGCCTGGACCCGGGCGCCGGTCAGGGTCAGCCGGTCCAGCAGCGCCGCGGAGGTGCCGTTGTCCCGGCCCGCGGCGACGTCCCTGGCGTTGGCGGACAGGATTCGGTCCTGGTGCTGGAGCAGTGCGGCGGCCACGGCGCGCAGTCCGCGGTCCTTCCAGGCACGGTTGGCACGGGCCATCCGGCGGGAGGCCTCCCGGGAGCGGTCGGCGATGGCGTGCACGGCTGACTCGACGTCCGTCACGGCCGGCGGCAGGCCCGTGGAGGGCGCGTCGTGAACCGGCAGGTCGGGGTGCGAAGTCAGGGCCTCAGTCATGCTCCAAGTTTAGGCGAGCAGGCCGCTTAGACCAGCACCAGGTCGTCAACATGAACAACTTCACGGTCATAGCCGCGCCCCAGCGCCTTGCCGAGTTCCCGGGTGGAGCGGCCCAGCATCTGGGGCAGTTCCCCGGCGCCGTAGTTGACCAGGCCGCGGGCCACGACGGTCCCGTCGGTCCCGACCATCTCCACGGCGTCGCCGGCTTCGAAGTCGCCGCTCACGGCGGAAATGCCGGCGGGCAGCAGCGAGGTGTGGCGGTCCCGGACGGCCCGGACAGCGCCGTCGTCGAGCACCAGGGTCCCCTGTACGGATGCGAGGTGGGCCAGCCAGAGCAGCCGGATCGGTTTCCGGGCGCCGTTGACGGAGAACCAGGTTCCCACGTCCTCCCCCGCCAGCGCGGCGGCCGCGTTGGGGGTGGAGGTCACCAGCGCACTGATTCCGGATCCGGCGGCGATGGAGGCGGCCTCGACCTTGGTGACCATGCCGCCGGTGCCCACGCCGGCTTTGCCGGTGCTGCCGATGGAGACGCCGTCGAGGTCGCGTGGGCCGGTGACGCTGGCGATCCGTTTGGCTCCATGCGAAGGCGGACCGTCGTACAGCGAATCGACGTCGGAGAGCAGCACCAGGGCGTCGGCGCGGACCAGGTGGGCCACCAGCGCCGCGAGCCGGTCGTTGTCGCCGAAGCGGATCTCGTGGGTCGCGACGGTGTCGTTTTCGTTCACCACGGGGACGACGCCGAGGTTCAGCAGCCGGTCCAGGGCACGGAACGCGTTGGTGTGCTGGCTGCGGCGCATGAAGTCGTCCGCGGTCAGCAGGACCTGGCTCACGGTCACGCCGTGCGCGCCGAAGGCATGGGTGTACCGGGCCATCAGCAGGCCCTGGCCCACACTTGCGGCAGCCTGCTGGGTGGCGAGGTCGCGGGGGCGTTTCGCCAGGCCCAGCGGGGCGAGCCCGGCCGCGATCGCGCCGGAGGAGACGAGGATGATCTCGGTGCCGGCGTTCCGCTTGTGCGCCAGGGCGTCGGCGAGGCCGGTGAGGGCTTCCTCGTCGATGCCGCCCTTGATGGAGGTCAGGGACGAGGAGCCGACTTTGACCACAATCCGGCGGGCACCTGCGAGCAGGGCCCGGCCGGGAGCCGCCCCGGTTCCGGGCGCCACGACCGTGTTACTCGTCATCGGCTTCGCCGAGTCCACTCTCCTTGAGCGGCTGCGGTGCGCGGCGGGAGCTGACCGATTCGGTCCAGATCCCGGCCTTCCGCTCGGCCTCGAGCTCGGCCCGGGCGGCGGCCTTGGCATCCCGGCGTTCCTGCTGCTCCTCGCGCTTCTGACCGCGGGTGGGGCGGTCGCCGATGTCGGCGAAACGCACGTCGGTGCCGCGGGGTGAGGCGAGGAGTTCCGCGCCGGCCATCATGGTGGGCTCCCAGTCGAAGACGACGCCGTCGTCCTCGCCGATGACCACGGTGTCGCCCGGCTTGGCGCCCTGCTTGAACAGTTCGCTTTCGACGCCGAGCTTGGCGAGGCGGTCCGCGAGGTAGCCGATGGCTTCTTCGTTGGTGAAGTCGGTCTGCTTGACCCAGCGCACGGGCTTCTCGCCGAGCACGCGGAAGAGCGGCTCGAGGTTCTTCTCCTCGCGGCGGATGGTGAAGCCGCTTTCGTTGACGGCGCGGGGCCGCAGGACGGGTGCCTGGACCTTCGGCGGGGTCGCGGCCACCGCATCACGGGCGGCCTTGACGATCTCTGCCATGGCGAAGCCCAGCTGGCGGAGGCCCTCGTGGCTCGTGGCGGAGATTTCGAACACCTTGTAGCCGCGGCTTTCGAGTTCCGGGCGGACGAATTCGGCCATGTCCTTGCCGTCAGGCAGGTCCACCTTGTTCAGGGCCACCAGGCGGGGGCGGTGGTTCAGGGGCACAACTTCGCCGTCGGAACCGGCGTAGCTCATGTCGACTGCGTACTTCTCAAGTTCGGCTTCGATGACGGAAAGGTCAGAGAGCGGGTCGCGCTCGGATTCGAGCGTGCCGCAGTCCAGGACGTGGACCAGGGCGGCGCAGCGTTCGACGTGGCGCAGGAAGTGGTGGCCCAGTCCCTTGCCCTCGCTGGCACCTTCGATCAGGCCCGGGACGTCGGCGATGGTGAACCGCACGTCGCCGGCCTGGACGACGCCGAGGTTGGGGATCAGCGTGGTGAACGGGTAATCGGCGATCTTCGGCCGTGCCGCGGACATCGCGGCGATCAGGCTGGACTTGCCGGCGGAGGGGAACCCGACCAGGGCAATGTCCGCGATGGACTTCAGTTCCAGGACGATGTCGCTGGATTCGCCTT
This sequence comes from Arthrobacter sp. 05L44, assembly GCF_056397605.1. NCBI lineage: Bacteria > Bacillati > Actinomycetota > Actinomycetes > Micrococcales > Micrococcaceae > Arthrobacter > Arthrobacter sp. 05L44. The sequence goes on along the minus strand of NZ_JBFTNS010000002.1, from coordinate 122,798 downwards.
CAATGCCGAGCAGCGCGAAGCCGGGGGCGCGGCGCTTCTGCGAGGACAGGGCGGCGTTGCCCAGGCCGCCGATGCCGCCGGCCGCGGCGATGAACTCGGTACCTTCGCCCACCATGTCGGCCAGGACGGTTCCGTCCTTGCTCTTGACGACGGTGCCCTCGGGAACCGGCAGGATCAGGGTTTCGCCGTTCTTGCCGCCGCGCCAGTCGCCCATGCCGGGGCCGCCGTTGGTGGCGTGCCGGTGCGGGGCGTGGTGGTAGTCGAGGAGGGTGGTGGTCTGCGGGTCGACGCGAAGGATCACGTCGCCTCCGTTGCCGCCATTGCCGCCGTCGGGACCGCCGAGGGGCTTGAATTTCTCGCGGTGTACGGAGACACACCCGTGGCCGCCGGTACCGCCGGATACGTGCAGTACTACCCGGTCTACAAAGCTCGCCACGTGGATCTCCTCAGTGCTGTTCCCCGGACCGCAAAAGGTCCAAGTTGATTGTAATGCGGTTAAAACACCGGTGGAGCGGACCTACTGGTCCGCCCCACCGATTTAGAACTGGTTGTTACTCTGCAGCTGCAGCAGCCACGATGTTCACAACGCGACGACCACGGCGGGTGCCGAACTCGACAGCACCGGGGGTCAGGGCGAACAGGGTGTCGTCGCCGCCGCGGCCGACGCCGGCGCCCGGGTGGAAGTGGGTGCCGCGCTGGCGGACGATGATCTCGCCTGCGGAAACTACCTGGCCGCCGAAGCGCTTGACGCCGAGGTACTGGGCGTTGGAGTCACGACCGTTGCGAGTGGAGCTCGCGCCTTTTTTATGTGCCATTTGAAATGCCTGCCTTTAAAATTCTGGGGAATCTGTTGAAAACCTGAACAGTAACGCTAGTTACTTGATACCGGTGATCTTGACCTTGGTCAGTTCCTGACGGTGACCCTGGCGCTTCTTGTAACCGGTCTTGTTCTTGAACTTCTGGATGACGATCTTCGGACCACGGAGGTCTTCGAGGATCTCAGCCGTAACCGTTACCTTGGCCAGGTCCGCAGCAGCGGACGTAACCTTCTCGCCGTCAACCAGGAGCAGGGCGGGCAGCTCGATGGTGCTGCCGGCGCCACCGGCGACGCGGTTCAGGGTAACGAAGTCTCCAACGGAAACCTTCTCTTGGCGGCCGCCTGCGCGGACAATCGCGTACACCACTTGGGGGACTCACTTCTCTCGACGTTTATTACTAGATTTGCGTGCGGAACCTGGGGCCACATTTTGTAGACCGGCTCACGCTGTGCCTCAACGCCGGTGGATTCCCCGGGGGAACCCATGAGCTATACCGTGGAAAGTCCTGCCCGGAGTACGGGTGAACTGTTCATCAAGGTCATAACCCAAGTGTTGGCGTAAGCACCGAAGATCTAGACTACGCTAATTTTGCCTTCGGCCGCAAACGAGGCCGGCTCCGGAGAGTGATGCGTGACGGCCGCCACACCCCGTCCCCGAGGGGCTGGAGCGGTGCTGCCGCGGCGACTTCCGGAACCGCGCCCCATAATGTTACCGGCCGCAGGGCCGGGGCCGCGTCAGGCGTGCAGCCTCGGCGCGTCGAAGAACGCCACCTCGTAGTCGCAGGACTGCCGGAACGCCTCGGTCATGGCGGTCCGCTCCGACTCGAAACCGCGCCGGGCCGCGGCGTCGGTGTACCGGATTGCCTGCCGCGTAGCCTCGGCGAAGGCCTCGTCGGCGTAGGTGCGAAGCCACTCCGCGTAGGGGTGCTCGGCCGGCGCGCCGGCGTCGAGGTATTGCCTGTGCAAGGTTGCGCCCACCTCGGCGTAGAGCCAGAAACAAGGCAGCGCTGCCGCGGTGAGGACGCCGTAACTGCCCAGCGAGGCCGCGAGGAGATGGTCCACGTAGGCCTTCGTGACCGGACCGGGCCGCGCCTCCCCCGCGCGTCCGGCCAGCCAGGTCCGGTGCAGCTCGGATTCGACCTCGAGGCACTGTTGCGCCGACCGGGCCCAGAAGAGCTGTTCCGCTTCCGACGGCGCCAGGGCGGCCGCGCGGGCCAGGACCCGTGAATAGCCGTTGAGGTACAAGGCGTCCTGGCGCAGGTAGTAGGCGAACTCGTGTTCGGGCAGGGCGCCGCTGGCCAGCCCCCGGATGAAGTCCAGACCATAAATAGCGTCCAGGCCGCCGGTGGCGATCCCGTCGAGGCCCTCGGCGAAGTCGCCGTCAGCCGGCGGCCGGGCGCCGGTTACGTGGTGGAAGTGGTGCACCGGGCCGTTGCCGGTGCCAACTTCGAGGCGTCCGGCGTCCGCCAGCGCCCCCTGAAGCCACGGTTTGACTTCCCGCAGCGCCGCTTCCCAGTCCTGGCACCGGACCTGGGCGGTGGCCAGCGCCGAGGACAGGGAACAGCCCGTACCGTGGCTGTTGCGGGTGGCGATCCGCTCACCGGGCACCTCCACGGTCTCCCCGCGGAGCACTCCCCCGGTGTTGACCAGCGCGTCCGGACAGGTGCCGCCATCGGGCAGGTGTCCGCCCTTGACCAGCACCGTGGTCCCGGTTTGCGCCGCGAGGCGTTTGCCCTGTTCCAACGCCCCGGCCCAGTCCCGGGCGGTCGGTTCTCCGACCAGGATGGCGAGCTCGGCCAGGTTGGGGGTGATGAGGTGCGCCAGGGGCAGGAGGGACCTCAGGGCGTCCTCCGCGGATTCGCGGAGCAGCCTGTCGCCGCTGGTTGCCACCATGACCGGGTCCAGGACGACGACGGCGGGCCGCACCTTCTCGAGCCAGTCCCGGACGGCGGTAATCACCGCGGCGTCGCCGAGCATCCCGATTTTGACGGCGTCGATGGTGATGTCATCGCTGACAGCCTCGAGCTGGGCGGTGAGGAAGGAGGCCGGGGGCACGTGCACGGCCCGCACACCCCGGGTGTTTTGGGCGGTCAGGGCCGTGACGGCGGCCATCCCGTAGCCTCCGTTCGCCGCGATGCTCTTCAGGTCCGCCTGGATGCCGGCCCCGCCGGACGGGTCGGACCCGGCGATGGCCAGGACGCGGGGTATCCGGGCGGTAGCGGGCCGCGTATGGGCTGCCGCCCGGCCCGGGAACGCCGAATGCAGGATGGGGGCAGGGCGGGAGGGGTCCGGCTGGGCCGCCGGGGGCGCGGTTACCTGCGGGGTGGTTGAAAGCATAAGACATCCCTTCGCCGGTGCTAACCGGACAGGTTCAACGGGTCTGGATCTCAGCCGGCTCGATGCGCGGCACCCCGTGTCAGTTCCCCAGCCTAGCCGCCCCGCAGCTCCGGGCCGTTAACGCACTCGCGGGCACCGTCCGGGCCCGACGTGATGTTACGTCGGGCCCGGACGATACCCGCGGGCGGTGGGGTTTTCCCGGGCCTAGAGCTCCGAGGCCGGTACGCCGACGCCGAGGATGACCGGTTCCGCAGCGGCGGACTTAGCGGCGGGCGTTGCCGGTTCCGGCGCCTTGGCCTCGTGGACGGAGACTGCTGCTACCGACGGTGCGTTCTCGCGCTGCTGCACGGACGTCTCGTTGGCGGCACCCTGGGCGCGGCTGGCGCTGCGGTTACGGCGGACCCGGCGGGGTGCCGTGCCGTCTGCCGAACCCGCAGGGGCCTGGTTGACGGGAGCCTTGGCAGCAGGCGCTGCTGCGGCCGGAGCCTTAGCCGCGGGGGCCTTGGCGGGCTCCTGGCGTGCCGGGGCCTGTTGGGCCGGGGCCTTGGCGGCCTCCTGGCGTGCCGATGCCTGCTCTTCGCGGGTGCGGGTGCCTGGCGGCTGGATCCGGGCAGTGCGGGCCCGTCCCCGTCCCCGGGTGGCACGGGGCGACGCCGCTGGGGCCTCGCCGGCGGTCCCGGCCGCCGGAGTTTCGGCTGCAGCCGTCTCGACCGCAGGGGCCGCCGCCGTCTGCGCACCGGACTCGGAGTCGCCCAGGCTCGCGAAAGCCTCGGTCAGCAGGTCCAGGGTCAGCGCCGGTTGCCGGGTTTCCTCGGCGTGCTCGACGAACGGCAGGGCGACCTGTTCGCCGCCGAAGGTCAGGACCGCGGCCGGACGTCCGGCGGCTTCCTCCGTCGAAGCGAGCTCTACCGCGGCATCGAGCGCGGCCTGCCGGGTGGCGGCGTCCGGCGCGGAATGCGCGTCGCCGTCGTGCAGGTGGGCGGCGTGCGCGGCGGCGGCGATGTTCGCCAGTGCCGCGCGGGTTGCCTCCGCCTTGGCGTGGCGTTCCGCTTCCGTCGGCTCGGGGTGGGCTGCAACGGCCGGCGTGGACGGCATGGCCTCGCCGTTCCCCTGGCCGCCCTTGCCGCGGCGACGCTTGCGCTCACTTCGGGCTGCAGGCTGGTGTTCGGTCCGCGGGACGTGGTGCTCAGCGGCGACGGTGTTGGCGCGGCGGTGCTCGACGGGTTCGTCGTGGGTGACGATGCCCCGGCCGGCACACGCTTCGCACTGCTCGCCGAAGACTTCCAGGAGCCCGGTGCCCATCCGCTTGCGGGTCATCTGCACAAGGCCGAGTGAGGTCACCTCGGCGACCTGGTGCTTGGTCCGGTCCCGGCCCAGGCACTCCACCATGCGGCGCAGTACGAGATCCCGGTTGGATTCGAGCACCATGTCGATGAAGTCGATGACGATGATGCCGCCGATGTCGCGCAGGCGCAGCTGCCGGACAACTTCCTCGGCCGCTTCCAGGTTGTTCTTGGTGACGGTTTCCTCGAGGTTGCCGCCGCTGCCGGTGAACTTGCCCGTGTTGACGTCCACCACGGTCATGGCTTCGGTGCGGTCGATCACGAGCGAACCGCCGGACGGCAGGAAGACCTTGCGGTCAAGCGCCTTGTGGATCTGCTCGTCGATGCGCCAGGCGGCGAAGATGTCGGTGTCCTTGGTCCACTTCTCGAGCCGGCCCACCAGGTCCGGTGCCACGTAGGTGACGTAGGCCTCGATGGTGTCCCAGGCTTCCTCGCCGGAGACGATCAGCTTGGAGAAGTCCTCGTTGAAGACGTCGCGGACCACCTTGATGGTCAGGTCAGGTTCCCCGTAAAGGAGCTCGGGCGCGAGGATCTTGGTGGACGTGGACTGGCTTTCGATGCCTTCCCACTGCGCGCGCAGACGGTTGATGTCATGCGTCAGTTCCTCCTCGGAGGCACCCTCGGCCGCGGTGCGGACAATGACACCCGCGTCTTCCGGGAGCCGGTCCTTGAGGATCCGCTTGAGCCGGTTGCGTTCGACGTCGGGCAGCTTGCGGGAGATGCCGGTCATGGATCCGCCGGGCACGTACACCAGGTAGCGGCCGGGGAGGGAGATCTGGCTGGTCAGGCGGGCACCCTTGTGGCCGACCGGGTCCTTGGTGACCTGGACAAGCACGGAGTCGCCGGACTTCAGCGCGTTTTCGATCCGGCGCTGCTTGCCTTCAAGGTTCACAGCGTCCCAGTTGACTTCGCCGGCGTACAGCACGGCGTTGCGGCCGCGGCCGATGTCAACGAAGGCGGCTTCCATGGACGGGAGCACGTTCTGGACTTTGCCCAGGTAGACGTTGCCGATCAGGGAGTCCTGCTGGGTCTTGGACACGAAGTGCTCGGCCAGGACGCCGTCTTCCAGGACACCGATCTGGATTCTGTCGTCACGCTGGCGGACGATCATCTGCCGGTCCACGGATTCGCGGCGGGCCAGGAATTCCGCCTCGGTGATAACGGTGCGGCGGCGTCCGGTGTCGCGGGATTCGCGGCGGCGCTGCTTCTTGGCTTCGAGCCGGGTGGAGCCCTTGACGGAGGTGACGCGGTTGCTGGCCGGCGCCTCGCTGACCGTCCGGGGCGCCCGCACGCGGGTCACAGTGTTGGGCGGATCGTCGTCCCCGCCTCCGGTCAGTTCGAGGTCCTGGTCGCCACGGCGGCGACGGCGGCGGCGGCGGGAGGTCACGCCGTCCTCAAGGGTGCCTTCGGATTCGTCTGCGGACTCGTCGGAGCCATCGGTCTCAGTGTCGGCCTCACCGGTGCGGCTGCGGCCGCGGCGGCCACGGCTGCGGCGGCGGCGGCGGTTTCCGGCGTCGTCGCCGTCTTCGTCCTCTTCGTCCTCGTCGGCCGGGGCTTCCTCGGCAGCTGCGGGAACCGGGCGGACAACGGTGCTCAGGTCCGGGGCCTGGAAAATCATCGACGTCACGGCGCCGGGTGCGAGGAAGAGCGAGGGTGCCTCGGCGGTTTCAGTGGCCTGCGCCGACTCAGCAGCCGCGACAGTTTCGGCTTCCGGCTCCGTCGGCTGGATCTCGGCGGCGGCGGTTTCGGCCGTAGCGGCGGTTTCCTCCACAGGGGCCGGGGCGGCGGCCTTGGCACGGGACGCCCGGCGACGGACCGGCTTCTCCGGTGCTGCGGCGGGCAGTTCGGCCGGCTCTGCGTCGGCGGCGTCGTCCGCCGGAACGGCTGCGTCGACGACGGCGGCCTCCGCCTCGGGTTCGACTTTCTTCCGTGCCCGGCTGCGCCTCACGGGGGCCTTCGCTTCCGGAGCGGCCTCGGGGGCGTCGGCAGCGGGGGCGTCGACGGCGTCCTCCGCCGGAACGGCTGCGTCGGCCGGGGTTTCTGCGGCGGGCTCGGCGGCCGTCTTCGGCACGCCCTTGCGGCGGGTCCGGGTTGCCTTCTTCGGGGCTTCCGCCGCGGCGGTGGTTTCCGGTGCTTCCCCGGTAGCGGCTGCTTCGTTGTTACCGGCTACTAGCTGGTCATTATCCATATGTGGCGACACTCCTGCCCCTGATGTGCCGCCACATCCGGCACCCGCGGGGGCAAATATTTGTCAACACCCGCAGGCATTGACAGAAGTCAATTGGATACCTCCAGGTTCGCACCGGCAGTGGGGTGCGGCAGCCCTGGAAGGCCGGCAAGATTGCCCTGAACCCGTTGATCTGTACATCACAACCAGGTGCCGTCCAATGGCATTGCGGGATAGGCCGGATCGAGGGATCCGAAGTATGCCCTGCTCATCATTGGCGGTCTTGAAAACAATGTCGCCGGACTGAGACCCGAATGTGGATCGCGTCCCAGCCAGGTTCATTGTCTCACAACAGCCGTCAAAGCAGGGGTAAGGAGGCCGGCCGGTCCGCGCCGCCGGCGAATCACGGCTCCGGAACGGGCACTCTCCGCGTATGTTCAGGCTCCGGCGATAGAATCGGCCCAAGAGCTCCCGACGCAAAGGACTGAAATCCCATGCCCAGCATCTCCCACGCCACCGGCGATGTGGCCGCCCCTGAGCGCGCCGCCGGCACGGCCGCAGCGGAGCGTCCGCTTCCGCTGATGACGCGTGACCGACCCTTCGCCTGGCTCCTGCTGATCACCGGTGTTGTGGGCTGGCTGGCTTCGGGGACGCTGGTGCTGGAGAAGCTGGAAGTCCTCAAGGACCCGAATCACGTCACGGTTTGTGACGTCAATCCGTGGATTTCCTGCGGGCAGGTCATGCAGACGTGGCAAAGCTCCGCGTTCGGCTTCCCGAACATGTTCATCGGCATCGTCGCCTTTGCGATCATCATCACCACGGCGATGGGCATCCTGGCTGGCGCCAAATTCGCACGGTGGTACTGGCTTGGCCTGCAGGCCGGCGTCACCCTGGGCTTTGTGTTTGTGGTCTGGCTCTGGTCACAGGCCCTGTACTCGATCCATATCCTGTGCCCCTTCTGCATGATCGTCTGGGCGGCCATGATCCCGCTGTTCGTCTGGGTCACGGTCCGCAATATCAGCCACGGGGTCATCCCGCTGCCGGCCGGCGCGGCCCGCATCGTCGGAGACTCCGGTTGGATCCTCACGGCGCTTCTTTACGTAGCAGTTATCGCCACGATCTTCTTCGCATTCATCCAGGTGTTTGTCGGGACCTCGGGCTACTGAGGCTTTAACCGCCACCGGGGCAACAGTAAAGGCCAATGTTCACATAGGAACATTGGCCTTTACTGTTGCTACTGTTGCCCGGCGGCGGGGCGGGAAATCCTAGAACCAGATCTTGATCTCGCGTTCGGCGGACTCCGCCGAGTCGGAGCCGTGGACCAGGTTCTGCTGGACCTTAACGCCCCAGTCGCGGCCGAAGTCGCCGCGGATGGTGCCGGGCGCCGCCGTCGTCGGGTCCGTGGTACCGGCGAGGGAGCGGAAGCCTTCAATAACACGGTGGCCTTCGAAGATGGCTGCCACCACGGGACCGCTGAGCATGAACTCGACCAGCGGCTCGTAGAACGGCTTGCCGACGTGCTCTTCGTAGTGCTGTTCGAGGAGTTCGCGGCTCGCGTTGACCTTCTTCAGTTCCGCCAGGGTGTATCCCTTGGCTTCGATCCGGGCGATGATGCTGCCGGTCAGGTTACGGGCGACGCCGTCGGGCTTAATCAGGACGAGGGTGCGCTCAGTGCTCACAGCTGCTCCAATATGTTGGGGTGGGGTTTGGGAACAAGTCTAGTTGGTCTGGCCTTCAGGATTGGCGGCCTCCCAGGCCGCCTGCTCACGCTCGCGCTGGGCCGCTTCCCGGTCGATCCGGATGCCGGTCCTGATTCCGTACCACCAGGAGATCGCAAACAGGCCGCCCACGATGAACATGGTGGGCTCCACGAAGCCGGTGAGGATCAGGATCACCTGCAGGATCCAGCCCAAGGCCACACCCCACGGCTTCGAGAGCACCGCGCAGGCCAGGACGAGGACCACGCTCAGGCCGAGGCCTACCCCGAAAATCAGCCCCGGCGCGAGTTCGCCGCGCCGAAGGCCGAAGACCGCCAAGGTGCCGAAGACGGCCACGAACGCCTCCAGGAGCAGCACGGTGGAGGCAAACATCACCTTGGTGGAGCGGCGCTTCTTGGGCATGCCGGGACGCCATTCGCGCTGTGCTTTTGTCAGTCGCGCCATGGTTACACGCCGTCCTTGCCGAGCAGGATCCGGGCTTCGGCCACGAGTGTGATGGATCCCGTGACCAGGATGCCGCCGGCGAGGTCATCGTTGGATTCGGCCCGTTCGACGGCCCATTCGAGGGCATCGTCCAGCTTCTCGGCGATGTGAATGTTCTCCTCGCCAAAGCCCAGGTCCACGGCAAGCTCCGCGAGGTCCTCGGCGGGGACGGCGCGGGGTGAGTTGGACTGGGTGAGGCAGTACTCGGCGGAGAGGTCGCCCAGTGAATCTTTGAGTTGGCGGAGGATTTCCTCGGCGTCCTTTTCCTTGAGGACACCAACCACCACCACCAGCTTGCTGAAGCTGAACGCCTCGTGGATGGCCTCGGCGGAGACCCGGATCCCTTCCGGGTTGTGTGCGGCGTCCACAATGATGGTCGGCGCGGTACGGAGCACCTCCAGGCGGCCCGGCGAGGTGACGGAGGCGAACGCTTCCTGGATCACCTCGGCGTCCAGCGGCTTGTCGGCGCCGAAGAAAGCCTCCAGCGCGGCCACGGCGACGGCAGCGTTTTCTGCCTGGTGCGCCCCGTGCAGCGGGACCAGCAGGTCCTCGTAGCGCCCGGCCAGGCCCTGAATGGTGACCATCTGGCCGCCGACAGCAACCGTGCGGGACTCGACGCCGAACTCCACTCCTTCGAAGCGGAACGGCACATCCACTTCGCGGGCCTTCTCCAGCAGCACCTGCGCCGCGTCGACGGGCTGGGCGGCGCTGACGAGGAAGCCTCCCGGTTTGATGATGCCGGCCTTTTCGTAGGCGATTTCCTCGGTGGTCTCCCCCAGCAGCTCCGTGTGGTCCAGCGAAATCGGGGTCACCACGGCAACCTGGCCGTCACCGACGTTGGTCGCATCGGTGATGCCGCCCAGGCCGACCTCGATCACGGCCACGTTGACCGGCTGGTCCGCGAAGACGGCGAATCCGAGGATGGTCAGGCACTCGAAGTACGTCAGCCGGGGCTGGCCTTCGGCGAGGAGTTCGTTGTCCACGATTTCCAGGTACGGGCGGATCTCGTCCCAGATCCGCACGAACGTCTCGTCCGGGACCGGTTCGCCGTCGATGCTGATCCGTTCGGTGACCTTGGACAGGTGCGGGCTCGTGTACCGGCCGGTGCTCAGCCCGTGGGCGCGCAGCCCGGCCTCGATCATCCGGGCCGTTGAGGTCTTGCCGTTGGTACCGGTCACGTGGATGATCGGGAACGCCTTGTTCGGCTCCCCCAGGATGTCCATGGCCCGGTACAGCGGGGCGAGCCGCGGCTCCATTTTGTTTTCCGGCGCCCGGCCCAGCAGCTCGGCGTAGACGCTCTCTACGGAAAATTCGTCGGTCATGGACTAGGCCCCAATCTTCTCGACGGTGATCTGCAACTCCGTGGTGTCAGCGTTGGAGGACAAGCCGAGTTCCATCGTGAGGGTCTCGGTGACCACGAGGTTTTCGTGGGCCTTCACCGCGTCCACAACGTCCATCGGGGCGCTGACGTTGGTCCGGATCCGGTCGCTGACGTTCAGCCCGGCGTCCTTGCGGGCCTGCTGGATGGCCCGGACCATGTCACGGGCAATGCCCTCGGCCTCGAGTTCGGGGGTGACCTCGGTGTTGAGCACCACGAACCCGCCGCCGGGCAGTACCGCCGCAGCGCGCGAACCCTCCCCTTCGGCTGCCTCGGCCACCACTGTCTCCAGGGTGTACTCCTGCGGTTCGAGCTGCAGCCCGCCCGCGGTGACCACCCCGGCGTCGTCAACGAACCAGTCGCCGGACTTGGAGCCCTTGATGGCCTGCTGCACGCTCTTGCCGAGCCGCGGGCCGGCGGCCCGGGCGTTCACCACCAGTTTCTGCTCAATACCGAACTCCTCCGGGGAGGCGCTTCCGGCGTCCAGCAGCCGCACGGAACGCAGGTTCAGTTCATCGGCGACGACGGCGGCGAAGCCGTCCAGCGCGTCCGCGCCGGGTGCCACTACGGTGAGTTCCTGCAGCGGCAGGCGGACACGGAGGTTGGCGGCCTTGCGGAGTGAGGACCCGGTGGAGCAGATCTGCTGCACGCGGTCCATGGCCTCAACGAGGCCCGGGTTGGCGGCGAACAGCCCGGCGTCCGGCCAGTCGGCCAGGTGCACGGAGCGCCCGCCGGTCAGTCCGCGCCAGATCTCCTCGGTAACCAGCGGGAGCAGGGACGCAGCAGCCCGGCAGACCGTCTCCAGCGCCGTATAGAGGGCGTCGAAGGCGTCCACGTTCTCGTCGAAGAAGCGCTGGCGGCTGCGGCGCACGTACCAGTTGGTGAGCATGTCCAGGTAACTGCGGAGTTCGTCGCAGGCCCCGGAGATGTCGTAGCTGTCCAGCTTTTCGGTCATGTTCCGGACCAGGTCGCCGGTGTTCGCCATCAGGTACGTGTCGAGGGTGTCGGCGTAGCCGTCGTAGCGCAGCTTGGCGTCGTAGCCCGCGCCGCCATCGGCGGCGTTGGTGTACAGGGTGAAGAAGCTGTACACGTTCCACAGCGGCAGGATGACCTGGCGGACGCCGTCGCGGATGCCCTGTTCGGTGACCACCAAGTTGCCGCCGCGCAGGATCGGGCTGGACATGAGGAACCAGCGCATCGCGTCGGAACCGTCGCGGTCCAGGACCTCGGAGACATCCGGGTAGTTGCGCAGGCTCTTGGACATCTTCTGCCCGTCCGAGCCCAGGACGATGCCGTGGCTGATGACGTTGCGGAAGGCCGGCCGGTCGAACAGCGCGGTGGAGAGGATGTGCAGCATGTAGAACCAGCCGCGCGTCTGTCCGATGTATTCGACGATGAAGTCGGCCGGGTTGTGCGTGTCGAACCATTCCCCGTTTTCGAACGGGTAGTGCACCTGGCCGTAGGGCATGGAGCCGGAGTCGAACCAGACGTCCAGGACGTCCTCGACGCGGCGCATGACGGACTGTCCCTCTTCCGGGGTGCGGGGGTCGTCCGGGTTCGGGCGGGTGAGTTCGTCGATGAACGGCCGGTGCAGGTCAACCTGGCCGGCCTTATTCAGCGGCAGGCGGCCGAAGTCCGCCTCGATCTCAGCCAGCGAACCGTAGACGTCCGTCCGGGGGTAGTCCGGGTCGCTGGACTGCCAGACCGGAATGGGGCTGCCCCAGTAGCGGTTGCGGCTGATGGACCAGTCGCGGGCGTTGGCGAGCCATTTGCCGAACTGGCCGTCCTTGACGTTGCCCGGGATCCAGTTGATCTCCTGGTTCAGTTCGGACATCCGGTCTTTGAACTTGGTGACCTCGACGTACCAGGAGGACACCGCGCGGTAGATCAGCGGGTTGCGGCAGCGCCAGCAGTGCGGGTAGGAGTGCTCGTAGCTGGCCTGGCGGACCAGGCGGCCCTGGGCACGGAGAGCCTGTGTGATGGGCTTGTTGGCCTCGAAGACCTGGAGTCCGGCGATCCCCGCGAGGGGGCCATGGCCGAACAGCGGCAGGAACTTCGCGCCCTCATCCACGGAGAGGACAACCGGGATGCCGGCCTCCTCGCAGACCTTCTGGTCGTCTTCACCATACGCGGGCGCCTGGTGGACAATGCCGGTGCCGTCGGTGGTAGTGACGTAGTCCGCCACCAGGAAGCGCCAGGCGTTCTCGGTACCGTACTTCTCGGCGTCGTGGAAGTAATCCCACAGCGGCTCGTACGTCAGCCCCTCCAGTTCGGCGCCGGTGTGGCGTGAGGTGACGGCGGCGTCGGCCGCGGCAGCACCCTCGGCGCCGTCGCCGTAGCCAAGGTCCTTGGCGTAGGCGCCCAGCAAGTCAGCGGCGAGCAGGAAGCTGCCCGTGACGGGGGCCTCCGCTGCGGCGGCCTTGATTCCGTGCGGGCCGGCGGGCAGCACAACGTAGTTGATGGCGGGCCCGACGGCGAGCGCTGCGTTGGTGGGCAGCGTCCACGGCGTCGTGGTCCAGGCCATTGCCTGCACCCCGGCGAGCTGCTTCGAAAGCTCCGACTCCCCTGCCGTGATCGGGAACGTGACCGTGACCGTCTGGTCCTGCCGGTTCTTGTAAACGTCGTCGTCCATGCGCAGCTCATGGTTGGACAGCGGCGTCTCGTCCTTCCAGCAGTACGGCAGGACCCGGTAGCCGTTGTAGGTCAGGCCCTTTTCGTGCAGCTGCTTGAACGCCCACAGCACTGACTCCATGTACTCGACGTTGAGTGTCTTGTAGTCGTTCTCGAAGTCCACCCAGCGGGCCTGGCGGGTGACGTAGCTCTTCCATTCGTCGGCGTACTTCATGACGGACGCGCGGCAGGCGTCGTTGAACTTGTCGATGCCCATGGCTTCGATCTGGGTCTTGTCCGTCATGCCGAGCTGCTTCATGGCCTCCAGCTCGGCGGGCAGGCCGTGGGTGTCCCAGCCGAAGCGGCGCTCGACGCGGCGTCCGCGCTGGGTCTGGTAGCGGCCCACCAGGTCCTTGGCGTAGCCGGTGAGCAGGTGGCCGTAGTGCGGCAGCCCGTTGGCGAAGGGAGGGCCGTCGTAGAAGACGAACTCGTTGGATCCGTCAACGCCGGAGTCCCGCTGGTCGATGCTCGCCTGGAAGGTCCCGTCCTGGTCCCAGTACTTGAGGATGCGCTCTTCGATCTCCGGGAACTTCACGGAGGCGGACACGCCGGAGGTGGCGGAAGCGGTGGCGCTGGGATCCGACGGTGCTGCTGAGGCCTTGGGGTATTGGGTCATCTCGACATCCTGGGTTGAGCTTGAACAACGGGATTCATTCAGGATGCGAGGACGGCTCCTGTGCTGTCGGAACAACACCGGCACCGCGGTACCACCTCACTTACCGGCACCGGTCCGCCCGCCCCCCCGGGAATCCGGGAAAGAGGCTGCACCGGCATCGGCCGCTCGTTGACTGCTGTGACGGGCTTACCCGTCCGGGTCTACCAGCCCTGCCGCGTCGTCTCCGCGCGCCGGGGCGTTCTTCCGGAAGCTCACCGGTGATAGCCGGGTCAAAGCTGATACCTCGATCGTACCGGAAACTGCCCCCGGCTTTCACCGCCCGTCAGCGCGGACGCCTACGGTTCAACCCGTTTGGAAGGCTCGCGTTTGAGGAGCGGGATGAAAACGAGCAGCGCCGCAAGCTGGGTGGCCACAGTGAAGATAATAAGGCCGGCGACGGAGGCCGAATATAGCGCCCCGATGATGGTTGACCCGGCAAGCCAGGCAACCCCGTAGATGGCCGTGAAGATCCCGTATCCGGTCCCGCGGCGGGCCGCGGGAACCAGGTCCGCGACCGCCGCACGGAGGGTGGATTCATGGATTCCCAATGCTGCTCCCCAAACGACGGCGCCTGCCCAGACCAGCCCCGGAGCTGCGGTGAAGGACAGGAACGGGACGGCGGCAGTCAGTGGCAGGGCGATGAGTAGCCCGCGCAGACCGATTCGGTCATAGAGCGCCCCGGAGGCCAGCGCAGCGAGGGCGGCAGCTCCCATGGAAACGGCATAGGTGACCGGAATCAGTGCAGACGGCAGCACTTTTTGGACTTCGAGATGGTAGGAAATCACGCCGAAGGTGGAAAAGCCGAACATTGAGACTGCGGTGAACGCGCTGTACCACCAGAACTTGGCCGGGAGCGGGCGGCGCCCGGCCGGGGTGCCGCCGTCGACGTGCGGTGTGCCGCCGCCACCGTCCACGGCCTGCGAGTCGAATCTTCCGGGATCCGGGACAGCGCGCCGGAGCAGCAACACGGCCACGAGGGCGGCCGCGCCGGGCACGGCGAGCACGCCGAATCCAAGCTGGTAGCCGGAGATTGCGACCATAAGGCCGACGAGCAGCGGACCGATCAGAGCCCCAGACTGGTCCAGGGCTTCGTGGACGGCGAAGGCCCGGCCGTGCCCCAGAACCGACCCCGCGTGGGAAAGCATAGTGTCACGCGCGGGGGTCCGGACAGCTTTACCGAACCGTTCCGTGACCACCAGCGCCGAGGCCTGCCATAGCGACCCCGCCAAGGACAGCACGGGCACAGCGATGACAGTCAGGGCGTAACCGGCGATGGTCAGGGGCCAGTACTTGCGGGTGCGGTCCGCCAGGGGGCCGGTGCCGAGCCGCAGGACCAGGGCGACGGCCTCCCCCACCCCGGTGATGAACCCGACCATAACGGCGGAGGCGCCGAGGGTGGCCAGGAATGGTCCGGTAATGGAGCGGGCGCCTTCGTAGACGACGTCGGCCAGCATGCTCACGACGCCGAAGCCCAGCACGAACCCCATCGGCCCGAGCCTGTTCTCCCCGGTGGGCGCCGGCGTCACAGCAGGCTGTTCAGGGCCAGGCATAGCTCACCTACCTTCGAAGTAGCAAAGGTAGGAACCATCAGCCAAGTGGCGGTTCGAACACCCCGCACCATGAGTGCGGTGTTCCGGCGGGATCCATCGCCGTGAACAGAGACTACAGGCCTAGTCCGCGGCCGCACCATCCTCGGCCAGATTCCCGTGCACGACGTTGCCCGTGAGCCAGGCCGTTTGGGCCGGCTTCGCCCCCAGCCCAAACGGCCCCCGGCTACTTGACGGCGGGCGCCGGCTTGGGGAGTTTCATGCCCGATTCGGCCATGACCTCGCGGAGCCGGTCCGGGTAGTCGGTGATGAGTCCGTCGACGCCGGCCTTGATCTGCGCCCGCATGGTGGGCTTGTCGTCGACCGTCCACGGGATGACCTTCATGCCCGCGGCGTGGGCCCGGCGGACCATGTCGGCGGTGACGTACGGGACGTAGTCCGGGTCCGTGACTTTGCCGTTCTGCGGGGTCCCATGGACCGGGGAGATGGCGTCGAAGCCGAGCGACGCGGCCGCCGCGACCAGGTCCCCGCCGAAGTCGTCGGCGTCGATGCCGCCGAGCCACGGCGACTTCCCGGGCTGGCCGGCCTGCAGGAAGTCCTTGTTGGTCAGGGCCACCGTGGGGATTTGCGGCTGGCGCTGCTGCACCAGGCGCAGGGAGCCCCAGTCGAAGCTCTCGATCGAGACGCGGTGCTGCATGTGCGCCTTGTTGATTTCACGGAGGGCGACGTCGACGAACTGTTCCCGCGGCGCTGTCTCCTGCGGGGCGCCGGCCTCTACCTTGGTTTCGATGTTGAACTTCACCTGGCTGGCACGGTGCGCGTCGGCCAGGGCGAAGACCTCGGCGAGGGTGGGCATCTTGGCACCCGGGGATGCCTGCTGGCCGGGGAACTCCGGCTGGGTCAGCGAGCCGCAGTCCAGGCTCCGGACCTGGGCGAGCGTCAGGTCCTTGACGTACTTGCCCACGTACGGGAACTGGGGGTCGTTCGGTGTGACAGGAGCAGTGTCCAGGCATTTCTTGGCGCTGATTTTGCGGTCATGCGTGATGACCTCGCGGCCGTCCTTGGTGATCTGCAGGTCAAGTTCCAGCGTCGAAACGCCGGTCTCCATGCCCTTCGCGAAGGAGGCCAGGGTGGACTCCACAGTCAGGCCGATGCCCCCACGGTGGGCCTGAAGGTCGAAGTGGTTGGCGGCACCATCGCCCTGGCCGCTGCCGGTGTGCGTGTCGGCGGCCTGGGCCGGGATGGAGCAGGTGAGGAGCAGGGCGGCGCCTAGTGCGGCGGCGCTGAGAATCGAAGCAGTGGGCTTCGTGGGGGTTCGCATGGGAAAAGTTCTCCACTCTGGTGGTGTGCAGTTGCACCCCCACGGTGTCCCGCGCCGGCCAACGTCTGCCCACCCCCGCGCATCCGCCGTGCGACGCGCGGGTAAACGTCAGGGGTCGGCCGGCCGGCCGCCTACCCCGGCGGCCCCCGCCTAGCCCTTGCGGATCACCTTGAAGTTGGAGGCCTGGGCTACCGGACGGATCACAATCTGGTCCAGGTTCACGTGGTGCGGCGCGGTGACCGCGTAGCGGACGACGTCGGCGACGTCGTCAGCCGTGAGCGGCTTCGCGACACCGGCGTAGACCTTTTCCGCGGCGCCCTGGTCACCAAGCCGGTTCAGCGAGAACTCCTCGGTCTGGACCATGCCGGGCGCCACCTCGATGACGCGGAGGTTGTGTTCGGCCTCTTCCAGGCGCAGGGCACCGGTGAGGGCGTGCTGGGCGAACTTGGCGGCGTTGTAGCCGCCGCCGCCCTCGTAGGCGGACAGGCCAGCGGTTGAGGTCAGGTTCAGAACGGTGCCCTCGCCGCAGGCGCGCAGCATCGGGAGGAAGGCGCGGGTGAGCTTCATGGTGCCCAGCACGTTGACCTCGTACATCCAGGCCCAGTCCTCGGTGCGTGCCTCGGCCACCTTGTCCGCGCCACGCGCGCCGCCGGCGACGTTGACCAGGGTGTCGATCCCGCCGGCTGCGGTGACCTGCTCCACCAGCCGGGCGACGTCGGCGTCGTCGGTCACATCGGCGGGGAAGGCAACGGCGCCGGTCGCGGCCGCGAGCGCTTCAAGCCGGTCGGCCCGGCGGGCGACGGCGAAGACGGTCCAGCCCTCCTGCCGGAGCGCGCGTACGGTGGCCTCGCCGATCCCGGTGCTGGCGCCGGTAACAACCGCCGCCTTCCCCTGTGCGCTGCCGGCAGTTCCTGCGTTGTTGATTCCCTCAGTCATGGCACCACCCTAACGGGAACATCCGCCCCATTTCCTACTGCTACTTCCGTTGCAGGAACTCCAGCAGCACCCGGGCGTGGTTGGTCTCCGGATCCCGCGCGCCGAAGAGCAGCGTCACAGCTCCATGCTCCGCCGCGAGCTCGCGCAGCGTCCGGACCGCGGGGCTGGTTTCGAGCTCCGCCTCGTAGGCCGCCCTAAACTCCGCGAAGCGTTCCTGCATGTGCGCGAATTCGGTGCGCAAGGGCGGCGACGGCGCCACTTCCTTGAGCCACAGCCCGAGCTGAGCGCGTTCCTTGCTGATGCCGCGCGGCCAGAGCCGGTCCACCAGGACCCGGTATCCGTCGTCGGCGGCGGGCTCCTCATAGATGCGCTTGATGACGAAGCGGCCGGCACTTTCTTCCATGCGCTGCATGCTACTGCAGGACGCACGGCGGCGCTGCCGGAGAAGGCCGCAGAAAAAGATGGAAGAATTGGCCCATGGCTGAAGACACTCAGGGTACAGACACGCCCACCACCGCGCCCATCAACGTTCCGGACAAGCCCGCCCTCGAGGGGCTGGAAGCCGCCCTCACCCGGCGCTGGCTTGACGAAGGGACCTACAAGTTCAACCGGGAGACCACCCGGGAGCAGGTCTACTCGATCGACACTCCCCCGCCCACGGCCTCCGGTTCCCTGCACGTGGGACACATGTTCTCCTACACGCAGACGGACGTCCTGGCCCGCTACCAGCGGATGACCGGAAAGAACGTCTTCTACCCCATGGGCTGGGACGACAATGGCCTTCCCACCGAACGGCGCGTGCAGAACTACTACGGCGTGCGCTGCGATCCGGCCATCCCGTACGACGCCGGGTACCGGCCGCCGGCCGAGCCGGCCAAGAACCAGCGCGACTTCGATGTCGTTTCGCGGCGGAACTTCATTGAACTCTGCGAGGAACTCGCCGTCGAGGACGAAAAGGTCTTCGAGAACCTCTTCCAGACCCTGGGCCTGTCCGTCGACTGGGACCTGACGTACCGCACCATCGACGACAAGTCCCGCGCTATCTCGCAGCGGGCGTTCCTGGCCAACCTCACGGCCGGCGACGCGTACATGGCTGAGGCCCCCACCTTGTGGGATGTCACGTTCCGCACCGCCGTGGCGCAGGCCGAGCTGGAGGACCGCGAGGTCGCCGGCGCCTACTACCGCTACCCGTTCTTCACTGAAGACGGCGAGAAGATCTACATCGAGACCACCCGCCCGGAGCTGCTCGCCGCCTGCGCCGCCCTGGTGGCGAACCCCGACGACGAGCGTTACCAGCCGCTGTTCGGCAAGACGGTCACCTCTCCGCTCTTCGGGGTCAAGGTGGAGGTCAAGGCCCACCCGCTGGCCAAGGCGGACAAGGGCTCCGGCATCGCCATGGTCTGCACCTTCGGCGACCTGACCGACGTAACCTGGTGGCGCGAACTGCAGCTGCCCACCCGCGCGATCGTGGGCCGCGACGGCCGCATCATCGGCGAAACCCCGGAGTGGATCACGTCCGCGGAAGGCAAGGCCGCCTTCGAGGCGATCGCCGGCAAGACCGTCTTCAGCGCCAAGGAAGGCGTGGTGGAACTCCTCGCCGCGGCGGAACTGCTCGACGGCGAGCCGAAGAAGATCATGCACCCGGTCAACTTCTTCGAAAAGGGCGACAAGCCGCTCGAGGTCGTCACGTCCCGCCAGTGGTACATCCGCAACGGCGGCCGCGACGAGGAACGCCGCGAACGCCTGATCAGCCGCGGCAACGAGATCGACTTCCACCCGTCCTTTATGCGGTCCCGCTACGAGAACTGGATCACCGGGCTGAACGGCGACTGGCTGGTCTCCCGCCAGCGGTTCTTCGGCGTCCCGGTGCCGGTCTGGTACCCGCTCGACGCGGACGGCAACCCGGATTACGACGCGCCCATCCTGCCTGCCGACGCGCAGCTCCCCGTGGATCCCGCCGCGGACGCGGCCCCCGGCTACGAGGAAACCCAGCGCGACGTCCCCGGCGGCTTCACCGGCGACGCCGACGTCCTGGACACCTGGGCGACGTCCTCGCTGACCCCGCAGATCGTAGGCGGCTGGAGCACCGACGAGGACCTCTTCGCCACGGTCTTCCCGTTCGACGTGCGCCCGCAGGCCCACGACATCATCCGGACCTGGCTGTTCTCCACCGCCGTCCGCGCCGATGCCCTCCAGGACGTCGCGCCGTGGAAGCACGCCGCGATCTCCGGCTGGATCCTCGACCCGGACCGCAAGAAGATGTCCAAGTCCAAGGGCAACGTGATTGTCCCCACCGATGTGCTGAACGAATACGGCTCGGACGCCGTCCGGTACTGGGCGGCCTCGGCCAAGCTCGGCGCGGACACCGCCTACGAGATCGCGCAGATGAAGATCGGCCGCCGCCTGGCGATCAAACTGCTCAATGCCTCCAAGTTCGTCCTGAACCTGGGCGCCACCGAGGATTCCGTTGTCACCTCCGACCTCTCGGTGCTGAGCAACCCCCTGGACCGTGCAGTGCTCGCGCAGCTCTCCGACGTGGTCACCCAGGCCACGAAGGCGTTCGAGAACTACGACTACGCCCGGGCGCTGCAGATCACCGAGAGCTTCTTCTGGCACTTCACGGACGACTACGTGGAGCTGATCAAGGACCGCGCCTACGGTGCCGCCGGCGACGCCCAGCAGGCATCCGTGCTCGCTGCCCTGGCCACCAGCCTCGACACCCTGCTGCGGCTCTTCGCCCCGTTCCTGCCGTTTGCGACCGAGGAAGTCTGGGGCTGGTGGCGGACCGGCTCGGTGCACCGTGCGCAGTGGCCGGCGGCCGTGGAGATCGACGGTGACACTACCCTGCTCGCGACCGTCGGCGCCGCGCTCGGCGGCATCCGGAAGGCCAAGTCCGAGGCCAAGGTCAAGCAGCGCACCGAGGTGCTCTCCGCGACCATCACGGCGTCCGAGAGCCTGACGGCGCAGCTGACGGCGGGCCTGGGTGACCTCAAGGCCGCCGCCAACGCCCGGGAACTGGCCCTGATGGCCGGCGACGGCGAACTGACGGTCAGCGACGTGGTCCTGGCGGCCGCCGAGGAGCCCGCACAGGCTTAGGCCGGCTTCCTTTCACAAAAAAGACGGTCCCCGGGCCGGCTGCGGCCGGCCCGGGGACCCTCTTTCGTGGGGTCGTCCGGCTTAGAGCCCGAACGAGGTCTCGAAATGCGTCAGCACCGGCGGGGCCGCGAGCAGCGCTCCCAGACCGCTGGCCCCCTCGCCGGCACGCCAGGCACGGTAGGCGGCATCGTGCTCCATCGATTCCCACTGCTCCACCACCAGGACGTGCGCCGGGTTGGTGCTGTCGACCAGGATGTCGACGCCCAGGCAGCCGTCGAAGGCCCGGGTATCGGCAAGGATGTCTCGGAGCACAGCCGGTGCCGTGGGCAGGGACTCCGCTGTGAGGGTCAGGTCAAGGTGGGCGGTGATGGGCATGGCGCTCCAATGCTCGCGTGCGGGTAGAGGGTCATTGGCGGTAACAGCGGCGCGGCCCGGCTTGTTCCTCAGGCGTCGCATCGCCCCGCTGCCACCGGTGCTGCGAACACGGTTAGGCAGCCGAGCCGCTGTTCAGCCGTTCCGCCTCGCTGATGGCCCAGGCGGCATTGACCAGGCCGATATGGCTGAACGCCTGCGGGAAGTTCCCGAGCAGTTCCGCGCTGTCCTGCGCCACTTCCTCCGCCATAAGGCCCAGTCCGGTGGCGAATCCCGCCGCGCGCTCGAAGACCGCCCTGGCCCGTTCCGTCCGGCCAGCCAGGGCCAGGGCATGGGCGAGCCAGAAGGTACAGAGCAGGAAGGTGCCCTCCTCCCCCGGGAGCCCGTCGTCGCTGTGGTACCGGTAGACCAGACCCCGGGGATCGGTGAGCCGCTGCTCGATGGCGTCCACCGTGGCCAGGAAACGCGGGTCATCGGCTGGGAGGAACCCGACGATCGCCAGCATCAGCGCCGACGCATCGAGCTGTTCGGTCCCGTAGGCCTGGGTGTACGCTCCCGCGGCGTCGCTCCAGCCAAGGGACCGGATGGATTCGGCGATGTCCTCCCGCGCGGCGGCCCAGCGAGGGACCCGGTCCGTGGCCTGCAGGACCGGGGCCAGGATGATGGCCCGGTCCACCGCCACCCAGCACATCAGCTTGGAGTACAGGTAATGCCGGGGCCGGCCGCGGACCTCCCAGATCCCCTGGTCCTGGTCCCGCCAGCGGGCCACGGCCCCGTCCGCGGCATCGGCGAGGAAGCGCAGGGTCTCCGGGGCCAGCCCGTCGAGGAACTCCGGCATGGTGGCCGCGGCGTCCAGCAGTTCACCGTAGACGTCCAGCTGGCGCTGGTTCCAGGCGCCGTTCCCCACCCGCACGGGGGCGCTGGACCGCCAGCCGGGAAGGTGTGGCAGCACCCGTTCCGGCAGTTCCCTTTCACCCCCGACGCCGTACATGATCTGCAGTTCCTCGCCGCGGGCCAGTTGGCGGGCCGCGGCCGTCGCCAGGAACTGGAAGAACTTCCCTGCCTCGTCCGGGCACGCCGCGACCCAGAGGGCCTGCAGGGTCATGCTCGCGTCGCGGACCCAGGTGTAGCGGTAGTCCCAGTTCCTGGTGCCGCCGGCCACCTCCGGCAGCGATGTGGTCGGGGCTGCCACGATGGCGCCGGACGGGTAGTAGCTCAGTGCCTGCAGCACCCGGCCGCTGCCCGCGACCAGGTCCTGCCATGGGCCGCGGTAGTTCTGGTGGATCGAGGACCAGCTGGTCCAGCCTTCGACCGTGTCGGCGAGGCGTTCCGCCATTTGCTGCCGGCTCCACAGTGCAGGCTCACTGTCCGCGGCCTCCTGCCAGTGCAGCGCGAAGCCGGCGGTGTCGCCGGCGGTGAGGCGGAGGACGGCCCGGGCTGTGCCGCCGTCGGGCCGTAAGGGTGCGGTTGAGGACAGGGCGAGGTCGCCGTCCGCGGACCGGATCAGGAGCCCGCCGTCGACGGGGTGCAGCCGCGGGACGATCAGGCCGTAACCCGGCCGCGGCCCGAAGACCACTTCCACCTCGACGGTCCCTGAGGTGCAGGTCAACCAGCGCAGCAGCGTCCCGGGCGAGCCATCCCCGAGCTCGTGGCCCCGCCGGCCCTCGCCGAGGGCCAGGGCGTCGCTGACGGTGAGCTGTCCCCCGGAGGTGGTGTGCGTTGATTCGAGCACCATGGACGGACCCACGTACCGCCGGGTGGTCGAATACTCGGCGGTGGGGCGGATGGACCAGAGACCGGCATCCCCGCCGAGGAGCCTTCCGAAGACGGAGGGGCTATCGAACCGCGGGAAGCAGAGCCACTCGACGGAACCTGCGGCGCTGACCAGCGCGGCGGACCGGCAGTCGGACAGCAGCGCGTAGTTCGCGATCGGCTCAGTGCTCACCGCTCCACCCTCCAGCGATTTTGGGCAAAGGGGAAGCCCCATCAGCTTTTTGCGGTTGGTGGGGCTTCGACTTTTCGATTACCACGTGACGTCTTAGGTAATCTGGCGGGATCCGTGGAATTTCAGGTCTTCCTACCTCGTCACTGGTAGCCATCATCTGACTTTGCCGAAGGCTGCGTCGGATGAGTGTCACTGAATCTTTGGTTCCTGCGTCCCGCTTCTTTCGAGGTGGGTAAGTTCTATTGTTCTCCCGCCCTTTCGGATGCACAAGAGCCCCGGAGGAACTACATGGCAGTAGTTCTTCCGGGGCCCTGGAGCGGCCGGACGGGACGCCCGGCCGCGCGGCGGCCTAGTCGAAAACGGGGCTCTCGGTGCGGCTGCGCTTGAGCTCGAAGAAGGACGGGAAGGACGCGAGGGTCACCGTGGCGTCCCACAGCTTGCCGGCTTCTTCACCGCGCGGGATGCGGGTCAGGACGGGCCCGAAGAACGCCGTGCCGTTGACCGCCACCACCGGGGTTCCGACGTCCTGGCCCACCAGCGAGATGCCGGCCTCGTGGCTGGAGCGGAGCTGGCCGTCGAACTCGTCGCTCTGTCCGGCGGCGGCAAGTTCAGCCGGCAGGCCGGTCTCGGCGAGGGACTTGGCGATCACCTCGGCGAAGTCCTTGTTGCCTTCGTTGTGGATCTTGGTGCCCATGGCGTCGTAGAGCGGCTTGATGTATTCGGCGCCGAGCTTCTCGGCGGCGGCGATGATGACCCGTACCGGCGCCCGGGCCTTGGCCATCATTTCCTTGTACTCGGCGGGCAGCTCGTCGCGGCCCTCGTTCAGGACGGCGAGGCTCATCACGTGCCACTCGGTCTTGATGTCGCGGACTTCTTCCACTTCACCGATCCAGCGCGAGGTGACCCAGGCGAAGGGGCACAGGGGGTCAAACCAGAAGTCTGCTTTGTTCGCAATCGTTTCAGGCACGGAAACTCTCCTTGGGATGTGTGGGCGGTTTGCACCGCATCCGGCTGCTGGTCCGGACGGCAGGGCGCATCAGCTATGCACAGCGGATTGACGGGCGGATTTATTCCGGGCCGCCCTTGCGGGCTACCGAGGCGTCAGGCGGATTTACGCCGCTTCACGTCGTGGGCGATCATGGTGGGCTCGGCTTTCTTGGCCACCACGTCTTCGGTGATGACCACGCTGGCGACGTCGTCGCGGCTCGGCAGGTCGAACATCACCGGCAACAGGACTTCCTCCATGATGGCCCGGAGCCCGCGGGCACCGGTGCCGCGTTCCAGGGCCTGGTCCGCGATCATGTCCAGGGCCTCGTCCTCGAACACCAGCTCGACGCCGTCGAGCTGGAACATCTTCTGGTACTGCTTGACCAAAGCGTTCTTGGGTGTGGACAGGATCTGGATCAGCGCCGGCCGGTCCAGGTTCGAGACCGTGGTGATGACGGGGAGGCGGCCGATGAATTCGGGGATCAGGCCGAACTTCAACAGGTCCTCCGGCATGACCTCGCCGTAGGAGTCCGTGGTGTTCTTGACCTCGTTCAGCGGGGCGCCGAACCCGATGCCCTTGCGGCCCGAGCGGGATCCGATGATCTCCTCGAGGCCGGCAAAGGCGCCGGCCACGATGAAGAGAACGTTGGTGGTGTCGATCTGGATGAATTCCTGGTGCGGGTGCTTGCGTCCGCCCTGCGGCGGGACCGAGGCAACCGTGCCTTCGAGGATCTTCAGGAGCGCCTGCTGCACACCTTCGCCGGAGACATCGCGGGTGATGGAGGGGTTCTCGCTCTTGCGGGAAATCTTGTCGATCTCGTCGATGTAGATGATGCCCTGCTCGGCCTTCTTGACGTCGTAGTCAGCGGCCTGGATGAGCTTGAGCAGGATGTTCTCGACGTCTTCGCCCACATAGCCGGCCTCGGTGAGCGCGGTGGCGTCGGCGACGGCGAAGGGGACGTTGAGGCGGCGGGCGAGGGTCTGCGCCAGGTACGTTTTGCCGCAGCCCGTGGGGCCGATCAGCAGGATATTGGACTTGGCGATCTCGACGTCATCATGGTGGCCGCCCTCGGCCAGCGCACCGCTCTTCGGCGCGTGGCCGGCCTGGATGCGCTTGTAGTGGTTGTAGACCGCGACGGCGAGTGAGCGCTTGGCGGGCTCCTGGCCGATCACGTATTCCTGCAGGAAGTCGAAGATTTCGCGGGGCTTGGGCAGTTCGAAACTGCCCAGGTCAGCTACTTCGGCGAGTTCTTCTTCAATGATCTCGTTGCAGAGTTCAATGCATTCGTCGCAGATGTAGACGCCGGGCCCGGCAATGAGCTTGCGGACCTGCTTTTGGCTCTTTCCGCAGAAAGAACACTTCAGCAGATCGGTGCTCTCGCCAATCCGAGCCATATGTGAACCCCTTAGTATCTTGCTGCCGGCTGGGTTGTGCTCCAGTGCAGCGCTGCACTCCGTTAGTGGAGTCGCGGCCGCCCCACGCGGGACGCGGCCGTGACTTCTTCCACTCTAGGTCACTTTCGGCCTGATGGGTGGAAAGAAGACGCCGGTGCGGCCCATTTCTCCTGAGCTGCACCGGCGCCGTGTGGCAGTCGTTTACCGGACCGCCGTGGTGTTACTTCGTGAGCGCCTGCGGCTTGATCTTGCGGGAGTCAAGCACCTGGTCGATCAGCCCGTAGCTCATGGCCTCGGCGGCCGTGAGGATCTTGTCACGCTCGATGTCGTTGTTGACCTGCTCCGAGGTGCGGCCGGAGTGCTTGGCCAGGGTGTCCTCCAGCCAGGAGCGCATCCGCATGACCTCGGCGGCCTGGATCTCCAGGTCGGAGGCCTGTCCGCCCTGTCCGCCGGAGAGGGCGGGCTGGTGGATCAGGACACGGGCGTTCGGCAGGGCCAGGCGCTTGCCCGGGGTACCGGCGGCCAGGAGCACGGCGGCGGCACTGGCTGCCTGGCCCAGGCAGACCGTCTGGATCTCCGGGCGGATGTACTGCATGGTGTCGTAGATGGCCGTCATGGCCGTGAAGGAACCGCCCGGGGAGTTGATGTACAGCGTGATGTCGCGGTCCGGGTCCGTGGACTCGAGAACCAGCAGCTGCGCCATGATGTCATCCGCGGAGGCGTCGTCGACCTGGACACCCAGGAAGATGATGCGGTCCTCGAACAGCTTGGTGTAAGGATCCTGGCGCTTGAAGCCGTAGGGGGTCCGCTCTTCAAACTGCGGCAGCACGTAGCGGCTGGTCGGCAGGTTGCCGGCAGTCGATCCGAAGTTGTAGTTCATGTTCGTTGCTCCTGAAGTCGGTTCTGGCTGCGTGCCGGTTAGTTTTCGGTTTCGGCGTCGGCGTTGGTTCCGCCGCCGCCGGCCACGGACCCGGCGTGCGCCGCGATCTTGTCGAAGAAGCCGTATTCCAGGGCTTCGGGCGCCGTGAACCACTTGTCGCGGTCGTTGTCCTTGAGGATGGTCTCCACGGTCTGGCCGGTCTGCTCGGCGGTCAGCTCGGCCATGACCTTCTTCATGTGCAGGATCAGCTCGGCCTGGATCTTGATGTCGGAGGCGGTGCCGCCGATCCCGCCGGAGGGCTGGTGCATCAGGATGCGGGCATTCGGGGTGGCGTAGCGCTTGCCCTTCGTGCCGGAGGAGAGCAGGAACTGGCCCATCGAGGCGGCCAGGCCGGTGGCGACGGTGACGACGTCGTTCGGGATGAACTGCATCGTGTCGTAGATGGCCATACCGGCGGTGACGGAGCCGCCCGGCGAGTTGATGTAGAGGTAGATGTCCTTCTCGGGGTTCTCTGCCGAGAGCAACAGCAGCTGCGAGCAGATCGCGTTGGCGTTCTCGTCGCGGACCTCGGAGCCGAGCCAGATGATGCGCTCTTTCAGCAGGCGGTTGTAAATGTAGTTATCCTGGGCGGCCGGATCGACGGTAGCCATCCGGGGTGCCCCTGCTTGCTGTGACATGTGTACTTACCTCTCGCTGGCGACGGTGACACCACTGGACGGCATCACTGAACTTTCCTACATGGACACTAACGGTTTTCGGACCCGCTTTGTGCTCCGGCGCAGGGCTGTTCGCTGACGGCGCACGATTGCCCGGAGGGGTTCATTGCAGGCTTAAAAAGCCGCACCCCCGGATCGATGATCCGGGGGTGCGGGCAGATACTGCGGGAACTATTGGTGCTAGAACTTCACGGCCGCGGGGTCGTCGTTCTTCGGTGCTTCCGCTGCCGCGGCGTCGTCGGCGGACTCGTCGGCGCTCTCGGCTTCGAAGGAGGCCTCTTCGCCGCCGGGGCGGACGAAGTCGCTGAGGTCGATCTTGTTGCCCTCAGTGTCCGTGACCTCGGCCTGGCCCAGGACCACGGCGAGTGCCTTGCGGCGACGAACCTCGGAAACCATCATCGGAACCTGGCCGCTCTGATCGATGATCTGCGCGAACTGGTTCGGGTCCATGCCGTACTGGCTGGCCGTGGTGACGATGTAGTCGATCAGCTCGTTCTGGGTGACGTTGACGTCTTCCTTGTCAGCGATGGCGTCGAGGATGATCTCGTTCTGGAAGGCACGCTCGGTGTTGGCCTTGACCTCGGCGCGGTGCTCTTCGGTGTCGTGATCGCCTTCACCGTGGGAGTTCTCGGCGCTGAAGTGCTGCTCGAGCTGCTCTTCGACGACGGAGTCCGGAACCGGGATCTCGACGAGCTCGACGAGCTTGTCCAGGACCTTGTCGCGGGCCTCGACGCCCTGCTCGACCGTCTTGGAGTCGGCGGCCTGCTTGGCGAGGTCCTCGC
Organism: Arthrobacter sp. 05L44; assembly: GCF_056397605.1. Taxonomy (NCBI): domain Bacteria; kingdom Bacillati; phylum Actinomycetota; class Actinomycetes; order Micrococcales; family Micrococcaceae; genus Arthrobacter; species Arthrobacter sp. 05L44. The sequence goes on along the minus strand of NZ_JBFTNS010000002.1, from coordinate 95,253 downwards.
GGAGTTCGGCCAGCGTGTCGAATTCGGAAGCCAGCTGGGCGAAGTCGTCATTGGCCTCGGGGAGCTCGCGCTCCTTGACGGCCTTGACGGCAACCTTGACCTGGGCCGATTCGCCGGCGTGGTCGCCGCCCACGAGGGTCGTGTCGAAGATGGCGTCCTCGTCGGCGCTGAGGCCGGTGACGGCCTCGTCGAGGCCTTCGAGCATGGTGCCGGCGCCAACCTGGTAGGAGAGGCCGGAAGCGGAGTCAACCTCGGCCCCGTCGATCGAGGCGTTGATGTCGATCGTCAGGAAGTCGCCGTCGGCGGCGGGACGGTCCACGGACTTGAGCGTGCCGAAGCGGCCGCGCAGCTCATCGAGGGCCTTGTCGACGTCGGAGTCGGACGACTCGGCGGCAGCGACCTCAACCTTGATACCGGAGTAATCCGGGAGTTCGATCTCCGGGCGGATGTCCACCTCGGCGTGGAACTTCAGTTCGCCGTCGGTTGCGGACGGGTCGGGAACCTCGGTGATCTCAACCTCGGGACGGCTCAGCGGGCGGATGCCGGTTTCCTGGACAGCGGCCTGGTACCAGCCGTTGAGGCCTTCGTTGATGGCCGTCTCGAGGACGTAGCCGCGGCCAACGCGCTGGTCAATGAGCTTGGAGGGGACTTTGCCCTTGCGGAACCCGGGAACCTGGATCTGCGAAGCTACAGTCTTGTATGCCTCTGCGATGCTGGGCTTCAATTCCTCAAAGGGGACCTCAACATTGAGCTTGACCCGCGTGGGGGTGAGGTTCTCGACAGCGCTCTTCACAGTCTAAGTACTCCTGGTGTGGGGGGATGGGGTTCTGCAACGCCACGGTGCGGCAGTTGCTGCAGAGTCGGGGTGACAGGATTTGAACCTGCGACTTCCTGCTCCCAAAGCAGGCGCTCTAGCCAAGCTGAGCTACACCCCGTAAGTGCACAGAACAGTCTACGGTCATACTGTGCTGATTTGCACATTTGACACTGGGGGCCTGAATTGGGTTTAGTTGTATCCGGCTTCAACAGCCGCCCGGAAGTTTTGCCGAAGTTCCAGCAAATTCCCGGGGACGTAGCTTAATGGTAAAGCCTCAGTCTTCCAAACTGATTACGCGGGTTCGATTCCCGTCGTCCCCTCCGATATATGACGAAAAAGCCCCTCCCGCCGGAGGGGCTTTTTCATGCTTCCCGGTGCGTTCAGGCCGACTGGCAGGCCGGGCACCAGTAGAGCTTCCGGGCGCCGTGTTCGGTCAGCGCCACGGCTGTTCCGCAGTCCCGGCACTCCTGGCCGTGCCGGCGGTAGACGAAGTGCGCGTCCTCGGGGTCCGGCAGGGTGCGGGTGCCGGCTCCGTTCCCGTCTGCGCCGACGACGACGGGGGTTCCTCCGGCGCTCGTCGATGTCCAGTAGCGCGGCGGCGTGGTGATGATCCGGCCGTCGCGGACGCCGTCGGACATCACGGCAACGGTGTCGTCCCACAGTTGCGCGGCCGCTTCGGCCGGCAGCGCGTTGCCGGGCCGCCAGGGGTCCAACCGTTGCCGGAACAGCAGTTCGGCGCGGTAAACGTTTCCTACGCCGGCGATGAATTTCTGGTCCATCAGCAGAGTGGCCAGCGGAGTGCGGCTCCTGGCCAGGCGCGCAACGAATGCCTCCCGGTCCCCCGGAAGGTTCCGCAGCGGATCCGGACCCAGCCGGGCCAGCACGGCGTCTACCTCGGCCTCGGTCAGGGTTTCACACGTGGTCGCTCCGCGCAGGTCCGCCCAGCCGTGGGCTCCCACCAGCCGCACCCGGACGGCGGCCACCGGGGCGGGAGGTCCGGCATAGGCGGGCTCGGCGCCGCCGTCGCTGTAAGTTTCCCGCTCCCCCACCTTTCGCGGCGCCCCGATGCTGGACGCACCGCGGAACCCGTCGTCCCCGCCGAAGTTCCAGGCCCCGTACAGGCCCAGATGGACGTGCAGGACCATCCCGTGGTCAAAGCCGAGGAAGAGATGCTTCCCGTGCGCAACGGAACTGGTCAGGACGTGCCCGTCCAACTGCGCGGCGCCCTGGCTGAAGCGTCCCTGCGGGCTCGACACAGCGAGCCGCTCCCCCGCGAACACATCGCCAAACTGGCGTGCGAGGCGGTGGACCGAGTGCCCCTCGGGCACTAGGCGACAACCTCGCCGGTGGTCTCGTAGATGGCGATCTTGCCGATCCGGCGGACGTGCCGCTCGTCGTGGCTGAACGGTTCGGCCAGGAACGCCTCGATGATGCCCGTGGCTTCCTCGACGCTGTGCTGGCGGCCGCCGACGGCCACTACGTTGGCGTCGTTGTGTTCGCGGGCCAGCTTCGCGGTGGACAGGTTCCAGGCCAGGGCGGCCCGGACGCCTTTGACCTTGTTCGCCGCGATCTGCTCGCCGTTGCCGGAGCCGCCCAGGACGATGCCCAGGGCGCGGGTGCCGGCTTCCTGGTCGGCGACCACCGCGCGGGCAGCGTTGATGCAGAAGGACGGGTAGTCATCCAGCGCGTCATAGACCTTCGGGCCGTGGTCCACGACGTCGTAGCCCAGGGCGCTGAGGTGGCCCACCAGGTGGGCGCTGAGCTCCATGCCGGCGTGGTCGGTAGCGATGTGAACGCGCGGGAAGTCCGGTGCAGTGGTCACGGCAGATCCGTTCTGTGGGGCGCCGGCGGTCTCGTGGCGCTGCTGATCAGGGCTACTCCAAGCCTACTAGGGCCGGGAGGCCGGCGCCCCGCCGTTGCGGCGTGCCCGGGCCGCCACCCGGGTCAGCGTCCGCGCCATGTTTTCGGCGGTCGTGGCGCTTCCGCCGCTCACCGCCAGGCGCCGGCCATCGGCCCGGTCGACGACGACGGCGGGGCCGCTGCTGACCAGCATCGCCGACGTCGTGCCGTGGCTGCGGTAGCCCCAACCGCCATAGTCGGCGGCCCTGACCTCCTTCGGCGTCGCCGAATCGATGGCGGCGGCGGGAACATCCATGACCCGGACGAAGCCGGCAGCGAAAACCCGCAGCCCGCTACGGTCAACCCTGATGCGGGCAAACAGGAACACGGCGGCCAGCAGGGCGACGGCCACCAGGAGGGCAGCCAGCCATGGCACCGCGACGGTAAGCAGGGCCGCGGGAAACAGCGTGGCGATCCCGAGCATCACAAACACCGAGCTGCGCGCGTGGACCCACAGGCTCACCGAGTCCCCGGCCAGCTCGGGGTCGAGCTCGTGCTGCAGCGCCGCCCGCACCGCCCGTTCGTCATCCGTGGACCAGCGCTCGTCCGCTTTGAACACAAAGCCCATGACCACCCCGAGCCCCAGGGCCGCCCCGCTGCCCATGGCCAGGACAACGACGTCGACGCGGGACTCCCGGGCGTTCGCCAGTCCCAGCTGGCCCACCAGGACGGCGGCAAGGACGGTGGTGACGAAGAGGCTCACGGCCAGCCCCGCTCCCATCATGAACCTGCGCATCAGCGCCGGGCGGGACAGCGGCGCCGCCTGCAGCAGAACCGCCCAGCCCACCAGCACGATCATGCCGGCGCCGGTACCCACCACGGCGCCAAAGGGCGCGAAGTCCGCCGCTCCGGCGTCGGTCCACCGGACCGCGAGGGGCTCGGGAAGGTCCGGGCGGATCAGGAAAGCGCACACCACAAAGGCCGCTGCCAGCATCAGCGGGAAGCCGACGGCGAACCGCAGGGCCCGGGCGTCGACGGAATCCTGGATCTTTCCCATACAGCCAACGCTACCCCTGCCGGGGCCGCCCGGTGAGGACTCGCTGTGACGGGCGCAACTTGCCAACCGACCTCATCGTGAAAGAATAATTTCACAGTATCGTTCCCACCACTCCTGGAGGCACCCTTTGCCCGGTATGAACCTCACGCGCGCCGAAGCCCGCGAGCGCGCCGAACTGATCGCCGTCGAGTCCTACGAGGTCAGCCTGGACCTGACCCGCGGCGAGAAGGTCTTCGGATCCACCACCGCCGTCACATTCACGGCGAAGCCGGGGTCCTCGACCTTCATCGACGCCGTTACCCACACGGTCCACAGCGTCACCCTGAACGGCCGTGAGCTGGATCCCGCTGAGGTCTCCGACGGCATCCGCATCCAACTCCCCGACCTGGAGGCCAGCAACGAACTCCTGGTGGTCGCCGATGCGCCGTACATGAACACCGGCGAAGGACTGCACCGGTTCGTGGACCCGGTGGATAACGAGGTCTACCTATACACCCAGTTCGAGGTTCCCGATTCCCGCCGTATGTTCGCCGTCTTCGAACAGCCCGACCTGAAGGCCAGCTTCACGTTCACCGTCACCGCCCCCTCGCATTGGGACGTTGTCTCCAACTCCCCCACGCCCGAGCCGGTGGAAACCCTCCCCGGCGAGGACGGCGGGGCCCGCTCAGTCTGGGAGTTTGCGCCCACCCCGCGGCTCTCCTCCTACGTCACCGCCCTGATCGCCGGCCCGTACCAGTCGGTCCGCAGCGAGGTGAAGTCCGCAGACGGCAAGGTCACGCCGCTGGGCGTCTTCGCCCGCAAGTCCCTGATGCAGTACCTGGACGCGGACAACATTTTCGACCTCACCCGCCAGGGCTTCGAGTTCTTCGAGGCGCAGTTCGGCTGCCCGTACCCGTTCGAGAAGTACGATCAGCTCTTTGTGCCCGAATTCAACGCCGGGGCCATGGAGAACGCCGGCGCCGTCACCATCCTCGAAGGCTACGTCTTCCGCAGCAAGGTCACCGATGCCCAGGTGGAGCGCCGCGCCATCACCGTGCTACACGAACTGGCACACATGTGGTTCGGCGACCTCGTGACGATGCGCTGGTGGAACGACCTGTGGCTCAACGAGTCCTTCGCGGAGTACATGTCCCACCTGGCCGCCGTCGAGAACACGAAGTTCGACCACGCCTGGACCACGTTCGCCTCGGTGGAGAAGTCCTGGGCCTACCGCCAGGACCAGCTGCCCACAACGCACCCGATCTTCGCCGAGATCAACGACCTCCAGGACGTCGAGGTGAACTTCGACGGCATCACCTACGCCAAGGGCGCCTCCGTGCTGCGGCAGCTGGTGGCCTGGGTTGGTCCGGAGGAATTCATGGCCGGCGTCCGGGAGTACTTCCGCAAGCATTCCTGGCAGAACACCGAACTCAGCGACCTGATGGTCGAGCTCGAGAAGGCCAGCGGCCGCGACCTGGACCAGTGGGGACGGCTCTGGCTGGAGACGGCGGGCGTCAACACGCTGAAGCCGGAACTCTCGGTCGCTGAGGACGGCACCATTTCCTCCTTCGCCATCCTGCAGTCCGCCACCGACGCCCAGCCGACCATACGTCCGCACCGTCTCGCCGTCGGCTTCTACAACCTCGACGGCGCCGGAAAACTGGAGCGGGTGCACCGCGAAGAGCTCGACGTCGACGGCGAACGCACCGACGTTCCCGCCCTGGCGGGCCTCACGCAGCCGGACCTGATCCTGCTCAACGACGACGACCTCGCCTACGCCAAGGTCCGGCTGGACCCGAAGTCGCTCGCCACCGCCACGGCCCACCTGAAGGATTTCAGCCAGAGCCTCCCCCGCACCCTCGTGTGGGGTTCGGCCTGGGACGCGGCGCGCGACGGCGAGACCCCGGCCCGCGGCTACGTGGACCTGATCCTGGCCAACATTGCTGAGGAGTCCGACTCCTCCGTGATCCTGGTCCAGCTCCGGCAGCTCGCCACCACCCTGAACTTCTACGTGGCCGGCGAGCACAAGGAGGCCACGGCCACCGCCGCCGCCGACCGGCTCTGGGAGCTCGCGTCCCGCGTCCCGGGTGGCTCCGACGCCCAGCTGCAGTTCATCAAGTCCTACGCACTGCTGGCCCGCAGCGCATCCCAGCTGGACACCGTCGCCGGCCTGCTCGACGGCTCACAGGACCTGCCGGGCCTGGCCGTGGACCAGGACCTGCGGTGGGAACTGCTCACCTCCCTGGTGGTGGGCGGCCGCGCCGGACAGGAGCAGATCGACGTCGAACTGGCCCACGACAACACCGCCACCGGCCAGAACGCGGCGGCCCTGGCGAAGGCCGCCATCCCCACCGCCGAGGCCAAGGCCGCGGCGTGGAACTCGATTGTGGTCACCGGCGAGCTGTCCAATGCCCTGCAGGGCTCGGCGGTGGCCGGCTTCACCCGGGTGCTGGACACCTCCCTGCTGGAGCCCTACGCCGGCAAGTACTTCGAGGCCGTGCCGGGCATCGTCAAGGACCGCACCCACGCGCTGGCCCAGCAGATCGTCGTCGGGCTCTACCCGGCGCAGCTGACCACGCAGGAAACGGTGGACCGCACGGACCAGTTCCTCGCGGCCCTGCCGGAGGACAGCGCCGCGCTCCGCCGGATGATGCTGGAAAACCGCGACGGCGTGGCCCGCGCCCTGCGCGCACGCGCCGCGGACGTCTAGCCCCAGCCCCTGCCCAGCCGGCCCGTACGTGCTGCCGTTCAGACGGCTCACAGCCCTACGTACGACGGGCCGGCTGGGCACCATGGCGCCACTAGACTGGCGCCATGAGCCTTGATGAGCACCGCTATGCCCTGACGGTCCGCTGGACCGGGAACCTGGGCACCGGAACGTCCTCGTACCGTGCCTACTCCCGCGACCACGACGTCGAGATCCCCGGACTGCCGGTCCTGAAGGGCTCCGCGGACCCCACGTTCCACGGCGACCGGGAGCGGTACAACCCGGAACAGCTCCTGCTGGCCGCCCTGTCACAGTGCCACATGCTGTCCTTCCTCCACGTCGCCGTAAAGCACGGGGTGACCGTGACGGGGTACGAGGACCAGGCCGAGGGCCTGATGCGGACCAACCGGGACGGCAGCGGCCAGTTCGAATCCGTGACGCTCAAACCCCGGGTCACCACGGCAGCACCGGTCAGCGACGAACTCTTCGCAGAACTGCACCATGCGGCTAACGCCGTGTGCTTCATCGCCCGCAGCGTCAACTTCCCGGTCCGGCATGAGGCGTCCGCGAGCGTGGACCCCGCCCCGGCGGCTCAGGCGGACTGACTCGCGGTCTGGAGCTCACGCAGCAGCCGGCGCTCAGTGTCCGGGGCGATCCCGGCCTTGCGCTCCCGGTCGAGTCCGCGACGGCGCTCATCGTCCAGTGTGTCCCGCAGCGTCTCCGCCCAGGGCCGCAGGCGGAGCCCGGCAGCCTTGGCCGCTGCATTGCTGCGGGTCGCGAAACCGTCGTGGCCGGGCGGGAGCCAGAGCGGGAGGGACTCCGGGCCGGCCCAGAAGTTCACCCCGCGCCCGGTGAGCCACTCCGGCGGGGCGGCCACCACCTCCGTGCTTCCCCCGGACAGCTGCCGCGATTCTTCAAGGTAGCCGGCAAAGGGCACCGGGTCACCCACGGCATTCAGGGCACCGGTGACGCGGGTTTCGGCCGCCAGGAGCAGCCAGGCGGCCAGGTCCCGGACGTCGATCACTTGGGTGGCGTCGGCCGGAATATCGGGGGCCAGCACCGGTCCGGCGTCCCGGGCAAAACGCGCCGGCCAGTAGCCATACCGGTCCGAGCCGTCGCCCGGACCGCCGATCAGCCCGGGCCGGCACAGGTGTGCCCGGCCCCCGGCGAGTTCCGCCGTCGACTGTTCTATGGCCGATTTGGCCTCACCGTAGTACTCCAGGGTCGGCTCCGTGCCTGCCGGCAGCGGCGCCAGGACATCGGCGTCCTCGGCCGCGCCCGGGACCGAGTGGTCCGCGTAAACGGAGCAGCTTGAGACGAAGGTCCAGTGCCGGGCTTGGCCGGCGAGCGCGTCAAGGGCCTCACGCGCAATCACCGGGTCCCTGGCGACATCGACGACGGCGTCCCACTCTCCCCTGCCGGCCGCTTCGGCGTACGCGGACGGGCCCAGCGAACGGTCCGCCCGGAACCAGGCCGCGCCCTCCGGCGGGGCCGCGCGGGTCCCCCTGGCCAGGCAGGCGACGTGCTGCCCGGCCGCGACGGCCTGCCGGACGAGTTCGGCTGAGAGGAAGGCTGTGCCGCCGAGGACCAGGATGCGCATGCGCCCACGCTACGGCGCTAATGTTGAAACTGCACAGAGTGTTATGCGACCGGCGAACGCCGGCGCACCGAAGGAGCAGACCCCGCCGATGTACCGCCTGACCACTGCCGCGTCAACTGCCGCGACGACTGCCCAGCCCATCGCGCCGCCGGACATCTCCGCCGTCAACCTGCCCGGCGTCCTGATCAGCATCGGCGTGGGCATTGCCGTGTGGCTGGTGGCGTCGTTCGTCATCGCAGGGATCACCAAGCGCGTCGCCGCCGGCACCACCTTCTTCAAGAAGCCCCATTTCCGCTGGGTGGCCCCGGCGCTGCGTGCCCTCGACCACCAGCGGCGCGAGCAGCGGGCCAAGACCATCGGGTCCCTGCTGAACAGCGTGGGCAGCGTGCTGGTGGTGGTGATCACGGTGATGTACGTCCTGCAGAACCTCAACGTGAACATCGCCCCGTTGCTGACCAGCGTCGGCATCCTCGGCGTCGCGATCGGCTTCGGTGCCCAGCAGCTGATCCGCGACTTCCTGGCCGGCATCTTCATCACCATCGAGGACCAGTACGGCATCGGCGACGTCATCGAGACCTCCGAGGTGGTGGGCACCGTGGAGTCGATGGGGCTGCGCATCACCCGCGTCCGGGCCGAGGACGGCACCGTCTGGTACCTGCGCAACGGTGAAATCCTGCGGGTGGGCAACCGCTCGCAGGGAAGCTACGTCTCGCCCGACACCACACCGGCCGACGACGCCGGATCCGCACCCCAGCAACAGGCCGGAGAATAATATGACGATCCCCACCGGCGGCGAACCGCGCCAGCCCAGGATGCTCATGCAGAACGACCCCTTCAGCCAACCCGGCTACACCGACAACTTCTACGACGCCGTGGGCGGCCACGACACGTTTGTGAAGCTGATCGATGTGTTCTACGACGGCGTCGCGACGGATCCGCTGCTCCGGCCGATGTACCCGGAAGAGGACCTCGGGCCGGCGAAGCGGCGCTTCCTCATGTTCCTTGAGCAGTATTGGGGCGGCCCCACGACGTATGGCGAGGAGCGCGGCCACCCGCGGCTCCGGATGCGGCACCAGCCGTTCCGGGTCACGCCGGAGGCCAAGGAGGCCTGGCTGCGGCACATGCGGACCGCCGTCGACGCCCTTGACCTGCCGCCGCTCTATGAAGGAACGCTGTGGGACTACATGGAACGCGCGGCGCTGTCCATGGTCAACAGCCCGTCCGGAGCCTGAGGAATATGTGGAAAGACCCCGGAGGCACTTGGGGGAATGCCTCCGGGGTCTTTCTGCCCTAATAATACCCAGCCGGGTATGCGCACGGCAAGCGGTTTTCGCGCGAGAGGCCCGGCGCTGGCTAGGCTGGGCTGATGCTACTGATCAGGGAAGACCGTCCGGATGACTTGGCCCGCCTGGCCGCGCTGAGGAGCGTGTGGGCTGCCGAACAGGACCCGGGGCGACCGGACGATCCCGAGTTCGCTGCCGTCTACCGTGATTGGGCGGACGCCAACCCGCGAAAGTTCTTTGTGGCCGAGCTCGATGGCGAGTTGATCGGCATGCTCAACCTCCTGGTTTTCGAACGGATGCCCAAACCCGGCAAGGAACCATCCTGCTGGGTCTACCTCGGCAACGTCTACGTGCTGCCGGCCCACCGGAACGCAGGGATCGGGGCCGGGCTGGTGCAGGCGGCGATCGGATTCGCCCGCGGGATCAACGCGGTACGGATGGTCCTTTCGCCGTCGTCCGACTCCCGGCGCTTCTACGCCCGGCTGGGCTTCCGGCCCGCGGAGGAACTGAACATCCTCAAGTTCTGATCCCCGCACCATCCGGGGACGGCCCGGCTAGGCTGAGCCGTATGGCAATCATTCATCAAGCTGAACTGCATCCGACCAAGATGGAACTCCTCGAAACCTGGTTGCCCGGGCAGCCCTGGTTCCGGGGTGCCGAGACCGCGGACCCGGGCAAACTGGGCGCGTTCCGGTTCGACGACCCGGCCGGCGAAGTGGGAATGGAGACGATCCTGGTCGAGGCTGGCACTTCCGTTTACCAAGTGCCCCTGACCTACCGCGGTGCGCCCCTCGCCGGCACTGAGCCGTTCCTGGTCGGGACCATGGAACATTCGGTCCTTGGTCCCCGGTGGGTGTACGACGCCTGCGGAGACCCCATCTATGCGGCAGCCCTGGCCTCGGCCCTCCTGGCCGGCACACCGCAGGCCGGCCAGTTCCTCGACGTCGGCGGCAAATTCGAGCCGTTGCCCGAATCCGTTTCCGTGCAGAGCACCGGGCCGGAACGCCCGACGATTCCGAGCGGGCGGCCACCAATCGACGGGCCGGTCGAGGCCAGCAACACCGCAGACGGGACACTTATCCGCGCAGGCGGGTTGCAGATGCTCCTTGTGCGGCGGCTCGATCAGCAGGACAGCGCTGCGGCCGGACCCTCGCTGACCGCCAGCTGGGCGGGCCAGACGGCACCGGTCACCCTGGCACGCCTCACCAGTCCCTGACGCGGGGAGTGGCGGCTAGAGCCCGGAACCTGCCCGGACCAGAACGTGTCCGCGGGGGCTGCTGAGCCGGAACCAGCGCCCGGAGCGGTAGAGGCTTTGCTCGCCGTCGGCAAGGAACCCGAGGGTCAGTGCGGCGAACGCCGCCCCGGCGGGAAGGCCGCCGCCCTCGGGCAACGGCCGCCCCCAGACGGTGGCGCGGGCATTGTTGACAATCAGGGCACCGGGTTTGTCCGGAATGATCGCGGCGATCTCGGAGATACCGGCCTGCGCGGCCTGCCGCAGGGTTTCGTCCGGCAGGCTTCCGAGCTGCTCCCAGCCTGCGCGGGGAGCGCCGACGCCGGCCCAGGACTCCGCAACCGTCATGGGCGGGACGGGGAGTTCGACGTCGTCGGCGCCGGCGCGCGCCAGCCGGTCCAGCACGGCGGAAAGCGGAACGGTCGCGTCGAGCTCCGCCGGCACCGCCAGCGCCATGGTCCGGAGCCCAAGGATGGTCGGGGTCGCCTCCCCCAGCAGCCGGGGACGGAGCACACACACGTACGCGGCGAGGACCGGGCCGGCGGCGTTCAGCCGGATGGCGCCGTCGTCCACGCTGCGGGCGCGGGTCGCGAAGGTGCGGAGGTCGGCGAGGTCGCGGGGATCGGTGAAAAGCAGGGACTGGGTGAGGACGTCAGACACATTCCCGACTCTACCGGTTGTGCCTCTTTTGAGCCGTGCCGCGGTGCCGTCTAAAGTCAAACCATGACTGAAGCCGAAGCCGGATTGCAGGCACTTCCCACTGAGGACCCCACCTCCTCGCTCATCCAACTGCTGAACCTCGGCGAGCTGGAGGGCGCGCGGACGGACGAGGACATCTTCATGGGTCCCTCCCAGAAGCAGCCCCGGCAGCGGGTTTTCGGAGGCCAGGTGCTGGCCCAGTCCCTAATTGCCGGCAGCCGCACCGTTCCCGACGGCCGCGGCGTCCACTCCATGCACGGCTACTTCCTGCGTCCGGGCGATGCCAACAAGCCCATCACCTTTGGTGTCCAGCGGCTGCGCGACGGCCGCTCCTTCTCCGCCCGCCGGGTGCACGCCTACCAGGAGGGCATGCCCATCCTGTCGATGATTGCCTCGTTCCAGGACGAGGACGAGGGCATTGAGCACCAGTCCCAGATGCCCGCGGGGATTCCGGATCCGGAGTCGCTGCCGAGCACTGCGGACCTGCTGGGCAAGTTCGACCACCCGGTGGCCCGCCACTGGGCCTACGAGCGGCCCTTCGACATCCGCCACGTTGACCCCGCCCTGTATGTCTCGGCCACTGGTCCGAAGGAAGCCCGGAACGCCGTCTGGATGCGCACTTTCGGTCCTATGCCGGACGATCCGGAGATGCACCGCGCCGCTTTGGCCTATGCGAGCGACTACACGCTGCTGGAGTCCGTCCTCCGCCGGCACGGGATGAGCTGGATTACCCCGGGAATGTCCGTCGCGAGCCTGGACCACGCCATGTGGTGGCACCGGCCCGTCCGGGTGGACGAGTGGCTGCTCTACGTCCAGGAGTCCCCCAGCGCCCAGGGTGCCCGCGGGCTGGCAACGGGCAAGATCTTCAGCCGCGACGGCAGGCACGTCGCCACGGTGGCCCAGGAGGGCATGATCCGGGTCCCGACGGACATCAAGGCCAAGGTCAAGGGCGCCGTCCAGGCGAAGGTCCTCGAACACCAGATGCGCAAGGCCGACCGCGGCTGACACCAGCAGATACTGAAGGCCGCCGACGGCGTCGGGCCGCGGCGGTTCAGGCACGCAAAAGGCCGGCTCCCAGTGGGGGCCGGCCTTTTGCGTGGGGTCCTAGTCGCGGGTCAGGCGGCGGTGCGTCACCCGGTGCGGCTTGGCCGCGTCCGGGCCGAGGCGTTCGACCTTGTTCTCCTCGTAGGATTCGAAGTTGCCCTCGAACCAGTACCACTTGGAGGGGTTCTCCTCGTCACCTTCGTAAGCGAGGATGTGGGTGGCCACCCGGTCCAGGAACCAGCGGTCGTGCGAAACGACGACGGCGCAGCCCGGGAATTCGAGCAGGGCGTTCTCGAGGCTGCTGAGGGTCTCGACGTCGAGGTCGTTAGTCGGTTCGTCGAGGAGCAGCAGGTTTCCGCCCTGCTTGAGGGTCAGCGCCAGGTTCAGGCGGTTGCGCTCACCACCGGAGAGCACCCCGGCCTTCTTCTGCTGGTCCGGTCCCTTGAAGCCGAACGCGGCCACGTAGGCGCGCGAAGGCATCTCGACCTGGCCCACCTGGATGAAGTCCAGGCCGTCGGAGACGACCTCCCAGAGGGTCTTGTTCGGGTCGATGCCGCCGCGGCTCTGGTCCGCGTAGGAGATCTTGACGGAGTCGCCGATCTTCAGTTCGCCGCCGTCGAGGGGTTCGAGCCCGACGATGGTCTTGAAGAGCGTGGTCTTACCCACACCGTTCGGGCCGATGACGCCAACGATGCCGTTGCGCGGCAGCGTGAAGGACAGACCGTCGATCAGGGTCCGGTCCTCGAAGCCCTTCTGGAGGTTCTTGGCCTCCAGCACCACACCGCCAAGACGCGGTCCCGGCGGGATCTGGATTTCTTCGAAGTCGAGCTTGCGGGTCCGGTCCGCTTCCGCGGCCATTTCCTCGTAGCGGGCCAGACGGGCCTTGGACTTGGTCTGGCGGCCCTTGGCGTTCGAGCGCACCCACTCAAGTTCTTCGGAGAGACGCTTGGCCTGCTTGGCGTCCTTCTTGCCCTGGACTTCCAAACGGGCGCGCTTCTTCTCCAGGTACGTGGAGTAGTTGCCTTCATACGGGTACAGGTGGCCGCGGTCTACCTCGGCGATCCATTCGGCCACGTGGTCAAGGAAGTACCGGTCGTGGGTGACTGCCAGGACGGCGCCCGGGTAGGAGGAGAGGTGCTGCTCGAGCCACAGGACACTCTCGGCGTCGAGGTGGTTGGTGGGCTCGTCGAGCAGCAGGAGGTCCGGCTTCTGGAGCAGGAGCTTGCAGAGGGCGACTCGGCGGCGCTCACCGCCGGAGAGCAGCGTGACGTCGGCATCGGCCGGCGGGCAGCGCAGGGCGTCCATGGCCTGCTCGAGCTGGGAATCGAGGTCCCAGGCGTCGGCGGCGTCAATGGCCTCCTGAAGCTGGCCCATTTCCTCAAGGAGCGCGTCGTAATCGGCGTCCGGGTTGGCCATTTCCTCGGAGATCTCGTTGAAGCGCTGGATCTTGCCGTAGATCTCGCCAACGCCTTCCTGGACGTTGCCCAGGACGGTCTTCTCCTCGTTCAGCGGCGGCTCCTGGAGCAGGATGCCGACGGTGTAGCCGGCGCTCAGGCGCGCCTCGCCGTTGGAGGGAGTGTCCAGACCGGCCATGATCTTGAGAATGGTGGACTTACCGGCACCATTCGGGCCAACAACACCAATCTTGGCCCCCGGGAAGAAGGACATGCTCACGTCGTCGAGGATAAGTTTTTCGCCAACGGCCTTACGGGCCTTGGTCATTGTGTAGATAAATTCCGCCATGGCTACAAATCTAATGGCTCCGGGCGGATAACTCACATTTCGTCCCTGTCATCGGGGCACCGGCCTGCCGGCCGCAGGAAGCGGCCCTAGACCGGCGAACCCGCGAAGCACCGGCCATCGGCGAGGACCGGGAGTACCGCCACAGTTACCCCGCCATTTCGAAGCTGCGCAACAATGCACTCCCGCCCCCGCCGGACCGCCGCTTCCACGGCGTCGGCGTCGAGTCCGGTGGGAGTACGGCTCGCCGTCACCTCGAGGTCGCCGGCCGGGAAACCGGCCCCGGTGAGGGCAGCCCGTATTTGCTCTGTTTGGGGTCTGCTGTTTCCGGACGCCAGCTGCGCCAGCACCGTCTGGACTCGCGCCGCGGCCGCGGTCACAGCGGGGCCTGGGGTTGTGGACGATGACGGGGTTGGGGACGACGGCCCTGGCTGCGACGGGACTTGGGCCGCGGGCGCAGTGCCGGCTGGTTCCCCGGCCCCGGAGCCGCCTATGGCCGGCGAGCAACCCGGGACCGCAGCGAGCAACAGCAGGCACGCCCCAAACGCAGGGAGGAGCGAGCGCTGTCCCAGGCTTGTTCCGGCTCGTCTCACGCGGCAATTCTGCCACGGGTGCAGGCCCGTTCTGCTTAGGCGGCGGCCTCCCGCACTTCGCCCGTCTCGGCGTCAAAGTCCAGGTCGTCGCCCCCGCTCCCTCCGGCGCCTGAATCGGCATCGGAGTCTGCGTCGTGGGCGGCGTCGTCCGGGCCCCGGGCGTCGTCGTGACCGGCGTCGTCGCCGCCCGGGCGTTCCTGGACTGCCGCGTCCTGGCCCGGCATGGGGCCGGCGCCTGCCGTGCGGGTGAAGTTGGCCGAGCCCCACATCAGGTCGTGGCCAACGGACTCCGCGTCGATTTCGGCCACATGGTGGATCCGCCCTTCCTTCTCCCAGCTGCGCATCTTGAGCCGTCCCACGATGATGACCCGTTGGCCTTTCCTGATGCTGCAGCCCATGTTTCCGGCGAGCTGGCGATAGCCCTGAACCGTGAACCAGTTGGTGTTGCCGTCCACCCAGGCGTTGGCTGAGCGGTCGAACCGGCGCTCCGTGGAGCCCAGCCTGAAGGAGGCGGTGGCAACCCCGCCCGGCGTCGTCGAACTCTTGATCTCCGTGGCAACGAAGCCGCGGACGGTGATGCTGTCATTCATTACGTTGTCCTCTCTCCCATAGTCCTGTCTGGAATGGTCCTGCCCTTGCAGGCAGTTCCAGCTTCGCGCCAGGCCAGCGGCGGCGGCAGGGTCATCACCCGCTATGTGGAAAACCCGTGGCGCAGGGACAAAGCCGGACAGGCGGCCAGTGCGCGGCCCGTGCGCGGCCCGTGCGCGGCCCGGCCGGCGGGGTGCGCCCGGCACTGTAAACTTCTTGAGGCGTATCCGGCAGCAGCCGGCCAAGCCGTAAGTGCCCCAGTAGCTCAGGGGATAGAGCAGCGGCCTTCTAATCCGCCGGTCGGGGGTTCGATTCCCTCCTGGGGCGCAACGTGCGGTCCTGGTCGCGGTCATCCGCGGTCCAGGACCGCATTTTTTCGCCGGTGCACCAAGCAAAGTGCGGGCGCGACGCCGGCCCGGGCTACGCCGCCGTCAGATCCACTTGTTGTGCCTGAACGTCAGGTAAAGGATTCCGCCCATCAGGAGCATCAGGCCCAGGGCCATCGGATAGCCGAAATACCAGTCCAGTTCGGGCATCAGACGGAAGTTCATCCCGTAGATGGAGGCAATCAGCGTCGGGGCGAAGAGGATTGCTGCCCAGGAGGAGATCCGCTTTGTTTGTTCGTTCTGCGCGATGCTCGATTCGGTCAGCAGCCGCATTTCATCGTTTTGCCGCTGCGCCACCAGCGCGGCGTTGACGGCGAGCGCGTTCTGCAGCAAGGCACGGAACGCGGCGATACGTTCGCCCAACCGCAGGACGTGGTCCAGGACGTCCCGAAAATGATCCTGCAATTCGGTCTCAGGTACGCGATCGGGACTGCCCACGCGGAGCGACTGCAGCATCGCGGCCAGCGGCGCCGTCGCCCGCTGAAACATGATGACCTGCCGTGAGAGTTCGTAGATCCGCCGGGAAACACCGGGGTCGGCGGCGAAAAGATCGTCTTCAATCTCGTCGACGTCGTTCTCCAGCCCGGCGGCGACCGGTTCATACTCGTCGACCACCTGGTCCACGATGGCGTACAGCACAGCATCCGGACCGAGCGCCAGGAACTCCGGCTGGGATTCCATCCGGCGGCGGACCCGCGCCAGGTCCGGTGATTCAGCCCGGCGCACAGTAACGACGAAGTCCGGGCCGGTAAAGACGTGGATCTCGCCGAACTGGACCTTCTCCACGTCGTCCAGGTACCGGGCGGGCCGGAGGACGAGGAAGTTGGTGTCGCCGTAGTGTTCGAGTTTGGCGCGCTGGTGGCCGGCCAGGGCGTCCTCGACAGCCAGATGGTTCAGGTCGAACTCGTCCGCCACCGAGCGGAGTTCCGCAGCATCGGGGCGGTAGAGCCCGATCCACGCCATCCCCTGCCGCTGCCGCAGGACGAAATACGTCTCATCCAGATCCTCCGGATCAGCGGTCCGGTATCCGTCCACATACACCGCGTTATCGACGATGGTCACGGCAGTGCCTCCTCCGCTGACCCGCACGCTCCGGGCATCCCTTGGCAGTGACGCTATACCGTCCATGGCGCGCTGCCAACAGCCTGGATTCCCGCCAGCAGGCGCCACCGGCAAACAGCGCGGCTGGCTGGACCTGCCCCGAAGCCCTAAGCAGGCTTAGTATTGTGGTGACAGAAGGGGCCGCAGTGAATTTCCTCGCGGCCCGCCCGCAACCGAAAGGTACGGCCACCATGACGCAGACGCCCCGCGGATTTGATTCCCAGGACTCCCAGGATCCCTACGACGTGCCCTCCGCTCCACCGGTGACACAAGTCGCTCCCGGCGGATCGCCGGGGCAGGTTGATGCGGCTGACCGCGCCGCAGTGGGCACCGATCCGGCGGTCGGCGCCCCGGCGGACCCACTCGCCGCCGACCCACTCGCTGTCGACCGACGGCCCTCGCCGGACACCAGCACGCCGGGAAACGGCACCGGCCGCCCGGAGCCGCACAGGGTGACCCGGGCCGGAATGGTCTGGACCGCCGTCGCCGCCGCCCTGGTGGTGCTGGTCCTCCTGATCGTCTTTATCCTGCAGAACCAGGCCTACGTCCAGGTGCGGTTCTTCGGCCTTGAGGGATCCGTCCCGCTGGGTGTGGCACTCTTTATCGCCGCGGTCGGCGGCGGGATCCTGGTGGCTATTGCCGGAGCGGCACGGATCATCCAGCTCCGGTTGGCCACGCACCGGCAGCGCAAGCGCCTTGCAGGCCAAAGCTCGGGCCGCTGAGCTCATCAGGATGACAGGCGCGGACGCATGGCGAACGCCGACCTGGTTGCTGCCGTCCGTTCGGCCCTTCAGGCGGCGTCGGATCCGGTGCGGGCCGCGGCGGCGCAGCAGTTTCTGAAGTCAGAGATGCCATGGTTCGGCGTCCGGGTGCCAGCGCTCCGCAGAACCGTCAAGGATGCCGCCAGGCAGTTGCCGCCCGGTTCATTGGCCGAGCTGCAGGAGACCGCCCTCAGGATGCCGCCAGGCACGACGGCACGAGGAACGTTATGCGGCGATCGACCGGTGCGTGGCTTCGTGCAGCACCACGGTGGACGCCTGAGCCCGCTGTGGCGCAGGGAGGCGCTGCGCAAGATCAGATGACCGGCCGGGTAGTGACAGGTTCCGAGGGCTTGCTGAACAGCTGCTTCGTCTTAGGGTCGAGGAAGATCAGATAGAGGGCGAAAAGCAGGGCGATGATCGCTGCCGCGTTGCGGGCGAGCGCCAAGGCCAGGCCGAGATCGTCGGTCTGCAGGTAGGGGAAGACCTCCAACTGGTCCGAGATGGCGTAGACCATAAAGAACGAGACCATAAAGTACACCGCTTTGACCTGCCAGTCGTCCCGGATGCCGGTGACTGCGAAAAGCGGGATGAGCCAGACGACGTACCAGGACTGGATCATCGGCGCCAGGAAGACGACGGCGGCGAAGGCGAGGGTCAGGCGGCGCATCAGGCGGTCGAAGTCGCCGCGGAAGATCTGCCAGCCGACGATTCCCAGCGCCAGCAGCTTTCCGGCGTCGTAGACCCACTTGGCGATCCCCCAGCCGTCGAGGCTGAAGGCGTTGAGGATCGAGGCGACGATCAGCCCGAGCAGGCCCACTGGCGCATACCAGATCCAGATGCTGCCCGGGGCGGAGAGCCCGTTGATCCAGCCGAAACCGAAGCCGTTCACCAGGCTCATCGCGTAGAGCATGCCGAGGCTGAGCCCGGCAGTCAGCGCCCAGAAGACGAACTTGCGGGGCCAGCTGGCGTTCTTTCCTGCCCACAGGAGGCCGATGAACGGCAGGAAGACAATGGTGATGGGCTTGACGGAGATGGAGAGCACCACCAGCACCAGGCCGAGCGGTACCCGCTTGGTCGCGCAGTAGTAGAGCCCCGCCAGGGCGAGTCCGATCATCAGGGCGTCGTTGTGCACGCTGGCGATGAAGTTGGTCAGAAACAGCGGGTTGGCCGCGGTGAGCCAGAGGGCGCGGTGCGGGTTCACGCCGTGGAGTACTGCAAGTTTGGGCACGTAGATCATGCACAGGACAATGCCGACCAGGGCGGCGAGGCGGAACAGCATGATGCTCGCCTCGGGCTGCACGTTGGTGGACCAGACAACAAACTGCTCGATCCAGAGGAACAGCTGCCCGTAGGGCACAGGCGCCTCCGTCCACATCTTGTCCGCGCCCAGCTGGAAATAGTTGGACAGCGCCGAGATGCCGTTCTCGTACGGGTTGAACCCCTCCACCATCAGCCGGCCCTGGCCGATGTAGGCGTAGACGTCCCGGCTGAACAAAGGAACGGAAACCATCATGGGCAGCCCCCACGCGGTCACGGCCAGCAGCGTTGCCTTCCGCGCACCTGTGCCCCAGGTGCGTACCCGCTGCCCCAGCCGCAGCCAGGCACGGACCAGCAGCATGCCGCCGACGGCCAGGAGCACAATGCTGAGCCCGACGCCGACAGCCTCGGTACGCATCCAGATGAACAGCGGCAGGCGGCGCAGCTCGGAGACCGGCGCGAGCCAGCCGACGCCGAGGGAACCAATGGCCATAAAGACGGAGCCCACGAACCCGGCCAGGATCGGCGACCGGGCGTTGTCCACGTCCGCGGCCACCGCCTCGGTAGCGGTGCGGGATGCACCGGCGGCTGTCTTCCCCGCCGCAGGTACAGGCGCCGTCATCTCAGGATCGTCCAATCTGTTGTGGGCTGCTTTGATCCCCGCAGATGGTCCGGAAATCCGGCCATGGGGCAAGCCGCGATGACGAAGTTTTTCGACGGCCGCGTATTCGAAAGCCTAGCACCGGACCTCTCTGCGGCGGCGGAACGGTAGGCTGGGCGGGTGCCTATATCTAATGAACGCATCGTGTGGATCGACTGCGAAATGACCGGCCTGGACTCCAAGAACGACGCCCTCATCGAGGTGGCGGCGCTGGTGACGGACTCGGAGCTGAACATCCTCGGCGACGGCGTCGACGTCGTGATCAAACCGGACGACGCCGCGCTGGCCCAAATGAACGACTTCGTGCGCGACATGCACACCCGCTCCGGGCTGCTGGCGGAGCTGCCGCACGGCAAAACCATGGCCGAAGCCCAGGACCTGGTGCTGGAGTACATCAAAAAGTGGGTCCCGGATCCCAAAAAGGCCCCGCTGGGCGGCAACTCCGTGGGCACAGACCGGGTGTTCCTGGTCCGCGACATGCCGGAACTGGTGGAGCACCTGCACTACCGCGTGATCGATGTCAGCACCATCAAGGAACTCTCCCGGCGCTGGTACGCCCGGGCGTACTTCCAGTCCCCCGCCAAAATGGGCGGCCACCGCGCCCTTGGCGACATCAAGGACTCGATCGACGAGCTCCGCTACTACCGGGAGGCGGTCTTCGTCCCGGCTCCCGGGCCGGACAGCGCGACAGCGCAGCGGATCGCCAAGTCCGTCATGGCCCCCGCCGAGACCCCCGCGGACACCCCGGCAAACGCATCGGCGGAGTAATCTCCACCACGTTTGGGGAAAATTTCGGCAAATTCGCCGAAAGTGGCAAAACCACCCCCGAACAGCAGGTAAGCTATTTGTCGTTGCCTTTTCAGACGCCGGTCCGCCGGAAGGTTTGACGGGCACATGGTGGGCGTAGCTCAGTTGGCAGAGCGCCTGGTTGTGGTCCAGGAGGTCGCGGGTTCAACCCCCGTCGCTCACCCTCACCAAGGACGGCAGAATTGTCCGACCTTGCCAAAGGCCGCACCGGTTATCCGGTGCGGCCTTTGCTGTTTGCCGGGCTGCCTGCCACTTGTTATCTGTCCAGTGTTGACCGTGCACGGAAGGAACCGCGATGCAGCGCCAGCTCTTTGAAGAAGACCACGAGATGTTCCGTGAGATGGCGGCGGAGTTCAACGCCCGGGCAGTGGCCCCGCATTACAGCCAGTGGGACCAGGACCACATCATGCCCCGCTCGCTGTGGACCGCAGCCGGCGAACAGGGCCTGCTGGGCCTCGCCGTTCCCGAGGAGTTCGGCGGGCTGGGCATGTCCGACTACCGCTTTCGCGCGGTCTTGGACGAGGAATTCGCCAAGAGCAACCACCTCGCGGTCGGGCTGGCCTTCCACTTGCACGATGACATGGTCCTCCCCCACCTGCTGGCCTACGGCTCGGATGACCTGAAGTCGCGCTGGCTACCGGGCATGGTTTCCGGTGAGACCATCACGTCGGTGGCCTGGACCGAGCCCGGGGCAGGGTCGGACCTGCGGGGTATCCGGACCAAGGCCCTGCGCGACGGCGACGACTGGCTGATCACCGGCCAGAAGACCTTCATCGGCAACGGCGTCTCCGGGGACGCGTCCCTGGTCCTGGCCCGCACCGACGGCGGATCCGGCCGGGGTGGCCGCGACGCCTTCTCGCTCTTTATGGTGCGCAAGGCTGAGGGCTACACCGCGGGCCGCCAGCTGGACAAGATGGGGCTGAAAGCCTCCGACACCGCCGAACTGTTCTTCGACAACGTCCGGGTGCCGCACGGGGATCTCGTCGGTGAGGAGGGCAAGGGCCTGCAGTACGCGGCCGAACAGCTCCCTCAGGGCCGGCTGGCCATCGCCGTCGCCAGTTCCGCCGTCGCCCGCGCTATTTACGAGGCAACGGTGACCTACACCACGGACCGCAACGCCTTCGGCGAGCGCATCATCGATTTCCAGAACAGCCGCTTCGAGCTGGCGGACCTCCTCACCGAGGTCGAGGTGACCGAGGGGTACGTGGACCGGGCGGTCCAGGCGTTCAACGCCGGCGAGCTGGACGCCGCGTCTGCGGCCCGTGCCAAGCTCTGGGCCTCGGAACGGGCCAAGTCCGTCACCGACCGGTGCCTGCAGCTGCACGGCGGCTACGGCTACATCCTGGAATACCCCGTGGCGCAGGCATACCTCGCCGCCCGCCTGCTGCCCATCTTCGGCGGCACCAACGAGATCATGCGCGACGTCGTCGGCCGCACCATCGCCGACTGACCCGCGCCGCCAACCGCACCAAAGGAACCACCCGATATGACAGTCCTTCCCATCACGATCTGGGGCGAGCCCGTCCTGCACCGGCGCGCCGCCGAGGTTGAGGTCTTCGACGACGAACTCCGCACCCTGATCGCGGACATGTTCGAAACCAACGACGCCGCCAACGGTGTGGGCCTCGCCGCACCCCAGATCGGTGTGGGGAAGCGGCTCTTTGTTTACAAATACGCCAACGACGACGGCGCCCCGCCGGCCGGCGTCGTCGTCAATCCGGTGCTGACGCTCTCCAAGGTCTCAGGCGCACTGCCGGACCCGGATGAGGAAGAGGAAGGGTGCCTGTCCTTCCCCGGCGGCCACTACCCGCTCAAGCGTGCCGAGTGGGCGCGGGTGCAGGGCTTCGACGGCGACGGCAACCCGCTGGAATTTGAAGCCACCGGCTGGTTCGCGCGCGTGATCCAGCACGAATTCGATCACCTCGACGGGAAGCTGTACGTCAACCGGCTGATCGACCGCTACTCCCGCAAGGCCATGAAGCAGGCCAAGAAGAGCGGCTGGGGTGTCCCGGGCTTGACCTGGATGCCGGGCGTGGATCCCGACCCCTTCGGCCACTGACGGCGGGCCGGGGTTCCTGCCGGCGGGGTTTATCCCGGCGGCGTGGATTCCCGGCCGGCCGGCTTCTGCAGGCTTGCGGCATGGTCCGGAACGTAGCGGAAGAGGTCCCGCGGCGGCCGGGTGTAGTTCACGGCACGGGGCCTCGCCGGCAGGGTGACCGGCTCCGACCGGACCTCGACGTAGTCGATGCTTGCCAGCAGGTGCGCGATCATGTTGATCCTGGCCCGGCGCTTGTCCTCGGCTTCCACCACGAACCAGGGTGATTCGGCGGTATCAGTCTGAACGAACATGTCGTCCTTGGCCCGCGAATAGTCCTCCCAGCGCAGGATGGCCTCCCTGTCCATGGGTGAGAGCTTCCACTGCCGCAGCGGGTCTTCCAGCCGGGATTTAAAGCGCCGTTCCTGTTCGGCGTGGCTGATGGAGAACCAGTACTTGAACATCAGGATGCCGTCCTGGATCAGCAGGCGCTCGAACACAGGGCACTGGGCCATAAACCGTTTGTGCTCCGCCGGTGTGCAAAACCCCATAACGCGCTCGACGCCGGCGCGGTTGTACCAGGACCGGTCCATCAGCACTATTTCCCCCGCGGCCGGGAGGTGCTCCACGTAGCGCTGGAAATACCATTCGCCGCGCTCCCTTTCGGTGGGTGCCGGGAGCGCGACGATCCTCGCGACGCGGGGGTTCAGGTACTCGGTGACCCGTTTGATGGCGCTGCCCTTACCGGCGGCATCCCGGCCCTCGAATATCACCAGCACCCGCGCCCCGGTGCTGCGGACCCATTCCTGCAGCGCGACCAGCTCGGCCTGCAGCCGGGCGAGTTCGGCTTCGTAGACTTCCAGCGGCAGGCGGGCCGGACGCCGCGGCGCCCGTCCCGGGTGCGCGGGCGCGGTATCCGGGCCGGCCTTACCGGCGTCGGTCTTGCCGTTGCCAGTCTTGCCGTTGCTGCCTTTGGTGTGTGCCATGCATCCCGCCTCGGTCGTGACGGGTCACCGTCCCTCTCGGGCCCCGTCGCGCCCCGGGCCCCGTCGCGCCCAGTCTTGCGGAGCGACCGGGTGCCCACAAGGGGATACCGGCCCGGGGACACGCCGTCGGACTGCTCCTATGCTGGGCCCATGGAAGCCTCCACGCCGGCGCAGCCTATCCTCACTGTCACGATCAACCCGGCCCTCGATGTCAGCACCACCACCGACGTAGTCTCCAGCGGCCACAAGCTCCGGTGCGGGCCCAGCCGCCTCGACCCCGGGGGCGGCGGGGTCAACGTGGCCCGCGTGATCCAACGCCTCGGCGGCCGGCCGCTGGCGGTCTACACCGCGGGCGGGCCCACCGGCGAGGCATACCGGCGGCTGATCGAGGCGGAACGGCTGCCGTCCCTGGTGGTCCCCGTCCTGGGCAGCACCCGCCAGGACTTCACGGTCGATGAGACCTCCAGCGGGAAACAGTTCCGCTTCGTCCTGCAGGGGCCGGAGTTGAGCGAACCCGAATGGCGGCTGTGCCTGGCACTGGTGGCCGACTCGATCCAGCCGGGCGGCTACGTCGTGGCCAGCGGGAGCCTTCCACCCGGGGTGCCGCACACCTTCTACGCTGAGATATCGAGGCTGGCCCGCGAGCAGGGAGCGCGCTGTGTGGTGGATGCGTCCGGACCGGCCCTGGCCGCGGCACTGGCCGAAGGCGTATTCCTGGTCAAACCCAGCCGGCGGGAGCTCGGGCTGCACTTCGGGACGGAGCTGGAGGGCCAACAGGGCGAACTGGATGCGGCCATGGCCCTGGTGTCCGACGGCTCGTCTGGCCCAGGGCCGCGGACCGGCCGAGGCGTTCCGCTCCGCCGTTGCCGCCGGAAGCGCGACCGTCATGACCCGGGCCACGGAGCTCTGCCGCCGGGACGACGTCGAGCGGCTGGAAAGTGAACTCGCCGCCCAAGCCGTCGGCGCTTAGGTCCGAAATCCCCGCACCGCTGGCATGATGGGCGCATGGGGGAAACCAGAACATTGTCAGGTCCGGTGCGGCGCAGCTTCAAAGAGCCGTCCGGACGGTACGTCGCGCTGGCCGTGTGGGCCGGAAGCGTGCTCGCCGTCGGCTGGCTCCTGGCCGACGGGAAGAGTGGCCCGGCCGCGGCAGCAGCTCCGTGGCTGGCGGCAGCCTCATTGCTGGTCTACCTGACGCAGTGGCAGCCCCGCCTGATCATCGACGCCGGCGCGTTTGAACTGCTCAACGGCCTCCGCCGGCACCGCATCCCCTTCGCCGCCGTGGACGACGTCGAGGTCCGTTACACAGTGACCGTGAAAGCGGCCGGCAGGAAATACGTCAGCTGGGGTGCCCCAACGCCGCCCAGCGCCTTCGGCGCCGGATTCAACCAGGCCCGGGACTGGAAGGAGCGTCCCCCAGGGATGCTCCCATCCAACGAACGAATGAGCCAGTCCCCGGCCCCGGAAAGCCGGGACGCGATCGTACGTGCCTGGCACGACGCACGGCAGGCGTCCGGTATCGTTGACCCGGGGGCCGGTCACACCGGAGCGGCTTCCGCAAACGCCACCGTGATCTCGGGATGGAACGTCCCGATGCTGGTGATGGTCCTGCTGGTTGCCGCCTGGTGCGCATTCTCCGTGCTTGGCTGAGGCGGCCGGCTAAGGCAGCACTTTATACAGGTCAACCACGGTCTCCTCCGGCGGCGCCGCGAATCCGCCCTGGATGCCTGCCTGCATTGCCGGCATCAGGGTGCCGTCACGGAATTTCTCCCAGCTTTCTTTTGAATCGTGGACCGCCATGATTGTCCAGCCGCCCGCCGACTCGCCGCCGGCGTGGAAGATCTGCCCTTCGGGCAACTGGCCTTCGCCCGGGTGAACCGCGGCGATGGAGGCCTCGTACTGTTCTTTGGTCCCCCCGGGGAAAAAGTGCACAACTCCGTAAGCCATTTCCTGCTCCTCGAATCGTGGGCCGCACCTGACATTCCCAGTCGTAGACCCGCGGAGCACGGCTGTCAATGAGCTGCGGAACAGGGGTGACTCCGGTCAGCGCGGGACAATGCTTTGCTGGGCCGGACAGCCATCGAGAACCCGCTTCATCGCCTCCTTTTCGGCCGGTGACACCCACAGGGCGTAGGCAGCTTTGACCGAGATTTGCCGGGCTACGTAGTGGCAGCGGAACGCTCTGTTTGGCGGCAGCCAGGTGGCGGCATCGGAAGCGCTTTTGTCCTGATTGGCCTGGCCGTCCACCGCGATCAGGTTCAGTGGATCGTTCGCAAGATGCTGCCGCTGCTCGGGGCTCAGCAGCTGGGCGCCCTTCTGCCATGCGTCCCCGAGTGCCACGACGTGGTCGATTTGCACGGCTTTGCTGGAGGCGGCTCCGCGCTGGAATACCACCGTGCGTCCCGTGTAGGGCTCCAGGAAGGATCCCGTCCCGATCCGGCAGCGTGATCCATCGGTGAAACGGGCACCGGCCAGGTCGCGGCGCAGGATGTCATTGCGGGTATCGCAGCCGTTGCGGTCGACGTCGAGCCAGGCCTGGCCGAAAGCGGTCCTGTCGTAGTTGTCGGCGGCGGCCCGGTCCCTGACCGGGAGGGACTCCAGTACGTCCGCGGCGCGGCCGGCGGGCACTGCCGCAACGGATGCCACGGCCTTCATCCAGCCCGGTGCAAGCACGGGCGCCTCGGTGGGTCCGGCGGACCGCGGCTCGGCGAGGTCGAACTGCCCGGCGGTGAAGAACCAGGCAAGCGTTCCAAGGATGGCCAGCACGGCAGCGGCGAGCAGCGCCCAGGCCTGCCGGGACCGGCGCCGGGCCAGCCGGTAGCCGAGCCACGTGGCGGTCACCGACGGACCGCCTGTAGGTAGGGTTGCTGCACCCGCCCAGCCTAGGCAGGAGCGCCGACGTCGGCCCGGTTGTCCACAGTGTGCGGGACAAGTCGCGGGGCGGGCCCCCGCCGGTCGCGGCCGGTGGGCCGACTGCCCTTACTGCTCCTTGGTGACCCGGCGGAGGTCTTCCTCGGCGACGTTCAGCAGAGCTTCGAGTTGGTGCACCCGCGCGTCGTCGACCTCTCCCGCCTCGCGCTTGGCGCGGGCGTCGTCAAGGAGGCGCTTGGCTTCCTTGGCGTTGCCCCGCGCAATGTCGAGTGCGTGTTCCAGGGTGGTTTCGTGCTCCACAGCCGAGTTCTGTTCCATGGCTCCATTGTGGTTCCCTTTCCCGGCCGATTCCAGCGACCGGCCGGGAAAGTCACCAAAAGGAGTTATCCGACCTCGACCGGAAGGCCGGCGGCCTCAAGCGTGGCCACGGCATCCTTGGCCGGGAACGACGGCGGGTTCACGCCGGCCATTTCCTCCATCACGCGGACAACCTGGCAGCTGTAGCCGAACTCGTTGTCGTACCAGACGTACAGCACGAGGTTCTTTTCGTTGGAGATGGTGGCCAGGCCGTCGACGATGCCTGCGCGGCGGGAGCCGACGAAGTCGGTGGAGACCACCTCGGGGGAATCGATGTAGTCGATCTGCTTGCGCAGCTCGGAGTGCAGCGACATCTCCCGGAGGTAGTCGTTGACCTCATCCTTGGTGGTGCCGTTTTCGAGGCTCAGGTTCAGGATGGCCAGCGACACATCCGGGGTGGGGACGCGGATGGAGCTGCCGGTGAGCTTGCCGAGGAGTTCGGGCAGGGCCTTGGCCACGGCCTTGGCCGCACCGGTTTCGGTGATGACCATGTTCAGCGCGGCGGAGCGGCCGCGGCGGTCACCCTTGTGGAAGTTGTCGATCAGGTTCTGGTCGTTGGTGAACGAGTGAACCGTTTCCACGTGCCCGTGCACCACGCCGTAGCGGTCGTTGATGGCCTTCAGCACCGGGGTGATGGCGTTGGTGGTGCAGGACGCCGCGGAGACGATCGTGTCCGAGTCGGTAATCGTGGCGTGGTTGATGCCGTGCACGATGTTCTTCAGTTCGCCCTTGCCGGGCGCCGTGAGGAGGACGCGGGCCGCACCCTTGCTCTGGAGGTGCTGCGACAGGCCCTCCGCGTCGCGCCAGCGGCCGGTGTTGTCAACCACCAGTGCGTCGTGGATGCCGTAGGCGGTGTAGTCCACGGTGGCCGGGTTGTCCGAGTAGATGACCTGGATCTGGACGCCGTTGGCCGTGATGGTGTCGTTCTCGAGGTCCACCTTGATGGTGCCTTCGAAGGAACCGTGGACCGAGTCGCGGCGCAGCAGGCTGGCGCGCTTGGTGAGGTCGTTGTCCGAGCCGCGGCGCACCACGATCGCGCGCAGGCGCAGCCCGTGACCGCCACCGGCCTTTTCGATCAGGAGGCGGGCCAGGAGCCGGCCGATACGGCCGAAGCCGTAGAGGACGACGTCGGTGCTGGTGCGGTCATCGCCGCCGCGCTTACCGACGACGTCTGCGAGCTCGGCCCGGAGGAATTCGTCGAGGCTGACGCCGTCGCCCTCGGCACGGTACTTCTCGGTCAGGCGGGCGATGTCGATCGCTGCGGCGCCGAGGTCCAGCTGGGTGAGGGCGTCAAGGAGCGGGGCCGTCTCTTCGAGGCGCAGCTCCTCCTTGCTCATCCGGCGGGCGAAGCGGTGCGCCTTCAGGATGTTCATGGTGGACTTGTTGATCAGGCTCCGACCGTGGATGGAGGTCACCACGTTGTTCTCGCGGTACAGCCGGCCGATGACCGGAATCATGGCCTCGGCGAGCGCCTCCCGGCCCATCCACGTATCAAGACAAGAATCTGACGTCTGGCTCACAGAACTACCTTCCTAAAATCCACCACATACGTCCTCGTATGCGGAAGTCGGCTGCCGGTGGATCTCCGGAACCCTTGGCGCTGCGGGGATTCGGTCCACCCCGCGCACCTTTATGGAGCGCAAAGAAAAAGCCACCGGCTGCGAACGCAGACCCGGTGGCAGAACATCTACGTTCAGTCTCCATTCTAGGCTGGCACGGTGGCCATGCGGGCCGGGGGAAGCGTGAAATCACTCACACGCCACCGCGCGGCGCATGACATAGGATGTCCAGATGGGACTCATCGTTGCACTACTTGTCATCTGGCTTATCCTCTCGATCCTGGGCTTCGTCGTTAAGGGCCTGATCTGGCTGGCCATCATCGGCCTGGTCCTGTTCGTCGCCACGGCGGCGTGGGGCTGGGTGAAGCGGAAGGCGAAGGCCTAATCCACTCCTAACGCCTTAAACGAGAAGGGCTGGCACCAGATGGTGCCA
Source organism: Arthrobacter sp. 05L44 (assembly GCF_056397605.1). Taxonomy (NCBI): domain Bacteria; kingdom Bacillati; phylum Actinomycetota; class Actinomycetes; order Micrococcales; family Micrococcaceae; genus Arthrobacter; species Arthrobacter sp. 05L44. Next base: position 66,862 of record NZ_JBFTNS010000002.1, on the reverse strand, counting down.
GCCCTTTTTCGTTGGGTGGGATGGGTTGACCGATACGCCGGGTTCTGTGTTCCCGCGCTGTTACCGGCGCGGGAGTAGCGGCCATCCATCTACGGACGCCGTTGCCGACGCCCTCCAGCAGCCTACCCGGACACTCGGGCGGGCAGCCCTCAAACGTGTCCTGTCTGGCCTTGCTCCGGGTGGGGTTTACCTAGCCTTCCCGGTCACCCGGGAAGCTGGTGGTCTCTTACACCACCGTTTCACCCTTACCTGCTCCCCCGCCGTGCGGACACGGCGCGGTACAGGCGGTCTGTTCTCTGTGGCACTGGCCTGCGGGTTACCCCGAGTGGGCGTTACCCACCACCCTGCCCTGCGGAGCCCGGACGTTCCTCGAGCCACTTGCAAGGCGCGCGGCCGCCTGGTCAACCCATCCGCAGTACATTCTACGGGTCCCCCGGCGGCCGGCCTGACCGGCGCCTTTTCGCCCCGCCGGTGGGAGAATTGAAGCAGCAATCCCGTCAGATAAAGGAAGCGATCCGGATGGGTCTGACCGCAATCGTCGTATGGCTTCTTATCGCGGTGCTGCTGGTCGCCGCGGCCCGGATGTCGATCCGGATTGTCCGCCAGTACGAGCAAGGCGTGCTTTTCCGGCTGGGCCGGGTCATCGGGGTCCGTATGCCGGGCCTGCGGCTGATCATTCCGGTGATCGACCGCCTCCAGCTGGTCAGCCTCCGGATTGTGACCATGCCGATCCAGTCCCAGGGCATCATCACGCAGGACAACGTCAGCGTGGACATCTCCGCCGTCGCCTATTACCGCGTGATCGATGCCGTGAAGTCGGTCGTGGCGATCGAGAACGTGGCCGCCGCCATCAACCAGATCGCGCAGACCACGCTGCGGAAGGTTGTTGGCCGGCACAGCCTCGACCAGACACTCTCGGAGACCGAGCACATCAACAGCGATATCCGCGAGATCCTGGACGCCCTGACGCTGGAGTGGGGCGTCGAAGTGACGCTCGTGGAGCTCAAGGACATCCAACTGCCGGAGAGTATGAAGCGCGCCATGGCCCGGCAGGCCGAGGCGGAGCGGGAGAAGCGGGCCAAAATCATCGCCGCCGAGGGCGAGGCAATCGCGGCGGCAGCCCTCGGGGAAGCCTCGGACATGATGATGGCCCACCCGCTGGCGCTGCAGCTGCGGAATCTACAGTCCCTCGTGGAAATCGCCGTCGACAAGAACTCCACGGTGGTCTTCCCTGCCCCGCTGATGAGCACCATCGGCGAACTCTCCGCGTTCCTGGCCCGGGAGACCCGGGCGGCCGGGGCTGCCGCACAGCTCCAGGCCCCCGCCGTCGCCCCGGCGCACGCACCAACCCCTATCCCGGCCGCGCCGCCCAAGGTAGCCTGACCGCGCCCACGGTCGCCTGACCGGCACCCGCCCGCCGGTAGGATCGTACGGTGCTGATTCTGCTGCCCCCGTCCGAAGGTAAGACCCCCGCAACCGGAGGCGCCCCCGTCGACCCGGACTCGCTCAGCTTCCCCGCCCTGAATGCCCACCGGGCGCGCGTCCTCGAAGCGCTCGGTACGGTCAGCGCCCACCACGACGCCCTCGCGCTGCTGGGGGTCGGCGCCTCGCTGACGGCCGACGTCGAACGCAACACCCGGCTGCACGCCGAGCCGGCGGCCCCGGCGCACCGGGTGTACTCCGGAGTTTTGTACGACGCTCTGGGCTACCGCTCTCTGACTCCGCGGCAGCGCCAGAAAGCCGATGAGTCGGTGGTGGTGATTTCCGCGCTCTGGGGCGCCATCCGGTTCGCGGACCGGGTCCCGGCCTACCGGCTGTCGATGGGCACTGCCCTCCCCGACGTCGGACGCCTCGCTTCGTTCTGGAAGCCGCAGCTCACGGCGGCGCTGGCCGCCGAAACGGCGGACGAGCTCATTGTTGACTGCCGCTCCAGCACCTACACCGCGGCGTGGGCACCCCCGCCGGAGCAGACCGTGGCCGTGAACGTCTTCACGGAGGTGGACGGGGTCCGCAAAGTGGTTAGCCACTTCGCCAAGCACACCCGTGGCGAACTGGCCCGGCACTTGCTGGCCCGGCGCGGCAAGGCGCCGCAGACTCCGGCGCAACTGCAGCAGGCAGCCGCCGAGAAGTGGTCCGCGGAGCTGGTGGGGGGCACGGCCCGCAAGCCGCACACCCTGAACCTCATTCTGCCCGGCTAGTCCTGACCTGCGCCGGCTAGGCCCACTCGGCGGAGCGGACCAGGATGCAGCCGGAGTCGGGGCAGAAAACAATGTCGTCCTCGGCAGCGGCCTTGATCTCCGCGAGGTCGCCGGGGCTCAGCTGCATGCCGGATCCCTCCGAGGTGCCGTGGAAGAGCCGGGCGGCGCCGACTCCGCGCTTGGCGAGGGTTTTGTCGTAGACCGCGAGCATTGCCGCATCCAGTCCGTCCGCGAACTCGGCACGCTGGCCGCGCACCACGGTGGTTTCGGCCGCGACCTCGGCCAGCTGCTCGTCCAGTTCGGCGCGGATGCTGCCGAACGAGCCCTGGATGTCGTCGACGATCTGCTGCTGCGCTGCCTGGCGGAGACGCAGTGCATCCAGCCGCTCCAGGACTTCGAGCTCGACGTCCTCAAGGTCCGAGCGGCGCTTGTTCAGCGAGGCGATGTCCCGCTGCAGGGCCACCAGGTCTTTGGACAGCCCGGTGCCGCTGTTGAGCCGGGCCTCGTCGCGTTCAATGCGGGAGGCGACCTGTTCGACGTCGGCCTCGGCCCGCTTGAGTTCCAGTTCGGCGTCGTGGACGGCTACCTTCGCGGCACCGAGCTCGCCCATGGCGATGCTGAGGGCCGCCTCAAGGTCGGTGATCCGGGAGTCGCTTTCAAGGCTGCGGCGGCGGTTCGACAGAGACTTGAGCTTGGCGTCGAGTCCCTGCAGTTCGAGCAACTTCATCTGTTCCGCCGGTGCTGCCTTGGCCACTATTTCCTCCGCGTGTTCACTTACCGGCCGGAGCCGGGCACCGTACTGGCGCTTCCTAGACTCTATCGCCTAGCCGGGAGTCAGGATGAAGTCCCACGGGTCGCTGTTGGTGGTGCTGACCCGGATTTCGATGTCGTGCCCCTGGTCAGCCAGGACGTTCCCGAGCGCATCCGCGGCCGCCGGCAGCCACAGCCACTCGCTGGCGAAGTGCGAGACATCGATCAGGTACGGCCGGTCATTGACGGCCGCTTCGCGGGCCTCGGACGCCGGATGGTGGCGCAGGTCCGCGGTCAGGTAAACATCGGCGTTGCTCGCACGGACCTCGTTGAACAGCGAGTCCCCGGCTCCCCCGCACAGGGCAACCCGGCGGACCAGGCCGTCCCGGTCACCGGACACCCGAACCCCGCCGGCCACGGACGGCAGGATGCCGAAGACCCGGGCGGCAAAGTCCCCCAGCGTCTGGACGTCGGCAAGGTCCCCGACCCGGCCGATCCCTTCCTCGGGAAGACCGTCCGCCGCAGGGGTCAGTGGCATTACGTCCTGCAGGCCGAGGGTGTCGGCGAGCACATCGGAGACTCCCCCGACGGCGGAATCACCGTTCGTGTGGACGGTCAGCAGCGCTGTACCAGTCTCGATCAGGCGGTGCACCGCCTTGCCCTTGGGGGTGTTGGCAGCCACGGACGTGACGCCTTTAAGTAACAGGGGGTGGTGGGTGATCAGCAGGTCCGCGCCCCAGTCGACGGCTTCCTCGATGACCTCGAGGCTGGGGTCCACGGCGAAGAGGATCTTGGATACCTCTGCCGACGGGTGCCCGGCCACCAGGCCCACCTCGTCCCATGACTCGGCGAGTGATTCGGGCCAGAGTTCCTCGACGGCCAGCAGGATCATGCCCAGCGTGGCGGCCGCACCGGAACTCTCGGCGTCGGAAGGCTGCGCTGAAACGTCGGTGTTCTCAGGTTCCATAACCTCATTTTTACCCTATCCGGCGGCCGGGACGTCCCAGCGCGGAGTCACGAGGACGCGGGAAATGCCGGGTTCGGGAATGATCCGGCGGGTTCGTCCATTGAACAGGACATGAGAACTTTCGTCCTCGGCGGGGGCTGCTTCTGGTGCCTCGACGCCGTCTACCAAAAGACCAAGGGTGTGAGCTCGGTGGTTTCTGGCTACACCGGAGGCCATGACCGCAACCCCGATTACTACTCAGTCTGCTCGGGCACCACCGGCCACGCCGAGGTGGTGGCCGTGACCTTTGACGAGGACATCATCCCGGCCGAGGTCATCCTCGACATGTTCTTCGCCCTGCACGATCCGACCACCTTGAACCGCCAGGGCTACGACGTCGGCACCCAGTACCGGTCCTCCATGTTCTATGAGACCACCGAAGAGAAGATCCTGTTCGAGGAAGCGATCGACCGGAACCAGGAGCTGTGGTCGAACCCGATTGTCACCGAAGTGAGCCGGCTTCCGGTCTTCCACGTGGCCGAGGATTTCCACCAGGACTACTACGCGAAATACCCCGACCAGGGGTACTGCCAGGTGATCATCAACCCGAAGCTGGCGAAGGCCAGGAAATATTACTCTGCATGGCTTAATGCTTAGCTAGGGCCAGAGCGCCCTCGTTAGGCTGACCTTAGATTTCCCCCTCACAGACAGGCACACATACCCATGGCACGGATCTATGACGATGTTACCCAGCTGGTCGGCGGCACTCCGCTGGTCCGCCTCAACCGGTTGAGCGAAGGCCTGAACGCCACTGTGGCGGTCAAGCTCGAGTTCTACAACCCGGCCAACAGCGTCAAGGACCGGATCGGCGTTGCCATCATCGATGCGGCGGAGAAGTCCGGTGCGCTCAAGCCCGGCGGCACCATTGTCGAGGGAACCTCGGGCAACACCGGCATTGCCCTGGCGATGGTGGGCGCAGCCCGCGGCTACAAGGTCATCCTCACCATGCCGGAGACCATGTCCACGGAACGCCGCGTTATGCTGCGCGCCTACGGTGCCGAGATTGTGCTGACCCCGGGGTCCGAGGGCATGCGCGGAGCCGTGGAGAAAGCCCAGGACATCGTCGCCAACACGGAGAACTCCATCTGGGCGCAGCAGTTCGCCAACGAGGCCAACCCCGAGGTGCACCGCCGGACCACCGCTGAGGAAATCTGGGCCGATACCGACGGCAAGGTGGACATCTTCGTTGCCGGCGTCGGCACCGGCGGCACGGTCACCGGCGTCGGGCAGGTGCTCAAGGAGCGCAACCCGGACGTGCAGGTCATCGCCGTCGAGCCCAAGGATTCGGCCATCCTCAACGGCGGCGCTCCCGGTCCGCACAAGATCCAGGGCCTGGGCGCCAACTTCGTCCCGGACATCCTGGACACCAACGTCTACGACGAGGTCATCGACGCGGCCCTGGAGGACTCCGTCCGCGTGGCCCGCGACCTCGGCGTCCGGGAAGGCATCCTGGGCGGCATCTCCTCCGGCGCGATCGTCTGGGCTGCCCTGGAGGTCGCCAAGCGTCCCGAGAACGCCGGTAAACTGATTGTTGCCGTTGTCTGCGACTTCGGGGAGCGCTACATCTCCACCGTCCTGTACGACGACATCCGCGGCTAAGTCCAGCCGCTTCCAGATTTCGTAGAAAGGTCTTTGTGAGCTTCTTCGCAAGGCTGAAAGAAGACCTCGACGCCGCCCGGTCCCACGACCCGGCGGCGCGAGGTTCTTTTGAGAACTTCTTTGCCTACTCGGGCCTGCACGCGATCTGGGCCCACCGCGTGACGCACCGGCTCTGGCAGAACCCGTCGCTGCGCTTCCCTGCGCGGCTGATCTCCCAGCTGGCCCGCTTCCTGACCGGCATTGAGATCCACCCCGGCGCCACCATCGGCCGCCGCTTCTTCATTGATCACGGCATGGGTGTGGTGATCGGGGAGACCGCCGAGATCGGCGAGGACGTGATGATCTACCACGGCGTCACCCTGGGCGGCCGTTCGCTGGCCAAGATCAAACGCCACCCCACCATCGAGGACCGCGTGGTCATCGGCGCGGGCGCCAAGGTCCTCGGCCCCATCACAATCGGCCGGGACAGCGCCATCGGCGCCAACGCCGTGGTGGTCAAGGACGCGCCGGCCGAATCCATCCTCACCGGGGTGCCGGCCACGTGGCGGCACCGGGACGCCCAGCGCGAGACCAAGCCCGCCGTCGACCCGGCGGAATACCTGATCGAATACCGGATCTGAGCCCGGCGGCTCCCCCGGGCCCGGGTTGAGGTCCGGGCCCGGTTTGAGGTCCGGGCCGGGCGCCCGCGCCCGCTAGGTCTACACCTACCCCGGGAACCGCTTGTAAATGTTCCAGAGCACGACGTCGAAGACGCGGTCCGGGAGCAGCCTGCGCAGCAGCAGGATCGCCCGTGCCCCTTTACCCACCGGGTAGCGTGTCCTGGGTCGCGGGGACGTGGCGGCATGGACGATCGCGTCCGCGATGACCGCCGGGTGCGAGGACAGCGCCGACCCGTCCGTGGAACCCAGCGCGGCAGCCACTACCCTGGCTTGCGCCGCGTAGGGTCCCGACCCCGAGCTGGCCAGGAGCCCCTCGGCGGAGATACCGCCCCACTCCGACTGGGTTCCGCCCGGTTCGATGATGGACACGTCGATGCCATGCGGTTTGAGCTCCACCCGCAGGGAATCGCTGAGGCCCTCGACGGCGAACTTGGTGGCGTGATACCAGGAACCCAGCGGCTCGTACATCTTTCCGCCGATGGAGGAGATGTTGATGATCCTGCCCCGGCCGGCGGCCCGCATCGCCGGCAACACCAGCTGCGTCATACGCGCCAGGCCGAAGACGTTGACATCGAACTGCCGCCTGCCCTCCTCCAGCGCAACCTCCTCCAGCGAACCGTAGGACCCGTAGCCGGCGTTGTTGACCAGGACGTCAATCCGGCCATGGGCTGCCAGGACGTGGCCGACGGCGGCACTCATTGACGCCTCATCAGTCACGTCAAGCGGCAGGGTCCGGACGCCGTCGGCTTTCAACGGCTCCATCTTCTCCACCCGCCGGGCGCCGGCGTAGACGGTGAACCCGCGGGCGGCGAGTTTCCGGGCGGCCTCGTAGCCGATGCCGGTGGACGCCCCGGTGACAAAAGCGACGGGCTGGGTCATGAGCGGACTCCTTGAAAGTTGGCAGCGTGGGGGCGCCTGGCGGGTGCCTGGACCGGAAACGCGAACGGCCGGCGCTCCCACAGTATCGGGAAGCGCCGGCCGCCGGACCGCTGACGGCGTGGTCTAGTGCGTGTCCACGGCCTCGATTTCGGACTTGTCCTCGCCCCACAGGGTGTGGAACGTGCCCTCGGTGTCGATGCGCCCGTAGGTGTGGGCGCCGAACAGGTCGCGCTGTCCCTGGATCACGGCGGCCGGGAGGCGCTTGCGGCGCAGGCCGTCGTAGTACGCCAGCGAGGAGGAGAACACCGGCACCGGGATCCCGAGCTGCACGGCGGTGGCCACCACGCGGCGCCACGCCGGCAGGACCTCGCCAATGGCCTTCGTGAACGCCGGGGCGAACAGCAGGTTGGCGGGCTTCTCGTCGGCCGCGTAGGCCTTGGTGATTTCCTTCAGCAGCTCAGCACGGATGATGCAGCCGCCGCGCCACAGCGAGGCGATCTCGTCCAGCTTCAGGTCCCAGCCGTACTCCTTGGCGGCGGAGGTGAGCATGTCCAGGCCCTGCGCGTAGGAGACCAGCTTGGAGGCGTACAGCGCCTGCCGGACGTCCTCGACGAAGGTCTCCGGGACCTCGACGGCGGCTTCCCCGCCGGCGAGCAGGTCCTGGGCCAGCTTGCGCTGCTCCGACTGGGAGGACAGGGCGCGAGCGAAGACAGATTCGGCGATGCCCGACGTCGGGGATCCCAGTTCGAGGGCGGAGATGACCGTCCAGCGGCCGGTGCCCTTCTGGCCGGCGGCGTCCACCACGACGTCGACGAACGGCTTGCCGGTCTTGGCGTCCACATGGCCGAGGACCTCGGCGGAGATTTCGATCAGGAACGAGGCGAGCTCGCCCTTGTTCCACTCGGCGAAGATCTTCGACTGCTCGGCCGGTTCGAGGCCCGCGCCGGAGCGCAACAGGTCGAAGGCCTCGCCGATGACCTGCATGTCGGCGTATTCGATGCCGTTGTGGACCATCTTGACGAAGTGGCCGGCGCCGTCGGTACCGATCCAGGCGCAGCAGGGCTGGCCGTCGACGTGGGCAGCGATCTTTTCCAGCAGCGGGCCGAGCGCCTCGTAGGACTCCTTGGAGCCGCCGGGCATGATCGAGGGGCCGTTGAGGGCGCCCTCTTCGCCGCCGGACACACCGATGCCGACGAAGTGCAGATCCTTCTTGGCCAGTGCAGCCTCGCGGCGGCGGGTGTCCTCGTAGTGGGAGTTGCCGGCGTCGATGATGATGTCGCCCGGCTCCAGCAGCGGTTCGAGCTGCTCAATCACGGAGTCCACGGGCTTGCCGGCCTTGACCATGATCAGCACCCGGCGCGGTTTCTCCAGGGAGTCGACGAGTTCCTGCAGGGTTTCCGTGCGGACGAAATCACCGTCCTTGCCGTGCTTCTCCAGGAGCGCGTCGGTCTTCTCCACGGATCGGTTGTGCAGGGCAACGGTGAAGCCATTGCGAGCCAGGTTCCGGGCCAGGTTGGCCCCCATCACCGCAAGGCCGGTGACACCGATGTGTGCTGACATCAAAACTCCAATTCATTCTGTGCATCGAGTGCAGTTCGTCCCGCGCTTGCTGCGGAACACGCTTCTTGGAAACGGTGGCTGTCGATAAACCATATGTATTTCCGCGGACAGCTGGAAAGCAGCGCCCACGTGGCGGAATACGTCGCGTCATAAACAGTCTATGTTTACGTCGGCCGGTGCGGTGTAGCCGCGGGAGCAGCGGCCAGCGCCACTATGCTTACGACTATGTCGACCAGCCTCCATCACCGCGCCATTGAGCACCTGGGCACCCGTATCATCGCCGGCGACCTCCCGGCCGGCCACGTAATGCTGGCCGAGCACCTCGAGGACGAGCTAAAGGTCTCCCGTTCGGTGGTCCGCGAGGCTGTCCGTGTGCTGCAGTCCCTCGGCCTGGTCGAGACCATCAAGCGCGTGGGTATCCGGGTGCTGCCCGCCAGCCGCTGGAACCCCTTCGACCCGCTCGTGATCCGCTGGCGCCTCGCCGGCGAGGGCCGCGGAGCACAGCTGCGCTCCCTTGCCGAGCTGCGCACCGCCGTCGAGCCGGTGGCCGCCGAACTGGCCGCGGGCAACGCCCCGGACGAGCTCCGCAGCCAGCTGGTGGAAACCTCCTATGCCATGCGGGAGGCCGGCATGGCCGGGGACGTGCAAAAATTCCTGGATCTGGACATCCAGTTCCATTCGCTGCTGCTGACCGGTTCCGGCAATGAAATGTTTGCCAACATGGTGGGCCAGGTTGCCGAGACGCTGACCGGACGCACCGTCCACGGCCTGATGCCGGACCATCCACGGACTTCGGCGCTGCAGTGGCACGTGGATGTGGCGGAGTCGATCGCCTCGGGCAATGGGGTGGCGGCCCGGGAGGCGTCCAACAAGATCATGCGCGAAACGATTGCCGACATGGAACCCACGTGGAAGGACCAGCCCCGTGTCTTTGTTCCGGTCCAGCAGCCGCGGCCGGCCTGAGCCGGCACCTCACGGACAATCACCATTTGTCCTGACGATGGCGTAATTCAACCGCAATGCGTTTCACATTTGGACGCATTCACGGTATATTTCTAGCAAGCCTTCCACCGCGGCATCCCCCAATAGTCGCGGTGGAAGGCTTTTCCAATTCCCGGCGGATTTCCGCGCCGGAGCTCCGGAGCCGGCACAGTCCTACGCCGCGTCCGCTACCGCCCCGCGGAGCCTCCAGCCCCCGCCAAGGCCGTCCCTGATGATCTCCATGGTGGTCAGCGCCGATCCGGCGTTCCTGCCCAGCCTCGCCTGGACCTGCCACACCTCGACGTCCACCCGGCTGAGCCCTTTCGGCATCCGGCGCTCCGCCTCCCACCAGCTCACCCGCTCAAACCAGCGCACCGGCTCGGCCCCGACCACCCACTCGCGGCCGGCCCGGACAACTGCAGCCGGGCGCCCGTCCGGGCCGGTTTTCACCATCACATGTTCCATGCCCGTGACACTAGGGCCGGGCACCGACATTCTGCCGAGCCAAGCAAAAAACCCCGGCAGTATGTCTTGGCAGACGCCTCGCGCTACCAGGCATTGACGGATTCAAATTCCGTCTGGTGCTGCTCCTTGCAGTAAGGGACCCCTGCGTCCGGAACAGGAACCCCACACAGGCGGCATTTCGGCACCCAAAAGTTGGCAAAAAAAGATCGCAGACCAAACAACATATCCCCCAATAAATAAGATAACAATACCATTTAGGTCGCTGGGGGAATAAGGGTGGAAAGCAAAAAACCCCGCCCGGCAAGCGTTTCAGCCTGCCGTGACGGGGTTTTTCTTGGTGGGTCCTACCGGGATCGAACCGATGACATCCACGGTGTAAACGTGGCGCTCTACCAGCTGAGCTAAAGACCCAAAACGTTGTTTCCACACCGCAAGTGCGTCAACCAACGAACAATGACTCTACCCGAATCCTGGCGCGAAACACTAATCGGCGGCGGGGGCGGGGAACCTCAAACCGCGGGCAGCTCCGCCGCGAGCCAGGTCAGGGATTCGCTGACGCCGGCCTCCAGCTTGATGGTGGCCAGGTCATCGCCCCGGGTCTGCCCCCGGTTGATGATCACCACGGCTTTGCCCTGCTTGGCCGCGTGCCGGACGAACCGCAGCCCGCTCATCACGGTCAGCGACGATCCCGCCACCAGCAGAGCCTCCGCGGCGTCCACCATGGCGTAGGAGCGCTCCACGCGGTCCTTCGGAACGTTCTCGCCGAAATAGACAAAATCGGGTTTCAGCGTTCCGCAGCAGGCCGGGCAATTCGCGACGACGAAGCCGGCAATCAGTTCCGAATCCTCCACTGTGGCGTCGGCGTCCGGCGCCATTTCCACGACGCCGGCGGCCAGCGCGTCGGCCAGGAAGGTGGGGTTGAGCTCCTCAAGGACCCCGGCGAGCAGTGAGCGGGTGTAGCGCCGGTGGCAGGCCAGGCAGATCACGCGGTCGAAGCGGCCGTGAAGATCCACCACATTTTCGCTCCCGGCGTCCTCATGCAGCCGGTCCACGTTCTGCGTGATGAGGCCCGTAATCAGCCCGCGCCGCTCCAGGCGTGCGGCAGCAACATGACCGTCGTTGGGGCCGGCGCGGCGCAGGTGCGACCAGCCGATATGGTTCCGCGCCCAGTAGCGGCGCCGGTTCTCCGTGTCGCCGATGAATTCCTGGTAGGTCATGGGCGCCCTCGGGGCAGCGCCCGGGCCGCGGTAATCGGGGATCCCCGAATCCGTGCTGAGGCCCGCACCGGTTAGCAGCGCAAAGCGCTTTCCCGCCAGGACGCCGTGGATGTCCTGCAGGACTTCCAGGTCGCTGCGGGCGGGTTCGACGGCGGTCACCGGCGGCAGGCTGGCGAATCCCGTCATGCCAATACCCGGCCGCCGCTGCCTCATGCTTCCTGCCCCTGCCGTCAGTTTCCCTCGAGGGCCGCCAGGGCCGCCCGGTATTCCGCAAAGTCCCGGGCCTGGCCCCGCGGGTTGACCACGACGTACCGGATAATTCCCGATGCATCGATGATGAAGGTGCCGCGTTGGGCCATGCCGCTCTTGGCGTCAAACACGCCGTACCGGTGGGCCACGTCGCCGTGCGGCCAGAAGTCGGCCAGCAGGTCGAATTCGTAACCTTCCTTTTCCGCATAGGCGCGCTGGGTGAACTTGCTGTCCACCGACACCCCGAGCACGGCCGCGCCGGCGTCGTCAAGGAGCGCCAGGTTGTCGCGGATCTCGCAGAGTTCGCCGGTGCAGATGCCGGAGAAGGCGAAGGGGAAAAAGACCAGCACCACAGTGCGACCGCGCAGTCCGGAAAGCCGGACCGGTTCGCCGAACTGGTTGACCAGCTCAAAGTCCGGGGCGGCCTGGCCGACAGCCGGGGCGTCGGGAGCCACGACCGCAGCTTCCGTGGAGCTACGGGTCACTTGTTCTTCCGCGTGACCAGCCGGGTTGCGCTCCAGTCGCGGGAGACCCCGGCGGAGGTGGTGCAGTGCAGTCCGGCGGTGGGGGCCGCATCCTGGATATCCGACGGGGAAACGTAACCCTCGCGGCCGTTCTTCGGGGTGAGTACCCAGACCACACCGCCCTCGGTCAGTGTCGTCAGCGAGTCAACCAAGGTGTCCACCAGGTCCCCGTCGCCGTCCCGCCACCAGAGAATGGCCGCGTCGACCACCTCATGGTCGTCTTCATCGAACAGTTCAGAACCCGTGAGGTCCTCAATGTCGTCACGCAAGTCGAAGTCGACGTCGTCGTCATAACCGAATTCCTGAATCAGGTCTCCGTTTTTGAAACCCAATTTTTCCGCCACATTTACCGAAGTGGCGGCGTCGGCCTCGCTCACGTGTTGCTCCTATGCTCTTTGTGCGTCCTGGTGAACTGCTGGGTGGTTCCGTTACTGCTAGTGATTTCCATTACTCCAAGCCAACACCCTTTGCGCCTTGGCTTCAAGCTGTAAACCCCGCGATCCGCCATATTCTGCGTCACACCGCGGCTTACGGGGGCCCTGGGAGGCCTCCGCGTCACAGAACCAGTATGCCCGTGAAATACGGAGCGGGCCCCATGCAGCGGCTACGCATCCGCCGACGCACAAGGCTAGAGTGGCTGATGACGACTATGCCTGCGCGGACATAGGCCGCTGATACAGGCGGGCATGGTTGTGATTGGACCTAGCCCGGCACACAGGACCGGGCTGCTGTTACCGATATGTCGCACACGTCGCGTTCACGCCAGGCAGTTACCCTGCCGGAGCTGAGGGTGCCGATGAATGCGCTCAAAGAGAGGTTGGACGTGGCTGCAGGAGAAGATACCTCCCATATCCTCAGCGGGTTGACTAACCAGCTGCCTGATCGTGATCCCGAAGAGACCGCCGAATGGCTGGAGTCCCTGGACACCCTAATTCAGGAACAGGGCACCGAGCGTGCCCAGTACATCATGCGCAGCCTGCTTCAGCGGGCGGGCGCACAAAGCGTAGGCGTGCCGATGGTGACCACCACGGACTACGTCAACACCATCCCCGTGGACCAGGAAGCACCGTTCCCCGGCGATGAAGAAATCGAACGCAAGTACCGCGCCTGGCTGCGCTGGAACGCGGCCGTTATGGTCCACCGCTCGCAGCGCCCGGAAATCGGCGTCGGCGGCCACATCTCCACCTACGCCGGCGCGGCGACCCTCTACGAGGTGGGCTTCAACCACTTCTTCCGCGGCAAGGACCACCCCGGCGGCGGAGACCAGGTCTTCTTCCAGGGCCACGCCTCCCCCGGCATGTACTCGCGCGCCTTTATGGAAGGCCGGCTGACCGAGGAGGACCTCGACGGCTTCCGCCAGGAGAAGTCCAAGGAAGGCCACGCCCTCTCCAGCTACCCGCACCCGCGCCTGATGCCGGAGTTCTGGGAGTTCCCCACCGTGTCGATGGGCATCGGCCCGATGAACGCCATCTACCAGGCGCAGTCGAACCGCTACCTGCACAACCGTGGCATCAAGGACACCTCAGACCAGCAGGTCTGGGCCTTCCTCGGTGACGGCGAAATGGACGAGCCGGAATCCCGCGGCCTGCTGCAGCTCGCGGCCAACGACAAGCTGGATAACCTCAACTTCGTCATCAACTGCAACCTGCAGCGCCTCGACGGTCCCGTCCGCGGCAACGGCAAGATCATGCAGGAGCTTGAGGCGTTCTTCCGCGGTGCCGGCTGGAACGTCATCAAGGTTGTCTGGGGCCGCGAGTGGGATGACCTGCTGGCCAAGGACGAAGACGGCTCGCTCGTGAAGATCATGAACGAAACCGTCGACGGCGACTACCAGACCTACAAGGCCGAATCCGGCGGGTTCGTCCGCGAACACTTCTTCGGCAAGACCCCGCAGACCAAGGACATGGTCGCGGACATGACAGACCAGGAGATCTGGAACCTCAAGCGCGGCGGCCACGACTACAACAAAGTCTACGCCGCGTACAAGGCCGCCACCGAGTTCAAGGGCAAGCCGACGGTCATCCTGGCCCACACGGTCAAGGGCTACGGCCTGGGCACCCACTTCGAGGGCCGCAACGCGACCCACCAGATGAAGAAGCTCACGCTGGCGGACCTGAAGGCCTTCCGCGACCACCTGCGCATCCCGATTACGGACGAGCAGCTTGAAGCCGATCCGTACCAGCCGCCGTACTACCACCCGGGCGCCGACGCCCCGGAGATCAAGTACCTGATGGAGCGCCGCCGCGCCCTGGGCGGTTTCGTCCCGGAGCGCCGTTCCAAGCACACCGACGTCACCCTGCCCGGTGACAAGGCGTACGAGGTCGCCAACCGCGGGTCCGGCAAGCAGCAGGCCGCCACCACCATGGCGTTCGTCCGCCTGCTCAAGGACCTGATGCGGGACAAGGACTTCGGCACCCGGATCGTGCCGATCATCCCGGATGAGGCACGCACCTTCGGTATGGACGCGTTCTTCCCGACGGCCAAGATCTACAACCCGAACGGCCAGAACTACCTGTCCGTGGACCGCGACCTGGTCCTGGCGTACAAGGAATCCATCGCCGGCCAGATCGTCCACGCCGGCATCAACGAAGCCGGCTCGGTTGCCGCGTTCACCGCCGCGGGCACGTCCTACGCGACGCACGGCGAACCGCTGATCCCGATCTACGTGTTCTACTCGATGTTCGGTTTCCAGCGCACCGGCGACTCCTTCTGGGCAGCCGCCGACCAGATGACCCGCGGGTTCATCATCGGCGCCACCGCCGGCCGCACCACGCTGACCGGTGAGGGCCTGCAGCACGCTGACGGCCACTCCCCGATCCTCGCCTCGACCAACCCGGCCGTGGTCACCTACGACCCGGCGTACGGTTACGAAATCGGCGTCATCATGCGTGATGGCCTGAACCGGATGTACGGCCCCGGCCCTGCGGATAACGACCCGGCACGGAACCTGATGTACTACATCACGGTTTACAACGAGCCGATCGTCCAGCCGCCGGCACCCGCGGAGCTCGACGTCGAGGGCATCGTCAAGGGCATCTACCTGCTGGCACCGGCCAAGATCGACGGCCCGCGCACGCAGATCCTCGCCTCCGGCGTTTCGGTTCCGTGGGCCCTTGAGGCCCAGCGACTCCTGGCCGAGGACTGGGGCGTCTCCGCCGATGTCTGGTCCGTCACCTCCTGGACCGAACTGCGCCGCGACGCCATGGCCGCCGAGGAAGAGGCCTTCCTCAACCCCGGCCAGCCCGCACGCGTCCCGTTCGTCACCGAACAGCTCGCCGGGGCCACCGGACCCATCGTGGCCGTCTCGGACTACATGAAGGCCGTCCCCGACCAGATCCGCCAGTTCATCCCGAACGAGTTCGCCTCGCTCGGTGCCGACGGTTTCGGTTTCTCGGACACCCGCGCCGCAGCCCGCCGCTTCTTCAAGAACGACATCCACTCGATCGTGGTCCGTTCCCTGCAGATGCTGGCCCGCCGCGGCGAGGTCGACGCCCAGGCCCCGGCCCAGGCGATCGAGAAGTACCGCCTCCTGAACGTCAACGCCGGCACCACCGGCAACGCCGGCGGCGACTCGTAACCTGCGTCCCGCGCAGGATACAGAGCCAGCGCCCGACGGCGGTCCCCACCCAGGTGGGGGCCGCCGTCGGGCGTTTAACCGGTAGGGTCCGGACCGGAGGGGGCCCGCCGACACGCGCGGGCCTGCGCCGCGAAGGCTGTGATGCAGCCCAAAGCGTCTTGTAGCCTTTGCACAAATGGAGCTTGGACGGCGGGCGCCGTATGCTCGATGCATGGCAGAGCCCACCACCACCCCCGCAAAACGCAAACCGTCCGTGCGGGCGCTCACCCCGGAGAAGGCCGAGACGCTCAAAAAGCTCCGGGCCAGCGTGGGCCAGTTGTCCACCACCACCCTGCGGCAGCTGGAGAAATCGCTGCCCTGGTACAGCCGGCTGAACTCCGATGAGCGCTCCGCCCTCGGCATGGTGGCGCAGAACGGCATCGCCGCCTTCGTCACCTGGTTCGAACGGCCCAGCTCGCCGTCGTGGATCCTCTCCGATGTCTTCGGGACCGCACCCACCGAACTGACCCGCTCGATCAGCCTGCAGAAAGCCCTGCAGCTAATCCGGATTGTGGTGGAAGTGGTCGAGGACCAGGTGCCGATCATCGCCCCGGAGGCCGACCAGGCGGACCTCCGCGAGGCCGTGCTGCGGTACTCCCGGGAAGTGGCTTTTGCCGCCGCGGACGTTTACGCCCGCGCCGCCGAGACCCGGGGCTCCTGGGATACCAGGCTTGAGGCCCTGATTGTGGACGCCATCCTGCGCGGCGAAAACACGGACGCCCTGCGCTCCCGCATCGCGGCCCTGGGCTGGAAGGCGCAGGAACGCTTCACTGTTATGGTCGGAAATTCCCCGTCGGAGCCCAGCGCCAGCTATGTCAGCGAACTCCGCCGCACTGCCGGGCGATTTGCCGAGGATGCCCTGGTGGGCATCCAGGGCGACCGGCTCATCCTGATCCTGGGCGGCGTGCAGGACCGCGAGACCGCCTGCCAGAAACTCAGCGAGCTCTTCGCCCCGGGGCCGGTGGTCTACGGGGCCGAGGCTGGCTCCTTGCTGGAGGCCAGCAGCTCCGCCCAGTCCGCCTTCGCGGGCCTCACCGCCGCCCGGGCATGGCCCTCCGCGCCGCGCCCGGTGGCGGCGGATGACCTCCTGCCGGAGCGGGTGATTTCCGGCGATGACGCCGCCCGCCGTTCCCTGGTGAAGAACATCTACCGGCCCCTGGTCGCAGCCTCGAACGGTCTGGTCGAGACCCTGGGGACCTACCTGGAACTGGGCCATTCCCTCGAAGCGACGGCCCGCGAACTCTTCGTCCACGCCAACACCGTGCGGTACCGGCTCAAGCGTGTTTGCGACGTCACCGGCTGGGATCCGCTGATCCCCCGCGAGGCATTTGTGCTTCAGGCGGCGCTGGTGGTGGGCCGCCTCTCGGCACCGCCGAGGCCCTCCACCGAACGCCAGCCGTCCCGTAACAACTCCTGACCCGTTGTAGACTTCCTACAAACTGACCCAGTGAGCTTGGTGCATGAAAGTACCGATGAATCACGCGGCAATTTGGAAAGCTGGATACGTGCTTGCAATCGTCTGCCCTGGACAGGGCTCCCAGACCCCTGGTTTTCTGGCCCCTTGGCTGGAACTGCCTCCCGTCGCAGGCCACCTGGCCTCACTTAGCGAAATAGCAGGTATCGACCTCACCGCCCACGGCACCACCTCCGACGAGGAGACCATCAAGGACACGGCCGTCGCGCAGCCCCTGATCGTCGCCGCCGGACTCGTTGCCGCCCAGTCACTCTTCGACGTCGAACTCGGCGCGCTCCCCGTGGTCCTCGCCGGCCACTCGGTCGGCGAAATCACCGCGTCGGCCCTGGCCGGTGTGCTGACCGAAACCGAAGCCATGACGTTTGTCCGCGAACGTGCCAACGGCATGGCCGCTGCCGCAGCTGCCACGCCCACCGGCATGAGCGCCGTCGTCGGCGGCGACCCCGCCGAGGTACTGGCCGCAATCGAAGCCTGCGGGCTGACCCCGGCCAACGTCAATGGCGCCGGCCAGACCGTCGCCGCCGGCACCATGGAGCAGCTGAAGGCCCTCGCCGACAACCCGCCGGCCAAGGCCCGCGTGATCCCGCTGAAGGTCGCCGGCGCGTTCCACACCTCGCACATGTCGCCCGCCGTCGCTGCACTGGAGGCCCTCCGGCCCTCGCTGCACCCGCGGAACCCGCAGGTGCCGTTGCTGTCCAACTTCGACGGCGCCGAGGTGACCGACGGCGGTGCCGCCGTCGACAGCCTCATCGCCCAGGTCTCCCGCCCCGTCCGCTGGGACCTCTGCATGGACACCATGGTCAAGCGCGGCGTCACCGGCGTTATCGAACTGGCCCCGGCCGGTACACTGGCCGGGCTGGCCAAACGTGGAATGCCCGGCGTGAAGACAGTCACCGTCAAGACCCCGGACGACCTCTCCGCCGCCTTGGCCCTATTCGCAGAACTGGAGGGAGGCAAATGAGCGCTCCCGCTCTGAAGCAGGCAGCACTGCAGGAAAACACCCGCGTCCTGGGTCTCGGCGCCTACCGTCCGAACGTCATCGTTACGAACGAGGACGTGTGCCAGTGGATCGATTCCTCGGACGAGTGGATCCGCCAGCGCACCGGCATCATCACCCGCCACCGGGCTCCTGCCGACGTCAGTGTCATCGACATGGCCGAAGGCGCATCCCGCGAAGCCCTGCAGAAGGCCGGCATTGAGGCCTCCGAACTCGGCGCCGTGATCGTCTCCACCGTCACCCACCCGTACGCCACACCGTCGGCCGCAGCGAGCCTGGCGGACCGTCTCGGCGCCACCCCGGCACCGGCCTTCGACATCTCCGCCGCCTGCGCCGGGTACTGCTACGGCATTGCCCAGGCGGACGCGCTGGTCCGTTCCGGCGCGGCCAAGTACGTCCTGGTCGTCGGCGCCGAGAAGCTCTCCGACGTCATCGACAACACCGAACGCACCATCTCCTTCCTCCTGGGCGACGGCGCGGGCGCCGTCGTCATCGGCCCCTCCGACACTCCCGGCATCGGGCCGTCGGTGTGGGGCTCGGACGGCAGCAAGTGGGACGCCATCGGCATGACCCACTCAATGCTAGACATCCGGGACTTCGCCGCCGCCGGCAAGAAAGACCCGGCCCTCAGCGAAGGTGAAGCCGCCGTGACCGAGGCTGCCCTGTGGCCCACGCTGCGGCAGGACGGCCAGACGGTGTTCCGGTGGGCGGTCTGGGAGATGGCCAAGGTGGCGCAGCAGGCCCTCGACGCCGCCGGCGTCAGCGCCGACGACCTCGCCGCTTTTATCCCGCACCAGGCCAACATGCGCATCATCGACGAAATGGCCAAGCAGCTCAAGCTTCCGGAGACCGTCAAGGTCGCCCGGGATATCGCCGAGGCGGGTAACACCTCGGCAGCCTCCATCCCCCTCGCCACCCACCGTTTGCTGCAGGAAAACCCTGAACTAAGCGGCGGACTGGCCCTGCAGATCGGGTTCGGCGCAGGACTGGTCTTCGGCGCCCAGGTGATTGTGCTTCCGTAGGCGGACACCGCACTCCCCCGGCTGGAGCGTTGCTCAACAGCACGGATTCCCACACCAAGCCGAACCCTCGGTTTGAATCATTTCGCCAGACTCTCCCGGCACAACCACCGGAAGCCGACGGCACCAACAAGAAAAGGAGCCATCAATGGCTAGCAACGAAGAAATCCTGGCCGGCCTGGCTGAAATCGTCAACGAAGAGACCGGCCTGGCCCCCGAGGCTGTCGAGCTGGACAAGTCCTTCACCGAGGACCTGGACATCGACTCCATCTCCATGATGACCATCGTGGTCAACGCTGAGGAAAAGTTCGGCGTCCGCATCCCCGACGAAGAGGTCAAGAACCTCAAGACCGTCGGCGACGCCGTCAGCTTCATCGCCAACGCCCAGGCCTAATTCCGCCTGACCTTTGGTTCGGCCGGCGAGACGCCGGCCCGTGGCCGGTCCGGGACGCCCAACGGCGCCCCGGACCGGAACACCACCGCAGCATCCCGTTTTTGCATGACCTTCCGCAAGACCACCGAGTTTTCCCTACGCACGCCGCGGCAGCCTTTCCCAGGTTCCGGATCCGGCAGGCGCACCGACAGAGAGTGATCCCATGGCACGCAAAGTAGTCATTACCGGTCTGGGTGTCACAACACCCATTGGCGGCGATGTCCCCACGATGTGGAAGAACGCGCTGAAGGGCGTCTCCGGCGCGCACACGCTTGAGGACGACTGGGTAGCCAAGTACGAGCTCCCGGTGCACTTCGCCGCACGCGCCTCCAACCCCGCAACCGAGGTCCTGAGCCGTGTCGAGGCCAAGCGCATGGACCCGTCGACGCAGTTCGCCGTCGTCGCCTCCCGTGAGGCCTGGGCGGACTCCGGCATCACCGAGATCGACCACGACCGCCTCGCCGTCGCCTTCGCGACCGGCATCGGCGGTGTCTGGACCCTCCTGGACGCCTGGGACACCCTGCGCGAAAAGGGTCCCCGCCGTGTGCTGCCCATGACCGTGCCGATGCTGATGCCCAACGGCCCTGCCGCGGCCGTCAGCCTCGACCTGGGTGCCCGCGCCGGCGCCCACACCCCCGTCTCCGCCTGCGCCTCCGGCACCGAGGCCGTACACGTGGGCCTGGACCTGATCCGATCCGGCAAGGCCGACGTCGTCGTCTGCGGCGGCGCCGAAGCCGCCATCCACCCGATGCCGATCGCCGCCTTCGCCTCGATGCAGGCGCTCTCACGCCGCAACGACGATCCCGAGCGCGCATCCCGCCCCTACGACCGCGACCGTGACGGCTTCGTCATGGGTGAAGGGGCCGGCGCGCTGGTCCTCGAGGCCGAGGAGCACGCCCTGGCCCGCGGCGCCCGGATCTACGCCGAGCTCGCCGGCACGTCCGTAACCGCCGACGCGTACCACATCACGGCCCCGGACCCCGAGGGCCTCGGCGCCACCCGGGCCCTGAAAGCCGCCATGTTCGACGGCCGGATCCAGGCCGAGGACGTGGTGCACGTCAACGCGCACGCCACCTCCACGCCGGTGGGCGACAAGCCCGAGTACGCCGCCCTGAAGGCCGCCCTGGGCAGCCACGTGGAGAACGTGGCGGTTTCCGCCACCAAGTCGCAGATGGGCCACCTGCTGGGTGCCTCCGGCGCCGTAGAGGCCGTCCTGACCGTCCTGGCCGTCCATGAGCGCAAGGCTCCGGTGACCATCAACCTCGAGAACCAGGATCCTGAGATCCCGCTCGACGTCGTCACCTCCGAGCGCAAGCTGCCCGAGGGCGGCATTGTGGCGCTGAGCAACTCGTTCGGTTTCGGCGGCCACAACGCCGTTATTGCAATCCGCAGCATCTAGCGCCAAAGGCCTCCGGCCCGCACGCTGAAATGACAGATGGCGGCAATGTTCTTCGTGAACATTGCCGCCATCTGTCATTTGGCGTTGCTATGGAGTGTGCTGCCGTGGTTGTGTGCTGACCCTGCGGGGGTTCGCCTGCGGGGGTGGCTTGCGGGGTTGCCTAGCCGACCTGGTGCAGCCAGCGCACGGGGGCGCCTTCGGCCGCGTGGCGGAAGGGCTCCAGTTCCTCGTCCCAGGCCTCGCCAAGAGCCAGGGAGAGCTCGTGGTAGACCGCGGAGGGGTCGCCGGCGCCTGATTCGTAGGCGTAACGGATGCGGTCCTCAGAGACCATGATGTTGCCGTGGACGTCAGTGACGGCGTGGAAGATGCCGAGCTCCGGGGTGTGCGACCAGCGTCCACCGTCGACGCCCTGGCTGGGCTCTTCGGTGACCTCGTAGCGCAGGTGCGCCCAGCCGCGGAGCGCAGACGCCAATTGAGCCCCCGTGCCCGGTGTTCCGGTCCACGACAGCTCGGCCCGGAACATTCCGGGCGCGGCGGGCTGGGCAGTCCACTCAAGGTCCGTGCGCTTGTCCACGACCGACCCAATGGCCCACTCAACGTGGGGGCACAGGGCGGTCGGGGCCGAGTGAACGAACAGGACACCGCGGGTTAGTGCAACAGACATTCCATCCTCCATAGCTATAGGTACGTCTTCCCCAACGACCTCTGCCTGGATGTCTGTCTGCTGCGTGAATCCGCGTGCGGGGCGGATGCCCCTGCCAGACTATTCAGTTTCTAGTGCTGCAAAAAATAGGTCCGGATCTCAGGTGGTGGAACGATGCTCAAGAGCTTCAAGCACCACTTGAAAGTTGCCGGGCGTGAGTCTTATTCTGCCGTACCCCGCCTAATTACGCCAGTGCAATTCGGCGCGTCGTTACCGGCGCGTCGTGGCGGACTTTGTTACGGGACGACGGCGGCCGTGTTCAGGCGCGGGGATGTGCCTGCTGATAGCTCTGCCGGAGCCTGTCGACGGAGACGTGGGTGTAGATCTGGGTGGTGGCAAGGCTGCTGTGGCCCAGGATCTCCTGCACGGCCCGGAGGTCCGCCCCGCCATCCAGCAGGTGTGTGGCGGCCGAGTGCCGCAGCGCGTGTGGGCCCGTCGCGGACGTGTCGCCCAAACCGTCCAGCAGCCTCTTTACGACGCTGCGGACCTGGCGCTGGTCCACCCTCTTCCCGCGTACACCGAGGAAGAGCGCCGGGCCCGAGCCGTCGGCAGTGAGGGCCGGGCGTCCGCGGCGCAGCCAGTCGTCCACGGCCAGGGCCGCGGGCAGTCCGTATGGCACCGTCCGCTCCTTGTTGCCCTTGCCGAGCACCCGCAACGTCCGGCGGTCCGGATCGAGATCGTCAATGTCCAGGCCTGCGAGCTCACCGACCCGGACGCCGGTGGCGTAGAGCAGCTCCAGCATGGCGCGGTTCCGCAAGGCCATCGGTTCCCCTTCCGCCGCAGCGGATTCGGCGCCCTCCACCAGCCGCCGCACCTGCCCTTGCTGCAGGACGCCCGGCAGGGATTTCTCCCGCTTCGGCGCCCTGAGCCGCAGGGCGGGGTCGACGGTGATGAGTTCCTCGCGGACGGCCCAGGCAGTGAAGGCCCGGGCCGTTGCAGCGCGGCGCGCCAAGGTGGCCCGGGACATGCCCGCTTCGCTTTGGCCGCCGAGCCAGCGGCGCAGGGTGCCGAGCTCAAGGTCGGCCAGGGTGAGGACGCCTTCGGATGCTGCGTGGTCTAGCAGGCTCGCGACATCGGACAAATAGGCGCGCACCGTGTGGGCGGAGCGGCCCCGCTCCGCTTCCAGGTACCGGCCGAAGCCGCGGGCAGCGTCGGCCAGGGCTGATGGCAGATGATCTGTTGACACGCTTCCACTTTCCCAGCAAAGTGCCCTGCTCCGGCGCACCCCCACGGCGCGCCGGACCCCCACGTCCCGGCGTATGGGGCCGGGTAAGGGCGCACCGCCGGCGGCGCCGGGTACGGCGGCGCCGGGTACGGCGGCGGCGGGTACGGCGGCGGCGCTGGGCAGCGTGCCCGGCAGCGGGTCATCCGGCGGCGGCGGAGCGTTTCCAGCCGCCGCGCTGGGATTCGGCCAAACCCAGCAGCCCGAGCCGGCCCAGGCCCGCCCTGACCGAGTCGGTGCTCAGGCCCGCAACCACTGCGAGCTTCTCCACGGAGCTTGTAACCCGCAGAGGGAGGGCGTCCAGCAGGATCAGATCCTCCAGGGTCAGCCCGTCGTGGGCCTCGACATGTCCTGACCGCGCTTCCGGCAGCGACTCACCGCTGGGCGAGGCCAGCTCGGCGATTTCCCCGGTATCCGTAACACAGACGGCACCGCCCTCGCGGAGGAGCCGGTGGCAGCCCGCCGAGTTGGCGGAATGCACCGACCCGGGCACGGCCCCCACGGCACGGCCGAGGTTCTCGGCATGGTGTGCCGTGTTAAGCGCCCCGGACCTCCATCGCGCCTCGACCACCACCGTGACTGCCGCCAGCGCGGCAATGAGCCTATTGCGCTGCAGAAAGCGGTACCGCGTGGGGGCGGATCCCGGCGGAACCTCGGCCAGAACGGCGCCCTGGTTGGCCACGGCGCGGAGCAAATCGTCGTTGCCAGCCGGGTAGAAGCGGTCCACTCCCCCGGCCATCACGGCAATGGTGGGCAGTCCCCCGGCGGCGCCGGCCAGGGCTGCACGGTGGGCGTGGGCGTCGATACCGTAGGCGCCGCCGGAGACGATCGTGAACCCGCGTTGGGCCAGTCCGTAGGCCAGATCCCCGGTGACGGCGGCACCGTAGGAGGTGCTGTCACGCGAGCCAACCAGGGCGACGGACCTATTCAGGGGCGGCAACTCCTGCTCCACGCCGCGCCACCAGAGGCAGAGCGGCTCCTGCAGACCGAGGTCGGCGAGCTGCCCGGGCCAGAAGTCATCGCCGGGAATGATGAGCCGCCCGCCGAGGCGCTGCACGGTGGCCAAGTCGCGTTCCGGCGCGAGGTCCTGGACTCTCGGCGCCCAACGTTTCAATGCCATCCCCAGACCGGACCATCCGCCGCCGGCGCTGTTCTCCGCCAGCAGCTGCGAGAGCTCCTCCTCAAAGGCCTGTCCGGGGGCGAGCTGCCCGGTGGCGATCCTCAGGGCGTCCTCTGCCCCGGCAGCCCGTACCAGTGCCAGTCCAGCGGCGTCCTGGGGCTCCATGAGCCGGGAGAGCGCCGCCCGCGCAGTGCGTTCGTTCTCAGTCATGCTGCTGTTGACTCCTTTTCGTGCGGGCAGAATTGCGGCGCGGCGAACGGACGGTCCGCAACGGAAAGCGGGCGCAGGCGGCCCCGGACGGCGCACTCACGCCGCCACCGACGTTGACTGCCGGAGCCCGAGGGCCTGGCCAATGTCGTCCGCGTCCGGTCCGTCGCGGCCGCCGAGGTCGGCCAGTGTCCACGCCAGCCGGAGCACACGGTCATAGCCTCGGGCCGTCAGGGCTCCGCGTTCGAGCGCGTGGTCGAGGATCCGGGTGGTGGGACCGGCGAGGCGCAGCGGACCGCGGAGCACCCGCCCCGGGACTTGCGCATTGGTTTCCAGCCCGAGCGGCTCCAGCCGTTGAAGTTGGCACTCCCGGGCGGCCATCACCCGCGCGGCGATGTCGGCTGTTCCTTCTTCGGGACGGGCCTGCCCGAAATCCGCCAGGGCGACGCGCTCCACCGCCAGCTGGATGTCCACCCGGTCCAGCAACGGCCCGGACATCCGCGCGAGATAGCGCCGGCGCATCATCGGCGTGCACGTGCAGTCCACGCCCTTGCCGGAAGCCTTGCCGCAGGGGCACGGGTTGGCGGCGAGGACCAGCTGGAACCGGGCCGGATAGGCCGCGGTGCCAGCAGAACGGTGAATGACCAGCTCGCCGCTTTCCAGCGGCTGCCGGAGGGCGTCCAGGACCCGTCGCTCGTACTCCGGGGCCTCGTCCAGGAACAGCACGCCCCGGTGCGCCCTGGACGCTGCGCCCGGCCGGGGCAGCCCGGATCCCCCGCCGATGATGGCGGCCGCCGTCGCGGTGTGATGCGGGTTCTCGTACGGCGGCCGGCGCAGCAGCGTCACGGCGGCGGAGGTTAGCGAGCTCAGCGAGTGGATGGCGGTCACCTCAATGGCTTCCCGGTCACCGAGGTCCGGGAGCAGGCCCGGCAGCCGCTCGGCGAGCATGGTTTTGCCGGCACCCGGCGGCCCGGTCAGGAGTACGTGGTGCGCTCCGGCGGCGGCCACTTCCAGTGCACGGCGGCCCTCGCCTTGGCCCGAGACGTCGCACATGTCCGGTGCCAGACCAGGGGTATTGGACTCCTCGGCGTCGTCGGGGTTCTCATCAGCCGGCTCGAAGTCGAGGGCCAGGTCCTGCGGGTCGGCCCCGAAGTCCAGGGCCAGCCGGGCCAGCGTCCGGTAGCCGCTGACTCTGGCGCCCGGGACCAGCCCGGCCTCGGCGGCGTTGGCCTGCGCCACCACCACGTCCGGGTACCCGGCGCGGACCGCAGCCATCACGGCGGGGAGAATGCCACGGACAGGACGCAGCCGTCCGTCCAGTCCAAGTTCCGCGATGAACACGTGCCGCCCGGTGGAGCGGACATCGTTGGCCGCGAGCAGCACCGCCATGGCGATGGACAGGTCGAAGCCCGAGCCGCGTTTGGGCAGTGATGCGGGAATGAGGTTCGCGGTGATCTTCCGGCGGCTCAGAGGGATGCCGGAGTTGTGCGCGGCGGAGCGGATCCGCTCCTTCGCTTCGTTGAGCGAGGCGTCCGGCAGGCCAAGGATCACGAAGGCCGGCAAAGTCTGGCCTATGTCCGCCTCGACCTCGACGATATAGCCGTTCAACCCCACGAGCGCCACCGAGTAGGTCCGTCCCAGCGCCACCTACCCCACCCCCTTGAGGTGTTCGATGGCCGGGCCGCCGGTGCCGTTGTCGACCACGGCGATGACGTCCACGCGGCGGAGCGGCATCCGAAGTTCGTGGTCCCGGCACCAGGCCGAGCCCAGCCGGTGCAGCCGGGCCAGTTTGTCGATACCGACGGCTTCGAAAGGGTGCCCGTAGGCGAGGGACTTCCTGGTCTTCACTTCGGCGATGACCAGGGCATCGCCGTCGAGCGCGACAATGTCGATCTCGCCTTCGGCGCAGCGCCAGTTGCGGTCCACGATCCGCATGCCCTGGCCTTCGAGGAAGCCGGCGGCAAGTTCCTCGCCGCGCCGGCCCAGCACGTCCTTAGCTCTCATGCCTCCAGCGTGGGGCGCAGCACGGAAAGGTCGCGGCCAGAACTTTGGCTATGTGGGTAACTCCGGCGGGAAACCTAGTTCCCCAGGTCTTCAACCTTCGGCAGCGCGAGCTCCTCATTGCGCGGGAGTTCCTCGACGTTGACGTCCTTGAACGTGATGACACGGACGCTTTTGACGAACCGGGCCGAGCGGTAGACGTCCCAGACCCAGGCATCCTGCAACGTCAGGTCGAAATAGACTTCGCCGTCTGCACTGCGGGCCTGCAGGTCCACGTGGTTGGCCAGATAGAAACGCCGTTCGGTCTCGACAACATAGCTGAACAGCCCGACGACGTCGCGGTATTCGCGGTAGAGCTGCAGCTCCATGTCGGTTTCATAGTTTTCAAGGTCCTCGGCACTCATGGTTCCATCTTGCACCATCGGGCGCCGGCCGTGCGCCACGGCGGGCCTCGGCCCGGCCTAGTCGCCCAGCAGCTGCCAGCTGACCCGGTGGTACGGGGTGGGTCCCGCGGCGCGCAGGGCGCCCTTGTGCGCCGCCGTGCCGTAGCCCTTGTTCACGTCCCAGCCGAATGCAGGGTACTCGGTGTGCAGGGCCGCCATCTGGCGGTCACGTTCGACCTTGGCCAGCACCGATGCAGCGGCCACGCTGAGGCACTGCATGTCCGCCTTGACGAGGGTGTGGACCGGCGCGTCGCAGCCGGGCTCGCGCGCGCCGTCGTCGGGCTCCGGGTCGAACAGGGAGGCCTGAGCCACGGGTGAGAGCCAGTTGTGGCTGCCGTCCAGAAGCACCACGTCCGGGGTCACGCCGTCCGCCAGCACCGCAGCCCAGGCGCGGTTCCCGGCAAGGCGCAGCGCGCCGATGATCCCTAAGGCGTCGATCTCGGCCGCGCTGGCGTGGCCGACGGCGGAGGCAACGCTCCACGCGCGCACCAGCGGTTCCAGCCGTTCCCGCTCCGCCACCTTGAGCAGTTTGCTGTCCCGGACATCCGCGAGCAGTCCCTGCTGGTGCAGATCCACGACGGCGATGCCGACGCTGACCGGCCCGGCGAGGGCGCCGCGGCCTACCTCGTCGATTCCGGCGAGCAGGCGGGCGCCGGAGCCCCGGAAGCGGCGCTCGTAGTCGAGAGTGGGCGCGACGGACACAGCGGTAGCTACTTTCGTGCCGGCGCCGGGACGTTGCGGAAGACGTCGGGGTAATTGTCGAGCGACGTGATGCGGTTCAGCGGCCAGGCGATGACTGCCGCTTTGCCTTCGATGTCGGCCACATCGATGAAGCCGCCGTTGGTTTCCTGGTGCGCGCGCGAGTCGGCGGAGTGGTTGCGGTTATCGCCCATCACCCAGACCTTGCCGGCGGGAACCACAACGTCGAAGTCGCGGACCTGCGGGACCTCGGCCTTGTTGACGTACTTTTCGTCCAGCGGGGTGCCGTTGACGGTGAGGCGGCCGCTGCCGTCGCAGCAGACCACGTGGTCGCCGGGCAGGCCGATGACCCGCTTCACGAGGTGCTGCTCGGAGTTATCCGGCAGCAGACCGACAAAAGTCAGTGCATCCTGCACGCCGGTGAGCGGTCCGGCCGGCTTTTGCGCGGTCGGGACCAGCCAGCCCTTGGTGTCGCGGAAGACCACGACGTCGCCGCGCTGCATGGCGATCGGCTCCGGTACCAGCAGGCTCACGAAAATCCGGTCGTTGACGTCCAGGGTGTTCATCATGGACTCGGACGGGATGTAGAAGGCACGGAACAGGAAGGTCTTGATCAGGAACGACAGGACGACGGCGATCACCACCACCGTGGCGATTTCCTTGAGCCAGGCCAGCATGGGGTTGCGGCCCTCGCGGGCTTTCGCTTTCCGGGCCCGCGCCGACGACGGTCCGGCGTGCGAGGGGCCGGCCAGCGGAGCGTCCAGTGCCCGTTCGGGCTGCACCCGGGCCTCCTCCCGGCGCTCGGCTTTCTCCGCCTGCACCGGCTCCCCCACAGGCTCGGCCACAGGCTCGGGCCGCGGTGTGGCCGGCATCCTCGTGGTCGGATGTTCCCCGCCGGGGATGGGTGCGGAGGTCACTCGGGGCTCGTCGTGCCCCCGCGGATCAGGAGTCCGGGGTCCGGTCTCGGGCATCTACTGTCCGTTCTTTGTGGTAGTCGTCTCGGCCCCGGTGGGCCGCGGTATTGCTGCAAATCTATCAAGCGGCCAGATGATCTGGACCGGCCGGCCAATCACCCGCTCCAGCGGGACCATGCCGCCGCCGGGGGCGCCGAGCAGGCTCCGGGAGTCCGCGGATTTGGACCGGTGGTCCCCCATCAGCCAGAGCCGTCCTTCCGGAACGAGGACGTTGAATTTGAGCCGGCTGGGTGCATCGCCCTCATAGACATAGGGTTCCGGAACTTGCTGGCCGTTGACTGTGAGCCGACCGTCCGCGCCGCAGCACACCACGTGGTCGCCCGGCAGACCGATAACCCGCTTGACGTAAGTGGTATCGCTCCCGGTCAGGCCGAGCCAGTGCCCCGCGCCGGCCAGGACATCACCCACTGGTCCCTTGCCGCTGTTGAGCGGGGCGAAGGAGCCGCGGCCGTCGAAGACGACAATGTCGCCGCGGCGGACCGGGTCAAGGGCGAAGTCGGTACGGGACACCACAATCCGGTCCCCGTCCCGAAGCAATGGCTCCATCGAGGTAGAGGGAATGAAGTAGATATCCAGCCACAGGGACCGGACGAGGCCGCTGATGGCCACGGCCAGCACCAATCCCAAAAGCACAAAACGCCAGCCCAGTTTCCTGGGCCGGCGTTTTGTCTGTTCCATGATCCGTGTCCTCTAACGCTTTTCTAATTGAACGGCGCAGTGGCGGGTGGTTCCGGCAACTGCCGGAGCCCTCCGGGGATCCGCTGGGAAAGTCCGGAGGACTTACTTGGCGGTCTGGAAGTCGCGCTTTTCCTTGATCTTCGCAGCCTTACCGCGCAGTGCACGCATGTAGTAAAGCTTGGCGCGGCGCACGTCACCCTTGGAGACGAGCTCGATCTTGTCGATGATCGGGGAGTGCACCGGGAAGGTACGCTCCACGCCGACACCGAAGGAAACCTTGCGGACGGTGAAGGTCTCGCGGACGCCGTCGCCCTGGCGGCCCAGGACGAAGCCCTGGAAGACCTGGACACGGGAGTTCTTGCCTTCGATGATGTTCACGTGCACCTTGATGGTGTCACCCGCGCGGAACTCGGGAACATCGTTGCGCAGCGAGGCTGCGTCTACGGAATCGAGGATATGCATTGATCCACTCCTGGTGAACGCCACAGGTCATTCACGTTGGGTCACGGCGGCCAAGCCCGGGCGCTGAAGGCACCGGAAATTGCCGCCGAAAGTTTTGACTTTCCGGTTCCGTCGGGAATCGACGGGACCGGGGTGCCGCGCTGTTGGTGACGCTCCCCCTGTGGCAGGTTCGCACCCAGCAGGCACAAGGACTAATTTTGCCACATTCACCGGTGATTTGGTGAATTACGCGGTCCGAACAGCCCGCTTCAGGCGCCGCGGCGGCGCAGCCGGCCGTCGACGACGTCGTACCCGAGGTCACCGAACGCCGTACGGTCCGCGCGGGGCAGGGCCCCGGCGTCGAACTCCTCGAGCAGGTCCGGGCGACGCTCCGCGGTGCGGCGGTACTGTTCATGCCGCCGCCACTGGGCGATCTTGCCGTGGTTACCGCTCAGCAGCACCGCCGGGACCTCGCGGTCCCGCCAGCTGGAGGGCTTGGTGTAGACCGGGTACTCCAGCAGGCCGTCGGAGTGGGATTCCTCGACCAGCGATTCGGGATTGCCGACGACGCCGGGCAGCAGCCGCCCGACGGCTTCCACCATCGCGAGCACGGCGACCTCGCCGCCGTTGAGTACATAGTCGCCCAGGCTCATGGGCCGCACGGTGAAATGCTCCGACGCCCATTCAAGGACGCGTTCGTCGATGCCCTCGTACCGGCCGCAGGCGAAGACCAGCTGGTCCTCCTCCGCGAGCTCATGCGCGATGGCCTGGCTGAAGCGCTGCCCCGCCGGCGACGGGACAATCAGGACCGGCTTGCGCACCGCCGAGTCCTCAGGCTTCTCGGGCGCTGCCTCGGTCGCAGCCTGCGGCGCCGTCTCTATCGCGGCCTCGGCCACGGCAGTGAGCGCCTGGGCCCAGGGTTCGGGCTTCATGACCATGCCGGCTCCGCCACCGTATGGGGTGTCATCCACCGTCCGGTGCCGGTCGGTGGTGAAATCCCGGAGGTCGTGCACGTTGAGCTCCAGCAGGCCGTCCTGCCGGGCTTTCCCGATCAGGGAAAGTTCCAGCGGGGCGAGGTACTCGGGGAAGATGCTGACGACGTCGATCCGCATCTTAGGTGTTGTCCTCCGCGCTGCCCTGGGAGCGGCCGACAGTGTCGCCGCCCTGGGAGCGGCGGATAGTGTCGCCGTCGTCCGGGGTAGCGCCCGCCTCGGTGTTGACCTCAAACAGGCCCGCCGGCGGGGTGACAACGACGTATTTGTCGGCGACGTTGACCTCGGGGACGATCTGCTCCACGAACGGGATCAGGATTTCCTTGCCGCCCCGGTCCGTTACGACCAACAGGTCCTGGACCGGCATGGTGTGCAGTCCGGAGACCTTGCCGACGACGGTATCGCCGACGCGGACGTCCAGTCCCACGAGCTCGTGCTCGTACCAGCCCTCGTCGTCGTGCTCGTCCAGCTCCTCGGTCTCAATGTAGAGTTTGGCGCCGCGGAGGGCTTCCGCGTCATTGCGGGTTTCCACTTCCTCGAAGGCCAGCAGCAGGATGTCCTTGTTCCAGCGGGCGCTTTCCACGGTCAGTGGACCGGACGAGGCCGGCTCAACCACGAACTGGGTGCCGGGAACGAAGCGGTCACCGGGAGCGTCCGTCAGCACCTGAACGGTTACCTCGCCGCGGATGCCGTGGGGCTTGCCGATTCGTGCCACCTGAAGCTGCATCTGTTCCTCTGTTCGATTCGTTTTGAAAGTGTTGGTGCATTTGCTGCGCAAAACAGTCCGGCCCCTCCACCATAAGCTGGTGGAGGGGCCGGACTAAAGATAAGTACTGCTGGTCGCGCTACCGGCGGCGGTCGGTGTCGACGACGTCGACCCTGACCTGCTCGCCGTCCGCCAGTGCCGCCACCACAGTGCGCAGTGCGCGTGCGGTGCGGCCCTGGCGACCGATCACCCGTCCGAGGTCGTCCTGATGAACGCGCACTTCGAGGGTGTCCCCGCGGCGGTTGTTCTTGGCACTGACCTTGACGTCCTCGGGGCTGTCAACAATCCCGCGGACCAGGTGTTCGAGCGCTTCTGCCAGCAATCTACTCAGCCTCGGTGGTCTCTGCTTCGGCGTCGGCCGGAGCCTCGGCTGCGTCGTCCTTCTTAGCCTTCTTGGTGATGGCTTCCGGGATGATCACGGAACCCTTTTCCGGGGTGACAAAGGCTTCCTTGGGAGCCTTAGTCTTCAAGGTGCCCTCCTGGCCCGGGAGACCCTTGAACTTCTGCCAGTCACCGGTGATCTTCAGGATCGCGGAAACCTGCTCGGACGGCTGTGCGCCGACGCCGAGCCAGTACTGGGCACGGTCCGAGTCGACCTCGATGTACGAGGGCTCTTCGGTCGGGTGGTACTTGCCGATCTCTTCGATGGCACGGCCATCACGCTTGGAGCGTGCGTCCATGACGACGATGCGGTAGTACGGTGCGCGCATCTTACCGAAGCGCTTAAGGCGAATCTTTACGGCCACTTTTGTGGTCACTCCTGTTTCTGAAACGGGGTCGAGCCCGGCGTTCTGCACCCGTGGGGCGGGCCGTACTTGGGGGTTCTAAAGGACAGGATCCGGACGCGGAGAGAGGGGCCACGCAGATCGAGTACCTGTTCATTGTGCCAGATCACCGCGAGGATTTCGACTTGACACCCCAGCCGGGCGTGATGGGGCCGGTTTTTACCAGGGTGATGGGGCGGCGGCCCTTGTTCGCGGCGTCAGGAAGTCCAGACGTAAAGTCCGGCCCGGGTGGCCGGGTCGACGCCGGCCGCGAGCCCGGCGAGCTGGCGGACATAGCGGGCCGCCTGGTCCGCGCCGAAGGGCATATCCTCTTCCGCCGCCCAGCTTTCGGCGACGTCGGCGAGCACGTCGCCGTCGCCTTCCGTCTCGTAGCTGAGCAGGTCCGCGAGTGCGCGGACCATGGCGGCGGGGACGCCCAGGAGCGAGTCGCTGGCCACGTCCACCATGGCGAGTTCGTAATCGGCGCCCGCAGCGTGCACCGCGGTACCGGCCAGGTCGCCGAGCCGCTCGACCTCGAAGTCGCTGATGTCCTGGATCCGGACCGCGCCCGGGGCGGCTGCGGCGCCGCCGTCGAGGGCCGTCGCGCGCTTGAGGGCGGCATCATGGGTGGCCACGAAGATTTCAGCAAATCCCAATGAACTCATCCTTCGGTGTAGTGCGGCGAGGCCGCGGTGGTGGCGTCAGTTCAGCCTAACTGTTCGCACGCCACCCCCGGGACGGACATGCCCATCCCTGGCGCCGACGAATGGACATATTCACGTTATGTCCATGCGCCGACCCGAGGAGCGGACATGTCCGTGCGCCAACGCGGCAACCAACGGGCATGCCCGCCCCTGACGCCAAAGGATGGGCATGTCCATCCCTGGGCCACGGAACGGGCATGTCCGTCGAGGGCAGTTAGCGGACCGCGACCCGGATGCGGTTGCGCCAGGGGTCGTCGAATCGGAGCTCGGCGCCGGTGTGGTGCGATTCGACCCCGGCCGTCTTGAGGCGGTCGGCAAGGGCGCCGACATCGTCGCCCGACGGTACTTCGATCAGGACCTCGCCGAGGCCCAGGGTGTCGCGGCGCGGTCCGGCCCCGCGACTGTTCCAGACATTCATAGCCATGTGGTGGTGGTAGCCGCCGGCCGAGACAAAGAGCGCCTGGCCGTGCCAGCCGGCGGTCTTCTCAAAGCCGAGTGTGCCGACGTAGAAGTCGTGTGCGGACTGCACGTCGCCGACCTGCAGGTGGACGTGCCCGACGCCGGCCTCGGCCTCGCGCTGTCCGGCCAGTGAGGCCTCGGTCAGGTGCTGCTCAAGGTACCGCTGGGGTGGCAGAGCGAGGCTATCCATCACCACGTTCGTTCCTTCCCAGGACCAGGCGTCGCGCGGCCGGTCCCAGTAGAGCTCGATGCCGTTGCCCTCGGGATCGTTGAAGTAGAACGCCTCACTGACCAGGTGGTCGGCGCTGCCGGTGAAGGACTGCGGTTCGTATTGGGCGGCGGAGGCGATAGTGGCGGCCAACGAAGCCTGGTCATCGAAGAGCAGGGCGGTGTGGAACAGGCCCGCTTCACCGCGCGAGGGCAGGTTGAGTCCGGGCGCAGGCGCGAGGTGGACCAGCGGCTTGGCCTTGCGGCCGAGGTAGAGGCCGCCGTCCTGCTCGGCCACGATGTCGAGGCCAAGGGCGCGCTGGTAGTAGTCGGTCATCACCTTCATGTCGCCGACCTTGAGCATCACGGTGCCCATGGTGAGTTCGGCCGGAAGGAGATCCTGGGTGCTGGTTTCTGCGGTCATCGCAACGCTCCGGTGGTTTGTGGCCACCGCCTTTCGGTGACCCTTCATAGTGCTAAATTACTTGAAGCTTCAATTTATTCCTAATGCACCTCGGACCGAACCACTTGTCCGCGCAACACTATGCTCCGTGGTGCCTGCAGGGTGGCGAGATCCCGGCGCGGATCCTCACTGCAGACCAGCACATCGGCACTGGCACCCTCGGCGATGCCCTCTGCGCCGAGCCATGCCCGCGCGGCCCAGGCGGCGGCGTCGAGGGCGGCCCGGGCGGGCAGTCCCGCGGCGTGCATGGCCTGGATCTCGTCGGCAATCCGCCCGTGCTTGATGACACTGCCCGCGTCGGTCCCGGCGTATAGAACGACGCCGGCCTCGTGCGCCTCGAGGACCCGCTCGGCCCGCCGTTCCCAGAGCCCGAGCATATGGGCTGCATAACGGGGAAATTTGTCCCGCGCCTGGGCCGCGATGTCCGGGAAGGTCGCAATATTGATCAGGGTCGGCACAATCGGCACGCCCTGTTCGATGAAGCGGGGCAGGTGCCGGGGCAGCAGGCCCGTTCCATGCTCAATGCAGTCGATCCCGGCGTCGAGCATGTCGTCCAGGGTCTGCTCGGCGAAGCAATGCGCCGTGACGCGGGCCCCCTCGTCGTGGGCTGCACGGACTGCGTCCATGACGGCCGCCGCCGGGAAGCTGGCGGCGAGATCGCCGGCGTCGCGGTCGATCCAGTCCCCCACCAGCTTCACCCATCCGTCGCCGGCACGGGCCTGCTTGCGGACCGTCTCGACCAGTTCCTCCGGCTCCACTTCAACGGCGAAGCCCCGCAGGTACCGGCGGGTCCGGGCAATGTGCCGGCCGGCGCGGATGATTCGAGGAAGGTCGGCCCGTTGCTGGACCCAGCGGGTGTAATGCACCGCTCCTGCGTCGCGGACCAGGAGGGTCCCGGCGTCGCGGTCCGTCTGCGCCTGCCGTTCCACTACGTCCTCCGGAACGTCGCCCTCCGGGCCGAGGCCGATGTGGCAATGGGCGTCGACCAGTCCGGGAATGACCCAGCCGTCCAGCACGAGGTCCGACGGCGCCCGCGGACGGTCGAAAGTCAGCTTGCCGTCGACCGCCCACAACCCGCGCCGCTCCTGATCCGGGGAGGTGAGGACCGTGCCGCTGAACTCGATAATGCTCATGGCCTACAGCTTAATCCGCATAACGACCCGGCGCCCCGGGACAACCGTCAACTACAAGCAGCCTGTGGTAGCTTCGTCTACGACCACACGGGTGCCCTTGCAGGGGCTGAGATCGGGCTGACGCAGCCTGCGACCGTTGAACCTGTCCGGGTAATGCCGGCGAAGGAAGTGAGTAACCCTTTGAGCACCACAAATCCCCAGCACAGCCCTGCCCGATACGGGAACAGCACGGTTCAGAACGGCCCCGCCGCCGTTGCTGCCCCGCCGGTAACCCAGTCACTGAAGTCGCATGGCCTGGCGTATGTCGAAGCCGGCGGGATCCGCGTACCGGTGACGGAGATCGCCTTGGAGCCGTCGCCCGGAGGCTCGGCAAATCCGTCGTTTCGGGTGTATCGGACGGCAGGCCCGGGCAGCGATCCCGTCGTGGGTCTGGCCCCGTTCCGTAGCGACTGGATCACCGAACGCCTGGACACCGAGCCCTACAGCGGCAGGGAACGCAACTTGCTCGACGACGGCAAGTCCGCGGTCCGGCGGGGCGCCGCCTCTGCCGAGTGGCGCGGCGCGCCCCCGCAGCCTCGCCGCGCGGTTGCCGGCCGGACGGTCACGCAGATGCATTACGCGAGGAACGGAACGGTCACACCCGAGATGCGCTACGTCGCCCTGCGCGAGAACTGCGACGTCGAACTCGTTCGCAGCGAGCTGGCCGCCGGCCGGGCGATCATCCCCAGCAACATTAACCACCCGGAGTCAGAGCCGATGGTCATCGGCAAGGCGTTCCTTGTGAAGATCAACGCCAACATCGGCAACTCCGCCGTTACCAGCTCTATTGCCGAGGAAGTCGACAAGCTTCAGTGGGCCACGCAGTGGGGTGCGGACACCGTCATGGACCTCTCCACCGGTGACGACATCCACACCACGCGCGAGTGGATCATCCGCAACTCCCCCGTCCCCATCGGCACTGTACCGATCTACCAGGCGCTGGAGAAGGTCAACGGCGAGGCGAATGCCCTGACCTGGGAGATCTTCCGGGACACCGTGATCGAACAGTGCGAACAGGGGGTGGACTACATGACCATCCACGCAGGCGTGCTACTGCGTTACGTCCCCCTGACAGCCAACCGGGTTACGGGTATCGTGTCGCGCGGCGGCTCGATCATGGCCGGGTGGTGCCTGGCGCACCACCGGGAGAACTTCCTCTACACACATTTCGATGAGCTGTGCGAGATTTTCGCGAAGTACGACGTTTCGTTTTCGCTGGGCGACGGACTGCGGCCGGGCTCGACGGCGGACGCCAACGACGCTGCCCAGTTCGCCGAGCTGGATACCCTGGCTGAGCTGACCCAGCGGGCGTGGGAGTTCGATGTGCAGGTCATGGTTGAAGGCCCCGGACATGTGCCCCTCCATCTGGTCCGGGAAAACGTGGAGCGCCAGCAGGAACTATGCCAGGGCGCTCCGTTCTACACGCTGGGACCGCTGGTGACGGACATCGCACCCGGCTACGACCACATCACCTCAGCAATCGGCGCCACCGAGATCGCCCGATACGGCACCGCCATGCTGTGTTACGTCACGCCGAAGGAACACCTCGGGCTACCCAACAAGGACGATGTGAAGACCGGCGTCATCACCTACAAGATCGCCGCCCACGCCGCGGACCTGGCCAAGGGACATCCCGGCGCCCACGAGCGCGACGACGCGCTCTCCAGGGCGCGTTTCGAGTTCCGCTGGCGGGACCAGTTTGCGCTGTCCCTCGACCCGGTCACCGCCGAGGCCTTCCACGACGAGACGCTGCCGGCGGAACCGGCCAAGACAGCCCACTTCTGTTCCATGTGCGGGCCTAAGTTCTGCTCCATGCGGATCAGCCAGGACATCCGGGACGAGTTCGGGTCAGCGGAAACCCAGGCTGCCATCGCCCGGCAGGCTGACGGGATGCGGGAGAAGAGCGCGGAGTTCCTCGCGGCTGGCGGCAAGGTCTACCTGCCCGAGCCGGCCGTGGGTTCGCCCGAGTAACTAGGACCCCGGCCCCCGCAGGTCGCCCTCCCGCCAAGGGCGGGCGCCCTGCGTCGCTGTTCGGATTCGCGGTACGTCCGTGTCAGGACGCGTACGGCTGCCGGCTGCGGCTGACGCCGGCGATGAAGGTGCGGATGGTGCGGTCGCCTTCCCTGGAATCCTGCGGACGGTGCCCGCCCGGGGCCGTGCGGTGCAGGGCGCCCGTTTCGCGCAGGTAGCCCGCAATCTCCTCATACAGCGGTTCCCAGCCTCCGGTGAGGACCAGCGTCGGGACGCCCGGGACGATCTGCAGCGGCGCGTCCCACGGCGGGGCCTGCAACCTCAGCCGGCGGATGTCCCGGCCGTCGTCGGGCGTAGGCGCTCCCACACTGCCGCGGACGGGTGCGTGGGCGGCGAAGACCCGGCGGACGAACTCGCGGTGAAAGTCCTCGTCACTGAGGTTGTGCCGGACATCGAACAGGGGCTGCATCAGCGCCCGGTGCGCGGCGGTCGCCGGCAGTTCGGCCGTGAGCGAGAGGCACGCCGGTTCAACCAGGGTGAGCGAGTGCACAAGGTCGGGGCGTTCGACGGCGGCCATCATCGCCGCGATGGCCCCCTGCGAGTGCGCCACGACGTGGCCGCCGGCGGCGCCCCGGCCGTCGTCGGCAAGGGCACGGAGCACAATGCCCGCGTCGGCGGCGAAATCGGTTTCCAGCGGTTCGGCGACGGCGTCGAACCCGTGCCGCCGCAGGAATAGCGCGTCATAGGCCAGCGCCATGCCGTGCTGTTTCGGCCACGCCGCGGCACCAAAACTGCCGGCCCCGTGGACGAAAACTACGCGCTGCTTGAACATGGTCTAACCCTATGGCACAGGTCCGTCACTAAGACCGACGACATTGCTGCCGGCAGCGTCCTTTCGGCGGGCCGGCTCCGGCTACTTGCTGCCGCCGAGGAACTTGTCAAAGCCCTTGGGCAGGTTCAGCTGGGACGGATCGAACTCGCCGCCCTGCTGCCCGAAGGAGGCTCCGGTCGGGACCGCCTTGTTGCCCGCGGCACGGCGCGCCTCGGCGTCCTTCAGCTCCTGCGCGGCCTTGGCCGGGTTACCCGAACGGGCCTTCTTCTTCGGCGCGCTCTTTCCGCCCTTCCGGGCTCCGCCGCCACCCATTCCGGGCATCCCCGGCATACCGGGCATTCCACCGCCGGCGGCCATCTTCTTCATCATCTTCTGCGCCTGGGCGAAGCGTTCCAGGAGCCCGTTGACCTCGGAGACGTGGACGCCGGAACCGCGGGCGATGCGGGCGCGGCGGGAACCGTTGATGATCTTCGGGGCCACCCGCTCGTGCGGGGTCATGGAGCGGACGATCGCCTCGACACGGTCGATCTCGCGTTCGTCGAACTGTTCGAGCTGCTGCCGGATGTTCTGCGCACCCGGCATCATCATCAGCATCTTCTTCATCGAGCCCATGTTGCGGATCTGCTGCATCTGGGCGAGGAAGTCCTCGAGGGTGAAGTCTTCCTGGTCGGCGAACTTCTTCGCCATCCGGGCCGCTTCGTCCTTGTCCCAGGACTTCTCGGCCTGCTCGATCAGGGTGAGCACGTCACCCATATCGAGGATGCGGGAGGCCATGCGGTCCGGGTGGAAGAGCTCGAAGTCGTCCACACCTTCGCCGGTGGACGCGAACATCACCGGCTTTCCGGTGACAGACGCGACGGACAGTGCCGCACCGCCGCGGGCGTCTCCGTCGAGCTTGGACAGCACAATGCCGGTGAAGTTGACGCCTTCATCGAAGGCCATGGCCGTGTTGACGGCGTCCTGGCCGATCATCGAGTCGATCACGAAGAGGACTTCGTTGGGGACGATCGCCCGTCGGATCTGGCGGGCCTGTTCCATCATTTCGGCGTCGACGCCGAGGCGGCCGGCGGTGTCGACAATAACGACGTCGTGCAGGGTGCGCTTGGCTTCCTCGACGCCGGCGCGGGCGACGGCGACCGGGTCACCGGCGGGGTGGTCCAGTTCGGTGGACGTGGCACCGGGGTGCGGGGCGAAAACGGGAACGCCGGCGCGCTGGCCGACCACCTGCAGCTGGGTCACGGCGTTCGGGCGCTGCAGATCGCAGGCGACCAGCATGGGGCTGTGGCCCTGGGCCTTGAGGTACTTCGAAAGCTTCCCGGCGAGGGTGGTCTTACCGGCGCCCTGGAGGCCCGCGAGCATGATGATGGTGGGCCCGGTCTTGGCCAGGCGGATCCGGCGGGTCTCGCCGCCCAGGATCTCGACGAGTTCCTCATTGACGATCTTGACGATCTGCTGGCTCGGGTTCAGCGCGCCGGAGACTTCAGCGCCGAGGGCACGCTCGCGCACCCGGCCGGTGAACTCACGGACCACCGGAACGGCGACGTCGGCGTCCAGCAGGGCACGCCGGATCTCGCGGACCGTGGCGTCAACGTCCGCCTCGGTGAGGCGGCCCTTGCCACGGAGGTTCTTGAAGGTTGCTGTCAACCGGTCAGAGAGTGAATTGAACACGCGCCGTGCACTTCTTTCAGTGGATCTACAGCTGGCGGCCGGTGCGGCGCGCCAGAGTCGTGACTGTTCGCCGGAACGAATTGCCTCGACAACGGGACTCGACTATCTAGGGTACCAATACGCGCCTTCAAGATGGCATGCTGGCTAGCGTGACCAGTGAACCCACCGTAAAGACCCTGCTCATTCTCGGCGCGTCCGGCGACCTGACGGGACGCCTGCTGCTGCCGGGCCTGGCCCGGCTGGTGGCCAGGGGCCACGCGCCGGGCCTCACCCTGGTGGGGGCCGGGTCCGACAACTGGACGGCGGACCAGTGGAGCGAGCGGCTTGAGACATCGTTCGCGGACGCCAACTCCCAGGCCGACACCAGCGGCAAACGCGAGCTGAAGCGGATCCGCGAGAACACCAGCTACCACCAGCTGGATGTCACAGCGGAGGGACAACTGGCCGGGCTGCTGGCCACCCTCGAAGGCCCCGTCGCCGTGTACTTCGCCCTGCCGCCCAAGATCAGCCAGCAGGCCTGCGAAGTGCTGACCCCGGGACAGCTGCCGGCCGGAACCCGGTTGGTGATGGAGAAACCCTTCGGCTCCAGCGAAGTCTCCGCCCACGAGCTCAACAAGACCCTGGCGGCCCTGGTCCCGGAAGACCACATCCACCGGGTGGACCACTTCCTGGGCAAAGCAACAGTGCTGAACATCCTGGGCCTGCGCTTTGCAAACACCTTCCTGGAGCCGGTCTGGAACCGGGAGCACATCGAGAAGATCGAGATCATCTTCGACGAGGACCTCGCCCTGGAAGGCCGGGCACGCTATTACGACGGCGCCGGAGCGCTCCGCGACATGATCCAGAGCCACCTGCTGCAGATCATGGCCCTGATGGCCATCGAACCGCCGGCCTCGGTAAACGAACGCGACCTTCGGGACGCCGTAGCCACCCTGCTGCGTGCCAGCAGCATCAAGGCCCCCTATGCCAAGAACACGCGGCGCGCCCGGTACACGGCCGGTTCCATCGACGGGCGGAAGGTGCCTGACTACACGAAGGAAGCGGGCGTGGACCCCTCCCGGAACACGGAGACGCTGGCTGAGGTCCAGGTGTCCATCGACAACTGGCGCTGGCAGGGGGTGCCCTTCATCCTCCGGTCCGGCAAGGCGCTGGGTTCCATGCGCAAGGAAGCGGTGGTGACTTTCCGGCCCGTGCCGCACCTGCCCAAGGGGTTCACCGGCGTCGACTCCCCCAACCAGCTGCGGATCGGCTTCGGCCCGGACACGCTGCAGTTCGACGTCGACGTCAACGGCCCTGGCAACGTCCTCAGCCTGGACCGGGCGACGCTCAAGGCCGAACTCAGCGCATCCGATCTGCTGCCCTACGGCGAAGTCCTCGAGGGCGTCCTCAGCGGCGATCCCCTGCTCTCCGTGCGCGGGGACACGGCCGAGGACTGCTGGCGCATCCTCGAACCCGTCATCAAAGCGTGGGCGCGGGACAGCGTGCCGCTGGAGGAATACGCCGCCGGGACGCCAGGACCCGAGGGCTGGCCGGCCTAGCG
The DNA here is from genome assembly GCF_056397605.1 of Arthrobacter sp. 05L44. Lineage (NCBI taxonomy): Bacteria > Bacillati > Actinomycetota > Actinomycetes > Micrococcales > Micrococcaceae > Arthrobacter > Arthrobacter sp. 05L44. Next base: position 25,811 of record NZ_JBFTNS010000002.1, on the reverse strand, counting down.
GCCGGCCCCGGAACAGCGAAAAGCGGGCCGGACACCTTTTCAGGTGCCCGGCCCGCTGTCGCAACCCCCGATCGCGGTCCGCGGTGGCGCGGCTGCGGCTGGAGGGCTGCAGCCTAGATGGCTGCTGCGCCGCGCTCTCCGGTGCGGACCCGGACTGCCTCGAATACATCCATGGTCCAGACCTTGCCGTCGCCGGCCCGGCCGGTGTTGGAGCTGGCGATGATGACATCGAGGATGTCGTCCGCCTGTTCGTCGGTGGCCAGGACCTCTACCCGGATCTTGGGCAGCAGATCCACGTTGTACTCCGCGCCGCGGTACACCTCGGTGTAGCCGCGCTGCCGGCCGTAGCCGCTGGCCGCGCTGACCGTCAGGCCCTGCACCCCGTAGGCTTCCAGGCCTTCCCTGATGGCGTCGAGTTTTTCCGGTCGGACGATTGCGGTAATCAGTTTCATGCTTCCACGCTTTCCTTGCCAGCTGAGGACTTCTTGCCGTTTGAGGTGACATCCACGGTCTCGGCCGCCGGTACCTCGATGCCCTCGCCCAGCGGCTTGCCGGTGATGAGTTCATGCAGGGGCTGGAAGCTTCCGCCGCGGCCGCCGACGCCGAACTCGTAGGCGGTTTCGGCGTGGAGGCTCAGGTCCACACCCACGACTTCCTGCTCCTGGGACACCCGGAAGCCCATCAGCTTGTGGATCGGGAAGGCGATGATGAACGTCATCACGGCGGTGAAGATGATCGAGAAGACGGCCGCGAGGACCTGGGCGACAAGCTGCGTGCTGCCGCCGCCGTAGAACAGACCCGCGGTGCCCTGGGCCGGGGTGGCCAGGAAGCCGATCGCGACGGTGCCGACGACACCGGAGACGAGGTGAACACCGACGACGTCCAGCGAGTCGTCGTAGCCGAACTTGAACTTGAGGCCGACGGCGAGGGCCGAGGCGACACCGGCGACGACGCCCAGGGCGATCGCACCGAGCGGGGACACGTTGGCGCAGGCCGGGGTGATGGCGACCAGGCCGGCCACCACACCGGAGGCGGCACCGAGGGAGGTGGGGTGCCCGTCACGGAAGCGTTCCACGGCCAGCCAGCCGAGCATCGCCGCGGCCGGGGCAGCGAGGGTGTTGACCCAGATCAGGCCGGCCTGCTCCACCGTGGCGGCGGCGCCGGCGTTGAAGCCGAACCAGCCGAACCAGAGGATCGCGGCACCGAGCATGACGAACGGGACGTTGTGCGGGCGGTGGTTCGGGTCCTTGCCGAAGCCCTTGCGGTTGCCGATGACGAGGACGAGGATCAGGCCCGCAACACCGGCGTTGATGTGCACCACGGTGCCGCCGGCGAAGTCAATGACCGGGGCGAAGGTCTGGCCGAACCAGCCGTCCTTGGAGAACAGGCCGCCGCCCCAGACCATAAACGCCAGCGGCGCGTAGACCAGCGTGGCCCAGATCGGGGTGAAGATAACCCACGCGGAGAACTTCGCGCGGTCTGCGACGGCGCCGGAGATCAGCGCAACGGTGATGATCGCGAAGGTGGCTGCGTAGCCGACCTTCAGCAGGTCCGCCGGGTCGGTGAAGTTGTGCAGACCGAAGTGGCTGAACGGGTTGGCGAAGATCTGGAAGAAGTTGTCTTTGTTGCTGGTAGCCATCGAGGCGCCCCACAGGACCCACATGATGCCGATGGTTCCGATGGCGACGAAGCTCATCATCATCATGTTCAAAGCCGACTTGGCGCGCGTCATGCCGCCGTAGAAGAATGCCAGGCCCGGGGTCATAAACAGCACGAGGGCTGATGCGACCAGGAGCCAAACGAGACCTGCGGTGAGTTCCATGGTCTGCGTCCTCTCTTGCTCTTAGGTGTCTTGCTCGTAGGTGCGGAATAGTCCGCCTGCCCAACGCGGTTTGCGTTCTAAGAAGAGTTTGCTGGCGGCGTGTTTCACCGGCTGAGGATTTACATTGCCGGGTTGTTACAAGAACCTCCCGGAAGTAAATGGTGCATCTCACGCTTGTTACGGTTATGTTTCACGCGTTCCATCCCGCCCCGGACTCCCACCAGGCACCCCACGCAACACCGAAGGCAGCAGCATGAGCAAAACAACCCGTTCCGGCGCCCCCACCGGGCCGATGGCCGTCCTCCGGCCGCACGGCAGGCCGCGCCTGCCCCGGGACATCAAGGTGATGCTGGTCGCGGCGTTCCTGATTGCGCTGGGTTTTGGCCTCGTGGCGCCGGTGCTCCCCCAGTTCGCCACGACGTTCGACGTCGGCGCGACGGCGGCCGCGGTGATCGTCAGCATTTTCGCGTTTATGCGGCTCGTGTTCGCCCCGGCGGGCGGCGCACTGATTGTGCGGCTAGGTGAACGCCCGGTCTACGTGGCCGGGCTCCTGATTGTCGCGGCCTCGACGGCGGCGTGCGCGTTCGCCCAGAACTACTGGCAGCTGCTGGTCTTCCGCGGCCTCGGCGGAGCCGGCTCGGTGATGTTCACGGTGGCGTCGATGGCGCTGGTGGTCAGGCTGGCGCCGCCGGAAAGCCGCGGGCGCGTCTCCGGCGCCTACGCGTCGGCCTTCCTCATCGGCAACGTGTGCGGCCCGATCGTCGGCGGCCTGCTGGCCAGCTTCGGCCTGCGGGTGCCCTTCCTGGCCTACGCCGCCGCCCTGGTCCTCGCCGCCGCAGTGGTGCAAACCCAGCTCACCCACGTCCCCACGGGCTCCCGCGAGGCCGGCGCCACCGCCCCGGCCATGCAACTGCGCGACGCCCTGCGGGACAGCGCCTACCGGGCCGGGCTGGCGTCCAGCTTCGCCAACGGCTGGGCCACGTTCGGCGTCCGGATGGCGACGGTCCCGCTCTTCGCCGTCGTGGCCCTGGGCGCGGGGTCCTCGTCTGCGGGCTGGGCGCTGGCGGTGTTCGCCGCCGGCAACGCGGCGGCCCTCACCTTCTCCGGCCGGCTCGCGGACAACCTGGGACGGAAGCCGCTGATGCTCGCCGGCCTGGTGGTCACGGGCCTCGCCACAGCCAGCATCGGCCTGACCCACGAGCTGCCCTGGTTCCTGCTGGCGTCCACCATCGCCGGCGTCGGCTCCGGGCTGCTGGGCCCGGCACAGCAGGCGGCCATCGCCGACGTCGTGGGTAACGAACGCTCCGGCGGCCGGGTCCTGGCGGTATTCCAGATGACCTCGGACAGCGGCGCCATCCTGGGCCCGGTCATCGCCGGGCTCCTGGCCGACCGGCTTGGCTACGGCTGGGCATTTGGCGTGACCGGCGGGGTGCTCCTGGCCGCGGCCGCGGGCTGGATGTTCGCCCGCGAAACGTTCAGGACCACCCCGGCGGACGCGCCGGCCTAGTTCAGCAGCGCGTCGACGAAGCTCTCGGCTTCGAACGGCGCGAGGTCGTCCGCGCCCTCGCCGAGGCCGATCAGCTTGACCGGCACCCCGAGGGACTTCTGGATCGCGACGACGATGCCGCCCTTGGCTGTGCCGTCCAGCTTGGTCAGGACGATGCCGGTGATGTTGACCACCTCGGCGAAGACACGGGCCTGGTTCAGACCGTTCTGGCCGGTGGTGGCGTCCAGGACCAGGAGCACCTCGTCAACCTCGGCGAGCTTTTCGATGACGCGCTTGACCTTGCCGAGCTCGTCCATAAGGCCGACCTTGTTCTGCAGCCGGCCGGCGGTGTCGATCATTACGACGTCGACTTCCTGGTCAATGCCCGCCTTGACGGCCTCGTAGGCGACGGAGGCCGGGTCCGCGCCATCGACGTCGGACTTGACCGTGGGGACGCCGACGCGCTGGCCCCAGGTAGCGAGCTGTTCGGCCGCGGCGGCGCGGAAGGTGTCGGCGGCACCGAGCATAACGTCCTTGTCCTCGGCGACGAGCACGCGGGCCAGCTTGCCCACCGTGGTGGTCTTGCCGACGCCGTTGACGCCCACCACCATCATCACGGCCGGCTTGTCAGCGTGGCGTTCGACGTTCAGGCTGCGGTCCATGGTCGGGTCCACGAGCTTGACCAGTTCCTCCCGCAGGAGCTCCTTGACGTGCTCGGGTGAGCGCGTTCCGATCACCTTGACGCGTTCGCGGAGCGCGTCCACCAGCTGCATGGTCGGTTCGGTGCCCAGGTCCGCCAGCAGGAGGGTTTCCTCGACCTCGTCCCAGACGTTCTCATCGATCTTGTCTGCCGACAGCAGGGCGAGCAGTCCCTTGCCCAGGATGTTGTTGGACTTGACCAGCCGCTCACGCAGCCGGGTCAGGCGGCCCGCCACCGGCAGCGGGGTCTCGACCGGGACCGTTTCAAGGCCCGCGACGTCGTCAGGCACCTCGACGGTCCCGAGGCCGTCGACGTCATCCTGGACTGTTGTGCCGCTGGACGGCGCCGGGCGGTCCTCCAGCAGCGTGCCGCCGCCACCCTGCACGGGGTCGTTCGCGTCGCGCTGCGACGGGTAGTTGGTGGTGTTCTTCCGGGTCTTCATGAGCACCGGAATCAGCGCGCCGAGGACCACCAGGGCAACGAGGATGGGCAGGACAATAGGGAGGATGTCGTTCACTCCCCTAGCTTCTCACAATCCCCAAATGCCCCGCGGGCAGCGCTGCCGCACCAGTAACGCGGCCCCGCGGGAGGAGCTCAGACGTCGGCCCCGAGGCGCTGGCTGATGACGGTAGATACGCCGTCGCCGCGCATGGTGACGCCGTAGAGCGCGTCCGCTACCTCCATGGTGCGTTTTTGGTGTGTGATGACAATCAGCTGGCTGGACTCGCGCAGTTCCTCGAAGATGGTGATCAGCCGGCCGAGGTTGGTGTCGTCCAGGGCTGCTTCCACCTCGTCCATCACGTAGAACGGCGAGGGCCGGGCCTTGAAGATCGCCACCAGCAGCGCAACCGCCGTCAGGGAGCGTTCACCGCCGGAGAGCAGCGAAAGCCGCTTGATCTTCTTGCCCGCGGGACGGGCCTCCACTTCAATGCCGGTGGTCAGCATGTCCGTCGGGTCGGTCAGGACCAGCCGCCCTTCGCCGCCGGGGAAGAGCCGGGCGAAGACCCTGACGAATTGCGCCGCGGTGTCTTCGAACGCCTCGGCGAACACCTTCTGCACCCGGTCGTCGACTTCCTTGATGATGTCCAGCAGGTCCTTGCGGCTGGACTTGAGGTCCTCCAGTTGGGTGCTGAGGAACTGGTGCCGTTCTTCCAGGGCCGCGAATTCCTCGAGCGCGAGCGGGTTCACCCGGCCCAGGGCGGAGAGGTCGCGTTCTGCCTTGCGGAGCCGTTTCTCCTGCTCCTCGCGGACGAAGGGCTTGCCCTCGACGATCTCCTGCCCGTCGTCGTCCACGGCGGCCCGGAGCGCGGCCCACTTGTCACCGGTCTCCCCTGCCGGCACGGGGACCGGCTTGTCCGGGCCGAAGTCGGCCACGAGCTGGTCCGCGGTCAGGCCCAATTCCTCGACGCTGCGCAGTTCGAGGGCCTCGATGCGGAGGCGCTGCTGTGCGCGGGCCAGTTCGTCCCGGTGCACCGAGTCGGTCAGCTCGGCCAGTTCACGGGCCAGGGCGTCGTTGCCGGTACGGACCTCGGCGAGTTCGCGTTCCATCTGCTCGCGGCGCTCCTCGGCGCTGTCCCGTTCGCGGCGGGCCAGTTCCACGGATACGTCCACGAAGCCGGTCACCTGCCCGACGGCGGCGGCTACGGCGGCGGCGCGGGCGGCCTGGAGCCGGCGGCGGCGGGCGCGTTCGGCGGCCTCCTCGCGGGCGCGCCGTTCGGTGGCGGCCGCGCGTTCCAGCGACGTCGCGCGGTTCCGGGTTGCGGTCAGCTGTTCCTCGGCGCTGCGCAGGGTGAGCCGGGCCTCCATCTCGGCAGAGCGCGCTGCCGAGGCGGCCAGGGCCAGGGCGTCGCGGTGTTCCGACGACGGTTCGTCCTCCGTGGGTGCTTCCTGGGCGGCAGCCAGCCGCGCGGCAACGGCGGCCAGCGTCTCCTGCTCGCTGAGGATGTTCGCCTCGGCGCGCGCCAGGGACGCCGCGAGGCGGTCGCTTTCGCCGACGGCACTGCGCAACACCGAGTTCAGGTGGCCAAGCCGCTCGGCCACGGCGGCAAGCCGGGCGTCCGAGTCATGCAGCTTGTCCAGCGCGGTGTCGGCCCGCTCCTGCGCTGCGGCGCGTCGCGACTCGGCGGCGGACAGGGCGAAGCGGTTCCGTTCCAGCCCTGCCGTGACGTCGGCGAGCCGTGCCGAGGCCTCGTCGACGGCGGCCTGGACTTCCAGCAGCGACGGCGCCGTGGCCGAGCCGCCGGTGACGCTCAGGGACGTAAAGACATCTCCGGTCCGGGTCACCGCGGTCAGTTCCGGCCGGGCGGCGACCAGGCGGGCGGCCGCGTCGAGGTCCTCGACGACGACGGCGCCATTCAGCAGGAGCCCCAGCGGAAGACCGGCGGCACCCGGCTGCGCGTCACCGACCGGGGTGACGAGTGAGGCCGCCCAGCGGGCACCGGCGGGAAGATCGCCGTCGGGCTCCACGGCCGGCTGGAGGTCCGTGACGGCGAGCAGCAGCGAGGCGCGCCCCGCGTCGTCGTCCTTCAGCAGCTGCACGGCCGCTGAGGCCGCGGAGGGGTCGTCGACCACCACAGCGTCCGAGCAGCCGCCCAGCGCCGCCGCGACGGCGGCCTCGTAGCCCGGCTCCACCGTCAGCATGCCGGCGAGAGCGCCCAGCACCCCCGGCAGCCCGGCGGCCAGCACGTGTCCGGAGCCGTCTTTTCGGTTCAAGCCAAGTTGGAGGGCGTCCCGCCGGGCAACCAGCGCGTCGCGTTCCCGTTCGCCGTCGCGTTCGGCCGCTTTGAGGGCGTCGATGTCGGCGATGACGGCGTCGAGGGCCTCGCTGGCTGCTTCGTATTCGGCGTCAAGCGTTTCCTCGCCGTCCTCGACCCCGGCAACCTGCGATTCGAGGGCGGTGAATTCGCTCTGGGCAACCCTGCGCCGTTCCTCGCCGGCGCTTTGGGACTCCCGGAGCCGGCCGAGTTCCGCCTGCGCCGACTCCACCCTGGACCGCGCGGCTCCCACCTGCCCGGCCAGCCGGGCCAGGCCCTCGCGCCGGTCCGCTGCGGCCCGGAGCAGTGTGGCGAGGCGCTTGTCTTCCGCCGCGGAGGCGCTTTCAGCCTCCTGCTTGGCGGCAGTGGCGGCCTCCAGGGCGTGGCCCTTCTGCTCGATCTGTTGCTCCAGCACGGCCTGTTCCGCCCTGACCCTTGCGGCTTGCTTGTCGAGTTGCTCGGGATCGCGGCCCGTGTCCGGCGCCTCGTCGGAGGCCCCGAGGAGCCTGCGGCGTTCCTCTGCGAGAGATCCGAGGGATCGCAGCCGTTCGCGGCCGGAGGAGAGCTGGTACCAGTTGTCGCGGGCGGCATTGAGCTTAGGGGTAGCCTCGGCCGCGAGCTGTTCGAGGGCCGCCTGCCGCTGGCGTCCGCTGTCGAGTTCCTTTTCGACAACGCCGCGTCGGGCTTTGAGCGCAGTCTCGTCCGCGACGTCCTGGTCAAGGACCGCCTGAAGCTGGACGAGTTCGTCGGCGAGAAGCCGGGACCGGGCATCCCGGACCTCAAACTGGACGGTCTGGGCCCGGCGGGCCACCTCGGCCTGTTTGCCCAGCGGCGTGAGCTGACGGCGGATTTCCCCGGTGAGGTCGCTGAGCCGGGCGAGGTTGGCCTGCATGGCTTCGAGCTTGCGGACCGTCTTTTCCTTGCGGCGCCGGTGCTTGAGGATGCCGGCGGCTTCCTCGATGAAGCCGCGGCGGTCCTCGGGGGTGGCGTGCAGGACCTTGTCCAGCTGGCCCTGCCCGACAATCACGTGCATTTCCCGGCCCAGCCCGGAATCGGAGAGCAGCTCCTGGATGTCCAGCAGCCGGCAACCGACCCCGTTGATGGCGTATTCCGAGCCGCCGGTGCGGAAAAGGGTGCGGGAAATGGTGACTTCGCTGTAGTCGATCGGCAGGGCGCCGTCGCTGTTATCGATGGTCAGCGAGACGTGGGCCCTGCCCAGCGGGGGCCGCCCCGAGGTGCCGGCGAAGATGACGTCCTCCATCTTGCCGCCGCGCAGTGTCTTGGCGCCCTGTTCGCCCATCACCCAGGACAGTGCGTCCACCACGTTGGACTTGCCGGAGCCGTTGGGACCCACCACGGCGGTGACGCCGGGTTCGAATTCAAACGTCGTCGCGGAGGCGAACGACTTGAATCCGCGGACGGTCAGGCTTTTGAGGTGCAAAGTGTTCCGGGTCTCCTGGATGGCGGCATGGCGGGGTTTCCTACCCTAAATCTACTGTGGCTTGGCGGAATCCCGCGGATTTGGGCTCCCGGGGCCCCTTCCGGCATCCGCTGCTCCGTAACTGCCCATTTGAGGCCTCACACGGGACTTAAGGAGCAATCGACGGGGTGGGAGGAGTGCGGTGCCCTGGTTCGCGGACGTGCGCGCTACCAGCGGCCGTTCCGTGGTCGCGGCTGGCAGACGGGGCAGGTGTAGGAGGAACGGTTCATAAATTGTTCCCGCTTCATCACGCTGACGATTCCGTTCCCGGCGCAGCGCCGGCATTCCTGTCCTTCGCGCCCGTAGGCGTTGAGTGAGCGTTCAAAGTAGCCGGAGGCGCCATTGACGTTGACGTACAGGGAGTCGAAGCTGGTGCCCCCGGCGGCGAGGGCATCAGTCATGACCTGGCGGGCGGCGTCGAGCACCCGGTGCGCTTCGGAACGCCGGAGGGTGTCGGTGGGCCTCGCATAGTGGAGTTTTGCGAGCCAGAGGGCCTCGTCCGCGTAGATGTTGCCGATCCCGGAGATGAGCCCTTGGTCCAGCAGGGCCCGCTTGAGGCCGGTGCGGCGGGCCCGGAGGCGTCGGAAGAACTCGTCGAAAGAGAACCGCGGGTCCAGCGGGTCCCGGGCGATATGTGAGGCCTCTTCGGCGATCAACGGCAGCGGTGTCTCCGCGAGGCCGCCCGGGCCGCCGTCCGCGGTGGGGATGAGGGTGGTGAGGAACAGGCCGCCGAAGATCCGCTGGTCGACGAAGCGGAGTTGTTCGGGCATGCCCGTCGCCGGGCTCAGCCGCAGCCGGACCTTCAGGTGCTTCTCGTCCGCGACGGCCGCGTCCTGCATCAGGAGCTGCCCGGACATACCGAGGTGGGCCATCAGGGCCACCGACGGCGCGGGCTCAGTGCCTCCGGCAGCGTCAGGCTTGTCGGAGAGCGGGAGCCACAAGAATTTGCCGCGCCGGACCACGTCCAGCACCCGTGCCCCGTCGAGGTTGCCGGCGAAGTCCTCGGTGCCGAGGGCGTGCCGGCGAATCGAGCGGGGATCCAGCACCTCGACGGAAGTGATGGTCCGGCCGCGCACCCAGTTGACCAGGCCGCGCCGGACCACCTCCACCTCAGGCAGTTCAGGCACTGAAGGACCTAGCTGCCGGTCTGGGACTGCGCGGCGGGCTCGGGTGCCGAGAGACGGCGCCAGGCGTCGGCCGCGGCTTCCTGCTCGGCTTCCTTTTTGGAGTTACCCGAGCCGGTGCCGTAGTCGTTGCCGCCGATCCGCAGGATGGCTTCGAACGACCGCGCGTGGTCCGGGCCGGAGCCCTCCACCGCGTAGTTGATCGTGCCGAGCTGACGGCTGGCCGCGAGCTCCTGGATGCTGGTCTTCCAGTCGGTGCCGGCACCGAGGGCAGCGGCGTCCTTGAGCAGCGGCCCAACAAGCCGCATGACCAGCTGGCGTGCAGTCTCCAGTCCGTTGGACAGGTAGGTCGCGCCGATGAGCGCTTCCATGGTGTCCGCGAGGATGGAGGCCTTGTTCTTGCCTTCGGTCAGCTTCTCGCCCTGGCCCAGGTAGATGTACTCCCCCAGGCCGATGCTGCGGCCGACGCCGGCAAGCGCCTTGGTGCTGACGACGGCGGACCGGCGCTTGGCCAGTTCCCCCTCCGGCAGATCAGGGTTGTCGCGGTACAGGGCGTCGGTGACGGAAAAGCCTAGGATGGAGTCACCCAGGAACTCAAGCCGTTCGTTGGTGGGGATGCCGCCGTTTTCGTAGGCGTAGGAACGGTGTGTCAGAGCAAGACGAAGCGTCCCGGCGTCAATAGTGACACCGAGACGCTTCAGAAGCTCTTCAGTTGAAGACATCTTAGTCAGCCTGTTGGCGGATTAGACGTCTGCGACCTTGCGGCCCTTGTACTCAAGGAACAGCGCGGTGCCAGCCGAGTCGGTAACGACCTTTGCCTGGTGCGGCAGGCTGTAAACAACCTGTCCGTTTTCCACGGTCTTCACCAGGTGGGGGGCGGTTGCCTTCCACTGGGAGCGGCGGGCGCGGGTATTCGAGCGAGACATTTTCCGCTTGGGAACAGCCACGGCTAACTCATTTCTCTCTAGTCCAACACTTACAAATCAGTTTTGCCGGTCAGGCTTAGCCAGATCAGCTAGGGCAGCCCAGCGAGGATCTACGACCTCGTGGTGGTGCCCCGGCTCGTCTTCCAGGCGTACTCCGCATTCGGAGCAAAGGCCCTGGCAGTCTTCCCGGCACACCGGCTGGAACGGCAGCATGGTAACAACTGCGTCCCGCAACACCGGCTCAAGATCGATCAGATCGTGCTCGACTCGACGTTGCTCTTGTTCGTCTTCCTCATCCGGGAATTCAGCATCCCCGTAGAAGAAAAGTTCTTGCACATTGACCTCAAGGTCATACGCAAGGGGATCCAGGCATCGACCGCATTCGCCGGTTACTTCGACGTTCGCGGTACCTGATACCAGAATTCCTTCGTGTACGGCCTCCAGGCGCAGATCCAGCTCGACATCCGAGCCTTCCTGCACACCAATGAGCGCCACACCAAGGTCACTTGGTGCGGGTACATGTTCCGTCAGTGTCCGCATGCTTCCCGGACTGCGTCCGAGGTCCTTGACGTCGAACGCCAGGGGCGAACTAGCATCTCGTTTAATGAGAACTCCTGTTGAACATATGACCGACGTACCATCTTAGCCTGAACTTCCGGACGGACTCAAACCGGGCGGCAGGGCGCGTTTCGGCGCCACGATCCGGCCCGGCGGGGGCCGCGTTCCCGGCAGCAGGCCGCCGAGTACCGATCAAGCTTACCCTCTGCGGGACGGATCCTGGCCCGGCTCGCCGGTCCGGAGGCGTTTCAGTACTGACTTCGGCACGAACTCCGAGACATCACCGCCAAGGGTGAAGACTTCCTTGATCAGCGTGGAGGACAGGTGCAGGTAGTGGCCCTCGGCCGGGATGAACACGGTCTCAACGCCGGTGAGCTGCCGGTTCATGGTGGCCATCGGCAGTTCGTAGTCGAAGTCCGAGGACGAGCGAAGGCCCTTGACGATCGCCGATGCCCCGCGCTGCCGGCAGTACTCCGCAAGGAGGCCCTCCCCCACGGGTTCGACCACGATTCCACGCAGGGACGCCAGGGTCTCCCGCGCCATGTCGAGGCGCTCTTCGAGGCCGAACCGGTACTTCTTGGCGTAGTTCGTGGACACGGCCACAATGACCTCGTCAAAGAGGCTGGCCGCCCGGGCGATGACTTCCAGGTGGCCGTTGTGAATAGGGTCAAAGGAGCCAGGGCATACAGCGCGTCTCATGCTCCGAACCTACCGCATGGGACTTGCGGGCCGGGATAGCATGGCGGAATGTCAGCTTCCGGGAATTCTCCTTCCGCGCCCTTCACTGTCTCGGGAGGCGTGGTCCTCGTGACCGGTGCCGCCATGGGCATGGGCCGCCTGTACGCCCTGCGCGCCACCCGGGAGGGGGCCGCCGTCGTGGTTCTCTGGGACGTCGACGCCGACGGCTTGGCCAGCACGGCCGGCGAGGTCACCGCGCTGGGGGCGCGCGCCGTCGTCCGTCGTGTGGACCTGGCCAGCCGGGAGTCCATTATGGAGGCCGCCGCCGAGGCAGCGTCCGAGGGCCCGCTGACGCTGCTGGTCAACAACGCCGGGATTGTGCGGGGCGCCCTCTTCTGGGAGCACGACCCAGAGCGTGACATCGCCCTGACCATGGACATCAACGCGCTCGCCCCGATGTACGTCACCCACGCCTTCCTTCCGGCCATGATGGCCGACGGCGGCCGGCCGCGCCGGATCCTGAACATCGCCTCTGCCGCCGGTACGGTCTCCAATCCGCGGATGAGCGTTTATGCCGCCTCCAAGTGGGCGGTGATCGGCTGGAGCGACTCCCTGCGGCTGGAACTGGAACAGCAGGGCCATGACCATCTGAAGGTCACCACGTTCTGCCCCAGCTACGTCTCCACCGGCATGTTCGCCGGGGCTCGGGGTCCGCTGCTGACTCCGCTGATGAACCCCGACGACGCCGTCGAGCGCGCCTGGGGTGCCATGGTGGCCGGCCGGCCGCAGCTGATCGCACCGGCGATGGCTCAACTCGGGAAGGTACTGCGCGGGCTGTTGCCGGTCCGGGCCTGGGACTTCGTCGGCGGAACGGTCTTCGGCATCTACACCACCATGGACAAATTCACCGGACGGACCGGTAAGGCGGAAACCCTGTGAGCGGGCAGCCGCTGTCGCCCTGGCAGCGCGCAGCCACCGGCGCGAACCTGCTCTCGCCCTCGGGCGATCTCGGCGTGACCATTTTCGAGGAAATGACCACGCTGGCGCTCAAGACCGGCGCCATCAACCTTGGCCAGGGCTTCCCGGATGAGGACGGCCCGGCGGAGATCAAGGATGCCGCCCAGGCTGCGATCGCCGCCGGCGCCAACCAGTACGCCCCGGGCAAGGGGATTCTTGAGCTCCGGGAAGCCATCGCCCTGCACCAGCAGCGGTTCTACGGCCTCACTCCCGATCCGCAGACGGAAATCGTCGTCACCACGGGCGCGACGGAGGCGATCGCGGCCGCCCTCCTGGCGCTGGTGGGGCCCGGGGATGAGGTGCTGACCTTCGAGCCGTTCTACGACTCGTACGGCGCCATCATTGGGCTGTCCGGCGCCCGGCACGTGACAGCGCCGCTGCTGACCCCTGACTTTATGCCGGACCTCGACGCGCTGGCTGCGGCGTTCAGCGACCGCACCAAGGTGGTGCTGGTAAACAATCCGCACAACCCCACGGGCGCGGTCTTCCCCCGTGAGGTGTTGGAACGCGTGGTGGAGCTCGCCGCCCGGCACGACGCCGTCATCATCACCGACGAGGTGTACGAGCACCTCACTTTTGGCGCCGAGCACGTGCCCATCGCCACCCTGCCGGGCGCGGCGGAACGGACCCTGACGATCTCCTCGGCCGGAAAGACCTTCTCCTTCACCGGTTGGAAGATCGGCTGGCTCAGCGGCCCCGAGCACCTCGTGTCAGCGGCCCGGACGGTCAAGCAGTTCCTTAGCTACAGTTCCGGCACCCCGTTCCAGAGCGCCATCGCGGTGGGCCTGGGCCTGCCGGAGGAGTTCTACACCGGGATTGCCGACACGCTGCGCCTCAAGCGGGACATCCTCAGCGAGGGGCTCCGCGCGGCGGGGCTGGAGGTCTACACACCGCAAGGGACCTACTTCGTCAATGTTGATACTGCCCCGCTGGGGATCTCCGATTCCGTGGACCTGGCCCGCCGTCTGCCCGAACTGGTGGGCGTTGCGGCCATCCCGGTGCCGGTCTTTTGCCATGCGGAGGGCGCCGAGCGGACCCGGAGCCTGCTCCGCTTCGCTTTCTGCAAAAAGACCCACGTGCTCGAAGAAGCCGCCGAACGGCTCTCCACCCTCCGGGACAGGCTGTGAGCGCCGGGGACGCGGCGGCCAGTCCGGCCGGGAACGCTGGAGCTCCGGCGGGAGGCCCCACGGCCACCCGGTTCCTGCGCACCACCGGTCAGCACGCCGTGATCGAGCCGGACGAATTCACCGACGGCGGATTCGTCCTGAGCATCGGCGGGGCCGAGCAATCCCACGTAAATCTGGCCGAGCCGGATGACATCTTCTACGAGTACCTGCGGCGGATCGGCCACGTGGTGGATCTTGCTGCGCCGTGGGGTGAACCCATTACGGCCCTGCACCTCGGTGCCGGTGCCCTCACGCTTGCCCGGTACATCCAGGCGACCCGGCCGGGCTCCGTCCAGTACGCGGTGGAGCTTGAACGGGAGCTGCTGGATTTCGTCCTCCAGCAGCTGCCGATGCCGCAGGGCACCGAGCTGCACACCCTGATCGGCGACGCCCGGGAGTCCCTGGCCGAGCTGCCTGCGGGGCTGCGCTTCGACGTCGTGATCCTGGATATCTTTTCCGGACCGGAAGCGCCGGAGCACATCGCCTGCACTGACTTCTACCGGGAGGCGGCCGCCCGGTTGACCCCGTGCGGGGTGCTGATCGTCAACGTCGGCGACGAACCGGGGCTGACGCTGGTGCGCAGCCAGGTGGCCGCGCTGCGCCGAGCGATGGCGGATGTGGCTGCCTTCGCCGAGACCGGTATGTTCGCCGGCCGGCATCCCGGCAACATCATCCTGACCGGCACGCAGGTCCCCTGGCCCGCCGCGTGGACTGCGGCCCTCACGGCTCGGGGTCCGCACCCTGCCAGAGTGCTGGCCGGTGTCGAACTGGACGTGCTGTCGGACTAGTCCTTGTCCCCCGCCGGGTCCGGTGCCGACACGGCCTGGGGTTCATCAACGCCGGGTTCGGCGAACCACAGCCGGGTCTCGCCGTATTTCTTCTCCGCGAAACGCTCCATACCCTCCGGCCATGAAGGCTCCGGCGTCCGGGCGGACCGTTCCACCACGACGACGCCGCCCGGGGCCAGGTGCGGGAGCAGCTTGGTGAGCACGGCCGCCAGCGCCACGTCATCAAGCGGGTACGGCGGGTCCAGGAACGCCAGGTCCCAGAGCGTCGCGTCGGCGGCCCGGTCCAGGAAGGATTCGACCTTGGAGCGGTGCACGGACACCACCTTGCGCCGCGCGACGGTGTTGACGAGGTCGGCGTTGCGCTGGCAGACCTCGCTAGCTTTCCCGTCGAACTCCACCAGGTCCACGGCGGCCGCGCCACGGCTGGCACTCTCCACGCCGAGGGAGCCGGAACCTGCATACAGATCCAGCACCCGAGCGTCGGCGATGACCTCGAAGGCGTCCAGCCGGGAGAAGAGTGCTTCCTTGACCCGGTCCGTGGTGGGGCGCGTTAGGGAACCCGGGACGCTGACCAACGGTGTGCCGCCGGCGGCCCCCGCGATGATACGGCTCATGCCAGTACGTCCCGCCGGGCCGGGGCAGCGCCGCCCATGGTTTGTGTTCTAGCCGCGTTCAAGGAACGCCTCCTTCTCCGGATTGAGGTAGTCGTCGATTGCCGCGGCGAGCACACTGTGCCGGGCCAGGTTCGGGTCGGCGGACACAATGGCCTGGGCGTCCTGCCGCGCCCGGGCGATGACGTCCTCGTGCTCCAGGACCCGCAGCAGCTTCAGCGTCGACCTGCCGCCGGACTGCGAAGCGCCGAGGATGTCACCTTCGCGGCGGAGCTTGAGGTCCTCCTGCGAGAGCTCGAAGCCGTCCGTGGTCGCCGCCACCGCGTCCAGGCGGCGCCGGCTGGGATGCTCCGGTTCCAGGGTGGTGACCAGCAGGCACGTTCCCGGCAAGCCGCCGCGGCCCACACGGCCTCGGAGCTGGTGCAGCTGGGAAATACCGAAGCGGTCCGCGTCCAGGATCACCATCAGTGTGGCGTTGTGCACGTCCACACCTACCTCGATCACGGTGGTGGAGACCAGCAGTTTGGTCTGGTTTGCCGTGAATGAGGCCATGGTTTCGGATTTGAGGACCGGGTCCTGGCGGCCGTGCAGCGGCGCGACGGGCACCCCGGCGAGGGCCGGTTCGTCGCCAAGCAGTTCGACGACGCCGGTAACCGACGCGAGCTCCCGGCCTCCGGTCTCCGCGAGGTCGGCATCGGTGGGTTCGGCCTCCCCCGGGCTGAAGTCACCGTCGTCGTCCGCTCCGATCTTGGGGCAGACCACGTAGACCTGGTGTCCGGCGTCGATCTCCTCGCGCGAACGTGACCAGATCCGGGTGGCCCAGGCCGGATGCTCGGCCAGGCCCACCACGTGGGTGGAGATGGGCGCACGGCCTGCCGGCAGTTCGTCGAGGATGGAGGTTTCGAGGTCACCGAACACGGTCATGGCCACGGTGCGCGGGATGGGCGTGGCCGTCATGACCAGCAGGTGCGGCGGTTTGCTGGCCTTGGCGCGGAGCGCGTCGCGCTGTTCGACTCCGAAGCGGTGCTGTTCGTCCACCACGATGAGCCCGAGGTCGTAGAAAGAGACGTTGTCGCTCAGCAGGGCGTGCGTGCCGATCACGATCCCGGCGGTCCCGGCGGCGGCGTCGAGCATGGCCTGTTTCCGGGCGGCCGTGGGCATCGAGCCGGTCAGCAGCGTGACCTGGACGGCGTCGGGGCCGAATCCGCCCAGCAGCCCGTCCCGGGAGAGCGGGCCCAAAGTGCGGCGGATGGATTCATAATGCTGGGCCGCGAGCACTTCGGTGGGCGCCAGCAGTGCGGCCTGTCCCCCGGCGTCGACCACCTGCAGCATGGCGCGCAGGGCAACAATCGTCTTTCCCGAACCCACCTCGCCTTGGAGCAGCCGGTTCATCGGCGAGTCCTGTGCCAGTTCCCCGGCCAGGGTCTTGCCGACGGCGGCCTGGCCGGCGGTCAGGGTGAAGGGCAGCTGCCGGTCGAAAGCCGTGAGCAGGCCGTCGGTGGCCGGCCGGCGGGCCGTCGCCTCCTCGGCCGCCAGCTGGGCCCGGCGCCGGGCCAGGGCGGACTGCAGGACGAGGGCTTCCTGGTACCGGAAGCGGTCGCGGGCGCGCTGCCAGTCGGCGGGCGACTGCGGGGCGTGGATGAGTCGGTAGGCGTCGGCCACCGGCAGGAACTTCTCGCGGGCCGCGATGTCCGCAGGGAGGGGGTCATCCAGATCCCCGAGCTCCACGGTGTCCAGCAGCGTGGTGATCACCTTTTGGATGGACCAGCTGGTTAGTTTCGCCGTCGCGGGATACACAGGAATGGGCATGGCGGCGAGCTTTTCCGGGTCCATCCCGGGAGTGTCGGGGTCCTCGTCGAGCAGCAGGAAGTCCGGGTTGGTCAGGCCCAGCGATCCTGCATAGCGGGTGACCTTGCCGGAGAACATCGCGCGCCGGCCCGGCTGGAGTTCCGCTTTGGCCCGGAAGCCGTTGAAGAAGCTGACCTTGAGGGTTCCGGGAACGCCGGTGCCGGCGTCGTCGGAAATCACGACGTCGGTTAGCGAACCGCGGCGGGCGCGCATGGCGCGGGTGCTGTTGGAGACCACCCGCGCAATGAGCGTCACTTCCTCGTCCAGCGGGACCTCGCTGATGGGGGTCAGTTCGCCGCGGCTCAGGTAGCGCCGGGGGAAGTAGTTCAGCAGGCCGCCGACGGTGCTGATGCCAAGGTGCTTTTCGATGACGGCTGCGGAGCGCTTGCCGATCCGGCGCTCCAGGCCCAGCTCAAGTTCAGCGTTCATGTCCGTCGAGGTCCGTGGTGCCGGGCCCGGTATCAGGACCCTGGTCCGGGATTCCCGCCGAGGAACTCTCCGAGGGGTCCCGGGGCAACGCGAGGTCGCTGACGTTGAAGTCCGAGGGTTCACCCAGCGAGCGGATGAGGGCGACGGCGGGCGCCGGGTCGGGCACGTGGACGTGGACCCGCCACCGGTAGGCGCCGTTGGCGTCGGCCTCGCCACCCACCTGGCTCATGATGACGGACTCCCCCATTTCATCGAGCCGCTGCCGCATGGTGGCGGCGTCCAGGGGTGAGAGGGTGATGGTGCACATGACTTCCACGCCGTCGTCCCGGGGCATGTCCGTGTGGATGTGGGGGTCCTGGACGTCGTACCCGTGCAGTCCGTCCAGCAGCTGGTCCTGCAGTTCCTCGCCCAGCACGGCGGAGCGCAGGCAGTCCAGCACCAGCAGCATCCCGACGCCGCCGGCGTCCACCACGCGGGCGGAGTGCAGGGCCTCGAGCTGATCCTCGGTGCGGACGACGGCGGCCAGGGCGGCCTCGACCGCGGCGTCGAGCGCCAGCCCCAGCGTGTGGTTACTGTCGTCGCCGTCGTGCTCCGCGTCCACAGCGGCGGCCGCCCGGGCCGCTGCCTCCATCACGGAAAGCATGGTGCCCGGTACCGGGTCACTTAGCGCCGACCAGGCCCTGATTTGGGCGCGGTTGAGAGCGGCTGCCAGCAGGGGCGAGCTGAGCCGCGGGTGCCCGGCCAGGGGCTCCGCCGCGGCACACAGGAAAACGGCGAAGAGGGTGCCGGAGTTACCGCGTGCCTGCTCAATGGCTGCCTGGCCCGCCTTGGCCAGGACGGCGCCGACGTCGTTCTGGACCGCGTCCGGCGGACCGGCCACGTGGACCGGGGTGCCCGGGTTCAGTTGCGGCAGCGTGGCAGTCTCAGTAGGGACGTCCTGCAGGGCCCGGGCAGCGGCGCGCACCGTCAGGTAGAGGTTGGTGCCGGTGTCACCGTCGGCGACGGGAAAGATATTGATGGCGTTCAGGCGGTCGCTGTGGTTTCCAAGCGTTGTCTCCGCCTTGCCCAACCACCGCTTCATCGCTTGCGCGTTGGCGGCAATTTTAGTCTGCAAAGTGATCCCATCCCACGGTGTCCGCGGGCCGGCCCGCTATCGTGACGCCCGTGCTGTCCGTTGGTGCAGAGGCCACTACCGAGCCTATCGCAGTGAAACCTTGAGGCAGCTGAATGCCGGCTGGAAAGGCTGCAAGCAGGCCATGGTCCTCTCCTCCGCCGAGCACCCATGCCATCGGGTCCGCGCCCAGCAGTGCGGCCGCGGGCAGCAGGTCGTCGCCGAGTTCTTTTAGTGCGGCCGGATCCAGGTCCAGGACGGCGTGGCTGGCTGCTGCCATCCGCTGGCCGTCGCGGACCAGTCCGTCGGAGATGTCCATCAGGGCAGTGGCGCCGGCCTCGCGGGCCAGCGGACCGGCCGCGAGCGGAGGCGCCGGGCGGCACTGGCTGTCCATCAGGCCGCGCTGTTCTGCGGTCAGCTCGGCCACCGGGGTGGCGGATTCCAGCAGGGCCAGGCCGGCGGCGGCGCGCCCCACGGTACCTGCGAGTGCCAAGGTGTCCCCTGCGGCGGCACCGGAGCGCAGCACAGGGGCGGCCCCGTCGAGGGTGCCCAGGATGGCGACACTGACGGCCAGTTCGCGGCCACGGCCCAGGTCTCCGCCGGCCACGGCACAGCCGGGCGCGCCGAGTTCGCGGATGCCCGCGCTGAGGCCGTCCGCGAAGTCCTCGACCCAGGACACGAGTGTTTCGGGGGGCATGGTGAGGCTGACCACCATGGAGGTGGCGCGGGCGCCCATGGCGTTGATGTCGCTGAGGTTCTGGGCAGCGGCCTTCCAGCCGACGTCGTAGCCGGACGTGCGGTAGCCGTTGTTCCATTTGAGCCGGAAGTCCTGGTCGGCCACCTGAGTGTCGATGCTGACCACAGTCCGGCCGTCCGGCGCCGCGACTATGGCGGCGTCGTCGCCGGGACCCAGCAACAGGGCGCTGGTGTCTCCGCCGTGCAGCCGCGGGAAGATCCGGGCGAGGAGGTCCGACTCGGAGAGCTGGGCCACGGTGAGGGACCCGGACTCTTCGGGCTTTGGGGACTTTTGCGTCAGTGGTTCGGGCACAGCCCTACGCTACCGCGAGGGGGCGACAACGACGGCGGGCTGCAGCTCCGCGGCGGCCAAACGGCTCCCCCGGCCGGGATAGGCTGGATGGATGCAGCAGTTCCGCCCGTCCGGCTTCCTTCGTCCGCTTCGTTTCCTGGCCACGGCGGCCGCTGCCGGGCTCGTCCTGAGTGCCTGCTCCCCCGTCGTCGACGTCACTCCGGCCAAGGACGCGGCGAACGCCGCGTGCGCGCCCATGATGCTGGCGCTGCCGGACAGCCTCGGCGACGCGAAGCTGCGCAAGACCAACAGCCAGGCCACCGCGGCGTGGGGTGACCCGTCCGTCGTCGTCCTGCGTTGCGGCGTCAATGTCCCCGGCCCCACCACTGACCGCTGTGTAAGCGTCAACGGCGTCGATTGGGTCATCAAAGAGGGAAACCCGGTGTGGACACTGACCACGTTCGGGCGCGAACCCGCCACCGAAATCCTCATGGACCCGAACAAGATCAGCTCGGCGACGGTCCTGGCGGAGCTCGCCTCGCCGGCGTCGAAGATCAAGGCCGCGCGCAAGTGCGTTGGCCAGGAAGACCTGCCGAACCTGCCGACCGGCAAGTAAAGCAGGGTTCCCTGGCCGAAGCGGGGCGAGCCTTAGGCGCCGGTTGGGCCCACGCCGGCAGGGTTCCCTGGCCGAAGCGGCGCGAGCCTTAGGCGCCGGTTGGGCCCACGCCGGCAGGGTTCCCTGGCCGACGCGGAGCGAGCATTAGCTGCCGGTGGGGCCCACGCCGGCAGGGTTCCCTGGCCGAAGCGGAGCGAGGTTAGGGAGCCGGTGGGGACTAGCGCAGTCCGGTCCGGCGGTGCAGGGCCAGATGGATCAGTTCGTCGATCAGTTCCGCATAACCCAGGCCCGAGGCCTTCCACATCTGCGGGTACATGCTCTTCGGCGTGAAGCCGGGCATGGTGTTGATCTCATTGATGATCAGTTCGCCGTCCGGGGTGTAGAAGAAGTCCACCCGGCTGAGGCCCTCGGCGCCGACGGCGTCGAACGCTACAGCGGCCAGCTCGCGGACCCGGGCGATTGCCTCATCGGGGAGGTCGGCCGGGCAGCTCAGCGCGGCGGCGTCGTCCTCCACGTACTTGGCGTTGAAGTCGTAGAAGTCGTGGCCGCCGCCGGCCACGGAGATCTCCCCGGGCATTGACGTCCGCGGGGCGTCGGTCCCCCGGCCTTCGAGCACGGCGCATTCGATTTCCCGGCCGACGATGCCGGCTTCGATGACGAGTTTGGGGTCGTGCTCCCTGGCCGCCTCGATTGCGGCATCGAGGCCCTCGAGCGAATCGACCTTGGAGATGCCCATGGAGGAGCCGGCCCGGGCGGGCTTGACGAAGACCGGGAACCCGAGGGCGTCCACACGTTTCCGCACCAGTTCCGGATCGGTGAGCCACTGGCGGTCCGTGACGGCGATGTAGGGCCCGACCCGCAGCCCGGCGGACTCGAAGACCACCTTCATAAAGTGCTTGTCCATACCGACGGCCGAGGCCAGGACGCCAGCGCCGACGTAGCGCGTGTCGGACAGTTCCAGGAGACCCTGGACCGTGCCGTCTTCGCCAAACGGCCCGTGCAGCAGCGGGAAAACGACGTCCACGGAGCCCAGTTCCTGCGGCACCTGGTTCGGGGCGGCCACAATCAGCTGGTGCTCCCCGCCGATCTCCGCGAGGGTCACGGTCTGGTCCGACGGGGCCACTTCCGGCAGGGAGGTCGCAGACAGCGACCACTGGGCGGTGTCGCCGGAGGCGAGGACCCACTGGCCGGTCTTGGCGATTCCAATCGGGATCACCTCATATTTGGCCTGGTCAATGGCGCCGAGGACGCCGGCCGCCGTGACGCAGCTGACCGCGTGTTCGCTGGAACGGCCGCCGAAGAGCACGGCCACCCGGGGACGCGACCGGCTCGCGGAAGCTTCTGTTGATGCGTTGATCTCAGACACTCTTAGTAATCGCCTTCGGATTTCAGGTCCCGGGACAACAGGAGCGGTCCCAGTTCGTCAACGGACAGTTTTCCGGCCAGCACGGCGACGACGGCGGCCGTGATGGGCATCTCGACGCCGGACTTGCCGGCCAGTTCGTGCACGGCCTGGGCCGATTTGATGCCTTCTGCGGTCTGCGTCATCTCGGCGGTGACCTGGTCGAGGGTCAGGCCGGTGCCAAGCAGGCGGCCGGCCGTGTGGTTCCTGGACAGCGGCGAGGAGCAGGTCGCGACGAGGTCGCCAAGTCCTGCCAGCCCCGCCATGGTCCGCGCTTCGCCGCCCAGCGCCAGCGTCAGCCTGGACGTCTCGGCGAGGCCGCGGGTAATGACGGAGGCTTTGGTGTTGTCCCCCATGCGTTTGCCTTCGCAGATGCCGACCGCCAGGGCAATGATGTTCTTGACGATCCCGCCGATTTCGACGCCGACCACGTCCGACGTCGTATACGGCCGGAAGTAGGGTGCCGTGCAGGTACGGGCGATCCAGCCGGCGGCCGCGTCATCGGTGCAGGCCACTACTGAGGCTGTCGGTTCTTCCCGGGCGATCTCCATGGCGAGATTGGGTCCGGACACGACGGCGACGCGCTCGGCGGGGATGGACAGCTCTTCGCTGATGACCTCGCTCATGCGGGCGTCGGTGTGCAGTTCCAGGCCCTTCATCAGGGACACCACCATGGCCTCCGGTCCGATGAGGGACGACCATTCGCGCAGCTGAAGCCGGAGCGTCTGGGCGGGAACGGCCAGAACGACGAGGTCGGCTCCGTCCACGACTTCGGCGACGTCGGTGGAGGCCGTGATGCTGGAGGGCAGCGCAATGTCCTTGAGGTACTGCTCGTTGCGGTGCGCGGTGTTGATTTGGTCGACGACGGCGGCGCGCCGGCCCCAGAGGCGGATCTGGCGGTCGACGCCGGAGGCAGCAGCGGCGTCGGCGAGCACTTTCGCGAACGTGGTCCCCCAGGAACCAGCGCCGAGGACCGCGACGTTCAGGGCAGAACCGGTGGCGTCTGTGTGGTGTCCGGCCGTCACTTGGTACCGTCCGCGGCGCTACCGGCGTCGGCGTCCGTTGCAGTGTTGGTGACAGGCGCGGCGCCGGTCTCCGGCGCGGTACCAGACCCAGGGGCAGTGGCTGCGGCGCCGGCGCCCGCGCTGTTCGAGGTGCTGCCGCCGCGTTCGACGAAGCGCCCGTGGGCTGACTGGTTGTGGGCCGACGGATCCCAGCGGACCAGCGGGGGCTGGCCGCCGCGCAGGGTGGCCAGCAGTTCAGTGATGGCGTCCATGATCACGTTGGTGGCCTCGGTGAGGGTCGCTTTGTCCAGCGGGCGGCCGGCAAAGGCGCTCAGGTCCACGGGGTCGCCGACCAGCACACGGGACGTCTTCCGGGGGAAGATGTGGAAACGCTTGGCGTAGCGGGGGAAGACCTCGTGCGCCCCCCAGTGGGCCATCGGGACCACGGGGATACCGCTTTCCAGCGCCATCCGGGCCGCCCCCGTGTGGCCTTTCATCGGCCACAGGTCCGGGTCACGCGTCAGCGTACCCTCCGGATAAATGATGATGGCTCCGCCCTCGTCCACGACTTCCCTGGCGACCTGAAGCGAACGGTTGGCACCCGCCGTCGAACGTTCCACCGGGACCTGCTTGGTGTTGCGCAGCACCGAAGCCAGCACCGGGACCTTGAACAGGCTGCCCTTGGCGAGGAAGTGCGGCATCCGGTTCTGGTTGTAGAGCATGTGCCCGATCACCAGGGGGTCGATCTCTGTGCAGTGGTTGGGCACGGCGATGAAGCCGCCCGCGGGGAGCTTTTCAAGGCCCTCCCACTTCTTGTTCATCAGCAGGTTCATCACCGGTCGGACAATTCCGGCCGTGATGACAAAGGTGATGTGGCTCTTGGCGGTTTCCTTCACGGTGGTCCCCGCTACCGGGCCGACGTGATGTCGAAGTCGGCGCCGAGGCCGGCGAGCTTCTCGGTGAAGCGCTCGTAGCCGCGGTTGATGATGTCGATGCCGGTGACCTTTGAGGTGCCGGTGGCGGCGAGGGCTGCGATGAGGTGGCTGAAGCCGCCGCGCAGGTCCGGCACATCAATGTCGGCGCCCTTGAGCTGCGTGGGCCCGGAGATGACGGCGGAGTGCAGGAAGTTGCGCTGGCCGAACCGGCAAGGAACGCTGCCCAGGCATTCGCGGTGCACCTGGATGTTGGCGCCCATCCGGATGAGGGCGTCAGTGAAACCGAACCGGTTTTCGTACACGGTCTCGTGCACGATCGACACGCCTTCGGCCTGTGTCAGGGCGACCACCAGCGGCTGCTGCCAGTCAGTCATGAACCCGGGGTGTACATCGGTTTCGAGCACCAGCGGGTTCAGCTTGCCGCCCGGGTGGTAGAAGCGGATGCCGTCCTCGCCGATGTCCATGCCGCCGCCCACTTTGCGGTAGGTGTTCAGGAAGGTCATCATGTCGCGCTGCGTGGCGCCTTCGACGAAGATATCGCCGCGGGTCACCAGCGCTGCCGAGGCCCACGACGCCGATTCGTTGCGGTCGGACAGGGCGCGGTGGTTGTAGCCGCCCAGGTCCTGCACGCCTTCGATCCGGATGGTGCGGTCGGTCTGGACGCTGATGATGGCGCCCATCTTCTGCAGCACGGCGATGAGGTCGACGATTTCCGGTTCCGTGGCGGCACCGGAAAGCTCGGTGATTCCCTCGGCGCGGGTGGCGCTGAGCAGGACCTGCTCGGTGGCTCCGACGGACGGGTACGGCAGGGCGATTTTGGCGCCCTTGAGGCCATGCGGAGCGGAGATGTGGATGCCGCCCGGGCGCTTCTCAACGACGGCACCGAACTGGCGCAGGACGTTGAGGTGGTAATCGATGGGGCGGTCGCCGATCTTGCAGCCGCCAAGGTCCGGGATAAAAGCCTCACCGATGGCGTGGATCAGCGGACCGCACAGCAGGATCGGGATGCGGGAGTCGCCGGCATGCGCGTCGATGGCCGTGTGCGAGGCCGTCTTGGCGTTGGTCGGATCCAGGGTCAGGTCGCCCGTGACGGGGTCCTTGTCCACTGTGACGCCGTGGAGCTGGAGCAGGCTGGTGACAACTTCAACGTCCTTGATCTCCGGCACGTTGCGCAGCACGGAGGGCTCGTTGCCCAGCAGGGCAGCGACCATCGCCTTGGGGACAAGATTCTTGGCCCCGCGAACGGTGACGCGGCCGGTCAGCGGGACGCCTCCGCGGATTGTCAGAACACTACTCATTTACCAGTTTCCTCACGACTACTCGCCCCCAAATCCTTACAAAGGCTCCAGCTAAGCATAGGAGCTAGCGTTACCGATCTGAAATACGGCACGGTCCTAGGCGACTGATTCCGCTGGTGGGCCGCGGTAGAAATCCCTGGCGGCACCGGGCACGGCGCGTGCTTTCGGGCCGGGGTTGTTGATTGTGTCCGTATGACGCCGGCGGCCATGGCGAAGCGGGCGGGTGGTCGGTTGCGGGGGTGCTTCGATTGCTGCAACTGCGGCGCGGCAGCGGCGCGGCGTGTTCGGTGGCGGCGCGGCGTGTTCGGTGGCGGCGCGGCAGCGGCGCGGCGTGTTCGGTGGCGGGTTCGCGTAGGTGGTGGTCGCTATTTTGTCGTACCCCCTTGGGAGACTTGGTTTATGGGAAGCGGTGCAGCTCTCGCGTTTCGTCCGGCTGGTGGGCCGGACGGTGATCGGCGCGGTGCGCAGGGCTGTGAGCTTGCCGGCGGTGCGGTGTTGGGTGGTGTGCTGGAGGACTTGCGGGGGTTGAGTGTCACGGCGGCCGCGGACGCCGCGTTGTTCGGGGTGCGGGAGGCCGCGGAGTTCGCGGCCCGGGTCGAGGAGATCTCCCGGACCGTGGAGTACCTGCAACTCATCGCTGCGGCAGCGGTCGAACGCACCCGCACCGACGCCGCTGCCACCCATGACCCGGTCCTGGATGACGGGTACCGGCGGGCCGGGGATTTCCTCCGCGCCCGCCTGCATATCAGCGCCACCGAAGCCCACCGCCGGCTGGCTCTCGCCGGGACCGTGCTGCCCGGCACCGGGACCACCGGCCAGCCCCTGGCACCCCGGCACGAGGAACTCGGCGCCGCCCTCGCCGCGGGCGTCCTTGGTTCCCGGTCCGCCACGATCATCAGCCAGGCCCTGGACCGGGTCCGGCCCGTCACCGACCCCGGGACCAGCACCCGGATGGAACACGCCCTGACCGCCACCGCCACCGAGTACGACCCGGACTTCCTCACCCGCATCGCCCGCCGCTGGATCGACGCC